>CAVQHD010000001.1:0-1916168 GCA_963712275.1 uncultured Rhabdochlamydiaceae bacterium | reverse complement strand
AGGAATGATGCGATCGGGGCTGAGGGAGATCGTGTCAATTTTTTCTTGAATGAGAAACTTAGCAAAGTCGGGGTAGTCGCTGGGGGCTTGTCCGCAGATGCCGACCTTGCGGCCGTGGGCATGGGCTTTTTGAATAAGAGTCTGAATCATCTGTTTCACGGCGGGATTTCTTTCATCGAATAGAGGAGCGAGCTTTTCGGCATCGCGATCAATGCCGAGGATAAGCTGGGTGAGGTCGTTTGATCCGATGGAAAACCCATCAAAGAGGGCTGCAAATTGATCAGCCAGCAAGATGTTCGAAGGGATTTCTGCCATCATGTAGATGAGAAGGCCATTTTTGCCGCGCTCAAGGCCATGCCGTGCGCATTCTTTGAGAACTTGGGCCGCTTCTTCGGGGGTTCGGCAGAAAGGAATCATTGGAATGATGTTGGTCAGCCCCAGCTCTTCGCGCGCTTTTTTAAGAGCACGGCACTCGAGCGCAAAGCCGTCGCGATAGGTTTCATGGTAATACCGGCTAGCTCCTCGAAACCCCAGCATCGGATTTTCTTCGTGGGATTCGAAATCAGACCCTCCAATCAAACGGGCGTATTCATTGGTTTTAAAATCGGAAAAACGGACGATGACAGGGTCGGGGTACCGAATGGCGGCAATTTGAGCAAGGCCGCTAGCGAGGTTTTCGATAAAATAATCTTGTGGGGAAGAGAAGTGGCGGGTGAGCTGCTCAATTTTCCGGTGTGTTTTAGAAGAGGAGACCTTCTCAGGATGCGCTAAAGCCATCGGGTGGATTTGAATGGTGTTGTTAATGATAAATTCCATCCGGGCAAGACCTATCCCTTGGCAGGGAATATGCCACCATTTGAGCGCCTCTTCAGGACTGGAGATGTTCATCAGAAGGGGAATAGGAGGCTTGGAGAGGTGAGAGAGATCGATCTCATGTGTTTGAAAGGGAAGAATCGCATCATAGATGGCTCCTTTAGAGCCGCCGGCGCAAGAGAGGGTGATCTGATCGCCTGTCTGGAGGGTATGAGTCGCATGGACGGTCCCAACAATAGCAGGAATCCCCAGTTCTCGGCTGACGATGGCGGCATGTGAGGTGCGGCCGCCGTGGTCTGTGATGATCCCACGCGCCTGTTTCATGATGGGAACCCAATCGGGCGAAGTTTGCGTGGTGACTAAAATGGAGCCCGGTTTAAACGTTTGAATCTGTCGCACATCAGAAATCACTTGGACACCGCCTGTTGTGATTGCTTCTCCAATGGCAAGGCCTACCAGGACAGGAGTTTTGGTGGTTTTTAGCTCATAGGTCTTAAACTGAGATAATTTTTTTTGAGATTGAACAGTCTCTGGTCGGGCTTGCAAGATGTAGAGCTTTCCCGTCGTTCCATCTTTAGCCCACTCGATATCCATCGGCCGCTCGTAGTGGCTTTCAATGGCAAGGGCCCACCGAGAGAGGAGGATTAGATCTTCATCGGAGAGAACAAAGCGGGTTTGCTTGAGTTTTGGGGTTTTGCGCAGTTTTGTGTGGGAGCCAGAATAGACAAGCTGTTTCTCTTTTGAGCCCAGTTGCTTTTTCAAAACGGTTAAGGTCGGTTTAAAGATCACGAACTCATCGGGGATAATGGTCCCTTGAACAACGGTCTCTCCAAGGCCCCATGCCCCATTGATCGTGATCAGATTCCGAAATCCTGTTTCAGGATCGAGAGTAAAGAGAACGCCCGCTGCTCCATGATCTGCGCGGACCATCCGTTGAACTCCGATGGAGAGGGCAATCTTGAGATGGTCGAACTGGTGCACTTCGCGATAGGTGATTGCCCGGTCGGTAAAGAGGGAGGCAAAACATTTTTTGCACGCTTCTAGAACAGCTTTAGTCCCGCGGATATGCAGATAGCTCTCTTGCTGTCCTGCAAAGCTGGCTTCAGGAAGGTCTTCTGCCGTTGCGCTGCTGCGGATTGCAACGTCGACGCTGCGTCCCATCGACTCATACGCATGTTCGATGCTCTCTTGCAACACGGGGGAGAAAGTCCCTTGCAAAAAAAGAGCGCGGATTTTTTGCCCTTTCTCTTGAAGGGAAAGAGGCGCAGAGAGCAACCGCTCTAAAGGGGTGCGGAGAGCATTGGTGTCGAGGTAATGCCGATAAGCCAAGGCAGTGATGGCAAACCCATCTGGAACCACAATCCCTTGGGGGGAAAGAGCTTGAATCATTTCTCCAAGAGAGGCATTTTTACCACCGACCAGAGGAACATCATTTTTAGAGAGAGAAGAGAAAGGGCGTACCAGCTCCATTGCTTAGTGTCATATCAAATCGGTCGTTTTTTGTCAGAAGAAGCTTGCAAAACGCGCTTTATTCCCAAGCCTCTACACTTGCTGCGGTTCCATTCCACTTAGCATTGACATAAAGTTTGGCATTTGCGGGAGTTTCTTTCTCAGGTTTGTCATAACCATGAACAAAACAAGTAGCAGCTCCTTTTAGTTTTGCTACCCCTTTTTGTACTTCTGGGTCCAACTCTTTAGAGATCTTCTCCTGAAAGCCTGACGCCAGATATCTTTCTACCCACTCAAGAGCATCCCGGTAGTTAAGAACTTGGGCCTTAACAGGGTCTACATTCCAAGAAAAATGTGAGCTGGTATTCTCACCACCCGTATCGTAACCATTTATATATTTTCTTGCTTGACCCTCGAGCTCAATGTCGCTTACATATTTAGTCGGATTCTCAGATGGACCACGAATGGCTCTGTGGAGTGCTGCAATTTTATCCATTTTTGCCTGCTCAAGCGCTTCAATAAGAGGATCACAGAATTGTTTGAACCTATCTCGTATATCAACGCACTCTTGAGTGGGCACTTGTTTCACTTGCTTTGTTAGATACAAACTCATGGCTCCCGCAATGAAGAAAGCAACCATAATATAGTTTTTATAAAAATTAAGATGCCGAGAAAAAATGGCTGAGCAAGTAAAGGCGGCTACACTGAGGCAGCCGTAGGTATAGCTGTATTCAGTCTTGCTCTCGGTTGGGTTTTTAGGGGTTTCATATTCAGAACAAAATTTCTCAGCACCCCCCTCTACAATAGCTTTAAATCCGTCCAATACAACCTTGGAACTTACTGGTGGTGTTGACATAGAAAAACCTCCCTGAATTTTTTAAAAGAAATTATAAACATGGAGCTATATTTTGGAAAGAGATAATTTTTATTTAGGAAAGAGGCTCTAATGGGCTTTTGAGCAGGGGAAGTAAACCTAAACACAGCCCGATGTATACAAAAAAACCCGCCGAGGAAAAGCTCCTTAGCGGGTGGGATTAATTGGTAGAAAAGCTTAAAAGAAATTAAGCTCTAGTTCAGATACCCCCGCCTTCGGCAAGACAGGGGGCATCTGAAAAGTGGCATGAAGATAAAATTTAACTTTTCATCGTAAGAGTTTTTTGATACCATGTTAGCATGAATTATTCGACAGGTTCGATACCAAGTCTTTCCGGTGAAGTTTTTGATTCATTGCCCGAGTCGATCCGTTCATATATTCGTTATCTCGAAGCAACCATTCAGCAACAGCAGATCCGCATACAACAGCTAGAAACCCGTGTCCAAGATTTAGAAACTCGTCTATCGAAAAACAGCTCCAATAGTAGCAAACCTCCTAGCAGCGATGGGTTGAAGAGAAAGCCAAAAAGCCTACGCAATCAATCGGGCAAAAAACCAGGAGGACAACAAGGACATGTCGGAAAAGGTCTTGCTCAAGTCGCAAATCCTGATTTAGTGGTGACTCATACGCCTACAAGCTGTAACGGATGTGGATCGAGTCTCAGTCAAGTAGCGGGTGTTTGCACTGAAGCGCGACAAGTCTTTGATTTACCCCAACCAAAAATCGAGGTAACAGAACATCGTGCTCTGGAAAAACAATGTCCTTGTTGTGGAGAGTTCAATAGGGCAGCTTTCCCTGAGAATGTTAGAGGCCCCGTTCAATATGGAGAGAGAGTTCAAGCACTAACAGCTTACTTTGCCCATCAACATTTTATACCTGTTGACCGTGTATGCGAAATCTTCGAGGACATTTTTGGCATTGCTATTTCACCAGGCACTTGTGCAAATGTTGACGAAAAGCTCTTTCAGAAGCTCGAATCGTTCGAGAGCAGTCTAAAAGTATACCTGTTAGCAGCACAGATTCTGCATTTTGATGAAACAGGGATGAGATGTGAGAAAAAACTTCACTGGGTTCACGTAACCTCATCACAATGGTCGACTTTCTACATGATACATTCCAAACGTGGGAAAGAAGCAATGGATGAGGCGAATATTTTATCCCAGTTCCGAGGGAAAGCGATCCATGACCATTGGTTTCCTTATTTTTCTTACGAACAGGTTGTGCATGGGCTGTGCAATGCCCATCATTTGCGGGAGCTTACATTCATACATGAGGAAAAAAAAGAAGGTTGGGCAAAACGGATGAAAGACCTTCTCATTTTTGCAAAAAATGAGGTCGAGAAATATCTAGCTCAATGGGTGCTTCCCAAAGAGGTTTTACACCAGATAGAACAGGCGTATACACAAATTATTGCTGAGGGGCTTGAATATCACTCGCGACTGCCTCCCTTGCCTAAAGGCAAGCGAGGCAGGCAAAAGCAGAGGGATGGTAAAAACCTTCTGGACCGGTTCCAAGAGTACCGTAGCAGTGTCCTCCTCTTCATGTACGATTTTGCAGTACCCTTTACGAACAATCAAGGAGAGCAGGATATTCGTATGGTAAAGCTCAAGCAAAAGATCGCAGGCTGTTTTAGAACTCCCAAAGGAGGCCAGATTTTTTGTCGTATTCGGAGCTACTTATCGACAGCCCGAAAACAGGGCTGGAATATCTGGGATGCTTTATCCGAGGCCATAAAAGGCTGTCCACGGCTATTAGAAGTGCGTCAAGAAGTCGTCCCGTTATTAATCGCCGTTTAATCCTCTTCCATTTTTTTCAGATACCCCTATCCTGCCGAAGGCGGGGGTATCTGAACTGTTACCTTTAATCCAAGATTTTACCGTTGCTGTTTTGTCTGCATTCAAGGTGGCGTTGACATAGGGCTTAGCATCTTTGGGCTCTTCTTTCGCAGGTTTATCGTAACCATAAAGAAAAGTAGTAGCGGCTTGGTTTAAGCTGACTAGTTCTTTCTGTAGTTCTAAGTCCAAATTCTTAGGGATCTTGTCCTGAAACTTTTTGTCCAGATACTGTCCTACTAACTTGGCAGCTTGTTGATAGCCTTCAATTTGCTCCGTAATTGATTGGTAATCTGATTTGTTTTCATTAAAGAAAGGTTCTAGGGCGTTCTTACTGGTGTTATCATAAGTGTTTATATGACTACTTACGTGATTTTTGAGTATAACAGAATCGTCATAGTGCTTAGGGTTATCCTGTGGACCTTGAATGACTCTTATAAGAGCGTTTGTTTTGGCCGTTCTTCCGTCATTAAGCGCCTGAATTAGGGGTTCACAGAATTTTTTGAAAGCAGCTCGTATTCTAGTGCATGCTTCAGTGGGCACTTGCCTCACTTGCCTTGATACGTAAAGAAAAGCCAGGCCTGCCATGGCTCCTCCAAAGGCTAAAGTGGCTGTAACAGAGGTTCTTTGGCTTTGAAAGAACTTGCAAGCAATTGCTGAAGAAACAAAAGCAGCTCCACTTAGGACGACATAGGTAGGGCTCCATTTAACCTTGGTCTCGGTTTCTGGT
Organism: uncultured Rhabdochlamydiaceae bacterium; assembly: GCA_963712275.1. GTDB lineage: Bacteria > Chlamydiota > Chlamydiia > Chlamydiales > Rhabdochlamydiaceae > PALSA-1444. Next base: position 1,910,470 of record CAVQHD010000001.1, on the reverse strand, counting down.
TTAAGGGCTTCATAGTCATAAAAAAAAGTAAGACCCTCATTATCTTCTTCTACAAGAGTCTCAAACTGCTCTGCTATAAAAATGGGATTTGACTTAACTATATCCATCGAAAAAACTCCTTTAAGGATTTTAGAAAAGATGATTGTACCCAAGAGGCTATATTTTAAACCAGTAAATTTTTATTTACTATTTAGCCTACGACTTAAGAAGTAGAGGTAGTGAACAGAAGATAGCGTCGGGGTTTCCGCTGGCATAAGGATGGAACTATATTTTGGGGAGAGATAATTTTTATTTAGGAAAGAGACTCTAACGAGCTTTTGGGTAGGGGAAGCGAATCTAAACACAACTCTCATTGAATACAAAAAGCCTGCTGAGGAGAAACTCCTCAGCGGGCGGGATTAGTTGGTAGAGAAGCTTAAAAGAAATTAAGCTTTAATCCAAGATTCTACCTTTGCTGTTCCTTCCTTGTTGAGGGTGGCGTTGACATAGAGCTTAGCATTTTTATTATCTTTGTCCGCAGGTTTATCGTAACCATAAAGAAAAGAAGTAGCAGTTTGCTTTAATACGTTTAGTCCTGTCTGAACTTCTGAGTCCAAATTCTTAGGGATCTTTTCCTGAAACTTTGGATCCAGATAATTGCCTACTAATGGGAGAGCTTCTTGATAGTCCTTAACCTTCTTTGTAACTGCTTCAGCATCTGAGCTATCTTGATTAAAGAAACGGCGTAGGTCGCTTTCAGAACCTGTATCATAAGCGTTTGTACAATCTTGCACGCAATTTTCGATCTGTTTAAGAGTGTCATAATTGTTAGGTTTATTTTTTGGACCACAGATGAGTCTTTCGAGTAGGTCTGTTTTGACCACTCTTCCGTCATTAAGCGCTTTAATTAGGGGATCACAGAACTCTTTGAAACGAATTCGCATTTTGGCGCATTTTTCAGTGGGCACGTTTTCCTTTGCTGCGTAAAAAACCACGGCGAAAAAAAGTCCTATACAGGCTAAAACGACCGCAACAGGCTCTCTATGCTTTTGAAGGAACTTGAAAGCAATTGCTGAGCTAGCAAAAGCAGCTGTACTTAGAAAGACGTAGGCATGGTTGTACTTAACCTTGGCTTCGTCTGATTTTGGAAGGGCTCGAAATTCGTCAAAAAAAGTAGGAACATCTTTTTCTTCCGTCAAAAGGGCTTGAAACTGCCTTGCTATAGCGGAACTTGGGATAGTTAGTGTAGTTGCCATTAAAAAAACCTCCTTTAAGGATTTTAGAAAAAGCCATTGTAAGACATGAGGCTATTTTGGCACCAGTAAATTTTTATTTACTACTTAGCTACCACTTAACGAGGGGAGGCAGTGAACAGAGGATAGCGTCGGGGTTTCCGCCGGATTGGAATCCAAACTTTGTGCCTCGGTCATAGAGGAGGTTGAATTCCACATAGTGGGCTCGGAGCTCAAGTTGCCGCTCTTTGTCTTGGGGGGTGAAGGGGGCCTGGGTGCGCCGTTTGTAAATGGGAAGAATGGCGGGAAGAAAGCTCTGGGCAATGCTTTTCCAGAGAGCGAGATCGTATTTAAAATTGCCGGAGTTCAGGTGGTCAAAAAAAATACCTCCAACACCCCGTTCTTTTTTTCGATGAGGAATGAAAAAGTAGTGACGGGCAGCTTCCGAAAAGTGGGGATAGAGCTCTGGATTAAACGGGTCGAGCGTCAGGCGGGCGGTGGTATGAAAATGGGCGGTGTCTTCATCATAGGGAAAACCCATCGGAGAAAGGTCGTATCCTCCTCCGAACCAGCTTTTTTTTTCAGTTTCGATGTACCGTATATTCATATGAACAGTGGGAGCATGGGGATTGTGCATATGCGTGATGAGGCTGACGCCTGTTGCGAAGAAAGGGCCGCTCCCATCGTCCATTGGGAATAGGGGCCCTGAAACTCCAGACCAGTTGACGGCTGCTTTTTCAAAGACGTCTCCTCGCAGGACATTCATCTCTCCACCGCCTCCAGAAGAGTAGTTCCAATCTGTTTGCTCAAACTTTTTAGAAGGCTCGAAGAGTTCAAAAGTGGAGATGATCTCGGAGCGGAGCTGTTTTAAAAATTGCACAATTTCTTCACGCTGGTTCATACTTATAACCTGAGTTTTGGGTTCAGTTTATGAACCTATCCCGATAAAAAGTTTCAGTCGATTTTCGGGTTCTTTTGAGCCGATTTTTGATCCATTTTTGGGGGGCCATATACTTTTGTCGATATTGCCCCCTAAAAATGGATCAAAAATCGGCTCAAAAGAACCCGAAAATCGACGAAAAATTTTATCGGGATAGGTTCCTAGAGGATTATTGCAGATTTCGAGCCAATTTTCTAAAGATTTCGACGAGTTCAATAGCCGAAGGTGCCTATGGACTCGTCGAAATCTTTAGAAAATTGACTCGAAATCTGCAATAATCCTCTATGAACTCAAAACTCAGGTTTACATAGTATGTCAAAACCAAGAATTATTATCTTAGGAGGAGGCATTTCAGGGCTGACGCTTGCTTATGATTTGGGGAAGCATTCAGACCGTTTTGAGGTGCACCTCATTGAAAAAAGTGACCGTCTAGGAGGATGGGTTGATACCGATACGTCGACGGGTTTTTTCTTTGAAAAAGGGGCGCGGATTTTTCAAGGATCGCGCTCACCTTATTTTTTGACACTCATCAAAGAGCTTGATCTTGAACCTGAAATGATTGAGTCTCCTCGGGAAGGGCATCGCCGTTTTATTTGGATGGAGGGGCGGCTCCGCCGGATTCCGATTTTATCTTGGGGCTTAATTCAAGGATTGTATAGAGACTGGAGAGCGCCTCCTTTGAAAGAGGGGGACGAATCGGTGTGGGAGTTTGCACTCCGCCGTTTTAATCGAGAGGTAGCGCAGCAATTTTTTGACCCACTTGTCACTGGGATCTATGGGGGAGATATGAGAGAGCTCTCCGCTAGGTCATGCCTTCCTTTTTTTAAAAATTTGGAAGAGGTGTACGGCTCTGTGGTCAAAGGGCTTTTCAAAGCTCTGCGATCCCCAAATTTTTCCAGAGGAGGTCCTGCCCGATTTGGGTTTCAACGAGGGATGAAGAGTGTAGTGCAAAGATTGCATGAGAAAACCTCTGCATGGGTTCACTTAGAGGAAGAGGTGAGTGCTATTTGTCCTAAGGAAGAGGCATTTGAGGTTAAGACATCTAAAGGGCTTTATCAAGCCAACTACCTCTTTTCCGCACTTCCGGCGCAAGTGGTTGGAAAACTTTTTATTCCTCAGCTGCTTCAGCTCCCCTTTCAAGGGACGACGGTTGTGAATTTAGGGTACCGGAAAAATCTGCTCAGAAAAAAAGGATTTGGGTATCTTGTCTCCTCAAAAGAAAAGAGTGCTGTACTTGGGGTCGTATTTGACTCAAACGCCTTTCCTCAATGTAACCGATATCCTGAAGAGACTCGGCTCAGCGTGATGCTTAAGGATCCAGCTCTTTCGGATGGGGAAGCCCGCTCGATCGCTCTTCAAACGGTTGCTAAGCAGCTGGGGGTGATTGGTAAGCCTGAAGTTTCGATGGTCATCCATGCCCCTTCCGTATTTCCTCAATTTCGCGTGGGGCACCAGGAGTGGATGCACCACCTTGAGCAGGAGCTTAAGATAAAATACCCTCGCTTTTTTCTTGCTGGAAACTATCTTTATGGCGTTGGGGTCAATGACTGTATTGCCAGGGCTCGCTCAGTTGCAAAGGCTTTCTTAGAGCAGAGCGCAGGAAACTAGAACAAATAGTTAAAACTTTTGCTCACTCAGGCTTATTTCCATTTCTTCACCACGGAGACACGGAGGAGGATGAGATTGCACAGAGGAAATTTTTTTTTCTCTGTGCAATCTCATCCTCCTCCGTGTCTCCGTGGTGAAGAAATGGAAATAAGTGCGAGTGAGCAAAAGTTTTAACTATTTGTTCTAACTTCCTATGATTTATCCCTTAGAGGGAGCTTAAGAGATCTCTAAGATCGACAACTCGATAAAGGAGGGGACTCTCTTCGACTTTTGGAGAGACTCCACCGATATGGAAAAGGGCAAGGGCTTTCCCAAATCCTTTAGGGGTGAGTAGTGCTTCAGATTTTTCCTTCAGCTGATTGAGGATGGAAGAGTTGAGTTCATTTTTGCTAAATTTAAATTCGCAGATGATCAAACTGTTCATTTTTGTTTGAATCAGATAGTCGATTTGACACCCTTTTCTTCTTGTGGTTGGAGTTTGAACAAAGGGATTGTCGCAAACAATAGTGGAAGGATCCAGCCCCAGGGCTTGGAAGAGAAATTCTCGATTTGTCAGCAGAAGACTTTCTAGTTGGAAGCCCATCATGGAATCCCAACCTGGAAGCTGGCCTGTCGCTGCTTTTTTATAGGAACCTTGTTCAATAAGGTCTCGATACGGTTCTACATATTTTAATTGAAAACGAAGAAAGCAGTCGCTGAGCCGATAGAGTTTTTGTTTTCCAGGAGTTCCTTTTTTTAAAGACCATTGGTAATGTTCTGAAATAAATCCAGCAGCGACTAAATTTTTAAGATAAGTGCTTAATGTGCCTCCTTCCTCGAGTTTTAAAAGATCCCGTATTTCATACTGTGCTTTCATTCCATCGACTAAAATCTGCAAAATTTTACGATACAACTCTCCCTTACGCTCAAAAAGGTCGTGAAAAATGATTTGGAATTCATTGATAAGCTGACTGGCGGGTTCAAAGCAAAGCTCGTAAATATTTTGATCTGCGCTCTCTTTTGGATCGATTAGGTCGAGATACCAGGGAACTCCTCCTGTTACAGTTAAAATCTTCAAGATTTCATAAGTCGATCCAGAAAACCCTTTCTTTCTTAGAAAACAAATCGACTCTTGGATGGATAATGGGTTTAGATGAATAACGAGTGAAATTCTTCCGACAAATCCTGTATTGTTTAAGATGTTTTTTTCAATCCATATCGAAATAGAGCCGCAAAGAATAAGAACCAAGCCTTGTTTTTTACTTGCCTCTTGGTCCCACCATGTTTTTAAAGAGCCCAAAAAACTTGGATCGAGCCCACCCATCCAAGAAATTTCATCGAATAAAACAATAACTTCTTCATTTCCAATTTGAGAGGCAAGAAATCTGAATGCATCTGACCAAGTGGAGAAACTGACGCGAGGTAAGCCGAGTTGTACGCAAAGTTGATCTCCAAACTCATCTCTTTGTTTTTGCTCGGTGATCCCAGGGGCTAGTGGAAGTCCAGATAGAGATAGGAATCGCTTGCCTTTGGCAAACTCTTCCACCAGGGTGCTTTTCCCGATTCTTCTCCGTCCTTTGACCACAACTAAAGAAGCTTTTTTTAATCTTTTTAAGCGTGATAAACGGTTTAGCTCATGTTTCCTTCCAAGGAAGAGGTTCATGCTAATCTCCTGATAGATGCAATTGTAGCATTTAGGAGATTTTCATGGAAGCCGATTTTATCCTGAAATCAGAGCGCAGGAAACTATACTGCGCCCACCCCAAAAGTGTGAATTTGGGCTGCGCCAAAGCCCCTAGGATCGACGATCGCAAATTGGCTTGTATTGGATTAATACTAACCAATTTGCGATCGTCGATCCTAGGGAGCTTTCGCGCTAGCCGAAATTCACACTTTTGGGGTGGGCGCAGTATAGAACAAATAGTTGAAACTTTTGCTCCGTGGTGAAGAAATGGAAATAAGCCCGAGTGAGCAAAAGTTTTAACTTGAATAAGTCAAGAGGGGGTGGTGCTCTGCTTGGAGCTTATCACCAAACGCATAACCTAGTTTTTTGAGAGAGTGGGTGTGGGGGTCATTTTTTTGAAGGATATATCTTGCTCCTGGAGGGGCGTAAACAATGAGGAGATAGCTTTGGTGGGGGAGCTCAAAAAAAAGCTGCCAGGGGATGATTAGATCAGGGGATAAAAACATCCCATTTTCGGGGCGTCTTGGGATGAGCTCCGAGGGAGGCGGGGCTGCGGAGAGGTGGAAGAGAAGGGCTCCGGCAAGGGGTGCAATTGAGCTCACTTGATGAAGGGATGCGGGAACTCGCCCTGGAAAGCCCGGTAGGGTTGTTGTTCTCAGGAGCTGATCAAAGGCTAAGTGAAGAGTCGGTTTTTTAAAGAGTTCTGCTGCTAAGTTGAACTGTTGATAAGACAGGGCGCACTTGCGGAAGGCGGTATCGTGGCGCCAGAGGTCGTGCCCAACCCGAAACATCTCTTCACATGAGCGGAAGTCGAGTTTGCCAGAGAGTCTTTGTTCGAGCATTTTGTCTGCAGATGACGTTAAAAGGGAGATTTCGTCATGAGATAAGAGTGATTCAAATTCGATAAAGCCATTTTTTTGGAAGAACTCTCGGTGTGCTCCAACGATTTTAAAGCGCATACATCATTTTCTCCAGGCTCTCCAATGCAAGCTCTGCTTGGGATGTGAATGCAGAGAGTCGAACGAACCCTTCTCCATGGCTCCCAAATCCGGAGCCGGGAATGGAAATTAAATGGCACTGCTGTAAGAGGGTGTCAAAAAATTGCCACGACGTTTGGCCATGGGGAACTTTCCACCAAATGTAAGGGGCATCGATTCCTCCAACGCAATCAAATCCTCGTTTTTGAAGCCCTTCTCTCAGTATTTTCCCTTGAGAAAGGTAGTGGCGAATTTGCTTTTGGGTCTCTTGAAGCCCTCGAGATGAAAGGGCTGCCTCTGCCCCTCGTTGAATGATATAGGAAACGCCATTGGATTTGATCGACTGCCGCTTGGTCCAAAGGGCATGGATTTGACCTTGCAAAAGTTGTTTGGGAATCACAGCGTAGGCGCATCGCACTCCTGTGAATCCGGCCGATTTGGAGAAGCTGCGCAGTTCGATAGCGACTTCTTTTGCCCCTTCAATTTCATAAATCGAGCGAGGGACATCGGCCGATGAAACAAAGGCTTCATAGGCGTTGTCGATGAGCAGGAGGCTCTTTTCTTCTCTGGCATAATCGATCCACCCTTTGAGCTCGCTGCGGTTCATCGCGACGCCTGTTGGATTACTGGGTGTACATAGATAGATAAGGTCGAGATGTTTTTTAGGAACTTCAGGAACAAAGCGGCTCTTTTCTGTGCAGGGAAGCAGCGTGATTTTTGAGCCTCTTCCTGCTAAAAGGGCGGTATCGAGATAGGCGGGATAAGTTGGACTGGGAATTCCAATTTGGCAGCGGGAGCTAAATAATTCTTGGATATTGGTGGCATCAGAGCTTGTTCCTTCAGAAATAAAGATTTCATCAGGATCAATCGCTTCTTGTGGATAGCAAACTTGACTGATGGTCTGACGTAAAAACAGATACCCTTCCGTTGGGCCGTAACCTTTCATTCCCGCCTCCGTTCCCATTTCCTGAGAGGCCTGGCACAGGGCCTCTGAGATCGAAGGGGCTAAGGGAAGAGCCACATCTCCAATGCCTAAATTGATAATGGCTTCGGAAGGGACATTTTTTTTGAGCTCGTCGAGTTTTTTCTCAATGATAGGGAAAATATATTCCCGCTTGAGTTTTTTAAAGTGAGGATTGAGTATCATTTGACATCGCTAAGTGTAAACCACATAATATACCCCATGAAGGATTTAATAGCTCAATCTTCCGTTATCGAGGCTCGTCTTGGGTATACATTTCAAAATAAAAAATTACTTAAGCAAGCGTTTATTCATCGGTCTTATTTTAATGAACATCGAGAAGAGGTGGAAGAGCATAATGAACGGCTCGAATTTTTAGGAGACTCTGTTTTAGGTCTCTTAATCTCTGACTACCTCTATCAACACCTTCCTATGCAAGCAGAGGGAGAGCTTTCCCGCCTGCGGGCTCATCTTGTTGAGGCGGGGAGTTGCGCGAAATTCTTACAAAGGCTCGATCTCGCTTCATTTGTTCAGCTGGGGCGAGGAGAACAGATGAATGAAGGGCGAGGGCGGGATACGATCTTGGCGGATCTATTTGAAGCGCTTATTGGCGCCATCTACTTAGATGGAGGCATTGCAAAAGCGCACGCTTTTTTCTGGCACCATTTTGCACCAGAGATCCAGAGGATTTTGACTCATCCTGCGCGTAATTGGAAAGCTGAGCTTCAAGATTGCTCCCAGAAAAAATACCAGAGGCCCCCGATCTATAAAGTGGTTCGAGAAGAGGGGCCTGATCACAGCAAGATGTTTGTGATTGCAGCCTATCTGGGCACACGAGAGGTGGGGCAAGGAATTGGCTCTTCAAAAAAGGAGGCTGAGCAGGCGGCTGCAAAAAATGCTTTGGAAAAGCTTGAGCAGGGAGAGTTTTCTCTGTGAGTTCAACGACTCGGTCATCTAAAAAGATCGTCTGGATTTGTCAAGAGTGCGGCAGCCGGCAAACAAAATGGACAGGGAGCTGCTCTGCTTGTGAAAAATGGAATACCTTTGTCCAAGAAATCGAGGTTCGTGAGCGTCATATTTCCATCAAAGAGCTGCCCTCCTCTCATCCGGTCCGGCTAGATGAGGTGCAGCATCAAGAAACCCCTCGCTATCTAACAGCGCTATCTCAATGCGACCGTCTCCTTGGCGGAGGAGTGGTTGTCGGGTCTCTTACCTTGGTGGCAGGAGAGCCTGGCATTGGAAAGTCAACCCTCATGCTCCATATTGCAGGCAACCTTGCCAAGCAAGGATTGAGGATTCTATATGTCTGCGGCGAAGAATCTGTTGAGCAGACGGCGCTAAGAGCTCGCAGGCTCAAGATGGCATCTGAGCAGATTTATTTCTTTAACGAGACGAATTTTGAACAGATCCAAACCCATATTGAACGTCTAAAACCGCAGATTTTGATCATTGATTCGATTCAAATTCTCTATAAGTCGGAGATCCCTTCCGCTCCAGGATCTGTTACACAGGTGCGAGAGCTTGCAACGACGTTCATGCATCTTGCTAAAAAGTTGGGGATTTCAACCTTTCTCATTGGACATGTGACAAAGGCAGGAGAGATTGCAGGGCCTAGAGTTTTGGAGCATATTGTCGATGTTGTCCTTGAGTTTGAAGGAGATCGGCAGCATGGATATCGGATGCTCCGATCTGTTAAAAATCGTTTTGGCCCGACGGACGATATCGTCTTATTTCAAATGCACGCCGGTGGGCTCAAAGAAGTTGAAAATCCTTCCCAAGTTTTTTTAGAAGAGCGGATGAAAGAGTCTGCTGGATCGGTGATTGTTCCAACCATTGAAGGGAGCCGTCCGCTTTTGATCGAAGTGCAAGCGCTTGTCGCCGCCTCTGCCTTTGCGACGTCGACTCGTAAATCGACCGGTCTTGACCCAAATCGGCTCTCGCTTCTTCTGGCTGTTCTTGAAAAGCGGATGGGATACACGCTCCATCGAAACGATGTGTTCGTGGCTGTGGCGGGGGGGCTCAAGATTGTGGAACCAGGGATTGACCTCGCCCTTTTGCTCGCTATTTCTTCCTCATTTTGCAATCGAGCTGTCGATCCTGATACAGTCGTCATAGGAGAAGTCGGGCTCGGAGGAGAGGTGCGCACGACTGCTCGCATTGAGCTTCGGTTGAAAGAAGCGCATAATTTGGGATTTCAAAAGTGTGTTCTCCCTCAGCAAAATTTGAAGGGGCTCTCCTTCCAAGGGATGCAGCTCATTGGCGTGAGGCGAGTTGAGCAGGCCATTGATGAGCTCCTCTCTTAAGGGCCCGTCATTGACGGGCCCTAAGGGACCTATTTCAGTCGGCGCTCGTAGCTCCAGCCTCTCAAAGGTGCAGGTGGATGAAGTTTATCAAGAAATTCGGCAATTTTTCCCCAACATCCAATTTGAGCCCATTTGGGTTGTGACAAAAGGAGATCTCGATAAAACCACCTCTTTAAAATTTCTCGACAAAACCAATTTCTTTACTGATGAAATCGATGCAAGGCAAGCAAGAGGAGAATTCCGTATTTCGATTCATTCGGCAAAAGATCTTCCCGATCCTCTGCACCCTGCACTCCAAGTCATCGCTTTGACGCAAGGTGTCGATTCTTCCGATTCGCTCGTTGTCAAACAGTTTCCCATTCGTCTTGGCGCGCGCATTGGTACTTCCTCGGCTCGGCGTGAAATGTTTCTTAAAGCCTGGAGGCCCGATCTTGAGTGTATCGATATTCGAGGAACCATCGATGAACGGCTAGAGCTTCTCGACACGAGAAAGGTCGATGGGTTGATCATGGCAGAAGCGGCGCTTATCCGGCTCCGCCTCCTCGATCGTCCTCGCCTTCGCCTCGATGTAGAGACCGCTCCTTTACAGGGACGCCTTGCTATCATCGCTCGAAAAGATGACGAAGAAATGAAGCATCTTTTTCACAAGATTGACAGAAAATAAGTTGTCAGCGGTTTTTTTCTAACTCATTGATAATCATAACTATAATCCTTTTCATATTTATATCTCCTTCATTATAAGCCATTTATTGTCACCTACAGGACATTTCTAAAAAATACTAATAATATTTAGAAAATAATTGAAAAATATTAAAAATTAAATTATAATATAATAATATAATTAGAAATTAATATTTAAAAAAAGGGGTTTTTATGACACAGCCAATTAATAATGCTATTGTTCCTTCTTCTAATGGAGGCGCTAATCGGCAGTGGAATGAGACTTTTGATACTCTACCCCCAGAAACAATAACACAAATTTTAATCTATGCAGATAATCCAGGCCAAACAGCCCTTGTTTGTCATTCGTTCTACCAAATACAGTCGTGTAACGAGTATATAAAGCACTGCTTTTCTGTCATTTATGATTGTTTGCCTAGATCTGTAAATAATACAACTCAATTCCTTCAATGTTACCCTTCTATGTCAAACGCTCAGGCAGCAGCTTATAGTCATCTAAACGGACAGCTTCTAGACTTAAGCCTTCATTCTTTGGTTCAACTTACGGATAAAAGCACTCTTGGTGATTGTGTCGCTATTAATCAGCTTATTGAAGCTCAAACATTTAGAGAATGTTGCTCAATTATTGGATTATCCCGATTTGGGGATGAAGTGATTTCTGTTAATACCATCCTTATAGATGTTGTTTGCCTTAACTTTGAATTTTCCGAAGCATTGAAAAATCCCGATTCTGAAGCGTCGCAAATGGAGGTGGTGAGTTTAGAGCAGTTCGAACTTGTAAGAGTGCCTAAACAATTCTTTGAGATGACGCATATAACGCAACTTAACCTGAGCAACAATCGCTTGACCCAAATTCCCAAAGAAATTGGCAATCTGGAGAATTTAGAATATTTGTACCTGGATAACAATCGTATTACTGATCTTCCTCCAGAAATCGGAAATTTGCAGGAGTTAGATCTTTTGGACTTGCAGAACAATTGCCTGACCCAAATTCCCAAAGAAATTGGCAGATTAACGATTCTAAGAACTCTTAATATTAGTAATAATTTTCTTACTACGGTTCCTCCAGAACTTGGAGACCTGCACAATCTAGAATTTTTGCACCTGGAGAACAATTGTATAACTGAGCTTCCTCCAGAAATCGATAACCTGGAGAATTTAGTGTTTCTTACCCAGGAGAATGATCATCCTCCTTCAGAAATCGATCGTCTGCGGGATTTCACTGTTATTGAGTAAGAGTCAGATTTAAGCGTCTGTTTCTTGCGCCAGTCCGAAGACTAAATACGTAGAGTCGGGAAATTCCCGAGCCAGAGACAACTTAATGCCATTGGACACTCTAAACGGATAGAAGTTTAAAGGAAAAGCAGATTAAAATCAGGGAGGGAGCAGTGCTTCCTCCTCCCAGTCCTAAAGGACTGGGTTCCCGCACTGTCAATTGGATGAAACACATTCTTTATCTAGGAACGGACCCATCTCGATTCCAAGGCTGTTCTAAGTTTATCCACCTTCCTCTAATTCGCACCTGCCCCCGCCCAATTTCTGCGCAAATTCTCGAAAATCTTGATCAGTTTACACATGTGCTTTTGACAAGTCCAAATGCGGTACGTATTTTGCTTGACGCATTGGTTGTAGACAAGCAGGCCATTGTAAAGCAAAAAGGCATTTTTGCTATTGGAATGGCCACTGCAGCAAAGGTGAAGGAATATGGCTTGGCGGTTCAATCAGTTGCCTCTCCTGAGACTCAGGAAGGTATGATGGCGCTTTTGAAGACCTTACCTTTGGATAACCCTTACTTTTTCTACCCACGCTCTTCAATTGCACGCCCTCTTCTTGGCAGGTTTTTGGAAGAGAGTGGATTCAGACATCAAATTTACGATTTATACGACACGTTTTTTGAGAGGCCGTCCTATCTTCCGCCACTGGAGATTATTGAAGAAATTATCTTTACAAGTCCGTCGGCGGTAAAGGCTTTCATGGCGCTTTATGGATCGATTCCGAAACATATCAAACGGACTTGCATAGGGCCTATTACAGAAGAGGCTTTGCAAAAGGTTGATGGTTATACACAAACAACTTGAAGAATCGGGAATTTGACAAGGAGGCTCCTCATCATTCTTGTCTGGAGCAAGTGACCATTGCCGGTAGGCAAGGCACGAGTGAAGACAAGAATGATGAGGAGTCTCCTTGTCAAATTCCCGATTCTTCAAGTTGTTTGTGTATAATAAGAAAGAGCTGTATCTTTTTTGAAAAAGGAGAGAATTCTATGACTTATCAATTACCTCAGTTGCCGTACGATTTCGGAGCTCTTGAGCCTGTGATTTCTGGGAAAATCATGGAGCTTCACTACACAAAACACCATCAAGGGTATGTCACGAATTTAAATGGAGCGCTTGAAAAGTATCATGAAGCGGAAAAAAAGAATGACATCGGTGCGATGATTGCCCTTCAGCAGGCAATTAAATTCAACGGGGGAGGGCATGTTAATCATTCGATTTTTTGGACTAATCTTGCCCCGAGTTCCAAAGGAGGAGGCCACGCTCCCCAAGGGGAATTGCTTCAGGCGATTCAATCGCAATTTGGTACTTTTGATGCCTTGAAAGAAAAAATGTCTCAGATGACGGTTGCCATCCAAGGATCTGGATGGGGATGGCTCGGGTTTGACAAGGCATCGCAGAGATTGGTGCTTTCGACCTGCGCTAACCAAGATCCTCTGAGCACGTTAGGGCATGTGCCGCTTTTAGGGATTGATGTTTGGGAACATGCTTACTATCTTCAGTATATGAATGTCCGTGCCGACTATGTTAAAAATATTTGGAATATCATCAATTGGGCGAATGTAGCCGAAAGATACCAAGCAGCAAGAAAATAATTAAATCTTTTGTGCGTTCAGGATTTTTCAGCTGATTTTCACTGTTGTCTAACCGGCAGAGGTAAAAGAGAATTATCTGAAAATTTGGAGCTTACTTTTACGCTTGCAATAATCAGCAGGACTATAAAAATAGGCATAAGCGTTTTGATATAGGGAGCGATAGCGCTTAAAGATCCAAATATCACAATGAGCCCTTGAACGGTCAGAGATGGAACACTTTCCATGAGAGGAAGTGCAATCATTTCTGTAGTCACTTTTGCTCTAAAGCGCATCTGATAGGGCAAGCAAAGATACAATATCTGAATGAGGGGAAAGAATAGAGCACTTGTAGTACTCCCTAATAGGGCTGTGTAGACTCCTTGATTCAGACAGGATATTGATTCGGTCATAGCGCTTACGCTTAAAAAGATAAGTCCGCCCATAAACATAGATAATGAGCCGTAGATAGCGGTAGTGCGCCAGCCTTTTTTGAGTAAGAGCCAGGTTCCAATTACCAACCACAAAATAGAAATCAGAATTGTAGATGAGCCAACTGTTAGCGAGTAACGACCCATAAATGTCCAGTAGGTGGCGGCGTCAGGAAGGTGAATTCTAAGCTGAGATTTGAAAAGTATAGCTAGAAGATTTTTGACCATAACACAGCCGGCTAAAAGATAGGCTGCGCTCAAAAAAGGAAATTGAGTTTGTGAATTTGTCAATGTTTCTTTAGGAAAGAGGAGAGTGTCTGGAAGCTTCTTCCACGACCAGTTGAATGTAATCAGAGCACAGGCCATGAGGGCTATTGCGGGTACTATTATAGCCATTAAAGGCCATTTATTTGTCCCCAACAACAGCCCCAAGCTTCCTGCCGAACCCGCAAGTCCTAGGATAAAGGCTAATGATAAGTAGTACCTAATCCCTTCAGAGGTGTTTGTAAGACGATTGATAAATCCCCAGATGAACACGGAAACGAGGTTGAAGCTAACCAGGCTTGATACGATATAAAATAGAGAGATTATCCAGTTAGAAATAAGCGGCTTGTATATAGGCGCCATGTCTTCAGGTAGCATATGCCCTACTGTTGTCGCCAGGCTTTCTAAATAAAGATGGTCTTGAAAAGTCACTAGTCCAGTAAGGATAGATAGGATTCCAATAAGTATTAATATAGTATATTTGAAGATCTTTTCAAAAGATCTATGTTTAGAAATAATCAGTAGCGCAAGTACAAGGATAATTTGTGGGAGAATTGTTAGTGTTTTGAGAAGCGGGATTTGGAGAGGATTTAGTTGCGTGCTAATCATGGAGTTTCGAGCTTGATAAAACAAAGTACTGCTAAGGGATAAAAATGTTGATAGTAAAATAGCAGGTAGAAAGATTAACTTTAATTTTTCTTTAAATTTTGTTTTTGTCATATTTGCGATTCCGAATTTGCTAATTAAAGAGAAAAATCATAACAGATGTTGTTTTTATGTATCTAGGATTGATTTCATAGAGCGATTCCCGTTTTATCAGCGGTGTAGAAATCGATCCCCACACGGGGAAAGAACTTCACCGTTTTGAGTATGTGACGAGCTTACAAGTGAAAGAGAGTAACGTCGAAGAGCTCATTGCTCCGATTGGTTGAGCAAGACGGGATAACAGAGGTTTTTAAAGCTTCCAGTGCTCGAAGGAGATGCATCGATCTACTCCGTAATGCTCTAGAGCTACAGTCGTACGACAGTTGGGAGAGCCTCTATGCAGCAGCGCTAAAAGCACTTGAGAAAACATGAAAGATCAAATGGCCAGCGGACGGTGTTTGAGGGAAAAAACAAAAAGAGAACAAGCCCAACAGAGGTGCCTTGAACTTTAGTTCAAGCGCCGAAGGCGGGAGTATTGATGATAAGACGTCTAAGGGTCAAAAGGATGGGCTTGGCAAGTTTAAATTTGGAATTGCTGATACCAAGCGGTAAAACCAGACAAATAACTTTAAAAGTGTTATAATTGTTTCATGTCATCAGTTTTTACAACTCAGCAGCTCCCCATAACTGGAGCTAGCGATTTGCGCATGTGGAATTTTCTGATGCAAGTTGTTATCAAGGATATTGCAAAAATATCGACTCAGAAAGCCTATATCACTACTGGAACGAATAAGGACTCTGGCTTAAGAATGAATTTCGTTACTCATGTGGATCCTGTCGTTTACGATACAGGTAAAGGAATAATAGAATGGGAACAAGGGATTTATAATGTTAAAAAGCTTTTTTTGACTGAGTTGATAAAATCATTGCAAGATGTTTGGATTTATAGGTGTAACTTTCACAAATCTCTACAGGATAACCATGCCTTAAAATGGTTTCAAAATATCAATCCTCGAGAGTTGCCTGATGTTAGTGAAATGGACAAATGGCTTGACGAAGAGGAGAAGGGATCTGAGTTAGCAACTGAATTTCACACCCATTTAAAGTCATGGGTTACAGAATTTAATAGAGTAGGATCATCTTATGCCAAGGATCATGTAGCTCCCTCTTTAGTAATAAGTTTTAAGAATGCGGTCATAAGACTGGTCAAGCGTATTCGGTTTTATTGGTATGTAGAAAGAACGGTTGATCAACTGCCTCCAATGCCTCCTTGGGATTTCAAGAAATTTAACAACTGTCTGGAGGAGATTTTTGCTAGCCGGATTCATGAAATGATAAGAATATGTTATGCAAAATCTGAACAATTTCAGAATGAAAAACTAGAGGATATTAGTAAAGAAATTGATTCTCCGAGTGCTTTGCGTAAAAAATTTTTGGTGCACTTTCATCCGGATAAAATAAGAGATAATGTTGCTTTTGACAACCTTGAGACCGTCACCGAATTAGTAACAGATATCCAAAAATTATCAAAGTACTGGGAAGCCATTAAAGTAAAGAGTTCTTGAGCAAGAACCCATCTAGTTTGAACGTTTGCTAGAATTTTAATCCCGAATCGCCTATAATGGAGGTAAATAAAATTTGGATTACATGGGACTTTTTTCAAGCAACAAGCCGAAAATTAAAATTACAAGTACGAAGAAAGATAGCTTCAGCGGGTGGGTAAAATGCGCCCACTGCAATGAGCTTATCCATGCAAATGAACTTCAAGAGAATAGGCATTGCTGTCCTAAATGCGATCACCACTACCGGTTAACGGGTCTTCAAAGGGTCGAGCTTCTCTCAGATCTGGGGACGTTTCAAGAAATGTTTACCCAGTTTAAGTCGGTGGATCCTCTTCAGTTTACTGACACGGAGCCGTATATCGATCGGTTGAACCGGGCTATCCAATCGACAGGGCGTGATGAGGCCGCGGTCGTTGGAACATGTCAAATTAATGGGATCTCTGTAGCGCTGGGGGTCCTCGATTTTAGCTTTATGGCGGGGTCAATGGGCTCTGTTGTGGGCGAGAGAATGACATCGATCATTGAATATGCGATTGACCATGCACTTCCTGTCGTTGTTGTTTCTGCATCGGGGGGCGCCCGCATGCAAGAATCGATCCTCTCTTTGATGCAAATGGCAAAAACTTCAGCTGCCCTTGCTAAACTTCACGAAAAACGGCTTCCTTACATTTCCATTTTGACGAATCCGACAACAGGCGGAGTTACCGCCTCCTTTGCATCGCTTGGAGATATTATTATTGCAGAGCCTGATGCTTTGATTGGATTTGCAGGTCCTAGAGTGGTTGAGCAAACGATTGGTCAAAAACTGCCTCCTAAAGCGCAAAAATCGGAATTTCTCATTGAAAAAGGAATGATTGATTGTATTGTTAATCGACATCAATTGAAAAATACGTTAAGCTCATTCTTGAGTTTTCTGCTTGGCAATGAGCGGGATTTTATGCTCGATCGATCTGTCAATCCTCGAGCCCTTGGAGCTCTCGGAGTCCTGGGCAAGTTGCCGCAGAATCTTAAAAAACTTATTGCATTATCAACACAAGAGCTTGCCGATGTCGAATCGTAAAGAAATTGCAATTCCTATTCTTCTCTCTGAAGAGGCACCGCTACCTTATTATGCTTCAGATCTTGCTGCAGGAGCCGATATTTGTGCTCATCTCTCAGAGCAGATCACGATTCAACCAGGGGAGTCGGCTTTAATTCCTTCAGGAATCAAAGTAGCGATTCCTGAAGGTTATGAAATTCAGGTGCGTCCTCGTAGTGGGCTTGCGCTTAAATACGGAATTACAGTGCTCAATACTCCTGGGACAATCGACTCCGATTTTCGTGGAGAAATTGGGGTGATTCTCATCAACCACGGGCGCCAGCCGTTTATCGTGCTCGATAGAATGAGGATTGCCCAACTGATAGTCGCTCCAGTGGTTCGAGCTCATTTTGTCGTTGAAATGGCTCTTTCGACAACATCTCGTAATGAAGGGGGCTTTGGCCACACAGGAGTTTAGAGGTAGCTCGCAAAACTCAGGGTTTGTTGATTTTCGGGATTATTTGGATCGAAAATCGGTTCAAAAGAACCCGAAAATCGACTGAACCTTGAGTTTTGCGAGCTACCTCTTTAATCGGTAGCAGGTAAGGAGCCTATGACCGCTTTACAGCAAAGCTGGAAATATCGAGGTGGGGGGTGGAAAGGATTATTCGATCCTAAAAAACTTCTCAAATTTCTGCGACAATTTTTCAAAAAGGATGGCCCTGTGTCTTTCACAGACTATTTAGATGACCGCCTTGTCGTGTTTTTAAAATCGGAGACACAGCTGCAAGCGATTGAAGAGCTCATTGAAGCGCTTGATTTAGCCCATCAACTCAAAGATAAAGGTCGATTTCATCAAGCGATTTTAGATCGTGAGAAAATTGTTTCGACAGGGATTGGACTTGGAATTGCTGTTCCCCATGCAAAACTGGCTGGATATGAGCAGTTTTTTATCGCAATTGGGGTGCAAGAGGGTCGAGGAATTGAGTGGAATTCTCTTGATGGCTCACAAGTTCATTTGATTTTTATGATTGGAGGACCTGATAATAGGCAAACGGAGTATTTAAATATTTTATCCCGATTGACGACGGCAGTCAAAGATTCAGAGCGAAGGAAAGCTCTCTTAAGGGCGACATCGGCAAGACAAGTGATTGATTTATTTAAAGGATGTTAGGATGGATTTAGAAATTCAAGATGTTGCGGAACTGCTAAATGTTTCTGAAACAACCGTGCGGCGCTGGCTCAAAGATGGAAAAATTCCGGCTTATCGACTCAATCACCAAGACCGATTTAGCCGCAGTGAAATTGAAGATTGGATGATGAAGTGTAAGCTAAGGCTTGGAAAAGACGGTTTCTCTCCTTTCGAAGAAAAACAAATTTATCCTGTTGTCACTGAAAAAGAAGAGACGGTAAAAAACCGATCTGGCACCCAACATTATAGCCTCTACCGAGCGATGTTTAAAGGGGGTGTTATCACGGGCCTTTCAGCGAAAAATAAGAAAGAGCTGATTAAAATGGTGGCGCAGAGAGGAGCTCCTTCTCTGGGACTTGACCCCGATGTCACCCTTGAACTTCTTTTAGATCGTGAGGCTTTGATGCCAACAGCGTTAAATTCAGGGCTTGCTGTTCCTCATCCGAGAGATATTATTTTGGAACATCCCGGCTCGGATACTATCATTACCGTCTTTCCTAAAAAACCGATTGAATATGGAGCGCTTGATGGACAGCCTGTTCACACACTTTTCTTTCTTTTTTCAGCCTCTGATAAGACCCATCTTCACCTCCTTTCGAAGCTGGCTCACCTTGGAAGTCAGCCTTCGGCTCTCGAGTTTTTTGCCTCTAAACCAAATCAGGAAGCTCTTCTTGCTTATGTCAAAAAGTGGGAAGCGCAAGTTCGGAACACTATCTAAACCCAGAAACCCAAAAGATACCAATGAAAAAAGGACTTTTTGCAAAGAAATCGATAGGCTCTCTTTTAAAGGAAGCAGCAGATAGTAAACACGGCTTAAAGAGAGCGCTAGGCCCTCTTAACCTAACAGCGATGGGCATTGGTGCGATCATCGGCGCTGGTTTATTCGTCTTAACAGGAGAAGTCGCAGCAAAGTTTTCCGGTCCTGCTGTGATTATTTCTTTTGTCATCGCAGCCCTGATTGCAAGTTTTGCAGCGCTTTGTTATGCAGAATTTGCCTCTTTGATCCCGATCGCGGGAAGTGCTTATACCTATGCGTTTGTTGCCATCGGTGAGTTTTTCGCCTGGATCATGGGGGTTGCCCTCACAATGGAATACCTGTTTTCATTTTGTACGGTCGCTGTCGCCTGGTCTGGCTATTTTAATAGCTTAATGGGTGATTTGGGAGTCTTGATTTCTCCCATGTTCTCCAAAGCTCCACTCATTTATCAAGAGGGAGGATGGGAGCATACAAATGCCCTTTTTAACCTCCCTGCGATGTGTATTATTGGTCTGATTGCCTGGCTTGTTGCTCGAGGGATTCAGACGGCTGCTTTCTTAAACGATATGCTTGTTCTTGTGAAATTAGGGGTGATTCTTCTCTTTGTTGGCTTTGGAATCGCCTTTATCAGCGCAGATCATTTAACCCCTTTTATTCCGGAAAATACCGGAGTATTTGGAGAATTTGGATGGAGCGGGGTTTTGAGAGGAGCCGGGCTTGTCTTTTTTGCCTTTCTTGGATTTGACGCCGTTTCAACGCTGGCTCAAGAGGCAAAAAACCCTCAACGGGATATGCCTATTGGAATGATTGGATCGCTCCTGATTTGTACAGCAGTCTATATTATTTTTGGCATTGTAATGACAGGTGTTGTTGATTACCGTACGCTTGGCGTTGCGGATCCTGTCGGTGTGGCTGTAAATGCCTTCGGCCCTCAATTTATTTGGCTTCGGTACATTATTAAATTGGCAATCTTAGCTGGACTCTCCTCTGTGATCCTTGTCATGATGACAGCGCAAGCTCGGATTTTTTATACTATGGCTCAAGATGGTCTTCTTCCCAAAATTTTTGGGAAAATGCACCCAACTTATCGAACACCCTTCTATACGACGATGATTCTTGGACTCGTCGGCGTTCTTCTTGCAGGATTTTTCCCCGTCGATATTTTAGGACAGCTCACTTCCATGGGAGCGCTCTTTGTCTTTGGGATGGTCTGCTTTGGGGTGCTTGTTTTAAGGTTTACCCAGCCCACGCTGCATCGGCCCTTTAAAACGCCCTTTACACCATGGGTTCCGCTTCTCGGGACACTAGCTTGCTTTTTCCAGATGGCCTTGATGCCTGCAGTCACCTGGCTTCAAATGGTGGTTTTGATGGCAGCTGGCTGTGGCTTTTACTTTGTGTATGGCCGCCACCATAGTAAGATTCGGTAGGAGCGATGAGGGCCCCGCCTAAACAGAGGGGCCCCTCATAAAAGACAATCGCTTGGCGAGGAGTCACGGCTCGAACAGGGTGATCAAACACAATGGTCAACTGTCCATTTTCATGGGAAACGAGAGTGCACTCTTGATCTTGTTGCCGATACCGGATCTTCGCTGTACACCGGAAAGGGATTGTAGGCGGGGCATCTCCAACCCAAGAGGCTTCCATAGCTGTAAGAGAAGTATGGTAAAGGGCTGGATGGTCATCTCCCTGTTCAACGAAAACAACGTTGCGGGAGACATCTTTTCCAACGACAAACCACGCCTCTCCAGGGCCGCCAATCTTGAGTCCTTTCCGCTGGCCAATGGTGTAAAAAGCGACCCCTTGATGCTTTCCGACGACTTTTCCAGAAAGGGTTTCAAAGCTCCCTTCTTGATAGGAGATGTAGTTTCCTAAAAATTCTCGAAAGTTCCGTTTTCCAATGAAACAAATCCCCGTGCTGTCTTTTTTAGCTGCCGTTGCAAGGTCATGAGATTGAGCTAAAGCCCGGACCTCTTTCTTAGTGAGGTGGCCGACAGGAAATAAAATATGACTTAAAACTTCTTTTTTTAAAGTATAGAGAAAGTATGTTTGGTCTTTGTCCAGGTCTTGACTTCGAAAAAGGGATCCTCCGTGTGTTTGTGCATAATGGCCTGTTGCAAGAAAATCAGCCCCTAGTTCCTTTGCTTTTTGGAAGAGAGCTTTAAATTTGATCTCTCGATTGCAAAGGACGTCGGGATTCGGGGTATATCCTGCCTTCAACTCTTCGATAAAATGGGAAAAGACAGAGTCCCAATACTGCTGCATAAAATTGACAGTATAATGCTGGATTTGAAGTCGATCACAGACCCGTACAACGTCTTCATAGTCAAGAGCTCCAGGACAGCTCCCATCTCGGTCTTCCCAATTTTTCATATAAAGGCCAATCACTTCATATCCTTGCTCTTTCAATAAGAGAGCAGCAACCGAAGAATCGACCCCTCCTGACATTCCAATGACAACTTTCATGCCCTCTATTTTACAGTATTACTTAAAAAAGCTCATCAATAACGATTTGGTTATCGACGGCGTTCAAATAGGCGGGATTGGCCGTAGCCCCATAGGGGGTGATAAGGGTTGTAAAGAGAGTTTTTCGGGACTGGGTCTTTAGGCGAAAACTCTCTTTTTTAGCTTGCAGCTCGCTTGCATACGATTTTGACATTTCGTACGGGGCATTGCAAAATTTAATTTCACAGAGATTGATGCATTGATCGGCTCGATCAATTACGAGATCGATTTCAATTTCTTTTTTACCATTAAGTGTTGATTTCCAGTAACCCGATTTGGTACTAACACCCCCGATTTTTAAGGCGTCTTTAATTTTATGGATATGTTTCCAGCAAAGAGCTTCGAAGGCAAGCCCTGCCCAACTAAGCCATTCTGAAGTGCCTGAACGTTTGATCCAGTAATCTGCTTCATCGCCTCGTAAGATGCTGCTTTTGACAGGGTCAATCCAATGCATGTAAAAAAGACTGTATTCATCAGAGAGAATGTATCTTGCGGACCGGATTACTTTCTCATTTTCGTAGACAATAGTGATGAAATCTGATTTTTCTAATTCTCTCAAGATTTTAGATGAATGGCCACTTTTAGGCAGTTTGGCGGTATTCAGAAGTTCATTTCGATCCATCCCACGCCGCTTGTTTGCTAAAACTTTAATGAGTTCAATATGGGGCTCTGGATGCTTGAAAAGAGAGTAGAATAGCTTATGAAATTCCCCAATCAGAGGGGATTGTGGAGTGAAACAAAGAGATTGAATGCATTGGGCCGAAGAAGCTGCCGATATAAGAAAAGAGAGATATTTTGGAATTCCTCCTGTGACCATATAGATCTCGCAAATTTGCTTTCGTGATAACTGGATTCTTTTCGATTGGAGGAATTGTTCGACTTCAAGCAGCTTAAAAGGTCTTAACCGTAAATGTGCGCTGAGCCTTCCATAAAGCCCTCCCTTGTTATTCAAGATTTGATGGATCATCCAAGAGGCGGAAGAGCCGCTCACAATGAGAAAAAGGTGAGGCATGCGTGAGAAATGCCTATTCCAGAAATAATCCAGCGCTGAGAGGAATTTTGATTTGGGTGATGCAAGCCAAGGCAGTTCATCAAAGAAAAGGACAATTTTGTGCTTATTTTGAACTTCACTGATCGCCTCTTTTAGGCGGAAAAAAGCTTCCTGCCAATTTTTAGGGGGTTTAATCTTTCCCTCCCGTTTAAATAGGCCGCAAAATTCATGGTGAAATCGAAGGAGCTGCTCTTTCGTCGTTGCCGTCGCAGAACCTGTCACTTCAAAAAAAATTCCCTTGCCTCGAAAAAACTCTGTGACAAGATAGGTTTTCCCAACGCGCCTTCTTCCATAGATGGCCAGAAACTCCGCCTGTTTTGATTCGTACAGCCGCTTAAGGAGCTCGATTTCTTCCTGTCTTCCAATGATATTGCCCATAAACACTCTTTTTAGCCAATAATAAACCAGTTAAAGACACTTTTCAAGCTATTTTCCGCTCTAAATCTCCAAAAAACAGAGATAAAGCGTTTTATGGCTCATAATCCGCTCAAACTCGCTTTTGTAGATTCCTTTCGCTCTGTTTTAAAATTATAATTCTATATCATGTTTAATTCGAGTTATGTACAATGAGCTTCTTTTATTTTATTTTTAAATAAAAAACTTTAAAATTAATTAAATTTATTTATTAAATTACAATGGAGTTAAAAATATTTTTATGACTACAATCTCGTTTGTTCTAGACCGTCCTTTATCACGGGAAGTATTATTTAATATAGGAGAACGACTTCCCCTTGAATCGTGTGCAAAGCTGGTTCAAGTCAGTAAACATGTTTTTCCTTTTACAACGGATGAATCTTTCTTAGCAAAGCGGGTTGTCTCATGGCAGCTTAATATCCCCCAGGGACAGTTTTTAGCTGTACTCAAGCAAGGGTTTCCTCTTCTTCGCTCTCTTCAGCGGTTAAAAGATTTGACCCCAAATCAGGTTGGACTCGTGATCAAAGGAGTTCTAGAGGGGGATCATGGTCAGCTTTTGACAAGGATCATGGAAGGGTTTGATAAGGATCCTATTGCAACTCACGACCTTCAATGTGTTTCTCCTGCAAATAGATTGGCTGATATGAACATCGGCGGGATATTTAAAGAGGCTATTGAGATGGATCGTCCAAAATGTCTTCAATCGATCATCAATTGCAGCCGATTTACAGAGATTTCTGTTGAGAGTCTCGGCAGGATATTTGAAAGGGCTATTGAGCTGGATCGTCCAAAATGTCTTCAATCGATCATCAATTGCAGCCGATTTACAGAGATTTCTGCTGAGCATCTCGGCAGCGGCTTTAAATCTGCGGCGCGGGGAGGCTTTTTAGACTGTCTTCAAGCTATCATCCAGTGCAACCAATTTGCAAATGTCCCTCTTCAAAATATCAAAGAAGGGTATTGCCTTGCAACTCAGTGGGCACATAAGGGCTGCATTAGCGCAATTAACCAAATTAAAAGAGATGACGTACAGACGATGTTAAAAGAAACCGTCCTCCCCTTCTCTATTAGCTGGAGCTTCTTTACCGGGCTCTGAAAACTTCTTATTCTTTCGCGATTCCTAGAGCCAAGGGGGTTTTTGCATCAACTTGGCTGTTTTCTTGATCGAGGAAAACGATTTTACCGCCTTGAACAGTGGCAAAAAGCGAGGCTCCTTTCCCTGGTTGTTGCAGAAGTTTTTCCGATAGAAGGTCTTCCAGATAGACTTCGATTGCCCGGCGAATTGGACGGGCGCCCATTTCGGGCTGATACCCTTTTTCGACAAGAAAATCTTTAGCTTTTTGGTCGAGATTTAAGAAGATTTGCTTGCTGGCAAGGCGGTTTTTAACCTCTTGGATTTCAAGGTCAAGAACCTTGAGAAGATTGAGACGGTCAAGGGGATGGAAAACAAGTGCCCCATCTAGACGGTTAATAAATTCAGGTTTAAAGAATTTTCGAACGGCATCTTTGACTGTTTCTTCCATTTTCTTGAAGTCGAGGATCGCTTCTTGAGCTCCAAACCCAACCGCGGTCTGCCTGCGAATCGAATCTGCACCTAGATTAGACGTCATAATGATAATGGTATTGCGGAAATCAATCCGGCGGCCGAAAGAATCGGTGAGCTTTCCTTCTTCCAAGATTTGAAGAAGAAGGTTCATCACATCAGAGTGCGCCTTTTCAATTTCATCAAAGAGTACAACGCAGTAAGGACGCTGCCGTACTTGTTCTGTGAGTTGTCCGCCTTCCTCGTATCCGACATAGCCTGGAGGGGATCCTGTCATACGGCTGACGGCAAACTTTTCCATGTATTCAGACATATCAACTTGAATGAGGGACTCTTCTCCTCCAAACATATTGATCGCCAGCTGTTTTGCAAGAAGCGTTTTTCCAACTCCCGTCGGGCCTAGGAACAGAAAAGACCCAATAGGACGCTTGGGGTCTTTGATGCCGGCGCGGCTGCGGCGAATGGCCTTGCAAACGGCGCTCACGGCATCTTCTTGTCCGACGATATGAGCTTTTAAGATCTCTTCCATCTTAAGCACTTTGGCCGTTTCTCCCTCTGTCAGACGCGTGAGGGGAATTCCTGTCTGTTTGGCGACAATGGCTGCGATCTCTTCTTCATCGACGATCACTTGATGTTCTTCTTTCGAGTTATTCCACTGCTTAATCAGTTTTTGAAGCTCTTCTCGTAGATTTTTTTCGTTGTCGCGGAGCTTTGCTGCTTTCTCATAGTCTTGGTGGGCAATCGCCTCCTCTTTTGCAATCCGCGCTTCTTCAATGCTCCCTTCAAAGTTGGTAATTTCTTGGGGCTGGTGTGTTGAGGCAATGCGGGCTTTGGCTCCTGCTTCATCCATGAGATCGATCGCTTTATCTGGCAGAAAACGGCCTGGAATATACTGGTCGGAAAGACGGGCAGCAGCATCGAGTGCTGCCTCGGTATAAGTACATCGGTGGTGTTCTTCGTATTTGCTTTTGAGCCCTTTTAAGATTTGGATGCTGTCATCAATGGAAGGCGGGGTGACTAAAATTTTTTGGAATCGTCTTTCTAGAGCCGCATCTTTTTCGATATGCTTACGGTACTCATCTAAGGTTGTCGCTCCAATGCACTGGATTTCTCCCCGGGAAAGAGCTGGTTTTAAAATGTTTGAAGCGTCGATTGCTCCTTCTGCAGCTCCTGCTCCGACAATGGTGTGAAGTTCATCGATGAAAAGAAGGATGTTTCCATTTTTCTTGACCTCATCCATGACGGCTTTAATGCGCTCTTCAAATTGTCCTCGGTACTTTGTTCCAGCGATCATGAGGGTTAAATCAAGAGAAATCAGCCGTTTCTTCGCAAGGTTATCAGGCACTTCTCCTCGAACGATGGCTTGGGCAAGCCCTTCCACGATGGCCGTTTTCCCAACACCCGCTTCACCTAAGAGGACAGGGTTGTTTTTCCTTCGTCTGCATAAGATGAGGATCAGTCTTTCGACTTCATCTTTACGGCCAATCACGGGATCGAGCTTTCCTTCCTTGCAAAGCTCGGTTAAATCATGCCCATAAGCGCGAAGTGCCGGCATTTTATCAGGGGTAGCGGGGCCTTTATCTTGAGGTTTGCCAGATGAAGCATTGGGAGGTGGCGGAGAGGGTGATGATCCCATGCCCATTGGTGGGAGCTGGAGGTTGAATGTTTCCAGCTCTTTTAGAATTTCGCGACGGA
Source organism: uncultured Rhabdochlamydiaceae bacterium (assembly GCA_963712275.1). Taxonomy (GTDB): domain Bacteria; phylum Chlamydiota; class Chlamydiia; order Chlamydiales; family Rhabdochlamydiaceae; genus PALSA-1444. The sequence goes on along the minus strand of CAVQHD010000001.1, from coordinate 1,884,207 downwards.
TATCTTTTAAGCTCACATTCAGATTTTCAAGGACTTGCGCAGCAACCCCATCGCTTTGACGCAAAAGCGCTAAGAGCAGGTGTTCAGTTCCGACATAGTTGTGATTGAGGCTGGCAGCTTCCTCATTGGCAAACTCAAAAGATTTTTTTACTTTTGCGGTGAGAGCTGGGTCTGTATAGACTTGAATTTCAGGGCCAAAGCCGACAAGTCTTTCCACTTCTTGCCGAATGGTCTCATAGTCGAGATTAAAATTGCGCAGGACATTGACCGCAATCCCTTGCCCTAGTTTTAGTAATCCCAGCAGCACGTGTTCAGTGCCGAGATAGTTGTGATTCATCCGCTGCGCTTCTTTTTTTGCCAGCTTGATGACTTGCTTAGCGCGATTGGTGAATTTATCAAACATATAGGCCTATAAGTTGATTGAGGCTTAAACACTTATAAGGTGATGGAAAGACATCCCTTCGAAAATCATTATACTCGAGCCCCCCTTTTTTATCAAATGAGATAAAAAAATTATTTACACGCCTGTTAATAAACGGCGAGCTCTTGCCAGCAGCTGGGTAGCTGCCCATCCGCTTGCAAGAGGAACGAGGGTCATTGCTCCATAAGAAGCAATCCATTTGAATGGAGAGAGTATAAGACGAAGACTCGACACTATAAATTCTTTTAGGGCACGGTAAAGACGGTAAAGAGAGGAGACATAGGTGGGGTCGGCCTCATATAGGATTTCGTAAAGGCTCATGTGGAGCTCTTTCCCATGCAACTTAGTAAACGTCTCGAAAATGGCTTGAGCTGATGATTGACTCTTAAGAAGAGAAATCTCATGAGAAAGAAACTGCACGGCTTGGTCTAAATTTCCCTTCTTTTTACACAGCAGATCATAGAGAGAGGCAATAAGCTTTTGATGTTGCTCATTTATATCTAGAGAGGAAAGATAGGACGTTAAAATCTGAAAGCGTTCCTCAGATTTTAGTTCAGAGGGGGTATAGTGAAACGAAGGAAAGGCAGAGAGTCCGTTATCAGGTGTCTGAAGAACTGTAGGCTTAGAAGGGGGTAGAGGATCGGCAACATAATAACGAAACAATTCTTTTCCTTGCTGAACAAGGGTGTCAATGGCAGGAATCGTCTGAGGGTCGCTTGCAGGTGGAGGATTCTGAAAGCAGACAATTTTGTAAAAGCCCTTTTGAAGGATCTGTTGGATGATTGGATCTTTGAGATTTTCTTCCGACAGCACGATAATCCCCTTTTTTTCGTTGAAGAGCTTGTGCTCTAACTGTGAGAGTTGCATTTGAATAAAGGAAGCTTTTGTATGCTGTGGAAGGAGAGCCCAATGTCCTTTCCGGAAATCATGAAGAGGGAAAAGAGACGCCATTTGATCAATGAGCCACTGCTGCCTCTGATCGCTTTCTTCTGTAATCCAAAGAATGGAGGTTTTCGGAGAGTCCCATAGCTGCTGAAGAGGCTGAAGAAGGGCCTTTTCCGGCCCAACAGCTTTTCTGGGGGTATCGATGTCAAATCTTCATCAAAGATTTTCAAAACCTGTTGAATGTCTCTCAGCGGTCTTTCCGTGCCGAGTGCTTGATATATCGCATTTTCAGGAGATTCTCCTTCGGCGCATCGACGGGTTGCTTCAGCAGCCATGTCGATCATTGAAGAATCCTCATTCTCGTTGAGATAGAAAAGGGAAGTAAGTAGGCAGCGGATTGTGCGGTCTTCTATGGAGGGGTTTTTGCTCTTCAACCAGGCAATGACCTGATCAAACAAAAGGGGTTGGGTTGATAAGAGCGTCCACGACTCTCTTGAAACTGGGCAAGAAGATGTGGATGGAAAAAAAATAACTGTTGGGATTTTGTACTCTTCTAATAAAGAGATTAGGATTTGGAAAAAGGGAGGATTCAGTGATGGACGAGGTTTTACGGGGTGTGTGCTTTGGGTGGTATTGAGAGGGGCATAAGAGTTAAGAAGAGTATTGAATACCTGCTCAGCAGAGTCTGTAGCTCGGCTCATGATTGTGCTCGTTGAAGAGAGTGGTTGGTCTGGCAGAGTTACGAAAAGCCACCGCGGTTTTACGCCGACTAAGACAAGCAGGGGTTTAGGATCTATTCCACCAAATAGACTAAGAAGCGTTTTTTTTAATAGAGCATGCAGATTGCTGGGATTGTTGGCATAACGTAGGAGAGAGGCAATATTGCATTGATAAACGGGCTGTTCTTTTTCTATGCTACAAGTCACGACCTCTTTCAAAAACAGTTCAGAAACCCCTTGTAAAAAGAAAAAAGGACTCTCTGGATTTGCTTGCTGACAGCGCTTAAAGCGGCTTGCTTCTCCTTGGACACAGTCTGAGACGGTAGGAGGCTTTTCAAGTCGCTGAAAGAGGCTTTCCTCAAATTTCTCTTGAGACTGATTTTTTTGAATAGTCTGTTTTAATTTTTCTTCTAATTCTTCTTTATTAGTGCCGATCGATTTTGCAACAGATTGGGCCACCTCTTTGGGACCCAAAGTAATGGAATTTTGTATAGTTGAATATTGATCGTAGAAAGATCGGTGGACATCTTCGAGAAGAGAAACTGCAGCATTGGGGAAAATGGTTTTAGGGAATCGACTTTTTGCAAGAGTGACAATTGCTTTTGAAAAATCTTCTTTATAGGTGAAGGAAAAGTTAGGATACTTATAAGGAGGCATCGTCTGGATTAGACTAACAATTACCTTCACCGTTTCGTCAAAAGGCATCTCAGTGATAGAGATGCTCGCGATGCGTCGATCCATCCCAACACCAGCGCCAGGTCTCGTTTTCAAGAGAGTGACGACGTTGGCGTCCGTGGTTGTTCCAATGATCCGAATAGTGCCGCGTGCAAGCTCTTCTTTGAAGTTATCGAAAATTGTAATGTGCTTATTTAAAAGATCTTGAATTTCATCAATAAAAAGAACGGAAACTTTGCGACCTTTTTTATTCATTTTGACGAGCGTTTCCATCACGGTTTGAACCCGTTTGTCGAGACCACCATTCAAAAGGTCATCAACGGCTGTTTTTATCCCACCGCTGCCTGTCGTTTGTCGTAACTTTAGACGTATAATCTCGAAATTTTTTAAACTCGGGATCTTGTTTTCGGAGATGCGGTAGGCAAGCTCCTCAACAAGAGCGGTTTTCCCTGAACCAGGAGGTCCGTCGATAATTACAGATCCCTGGAAAACCGCAGTGATCAATTGCTCCATAATGGAATCTCGCTGGTATGCGCGAGAGATTCTGTTTTTCTGAGCCATCATGTTTTCGGTGAAGTTGGCAATGGGCCGCAGATAATTGAGCCCTGATCGTATTGCACCGGAGCCGACATGATAGGCTGCCATAGCAAGAGGTATAATTGTAGCACTTGTAACGAGAAGTTCAACTGACATAAGGCTATTCATTTTAATGCACTAAAAAATTCTCTGCAAAGGCAAAAAATAAAGTGGAGGAAATTATAACAAATATTTGAAACCTCTGTTGACTCGCCCTTAGTTACATTTTTTCACCACGGAGGCACGGAGAGGGATGAGATTGCACAGAGAAAAAAGGAAAGATTCCAACCGCGAAATGCGGCAAATAAAATGATGAGAGAATTGCAAAACTACCGCCCAAAAAGTGATTTTTGGGAGTTTGTATCGTGAAACATTCGTTTACTCCCCAAAAATCACTTTTTGGGCGGTAGTTTTGCAATTCTCTCTGATGCGTATATCAAATCCCTTGATGACCAATGAATATTTTTTTGCAGAAATCTTTCTTTTTTTCTCTGTGCAATCTCATCCCTCTCCGTGCCTCCGTGGTGAAAAAATGTAACTAAGAGCGAGTCAACAGAGGTTTCAAATATTTGTTATAATTTCCTATGTCCTTATCTTTTTTAAAAAAACTGTTCTTATTTAACTTGCATATTCAGTAAAATGGCTTCCTTAGACAGTCTCTTATACCTTCTAGCATTTGATAGACATATGGCGTGGAATTTAATTGAAAGGGAAGCTGCTTCTGCGGCTTCCAACATGGAGTATGACGGGGAGCTCTTGAAGACTCTTGTCCCGACAGCACTGCCTATTTTACACCTTTATGATTGGACTTGCCCAAGTTTAACGTACGGTTTTTTTGCGAGGCCGGAGCGGCTTTTAAATTTGGAGGCGGTGGAAAGGCATGGGTTTGATCTTGCCCGGCGGCCAACAGGCGGGGGGGTTGTATTCCATGTATGGGATTTGGCGTTTTCAGTGCTCATTCCCTCGGGATCATCCCTTTTTTCTCAAAATACTCTCGACAATTATGAGCTGATCAATCAAGTTATCTTCTCCGTGGTGCAAGATTTTGTCGGAAAAAATGCTGTCATGAGTTTGACGCCGCATGATTTTATGATGAAAAACCCGCAGCAGGCGTTCTTTTGTATGGCAAGGCCGACAAAATATGACCTTGTCGTCGGAAAGAAGAAAATTGCGGGGGCTGCTCAGCGGAAGATGAAACAAGGATTTTTGCATCAGGGGACAATTGCGCTCCAATTTCCCGATCTCAATTTGCTCGATGAAATCTTACCTTCGCAAGATGTAAGAGAAGCGATGAGGCAGACGACGTTTCCGCTTCTCGGGGAAAATGATTCTCTAGAAGAGGGGAGGCGGCAATTGCGAGAGCTTTTAAAAATTCGCTTTTTAAATCTTTAACGGAACTGTATGAATCAGAAACAGAAATCAGCAGTTGAGCCAACACGCGCGGAGAATTATACACAGTGGTACCAGGAGGTGCTAAAAGCGGCTGATTTAGCAGAACATGCGCCTGTACGGGGGTGTATGGTGATTAAGCCGTGGGGGTATTCCCTTTGGGAAAATATGCAGAGAGTTCTCGATGCAAAATTTAAAGAAACAGGGCACCAAAACGCCTATTTCCCTCTTTTTATTCCGTGCAGCTATTTGCAAAAAGAGGCCGATCATATCGAAGGTTTTGCTCAAGAGTGTGCCATTGTCACTCATCATCGCCTTGAGAAAAATCGAGAAGGAAAGCTTGTGCCTGCAGGGGAGCTAGAGGAGCCTTTGATTGTCCGTCCGACATCGGAAATGATCATCGGAGAGATGTTTTCAAAATGGATCACCTCCTATCGGGATCTTCCTCTTCTTATCAATCAATGGGCCAATGTTGTTCGATGGGAGATGAGAACCCGCCTCTTTTTGAGGACAACAGAATTTTTATGGCAGGAGGGGCATACAGCCCACGCGACTGCAGAAGAGGCGACTGAAGAGACGCTCCGAATGCTAGACATTTACGAAAATTTTGTTAAAAAAAGGCTTGCAATTCCGGTGATCAAGGGAGAGAAGACGGCGTCTGAACGATTTCCCGGGGCGGTTGCAACCTATACGATTGAAGGGATGATGCAAGATCGAAAGGCGCTTCAGATGGGGACGTCTCATTTTCTGGGTCAAAATTTTGCAAAGGCATCGGACATCAAATTCCGCGACGCTCAAGGAGAGACTGCCTATGCATGGACAACGTCGTGGGGGGCAACCACTCGGCTCATTGGAGCTCTCGTCATGACGCATAGTGACGACGATGGTCTTATTCTTCCTCCGCGGATTGCTTCGGCTCACGCCGTGATCATTCCTGTGATTCATAAAGAAGAGACGCGCGCAGAAGTGCTAGATTATTGCCACCGTTTGGCGCAGGAGCTTCGGCATCTGATTTATTGTGAGGAACCGATGAGAATCGTTGTCGATGAGAGAGACCTTCGAGGAGGGGAGAAGATGTGGTCGTGGATCAAGAAGGGCGTTCCTCTGAGAATCGAGGTGGGGCCCAGGGATATCGCGGCAGATCTGCTCCCGGTAGCGCGGCGAGGCCATCCTCATAAGGAATCTGTCAAGCTGTCACGGGGAGAGGTGGTTGCCAAGCTGGCGTCAATTTTGGATGAAATTCAGAATGGGATGTATTTAAAAGCAGTTCAACATCGAGATGCCCACCTTCGAAAGATTGACTCTAAAGAGGAGTTTTATGCATTTTTTACTCCGAAAAATGAGGAGCAGCCTGAAATTCACGGAGGGTTTGCCCTCTCCCATTGGTCAGGAGATCCTCAAGTGGAAAAGCAGATCAAAGAAGATCTGGGCGTGACAATTCGGTGTATTCCTCTGGAGAGTGAAAAGGAAGAAGGCGCCTGCGTGATCTCAGGAAAAAAGAGCCTGCAGCGGGTCATTTACGCTAAAGCTTACTAATTTGGGTAAAGTATGATGCAGTTTTTACGCAAACACCAGAAGAAAATGTTTTTTGTGATCGCAATCATAACGATTGTGTCTTTTACATTTTTTGGAACTTCTGGAGCATTCGTTGGAGAAGAGATCCCCAATCGAAAAATCGGCAAGGCAATCGATGGATCATCAATCTATGAGAGAGATTTAAAGGCAGTGATTCAATTGCTCTCCTTGGGGGCTAGTGATAGGGTCCGATCAGACCTTGCTCAGACGGGAGCTTTATCTCTTCTTGCTGAGAACTATTTCAGTGAAATTCAGCAGGAGTTTCAAGCAAAGTTGCAAAAAGTGAAGAGTGCTTCATTTTATTCTCATCCCCAAGCTCCGTTTTTAAACGCGGTGGGGGTTTGGAACCGGTTTGCTCCTCAGCTCTACCTCCATTTAAAAGAGGTGCAGGCAGCTCAGATCTCTGCAAAGACTTTTCAAACGTACGCAGAGCTTTATCTCGATCAGCAAGCTTTTCCACCCGAGCTTCTTCGCGCTGTTTTGCTCTATGAACAGCACCAATATTCTGGGCTTGCCCCAGATTACGAACTCAGAGATGCCAGGTTTCTTGCGCTTTTCGGATACCAAACCTTTGAAGAGTGGTTTGGAGCCCGCTTTTCAGAACTGGTGGGAAAATTTATTTTAAATACAGCTGCTATTGCTGAAAAAAAGGGGTATAAAGTTTCACAGCAGGAAGCGCGCACAGATTTGATGAAAACATGTTATCAAGCTCTCAAAATGAAAGCGGTGCAGCAAGAGGTTTCTTTAGAGCAGGCGATCGATTTTTTTCGCTTGCAGCTTCAGATGGCGGGCTTAGACGAGAGCCGAATGGTTCAGCTTTGGAGAAAAGTGATGCTCGTGCACCGGTTTTTTGAAGATGTGGAGCAAGGGGTTTTATTCGATCCCCTTCCCTACGAGCAATTTGCTTCATTTGCGGACGCTAAAGCATCTGTTGATGTTTACGAGCTGCCTGAAACGCTTCGGCTCAAAGATTTTCGCTCGATGCTGAAAGTTCAATATTATCTGGAGGCTGTTTCTTCGAAAGGAAAACAGGCAATTTCAGATTTACCACGGCAATTTTACTCTGTTGAGGACATCGAAAAGAGGCATCCGCAGCTGGTCATTAGCTCCTATGAGCTTGAAGTTGGTAAAATATCGCAAGAGGCCCTCTCTTCTCGCCTGAGTTTAAAAGAGACGTGGGATTTTGAAGTTAGTGATGCGGGATGGGACCTTTTAGAAAAGCAATTTCCTGATTTAAGAAAACCAGAAACAGAGACTGCTGAAAAACGTTTAAAAATACTCGATGAAATCCATCCAGAAGTGCGCAAGAAAATCGATCGTTTTGCAAAACAATGGGTTGTAAAACTGCATCCGCAGTGGGTTGAAGAGGCGTTTAAATCGATTCCTTTAGAAAAAATGAACGTTGACATTCGACATAAAGGAGCTGTTTCTCCTTTTGACGACATTGAAGATACAGAGGCGTTGCGAGAGGCGCTTCAAAAAGCAGCGGTGGGAGTCCCCATTGCCTTTAATAGTCCTGAAGAGGGCACGTACTATCAAATTAAAGTGCTTAAAAAGGCTGAGAAAAAAGAGATCATGACGCTTCAAAAAGCGCTTGAGAATGATTGGCTAGGAACTCTTCTTGATGAAAAACTTGAAGCAGCTCATCTTGAAGCGCGCAAAAAAGACGCCGCCATTTATAAAGCATCAGATGGATCATGGAAGCCATTTAAAGAAGTTCGGGATCATGTGGGCGCTTATGTTTATTCAGATCTTTTAAAAGCGGTTTCATCGACCTCTCTTCCCTTGGAAGAATACGCTTCAAAACGGTTTGAAAAAATGATGGAACATGTGAAGCAGTCGGTCCAGAAAGAAGAGGCGGCATCAAAATTTTTGGTTGCTGTGGATGATGCTCTGATCGATCAATGGAGAATCGTGAAGCGCCATGAGGAAGTGAAACGGAGCGATACAACGAGCTTTGCAAAAAGCGAGCTGTTTTCTCAAGCGCTTGGCAGTTTTTCCTCTGTTGTAACGGCGCCAGGAGGCGGTATTGCTTTTTTCCATCTTTTAAAAAGAGAGGCATCAACGAGCTGCGTCCATGATCAAGTCACAGAAGGACAAAAGTTGATGGGGCGCGATATGGCAAGGCACATGGTCCAATCTCTCATAGAAGAAATAGGTCCGCTTTGATTGGCGCAGAGATCAGTCCACTAGCCCCTATCCATTTTTTTTGCCTCCATGTAGAGGTTCCATATGGTAAAAAAGTTCCTCCTAAGAAATCTCTTCTTCCAGATACAACTGAACTGCTGGGAGAAGATTGTTTTGCCGATATGGGAATGACGTGGCATGAAGAGGGGCTTTTTATCCGCATGCATGCCCATAAAAAGTTTGAAGAGGTCTCTTATCCTAAATTCTCAGAAGGAGATGCTCTCGAACTTTTTTTCGATACTCGGAATTTAAAAGAGGCGGGGTTTCCAACGCGCTTTTGTCATCATTTTTTGATTCTTCCACAAGAGGTTCAAGGAGTCAGAGCTCTTGAGCTTTCCCGCTTTCGAGGTGAGGAGAGCCACCCTCTTTGCGATCCTGAAAAGATAGAGGTTCTATTTCGTGAAAGCTCAAAAGAATATTTTCTCGATCTTCATTTTCCCGCTGAGATTTTGCATGGATACGATCCTCAAGTCTGTGATCGATTAGGGTTTACTTATACGGTTCATAGATTCAAAGGCAATCCGCAAAATTTTGCTGTCTCATCGGACTATGTCTCCATTGCTCAAAATCCTTCGTTATGGGCAAGTTGTGAGTTGAAAAAAGGAATTGTATGAAGCTTTTTACAGATTCTCATGAGTGGATTGAAGTTCAAGGAGAAGAGGGTTGGGTTGGCGTCACAGAATATGCTCAACAAGAACTGGGGGAAATTGTATTTATTGAGCTGCCTGAAGTCGGTCGTGAGGTGCGAGCTGGCGAAGAGACGGTGGTCTTGGAGTCGACGAAAGCGGCGGCAGATATCTACGCTCCGGTAACAGGTGTGATCACAAGGGTCAACGATCAGGTGAAGCATTCTCCAGATCTTTTGAATCGTGCTCCTGAAGGGGAAGGATGGCTCTACAAAATCACACTTACCCAGCCGGAAGAGTTGGCACAACTGATATCGCGAGAAGCCTATGAAAAACTCACTGAGCCCAGCTAAAAAACGAGTTCCCAAATCCTTATGGGGGGTCTTAGGGCTCTTTTTGACGGTCTACCTTTTTCGACATCTCTTGTTTGCTGCTACGTTTGAGGGAATACTTGCACACGTTGCACATGAGACTTTTGCCTATGAGAAACGGACATGGAAAAATGGAAGCCTCATCTATGATTCTGTCGTGCTTGGAAAAGAGCTTTCAGCTTCTCAGCTCCAGCTTACACCCCAGCTTAAATTTTTTCCACCTCATTTTGCTTTAGAAGCCTATTTCACAGAGCCTCATCTTCAACTCTCCTCGGACATGTCCCCCCACTTTAATTTTACTTTCCTTCTCCCCACGCGGTGGAGCTCTATTAAACTCGATCTCGAGCGCAGCGATGTTGCCATTGATCTTGAACCGATGGGATTTTGCGAATGGGTGAGTGGAGAAGAAAATCTTGGCACATTGATCTTATTTTCTGAAGAAGGGAACCCCTATTGCACGTGCGTGCTTCAGAGCCGAGCGCAAGATCTTTCTTATGAACTCAAACTCTCTCAAGCACCACTTTTTCGATTACACCCTTTTTTGAATTTGAGTTCGATTAAAACTCCTGTTCAGTGGCAAGGGGGCTTGCTAGATGCCGACATCCGAGGGACCTATTCTCGAGGAGGTCGTTTTGCTTGTGAGGGGACTTTGACTGCCTTTGACCTTCAAGTTGCAACGGATTTGGGAGAGATGGATTTTCAACGTCTAGGGGTGGAGGGGCAGTGGAGGGAAGGAGCGCAACTTTCCGTCAAGGGAGCCTTGCAAGGGTCTTTGCAAGGAACATTCTCAGCCGACGTCGCGGCCTATTTTGAGAAAGATGAGCCCATTTCACTTGAACTGACAAACCTCCATCTTGCTGATCTGCAGCTTTTGCAGAAAAAAATGGTTTGCGATTCGATCAAAGGGGATGCAACCTTCAGTTCTGATTGCAGAGTCAAACAGGCTGACCTGCAAATCGATGGAGTCGCTTATACTCAAGACGGTTGGAATTTAATCAATGGAGCAGGATCCATCATTATCCGAGATCATCTGTTTCAGCCAAGCATTTTTGAGGCAAAGATTAATTCTCTATTCCAAACACAGGTTTCATGGGAGGGCCCTGTCGAAAAACCGTATGGACAATTAACCCTTTCTTTTGCCTCCTCTTTGTTGCAATTTCAATGGTCTTTAGATTGTAGAGTTGCTTCGTTTCAAATGAATTGCCTCCCTTCAGTCGTGTATCTGAAAGGGTGTGCCGAGCCTATTCAGTTTACAAGAGGAACTTTGGTCTACCAAGGGGGAGTTCTGACGACTTCTCAGCTTGAGGCCAATTGGGGAGAGATGCCTATCCAGGGAGATTTGACATGCCAAGCATCGCACCTCTCTTTTTCAGGGGCTGTTCCCGGGGAGGAGATTGCTTTTGCAGGAGAGCTGCATTATGGCGAGCAGCTTTTACTTCAGATCAGCTCTGGGGTAATGGGGGGTTGCAAACTCACAGAGCCGCTTTTTTACTCCCAATCGGATGAGGAATGGACGTTGCAAGGAGGGGTTTTGCTTAATTTAGAAGGGCTCAAACGATATGAACCCTGGGTTCGGCGGATAGGGGGTTGGGAGGGGACTTATTTGCCTCAGATGCAAGGGAATCTTCATGTGCAGGGGACACTCTCTTCTGAGAGCAAGCTCTTTGATGTGGAGTCTCAGGGGATCATCCTACAGGGGCAGAGGCTTTCTCCAATCAAAGGACGGCTTGAGCAGAAAGAGGGCATCTGGAAAACCGATAATTTAGCCGTGGGAGAAGCCTATGTCAGCGCTCAGTTATCACCCGAGATTCAAAAGGGGTCTCTTATTTGGAAAGATGTGAAAATCTCCTTTTTTTGCAATTCTATTCAATTCAAAGAGGGAAAGTTGGAAGCTTCTTCTGTTCAAACAACTGCTGAACACCTTCTTTTAGAGAAACCGATTGTAGGATCTCTGTATTTGAGTTGGAGTCCTGAGCGGTTCGTATTTCAAGGTCCTTTAACAGATGCCGGTTATGCCAAGGGCATTCTTAACTTGCGGGCGCGTGATATTTATGCGCTTTATGAAAAAGGAGTTTTGCATTTTCAAACACAGCTTCAGCTTAATCAGAAGCCTCTGCAAGCAAAAGGGCGCCTCTTATCTTTTGAAGAGGGGTTTGTAGAGCTTATTGATGGAGAAGATCGCCTTCAACTCTCCTTTTCGAAGCTCCCCCAAATCGAGCAGATTAAAGGTTCTCTTTACGGCGCCAATTGTTTATTGAATCGAAAAGGGGTTGCCTTTGAAGGAGAGGTTCAATTAAAAACAGCTGAACCTTTGGCATTGCTCCTGAATAAGCCGGAGTGGAGTCAAATGGGTAATCTTCAAGCGACCGGCCGCTTTGAGCCTGAAGGGGATTCTTGGAGTTTCGAAGGAGAGATTCATGGAAAAGAAGCAATTGTGCAGGGATATATATTCAATGAGCTTCACGCTTTTGCCACCTACCATCCAACCCATTTTCTGATCCAGGAACTTCAAATCGATGATCCGGCAGGACATCTTTTTGTGAAAGAATGGCAAGGGGCCCGATCCCATTCTTTAAAGGCGTGGGACATTGAGATTCCTCATATCAAAGGAGATCAAATTCAACCCTCGCTCTTACGCAAGTTGGGAAAGGCTTCTTTAGCTGTGAAGCCTTTTCAAATGAGGCGCCTTTCAGTCACCCATCTGAAAGGAACGATGGGGCGGCCCCTCACATTTCAAGGCCAAGGGCTTCTCTACTTTACTCAGAAAGAGAAACGAGATCCTTCCCTTTTTGATATTCCACGCACGCTTCTAAAAGATTGGGGGATGGATTTGGCTCTACTCTCTCCAGTTCGAGGTTCTGCTGAGGTGAAGCTCTCTCAGGGAAAAATTATCTTCCAAGCCTTAAAAGAAACGGTGAGTGAAGGGGAACGGTCGCAATTCTTTCTCTCAGACGAAGAACCTTCGTATATCGATTTTAAAGGAGGACTTTTTCTTAACCTTCGAATGAAGCAAATGGGGGCTTTAAAACTCGCTCAACCTTTTACGTTATGTGTGCGTGGCTCATGGGAAAAGCCTCAATATATTCTCCGCTAACTCTTATCTTCCCGCCTAAGTGCCTTCACTGTCATACTCTTCATGAAAAACTCGGCGCTCCTCTGTGCCAAGAGTGCGCTTCGCACATGGATGTACGGCCTATTTTAGATGAAAATAAGACGATCATCACCTTTGAGAACATAGGGCCTGCGCGCAGCTTGATGGAGCAGATCAAAAAAGGGGCTTCTTTGGCAGGCGCATCTCTTCTTGCCGCTTATATGGCGGTCCAATATACACAAAGCACTCTCCCTTTGCCCGATTTGATTATCCCTGTTCCTGCCTCCTGGTGGAGACGGTGGCAAGCAGGAGGGAAAACAGCTGAATTGATTGCGCAGGAATTGGGAAAAATTTTAAGCAGACCGGTCTACCCTCTTCTTAAACGTCAGCGGCAATTGTTTAGGCAAGACCACCTTTCCAAAGAAGAGCGAAAAGATCTCTCACCCGATCAATTTCAATGGAAGAAAAAACAAATCTTAAGAGGGAAAAAAGTCTTACTGGTCGATGACACCATCACCACCGGCGCAACTTTGAGCTGCTCTGCAGAGCGGCTTTGGGAGGCCTCTCCAGTCCAGGTGATTAAAATGGTGTGTTTAGATCGGGGCTTCCTACAGCAGTGACATACACTTGGCCAATGATCGAGACCCCTTCATCAACGGAAAGACGGGGAGCGGTGATATTACCCCGAATTTCTGCTAAGCCTCGAAGGATAAGACGATCTTTCACGGTGATATTTCCTTCGACTTTCCCAGAGATATCGGCCTCTTCCACATGAATATCGGCCTTCACAAACCCTTGAGGGCCGATCGTAAGGGAGCGGCCTCCTTCAAATTCTCCTTCAAAAAGTCCATCGATGACAGCCCGATCTTGAAAGGCAATTTTGCCTATCATGGAGGTTTGCTCGCCCAAAACAAAATCAGGCTCGCGGACCTGTTCTGGTTCAAAAAAGGGTGGCGGAGAGGTTTCTTGAGGAAGCGAAGCTGCAGGGGTTTTACTCAAAAACTGCTTTGCGAATTTTAACATCCAGGGTTCTCCAGGTTATCTCGGGCAATTTTCACTTGCTGTCTTAAATCGGAGTCGTTTTCAAGCCGCTGACGGATTTTTTTCCAGGCATGTAGAAGAGTTGAATGAGTTTTTCCACCAAAAGCCGAAGCGAGTTTTACAAGAGATTCGGTGACAAGTTCCTTAGCAAGGTACATCGCCACTTGCCGGGGAAGGGCGACATCTTTTGTCCGTGAGGTTCCTTTCAGATCGGTGACAGGGACTTCAAAGATTGCTGCCACGCACCGAAGAATATGCTCGACAGAGACCCGTTTTTGCGGTGCATGTTGAAAGAGTTCGCCTAGAGTACTTTCGACAACCTCTTCCGTGACTTCTTTATTGATAAGGCGGGTAAAAGCAGAAAGCCGATTGATCGCCCCTTCGAGCTGCCTCACGTTGTGATAGATATGCTGCGCAATGAATAGAGCGATTTTATGCGGGAGGCGGATCCCTCGGAGCTCCGCCTTATGCTGCAAGATGGCAACACGTGTTTCTAGATCTGGAGCACCCACATGTCCGACAAGGCCCCATTCCATACGGGCAACCATCCTCTGTGAAAGCTTGAGTTGGGAAGGTGGTTTGTCGCTTGTGATGATGATTTGTTTGTTTTGTTGAATCAAGCTTTCAAAAGTATTGCAAAACTCTTCCTCGAAATTGAGGCGGGATTGTAGAAATTGAATATCATCGATGAGAAAGACATCAAGAGAGCGGTAAAACCGCTTCATTTTATCCATGGACTTCTTTCTTAAGTTATCCACAATATCGTTGATAAACCCTTCCGTCGTGATGCAGTGCATTTTAAGGCGGCGGTGTTGTTTAAAAATGGTGTGGCCAATGGCATGCAGAAGATGGGTTTTCCCAAGGCCTACGCCCCCGTAGATGAACAGCGGATTATAAGATTTTCCTGGATGGGCAGCAACGCCAAGGGCTGCTGATTTGACAAACTGGTTAGAAGGACCTTCAATAAAATGCTCAAAAGTATAGAGAGGATTAAGCGTCGGGCTTTCGATTGGCGGAGGTTGGGAAGGGAGAGCCGTCTGTTTTTTCGGCTCATCTGCAATGACGAATTGAAGAGCAAGCTCTCCATTTGAGTGGACGGGGACAAATCCCAAAAGGTCTTTCGTGTAGTTTTGAAGCAGATATTCCTGCACAAAGATATTGGGCACCTGAAGAATGAGTTCTTCAGGACTACTTTTCATCACCTGAATAGGGGCAATCCAATTTTGAAACTCTGCAGCAGAACACCTCTCTTCCATATAGGCGAGAAAATCGGACCACAGCTCAGCATAAGCCTTCGTTAACATATGAGTCTCTTGTATCACGATTTGGGTTTAGAAGGAATTACAAAACTCGCTTTGGAGGCCAAATTGGAAGTTGATTTTGGAAAGAGCTCCGGATAAGCTGGTTCTTATTCAAAGGAGAATTTTATGTCAGAACAAAAAACTATCCTTGTCAAACGAGAAAGACCTCAATTTCTCATAGAAATAGGAATTGCCTTCGCAGGAAGCTGCTTCCTTGCCTTCCTATCGCAAGTTGCAATTCCCTGCTTCACTCCCATCCCGATAACCTTGCAAACCTTTGCAGTTTTCTTATTGGGGGGCATTTTAGGCGGAAGGCGCGCTGCCTGTAGCGTACTGGCCTATCTCGTGCAAGGATGCTGCGGGATGCCGGTATTTGCAGGAGGCCTTTCAAACCCTTTGTGGATGACAGGGCTACAGGCAGGCTTTTTACTCTCGTTTATTCCAGCCGCCTTCCTCATTGGAAAAATGGTTGAAAGAAAAGCGCAAGCTGGCTTTTTTTATCTCCTTGCAACTCTAGCAATCGGGCAGCTGGTGATCTTTGGAATCGGTGTGCCTTGGCTTGCGGTTTTTGTCGGCTGGAAAAAAGCAGTTATGTTCGGTATCGTCCCATTTCTAATGGGAGCTGCTCTTAAGATTATCGCAGGAGCCATAGGGCTAAGAAGTTATACTCGATTTTTAGGAATTTTTGAGCCATGAGTTTGAGAATAGAGGGCATTCAAGCGCTCGTTTATGAAGACGAAGGAACCTCTCGTTGCAGCGTCGATGCATTAGTAGCTCAGTTAAAAAAATTGCTTGATTCTCGTGTGAATATCTGCAAAGTCGGCAGTGCTTATCTGAGAGAAAAGCAGTGGGAGAACAAGACAGTTCTTCTTGTCATGGGAGGAGGCGTTTGCAGCTCCTGGGAGAAAAATCTCGGAGAAGAAGGCATTTCTAAGATTCACCGTTATGTCACAGCAGGAGGAAAGTACCTCGGCCTTTGTGCTGGCGCTTATTTTGCCTCTTCTGAGAGTCATTTTCAGCCGCCTAACCGAGAGCCCCTCGTGAAAAAAAGGCCTCTCTCTTTCTTCGAAGGAAGAGCGGTTGGGCCCCTTTCTGAAATCGAAGAGTACCTTTCGCCAGAAGCTGCATTTGCCGCGCCTGTTAGCTTCTCCTTGAAAGGAGACTTAAGACAAGGCAAGCTCTATTACCAGGGCGGCTGCTATTTTGAGAAGCATTCCTCAGCATCGGTCATGGGAACATATGAGGGGCTGCCTATCGCAATGCTTTGTCCTGTGGGAGAAGGATTGGCCTTCCTATTTGGCCCCCATCCTGAGTTTGAGTGGTCTGAGAACCTAAAAGAAAACCGTCTATTGGGAGATCTGGCAAGGGAGTTAATCCCCGAGGAGCCTTTCCGAGAAGAAGTGTGGAGAGAAATTGGAAAAAGACTGGGATTACCTTGCCGAGTTTAACGAAAAAAGCATGAATGTATCAAAATACGATACATTGAGCGTAATTTCGTCAATATTCATAAGTCATTTGTTATCAGTAACTAAAAATATCTCTTATAGAGATTTTTGAAAAAAGTGACAATTTTGACACTTTTTCCTGGCAAAAAATGACAAAATTGTCACTTTTTGCTAACTTAAAGTGACAAAGCTGTCACTAAAGATGCCTATGAAGCGCAAAATAATGAATCGACTGCTCGAATGGAAGCAGGAAGAACAACGTAAGCCGCTCTTGCTCAAAGGAGTTCGGCAAGTGGGTAAAACGTACCTCTTAAAAGAATTCGGAAGGCTTCATTTCCCCCAATACCATTATTTCAATTTTGAAAAAGAGCCACATCTTGCCAAAATTTTTGAGCCTGACCTTGTTCCCCAACGAATTTTAAATGAATTGAGCTTTCATCTAGGTCGCCCCATTAAGATTGGAGAAGATTTTGTCGTTTTTGATGAAATCCAAGAAGTGCCCAAAGCGCTGACTAGCTTAAAGTATTTTCAGGAAGAGTGCCCCAAGCTCCATCTATGCGGGGCTGGGTCTCTTTTAGGGCTTCACTTGAATTCAGGCTCTTTTCCTGTGGGAAAAGTGACCTTTGAGACTTTGAGGCCGATGTCTTTCGAGGAGTTTTTGGTGGCCAATAACGATAAGTCTTTGCCTATTCTCCAACAACTCACCTCAAAGGATAAAATTCCAGAGATTGTGCACGAACATTTGTGGGAGGAGCTCAAACGGTACTTTGTTGTTGGAGGTTTGCCTGAGGTGGTTGCAACATATTGTGAAAATAAAGACCGGCTTTTTGAAGCATTTTCCCTCGTCAGAAAAAAACAGGATGATCTTCTCAACTCTTATTATGCAGATATTGCAAAACACTCAGGAAAAGTAAATGCAATGCACATTGATCGTGTATTTCGATCAGTACCTGCGCAGCTTAGCCAAGTTCAGGAAGGTTCAGTTGCGCGATTTAAATTTAGGGGGGTCGTTCCAGGAGTGACCCATTATGATCGGCTTGCGAGTGCAATTGATTGGTTGGAGGCGACCGGACTCGTCATCAAGGTGCATATCGTTAATACAGGACACTTTCCATTCAAGGGTTACGTGAAGGAGAATCTCTTTAAATTACTGCTCTTTGATGTCGGCATTCTCGGGCATATGAGCGGTCTTCCTCCGAAGGTCATTCTTGATTCTGATTATGGCAGTTATAAAGGGTATTTTGCTGAGAATTTTGTAGCGCAGGAGTTGATGGGCTATGGAAGAGAGCATCTTTTTAGCTGGCAAGAACAGAAAGCAGAGGTCGAGTTTCTGGTGGACATTTTAGGGGAGGTCATTCCAATCGAAGTCAAGTCGGGCTCAATTGTAAAAGCAAAAAGCTTAAAAATATTTTCAGACAAATATCAACCGCTCTATCAGGTTATTTTCAGTGGACGGTCCTTTGATATTGAGCCTGGAAAAAATGTTCACTATTATCCGCTCTATTTGGCGGGGCGATTTCCAATTTCTTAAGTATAAGCTAGAAGGAGTGCGGAGGCTTGATTTGCAACGGTGGGGCTGGAGTTGGAGGCCAGCGTTTTTGCTTGGGCTACGGCTTGCCGGCGATAGCCAAGGGCAAAGAGGGCTTTGGCTCGATTGAGAAGGGTCTCAGCATGGTTCGGTTCCATTTTCAAGGCTTGCTCAATGGTATTGAGGGCTTGAAGATTTTTCCCTAATTCGAGGTAAAGAGCTCCGAGCGTTTGAAGATCGTAAGCGTTTTGTCCACTCAAAGTGACGAGAGCTTCAAAAAAAGAATTCGCAATCTCGTATTTCCCTTGTTTTAAGTAGGAGTATCCAAGGTATCGGAGATCATCGATTGCTTCCCCATCCCATCCCAAAATTTCTGTCCACTGGGTCATATGCTCTTCACCCCTTTTGGTACTGTTTACAACGTGTGAAGATATCGATCAAGTCCTTATTCAAGCTTTGAAGCAGTTGTAGAAGAGCTACAAGGCGATTTCTCTTGTCTTCCCATTCTTCATCTTGGTCATCTCCTTTCAAAGATTGGATGCGTGTAATGAGAGAGTCTTGTTGTTCATCAGAACCCAGAAAAGGGACGAGCTGAGATTTAAAAATTTTTCTTCGTTGAAGGAAAAAACCTATAGGAGCTTGAAAAGTTGCCCAAGAAGGATGGAGTTTTGAGAGACCTAAAAGAGATTCAACTTCAGAGAGTTTGGCTGGGAAGATCGCATCTGTTTGAACCTGTGAAGAGGCATGAGTAGAGTCTCGAATAATGAGTTCGGACTCCTGGAGAAGCTTTTGATCTTTAGCCCATCGTATCGAAACATCAAGGGGAAGGTTAGAAACGGTTTTTGATTCTGCCATGGGGCTCCTTACAAGTAGTCTAGGAATGTTAGCAGTCTATCGTTTTTTGAGCTTCCTTCTATTTACTCTGAATAAAAATTTGATACAAGAGCTTATATTATTCTCGCCATGGCACAGGAAAAAAGAGCAGATATTTGAAACTTTTGCCCACTCAGGCTTATTTACATTTCTTTACCACGGAGACACGGAGGGGGATGAGATTGCACAGAGGAAAATTTTTTCCTCTGTGCAATCTCATCCCCCTCCGTGTCTCCGTGGTAAAGAAATGTAAATAAGCCTGAGTGGGCAAAAGTTTCAAATATCTGCTCTTTTTTCCTGTGCCCTATTATTTATTCCCACCAATTCCCACTTTTTGTTTTTAATTCTTAACTTATTGGTGTTTAGCTAAATATGAATCCTATTAGGGGGCGGTAAGAGGCTAAAAAACTCAAAAGATCTTGAAGAATTGAGGGCTCAGTGTTAAATTGTGGTAAAAGGTGGAATCTGGAATGTCCCAATTTTTCTTCAGCGGCTCTAATCATGCGAAGCTCGACACAAAAAATCGATTCGTTCTTCCGCAGCAGATGCGCTTTGGACTTGTTGAGAATGGAATTCTTGAATTTACGATTGCTTTAGGGTTGGGGGGATGCTTGGCAATCTATCGCCGCAGCGATGTAGAAAAGATCGTCGAAAAATTCCGCTCTAAGCAGCATCTGGCAAAATACCAAAAATTTTTCACGCTTTTTTTCTCAACTCTTCATCAAGCTTCTTGTGATTCCGTCGGCCGTGTTTTGCTTCCTCCCGTCTTGAAAAAAGCGGTTGATATTCGAAACGAAATTGTCATTGCTGGAGTGCTGAATAAAATTGAGATTTGGCCGAAAGAGCGTTACGACATCGATCTCAAAGCTTCGATGGAAGGACGTCCCGGAGAATTCAACCTGGCTTCCATGACAGAAGAGGCGTTTGCTCTTTTGGGTGAAGGGGAGGGGGCTGTGCATGACATCCCTCTCTAGGCACATTTCAGTCATGGTTCAAGAGTGTTTAAAGGGGTTTGAGGGAGCCCTGCTGAAGACTTTTTTTGAGGGAACAGTCGGAGCGGGCGGGCATGCGGAAGCGGTGCTTAAAGCTCATCCTGAGATTGAGCGGTACATCGGATGTGATCAAGATCCAGAGGCTCTGCAGATTGCAGAGGAGCGATTACGACCTTGGAAAAGTAAAGTTGAACTTGTCCGAGGCAATTTTAGAAATCTCGACACTATTCTCTCAGCAAGAGGAATCGATCGAGCTAACGGTTTTTTTTTGACTTTGGAGTGTCATCTATGCAACTAGATCAAGGCGAAAAAGGGTTTAGTTTTATGAACGAAGGTCCACTCGATATGAGAATGGACCCAGATACAGAACTGACTGCCTCTGAGATTGTCAATACTTATTCAGAAGAGAAGTTGGGAGAAATTTTCCGAGAAGCAGGGGAAGAGCCTCATTGGAAAAGGGCGGCCCGTGCGGTGGTTTTTGCGCGTGAAAAACAGCCTATTCAGACAACACAGCAGCTTGCTTCTCTTATGATTAAAGCACTCGGCTTTAAAAGGCGAGGGCGTCTCCATCCTGCAACGCTTATCTTTCAAGCGCTTCGCATCGTCGTCAATCAAGAGCTTAAAGCGATTGAAAAAGGGCTTTCAAAAGCGCTTCAGTGGCTTGCTCCCCAAGGGCGTATTGGAGCTATCAGCTTTCATAGTGGAGAAGATCGAATCGTGAAAAATACTTTTCGAGATGCTTGTTTTAGGCCCAAAGATCGTACCGGATTGGGGTTTTTAAAAATTTTAACGAAAAAACCATGGGTTGCTTCGATTGAAGAAATCCGAAAAAACCCTCGAGCACGAAGTGCCAAAATGCGTTTTGCTGAGCGTGTAGAGCAGTGAAAAATATCTTTCAATTTATTGGATGCGTTGCTTTTTGTGGTTTTGCTCTCTATTCATATTTAACAGAGCAAAACCGGTGCACGGAATTGAAAATGCGCCTCCCCAAGATTATCAAGGAAATCAAGACGCTTGAACAAGAAAGCGCAAATCTTCAGTACCAAATTACCTATTTTGAAAGTCCAGATCATTTACTTCAGCTGGCGCAAGCTCCTCAGTATGCTCATCTCAAATTTCCCTTGCTCCCAGACGTTCTTGCATTGAAAGAAGGGCTTGCCTTAAACGTTGCTTCATCTGATGATCCAGCAGCTGTATCAAGACGAGCAGGTTCAGTTATCGTAGCGGCTAGGAACCTGAACTTATCCCAGTAATACTATAGGTTCTTCAAAATGAACGTAAAAGATCTGAAGCGATTGATCGCAATTGCCATTTTTCTTTTTACTTTATTTGCTCTTCTGGTTCTGCAGTTTTATAAAATTCAAGTTATCGAAGGGGAAAAGTGGCGGAAGGCTGCAGATCGTCAACACCGTCTCTCCGTTGTCGAGCCGTATCGACGCGGTCTTTTTTATTCGAATACGACGGTGCGCAAAGGACATCCTGAAACGCCTCTTCCTTTCGTCATCGATGTCCCTCGATTCCACCTGTATGCAGACCCCGGTGCGATTCCGGTGCAGTATAGAGAGGAGATTGCTCAAGCTCTGCAAAAAATGACCCGATTCTCCACACAAGAGATGGCTAAAGTCCGTCATCAGCTCGAAAGAAAAAGTCGAAGCCGTCGGCTTGTCCTTTGGCTGATGCCGGAGATGAAGGAGGCGATTTTAAAATGGTGGCAGCCGTATGCTAAATCCCACCAAATCCCACGCAATGCTCTTTTTTTTGTTCAAGATTATCAACGCGCCTATCCATTTGGAAAACTGCTAGGACAGGTTCTTCATACGGTGCGCTCAGAACGTGACCCGGTGATGCGCGAGTGCGTGCCTACGGGAGGGCTCGAGCTTTCGCTCAACCGGTACTTAAAAGGGGAAGATGGCAGGAGGGTTATCCTTCGATCTCCAAGGCAACCTCTTGATATAGGAAAGGTCATCAAGGAGCCCCAGCACGGGTCAGATGTTTACCTGACGATCAACCACCACCTTCAAGCCATTGCAGAAGAAGAAGTCAAACAAGGAGTGATTAAGGCGGAGGCGAAAAGCGGCTGGGCTGTGATAATGGATCCCTATACTGGGGAAATTTTAGCTTGGGCAGAGTACCCCTTCTTTGAGCCGGCTCGATATCGAGATTTTTTTAATGATCCGAAAAAAGAACAGGCGACTAAAACAAAAGCGATCACCGATCCGTATGAGCCAGGCTCAACGATGAAGGCGATGACGCTTGCAATTGCTTTAAAGGCGAATGCCGAAAGGATCTCCCAAGGCAAGCCCCCGCTTTTTTCAACAGAGGAAAAAATTGCAGTAGGGGTTGCACATTTGCCCGGACGTAGTAAACCACTCACAGATATTCATAGATGCCGGTTTGCCAACTTCGAAATAGGGACGCAAAAATCGTCGAATATTTACATGGCGAGACTGATGCAGCGGGTTGTCGAAAACATGGGAGAGGCGTGGTATCGCGATGCGCTTGAAAAAGTCTTTGGCTTTGGAGTGAAAACAGGGATTGAGCTTGCCGGAGAGAGCGGAGGATTACTGCCGACCCCAGGTAAAAAACATCCGAATGGCAAAGTGGAGTGGGACAAAGGGACGCCGTATTGCCTTGCTTTGGGATACAATATGCTAGCAAATAGTCTTCAAATGGTTCGGGCTTATGCTATCCTTGCCAATGGGGGATTCGATGTGAAGCCCACCCTTGTTAAGAAAGTTATCAATAGCCGAGGCGAGGTGATTTTTGAGCTTACGCCTCCAGCGCCAAAGCGCCTTTTGGACAAAGAAATCGTGGATACTGTTGTACATGCCATGAGATATGTGACAAAACCAGGTGGAACAGCTCGAAGGGCTGATATTCCAACGTATACGGAAGTTGGTAAAACAGGCACTGCTGAGAAAATCATCAATGGGGTCTATTCAAAAAAGGATCACATCTCTACATTTGTTGGGTTTGCTCCAGCGATAAATCCCCGTTTTGTCCTCCTCGTTGCCATTGATGAACCGGCCTATAAATATATTCCAGGAGTAGGAAAAAATCAGATGGGAGGAGTCTGCGCAGCCCCTCTCTTCGCATCGATCGGGCTTAAAGCACTTCAATACCTTGGAGTGCCTCCGGATGATCCGCAAAATGAAGCATGGACAAAAGAAATCAGCGACCTTAAAAAAATTTATGATGCGTGGAACCATTGAAGATTAATGAACTATTCAAAGAGATTCCTTTAGCAGAGATCCGAGGGAATCAAGAGATTGAAGTCAAAGGCTTAACTGCTAATTCTAAACAAGCGGCGCCAGGCTTTCTTTTTATCGTCAAGCGAGGGCAAAAGTCGGATGGCTCGAAATTTATTCCTGAGGCAATTCAAAAAGGGGCTGCAGCTCTTTTATCCGATACCTACAACCCGCACTTTAAAGAGATCACGCAGGTGGTCCACCCACAGCCCCGCTCAATTGAACTTTTTCTAGCTCAGCGGTTCTACGATAACCCGACGCGCAAGCTTGAGATGATTGGAGTGACAGGTACCAACGGAAAAACAACGACGACCTATCTCATCAAATACCTTTTAGAGCAGAAAGGGATATTATGTGGACTGGTTGGAACGATTGCCTGGGTCACGGGAAAAAAAGCGGTTCTCCCAACCCTCACGACACCCGATTCGCTCACGCTGATGCACCTTTTCGGAGAAATGGTTCATGAAGGGGTGCGCACGGTGGTGATGGAGGTTACATCTCACGCCCTTCACCAAAAAAGGGTGGAAGGGATCGATTTTCAGATAGCCGTCTTTACCAATCTCACCCAAGATCATCTTGACTACCATCAGACGATGGAAGCGTATGGAGCGGCTAAAGCACTCCTTTTTGAATCTCTTACTCCTTCAGCGTGGGCTCTGATCAATGCCGATGATCCGGCAGCTTCTCTCATGACAGCAAAGTCTCAAGCTCGCCTTTTCACCTATGGCATGAGCTTTTCCGCAGATCTGTACGCAGCAGATCTTCGGATGACTTTGCAAGGGATGGAATTCGAAGTACATTATCAGAAGGAGAAAGTCCTATTTCAAACACGGCTCGTGGGTCGATTTAATGTGTACAATATTTTAGCTGCGACAGCAGTTGCCCTTATTCGAGGGGTAACCCTTTCGGAGGTGAGTCAAAAGATAGCCTCATTCGAGGGAATTCCCGGCCGTCTTGAACGGGTGGTGAACGGTAAAAATCTTCAAATTTTTGTCGACTATTCCCACACACCAGACTCTCTTGAAAACGCTCTTAAAACACTCCAGGAATTTAAACAGGGACGGCTTATTACGGTCTTTGGCTGTGGAGGCGACCGCGACCAGACTAAGAGGCCCATCATGGGATCGATTGCAGAGCGACTTTCAGATATTGCCATTCTCACGTCCGATAACCCCCGCAGTGAAGATCCAGGCGAGATTGCAAGGCAAGTTCTTAAAGGGTGCAAAGAGGCAGTGATCCTTGAGCTCGATCGCCGTAAGGCGATTGAGCTAGCGACTCAGCTTGCAACCCCCCAGGATACCATTTTAATTGCAGGGAAAGGGCATGAAACAACTCAAACTTTTGCTGGTCAAACGGTTCATTTTGACGACCGTGAAGTTGCCCGTCAATGTTGCAGGGCATAGGAAATTAGAACAAATATTTGAAACCTTTGTTGACTCGTGCTTATTTACATTTCTTCACCACAGAGGCCGGGGAAGGGGGATGAGATTGCACAGAGAAAAATTTTTTTCTCTGTGCAATCTCATCCCCCCTCTGAGTCTCTGTGGTGAAGAAATGTAAATAAGCACGAGTCAACATGCTTGCAGTCGGTAAACTGATATGATAAACTCTAGCTTCATGCGTTCTCTGTGGATTGCTCTTTTTTTCTTTTTACCTCTGACCCTTTTATCAGCTGACTCGGGGATTATCGGATACAAGCCGCTGAGAACCTATAAAATTTCAGTTCCTCAGCATGCCAAGCCCTTAATCATTTTAGACCCTGGGCATGGGGGAAGCGACGAGGGGGCAAAAGTCCATTATTTCATGGAGAAAAAACTGACGCTCATGACAACGCTTCTCTTACGTAAATATCTCGATGAAATGGGATATCGCGTCATCATGACTCGGAGTAAGGATGTCTTTATTCCGCTCCACCGAAGGGTGTCGATTGCAAATAGGACAAAGGCAGCCCTCTTTGTCAGCATCCACTATAACTCTTCTCCTTCCCCTGATGCCCATGGGATCGAAATCTTTTATCATGGGGGAGCTGACTCAAAGCGGACACAGCAATCGCGTAAGCTGGCAGGCGCTGTCTTAACAGAGCTGATCCATCGAACGAACGCCCTTTCCCGAGGGGTCAAAAAGGGGAATTTCCATGTGATTCGTGAAACAAAGATGCCGGCGATTTTAGTTGAGGGGGGATTTATGACGAACGCTCAGGAAAGAACGAATCTTCGTGAGAAAGAATACCTCGAAAAAATTGCCAGAGGCATTGCCGACGGCATCCATAAGAACCTTAAGATTTAAACGAGGGGTTCGATGATTTAGAAGCTGTCTACGGATTCAGTATCCGCCTCTCATACCTGTTCAAGCTGCTTACTGGAGGTCGAATTCGGTGGTTTTACCGCTGGGTTATTTGCTACGAGGTTTTCGACAAGCGGGACGTCAACCTTAAACGCAATGGGCGATGTTTGAAGAATCTCTCTGAGGCGTGGAATTAGAACAAATTTGAGGAAAAGGTACCTTTTTTCTGCGTTTGGGCTGTTTCTCGTGGAGCTGCTGAGCTGATGAACCAGCCGGTCTTTTTCTAGCTTATATTCTTTCTCCAATTCTTTGAGTTTCCTGAAACGATCCTGTTGTTGAATCTCAGGAGCGTGTTTGGCCTTCGATTGATTCATCTTTTCTTCAAGGGCATCTCGCTCTTTCATTTCCTTTTTCCCTTCTTCACTTGTGATCCATGCTGGGTCTTGGTCGTTTTTAGATTGGCAAAAAAACTGCTTTTTATGAAATGCAGCCTCTGCTGCGCTTTCATCACCAGGGGTCTTCGGAGAAGGGGAGTGTTGCACGCAAGATTGTTTAATGCAGACCTCCAGCAATTGGATGCTTTTGCGAGGATTGGCTCGGTCTTTGTATTCGTCATGCGTCTCAGTAATCTCTAAAATTTTATCGATTGCTTCCGATGTAATTTCAGTCTTTGTACGAGAGACAATGTCTTGTAAAACGAGCTTTGTCGTGTCCTTATCTAAAGAATTGAGGTGGATTGGTCGTACGCGCTCGACAAAAGCAGGATCGATCTCAATGAACTGCTTATATTCCTCCTCTGTTGTTGCAAGAATCGCCGTCATATTCATAGCTTGAGGTTTGGTTTTAAAGAGATGGAGGAACTGATTCGGAGATTTAGATCCTCTATGGGTGGCGGCAGCCTCATCAAAAAAGAAAATAGGTCGCTGTGCTTGCGCTTGAGTTGCTGCCTGAATATGGTCAATCTCGTACGTAAAAGAATCAAGTTCTGCTGTATTCACTGAATAGATGGTGATGTTGTCTAGAATAGCAGCAAGCCCTTCAACGAGTTGAGTTTTTCCTACCCCTGGAGGGCCGATAAGAAAAATAAGAGATCCTTTTTCCAAGGGACTTGAACTGACATGAAGCTTGAGGGCTTCCATCTCTTGGGTTCTTCCAATGGTTTTTGAGAGAGTTCCTAAGCGTGCCTTGTCTGTAAGGTTTATAAACTTGTCCCTTCTTTCATTGTAATGGCCTCTTAATCGTCTAGTCATGCAAAAATTATTTTTTCGATAAAAGCGATATAATCCAATAAAGCCGCTCATTGCCATCAGCTCTACAATATAGGCCCATGGAGTTGGGATATACTTATGGGGGAGTTGATGGAGAGAGATAATTTTTTCATAGAACATTTTAGTAAATGTGACTATTGATAAAAGATCTGTGATGGATGTCGGTATTTCGGTATACCGATTAATCATCGATCTTCCCCATGATTCCATTCGATAAACCCATTCTAATATCATAGAAGAGAGAATACCTAATGCTTGGATATAAAAAGCAGAAGCAGTGATTTGATCGAGGTTTTTAGAGGGTTCAGGAGCGATTTTGGCTTCGCTTTTTGCTAGAGCTGTTGGATCTGGTGCATTGAAAGCTGTCTTGAGCTTTGAGAGAGAAACTACCCTTTGAATGATCTCAAGCTGCGTGCGGTCGACTTCATCGATTTCCTTGGGAAGTAAGCCGTTAAGATCTACAATTTTGTCTTGTAATTTTTGCTCCATCTCTTGATTTGGGTGAGAGGCTAGGAAAGTAATAATTTTTTTAATGGTATTGGTGGGAAGAGCGTCGCTTGCACTCAGCTCTTGGCTCCATGGATAAGAAGGCGTGTCATCTAGCACATGTAACATGCCATGAATAGCAAAATCTAATAAACTCATTTAAAAAGACCTCAGATCTTTAATTAATTTAAATTAATATAAACAATCTTGCATTAATATTAAATGATAAGACTTTTTTGGAGACTAAAATGCAAATCTTTATTTGACTTTTGATTCTTTATCGTGAGGTGGATATCCTAGAGAATTCGTCCTCGGCGCGAGTTGAACGCGCGACCTGCCGCTTAGGAGGCGACCGCTCTATCCACCTGAGCTACGAGGACATGAGAGAAAACGAGTATACGTAAATGAAGGAATCTATGGAAGCAGATATCGGCTTAATCGGGCTTGCGGTGATGGGGCAAAATTTGGTTCTGAACTTAAATGACCATGGACAGAGGGTTGTGGTGTTTAACCGCACGGTTTCAAAGGTGGATGAATTTTTGCAGGGAGCTGCTCGTGGAACGAATGTGATAGGGGCTCACTCGCTTAAAGAATTTTTTACCCAACTAAAACGGCCTCGCAAGGTGATGTTGATGGTAAAGGCTGGACCGCCTGTCGACGATTTGATCGAAGAGTGTCTTCCTTTCCTCGAGAAAGGAGATATTTTAATTGATGGTGGTAACAGCCATTATGTGGATACTGAGCGGCGGGTTCAGCAGCTGGAAGAAAAAGGGATTCTTTTTTTGGGGGTCGGTGTATCGGGAGGCGAGGAGGGAGCGCGGCATGGGCCTTCGATTATGCCGGGAGGAAGTCCGAAAGCGTGGGGGGTGATAAAACCGATATTTCAAGCGATTGCAGCGAAGGCAGGCGATGGAGTCCCGTGCTGTGATTGGGTCGGGGAGGGGGGAGCTGGGCACTATGTGAAAATGGTCCATAACGGAATTGAGTATGGCGATATGCAGCTGATTGCGGAGGCATACCACCTTCTTCGAGACGTTGTCAAGTGCAGCTCAAGTGAGATTGAGCAGATTTTCTCTGAGTGGAACAAAGGGGAACTAAAGAGTTATTTAATTGAAATTACGGCAAAAATCTTTGCAAAAGACGGGGAAGATGGGCATCTTTTGCTGGATAAAATTTTGGATACGGCGGGGCAAAAAGGGACGGGGAAGTGGACAGGAATCGCGGCTTTTGATTTAGGGGTTCCCGTCACGCTCATTGCAGAGGCGGTCTTTGCCAGGGATCTTTCCGCCCTTAAAGAGCAGCGGATGAAAGCCTCTGTTCTTTACGGGGTGACTAAAAAACCCGTTTCTGTGGACAAGGCATCGTTTATTGAGAAAGTGAAACACGCTCTTTACGCCTCTAAAATTGTCAGTTATGCGCAAGGGTTTATGCTCATGCAGGCGGCGGCTAAAGAAAGGGGATGGGCGCTAAACTATGGAACGATTGCTCTTCTATGGAGAGGGGGGTGTATCATTCGGAGTCAATTTTTGGGAGATATTCAGAAAGCATTTGCTAAAGTGGCCGATCTTCCCTGCCTTCTCATCGATGCTTTTTTTCATCAAGAGATTAACCGGTGTCTAGAGAGTTGGAGGGATGTTGTTGCTGTAGCGGTTCAGTCAGGGACCCCTGTGCCAACGCTTGCTTCGGCTCTGACATTTTTTGATGGGTATACGTGCGCAAGGCTTCCGGCGAACCTGATTCAAGCTCAGAGAGATTTCTTTGGGGCGCATACGTATGAGCGTGTGGATCAGCCGCGCGGTCAATTTTTTCATACGAATTGGATGTAGGAAAAAGATCGGGCAGGGGAACGGGCACGATAACGTTCACGAAAGAAAAGCCTACAGTGGGTTTTCTCAAATAATGAGTCAGTAAATTTTTATCCTCATTAATAACGCTTGTTTGCTATACTGCATCCTCACGTGCTTCATGGGGGCAAAGGTAAGTTATTTTGACCATGAAAAATTAGACGTCTATCAAGCAGCAATGGAGTTGGTGATTTTGATATATGCCGAAGATTGCGTCTGGTGCAAGAAGCGCAATATAAGCAAGGGCGTGAATTGCTAATGCGTCTCGTTTCGATGTTAACAAAAATGGCTCAGGTGACTTCTTTCGTGAACGTTACCGTGCCCGTTGCCTTGCCCGATCCTCCCTCTGCTAGCGAGGTAGGTGAGTAGTTACAACCCAAGTTAAAAGGAGATTTATATGGAGTGGATTCAAAAACTAGGGCTTGCCTTTTTACTATTTGCATGCCCCGCATTTACAGAGGAGAACCAAGTAATGGAAAAGAAGCAACCTGTTGTCATCATTGAAACAACGGCTGGAGTCGTCGAAGTGACGTTATTTCCGGAAATTGCACCTAAGGCATGTGAGAATTTTCTCAGGCTTGCAGAGAAAAGCTATTACAATGGAACCATTTTTCATCGGGTGATTCCTCAGTTCATGATTCAAGGGGGAGATCCTGAAAAAACTGGAAGGGGAGGGCAGTCCATTTGGGGGAAAAAGTTTGAAGATGAGTGTAAAAATGAGGTTCAATTCGATCAGCCAGGTCTTCTTGCCATGGCCAATTCAGGTCCGAACACGAATGGAAGCCAATTTTTTATTACAACGGCCCCTACTTCTTGGCTCAATATGAAGCACACCATTTTTGGCAAAGTCACGCAAGGGTATGATGTGGTGAAGAAAATTGAGGGAACAGGAAGTCAAAGCGGCCGTCCTTCAGTAGAGACAAAGATTTTGAAAATGACGTCGAAGGTTACTCAGTAGCTTTAAGGACTTCCATGAAAGCAGATTGGGGAATGTTGACTTTCCCAATCTCTTTCATCCGTTTTTTTCCCTCTTTTTGCTTTTCCCAAAGTTTCCGTTTACGGGTGATGTCGCCTCCGTAACACTTAGCGGTGACGTTTTTGGTGAGCGCGCGGATTGTTTCACGGGCGATCACTTTACCTCCAATGGCTGCTTGAACAGGCACTTTGAACTGCTGCATTGGGATGACTTCGACCAATTTTTTACAAATGGCTCGCCCTCTTGATTCTGCTTTTGAGCGGTGGACAAGGCAGGAGAAGGCGTCGACGGGCTCTTCATTTACGCGGATTTCAAGTTTGATGATGTCGCTCTCTTCATAACAGTCGAATTCATAATCGAAAGAGCCATAGCCGCGCGTCACCGATTTTAACTTGTCATTAAAGTCTGTGATAATTTCGTTGAGGGGAAGAGAATAGGTGAGAAGAAGCCGTGACGCATCCATCGTCTCTGTTTTATCCAGTTTCCCCCGTTTGTCGATGCCAAGGCTCATGATAGCTCCGAGATACTCTGCTGGCGCCATAATGTGGCATTTGACCCAAGGCTCTTGCACAAAATTGATTTGCGCAGGATCGGGGTAGTGGGCCACATTGTCAATGGACTTCTCTTCTCCATTTGTGAGGGTAAACTTGTAGACAACAGAGGGAGCGGTTGTAATGATGTCGAGGTTGAAATGCCGCTGCAGCCTTTCAAATACAATCTCTAGGTGAAGGAGTCCTAGGAATCCGCACCGGAAGCCAAAGCCAAGCGCCATGCTGCTCTCTTGTTCGACGTAAAGAGCAGAATCGTTGAGCTGAAGTTTATAAAGAGCGTCACGAAGAGTCTCGAAATCGCTCGAATCAACGGGATAAATCCCTGCAAAGACGACAGGGGAGATAACGCGAAAACCGGGGAGGGGCTCCTCCGCAGGGGATCGGGAAGAGGTGAGCGTGTCGCCGATTTTGACGTCCGAGGTGTTTTTGATGTTGGCAATGACGTAGCCGACTTCTCCGGGCTGGAGCTTTTCAACAGCTTGCGCTCCCGGAATGAAAATGCCGACTTCCAGCACTTCGTAGCTTTTTCCAGTGGCCATCATCATGACTACCGATTTTTTTGTCACCTCACCGCTGATGATGCGAACATAGACCATCACACCCCGATAGGTGTCATAATGGGAGTCAAAGATCAAAGCGCGTAAAAGGTCATCAACCGGCTCTTTCGGAGGAGGGACAAGGATGAGAATGCTTTCTAAAACCTCTTTAATGCCAACACCCAGTTTTGCCGAGCATAGGACGGTATTGGACGTCTCAAGCCCAATTACATCTTCAATTTGTTTTTTTACAGACTCAGTATCGGCTGAAGGAAGGTCGATTTTGTTAATCACAGGCACAATTTCAAGGTTTCGTTCAATCGCTAAGTGGACATTTGCAAGACTTTGGGCTTGGACGCCCTGCACAGCGTCAACAACTAGAAGAGCCCCTTCGCAGGCGGAAAGAGAGCGGGAGACCTCGTAGGAGAAGTCGACATGCCCCGGCGTATCGATGAAATTGATTTGGTAGGTTTGCCCATCATCCGCGTGATAGGTCATTGTCACAGGATGGGCTTTGATCGTGATCCCGCGCTCCCGTTCAAGGTCCATGTTGTCGAGCACCTGCTCTTCCATTTCCCGATCGGGGATTGTTCCTGTCAGTTGCAGAAGCCTGTCGGCGATCGTCGATTTACCGTGGTCGATGTGAGCGATGATAGAAAAATTTCGAATGAGCTTTCGATTGTAGAGCGGCATGTCGGAGTATTGTATGCGCTTATCTCATTTTTGGATAGGCAGGAAGTGAGTGGCGGATTTTCGCGGAGATTGCTTTTACGAGAATAAAGCTTCCTAAAGCAACGTGATTGTTCCAAGATCTACAAACCTGAGCAACGTTGCCAATGGTGGGAGAATCGCAATATATAGTTAAAATTTTACGAGAAATCTCATGGGGTAGATAAGCCAATAAATCATTTGAAATCATACTAAAAGTCTAACGTAAACTAGGCATTAATTTCTAGAAATTTACCTCATCATTTATTGGCCGATTTGGTACCATGGTTTCGATTATGGCAGCAAAAACTAATTTTCCAGAATCTTCTATCCCATCTTCCACGATTCAACAAATCGGAAATTCAAGTAATTCCTTACCTCCTGAAGAGAAAGGGACTGCAGAGAAAATCCGGAGATTTATAGAAGAGTATTGTCCTAAGGCAATAGTCTTTACATTTGGCGCAGGATTGGCAATTCTTATTCATGGTTTAGTCAAAAGGGTTTCTGTCGAATACCCTCTTTATGCTTGCATGATAGCTATAGTTGCCTTGGGTATCTTAAACTTTTTGTGTGCCGAAGATTCAAAAGGCGGTTTTTTTGGCTTTACGCAATCCTCTTCTTTTATCCAAGGACAACCTCCAGGGTTTAAAAATGAAATCAATACCTGCTTTGTCAATGCAGCGCTGCAAGCGTTATTTGCTTGCTATCGAAAACCTTTGAAAGAAACGGCTCAGAAGGAGCTTGCGTATCATAAGGCGTGGATGAAGTTAAAAGAAATCATATCTGATCGAGAAGACAAGAAAGGGTGGGTTTTAGATCCAGGTGAGATCAAAGGTATTTTGATTATGATGGCCCGTCAAAAGGAGGTTGATTTCAATAAACTGTTGAAATTTAAAGACTTAAGCAAGAGCGAGAGAATACTATTCCAATTCATTAACTCCCATAAAAAAGAGCCTCCTTGTCCTTGGCCGGATGTTCCTGACTTTTCAGCAGAAGAGCTCAAAGAAATGGTTGCCATTTTCAGAAAAGACCCTATTTTTAAAACAATGTTTACTGAGCAGGATAAGGAGCATCTAAAGGCTTTTCAAACTTTATCAGACCTTATTGAAGATTATACCCGGCGAGAGGCGTTGCTTCGGGGAAATGTTAAAGATCTCTCATCAGACAATGTGGGTCATAAGATAGAGATCAGTTGCCTTCGTGCATTCTTGCCTTCAGGAGGTCGTTATAGCCAGGAGGATGCAGCAGAATTTATCACAGCTCTTTTCAAATGGATTCGGGGATGCGAATATCCTCATACAATTCCCATTTGTAAGCTCAGGCGTCATAAGGCTAAATATGAGATTCCAACCGAATCTTTTCAAGATGATAAGGGTAACACAATTACTGCTGAAAAAATAAAAGAAGAAATCGCAAAAAACCTTGCTGTTCGTAAGGCTGAGTTAGATCCGCTTCCTCTGAAAGGATGGAATGAAGAGCTCCTGCCGGACCCTTGCATTCGTTTGGAGTGTCCGTCGGAGGAAGGTCCGAGTGGGCAGCAACTCATTGAGAGTTGGTTTGATATAAAACAACCGCAAACGTTGACGGAGTCCTATAAATATAACAATCTATATTACCACCGAGAGGGGGCTTATTATGTTGATCAGGAAAAAAATGATCTCGTCGAGCTGCCTGAGCAGCTGATGATTGAATTAAAACGGTACAATTGCTCTGCTGGGCAGCGGCGTGGAGAAAAAAAAGATACCCCTGTCTTTTTTTCCGAGACCTTGTTAATCAAAAACCAACCCTACCGACTTCAGGCAGTTATCTTCCACAAAGGAGAAACCGAAGAAGGGCATTATAAAGCATACCTTCGGTCTGAAAAATGGTGGTGGGAGTGTGATGATACAAAGGTCTTTCCAGCGACCCAAGCCGCTCTTATTAAGGCTTTATCCCAGGGCTACCTTTATGTTCTGCAAAAAATCAAAACAAGCGATGAAACAGCCTAACGAGGTCTTGGTAGGTGAGATAAATGAAGAGGAGCACCAGCAGAATGAGGAACGGAATGATCCACTTTTCCATGGTTTTGGCTCGGATCGGTTTTTTCGTCACTAGTTCAATCACAGAAAAAAGCACATGTCCCCCATCGAGAACAGGAATGGGAAGTAGGTTTAGAACTGCTAGATTTAAGCTGACAAACCCAAGCCAGAAAAGGGCATCTTTGATCCCAGTCGACCAACTTTGCTGAAGCGCTTGAACAATGCCAACGGGGCCGCTGAGCGATTTTGGAGTTAACGATCCTGTAAAGAGGCTCGTAAGGGTTTTCCAGGTTTGCTCAAACACATTGCCGAATTGAGTGGTGGGAAGAGGGTTGTAAGAGACAAATCGATCAGCTAAAAGCGCGCCTAGCATGAGCCGTTTTTGGGATTGTTCTAAGATGGATAGCTGAGCTTCTTTTTCACGACTATTTTCAAGTTTTTCAATCTCTTTTTTTTGGGTTTCATACTGCGTGTTGATTTGGGCGCGTGTTTTTGAGTCGAGCTCAAGCTCTGAAAGGGGTTTTAAATGGATAGGCTCTAAGAGTTTGAAGCTGCCCGCTTCAAGAGTGGGATGCGCCGTTCCAATGGTTTGGATGATTTGCTTTAAGGAAGCTGTGTCGAAAGAGGACTCAAAGGAGGCATCTGCTTCTTGCCAAGAAATAAAAGGAAGCGAAGTTTTTTTTTGAACGATGACAAGCGCTGTTCTATTTTGTAAAGTCTTTAAAAGGTCGAACGCGTTTTGGGTGGGAATGCTGTTGACGCCGATGATTCGGTCGCCAACTTGCAATGTTTCAGAAGAAGAAACCTCTTCACCGTTTGCATTCATGAACGAAAGCGTCTCTTCAACAATGCCGCTTGAATTGACTTGATAAGGAATGAAGTAGAGATCAGAGAGCTTTTCCTTGAGAGAGGCTGTGTGTTTCCAATCGTCCAGTTCATCTTTAAATAGCGGTGTCAGTCGAAGATCTGAGATTTTAAGTCGTGGGACCTTAATCAGGAGGGAGCCATTTGCGCGCTGGACTGTGATAAGAGCTGTCGAATCATTTAAAATGGCGGAGAGTTGTTTTTGAGAGAAGAGAAGCG
Organism: uncultured Rhabdochlamydiaceae bacterium; assembly: GCA_963712275.1. Taxonomy (GTDB): domain Bacteria; phylum Chlamydiota; class Chlamydiia; order Chlamydiales; family Rhabdochlamydiaceae; genus PALSA-1444. The sequence continues at coordinate 1,849,511 of CAVQHD010000001.1, read as the reverse complement.
AGCCATCAACCCAAACGACCCGATCCCCTTTCTCGATGCCGCTCTCCATGAGTGGAGCCGCAGGAGAAGAATAGTGATCAAAGATCAAATATTGAGCAGGCAAAATCCCAAATTGATTGAATCGATCTGTAGGCTGTGCTGCTGGGGGCAGTGAAACCTGAAAAGGAGTTTTTTTGTCTGTCCAATAGTTGACATGGTCGCCCTGGATTTGGATTTCCTGGTCATTTAAGGCAAGTTTCATTAAAAGATCGGAGTACCCATCAAACGGTTTTCCATTGAAAGAAGAAAGAACGTCGCCAGGAACAACGGAGTTCATTTTGAAGATGGAATCGGCGTCTACATACCCGACAACATGGGTTAATTGTTGAAACGGCTTTTTTTGCCCTCCCGTTAGCCAAATCAAGGTAAAGGCGACAAAAGCAAAAAGGATATTAGTGATAGGGCCTGCAAGAGCAACTTGAATTCGCTGGCGGGGTGTTTTGGAGTAAAAACCATCGGGGATTTGGTGAGGCTCTAAGCCTCCTTTCTTTTCCATTCCAGCGATACGTACATATCCTCCGAAGGGAAGAATACACAGCTGCCATTTAACCCCTTGGAGAGTCCACTGCCGTAGCGTAGGGCCAAATCCAATCGAAAAGACTTCCACTTTCATACCTGTCCATCTGGCGACACAGTAATGACCTAATTCATGGATAAAGATGAGAAATCCAAGACCTAAAATAGCGAGGGCGAGATGGAACATGTTTAAAATCATCATGGAATGATTAAACCCTTTGGGCGCCTAAAAGTCAATGTATACGGCGCTTTGCTTCAGGACTTAGGATGTTAGAGTAAGTGTTTGAAACCTCTGTTGACTCACACTTATTTGCATTTTTTCACCACAGAGGCCCGGAGAGGCATGAGATTGCACAGAGTGAAGAATTTCTTTTTTGCGAGAGCAAAAAAGAAAGATTCTTACAAAAAAATATTCATTGCTTCCCGTGGATGATCTTATCTCTGTGCAATCTCATCCCTCTCCGGGCCTCTGTGGTGAAAAAATGCAAATAAGTGTGAGTCAACAGAGGTTTTAAATATTTGTTCTAGTTTCCTGTGTCCTGCGCTTTGCTCGGTTTTGTGAATTTAGAAGATCTTTGTCACGACGAACAATTGTATAATCGTTCATATCATTGATCTTGCTGCTTGACAAAAAGATCTTGCTTCAATTGTGGTTTTGGCCAATTTTTAAAGCGCCGTATAGCCGATACAAAATATCCTAAAGACATCAGGGTGACGATAAGTCCTCCCGTTGACACGGCAAAGTGGGCAGCTGTTAAAAGGTGCCTTGCAAGTGCAACGCCTATAACGGAAAAGCCAATTCCAACGCACAGGGATACTCCAAGGAGAGGTTTCAATCGATAGGTCCAATGCCGGGCTATCAAAACAGGTCCTACCAAAAAAGAGAGGACAAGCAGAACGCCGACAGCTCGGATAGATGCCACAAGTGTCAGAGCTGTCAGCCCCATTTGGAGATAATGGTAGCGGGCTACTGGAAAGCCTGAGGAAGCGGCAAATGAGGGGTCAAAAGCTGAAAGGGCCCAAGCCGGGTAGGCGATGAGGATAGCGATACAGTTAATGACAGCGACGAGAGCTGCAGACTGAATATCTGTGCTTGTGAGGGCGTCCACATTTCCTGTGATCACTTCGACTCCAATGTGACTGTTACGGGTAAAGAGGGTCACTAAAAAAATTCCTAGTGCAAATAGAGTTGTAAAGACGAGCCCGATGGCAGCATCTTCTTGAAGTTTGAAGAAGTAACGAGCCCCTTCTGTGCATAAAATAGTAAAAAGTGCAGAGAGAAAACTTGCGACCAAAAGGAGAGGAATATTCAGGTCAAAGTCAGAGGCTGTTTGAAATGTCAGAAGAAAGCAGATCACAATGCCAAGAAGTGTTGTATGAGAGAGGGAATTTGCAAGCATCGTTGTTTTGCGAAGCGTTAAAAAAGTCCCCAGTAAAACAGTTGAAATTGAAATGCCAATTAATACAAGCAACTGAACCTCATCAGATGGAAGGGTAGGAAGAGGCATCTGTCCCGTGAGCCGTTTAAATAAGACGACAAAAAACTTGAAAAAATCGGTTGCCCAGTAAGGATTCATGAGGAAGTTATTCATCGACAGGTCCTAAAGGGATTGAGGGAGGGATCGGCTGCTCGTGAGGGTCTTTGACAGGGTGATGAAGGAGCTCTGAGAGCTCTTGTTCGAGCGAGGGAGAGAATAGGTGTTCTAATTCTTCGGCGGTTCGATGGACCTTATCGACGTTTTGGCCTAAATATTCGACGAGATAAACTTCCCATAGACGATGGAGGCGAACGATCTTTTGAGCTTTTTTTTCCCCTAGGGGGGTTAAGTGGCCGTCTTGATTTACCCACCCTTTTGCGCGCAAAGAAAGTTTAACGAAAAAAGAAAGTTCCGACTGAAGATGGGGCTTTTTCCAAATTGTTTTAAGGGTATTTTCCAGTGTGCACCGAAAGCGAAAAAACTGCATTCGGATCAGGCGTACTACAAGGCCGTTCTTGGGAGCGGCCAAGAGGCTGATAAGACAGAGAAGAGCGGCAGAGAGAAGAATCATAGGCCCTGTCGGAAGAGAAAAATGGGCTGAAGAGAGTTTTAAAGTGAGCAGATTACCGATCAAAGCGCTTGCAAGCCCAAAAAAACTTGCCGTCGCAAGAAGAGTTGAAAAACGGCTTGTCCATGGACGAGCTGCAATCCCAGGCGCAATTAACATTCCTGTCATTAAAACAATCCCTACACTTCGAATACCTAGAATAATAGCAATTACAATGCATAAAAAAGTGATATTTTCGAGGAGTCGGTACCAAATACCGGCTGTTTTAGCATAAGAGGCATCAAAGTGGATGAGTTTAAGGCTGGAGTAGCACAGCATAATGAAGCAAATGAGGACAAGGGCAAAACCTCCATATAAAACAGCTTGCGCCGATGTCATTGTCGCTGCTTGCCCATAGAGGTAAAGAAGCGCTAAGCGGTATCCAACGGGGTGGGATTGCTGTAAGATGCTTGCCAAAAGAATTCCCCATCCCATAAAGGAGGCGAGGACAAAGGTTAAAGCCGAATCGGATTTCACCTTCCATAAACGCTCCATCCAGTCGACGCATTTTAATCCTAAGAGAGCAAAGCAGAATCCTCCTAGGGTCATAGCAAAAAACATCCATTCCGAAAGATCTGTCATGAAAACCGAAATGAGAAAGATTCCAACCAAAATACCTGGAAATGCGGCATGGGAAAGGGTTTCTCCGATGAGGCTTCGACGGCGAATCAGCACAAAGCTTCCAACAAGAGCCGAAGAGAGCGACATGCAAAGGGTTCCAACCATCGATGTTCTAGTGACAGGATTTGTAAACAAATCGAGGAGAAAGTCAATCACACGAATCCCGACGTTTGATTTTGGGCTTGCATAATCGCCTCATTAAGTAAAAGAGAGCCTTGGCCATATGTTTTTGCTAAATTGTGGGAAGTGAGCACTTCAGATGTCGGCCCGACAGCAATCAAGCACGTATTGAGCATCACAAGCCAGTCAAACACTTTTTGGGCTGTGATCAGATCATGATGAACCATGAAAATCCCTTTCCCTTGTGCCTTTAATTTAAAAAAGAGATTGAGAAGAGTTTTTTCTGTGGAGAGATCAACCCCCGCAAAGGGCTCATCCAGTAATAAAATATCGGCATCTTGGGCTAAGGCGCGTGCAATAAATAACCTTTGCTGCTGCCCTCCCGACAGCTGGCCAATTTGCCGGTCCTTGAGCTCATCCATTTCCACCTGTTTCAATGCACTTAACGTAGCTGCTTTATCTAATTTAGAAGGCCATTTGAAAAAGCCCATTCGGCAGTACCGCCCCATCATAACAAGATCGTAAGCTGTCATGGGAAAATCCCAATCGACGGAGGCTCTTTGAGGCACATAGGCGATCCGCTGCCGCACTTGGCCAAAGGGAAGGCCAAAGAATCGAACCGTACCGCTGAGGGGCTGAAGCAGCCCTAGGAGGGCTTTTAAAAGGGTGCTTTTTCCTGCTCCATTGGGCCCAACAATACCGACTAAAGCTCCCATCGGAAGAGAGAAATTAATATCCCATAAAACAGCCGTTTGATGGTAAGTGACGCTTAAGTCTTCAACTGTAAGAGCTGCCTTGTTCACTGGTTCCAGGCCTCACACAGCACTTTGACATTATGCTTCATCATCTCTTCATAGGAGCCTGTCAAGGTATCTGAAAAAAGAAAAGAAGCGGCCATTTGCATGGGAATCTCTTTTTCGCGGCAAATCTCTAAAATTTTCTTAAGGGAGTCTTGGCTAACATTTGATTCTGGAAATAGGACTGTGATTTGGTATTTTTGCAGGTAGTTTATCACACGGTGCAGATCTTGGAATCCGAGCTGTCCATCAGGTGCAAGTCCTTCCGGAGCACAGAACCGCTCGCTCCAAGCTTCTGTCCCATCTGCTGCTAGATAACGGCGGGCAAAATAATTGAAGGCGTCATGGCTTGAGACAAGATATTTTTTTTCAGATGGGATCGCGTTTAACTGCTTTTGTATCCACTCATCAAGCTCAAAGAGTTCTTGCTTTATTTGAATCGCCTGTTTCTCATAGAACTCTTTTCCTTCAGGATCGACAAGAGAAAGATGGGACACAATAGGATCAATTGTTTTTTCCCAGAGCGTGACATCAAGCCATACATGGGGATCGATCGATCCGTGGTTTTGCAGAATCAGCGTAGGGTTTTGAGACCGAATGTAATCACCAAGGGCAACTGCATGAGAGTGCTTCATTAAATGGGTTTTTAGACTTGCCGTATGCTCTAAACCAAGGCCATTGTAAAAAATCAGCTGAGCAACAAAGAACTTTTCATCATCTCCCTTTACGAGTTCATAGCTATGAGGATCTGTTGCAGCACCCATCAGCGGGAGATGGTCAATCCTCTCTCTTCCAATACGTCCAACTAGATCATCAATCATGGGAGTTGTACACAGCACTTTCACTTTGCCATTTGCAACCCTCCACTTTTCCATGGGCGAAGAAGAGTTTTGACATCCGACAAACCCGAAACAAATTAACAAACATAATAGATATTTCATGAGCTCATTATAGAGATATTCTAGAATTCTTCATACCGATCTTTTCAAGGAAAGCTCTTGAAAAATTCTCAGAACCTATCCCGATAAAATTTTTCGTCGATTTTCGGGATTATTTTGGCCGATTTTTGATCCATTTTTAGGGGGCAATATACTTTGTCGATATTGCCCCCTAAAAATGGATCAAAAATCGGCCAAAATAATCCCGAAAATCGACGAAAAATTTTATCGGGATAGGTTCCAGTGGAAAGGGGTCTTGTAATTAAATCCTTGCGTAAATACTAGTACCTTTTATAAACTCCCGTTAAAATCTGTTTCTAAGGAGAGAACAAATGAGCCATGAAACTCTAGAACCTAAAACAAAAAGTTTTAAGGAAATCGAGGAAATTATTTCGCGAGCGATTAAGAAAGTTGGCGCTAGGCGAGAAAACGACATTTGTCGATATATTCCAATGACTTCGGGTGGTTATATGCACCACTTTACATTTAAGAAAATGAAGTCAAAGCAACCTACCGAATTAGGGGCTACGATTGAAAAATGTATTATCAACGTAGATCGCCCTGTGAGAGTAGCTCCTAAGCAAAGAGCTCCTCGAGGGTCTCGGAAGAGACGTTCTAATCTCACGTTTACACGTTTGCAATTGGAGCGGATGCTTGAAATTGCAAGGCTTGCAGGAGATAAGGAAATGGTTGCTGTTCTATCGCCAAGACGATCTCTTGCAACATGCAAGCGAGACCTTATTTCATCCATTCGACATGGTCAAATTGAACCCGAACTATGGAATGCGTATGTTGAGGCGATGAATGCTCAGCAAATGATTCAAAACAGTGAATTATTCAACCAGACCAAGTAAATCTTTTACGATAGGCAGGGAGGAAAGTGGGATGTGCTTTTTGGCGGCGCCAGGCAGCTTTTTTACACAAATCCTCGCAAATAGCCTAGCGGCTATTCGCTGTGGTTTGTGTAAAAAAATTGCTATGGCGGCGCTCAAAAAAGCCCTATCATACTTTCCTCCCTGCCTGTCTTTTTACCCGAACAGGGGGCTCCTGTATTAAGGTGAGCCTCCTGCTCCACTCTCAAAAGAAAGTATTCAATTAGATTTTAGTTCTTGAAAAATCCTGGAAATATGATAGAATATTGTCTTTTTGAAGAGCCGAAAGTAAGTTTATCAACCCTAAGAGGATTAATAAAAATGTCTACACAAGCACACGCAACACCCCATTTTGGTAAATGGAGGTCGTTCTTCTGGCCTATTCACACATGGGAACTAAAGAAATTTATTCCGATGGCCCTGATGTTTTTCTTTATTAACTTCAACTACACAATTTTGCGGGATACAAAAGATGCCCTCGTTGTCACAGCCCCCGGTTCTGGCGCCGAGGCGATTCCCTTCCTTAAGTTATGGGGCGTTCTTCCTTTTGCGATTCTCATTATGCTGCTCTACTCGAAACTGAGCAATATCTTGAGCAAGCCCAAACTATTCTATAGCATGATTTCAATCTTCATTGGTTTTTTTGCCGTGTTTGCTCTTGTGCTTTACCCAAACCGGGATGTGCTCCACCCAACGGTCTTTGCAGATCAGCTTCAAGCCATGCTACCTCAAGGATTTAGCGGACTCGTCGCCATTTTGAGAAACTGGACTTACGCTCTTTTCTACATTATGTCTGAACTATTTGGCAGCGTTGCCCTTTCTCTTCTATTCTGGGGATTTGCCAATGACACCACCAAGTCTTCTGAATCAAAACGATTCTATGGAGTTTTTGGAATTGGAGCTAACTTTGCAATGCTCGTTTCCGGTCCTTTGATCGTTTATTTCTCTCGTATTCGAGATAAACTTCCTGCAAACGTCGATGCTTGGGGAGTCTCTTTAAATTACTTAATCGGCATGGTGATTCTCTCCGCCTTTATTATCATGGGAATTTACTGGTGGATTAACAAAAATGTTTTAACAGATGCTCGTTTCTACGACACTTCTGCAAAGCACAAAGCAAAGAAAGAAAAACCCAAGATGTCTTTAACTGAAAGCTTTAAATACCTCGCTCGTTCGAAATATGTAGGGCTTCTTGCACTGCTCGTGATCTCCTATGGAGTAGCGATTAACCTGGTTGAAGTGACCTGGAAAAACCAGCTCAAGCTTCTTTATCAAAATAACGCCAATGATTACAGCGCCTTTATGGGAGAGTTTTCCTTTTTAACAGGAGCTGTGACGATTTTGATGATGCTCTTTGTCAGCAGTAATGTGATCCGACGGTTTGGTTGGACAACAGCGGCGTTGATTACTCCGATCGTACTCTTTATCACAGGAGTTGGTTTCTTTTCCTTTATCATCTTCAAAGATTCCTTAGCTGGTTTCATTGCGATGTTTGGAACCTCTCCTTTGATGCTGGCTGTCTTGTTCGGGCAAGCTCAAAACATCATGAGTAAGTCGACAAAGTATTCTCTTTTTGATCCGACAAAAGAGATGGCTTATATCCCTCTTGATCAAGAGGCAAAAGTCAAAGGAAAGGCAGCTATCGACGTCGTCGGAGCTCGTCTTGGGAAGTCCGGCGGAGCCTTGATTAATCAAGGGTTGATCCTGTTTTTTGGATCCATTTCTGCCATTACTCCCTATGCTGCAGCGATTCTTTTCTTGATCATCTTTGTCTGGATTGGAGCTGCAAAAGCTCTTGGTAAGCTGCACCATCAACTCACCCATGAGAAAGAAGAGCAAGCAAAAGCGCCTGCTCCTGAAGCAGAGCCTGCTATGGCAAAGCCTGCGACTTAATCGACAGGCTGAGTCTGCTTTAAATAAAACCCTTTCCTGGGAAACCGGGATGGGGTTTTTTGCTTTTCAAATCATTCAGAACCCCTGCAGTGGTACAATCGAAGAGGAGACCGACATCCGCTGAGAAATCTTTCTCAGCAAGATGTAGTGATGTAGGAGAGTCTACACTAGCTGCACGATCGCAGTCCTGATTTTGCCGTATAGTTGTAAATAAAAAACCCTCTCCTAGCAAGCTGGGAGAGGGTTTTTGTAAGGAAAACAAGGTTTTTAGAAGTCGACTTGCAGGTTGAAGGAAATTCCTGTAAAGCCGAGATTCCCATGCAGCTGCGAAAGTATCCTTTCAGGAGTAAAGAAGTCGTTCATATCAAACCATAAGATTCCTTCGTAGGCAAGAGAGGGAGCGATCCGAATCGTGTTTTGTTGGAACCATTTTTCCCAACCAATCCCAATACCGCCTTCTAAGTTGGCTCTCAGAGTGTTATCATGGTCAAATGATTTAGAGGAGGTTGGTATAGCGAAGGGATCATTAGAGATCGACGCACTCTGTTTTTCTTTCACATGATACCGACCGTACAAGAGAGACGTTGCAAGATTGCCAAGAAATGACCAATTTCCTGTAAACTTATAATCGAAATTCGTTCCAATTCGAGGTCCAATTCCCCAGAAATCTTGCGTCGAAAAGGATTTGGAATTTCCAGGGCCGAAGAATGGTTCTATATTAGGATTGATAATAGAGACCACACCCTCATTCCTTACTTTAAAGTCGTCATAAATGAGAGCACCTCTCAGCCCAAGGTAGGGGCGGAAAATGATGTTGGGCGTCATCGAGAACAATCTTCCAACCGTTAAGTCAAGCGTAAAGTAGTTTAGGCGCCAAACAGCGCTTGTCCTATTGCTTCCAGTAGAGGTGATAGGGGGATTAATGGAGATTAAGGCCTTCGCTTGATCAAAGTTGCCATGTGCACGATCTTTGGTGTTTCCATAGATATAGGTTGTATAAAAACTGACGTCCCATTTATCGTGGTGAGGAAGGTAACGGCCTATGCCGACTCGTACTCCAGAATTCCATTCAAACTCGGGTGTTTTAACCTTAATCTTGTAGTCTGTAGTAGACCCGGCAAAGGTTGCGAAGACCATGTTGCCATAGTCTAAATCTCCCAAATAAGGCTTCATGAGAAGATAACTCTCTTCGGCAAACCACCCTTGGTCAGAGTTCATGGGGAAATGAGGTCCTAACGAGGCATCACGGCTTCCAGTGAGGGCTGGGTCTGTATTAAATCGGCCACCCCATGCATCCATTGAGGAACTCATAAAAACGAGAGGTGATAATAACAACATCCATTTTTTCATAGTTTTTCCTTATACTGCTGTTAAAAATCGGTTTGCAAATTGAAGCTAAATCCCATCAAGATTAAATTGCCTTGTCGTCGAGTGTTGGAAAAATTAGGGATAGGTACATTGGGGGTGACAGGAACGGATGAAGAAGCTCTAGATACAAAGAATTGATTTGTATCAAACCAACAAGAAGCTTCTAAAAGAACCGAGGGAGCGAGTCGAACACGGTGCCGCTTGAACCATTTTTCCCATCCAATTCCAAGCGCTGTGTCTAAATTTGCTCGAACCGAATATTGCTGTTGCAAATTTCGATAATGGGTTGAGATTGCAAAATTTGTGATCCCGACTGAGGTTTTTTCCTCAACATCAAAGCGGCCGTAGAAAATTGCCGCTGATAAATTACCTAAGAATGACCAGGCTCTTTTGAAGTTAAACTCAAAGTCTACCCCAGCACGAGGTCCAATTCCCCAATAGGTGTCATTTGCTTTGAAGCTATCCTCAAGGATCCTGTCGTTTACTAAATCAACAAAACGATCTGAATAGGAGGCCTTGTATTTTTTGTAAATCAATGCAGCGCGCAATCCGATGAAAGGATGGACGACAACAGTGTTAAGCATATTGAATTCTCTTCCTGCAGAGAGATCCCAGTTAAAGAAATTCAATCGCCAAATGACTTGCCCATCGGTGGCGCCACCGTCAAATGTTGGACTCCATAAGGGGGTCAAGAGAGTTCCGTTTGCTCGATCAGGGGAGGACGAACTCTTCTCCTCTGCATAGAAGTACGTTGTATAAAAGGAGACATCCCATTTATCATGGTTCGCAAGATATCTTCCAATTCCAATCCTAAGACCTGAATACCAATCGAAATCCGGCTTTTCAAGTTTCATAGAGAAAGAGACCTCTGTTCCAAGAGCTCCCTCTGTTCTAAGACGAGTGGCATATTCATTATCATCTTCATAAGGTTTCATGATGAGATAAGTTTCCTTGACAAACCATTGTTGATCTGCGTTCATCGGAAAATCAGAAAGTATCTCAGGAGAAGCTGAGACTGTGGTCGATGGTTGCGAAGAGGCTGCCGCCCATCCAAACAACGAGTTTGCAGTTGTCAATACTCCCAGACATGTAAGGGTTTGAATCCATCGGTTCATTGTATTCTCCACACTTAGCATTTGAATTTTTTTATCCGTTTTTGTTTAAAAATCAAGTTGTAGGTTAAGGGTAAACCCTAAAAAGCCTAAGTCTCCCATTCTTCGAGAGGAATTCATCCCCCAATCTGGAGATCCATTGGCGCTTGTACGATTTGTTGCAGCCCAGTTGTTAATCAAAAACCACTCAGTAACTTCAAAGACGAAAGAAGGGGCGATGCGGACTGAGTGCTTTCGAACCCATTTTTCCCATCCAAGCCCAATGCTTCCCTCTAAGTTCGAGCGCATCACTGTATCTGCATCTTGAATTTTAAGCTCAGCAGGGGTTGAAAGAGCCCCTGCTTGAGGAATAAATCCTTCAATTTTTTCACTGATATCGTTCCGTCCCATCACGATAGAGCCCGATAAACCTGCCATGAAAGACCAGCCGTGGCCAAAAGAAAAGGCAAAATCAGACCCAAGTCTTGGCCCTATGCCCCAAGTTGTATTCTCTGCCTTAAAGCTTGTGTTGCGAAGAATGACGGCATTATTCGCAATATCAAAACTTTTGTTTCGATTGGAGTATTTTTCATAGACAAGCAAAGTGCGAAGGCAAAGGTAAGGATGCACAACGATCCGAGGAGTTAAAGAGAAAAGTCGGCCTACAGCTAGGTCCCATGTAAAATAATTAATGCGCCAGTTGAGTTCTGTTTTATTACCGACTCCTAATAAGCTTGGGTTCCACCCTTCAGTTATGAGTTTAGATTCTGAGGGGAAACCTCCATTTAAACCGGATAAACCATTTTTAACTCGGATTGTTTGGTCCGTGTTCGAATAAAAAAAGGTCGATCCAAGGGTTACATCCCACTGTTCATGGTTAGGCAGATAACGACCAATGGTCAATCGAACTCCGGTTCCCCAACTAAAATCGACATTTTGAGTTTTGTTTTTTTGTACAGATATCGTGGACAGGGAGCTGGCAGGTACTGCAATCGTAAAGCCGGAATCGATATCATCCTGGTAGGGTCTCCACACTAATAGACTAGGCTTTACAAACCACTCTTGATCCTCATTAAGAGGAAATGAAATCGAAGAGGGAGGCGCTTGGTGGGCGGGCGGTTGGAGGGAAGGGATCACATAATCCGATGTACCCCATCCTTGCAAAGTTGTTAAAACGGTACTCGACGAGAGGAGTAGTAAACTGCAAAACCACTTAGTCATAGTCAATCTCCTTATTTCTAAAATTCTTACTTGATTTCCGTATTTTAAAGCAAAAGATTTTTTTTGTGCACGAAAAAAGAATTATTTTTTGGATAAAAAAAAGAGCCAGTTGCAAAACTCGCTTTGGAGGCCAAATTCGATGATTTTGCTGCTGGTTCCTTTTCTCCGCAAATTGACATGCTCGACTCAGAGTAGGCGATTTGCGGAGAAAAAGAATCCAGCGGCAAAAGCGCGGATTTGGCCCCAAATTGGAGTTTTACAACTGGCTCAAAAGCCCTTCTCAAGAATGAGAAGGGCTCAGATTAGAAAAAAATTACTTCTTCTCTTTGTCGACGATTTCGACTTCAGCGTCTTGAATATCTGGTTTTGCCTGAGATGTTGAAGGAGCTGCACCGGGTGCTTGCTGCATCGACTCTCCAATTTTTTGCATCAGAGTATTGAGTTCATTGGAGGCGTGCTGAATGGAAGAAATTTCTCCTCCTTCCAACGCTTTCTTCACCTGATCAATTCGGCTCTGAATGTCAGAGGCGAGCTGTGCAGGAATTTTATCCTTGTAATCAGTGAGCGCTTTTTGAGCTCGGAAAGCAAGGCCATCGGCTTCATTGCGAGCCTCGACCTCTTCTTTCCGTTTTTTATCTTCTTCAGTGTGCTCTTCTGCATCTCGGAGCATCCGCTTGATTTCAGCCTCGGTAAGCCCTGATTTGGCTTCGATCCGAATTTTCTGCTCTTTGCCGGATTGAATATCTTTTGCAGAGACATGTAAAATTCCATCTGCATCGATATCGAAAGCGACTTCAATTTGAGGGATTCCTCGAGGAGCGGGAGGAATATCGGTGAGGTCAAAACGGCCAATTTCTTTGTTGTCTTTGGCAAGTGGCCGTGGAGGCCCTTGGAGAACAACAATGCTGACGGCAGGTTGATTGTCGGCAGCTGTCGAGAAAATTTGTTTTTTCTGCGTTGGAATCGTTGTATTTCGCTCGACGATAGGAGTGAAAACTCCTCCGAGTGTTTCAATTCCAAAAGCGAGAGGGGTTACATCGAGAAGGAGGATATCTTTGATATCACCTGCTAAGACGGCTCCTTGAATCGCGGCGCCGATGGCAACAACTTCATCGGGGTTCACTCCTTTGTGAGGCTCCCGTCCAAAGATCTCTTTAACTTTTCGCTCAACGGCGGGCATTCGGGTCATTCCTCCGACAAGAATGACTTCATTTAGCTGTTCTTTGGAAAGGCCTGCATCTTTCAACGCTTTTAGAGAAGGTTCAACGGTTCGTTCCACTAAACTATGAGTTAAAGTTTCAAGTTTTGCACGTGAGAGAGTTAAAGCAAGGTGTTTGGGCCCTGAGGCGTCGACGGTGATGAAAGGTTGATTGATCTCTGTTGTCTGTGTTCCTGAGAGTTCAATTTTTGCTTTTTCTGCAGCATCACGAAGGCGTTGAAGCGCCATCTTGTCTTTGCTGAGGTCAATGCCGTTCTCTTTCTTAAACTCTTCGAGCATCCACTGCAAGATTACGTTATCGAAATCATCGCCGCCTAAATGGGTGTCTCCATTGGTGGAAAGCACTTCAACAACACCGTCGCCGATTTCAAGAATTGAGACGTCAAATGTTCCTCCTCCAAGGTCATACACCACAATCTTCTTGTCTTGCCCTTTGTCAAATCCATAGGCTAGGGCTGCGGCTGTAGGTTCAGAAATGATCCGCTTGACCTCCAATCCCGCGATTTGGCCAGCATCTTTTGTCGATTGCCGCTGAGAATCATTAAAATAAGCGGGGACTGTGATGACCGCTTCAGTGACTTTTTCACCGAGATACGCTTCAGCGGTTTCTTTCATTTTCAGGAGCACTTGAGCTCCAACTTCTTCAGGGGTCAGCAATTTTCCATCAATTTCGAAAACGGCATCCCCATTGCTATTTTCTGTAACTTTATAAGGGACGGTTTTGGTTTCGTTAAGAACCTCTTTATATTTTCTCCCGATGAACCGCTTTGCAGATGAAATGGTCTTTTCCGGATTCATGATGGCTTGACGCTTGGCGGGAATTCCGACAAGCCTCTCGGTTCCTTTATAGCCGACGACAGAGGGGGTTGTGCGCCCTCCTTCAGCATTTGGAATGACGACAGGAGAACTTCCTTCCATGATTGCAACACATGAATTGGTTGTTCCAAGGTCTATCCCAATGATTTTACTTTTTTTCTTCTGAGTCTGATTTGACATGGTTTTTCTCCTCTTTATTTTTAGCAACTTTAACACGGGCCACTCGGATGATTCGATCTCCAGATTGGTACCCTTTGACAAATTCTTTCAAAATCGTTCCATCGGCAACTTGATCGGTTTCTTCAAGCTCGACAGCTTCATGCTTGGACGGATCAAAGGGCTGCCCTTCTGAAACAAAAGGGGCAACTCCGTGAGCAGTTAAGACATCTTTAAATTGAGTTAAGATCATCTGAAATCCGATCGCCCAATTTTTGACTTCCCCGGACATTTGGTCTGCAAATTTGAGGGCGTTTTCCAAGTGGTCTAAAGGTTCCAAAATGTCTGTGAGGACATGGTCGATGGCAACCCGCATTGTGTCTTGCTTTTCTTTTTGAAGCCGGCGACGGGTATTTTCAGCCTCTGCCAGAAGGCGGAGGTATTTATCTTTGTAATTTGGCACCTCTTCCACGGGAGGTATAGGAAGAGGCGTCTCTATTTGATCGGGTGTTTGTTTGTCTATTTCAGTCATGTTTATTCTCCAAAAGTAAGCAGAAATCACCTTGAAGATCTGGGGAATTAGGTTTTTGATAGGTGATTTTAAATTTATATAAACTTTTCGTCAAAGAATCGGTAATAGCTTCTGTGGCTGCAATTAAAATTCCAAAAAGTTTTCGATAAGGAATGCGGTGTGGACCTAGAATAGCAAGCGCCCCCACAATATTTTGGTGAATTCGGTAAGGGATTGCAATAGCTGAGCACCCTTGAAGAGCGCCTCCAATCCAGCAGCTGAGATGTCCATTTTTGCAGCATTCTTGAAGAAGAGATTGAAGAGTGGTTGGATTTTCAAAAAGTCCTAATCCTTCGGCAAGAGAGGTGGCGTCATTAAAGTCTGCAAAGGATAAGAGTTTTGAAAAGCCTGTTTTTGTGATATCTTCTAGGGGAAAATGGGTCGATCCGACTAAATGCCTAAGCATAGCTTCGCTATAGAAACGGGCTCCGAGTAATTCTTCTTCAGGAGAAAGGAGCGGTTTATCAAGTCCTGTCAGCTTCCATCGAAAGAAGGCTTCCAGCCGCTTCAGGGTGAAACTGCTGAGCCGTTTATCTGCATAGAGCGTTTCTGTGCGAATCAGTCCAAAATCGGTGATGAGAATACAAAGGCATCGATGAGAGTCGATAGAGACGAGTTTGACATCGAGGACAAAGTCTTGATCAAAGCGAGGAGAGGAAAGAAAGACAGCACACCCTGTGGCTTCGGAAACCGTTTCAGCTGCAGATTGGAGATAACGTGCAAGCTCTCGAGTCTGTTGAGAAAGAGCCTTTTTAAGCTGCCGATTTTCTTTTTCACTCACTTGGGGCGATTTAAGATGGGCTTCAGCATAAAGTTGATAAGCAAGAGAAGTAGGAATGCGTCCCCCGGAAGAATGCTGCTGCTTTAAAAACCCTTCTTCTTCGAGTTTAGAAAAATAGTTTCTAATCGTTGCAGAGCTAAGAGATTCAAACCCGTTCTCCCTTAAGTTGTTAGAGCCGACAGGCTTTCCTGTTTCTAAATAGAGTTCGATGAGACCTATGAGGACAAGCCTTTCTCGTTGATCTTTAGGGGGTTTGCGTGCAATTAACTCTTTCATGTCTCTCATTATATAGAAAGACAGAAAAAACGCAAGCTTTTTTAGCACTCAATCAATAAGAGCGCTAAAATTATGAATTTAGTGGTTAATTATTAGTGGGTTATAATTTGTGGATCGTGAAGAATCAGCGGCAGGACGTCTAGGATTGAGGGGGCCCAATCAAGCCCTTTTCTATAGACGAGCCTTTGAGCTAAAAAACAGGAGATGATGGCTTTTTTATGGATGTCGGGGACTTCTTTTAATACGAGGTCTGCGTACCGTGTTCGAAGGAGGGGTAAACAATAATTCAAAAGGCTTTGAATCAGGGGGTCTTGTTGATCGGTAGAGAGGGCTTGGGTTGAAAGGTAGTGGAGCAGCTCATCTGTATATTGATTGATTTTTTCAGAGATGTGATCAGAAACATCGGTTAAAAATTGTTTGCCATGCACTGAAAGAAGGGTTTGCGCTTCATCTTTTGCCCGCGACTCAACGATCGTTAAAATTTGCTCGACAATAGTCGGTTTTTCTTTAATAAACTCTTCTTCGGTAAGGACAAGCCCTGTGAGAACTTCAAAAGAGGAGCAAATAACGCCTCCTTTATTTGCCGAGCTGTCTTTGATAATGATCACCCCGAGTTTTTCAAGCTCTCGCCTTGCTCCGGGGGATAGATAAAGGTTTCCTCCTTCCACAATCGCTTTTGAAGTCGGTTTTCCTGCCTCATCTAGAAAATCCCGATAGTTATTTTCATTGAGAGTTCGTGGCCTACCGCCTCCTGGGATAAAAATATCGGCCTTAGCTTGGTGGACATTTGTTCGGAGGAGGCGATTCATTTCATTGCCTGAGATCCATTCTTCTACCAGCCGCCCTTTTTCTTTTTTTACGAGAAGTGTTTGCTCAGCATAAGCGGTTTCCTTGCGGCGGCTTTTGGTATCGAGAAGAAAGCCTCCCTCATGGAGTTTTTCTGCAGGATAGTACCGGATCGGTTTGCTCTCTTTAAAGAGAGTTGCAATGACCGAGAGATCAAAGCCTTCGGGGTCGTAAATGGTTCCTGAGATGTCGATGGTTGCGATGAGTTTAGCGGTTTTTGGATAGAGCCTGAACAGGTTATACATCTGGTTCCCGGCGACATCGCCGTCAGGGCCCCCAGTCATTTTAATGGTGAAGGAGTCTTTTTTAGGGTTGATTCCAAGGAATTGGAGGACTTCTTCCATGTAAACATTAACCCCGCGTGAAGTCACTCCATACTCTTTATGGTTAATGCCTGCGCCAGGTTTGCTTGACATGAAAGAGGTGCCAGGTTTGTAGTGGTAGTATTTTGCATAGTTAGAGATCCAAATAATCATCTCGTTATGCATATTTTCGTCAGGGCCCAAGTAAATGTATTCAGGCTTTTGGTAATAGTCAACGATATATTTAGGGCGTAGTTTTCCATCCGGTTCACAGTTGATGATTGTGACGAAGCTTTCAATATAGGACCGTTGCGATTGATAGAGATATTCCACCTTTTGCTCTTGATGGAAAACCTTCAACTTTTCATCGATCGTCTCAGGAGGTTCGCCTTCATTTTCCAGCTCGATCTGGTAAATCTCTGCCTCGGATTTCAGCCGCTCGTAAGGCTCAAGCAAGATGACTCCTTTAGCTCCTCCTTCAGGAATGTCTTTATTTTTTTTTTGCTGGGTAAGGGCAAGGTTATAACACTCGGAGAAAAGAGAATTTCGGTCGGAGGTTAGTTGTTCGCTCTTTTCAGGGTAGACCGTTCTAAGGCCGCCGCGGGCTAAATCACGAAAGCGGATATGAAAACCGACAAAATACATCCCTTTCATAAAAAAGATGGCGAAGGGAAGCACGGGAAATTTATCGGCCCGGTTAAAGGGGACATGGTCGAGGTAGGAGGGGTCAAGGCGGAATGAAAAGGCTGTTTTATTATGACGGTAGACATTGGTTTTAAGAATAGAGTCGATCCAGTTCATCCCTTGCTTAAGAATGTTTTTTCGCCGTGTATCGTTGGCTTCTTGCCCTGTATCAATTTGTTCTACGAGTGTCATGAGCTGCGTTCGAATTTCATTAAAAGCTTTGAGATCTTTTTTTTCAGGATGAAATTTTTTCTCAAAGGCTTGGGCGAGCTGCACGGTTAATTCAGGATGGCGGCAGATTCCTTCTTCGATATGGGAAAATGAATAGAGATAAGGATCGACTTGGACAAGGACTTGATGGATAAAGTGGACCATCGTCTTGATCACATTTCCAAGGTTTCCGGTGAGGAGCTTTGAATCGACAAATGTGGTTTCGATCGTCTCTTGGCCTGGGAAATATTTAACTGTGACAAGCTCTTGCAGAAAGTCTTCTAGATCTGCTTCATCCCATGCAGTGCCTCCCTTTGCTCCATGCAAGCCCAGCGACATAAGGAGGATATTTTGCCTTCCATAAGGGTTCGCATAGGTTGCCGCCACCTGCTTGAGGACAAGGTTATGCCTTTGGATCACCTGCGTCAGACGGTAGAGAAAATCTTTTTTCGGCACATTTTTCCACGCTAGGACAATTTGGAGAGAAGACGTCTCTTTTTTTTGTTTCCAATCCTCATTTCTCCTCATCTCAAGCTGGCAAGGATCTCTCTTCTCGGCTCGAATCAGCACATCAAAGGCAAGGAGCAGCCGCTCTTCTGTCAGCGATCTCAGAAAACGGGGGCTCATCGATTTTAAGAGGTTTTCAAACTGAATAAACGTCACTTCTGGATGGTGGGCTTTCACTTGATCAAAGATCTCTTGAACATTGCCCAAGGCGGTCAAAACAGCCTGGCCAATCGGTTCAGAAAAGTGGATCACGCCGATCCTCAGGGGAAGGTGTACTTTCGGGAAAGGGGGAGGAGCATTGGAAACAAACGTTCGATAATGTTGAATGCCCCGCATGCGGTAATGACGAAGAATTTGAAGATCGGCATCAGGAGTGTCAAGACATAGAGTGATCGCTTTATTTTTAAAAAGAATGTGAGAGAAGAATTCCTGGAGGTCAAGCCCCATGAAGCTATGCGTGACCAGCCGTACAGTTTCGACATCGGCGTCTTCAAAGAAGCTAGGTGGAAGATGATCTTGAATCCATCGGTATGCTTTTTCAAATTGAGCTGTCTCTTGCCCTAACGCTTCATCTAGAGGCTCTTTTGAATCGAAGACCATATCTTCTATCTAGTCGAGACTAGAAATTAATGCAATGACCTCCTTTCAAGAGAAACTATTGAGGCGCGGGCATAAAATCATTCCAGTTAGGGTCATGGGTAGGATTTAGTCCACACTGGGTATAAAAAGCGTCTTCTTGCGCGCGGCATTGTTGAAGTGATGTCAGAGAAGGAGTGTTTAATATTGTCCCTATTTTTTCTTTTTCCTCTTTGTATTTTGTGGCTATTTTTTTATCTAGGTTTTCCAAAAATTCATCCAAATGGGCTCTTCCATGAGGATTATTTCCTGTTAATCGAAAATTGTTTCGCTCTTGTGTTAAACAATGCCGAATTCTCTTGGCTATGAAAAGATCGATGTGGCCATGTAATTCATAAGAATGACCTGCAAGAACAGTCGCACAGTTTTCCACAATCACGCCATCATGAACATACTCTCTTAGAATGACGTCATTTTGATAAGTCTGATTCAGGTGTTTCTTCATTGCCTGCACAAGATTTTGCTCTCTTTCCCATGCTTGAAAATCTCTCGAAAGCTCCATGAGTTTTAAATAAGCGTATCCACCCGTGAGGCTCCCAAAAATGGCTCCTACCCCTCCTCCAAGTAGAATGCCATTTTTTTTAGCTTCTCTGGACAGTCCTTGGGGCATCATTGCTGCTGCACAACCGGCTCCTATAGCGGCGGTGCTTGCGGCGCTCGTCACTGTGGTTAAGCAGAAAAGAGTCAAGGAGGTCGAGGCACTACTAAAGGGCAGATAGGTATACTCTCTGATGCGCTGATTAAGCTCATCACTATGATGGCGCCGCATGTATTCCCACAGTTGCTGCAGATCTGCCCGCGCTGTAGGGGTCAAAGATTGGATAAATCTCTCAATACTTGCTTCTTTCCCTTGGTGGAAAGTATAGCTGACTTGAAACCCATGATTGGCAACTGCCATATACTCCTCCTTCAGTTAAGGTTTAATCACAACTTAGCTACTAAAACCGTATACATATAATCTGTAGAGCGTTTGAGTACCCCAGGGTTAAAACGGATCACCAAATAGGCAATCCCGCATGTTACAAGGGCAACCAGGATGTATTTTTTCTCTTGTAAGATTTTATAAACTGTTCGTTTATTTCTTGCAATTTTTTTGAAAAATTTTTTAAGGGCTGAAGTGGGGACATTGGTATCTTCGACACCGAGAGTTTCTCTCCAAACGCTTAACAATCGATAACATTTTCTAAAAGAAGTAAAATCCTTGGGGTCGTCAATGAGAGACTCAGATAGGGCATGGGCAACAGTTTTTGCTAATGGACCAGCACTAAGAACTACTTCATCGGAAGCATTCATTTCTTTTGCTTCCTTCAAGTGAAGTGTCTGAAGATATATTTCTTTGTAGAAATCATAGAATTTTTCTAACTTCCAGATTTCAATAGGAATCGGCTCGTAAAGGTTTTTTAAAGGAAGATATGATTTTGGATTTGGTTGAAAGAGTCCAAATTTTTCAAAGAATGCATCCTGAGCAGCCCGATGTCTTTGTACTACCTGTGGCGGTGGACCTGGGGTCTCTAAAATTGCATCGAAACTACCTCTTTTTTCCAGATGTTTTTTTTTGGCCTCGTGTCCCATGAATTCGAGTCTTTTCTCGTCTATAAAAAGATCTTGGGGCGCTTGTGAACTCGGATCCATTGTTACATAAAAGGCAAAGTCAATTGAAAGCCGCCATTCCCAGAGAATAGGAGTTTTCGCGACATCAATGAAACTCCTGCTGACTAAACAAAGTTCAACTAGTTCATAGGCTGCAAATTCTGAGAAAATTCTCAGGAGTAATTCAGGAGGAAGTTTCAAAAATAAATTGGCGCCATCCTTTTTTTTAGATGGCATTAGACGTGAGATATTGAAAAGCTGCGAGAGCCATTTTTGAGTATGAGGTGTTATAGACATCCTTGATAACCTTTTTTAGAAAATTCTAGTACGCAACCCTGTTTTGTTACAAGGTTAAATACTAGACTCTTAGAGCTTTTCAATGGGTCTATCGTTCATCCTCAGAATTTTCTTTATATTTATTTTTACGGCTTCTAGACTTTTTTGGAAAAAGGAGTTAAGCAATGGCTACACGTCCCATTGGGTTTCATGCGTCTCTAGAAGGAATGATTTCATTCCTACCTTCCGCACCATCTAAGCCGGATGTTCTTATGGCTGAAGTTTCAAATGCCAATTCCCATGCTTCCGTTGTGTTACCTGAAATACAACTTCAGGGGAGTGAAGGTTTTTCTTCTCTCGATGTTAAAGTTCAACGGTTGTTACGAAATCGCCATTTAAGCCCCGTCTATTCTTCACAATTTAACGAGGTTTGTTTTCAGCCTATTTCTCCAATGGGTAAGACTTGGGAAAAAGGGGAGGAACTTCCATTGCCGAAGGATGCCATTTTAACATATCGATCGAATGGGACGATAAGTTATGCGATTGACAATAAGGTTACGACATGGAATTGGGTCAGGGGGACAAAAAAGGAAACTTTTTATGAGGCAACTCAGATTACAGCTTTAGGGGAACAGGCCGATGGTTCTTTGGTAGTTGGAGATGTTCGAGGGCAAATACATCTTGGTGGACAAGAGGTGTTTTCTATTGGAAAAATGTTTTTTAATGAAGAAAAAAAAATTACGAAAATTATTTCCACGCATCCTTCTCATTTGCTCATACAGTTTGAAGGAAATTATGGCGTCATATTTGACTATAAGTCGAAAGAAGGGGTTTGCGACCTAGGGATTCAAAGTCAGATTGAGGTACTGGGAAATGGGGCCGTTGCTACTGTGAATTCATTAGAAAAAGAACTGAGTATTTATCGGTACTTTCCTGGTATGGGAACCTATTTAAAAATTAAAAGAGGGAATTGCAAAACTAGAAACGAAAAAGTGATTTTTCGGGGATAGTGAATGCAAACCGGTTGGCAGGCCCCGAAAAATCACTTTTTCGATTCCAGTCTCGTAATTTTAGATGTTTTATCCAAAAAATCTTCACTGTGAGAACAAGCGGGAGCCCATTTGATCATTGGCCAGAAGACTTTTTCACCCTACAGCAAGATTACGTGACCAATTTCATCAATTGGTCGGCTGTCAATACCAACACGCCAAACATAAGATGGCACGCAACCTTACTAAGTCCGCGCACCCTGAGTTTGCAAGCACCAAATTCGTCTTTCAGACGAGAATTGGTTCGTTCCGCAGCTGTCCTTTCATTATAACGCAGTGTTTCTGGGAAAATTAAATTCAGAGTTCTTCTTGCAAGACTTTCCGCTTCAAGGTCTTTTTTGAGCTGTTTGTCTGCTCTTGGATTCTTATCGATTAGGGGCTTGTGTCCGAGAGATTGGCTATGTGCGATAATACCTGGGATGTCGTAAGCGGCATCCATGAGGTCATAGCAGTTGATGATTCTCGTGGCAGTTAAAGTGGCCAGAGGAATTGCAACCTGACTGTCATGAACTGAAGCTGAAGTAACAATAGCGCTGACAGGGATGCCTCCGTCAATGGTATCTAAATGTAACTTGTAGCCAGTCCAGTACATTGTATTACCTTTGCTGTCTTTTTTAGCACCTTTGTCGCATGCTGTCGGTAAATCAGCCAGCATTTCTTCTAGCGTCATCGTTTTTTGTCTGTCTATGCGCGTAGGTTCGGGTTTGGCTCGTTTTTGGCCTTTTTTAGGGCGACCTTTTTTCTTTGGCTCCAATTCCTGATCCGGATCTTCACTGTTTTGCGTTGCCTTGTTCTTAGTTTTGGTTTGCGGCCGTTCTCGAGCCTCGATTGCGGTTGAATCGCGTGAATTATGCAAAACGACTTCGTTTTTCAATGTCTTTACAATCAGCGCCTCATGTGCGCGCTGAGGAAGCCCTGTTTTAGCAAACTCAGTGAAGGCTCTAGAAAAAGTAGCCTCACTAGGCAGTTCAGACAGAGATTCCCACCCACAAATACGTCGTAGGTTTTTATCGCTTTTCAAGCGATCAATCAAAAATGTTGTCGTATCGAGATTGTATACCATTTTAACAACGAATGATCTGGCAATTGCTGAACGTGTTTTTTGTGGGCGGCCCTCACATCCGTAATAGCAAGGAAGAAAGTCTTCGATGCGTACCACTTCCAAAATAGAAACCAATTGTTGCTGCTTTTCTGTCAGTGGATCGAGCTCTTCTTCTAACCAAGCGAAAAGAGAGCCTTGAATTTTTTCCCAATATTTTGATAAAGTGTCTGTCAGCTGACCCACGTGGTTTGCTCCTTGCTCTGATGTGATTGTTTGTCAGAAAGCTAATTATATCAGACGCAAGGTGTTTGTTAAAAGTGACTTGTGGTTGAAAATCGCAACGCTATTACAGAAATGACGAAAGGGAAGACTTTTTCGGAGTTGCTGTAGGTTTTGCTAAAACGGACCCGAAAAAGTCTTCCCTTTCGTTAGTTTTGCAATTCCCTCAAAAAGGATAAGAATGTTACTCAAATCGATTTAGCTTCCGACACAAAGCTTTTGATCCTATATGCAGATGAAGAATCTTTTGCGTTATGGGATTCTCAAAGTGAGGCTGAAACTCATTTCAAAGATCCGACTTTTTTCAAGATGGGTGATAAAGGGAAAATGATTTGGGTGGGTGATAAGACATTTGCTATTAGGGTACTAAGGAATAGGCAAGTACATGGGGCACGTCCCGAAATCTTATTTTTTGAAAATCAAAAGACTAGAAGGACATCCGTCGGAGCATGGTTTATAGATGATATGATTCTGTTATCAGATGGCTCAATCATGTGTGCAACAAATCGAACTCCCTCAGGGATTCATATTGTTACGAAAGAAGGAAACATCGGTTTTTCAAGTGGTAAAGAGTTAACTGATAATAAAAATGTCATACGTCTCACAGAATTAGTCGATGGCTCTGTAGCTGTTGAATTTAATGACTCTATTTTAATTCTTAACCCTAAGGTTAAAGAGTCAGAAGATCTAAATTATACAATCGAAAAACGTAATGTAGAGCTGAAACATAAAATTGAAACACTTGAGATGGAGCTAAGGTATAATCCCCACAGACTTGATTTATATTTGGAATTAGCAAGCCTTTATTCAACAGACAGTGAAAAGCAGTACCAAGTCTATCGATCGGGGATAGAAGCATCTCTTAAGTTTACTAATATCTATCAAGCACGCCTTTTTTATGAAAAAGCACGACAAATAAAGCCTATGGATGCAGAACTCTGCCGGTTTTTTCTCTCTTATCTTCAAAGATCTCCCTATAAAAAACTTGAAATGCAGGTGCGTCTTGAGCTGCTTGCTCTAACAAAGGAAGAAACCCCATCTGACTTAAAAGAAAGAAAACATAAAGAAAGATTACTAATCGGCGAAGGAGATTTTAGCTATACGGAAGCCCTTCTCAGCAAGCATGCAATGACTCATCCAGAGTTGAGTAAATCGATTACTGCAACAGAGCTAGAACAGCTGCTTATGGATAAAGGGGTGGAAGAAAGAGTTCAGCGTCTAACAGCAAAAGGTGTAAGTATCGATTTTGGTATTGATGCTCAAAGTATTGATGAGAAATTTAAGGGGCGAAGGTTTAAACGAATTCAGTGGAACTGTCCCTTTGGTGACGCAGATTCAACATCAAGAGAACTTTTTAAAAAAGTTATTCCCAACTTTTTTCGATCTGGCTCGGACTTACAACTTGTGGGAGACCGTATCCATGTAACGTTAGTCCAAGTAAAAAATGATAAAGTTTGGAAGGCAATAAGACAGATAGAAAACCCTATTGTCCTTGGAGCAACCTCTGCGGGTTATCGCTTAATAAGAAAACGAAGATTTGGAACTGAGCGATACCCAGGATATCGACATGTGAAGACAAAAACAACGAAACTGTTTGATGCGCCCGGAGAAGAACGAGAATTTGTGTTTGAAAAAACAGATCTTAAGGGCGGCGATACCTTGGAAGATGCTCTTGCGTTAAAAAATCCTCGAGAAAAGGAATACGAAGTTAAAGCTGATAAAGAAGGCGCCAAGCTAGCAGGGCCTTCTGATGAAAAAGTTTTGACAGTCGCGTAAAATTTTCTTGGCTATAAATCAAAGTCTTTTGTTTTCATCTCTCCGATATAGGAGAGTGAATATGCCCAGTCGAAAAACCAGAGACCCACGATTTTCTGAACTAAAACAAGACATTGATATAGAACAATTTGCAGGCTCCGTCCAAGGAGCTTTCCCAGATACGGATGACCCAAGGCAGCTTTCCAAGATCCAATACCCGTTTTGGTTTTTGATGTTGGTCATTCTTAGCGGATATCTCAGTGGAGCTGATACTGTGGCCGATCTTGCCGTCTATGCCGAGCTCAATATTGAATGGATCAACAAGTCAGTCAATCGGACTTTCCCAGCGCCCTCCTATGATACACTCTGGTGGCTTCTTGCAAGGTTATCCCCAGGGGTTTTTAAGCAATTGCTAAAAAAGTGGTTTGCGAACATTCCTCAGCAATTACAAGACCAACTACTTGTCATCGACGGCAAACGTCTGAAGGGGGTCTCTACGACAGACAGTCTCGTTCACCTTGTCGAGTTATTTGCAGCCGAACAAAGGCTTGTACTGGCCCAGGAAAAAGTGCCAGATAAGTCGTCAGAGCCAAGAGTAATTGATGCTTTGTTGAAAGACGTAGATGTAAATGGCGCCCTGATCTCGACAGATGCCCTTTTTGCTCATGTTGCAAGTGCACAAAAGTTTTTAAATCATGGAGCTGATTATCTGATTGGACTCAAGGGAAACCAGGGGAATTTCCATGCTGAAGCACAGAATTTTTTCGATCAGGCTCGAGAAGCCGAATATGAAGAAGTCGAAGTGGAAAGGTATCTTCCTTCTCCAGAAAAAGGTCACGGTAGAATCGAACAACGATCGATATGCGTATGTACAGTATTGGACTGGTTGCCGCAAACGGCAACCTGGCCTGCCTTAAAGGCCATCGTTGAAGTAGTCTCTGAAAGGGAGATAAATAGTAAAAAGACTTCCGAAATCCGATATTACTTCTCAAGCCGAAAAGGCACCGCAAAGGAATTTGCAGGATGGACCCGAGGTCATTGGTCAATTGAAAATCCTTTGCATTGGGTCTTGGATGTAATCTTCAAGGAAGACGATGCTCAAGCAAAAGCTGGGTTCATAGCTGAAAACATGGCTTTTTTTAGGCGTCTTTCTATGAATATAATCAAAGCAATAGACCCCGACCGAGGATTCTCTACTGCTCGAAAATGTTGCACTTATGAGCCGAAATATCTCAGAGGAATTTTAGGCAAGATATTTGTGAGGTAATCTGTCAAAACTTTTTCATCAGAAGGCCCTGCCAAGCTAGAGGATTGCTACTTCGAGTGTAGTACAGATGACGATTCATCCGATTATTACGACTCAGATGAGGAGAAGCCTATCTCCTAAGCAGCCTTAAGCTATTGAGGCCGACGAGCACGGTTCCTCCTTCATGGAGGATGACGGCAGCCCAGAGGGGGATGAGGCCGAAGAGGGCGGGGGTTGTTGCGAAGGCGATGACACAGAGGGCGAGGGTGAGGTTTTGGGTGAGGATGCGGCGGGTTTGGCGAGCTTTTTTGACGAGCCATGAGAGGAGGCTGAGGTCGTCGTTAATGAGAATGATGTCGGAGGCATCGACGGCTGTGGCGCTGCCGATTTTTCCCATCGAAACGCCGACGGTGGCGCGGGCAAGGGCGGGTGCATCGTTGATTCCATCGCCGACCATCATCAGGTCGCCGTGAGCTGCAAGGTGGGTGATTTTTTTGAGTTTATCTTCGGGGCGAAGATCGGCATCGATTTCATCGATTCCAAGGGTTTTTGCAATCGGCGCCGCATTGATGAGATGATCTCCTGTGAGCATGATAACTTTCATCCCTTCCTGTTTGAGATTGGCAACGGTTTCCTTGGCAAGGGGTCTTAACGTATCTTGGAATTCAAAGACGACGACAGAGCCATCAACCCAAAGGTAAGTGGTCATCTGTTCAATCGGAGGGAGGGTGAAGGAGGGGCCGATTTTTTGCTGAATCAAATCGCGGTGTCCGATAGCGACAGGGTGTTTTTCAATGTTTCCTTCAAGCCCGTATCCGGAAATCGATTGAAATTGGTCAACAGGGGGAAGGGAAAGGTTATTTTTTTGAGCGCGATCAACGAGCGCTTTGGCGATGGGATGGACGGCATGCCTCTCCAGGGCGGCGGCAAAAGTGAGGGCAGCGGTCTCATCAAGAGGGGGACCATAAATATGAGTTAGGCTGGTGCAGGAGAGCTGACCTGTTGTCAGCGTGCCTGTTTTATCAAGCGCAACGGTCCGGCACCTTGTGACGGCATCCAGCACGATTCCCCCCTTAGGAAGGATGCCTCGGCGGGTGCAGGAGCTGATGGCGCTTAAGTAGGCGGTGGGAGTTGCAAGAACAAGTGCGCAGGGAGAGGCGGCAATTAAAAAAGCGAGGGCGCGGTAAATGCCTCCTTCAGGGCCCAAATAGGGGATATTCCAAATCTGGGGAAGAGCAAAGGCAAAAAGGGCCGCAAGAGAGATAATTGACGTGGCGTAAATGCGGCCGAAGCGGTCTAAAAATTGTTCGACTTTGGGTTTTGCCCCTTGCGCCTCTGTGATGAGGCGGATGATGCGGCTCACCGTTGAATCTCCGCTGCTTCGAGTGACTCGAATGGTCAAACTTCCATCGAGATTGCCGGCGCCGGCAGTGACTTCGCTGCCGATGTCTTTGGAGATGGGAGCGCTCTCCCCTGTAAGATAGACAAGATTAATGTACGATCTTCCTTCGACCACGATTCCATCGAGGGGAACGATTTCTCCTGCTTTAACGAGAATGAGGGTTCCCACGTCAATATCGCGGACGGACTTTTCAATAAGGTACCCTTGTTTTTCTAAGACCCATGCGCAGCGAGGAGAGAGGCGGTTTAAGTGAAGGATGCTGCTCCGTGTCTTTTCACTGGCTGAAAGTTCCATGGCAGCTGATAGTTCAAATAGGACAAGGAGGAGCGCCCCCTCTAACTCGCTTCCAATCAAAATAGAAAGAAGAGCTGCTAGGGTCATGAGGACATCGATATTGACATCCCATCTTGAAAGGTCTTTGAGGGTGTTGATTAAAGCAGGGGTCCCGACTAAGAGGTAGACGGTAGTCAGAGATAAGGCAGACCCCAAAGGAGAGGAAAACGAAAGAAAATAAGCAATAGCTAAAAAAACGGCGGCGAGAAGGGAAGTGCG
The DNA here is from genome assembly GCA_963712275.1 of uncultured Rhabdochlamydiaceae bacterium. GTDB lineage: Bacteria > Chlamydiota > Chlamydiia > Chlamydiales > Rhabdochlamydiaceae > PALSA-1444. Next base: position 1,821,755 of record CAVQHD010000001.1, on the reverse strand, counting down.
GAGAGAAAGATTTTTCCCCCAGCCGCGAGAATCAGGGGTGAGAAAAGGGGAGATCGACTCTTCTCGGTCAGAGGCGAAAAATTCATCGAATGAATAAGGAGCGGTCATTGCTGCAGTAATCCTTTGAGTAAATAGATCGCCCCTAAACCAAAGGCAGCTAAGGCAAGATTCCACACAATCGCTTCAAGAATGCGGTTTCGTTGCAGATAAGCTATGATCCAAGCAGAGAGGCCTGTGGCAATGCCGATCGAGGTGAAAACGGCCTCTACACCTCCCAGACGCCCAAAAAACAACAAGAGAGAAGCGAAGACAACTCCTACAGCTGCTCCTACACTTTGCTTAAGTGGATGTTCATAGACTTCAAGAGTCAGCCCCATCTCCTCTTCCAACATAACTTTTAGGAGTCGATTATCATCCGAAGAGAGGATAGAAACAACGTCTTTTAATAGCTCGCCTGAAAACCCTTTGGCTTCATAAAGGGCGGCCAGCTCCTTTTCTTCCTGAGCGCGATCGTGTTCAATTTCCCACCGCTCTTCTTCGATGAGTCGGTGGAGCCTTTCAAGGCGTCCCCATCCGAGGAGAGCGCTTCTTCCAACCTTCCAAATTAAAAATCCAATGGCGGTGAGCAGCAGCACTAAAAAAGAGCCGCCTGTCACAAGATATAAAACGCCTAGGAGAAAAGCGGTTTCTCTAGCGGCATCTGCGCCTGCGGCAAGGTGTCCCGGCATTTCAGCGCCGTGAATTTCAGCAGAGGCAAGTGCTCCGCGCATCCTTGCTTCTTTGAGGTGCTCGATAACGGTCTTTCCACCAAAATGGTCGGTCTTCATACTTCGATCAGATGTGTTAAAAGGCGACACAATTGGAGATGGTCGGCAGCAGCGAGGATTTCACGAATCGAGTGCATCGACAAGAGGGGAGTGCCGATATCGACCGTTGGAATGCCCATTTGAGAGGCAAAAATAGGGCCGATGGTACTTCCGCTTGTGAGATCAGATCTTGTGGCATACGATTGGAAGGGGAGTTTTAGATGTTTGCAGGCGGCGGTAACGGCAGCAGCGGTTTTGGCGTCGGTGGCATATTTTTTGTCGGCATTATATTTGATGACGATGCCGTTTCCTGGAATGGGTTGATGATTGGGATCGTACTTTTTAGGGTAGTTGGGGTTATACGCATGCGCAACATCGACGGAAATGCACAAAGAGGATGGCTTCAAGCAGAGCCATTCTTCTTCGCTCAAATTGTACACCTGCTGAATTCTTTTAAAGAGGTCAGCTGCAAATGAGGAGGCAGCTCCTTCAGAAGAGCGAGATCCGATTTCTTCTGCATCCCATAATAGCATGACTTGAAGCGTCGAAGAGGGAGAAGCTGAGGCAATTGCGGTTAGGCAAGCGTGGGAAGAGGCAAGATTATCAAGGCGGTACGAGGCGATCATTTCTCCTTTCATTCCAAGGAGTCTAGGGGGCTCTAAAGGAACTAAAAAGAGATCGAAAGCAAGAAGGTGTTTAAAGTTGACGTATTGCCTTAGCAAAGGCTCTAATTGCGGCTTTTCAGAGGGGTTTAAGGTTAAGATCGGCCTTAGATGATCTTGTTTATCAATAAGGAGTCCTTTGTCATTGACCTCCCGATCAAGATGAATGGCAATTTGGGGAATGATCAAGGGAGCTTCATCTAAAAAAATGAGTTTTTCTTTGATTTTTCCTTGAGCATCTTCAACAATCAGGCGGCCTGCAAGAGCCAGATCTCGATTGAGCCACGAGGAGAGAAGAGGCCCTCCATAAATATCGGTTTCAAGCTGATGGAAAGAGTGGGATTGAAGGCTGGGGTTGGGCTTGATTTTAAGTCCTGGGCTGTCTGTATGAGCACCGAGAATTTTAAGGTGGGTCGGTTTTGACTTAGGAAGGGTAAAGGCGCAGATCGACCCCTCCCTTTGCACGAAATACCGCTCTCCTTTTTTCAGTTTCCATGGGGTTTTTTCATCGAGTGGGGTGAAATCGACGGAGGCGAGCCGCTCTCCTACTGCGACGGCCGCATGCCATGGTGTGGGAGATGCTTGAATAAAGTGCATCAAATCATCTAGGACATTGGACATAATTCCTTCATACCATTCAAATATTTATGTAGCACGAGGGGAATTTCGACAGAGCCATCTTTTCGTTGGTTGTTTTCAAGAAGGGCGACCATTAGACGGGAGGTTGCAAGTCCCGATCCATTTAACGTGTGGACAAACTCGGGTTTATCCTCTTTTCGCTTAAAGCGGATCATTGAGCGGCGCGGTGGAAAATCTCCGCAATTAGAGATCGATGAAACCTCGTAATACCGGTCCTGGCCTGGAAGCCAGACTTCGACATCGATGGTCTTCATGGCAGCAAATGACATATCACCTGTCACAAGGAGCATGTTGCGGTAGTGCAGGTCCAGCCCTTGTAAAATTTCTTCTGCGCTTGCAACCATCTGCTCAAACAGCTCTTCACTTTGCTCAGGTAGAGTAAAGGCAAACATTTCGACTTTGTTGAACTGATGCATGCGAATGAGCCCTCGTTCCTGAGAACCAGCAGCGCCGGCTTCTCTTCGGAAGCAAGGTGTATAGGCAAAATAACGTTTCGGAAGCTCCTCCGCTGAAAAAATTTCATCGATATGAAGGCCATTGAGAACAGCTTCTGACGTCGGAATCAAGTAAAGGTGGTAGTCGTTATCTTGGATTTTAAATAGCTGCGATTCAAATTTTGGAAGGTGAGCCGAGCCAAACATTGTCTCGGGCCGAACGAGGTGGGGCGGCATCCAAAACTCAAATCCATTTTCCAGGTGGATATCGATCATATAATTTAAAAGCGCCCACTCTAGGCGTGCGCCTAAATGACGGTAGGCGGGCCATCCGCTTCCAGAGGTTTTAGCGGCTCGTTTAAAATCAAAAAGTCCCAGCCGGTCGTTGAGTTCAACATGGTTTTTAAAGGGAAAATCAAATGTCTGCTTTTGCCCCCAAGATTTTAGGCAGACATTTTCTTTAGGGTCGTGAGAGATTTTGATACCTGGAAGAGGAAGATTGGGAAGAAGGGCAAGCTCGTGGTGCAGCTGTTTTTCAAGCTCGGACCGTTCATGACTTAGCACTCCAATACGGTCGCCAAGTCCTCCGACCTCTTGCATCAGGGAGGAAGCATCTTCTCCATGCCGCTTTTTCTCGCCAATCTCCTTGGAGATCGCATTTCTCTTAGATTGCAGGGTTTCGACTTCGACAATCACCTTCCGGATCTGTTCATCGAGTGCCAAAATAGGCCCTAAGCGAATGGAGGGATCTTTCGTTTTAAGAGCTGCTTCCACAGCTGCAGGATCTTTTCTAATGAGCTTGAGATCTAACATAACTGTTCCAGTTTTAAGCAGCACATCATATACCATCAGCCGCAATCGAGCCAGTTAAATTATATATTTATTCCTGGTGAACAAGTCGAAATTTTGTTAAAATTGCTTTTCCATTTCACCTAAGTGAAGGAGGTATGATGGTATCAGCTCTTTTGTCCTCAGCCCGTTCTCAAAAATTGTTTTGGGCTGTTTCATCTTCTTTTTTGGTGTCGACTGTCATGCCTGCTCTCATTCGCAGATACCTGAACCCCCCACTTTCCTCAAAAGCAACAGAATCCATCTTTTTTCTTGCGGCAAGCTTTGCTCCTGCGGCGGTTCTGCTCCATTGGCAACAAGTGGCGTGGCGGGCCAATCTTCTTATTTCTGTTTGTTTTGCTTTAATCGCGCGTAAAGTCTCTGGTTATTTTGTGAAAAGCAGTAGTGAAGTCGCGACTAAGAAGACGTACAAAGCTTTATCGGATGAGGACAAAAGGGCCACTTGCCAAAGCATTTATCAAGAGCTTCATTCACTTGTTCCAATGGCCGCAGAAGATGCTGTAGTTATCCCCTATAGGACAAGTAATGGAGAAGAAATTAGATTGAGAATTGAGGGCGAAGATTCGGAGAAAGCTCTTTTCATGCGAGGATATCCTGCTAGCTCTTCAGCGGATTGGAAATGGAATATTTGGATAGACTATGAGGGTAAGATGGGAATTGTCTATCAGCTGTTAGATGGACGATTTATGACCATGAGAGAAGGTGAAGATATAGAAGTTCCCAAGAATGTTCAAATACAAAAAAATCCACAAGGAGAGGATTGTGTCTACGTAAAGAACCCAGGTGGAGATGTGACAAACTGTGGACTATTAAAGAGTTATGAAGACCAAAAATTTGATCTCATGGAGTTGTTGGTTTGCAATCTTGATCAAATAAAAACTTTTTTAATGAGTCCAAAGCCGTGGCTACACGAATGCATATTTGGACATCGACTAAATCTCATTGAATATGTGCTGCCTGATGTGCTGCCTGAATGGTGCGTGGGACATTCGAAAGACAACGGTATGCTGAATATAAAGGACAAGAATATGGAAGGGTCCTTAAAGGCATGGCTGGGTAAAAAGCCTGATGAGCTTCTCTTAGAAGAGGAGGTTTTGAGTGAACTAGCAGGTTATGTCCGATACCGCTCTTTACTAGATTCCGAAAAGAAGTTTGCTCGCAAGCACATTTATCAAGAGCTTTATCCATTTATTCAGCATTCAGGACAGCAGGATTCTGAGGCTATTCCCTGTATGATAAGTTATATGGGAGAAGAAATTCGGTTAAGGATTGAGAATGGAAGTGAGGGAAAGGCAATTGTCATGTATGGATATCCTTCCAGCTCTTCATTCATATGGAAATGGTGGATTTCGATCAATGAGGAAGGCAATACGACTTTTACCTATATGCTGGAGTGTGATACCACTATTAATATTCAAGAAGAACAAGAAAGACGAATTTCTTTTCATCCGCCTGAACAATTTGTAATTGAAGAAGATCGTACGACTAAAACAAAAAAAGTTTGCGTAAAAAAAGAGAATACAATCGCACCCTTCGGGTCAATCCAGGATTATTTAAATCAAAGTTCTGCTCTCATGGAGTTTTTAGTCTTTAAGCTCGATCAGATAAAAACATTTTATAATAAGAGAATAGAAGGGCAAGCCCTTCAGGCATTTTTGGGTTGCCGCAGCCTGTTGCAAGCACTTCGAAAGCAGGTTTCAAAGCAGAACGAGAGCTGGACAATAGGTCCCATTTGGAGTCCGGTAGCAGCTTCTGAAAACAAGTTTTTTACATGGGTGATGACTTCTAAGCCTACAGGAGAGCTTTCATTGGAGTTGTTACAAAATGATCAGCCTATAGCTGTCTTCACTATGGGATCGAATCTGGAGGAACTGAAAGTAGAGGTCTGTAGAAGCAAGGCTGATGATGCAGCTTCAAGCGAAGAGGCGCGCTCTTATGTTATGAAGCTGACTTCGGCTCCTCAAAGATTAGAAATTTTCAAAGGGTCAACAACAATAGAAATCGATATCGAAGTACTCAAAGTTTTAACTCTTCTTTCTGATATTTATCAAAGTCGTGATACCGTTTTGATCGATAGCGAGAAGGAGATGATCTGTAACCTGAAGGGGAATCCTATTCCTGTGAGTTATTTGCAGCAAATGATTGAGTTTGCACAGGGAGGTGAAAAGCAGCCGTTTCTACGCTATGATCAATCGAAGCGTCAAATAGAGTGCAACGTAAAAAGATTTTTTGTCTACCGGGATCAGAATTCTGTAATTCAGAATTCTGTAATATATTTTCTAAGGCCTCTGTTTGCCAAGATCTCATTTTTGTGCTAAGATGAAACGAAATAGAACCGGTCCATCATGAAAAAAAATTCTTATCCTGTTGCTCAGAACCCATTAATCCTCCGTTTTCATCGTCTCATTGAGGCGTTTGCAAAATCGGATGATGAAAGGGATTTCTATCTCGATCGTATTGAAGGATTTATCCTCTTTACAGACTTGGACAAAGGGCAGAAAGAGCTAGATGAGCTCGCCCTTGAACTTGCGCAGCACACCGACCGGTATGCACTTGTTCCCAAGATGACCTTTTATGAAACTAAAAAATTTATGGAAGGGTTTGTAAATGAAAAAATTTACGACATCGACACGAAAGAAAAGCTTTTAGATGTGATTCAGTCTAAGGAGGCGCGGGAAAACTTTTTAGAATTTATTTATGACCATCTCTCAGAATTAGAAAAGTGGCAGCAATATTATATTGAGCGGATGAGGATTCGTCTCATCGAATGGCTCCGCTCGCAAGAGTTTGTCTTTGTCTTCGAGGAAGATCTCGATATTCCTAAAATGATCATGGAAAAGGTCAAACAACAAATCTTTGATGCTAAAGTGGGCAAAGATGTGACAAACACGCGAGAGGTTCTTGCCCAAAAGGCGAAGACGTATTACTCCAGCGAAGCGCTCAATCCGCGTCCTAAAAGAGGACGTCCTCCAAAGCAGCAGATTAAAATTGAAGTGGAGCCTCAGCTAACAGGGGATATTTTTATCACAGTCCCCCCTCCATGCCGCACCTTTCTCTACCTTCCTGATGTGACGACTGCATCAGCGGTCACCTTTTCTTCTCGTTACGGGTCGGAGGCAGAACTTCTCGCGAGCCTGCGTGGGACGACTCGAGCAAAAATTGATACAAAACTGGAAGCCCTTTCGCAGAGGCTGGAATCTCTTAGGCAGCTTTCGAGCCGTTTATCTGGAATTGAAGATATTGTGGGTGAAAGAGAGACGAAAATGCTTCAAGCTGTTTCTCAGCAAGAGCCGCTGGAGGAGGAGAAAGGAGCTCCGAAGAAAAGAGGTCTTCTGGATGTTGTTAAAGGGTTTTTACCTAGGCGGAAGGAAAAGAAATCTCCAGAGACCCCAAGACCTCCAATCCCTGCTGTTAAAAAAGTCACCCCCATTCAATACAAAAAGAAAAAATGAATCCTCAACTGTTATTAGCTTCATCACTTGCTGTCAAAGCACTTGAAGTCGCTTTGCTAACGCGGTACATGGATGACAAATGTTTTAAGCTCTCTAGGCAAAATAAAGGGGGGACCTTTCAGCTTTCCGTTGCAGGGCACGAACTTGTCGGAGCAGTCGCCGCGCTGACACTCATTCCGGGAAAAGATTGGGGGCTTCCCTACTATCGCGATCGTGCCTTTGCAATCGGCCTCGGATCCTCTCTGACAGATCTTTTGGGCGCTTTTCTTGCCAGAGATGTTCCTCACCATTCAGGAGGTCGAATGATGCCGGAGCATTTTGTTCACCGTCCTCTTCGGATGCCGTGCCAATCGAGCTGTGTCGGCTCTCAATTTTTACACGCAGTCGGGATTGCCAAGGGAGTGCAGTTGTGTGAACTAGATGAAGTTGTCTATGTGTCTGCTGGCGAAGGGGCCACATCACAAGGCGATTTTCACGAAGCGGTTAACTTTGCCTGTCTGCATAAGCTTGGAGTGATTTTTGTCATTCAAGATAATGGATGGGCCATTTCTGTTCCTCAAGTTGAACAGACAGCAGGAGGAACGATTGCTAAAATGGCTCGAGGTTATGAAGGGCTGGCTGTTCATGAGATTGATGGTTGCGATTTCGAAGCGGTTTCGACGTCATTTCAAGCTGCAGTGAATAAAGCACGCTCAAAACAAGGCCCGAGCTTGATTGTAGCAAAAGTTCCTCGCATGGGACCTCATAGCAATAGCGACGATCCTTTAAAGTACCGAGATAAAGCATCAATTGAGTCTGAGCGAGAAAAAGATCCTATTCCTCGTCTTGAGCGTTGGATTCTTGAGATGGGGCTTATGGAGCCTGAGGAGCTTGAAGAGATGAAGAAGGCAGCATTTGCTCAAATTGAGATGGCAGCTGCTGAAGCAGAGCGCCTTCCATTTCCTGACCGTTTAACAGCAGATCAGAAAGTCTTTGCAGACACGCCCGATATTCCTCTGGCAGAGCCGTCCCAAGGAGGGGAATCGATTGTGATGGTTGACGCGCTGAATCATGCGCTCGATGAGGAAATGGAAAGGGACTTGAAGGTCATTGTATTTGGAGAAGATGTCGCTCATGGAAAGGGCGGGGTGTTTGGAGTCACACGTCACCTCACCGGCAAACATGGGTTAAGCCGCTGCTTTAATTCTCCTCTTGCAGAGTCGACGATTATTGGAATTGCCCTTGGCATGTCGCTCGTGGATGGCATCCGGCCGGTTGCTGAAATCCAATTTGCCGATTACCTTTGGCCGGGGATTAATCAACTGTTTAATGAAGTCTCCAGTTTTCATTACCGTTCAAATGGAGAGTTCAACTGCCCAATGGTGGTGCGGATGCCTTATGGAGGATATATCCAGGGAGGGCCCTACCACTCGCAAAGCATTGAAGGGTTTTTAGCTCATTGCCCAGGCCTTAAGATTGTGATTCCTAGCAACGCCTCCGATGCAAAAAGGCTTTTAAAAGCGGCAATTCGAGATCCTAATCCCGTCGTTTTCTTAGAACATAAAGGGCTCTATCGGCAGCGGGTTTTCTGCGCGCGCCCTGAGCCTGGAAAAGAGGATCTTCTCCCTCTAGGCAAAGCCCATCTTGTCCGGGAGGGATTAGATGTGACATTTGTTGGGTGGGGGATGATGATTTGCATGGTCAGTGAGGTGGCAGAGACGTTATCTCAGGAAGGAATTCAGGTGGAAGTGATTGACCTTCGCACCATCGTTCCTCTCGACATTGAAACGGTCTTAGCCTCTGTCAAAAAAACGGGGAAGCTCGTGATCGCCCATGAAGCTCCTCTCTTTGGAGGGTTTGGTGCTGAGATCTCTGCTCAAATCATGGAGAAGGCGTTTTCTTATCTCGACGCTCCCGTCAAACGCGTGGGAGGCAAAGCCTGCGCCGTTCCTTATTGCAAAGAGCTAGAGGACGAAGTCCTTCCTCAAAAACAGGATCTAGAGAAGGCCCTGCGAGAGCTTGCGGGGTATTAGACCTCTTGCGTAACTAAGGTTCTGTCGATTTTCTGGATTATTTTGGCCGATTTTTAATTCTTTTTGCAGGGTTAATATCAACTTCGTATATTAACCCTGCAAAAAGAATTAAAAATCGGCCAAAATAATCCAGAAAATCGACAGAACCTTAGTTACGCAAGAGGTCTATTAAGGGTCTGTTAAAACCGGATGGCCTGACTTACTTGGTTTTGGTGGGCAATAGAAAGAGTCGTAGGAAGGCAAAGGGAATCAAGGGCTTCCTGAGCTGTCTTAAGAGCTTTATCAGGATGGTTGCACTCTTCTGAGAGATGGGCGAGATGGATGTGTTTGAGTCCAGGATGGGCTACCTCAGTGATGAGCTGAGCGCATTGCTGGTTGGATAGGTGTCCTTGTCTGCTGAGGATGCGCTGTTTTTCGATCTCGCGGCGTGAGGAGGCATGAAGCATCGATGGGTCATGATTGGACTCGATGTAAAGGTAATCACATCCCTTAAGATGGTTTTTCACAAGTGTTGTCGCAAACCCTAGGTCGGTACAAAATCCAAGTTTGAGGAGATCTATTCGAATCGTAAAGGCAACGGGATCTAACGTATCGTGCTGGATGGTGAAGGGGTGGATTTCCATATCGCCAAATTCAAAGGTTTCTCCTGTGGAAAAGATTTTGAATTTAGGAGTCTCATCTAGTGTCTCTAAAATGGCCTGGGCCGTGTCGCTATTGGCAAAAACCGGAATCTTGTATTTGACCGCAAGGGAAGAGAGTCCCCGGATATGATCACTGTGTTCGTGCGTGATTAAAATGGCATCGATCTCTTGCAAGCTCACTCCAAGAAGGTTCAATCGGTCTTGAACTGCTTTTGCGGAAATTCCTGCATCGATCAGCAGCTTTGTCTGTTTTGAGCCAATGTAAATAGCATTTCCTTTCGATCCAGAGGCGAGTGGACAGTATCCTTCCATGCAGTGATTGTTGCAGAAGACCGTTTGTCAGGAAAGCACTTTCTTCTTTTTCCAGTAGATGAAAAAGCAAAAGCCTCCTGCGGCTGCGAAAACAGATGAGACGAAATAAGGGTTTAGCGGAGCCGGCTGCTCTTCAAGTTCAACGAGAAGCTTGTCGATCTCATTTTCAGTCGTAGGAAAAAGATCCCATATTAGAGCGATGCCAGAAAAAACGACAAAAAGAACTCCCATCATTTTCAGACGGCGGTGGAGTTGTTTTTCAAGGTCGATTGCTTTCGTCACGATTTTTAATGAGCACCTGCCGAGGTTTACTTCCGTCTTGAGGGGAGATAACCCCACGCATTTCAAGCTCATCCATTAAGCTTGCAGCTTTGGGATAACCGATTTTGAGTTTTCGTTGCAAGTACGTTGTTGATGCCACATTTGTTTCGATGACGATTGCCTTTGCCTGGTCATACAAGGCATCGCGAGATCCTTCTTCTTCAGCTCCACCATCTAGTTCTTTAGCCATCGAGTCGAACGAGGTAATGAGGTAATTTGGGGGGGCCTGATCGCAAATGTACTGAATCACTTGGTTGATATCGTCGTCGCTGACATAGGCTCCTTGAGCGCGCATCAGGTGGGATGTCCCCGGAGGGAGGAACAGCATGTCGCCATTACCCAGCAAGCTTTCAGCTCCGTTATCATCTAAAATGATGCGGGAGTTCACTTGGCTTGCAACCTTAAAAGCAATCCGTGTGGGGAAGTTGGCTTTGATCAGCCCTGTGATCACTTCGCGCGAGGGGCGCTGCGTTGCTAAGATCAGGTGGATTCCCACAGCACGGGCCATCTGAGCAATCCTTGCAATGGGAGTTTCAAGGTCAGAACTAGAGGCCATCATGAGATCGGCAAATTCGTCGATAATCCCTACAATAGCGGGCATTTTTTCAGGGATGGAGACGCTGAGCGATGCTTCCAGCTGAGCGTTGATTTTTCGAGAGTTGAAAGCGGTGATATTGCGCAGCCCGAGCTGCTTGAGAATATCGTACCGGTTTTGCATCTCTTTTACCATCCAGTTGAGCGCTGCATAAGCTCCATGTGGTTCTGTGATGACGGGAGCAATGAGGTGGGGAAGCCTTGTGTAAGGGGTGAGCTCGACTTTCTTAGGGTCGATCATGATGAGCTTGAGCTCATCGGGGGTTGCATTCATCAAGAGCGACATGATGATCGTATTGATGCAGACCGATTTTCCGGATCCTGTAGCTCCTGCGATTAAACAATGAGGCATTTTGGAAAGGTCGCTGACGACATTATCGCCCGTTACGGTTTTCCCCAAGATGATCGGGATGAGCAGTTTTCGAGGGCCTTGTTGATAGGCAAGAAGCATCTCTTTAAAGCTCACCTCTTGAGGATAAGGAGAGGGGACCTCCACGCCGACAGCTCCCTTCCCGGGGATCGGAGCGATGATTCGAATCGACTTTGCTTGGAGCTTGAGGGCAATATCATTTTCCAGGGCGGTGATCTTTTGAACCTTCACCCCGATGGCAGGATGGACTTCAAATGAGGTAATGGTAGGGCCGCAATTAATATCTCCCACCTGCGCTTCAATTCCAAAGCTCAGAAGGGTTTCTTCTAAAATCTCAGCTTGCCGTTTCAGTTCTTTTTTCAGGGAGGGTTGGTCCACCTTTTTGGGGCTGCTCAGAAGAGAGGGAGAAGGGATGACATACCCTCCAGAGGCATATTGAGGACGAGAAGAGCGCCCCTCTGTTTTTTCTTCTTTTTCTTGAAGAGTTCGAATCCGAATCGCAGGCTTAGAGGTTGTCTCCCTATCAGACCTGTCAGACTGGGCGGGGAGGGCTGGAGCCGGCTTGGATAAACTTTTTTCAAGCTCTTCCGGGTTAGCAAGAGGAAAGTCCTTTTCTGCAGGTTTTGCTTGAAATAGCCGTTGGAGGAGATCGACAACCTGAATATTTGTGAGAAAGAGAAAAGAGATGAACGCCGTTAAGGTAAAGGTAATCCCAACCCCGAGGTTTCCTAGGAGGCGGTGCATGTTATAACGAGGTAAATCGTGGTAGAGATAATAAAGAGGGACGCCGCCTAAATTATGCCGAAGAGAGTGATGGCGGTAGGGGAATTCAAACGTGACGGTTTCCGATAAGATTTTATGCTGCAATGCTCCTGGCACTGCCATCCCTAGCTCAGCGCCCAAATTTAAAACGACTCCTAAAGAGAGGATGAAAAGGGCAAGATAAAAGGTTTTGGAGCGCAAAGAAGGGACCTGCCCTTTGATCAGATAGGTCCATCCAGCCCATCCTAAAAACCCAAGCAAAGGGTAGACCGTTAATCCAAAAAGGTACAAAAGGGTCCAGGCATATCCATGGCCGGCGATTCCCAGCCAGTTGGTTGTTTGGTCTGTCGTATCATAGCTAAAAAGCGCAAGCAGAGAAATAAAGGTCGCTGCAAGCAGTAAAAGCCCTTTCGTCTCGGGGTGAGTGGCCGCCGGAATTTTTTCTTTTTTTGCCATATATTATAATAGAATTAACAAAATGGAGATAATCAAGCAATACCATGCGAATGGTTTAAAAACCTTTTTCTCAAGCAGGGGGATTGCAATTCGAATAAGGGCAAAGCCTGTTAAGAGCGAGGCTCCAAGCCCAATTGCGCAAGGGAGAAGGTTGAAAGAGGTTGTATGGATAGCTTTAACTGTTTCGAGGAGGGCTCCACCCGCAACTGCGGGAATCGAAAGCACAAACGAGAACCGGACAGCCTCTTTTGCTGGAACTCCTCTTAAGAGACCCATTGTAATCGTGCTTGCGCTTCGAGAAATGCCAGGAATCAAAGCCATGCTTTGAAAAGCCCCGATCCAAAGCGCATCTTTCCATCCAATTGCTTGGGAGGTATTTCGAGAGATCCGCTGAGTCAAAAATAGGAGCAGAGCCGTGATCATCAGGCAGGGACCTAGAAAAGTGGGTTGGGAAGCCCATAACCGAATCGGTTTGAGCAAAAAATAAGCCGGAATAAGAGGAGTAAGCGCAATGGAATAAGGCACCATCTTTTTGGGATGAATCCAGCACATGTCCCAGAGTTCTTTCCGAAAGTAGATGACTAAAACAAAAAGCGTTCCTAGATGGCAAGAAAGATCAAAAAGGACTGTTTCTTCCCCAGAAGAGATCTGGAGCCAGGTTTTTAAAAGCTTCAAGTGAGCAGAAGAGCTAATGGGGAAAAATTCGGTGCATCCTTGAAGGAGTCCCAAAATCAACGCATATAACCAGCTCATAGGGGATGTCCTTGAAATAAATGGGGCGATCGACGGGTCTCGAACCCGCGACAACTGGATCCACAATCCAGTGCTCTAACCAACTGAGCTACGATCGCCATGACCCTCTTGGGAAATCGTGTAAGAAGCTGTCTTAAAACTCAGTTTCTGTCGATTTTTGGAGGATTTTTGGCCAATTTTCGCTTTATTTGGTGGGGGTAATATCAACTTTCGTATATTACCCCCACCAAATAAAGCGAAAATTGGCCAAAAATCCTCCAAAAATCGACAGAAACTGAGTTTTAAGACAGCTTCTAAGGAAAAAAAGTGTAATCGAATCTCTCCCTTTCCGTCAAACCAGGAAAAAGTTAAATAATTTATTTAATTTTAACAATAAATCAGATTGAATTTTAGGGGGGAATTTGATATAATGTCTTCACATTAGAGGGGATTTATGACAAGTTTTTTGCCTTATTTACCTAAGCCATTGGTAAATTTAAAATATGTTTATAAGAATTTTTCAGACCCCAACATGACTTGGGGTGATCGCAGATTTTATGCAGAAACTGTTAAAAGAGAGTTAATTAGAGTCGCAACGGGTGTAGCGGCTTACGTTGCGGCTGTCAAATATGGACCTCGATTTGGGGTTGACCTTCCCACAGCCGGTTGCTTGATGATAACATTTGCGAGGCAATCGAGTATTTATGGAATAGCTACGCACCTTCTTTTTTCAGGAATGAACAATGCTCTAAATGCAGGACGTGCAAAAAACATTCAGAGCTGTGTGGTAAATCTTGCCATTTCTGCTATGGGTTACTCTATGACAACACAAGCTTTATCTCGGCCAGTTGACAAACTTATTAACTACACAGTGGGGGCAGAAAGTTCTTTAGGTGAGGCTGTGAATTTCATAGGACTAGGGGCTTATTTCGGAGCTGTTAGACAGGGCCCTCGATTTGGGATCGATCTTGCAACAGCCTCCTCCTCAATGCTGGCTCTCTGGTCAGAATCAAGCGAGGTTGGACTAGTCTTCCATCTAGTTGTCTCAGGCTTATGGAACGCTGTAAATGCAGCGCGCGTGAGAAATATGCATGGGTGTACGACTCATCTTGCTACTGCCGCAATGGGGTGTTTCATGGTACACTCTGAAACCCTATCAAAGCCATTTGAGAAGTTTGTTGAGTACCTTGCCCCGAATCTAAAACCCCCACTCAAATAGCTTTTGGTAGAAATCAGGAGAATTTATGGAAACATCAGATTTTTTACCGAGGCCTTTGGTTAGTTTAAAATATATGTGGGATCATTACTCAGAAAACGAGAATGACTGCTTCTCGGTAGACCCACACCTATAATGCTTCCACGATTAGAGGAGATATATGACAAGTTTTTTGCCTTACTTACCTACGCCATTGACAAATTTAAAAAATATTTATGACAATTTTTCAAAGACTAACATGAGTGAGGTTGATCGCAAATCTTATGTAGAAGCTAAAAGAGAGTTAATTAGAGTCGCAACGGGTGTAGCAGCTTATGTTGCGGCTATCAAATATGGACCTCGATTTGGGGTTGACCTTCCAACAGCCGGTTGCTTGATAATGGCATTCGCAGGCCGATCAAAAACTTATGCAGTAGCTACGCATCTCCTTTTTTCAGGAATGAACAATGCTCTAAATGCAGGACGTGCAAAAAATATTCAGGGCTGTATGAAAAATCTTGCCCTTTCTGTTATGGGTTACTCTATGACAACACAAGCTTTATCTCGGCCAGTTGACAAACTTATTAAGTGCACAGTGGGGAGAAGAGGTTTTTTAGGTGAGGTTGTGCCTTTCTTAGGACTAGGGGCTTATTTCGGAGCTATTAGACAGGGCCCTCGATTTGGGGTTGACGTTCCAACGGCTGCTTCCTCAATGCTGGCACTCTGGCAAGAGCCAAGTATTGGTGGAATAGCCTTATATCTATTTTTCCCGGGCTTATGGAATGCTGTAAAGGCAGCGCGCGTAAGAAATATGCATGGGTGTACGACTCATCTTGCTATTGCCGCAATGGGGTTTGCCATAGTATGCTCTGACACCCTATCAAAGCCATTTGAGAAGTTTGTTGAGTGCCTTGCCCCGAATCTAAAATAACTTTAAGACAGCTTCTTAGAGCCAATTACAAAACTTCAATTTGAACCTATCACAATAAAATTTTCACCACCGAATCTCTATCGTGTCTCATTTTTTGTCTTCTCAAAAAAATACTCACCTTTGTATAAGTAAGACTCTAAAAAGTCTTAAACAAGAGGTGAGATATGTCTAATATTGAAGGTGTCTATGAAGAACGAGATTGGGATGTCGGTCGTGTTCCATCCGCCGTTTCTAGCGAGAGGTTTCAGATTGAGGTCACTGAAAAAGAGTTGATGGAGGCAATTGGGCGATCTGCTGTTTCCTTCTTCACACTTGTACACCAAGCGGTTCCGCAACCACAACCGCTGATAGGGGTTATTGTCATTAAAGGGGAAGGAAGCAAATCTCCAAATCTTGAAACTCCAGCAGAGGTGGTCAGTGAAGTTGCTGCAAAAAGTTTAAACCCGCCAGTAGAAAACGAGCAGATCAAAGAAGAGGTTATCGTAGAAGATAACAGTCATCACGAGGTGAAAGAGGCTTCTATTACGCCTGAGCAGGTTCATCAAATGATCAAGGCCTATCGTCAACAAATGGAAGTGTTTAAACAAGCTATTGAGGGTGAGCATCGACAGCAGGAAAACGAGGAAAAAATACGTCTTCTTCAGAGTCTAAATCAACAATCTTCTTTAGCCAATTCTTCACATTCTTCTGAGCGTCTTGAGAGGATTCAAGGCTATCAAAAAGAAATCAAAGCGGCGCAAGACAAGATTGCACTGTTAGAATTGACTTTGAAGGAAATGAAGGTCTAAATCAGACGGCAGAAGGAAGGGTGGGGTGTGCCTTAAGAAGCCTCACCTTCTTATACTTTAAATCACTCCGATTTGGTATAGTTGCTTTAGAAGGAGAGATTTTATGCATAATCCCTTGAAACAAATTGATACAAAAGAGGTCGAGCTTCCTGAAACCCTCTTTGTTCGAGATATTGACAACAAGGTTTTTCAAGCTATTGTCGTGCAGTGTCTTTTAAGTATTGAGGGGATTGCTCTTGTGGAAGGGAATTTAATCGATTATCTCTTAGGAAGAGAGCCTGCAGAAAGAATTACGGGGATTTCTGTTGAACAAGATCCTAAAACATATTCTATCCAAGTCAAGCTCGAAGTGAATGTAGCATACGGGGTTGTCATTCCCCAAAAAGCAGAGGAAATCCAACTTCGGGTTGCAGAAACTCTGAGTCATTTGACGGGGCTTGTGGTGAGCTTAGTACATATTGTCTTTAAAAACTTGATTACAAAAACAGAGGCGCCTGCAGAGGAAACAGCCCAGCCAGAGGCCTCTGAATATTCAGAACAATTTTAACCTGATTTTTAAGAATGCGGTGGCCCCATCATCTTTTTTCAGTCGTTCAGTTTTTTCTGGTTCTTTTATTGATCATTGGGGGCATTTTTTGCATTGTTTTACCTTATGCATCCTCGTTAAAAGTCACTCTTTCAAATCTATTTCTTTGGAATGATAGGTTCTTTTTTTCTTTAGGTGGAATTTTACTTGTCGTTGGAATCGTTCTCGGCATTGGTTTTTATTTTCTTCAGCGGCAAGAGGTCCTACAAATTTCGATGAACCCTCCTGTTACCATTGAAAAAGCGGTCGTCGCTGCTCTTGTAAGGACCTATTTCCAAAGCCGTTTTCCAGGACAGGAACTGAAAGCGGAGGCCATTGTTCACCCTGGAGGCTCTCTTGAACTTATTTCTGACATCCCTTCTTTTCCACCTGAGCAACTAAGTCAGCAGCTACAGGAGATAGAAGTAGAGCTTGGAGAGATTCTCTATCGCACGCTCAAGTATCAAAAAAAGTTCCTCCTCACGTTTGTATAAATCTTAAGAATAGACAAAATATAGAAAGGTTGTTAAGTAAAAACTAGAGAGGGAGTTTTGCAACTACCTCATTAAATTTATTTTTTCAAGGAGCTGTTACTGCATGAAAAAAAATAGCCTTATCTATCTAGCATCTTTACTTATGGTCTCCTTATTTGCAGATTCTACGTGGAATGGAAATAATTCGCAAAACTGGTCCGATCCACTCAATTGGGATGTATCTCCAACACCAGGGACTGTGTTTTTTTTCCCTCAAGGAGCTACCAGATATACAAGTAACAACGACTTGGGCCCTTTTAACGTCAATAGTTTCTACTTCACGCGCAGCGGGGGAAATTCCTATTCCATTATAGGGAACCCGTTAATTTGGGCTGAAGGCGGGGACTTTGTCACGGATGCAGAGGTGACGGGCTCCCAGACAGTTGCAAATAACATCACGATTTTGAGTCCAGCAGTGTTTAATGCTTTCATTGAAAATGCCGCTTGCACGATGACGTTATCGGGTATGATTTCTGGAAATAGCGGCTTAATAAAATTAGGAGCTGGAACCCTTGTTTTGACAAATGGATCGAATAACTATGGGGGTGGAACGACAATTATCGCCGGCACTCTCGGTCTGAGTGGAGCAGGTACGTTGCCGCCGACAGGAGCGGTGAATCTCAGCGGAGCAGCAGCAATACTTGACCTGAGCGGAATCGGGCTTGGAACCCTGACCATTGGAGACTTAGACGGGGTGGAAGGGAGTCAAATTCAACTAGGAGAAGCCTCGTTGCAGCTTGGTACAGGTAATAATAGCACTTTCGCTGGGAATATCTCAGGGACAGGAATCTTAACTATGCAGGGAACGGGAACCCTTACCTTGACAGGAGTCAACACCTATAATGGAGGCACAGTCTTATCTGCGGGGGGGACTCTCATTGGAAATTCTCTAAGCATTCCAGGAGGTATTAGTACTACTACTCTTACTGGTGGTAATACAGTCATTTTTAATCAATCCAGCGATGGGGTTTATAACGGTGTGGCGGGTGGTAGTATTATTTTTATTAAACAAGGAGCAGCAAGCCTTACTATGACCGCTAGTTCCTCTTTAATTTCTGTAGAAATTCAGGAAGGAACATTATTTGTCAATGGTAGCATCGAGGATTTGACTAGCTTTGTGATTGATCCGGCAGGAACTCTAGGAGGAACAGGACTAATTTTCGGGACCCCCGTGATGAATTTTGGGACGGTAGCTCCTGGAAATTCCATAGGGATCTTAACTGTGGGTGATGATTATTATCAGCAGACAGGCTCTACACTTGCTATTGAATTCGATCCTATTAGCTCAGATTTATTAAATATTGGGGGAGAGGCATTCATTCAGCCAGGTTCTCAAGTTGTGGTGACTCCGCTGCCGGGTGTCTACCCTTCTCAAAGCACTTATGTCATTTTAGCAGCAGATCAGGTTGTGGGAACCTATGATCAAGTGATTTCAACACGGCCTGCTTTCGGAGTTCAATTGACCTATACTCCAGCGAATCTTCCAGACACAGTCAATCTGATTGTTACCCTCGAACCGTTTTCACAGCTTGTCACCTCCAAAAATGCTAAACAGGTCGCTTATTGTCTTGATAACCTAACACCTGGGGCCGACTTAGCAAATGTCATCGGACAGCTTCAAAACCTCTCTACTCTCGAAGAAATTAATGAGGCTGTCTTTTCATTACAGCCCTCTCTCTTTAAAGGAATGGTCTTATCTCAAGAGAATAACAATATTCGTATCACACAATCGATTAATCAATATGTACGCAATCTCTGCCCTCCAACATGCGTCTCTATGCCTAAAGTTTCTACGACTAAAGAAAGCACATGCACTCAGAAGTCAAGTCCTATGAACCTCTGGTTTGATGTTTTAGGCGATTTTGCCCATCAACGCCGGATAGAAGATGAACACGGATTTCATACGAAATCAGCAGCGGTCATGACGGGATTTGACTACAAATTTTTTGATCGTTTGTACGTAGGGCTTACGACGGGCTATAGCTACTCAAGTGTTCAATGGAGCGAATCGGTAGGGAAAGGAGATATCAATAGTCTTTACGTCGGTTTTTACAACTCCTACGTTCACCCTTGGTTTTTCGTCAATGGATCGGTGCTTGGAACAGCTAACTGGTACGATGCTAAGCGAGATATGGAGTTTGGTTCGATTGATCGCGAGGCAAGACACGATAATTTTGGGGGCGGCTTGACGGCTCATGTCGATACGGGAGTGACGTGGGATATTAAAAAGTTCCAGGTTCGGCCTTTTGTCGCTGGATACTATACCTACCTTCATGAAACAGGGTATAAAGAAGAAGGAGCTGGAAGCCTTGACCTAAAAGTGGGCTCGCAAAATTACAATCTGCTCAGAGGAGAAATTGGTCTCGATGTATCCCATTATTTTTGCCGGGGGAATAAGGCGTGGATTCCAACTCTTGGGCTGAGTTGGATTCGAGAAGTTCGTTGGGGGGGAGAGCACTACCAAGCTGGATTCTTTAAAGAGGGCACCTGTAATTTTGAGGTCTCTGGTCTAAAGCCCAATCACAGCTTGATTTCTCCAAGGGCAGGGTTAAAGGGGATGTTTTTCAACGAACTTGTCCAAGTTTCTCTAAACTATATCGGGGAATTTGGGAAAACGTTCCGAGATAATAACGTTCACCTAAAGCTGGACTTCAACTTCTAGTTAGGAGCTTATGGGAATCAAGAAAATCTATCTAGCATCTTTACTCACAGTCTCTTTATTTGCAGAGACATGGAATGGAAGTGTATCGACAAGCTGGTCCGATGCAGACAATTGGGATGAGCTTTCAGTTCCACCAAGCGGGGCGATCCTTTTTTTTCCACAAGGGGCTAGCGGATATACAAGCAACAACACAATCTCAAATCTTTTTCTAGTTGATGGATTGAACTTGACAGGGGGTGGAGAAGTTTCGTATTCCATTGGGGGGCTTCCTTTAACTTGGGGCGGAAGTGGAAACTTGACCACGGCCTCAGGGGTTATAGGCTCTCATACGGTTGCAAATGATATCACAATTTCGAATCCAGCAGAGTTCAATGCTTTCATTGAAAATCCCGCTTGCGTAGTGACACTATCAGGAGCGATTTCAGGAGGAAGCTTAGTAAAGTCGGGAGCCGGAGCTCTCAACATGACCGGCTCTTCGAATTTAAGTTCTGTAGAAGTTCAAGAAGGAACATTATTTGTTAATGGTAGCGTCGGTCCGATTAGCACCTTTGTGGTTGATTCAGCAGGAACTCTAGCAGGAACAGGAACAGTTGGAGTTTCTTCCCTGGTAAATTTTGGGACGGTAGCTCCTGGAAATCCTGAAAATTCGATTGGGACCTTAACCATAAGCGGTAATTATTTGCAGGAGGCAGGTTCTACGCTGGCAATTGAATTCGATCCTATTAGCTCAGATTTATTAAGGGTTGATTTCGGAGTGGCCCGATTTCAACCCGGTTCTCAGGTTGTGGTGACCCCGCTGCCAGGTGTCTACCCTTCTCAAAGCACATATGTGATTTTATTAGCAGAGGAAGGGCTTGTAGGAACCTATGATCGAGTCATTTCAACAAACCCTGCCTTTAGCGTTCAATTGGCCTATAATCCTCCCGGGGATTTTCCAACCGAAGTCGATCTGATTGTTACCCTCAAACTGTTTTCGCAGCTTGTCACCTCCGAAAATGCCAAACAGGTTGCTCATTGTCTTGATAACTTGACAGGTGGGGGCGATCTAATGAATGTTATCGAACAGCTTCAAAGTCTGCCCTCTCTCGAAGAGATTAATCAGGCGATCTTTTCATTGCAGCCCTCTCTCTTTAAGGGAATGGTCTTATCTCAAGAGAATAACAATATTCGTATCACACAATCGATTAATCAATATGCACGCAATCTCTGCCCTCCAACATGCGTCTCTATGCCTAAAGTTTCTACGACCGAAGAAGGCGCCCCTGCGGCTGAAGAAAGCACATGCACTCAGAAGTCAAGCCCTATGAACCTCTGGTTTGATGTTTTAGGTGATTTTGCCCATCAGCGCCGGATAGAAGATGAACACGGATTTCATACGAAATCGGCAGCGGTCATGACGGGATTTGACTACAAATTTTTTGATCGTTTGTACGTAGGGCTTACAGCGGGCTATAGCTACTCAAGCGTTCAATGGAGCGAATCGGTAGGGAAAGGAGATATCAATAGTCTTTACGTCGGTTTTTACAACTCCTACGTTCACCCTTGGTTTTTCGTCAATGGATCGGTGCTTGGAACAGCTAACTGGTACGATGCTAAGCGAGATATGGAGTTTGGTTCGATTGATCGCGAGGCAAGACACGATAATTTTGGAGGGGGGTTGACGGCTCATGTCGATACGGGAGTGACGTGGGATATTAAAAAGTTCCAGGTTCGGCCTTTTATTGCTGGATACTATACCTATCTTCATGAAACAGGCTATGAAGAAGAGGGAGCTGGAAGCCTTGACCTGAAAGTGGGCTCGCAAAATTACAATCTGCTCAGAGGGGAAATTGGGCTCGACCTATCCCATTATTTTTGCCGGGGGAATAAGGCGTGGATTCCAACTCTTGGGCTAAGTTGGATTCGAGAAGTTCGTTGGGGGGGAGAGCACTACCAAGTTGGATTCTTTAAAGAGGGCACCTGTAATTTTGAGGTCTCTGGTCTAAAGCCCAATCACAGCTTGATTTCTCCAAGGGCAGGGTTAAAGGGGATGTTTTTCAACGAACTTGTCCAAGTTTCTCTAAACTATATCGGGGAATTTGGGAAAACGTTTCGAGATAATAACGTTCACCTAAAGCTGGACTTCAACTTTTAAAGGCCGCTCATCGCCTACTGACTAAAAAGGGGATAGTGAGTTTTGCAACTGGCTCTTCATTCTATCGCTAGCTCTGGCTCAATTTTTTTGATCAACTGCTGAGCTGGGGCATATTCGGGAGGCCGAACAGCCACGAGATTTCCTCCAGCGTCATAGATTTTCTCAGGAAATAGCGAAGTAGAGATATGATGAAAGTTAATGGTTTTATGCCCATCACAAGCTTGAACCAGCTCTGAGCTATGTCGGTAGTTGTAGGGCGAAAAGACGGTGATTTTCTTATTGGGGAAATTTTGTTTGGCCTTGCTCACAGCCGGAGCAAGATCAGAGTCTCTTGACAGGAGAAATGCATGATCATAACGATCTTTATACGCTAAGTCGAGCATCGCTAAAGCCAAATTGACATCGGTCTCTTTCTCCTCGTGACTTGTCCACTTTGCCTTACAATTGAGACATATTTTTGGCTTATTTTTAAATTTTCCTAAAACCGGCGTGACTCCGCTTGCCGACAGTGCCTTGATGTAAAGGCGATGCCTATAGTAGGAGTCCGGTTTCCAAGTAGGGTATGCAGAGAAGAACAAAATTTGAGTGATCACTTGCGATTTTGAGCGAGTCAATCGACTGAACAGTAACTGCAGATCAAGCCATTTTAAGCGAGGCTGCTGCAGTTGCTTCAGGGCGTGGTACATGTTAAACCCATCAACAAAGCAAACGATGCGCTCACTTTCCACTGGCTTTCTCCAAAAAAAAACCACGGATACGGAATCCGTGGCGGCCGCGTAGACGTACTACGCGGGATGCTCATGCTTTAATGCATAACAAAAAGGGGCATTGTTGTACAGATGAAAAAAAGAATGCGGTAAGTGGTCAGGACAACTTCTTAGCAAATGTTTCAATCTGACCGACGTCTTTCAGCGTGATCCCTTTGACGCTGAGCAAATCGGCAGGGGAAGCTTGCAGAATTCTTTGAAAACTTCCAAAGTGGCGAAGAAGCCGTCTTCGTTTCATTTCCCCAATACCTGGAATTTGGTCTAGCATTGAAGAAATGAGCCGCTTTTCTCGTCGCTGACGGTGGAAGCCAATGGCTTTTCGATGGGTTTCATCTCGAATTCTCTGAAGAAGAAAAAGAAGAGGGGAGTGCAGAGGTAAAAGAATAGGATCTGCAAAGTGGGCAGCAAACACCTTCTCTTGAGTCAGCCCTTTGTCGTGCTTTCCTTGCTGTTTTGCAATCGAGATGAGATCGACGGTTGCAATATCGAGGTTTTTGAGCACTTCAAGTGCCACTGCCAGCTGTCCTTTGCCGCCATCGACGATCAAAAGATCGGGGAGGTCATTTTCTTGCTTTGCACGTGTGAGCCTTCGGGTGAGAACTTCACGCAAAGCGGCATAATCGTCTCCTTTTTCCACGCCCCGAATTTTAAAAATCCGCACCCGTTTTTTATCGTACCGTCCTTCGGTAAAGGGAACCATTGAAGCGACAAGATCGGTTCCTGAAATATTTGACGTATCAAAACATTCGATCCGGTTAGGATATCGGATAAGTTTTAAGGTTTCTTGAAGATCGAGGAGCATCTTTTCTGTGAGCTCTTGATCATCTTTTTCTTGCTCGAAAAGGATTTTGGCATTTTTTTTAGCCATCCCAAGAATCTCTTTCTTTTCCCCTTTCTGAGGAGCGGTGATTTTAATGCCGATAATCTCTTCCACCTCTTTAGGAAGCTCAAAGGGGAGGATAATCGTTTCAGGCCGCAGTTTTCGATGTTCGTAATATTGAATCAAAAAAGAAGATAACAGTTCTTCATCGCTTTCAATGACGTCAGTGAAGGTATAATGCTCGGAACCGACCAATTTCCCTTCTCTAAAGAGTAGCTGCGCTACCATTACATCGTATCCTTGCCGATAAAGCCCTAAGGCATCGCAATCTTCCCTGGTTGCTTTGGCGACAAGGCCGCTTCCTGCAGTGACATGTTCAATCTGCTGAATTAACTGGAGGAGCGTTGCCGCTTTTTCGAACTGCAGAGCATCGGAGGCTATTTGCATCTCTTTTTTAAGATGCTCGATAACAGTCTCATCGCGCCCTTTTAAAAAATCAATCGCCTGATGAACAATTGCTTCATATTCTTTTTTTGAGCAGAGGTTGACACACGGCGCAATACACCGCTTGATCCCATAGAGCAAACAAGGCCTGGTTCTTCTTTTGAGTTCTTCATCAGAACATTGCCGTAAAGGGAAAAGGCGGCTCATGAGATCATGAGTCTGTCTGGCGGCATAGGCACTTGTATAGGGCCCAAAATAGAGCCCCTCTTTTTTGGGTCTGCCTTTGCATCGAACGAGCTGAATCGTCGGCCAGGGGTGGTGGTGATTGATCATCAAGCTAATGAATGTTTTATCGTCTTTGAGGAGGGCATTAAATTTTGGTTGATGTTTCTTGATAAGGGTATTTTCAAGAAGGAGCGCCTCTTTTTCTGAAGGGACGGCAATGATATCGATGACGCACACTTCAGCCACCAAAAAAGGAATCATAGGTCTTCCATCCCGTCCTGCAGAAAAATATTGTTTGAGTCGATGCTTGAGGTTTTTGGCTTTGCCGACATAGATGACATCTCCCCCCTCATTTTTCATCAAATAGACGCCGGGCTCCGTTGTGTATTTGTCTAGCAATTTAGCATTGAAAGAGCTCAAGTTGATGATCCTTTGAGGGAGTTTTTACGTAATTCTTAGAGGGAGTTGCAAAACTCGCTTTGGAGGCCAAATTCGATGATTTTTGAGCAGGGCTGGTTTCTGCGCAACCTGACACATTTTGGGACATACTCGGCTTAGAGTAGGCCCAAGATGTGTCAGGTTGCGCAGAATCCAGATCCTGCCCAAAAAGCGCGGATTTGGCCCCAAATCGGAGTTTTGCAATTCCCTCCATAGGAGCCCCTTGCTCATGAAGCTGGCTGAGGAGCTCCTCTGCCTTTTTCAAAACAGAGGGTGGAAGGCCGGCTAATTTAGCAACGTGGATGCCGTAACTTTTGTCTGCGGCGCCCCGCACAATACGGTGCAGAAACACAATTTCTTTATTAGATTCGTGGACAGCCACATGGTAGTTCACGGCGCCGGGGGATTCTTCTTCCAGCTTTGTTAGCTCAAAATAATGCGTTGCAAAGAGTGTTTTAGCTTTCTTAGCTGGAGTTGTCAGAAAATAGAGAGCAACCGACTTGGCGATCGCAATGCCGTCATAGGTGCTTGTCCCGCGGCCAATCTCATCTAAAATCACGAGCGATTTTGAGGTCGCATTATTTAAAATATTGGCCGTCTCGCTCATTTCAACCATAAAGGTTGATTGGCCGTGGCTCAGGTCATCGCTAGCCCCAATCCGTGTAAATAATTTATCGACGATGCCAAAATGCCCTTTTTTAGCAGGAATAAAACATCCGATCTGCGCCATCAGGACTAGGAGCGCAGCTTGACGAATGTAGGTTGATTTGCCTGCCATATTAGGCCCTGTGATCACGAGCAGCTGCTCCTTTGATCCATCCATTTTTAGATCGTTTGGGACAAACGTTTGTTTCTCAATCGAGGCTTCAATGACAGGATGCCTGCCTTCGATGATCTCCAACCGATCAGACTCATCGATCGTTGGGCGCACGTAGGATCGCTCTTTTGCAATATCTGCAAAGGAAAGCACCACATCGAGGTAGGCAATTCTTTTGGCTACGTTTCGAATCAGGTCTGCAGACTGTGCAATTTCAAGGCGAAGCTTTTCAAACAGCTGGTTTTCTAAAAACAGAATTTTTTCCTCAGCGGAGTAGACTTTATGTTCAAATTCTTTGAGCTCCGGAGAGATAAATCGTTCGGTGCTCACAAGGGTTTGTCTTCGCTCAAATGTTAAAGGCATTTTCTCAGATTGAACTCGGCTCACTTCGATATAATAGCCAAAGGCTTGAGTATATCCCACTTTGAGTGATTTGATTTGAAGGCTCTCTCGGAGCTGGGCTTGATACGAGGCAAGCCATGTTTGACTATCGGTTTTTAGAAGACGGAGAGCGTCGAGCTCTTCATGGTACCCTGTTTTAAAAACACCTCCTTCACTGAGTTTATGAGGAGGGCAGTCGACAATTGCTGCTTTGATTTGATTTGCAAGAGGCGACAAATCCTCCAGAGGAGGGTGAGAGCGGCCTCTAAGAAGCTCTGAAATCATGGGAAGAGGCTCTAAAGAAAGCCGGAGAGAGGCAAGGTCTTTTGGAGAAGTGTATCCTGTTTCAATTCGCATGATCAGTCGCTCAAGATCTCGGACATTTTTTAACCCGTTTCGCAAGGCAGTCCGTCCCTCATCGTCCTTGAAATAGGCTTCAACAGCATCTTGCCGCTCTCGAATGTGCTTCACGGACATTAAGGGGTGGAGAAGCCATTCTTTTAATAAGCGACCTCCCATTGGGGTGGCCGCTTTGTCGAGAATCGATAGGAGCGTTAATCCCTTTTCATGCAGGGGCTCAGTCAGTTCTAAATGTTTTTGCGTGGCTTGATCGAGCCACAAAAAATTTCCCTGATAAACAGGCTGGATCGATTTTAAGTGCGGAAGTTTCAGATGCAGCTCTTCGATGGCATAACGGAGAAGTCCTCCTGCTGCTTGGATGGCGGCTGACATCCCTTTGAGTCCAAAACCGTCGAGAGAATGCACTTGAAATTGACGGATCAGCCTAGCCAAACCACTTGCATGATCAAAGCACCACTCTTCTTGGACCTGTGATACGGGAATTGCAAGGGGTTCTAAATCTGTCTGGAGTTGTTTCCATGCTCTTTCGGTGATGATGATCTCTTGAGGGGCAAGACGAGAGATTTCATCGATCAGGAGGCGAGCTTCAGAAAACTCCATTACACGAAAATCTGCCGTCGTCACATCGAGAGCTGCAAGTCCGAAGAGAGCATTAACTTGAACAATACCGACCATGAAATGAGCTGTTTTGTCTTTAAGAAGGGACGATTCGATCATCGAGCCCGGAGAGAGCATCCGGACAATTTCTCGCTTAACAAGTCCTTTAGCTGTCAGGGGGTTCTCGACTTGTTCTGCCACCGCAACTCGGTAGCCGCGGCTTACCAAGCGATCCAAATAAATCTCCGCCATATGAGCAGGAACTCCTGCCATTGGGGTTTCTTGCCGCTTTGTCAGCACAAGATCGAGCTCTTTGGAAAGGGTCACAGCATCCTCTTCGAACGCTTCGTAAAAATCACCCAGACGAAAAAAAAGAAGAGCTCCTTTTGCCTGCGCCTTACACGCTTGCCATTGGGCCATCATTGGGGTTGCCATATTCAGCTGAATATAGCAGACTTTCGGAAAAAATTGATGAATTTTTGGAGTCGAGAAATTTTTTTCTGGTCAGGATTGATTTTTTCAAGAGCGGATTCAATCCGTGTGCGGCTTATTTTGAGAAGATGTTCATATTCTGTAATCTGCTCCCGGATTTGATTCAGCTGCCCGACGATTTTCACCCTTTCTTCAGGAGAAGTGATTAAAGATTGTCCAAGCAGGCGGGAAGGGGATTGTGTTTGCTGCACTTCGCCTTCCACCTTGAAGATGGAGGAGAGAATTTGGGTGATAGCCCGAGCCTGTTCGTTTCTCCACGTCTCCCAATAGCTGTTATCCGAGGGGAGATCAGGCTGATCACACTTTTGAACCGTCATATGAATTCATTAGACCACTCGTACGAGTTGATGTAAAGGTCTTTTTAAGGAATCGTAAAAAAGAGGAAAAAGAAGTCTTTTTTTAGCAGGTGTTATAAAATGATTGTTCAAAAGGTATGTCTATGAGTTTAAAATTGATTTCATCTGTTTTTTCTATGCCATTGCAAGAGCCCTCTATTTTACGCGAGGTCGTGGTTTTTACAGCCACCGGCTTGGTGATAGCGCAACTTGTCGATAAACTTTCCAATGCATTTTTTAAACAATTACCCCCTGAACAAAGAAGAGGGTTCTATCAATGGATTTGGTGGGGCCTAGGCATGGCTGCACTAGCTAAGGTTCCTGACAAAATGGTTGCGTTAGCTTGTTTTGCAATCTTCAACTCTCTTGTTTATTTCAGGCTAAAGCCTCAAAAGGGCGATTGCCAGATAGAGCCTCCTCCTTTTTTTCTCCACGATTTAGGAAAAGAGGTCAAAGAGTCTGCTTCGTTAATTGTTGAGAATGAAGAAGGTATTAAGGCGTTAGAAACGCAATTTCTTACATCGACTCAAGGTGCTATTTTAGTCGGCAAGCCAAGATCTGGTAAAACGGCTCTTGTGGAGGCTCTTGCATGGAAGGCAAAACAAGGAAAGTTTCCCGAAACTTCTCCTTTTCATGGGAAAAAATTTTATCGCTTGGACAAGGCAGAATTCGAAAATCATAATATAGAGCGATTGGCGACATGTCTTTCAGACCTTGTTCAATTTACTAAACGGAACAAGGGTGCCATTATCTTTATTAAAGATATTCACATGCTAGGACGCCCTAGTCTGCTAGGAGGCTCTATTCTAGACCAGTTAAAAGAATCGGTCTCAAAAGGTGATATCCGTGTGATTGGTACAACGACAAAGGAGCTCTATCATTGGTATTTTAATCCACGAAAAGAACGGAGGGTTGATGATGCTCTGGTCAATCCATCTTATGTGAGTTTATTGCCCAAGATTGTGATTGAAGAACCAGGGGGGGAAGATTGTTTCCGTATCTTAAAGCACCGAATGGATCATCCATCCTTTCAAGAAAGATACCCTCACATACGATTATCTGATGAGAAACTTCAGAGGATCATCCAAATAACGAGGCAGAGAGATTTAAACATCGGGCAACCCAGTAAAGCAATTCAAGAAATGGAACGGCGGGCGGCAAAGAAATTCTATCAATCTTACCGGCTATTTCTACCCTATTTACAAAAGGCGCAAGGAAATGTTGAGATTGCTACTCAAGATTTTAAACAGTCCATGCAGAGGTATAAGCTTGGAAAAGGCCTCGTGACAGAAGAAGAGGCTTGGAAGAATCGTTTGCGTAACCTTGGACTAGATTCTAAGCAAGCAGAAGAGGCCTGGAAGCGTCATTTATATTCCGATCTTCGGAGTATAGCTTCAATCGTCTGAAAATAGGAAAGTTGTTCCTCTCTACTACGGTATTATGCATAAATTATAAGATTTTTTGTTTTTTTCTTAATTTATTTTTCATATATAATTGCCCTAGAAAGTTTCTTAGGAGGTCATATGAGCGTACTAACAACTTCAGTAGATGTTCGAGCAAAAACCATTACCCAGGCAACTCAAAGCCATACACAAAATCCTTATTTTGCGGCTTTGCCAGAGGGCGTTATGCCATTTCAAGAATTTGAAAAAGAGTTTGCCCTTGGAAATGTTTCAACGGAACAGCTGCACCCTATAACAAAATGTTTGAGTCAGGTCATGCATGAAAGCATTGCAAATGGGATGGAGCTTCTATTAAAGGTGGATGAAAACGTTATAAAAGGCCTCGAATCATTTATCCCGTTAATCAAAAAATTTGCCCCACCCATAGCTGAAAAAATCAGTGAGGGAGGAAGAGTCTTTTTAATAGGGTCGGGATCAAGTGGACGCGTCGCAGTTGATATTGCAGCCAAGTGCGGCTTAAAGTTTCCTAAAATCAAGGAACAAATTCGAGGGGTCATTGCTGGCGGAGATTCAGCGTTAATTAGAGCTAAAGAAGGGTTTGAGG
Organism: uncultured Rhabdochlamydiaceae bacterium; assembly: GCA_963712275.1. Taxonomy (GTDB): domain Bacteria; phylum Chlamydiota; class Chlamydiia; order Chlamydiales; family Rhabdochlamydiaceae; genus PALSA-1444. The sequence goes on along the minus strand of CAVQHD010000001.1, from coordinate 1,792,222 downwards.
ATTCAGACGCCGATGGGGAAGCAGTCTTAAAAGATTTCAATTTGGGACCTAAAGATACGGTAATCTTAATCTCCGCCAGTGGATCGGCTTCTTTCAATGTAGGGTGCGGTCATTTCTCTGCAAATAAAGGTGCAAGTGTGTTCTATTTTTACAACAGTAAAAACGTTCCTTTGAGAACACAATGTCTTTTTGAGAGGAACGTAAACTCTGTTATCCCTCTTTGTGTAGATATAGGCCCACAAGCAATTGGAGGATCAACCCGTCTACAAGGAGCAACCTTAGCGGAAGCATGCCTCGGAGCTCTCCTAGGAAGTACAATTTATCTAACTCAAGGAGAGGAACTTCTAGCCAATGAATATCCGATAGAATTGATGTTAAAAATGCAGAAAGGACTTGAACTTATAAAGGACCATTTAAAGTTAATTCAAAAATTTCCTCAAATAGAAGTGGAAGTTTTTTCAGGCTCTCGTTCTAATTTTAGGCAGTTAAAAGATGATTTTAACCAAGGGTATACGACTTTTATTGCCCTAGAAGACAGTATGCGTGAAGTCTTGATTGACTCTACTGAAACATCTCCAACCTTTTCTACTAATCCCATACGAAGAGAAAGCGAAATACATAAAAAAAGGGCAGAATTTCGGGCTTATCTGATTGGACAGGGCGACAATAGCAAAGCATGGGCAGCCCTTTTGGGGAGAGATGTCCATCCAACAGATGTCAAAGACACAGAAACTTTTCTCCTTGCCTATGAAGAAGAGGGCATCAACTCTTTTTCTAAACGTCCTATAAATGCGGGTAATTTTCTAATTGGAGTTGCAAAAATAAATGAGACTGGATCAATTCCTCATCAGCTGATCCAAGTTTTAGAAGCCGCAAAAAAACAGGGTGGGTCCGTTGGTTTGCTTGTGGTTTGCAGGGGGAAACTCTCTGAAATCCAAGTAAAGGAGTTAAAGGATGCATATGACTGCGCTCTAATCATAGAAAACACGCCTTCAGATGCGATTGGGTTTACCGAAACCATCATTCTCAAACAGATATTAAACTTAATCTCAAATAGCTCAATGGTGCTCATGAATAAAGTGCATGGTAATCAAATGATTGATGTTCGTGCATCCAATAAAAAATTAATCGATCGGTGTATTCGCCTGATTAAAGATATCTGGGCCGAATATCAGCCAGACCAATTGCTTGATGGCAAACTGCTGTACCACTATATTGCACATGTGAGCGCTATCAAAAAATCTTACGAAGGGAAAGGGATTTATACACCTTCTGTCGTTAAAATTGTGCTGGCGATGCTTGCCTTGAAAAAGAGCCCAGGCAATTTTCAAGAAGTGATCGAATGCCTTGCTGAAAAGCAAGAACGAATAGATTGGATAGGAGGTGATCAATGATGGCGATTTTGAAGGTTACTGAGGAGATGGTCAGCTGAGAACAAGTATTCTAATGCTTTCTTTTGTTCTTCGTGGGCTAAAGAACAAACGGCATAAAGGGGTTTGGAATCGATTTTTTCCCACCTAGAGTAGTTTTGCCCAGAGAACCGTACACCGCAGGGCGAATTAGGGTGCTCCTCCAAAAACATCAGCATGCTTTTTAATGTCCTTCCGTCGCCGCTTTTAACTTCAATCGGGATAATATCTCGATTGTACTCGTAGACAAAATCAACTTCTGCTGTGCTGCTTTTTGCTTGGCGCCTCCAAAAATAGAGATCGGCTTTTTGGTGGGGATGTGAATAGCAAAGTAATTCTTGTCCCACAAACGCTTCTGCTATTGCCCCCCGATTGACAAACTCGATGCCAGGTTGCGAAAACCATGTCGACAGATCGAATCCCAATGTTGCTTGGCAAAGCGCAATGTCGACTAAGATAAGCTTAAACCATTCTACATTTGCCTCTGCCCCAAGAGGAATTCCATTGCCAGCGCTATGATGGATCTTATGCACTACGTTGGCTTTGCATAGTAAATCAAGACAAGGGGCAAGCTCTCTTTTTCGGAACTCGCCATGAATATTCTTATACCGAAACTCCTCCCCAATCATGTAAGGTATTTGACGAAAGAGCATCTCGACAAACTCCATTTGATGTTCAGTGGCATATTTTTCAAAATCCTGTCGATAGGACGCAATCAAATTATGGTGGACTTGAAAACTCTCTTTGGGATTTCTCTCTTCGACCCACTTTGCCACTGCTTCCGGCATGCCTCCAATCGCTAAATATTCACCTACTAAGTTCATCAGTTTGAGATGAATCGTCTCGGAAAAGGGCTCTTTGCGAAGGTTCTCCAAAATAGCCCTTGCAGAGGCGGTATTTCCACTCGCAATTAAATACTCTATAAATGACATCGGATACATATACATGCTTGAAACACGCCCAACAGGCAGCCCGACTTTTTCGAGTGCAAAGTCAAAAAGCGAGCCTGCTGCAATAACATGCAGCTCAGGTATTTGTTCATAAAAATAACGAAGAGCTAAAATCGCTTGTGGAGCCTCTTGAATCTCATCAAAAAAAAGCAACGTTTTTCCAGGGATAATCTTAGTCAGGCCGGCGTACAAGGCAAGCTCTTTCAAAATCCTTTCTGGTTTTAGATCCTTTTCAAAAATCGGCCTGGCATCCTTTGCCAGTTCAAAATTAATCTCAATCAGTTGATCAAACTGTTTGCCAAGTTGCCGTACCGCATGTGTTTTTCCCACCTGGCGAGCCCCTCGAATGAGCAAAGGCTTGCGGTATTTATAGTCCTTCCACTGCTCAAGATGCCAATCGATTAGACGTTTAAACATTGTTTCCCATGGTCAAATTACAAGGTAATTTTATCATATCCGTGGTCGAAAAGAAAGGATAATTTTTAACTGGCTAATCATAAGCAAGTTGCTTTCAATTTTCTGCCTTTTAAGCAAGCTAGAATAAGGCGTTTTTAGCCTTGTTTTTTCAAAAGGAAAGGCAACTTTTCAAGTTTTTTGGTCAAATTACAAGGTAAAGAGGGATCTTGAAGGTTACTGAGATTTATCCTTCAGCCTGCTATTCTGAAGAGCATGCCGCTCTATACAAAAGAAAGCCTCGATCTCCTTCGCCAACGGATTGATTTGCCCGAGCTCGTTGGTTCTTATATTTCGCTCAAGCGGGCAGGGTCGACCTATAAGGCGGTTTGCCCTTTTCATGAAGAGAAAACGCCTTCATTTATGATTCATCGAGGAGATAGTCATTACCATTGCTTTGGGTGCGGAGCGCATGGGGATGCGATTGCCTTTTTGATGAATTTTCAAAAGGTGGGGTTTGTCGAGGCGATTGAATCGCTGGCTGAAAGGTTTGGGGTTGCTCTTGAGAGGGCTGAGCAGGCAATGGCAACGGGTCCTTCAAAAGCGCTTCTTCGAGATGCGGTTGAGCTTACGTCGCAATTCTACCATTTTTTGCTTCTTTACGCTGAGGAGGCAGAAGGTGCATTAAAATATCTTTATGGGCGGGGAATCGATCTCGATTTTATTAAGCGGTTTCAAGTGGGGTATGCTCCTCGAGATCGAAAAGCGGTGCAAAAGTTTTTGCACAGCAAGGGATTTTCCGACTTTGTTCTTGAGAAAGCGGGACTTATTTTAGTTTCCGATGAAAGAGAAAACCGGGATTTTTTTTCCGAAAGGATCACTTTTCCTATTCGAAATGGGATGGGGCATGTGATTGGGTTTTCTGCCCGAAAATTTAAGGAAGAGACCTTTGGAGGGAAGTATATCAACACTTCAGAGACGCCTCTATTCAAAAAATCTCAGATTCTTTTCGGATTAAGTTACTCCCGTCAGCGGATCATGAAAGAGAAAAAAGCGCTGATTGTTGAGGGACAGATTGATTGCTTAAGACTGATTCAGCAAGGGTTTGATTGGGCTGTTGCAGGACAGGGGACAGCCTTTGGAGAAGGGCATGTTCGAGAGCTCATTCAGCTAGGGATTCAGAGCGTCTTTCTCGCCCTGGATGGAGATATTGCAGGAGAAGAGGCCGCTGTGAAAATTGGAGATCTCTTTCAGAAGAAGGGGATAGAAGTATGGATTATTGTTCTTCCGGCAGGATATGATCCCGATGCCATTCTTCGACAAAAAGGGGCTCCCTTTTTTGAAAATCTTCTACACCATCCTCTCGACTATCTCACTTTTTTAGTGCAAAAGTTCTCAAAGACAGCGCGCCTTGATACGCCGGCAGGTAAGCATCAGCTGGCCCAGCAGCTCATCGAAAGGATCCAGAGCTGGGATCAACCGGTTTTAATTTATGAAAGTCTTCGAAAGTTGTCTCAGCTGATGCAGCTCCCATCGGAGGTGATTGGAATGGGGAGAATGCCTCAGACGATCATTCAGCACAAAGGGCATCTTTCTAAAGAGTATGTGGATGCCGATAAGATCTTAGAGGCTGATCTTCTCCGCCTTCTATTTTTTTCAGGAGATTCTGCGGAGATTTTAATCAAGATGGCGCAGCATAACTTAACTCCTCAGCAACTCAAAGTCCCGATCTGCCGCAGATTGTATGAGTTGATTCTTCGCGGAAAGGAAGAAGGTCAAAAAGCCGATCTTCTGACCTGTGCGACTGGACTCGAACAAGAGGAGGAAGGAAGCCTTATTGTAGAGATGATGAATCGGAAAATCAATCCAGACAAGGCAGAAGAGCTTCTCCATTCAACACTGAAGCGAATTCTAGATCGAAATTGGTTAGAGGAGAGAGAAAGAATCAAGCAAGCGCTTCATCAAGGGGCCCTTTCTGAGCAGGAAGCGCTAGAGCTTGCCAAACAGTTCGATGTCTTGAAAAAACAAGTCCCACGGGTAATTATACCGTGAAATTCATCGTCTTTTTCGATGATAAGTGCCCGCTCTGTCGTAGGACGGTGAATTTTCTCTATCGGCACGATCGGCACCGCCGTTTGCAATTCGCTTCTTTAGAGGGGAAGACAGCCGGTACTTACCTTGCTAAGAAGTCTCGAGCGTTAAACACGGTGATCTTTTTTGAACATCCAAACCAGTACTTCATTCGAGGCAGGGCTGTTTTTCGGATCTTGGGGCGTCTTGGAGGGTTTTGGATCCTTACTTGGTGGATGCAATACCTTCCCGGCATTGATAGGGCCTACCAATGGATTGCCCACCATCGAAGAAGGGGAGGCGGTCTTCCTTCACTCAAAGTCTCTTTGCTTCCATAAGTGACTTGTTTTTAATAAATTAACATCAATTACGAGTAATTGTTTGCATTAAAAACGAGTAATTGGCTACATTAACTACGAGGAATTGATGGTCAATAAACCCCTTGCGGACGCGGTTTCCCGCGTCCATCAAGCTGCTAAAAAATATGGAGGAGCTATTGCTGCCTCTCGAGACATTGAACGAGCGGATCGAGAACTTTTGATCCGAACAAATTGGCTTCAAGAAATTATCCGCGGTTGGTACATCCTAACAAGACCCGATATCTCCCCAGGGGATACATCAGCTTGGTATGCAAATTTTTGGGATTTTATTCGAATTTATCTTGAAGAGACCTATGAAACTCAGTACTGCCTCTCAGCAGAAAATTCAATCGATCTACATGTGGGAAATCCAACGATTCCTAAACAAGTCATCGCTATTGTAAAAAAAGGAGGTGGAAATCCTGTTCTTTTGCCATTTGAGACGTCGATTCTTGTATACCCAGATCCGAAAAATTTTCCTTCAGAACAAACGACGGTGCGTGGGATCCAGGTGATGACGCTTCCCTTTGCTTTATGTAAAATAACCCCCACCTTTTTTCATAAAAATCCAATGGATGCAGAAATTGCCCTCCGTTCTATTAAAGATCCTCAAGATTTGATTTATGTGATTGCGACTTATAACTTTATACGTGCAGGAGAGAGAATTGTTGGTGCTTTTCAAGTTTTAAATGAAATGGAAAAAGCAAATATCATTGCTGACCATCTGAAGAAAATGGGAATCGTATTAAAGTCTATTAATCCTTTTGAAGCGGAGGCTTCCTTTTCTAGTGGGATTGAATTCCGTTCCCCTTATCAAGCAAGAATTTTCGGTTTATGGTCAAGTTTTCGGCCGGTGATTCTTCAACATTTTCCTTCTCCTCCTGGTCTTCCAAAAGACCCTTCCATTTACTTGAACGAGCTAGAAGAACTCTACATCAAAGATGCCTATAATTCTCTTTCAATTGAAGGGTATCAAGTCAATACAGAACTCATTGAGCAGGTCCATCAAAATAATTGGGATCCAGACCATAGCGCAATCGATCATGAACAAAAAAACACGCTAGCTGCAAGAGGGTATTACGAGGTCTTTCTCGAAGTTAAGAAAGCAATTATCCAAATTCTAAAAGGGGAACCAGCTGGCAAAGTTGTGGCAAAAGAATTGCAAAACTGGTTTCAGACTCTTTTTTCTGCCTGTGTGCGTGCTGGAATGTTAAAACCGACTGAAACCGTTGGGTATGGGAGGCATCAGGTTTATATTCGTAACTCACGCCATGTTCCTCTTCCTAGAAATGCTCTACTCGATGCAATGGAAGCTTTTTTTGACTGTTTGAAGCAAGAGACAAGTCCAGCAGTACGAGCTATTTTAGGTCATTTTCTCTTTGTCTATATCCATCCCTATAGGGACGGAAATGGACGCCTTGGCCGGTTTATTATGAATGCTATGCTCGCTTCAGGAGGGTATCCTTGGACCGTCATTCAGGTCAAAAATCGGTCGCGGTATTTCTCTGCTTTAGAAAAGGCTTCTGTAGAGCTTGATATTTTGCCTTTCACTCTTTTTGTCGCAGAGGAAATGCAGCTGAGTGATATCGATCGTGAGTGAACCGCTCGGGGAAGGACAACACTTGATTTCGGGTTGCTTGAAAATAAAAATTAGGCTATATTCCTTCTTTCTGGATTTTGTCTATACAAACAAAAAGAGAGGTTTTTATGTCAGTTAATGCTTTTATGCCAAAGAGTACCCCATGTCCGCAGTGTTATATAACGATGCAGATTTCAGTCTGTGATTTTACCTTCGTTAGCAGCCCGTCTTTTTTTTCGTCCTTGCAAACAGTCAATAGCGTACTCAAAAAAGCGATGGATTTGGCCACAGAAAAAGAGCTTCCTTGGGGGCCGTCTTCCTCAAAGATTTATGCATATGATGATTTAACAGGCCAGCCGCTGGAGGGCAAGCAATTATTAATTCATTATTATCCAGAGCATGGCTATGTTACCATTCGAGTTCACATTGAGGACTTCCTTACGCGAGGCGTTCTCTCAATGGATTAGGCGAGGCATCAAGCTGAAACGTTTTCAATTAAGGTAAGCTCTTAGGCAGAATCTCTACTTCGCCTGTCTGGAAATTGTAATAGCCGCCAACGACGTCGATTTTTCCTTTTTTCATAAGATCGGCGATGAGGCCGCTGTTTTTAAGCTGCTCAACGACATTGACGACGTTATCTTTGACTGCATTTTCGATAAGAGTCCCTTTTTGGTGCCGCGCTTTTTCAAGAGCAGGGGAGATCAAGGCAGCAATCGCTTCGATCTCCTTTGTTTGTCCGTTGATCACGGCTTGCACAGCTCCGCAATTTTGATGTCCTAGCACTACAATGATCGAAGATTTTAAATAGAGAGCTGAATATTCAATACTATCGAGTTCGATCGGGCCGACGACATTGCCTGCAACACGGACGATAAATAAATCTCCAATTCCCTGGTCAAAAATAATTTCAGGGGAGACACGCGAATCTGAGCAGCCCAAAATAATCGCAAAAGGGGTTTGCCCTCCTGTCATTGAAAGGCGGGCTTCTTTACTCCGATTGGGGTGGAGAAGTTTCTCTTCTTTGTAGCGGGCATTCCCTTCAAGAAGCTGCCGGAGAGCCTCTTCAGGTTTTATTTCTTGTGCAGAACTCATTAATGTCCATCCTAAGCATAACGCAAGACTGAATCTAAATATCATACTCGACTCCCTCTATTGCGTTGTATCTTTTTTTAGGGCACTTTGGCAACTATTTATTTGATAAACCACTGTTTTTTTGAGGCCTTTTGGTAGGAGCGGGCCAAAAGGTAGTCATGAAACTTTTTCTCTTGCTGTTTAAATGCGGGGTGGTGAATTTCTCGGCGTCGATTCCTGTGGAGAATGGGAGGCAGCACAAAGTGGAGCATTTCGTGATACACAATAAAGTGGAGGAAATAAGCCGGGATATTGGCCTGATCTAAGGTCTGATTGATTCGAATGAGCTTGCGATGAGGTTGAAAAGACCCCAGTACGATACGTCGCTGGTACTTTGCTTTTTTAGGGGTAAACCAGGTAATACGTAGAGGCAGTGTTCCTTCGAAATAACGGTCATTCAATTGATTGTACACTTCCTGGAGATTGTAGTGTTTCCCCTGAACTCGCAGGAGAGTGACCGGACCCTTTCTCGGTGTTTTAAAGCGGTAAAAAAGGGCCTTAAGCACACTTAGCAATGAGAGACTTTTTGTGTGAGTAGATTTTCATAAAAATCCTTCGCTAAAGTTAAAAAAGGTTAGGAGTCAATATACCATATTTAAGTTATACTTGACATCTTTATGAAGAAAATAATTAGGTTGTGTCTTTTCAGTCTTTTGCTGATAGGGGGCATCTTTCTTTGCTATAAGCCCAAAAAGTCTGGGTTTGCCCTCAGCAAAATTTGCATCGATCTTGCCTACCGTCCTGAATGGGATGCTGCTCATCCTTCTTCGTTGAATGAGGTTTTATCTCAAAAATTTGTCTATTTGGCGCGGGGGGCGCAAAGCTATGCCTTTGTTAGCGCAGATCAGAAGTATGTACTCAAGTTTTTCAACATGGAGCACTTAACTCCCAAAACATGGTTGAAGTACATCCCACGGCCATTTCTAGAGGGATATCGGGCTAGGAAAGTTGATAGGCGAGAGAAGAGGCTAAAAGAGACTTTTACTGCGATTAAAAAGGCTTATGAAGAACTTAAAGACGAAACAGGGCTCTATTTTGTCCATCTCAACAGAACCAGCAATCTCAATAAGAAAATCGTCCTGATAGATCGGCAAGGGATTGAATGGGATATCGACCTTGATAAGACAGCTTTCATTATTCAAGAAAAAGCAGAGCTTATCTACTGCCGTTTTGCTAAATTGATTGAAAGAGGGGATATCGATGAGCTGGAAGAGGCAAAAGAGTCAATTCTAAAGCTCATTGCCAAGAGGTGTGAAAAAGGGTTCTCCGACAATGATACAGGGGTTCAAAATAACTATGGCTTTGTAGGGAAGCGCCCCATTCAAATTGATCTTGGAGAACTCATCAAAAATGACACTCTAAAACCTGATCTTTCCGCTGAAGTCCAGAGAGTTCGGCGGAAGATCGACGACTGGATTAAGAAGAATCATAAGTAGAGTGTTTTGAGAAAATGATCTCCCTGAATAATCTCAATTCCGTGCTCAACCCTCTCCCGTTTCAATTCTTTAACAACTTGAATAGCGGGGAGTTTGTATTTCTCAGAAAAATATTGCAAGCTTGGAGGAATTGAGTCGTCTGCAGATTTCACTTCGATCATTGTTTCAATCTGCCGGTTATGAATCAGAGCAAAGTCAACTTCATGCCGCTCCTTTGTATGAAGATATTTAAGCTCATAATCTTTCGCTTGGTAATCGGCTTTAGCTAGGACATGCTTGAGGAGGCATGTTGCAACAAAGTTTTCAAACTTAATGCCGTGATTGCCTTTGACAAGCCCCACGTCAAAAAAGTAAATTTTAGGTTCTTTCAGTAAACTTCGTGCAATATTACGAGAAAATGGAGTGACTCGAAATATGATGTATAACGCTTCAAGGATCTGAATATATTTTTTTACCGTATTAGGGGAAATGGCGATATCTTCTGCAAGAGAAGAATAAGAGATAGGAGACCCCACTCTTTCTCTTAAAAGTTCAAAGAGAAGTCGAATCGCATTAAGATTATGCACATTTTCAAAATTAAGCACATCGATTCGAAGTAAGCTATCGACATATTGAAGCCTCCACCGATTGGCATCCACTAAATCTTGATCCAAAAAAGGTTCAGGAAATCCGCTTCTTTCAAGAAACCGATCTAAGGTGTAACTTACATGGATTTTCTCGCACTCAGCAGGGGAGAGCGGCAGTAGCCGATGAAGGAAGTAACGGCCTGCAAGCGAATCACCTACCTTATTAAAGATTTCAAGCCGGGCGCTTCCTGTCACGAGAATTTTCTGATGGGGTAATTTGGTGTCATAGACTCCCTTTAAATAGTTTTTCCATTTTGGCATTTTATGGATTTCATCGAGGATAATCAGTTCTACAGAGGGAAGCCACGCCTCGCTTGCGATGATCTTTCTATCTGCTAAGCGATCGTAGGAGAGATAAGTGGAGGATTTGAATTCTTGGGCAACAGTGTTAGCTAAAGTGGTTTTTCCCACTTGCCGAGGACCAGCCAGAAGGACCATTTTTTTTTGTAGGTCCTTCAAAATCGCCTGTTTTTGATATCTTTCCATATTGACTATTTTGCACGGTATTGCGGAAAAGTCAAGACTATTTTGCATTAGCTTGCGGAAAAGTCAGGTCCTGTTTTGATCAGGGATCGAAAAAATATTGTCTGAGTTCTTCCACGGGATTGAGTTGTGCGTCGCTGCAGGTTTTGGTCCAAGAGCGATATTCCTCTGGAATCCAGTCTTTGATCATCGAGGGGGTTAAGAAGAGCTGTTTTGAGCCACTCATTTCTCGGGTTCTCCAGGCTAGTTGGACATTTTTTCCTGGTAGTCTGCTTAAAAGAAAGTGCGCCATAGCCAGAAGAATTATGAGTCGGTAAGCTTTTTCATTGGAGCTCCAATTGGAAAACCCTTCGCGATACCACCTTGCAAAGAGCATGAGTTTTTGATAAGCATCTGAAGTAGAAGGAATTTCTTTAAAGGCCTGATACACCTGAAAATCGATATAGAAATCTTTCGAATAATCTTTCAACAAACGCATTAAAAGCTCCAGAGATATCCCTCGTAGAAATGCACTTGCCCCATTTGAGATAAAAAACCGTGGTGCCAGGAAATAAAAACCAAAATGGTCTTTAAAACATTGCCCTTCAATTTGCCCTAAGCTAAATCGCCTGCTCATCTCTTGGATTCCGGCGACTCTTTCTGCAGGGACAAGACTCAGAGGCACGACTTTTAAAAATTGCTCTTCCTCTGCAGGCGTTAAGGTTGTACAAAAATGGCAAAGTTCCTCTATTGCAGGATCATCCCAATGAGGAATGTGGTTCATATTTTGTGCAAATTGGGCGAATAACTGTTTTATTTCCTCCTTGGCTTCACCCATAGGGAAAAGATCTTCCTGAGAAAGACCTGGTAAATATTTATAAAAGACTTTGGCAATTCTTTCGTGCTCTTCTGAACGGTATTTGTACCTACTTGCCAAGTTGCTCAAAGCGCCTAGCGCCGCTAAAAGTTTATTTCTATCCTTTGTCTTCAATCTGACAAGAATGGCCTCCAGATCTGAAATCTTCACGGGAAGAAGGAGAGGTGGTAAATGAGGTGGCATGGGTACGGGTGGCGTGGGTACGGGAGGTGGAGAAGGCTTTTTTGATAAAAAATATTTTGCAACATTAGTAGCAAGTAGGGTAAGAGCACAAGATAAAATGAGTGCTCCCGAGAGGACGACGACAATCCTATTGCACCACTTATCAACGGTCTCAAGATGTTTCAAATAAACATGTGCAATGCTTTTGATTTGATCAAAGCTGGGTAGCCTCAACATAGATAAATTATAAAGATTTCCAGGATTTTTTTGCATTACAAAATTTTTTTTATACACCTCTATAATCACCTTTGCTTTGACAGTAATGTTGTAATGGTGTAACGTTTCAAATAAACAAGGAGAATCCATGAGTCAATACCGTGCTAAGGAGGGATGGATAGAGTTTCTAGAGCTGTGTTCTAATGCTGAGTCAAGCGGGGAGCTCAATCAGTTGTTTGATTTGTTTTTGACAATTGAAGAAAAAGAGCTCTTGGCCTCCCGCTACCTGATTGTGAAAGCGTTATTCGAAGGGGTATTAACTCAGCGGGAAATTGCAAAGGTCTATCACGTCAGTATCGCTCAAATTACTAGAGGGTCTAACGCTTTAAAAATCATCAATGGTGAAATGAAAAATTTTTTAGCAAGGTATCTAAAATGAAAAAAAATATTTTAATTATTTCTATTCTTGCAAGTTTGAGTTTTGCTTGCAATTCTTCGCAGAAAGAAACCAAAAAAATGGCCCAAAAAATGGTTGGTGTGGTCGTTCCTATGGAACACCAGGCATTAAATGATATTGTCAGCGGTCTTAAAGAAGAGCTCGATTTAAACCCGAACCAACCTGTTACACTTAAAGTCATGAATGCTCAAGGAGACCCTAATCTCCAGCGAGCGATTATTCAGCAGCTTATGCGAGATAATTGCGATGTTTTAGTCCCCATTGGAACAGCCGCCTCCCAAATGACAGCTAGTCTAGCGAAAAATCACAAAATTCTTTGCCTGGCAACGGATTTTTCAGTTAAGAGCACTCAACTTCAAACGGGCCCGCAAACAACCTGTCTCAATGATGAGCTTTCACCGCATGACTCTCTTGGGTTTTTGCATGATGTTTTTCCCCATATCAAAAAGATTACATTGATCTATAGCGCCTCTGAAAAAGTCGCAAAGGAAATCCCTCATGTGGTTGAGGCAGCAGCCGCTCGAAAGATCGATGTCCAAAAATTGATGGTGCAGACCTTGCCGGAGCTCTACACAATCGGGCAGGCGGTTGCTTCGGACAGCCAAGCGATTTTTATTTTGAAAGATCACCTTGTCGTCAGTGGGATTCAAGCGATTGTACAGCAAGCTGAAAAGCGAGGTATTCCCATCATGACATCAGATGAAGGATCTGTGATTGGAGGCGGAGCTTTTGCTATTGCTGTTAGAGAGGCGCATATCGGCAAGCAGGGGGCTCAAATTGTCAAAATGATCTTAAATGGAACCTCTCCTCAAAGCATTGCCCCGCAAGTTATGAAGGGTCCTTTCCCTTTGTTTGTGAACCGAGCCTCCTGCAAAAAACAGGGGATTGACCTGCAGTCTTTTATTGAAAAGGCTGAAGCTCTTGGAGTTTTGATTGAATATATAGACACTCACTAACGTTTATGTTGCTAAGTATTCTAGAACAAAGCTTACTTTTTCTCCCCCTTGCTATTGGGGTCTATATGAGTTATGTCGTCCTTCGGATGCCTGACCTCACGACGGATGGCAGCTTTGTCTTGGGAGCTGCTATATTTGCAATAAGCGTACAGGGAGGAATAAACCCTTTTATGGCGATGCTATTTGCAACTGGAGCCGGGGGTGTTGCGGGGATGGCTGTGAGTTGTTTACAAACCTATTTTCGGCTCAATCCTTTGATTGCAGGGATTTTACTTGTTTTCATTCTCAATACAGTGACGCTCAAACTGATGGGAAGGCCCAATCTTTCCCTTTTCGACTCTCCTTCGATCTTTTCAGTCACTGTTGGCTATGTCTCTTTTTCAGCAGGGGGGATTAAAATAATCATGCTTACGGCTCTTGCTTTTGTTTTGATTCTGGGGGTGGGTTTTCTATTGATGTCCCGCCTAGGGTTGATGCTTTATGCTTTTGGGAATAATGCAACTTTATTGAACCTATGTGGGAAAAATGCAAGGGTTTATCGAATGGTGGGACTATCTTTAAGCAATGGACTTGTTGGGTTTTGTGGAGCCCTGACAGCTCAAGCAAGTGGTTATGCAGACATTGGAATGGGAACAGGAATTATTCTCATCGCTTTAGGGACTGTGATCATTGGCCAGCAGTTTTCTCGGCATTTTTATATGCCCAAAGTGATTCAACTCTCTTTTTGCTTTGTAGGTGTTTTTGTCTACTTTGCCCTTGTTAACAGTTTAATCTCGTTGGGACTGGATCCCATCTACTTACGTATGATGATAGGTTTGTGTTTGGTCGGATTCTTAGCGATGACGAAGGAAAAAACAGCGTATGACTTTATTAGCTCTTAAAAAAATCAATCTGAACATCGCGTCTAAACAGCAGCCGATCCTCGATGAACTTTCACTCGAGGTGCTTCCTGGAGATTTTATTATTTTACTTGGAGGTAATGGCTCGGGAAAAAGCTCTTTGATCAGAGCTATTAATGGTCTTTGTAAGCCAACTTCGGGGGAGATATCTTTTAAGGGTAGGTGCTTGCTCTCGCATCCCATCAATAAGCGAGCGCAAGAGATTGTGACTCTGACTCAGGACCTCAACTTATCGACGTTTTCACAGCTGACTGTCTTGGAGAATTGTTTGATAGCTATGCATCGAAATCAACGGACTTCGCTTTCTATCTCGATTAAAAAAGAGTGTGACATCATTCGGTCTTATTTAGAGGGATACAATCCTAAATTGTGCGATCGATTACATGAGCCTATTACGACTCTTTCTGGGGGAGAAAGGCAAACACTTGCTTTTGCAATGAGCCTTTGGGGTGCTCCTCAGCTGCTCCTTCTGGATGAGCATACAAGCGCTTTAGATCCACCGATGTCCCAGAAGTTGATGCATTTAACAAACGAAGTTGTCAGATTAAGACAAGTTACAACGATTGTCGCAACACACCATCTTGAGGATGCATTGCAATATGGAAATCGTCTCATTGCAATGAATAAGGGGCGCATTATTTTAGATTTGAATCTCGCAGATAAAAGTCGTTTAACTCGAGAAGATCTTCTATCAATTTACTAAGATTAATCATAGAATGGCATCTAAGATGGCAAGAGACCTTAAATCATCCACTTTTCACTCTCATAGACGGTGGTTTCAGCGGTCAGGGTGGTTTTTGTTATTCATTGGCTCTGGGGTGTTTATCTATCTTCAGGCAATGCGGCAAAAAGAGGCTTCTTACCGCGAAATGGCTGACCAGCTTCACTTGCTTGAGGAAGAAAAAGCCCGAGCGGCCTCCCATCGAGATGAACTGCTGCTTCAAATTCAAAGCCAGTCGGATCCTGCATGGATAGAAATGATCTTAAAGCGAAACTTAGGAATGGTTCATGAAGGGGAAGAGAAGGTTTATTTTTATCCTTAAAACTTTAGAATGATTGCTTTAGTTGCATTACTTGTCATCTTGATCTTTTTTTCCGGCTTTTCTTCTGCGTCGGAAACCTCTCTATTTTCTTTATCAAGCCTTAAGGTGAAAGCATATAAAACCGACCCCGATCCTCGTAAAAAACTTGTTGCAACTCTTCTCGCATCACCGCGTGACCTGCTCGTCACGATTATTATGATCAATGTGGCTGTGAATATTTTGATTCAAAACGTCTCTTCTTCTTTATTCGGTGAGTCTAATTGGGCTTTGAATGTTGCCGTTCCACTCATGCTGACTTTAGTTCTAGGAGAAGTGATTCCCAAGTCCATTGGGCTTGTCAATAATATGAGGATTGCCTATCGAGTGGCTCCTGTCATCCGGTTTTTAGAGTGGCTCCTCTCACCCATCCGAAAAGCTCTTGTCTCTGTGACAAATGTCGTTTCAAGAATCTTATTTTTCTTTTTGCGCAAGGAAGAGGAAATCTCTATCGATGAACTTCAACATGCACTTAGGACCTCTCGGCAGTATGGTGTTTTACAGGCGGAAGAGGCCGAATTAATTCGCGGATATCTTGCTCTCCAAGAGTCGACGGTTAAAGAGCGGATGCGGCCCAGGGAAGAGGTTCTTTATTTTGATATGGAAGAGCCTCTCTCTCGACTCATCCACTTATTTGTCGATCAGGAGTGTTCTAGAATTCCTGTTTGTAAGTCAGGCCTTGATCAAATCATTGGGGTGATCACAAGCCGACAATTTTTTCTTTATCGAGAATCGATTCAATCAGCTGAGAGCCTTTTATCTGTTTTAGAAAAGCCATTTTTTGTGCCAGAAACAGTTCCCGCTCGTGTTCTCCTGAGACAGTTTTATGATCGACAAGAATCGTTTGCCATTGTTGTGGATGAATATGGTTCTATCTCTGGTATTATTGCGCTAGAAGATCTTGTGGAAACAGTGATTGGTGAGATTGCCGACCGGCGTGATGAAAAAAATCTCTACACCTTATCTGGACATGATGTGATCATTGCAAGCGGTAAAATGGAACTTGCTGAGCTGGAGAAAATTTTTGATGTTTCATTTGTGTCTAAAAATAATATGGTGACAATCGGGGGGTATTTGACAGAAAAAATGGGAGATATTCCAAAAAGTGGGAGTAAATTGGTCACAGATCAGTGTCTGTTCCATGTGCTGGCAGCTGATCCAACGCGGGTTCGGAGGGTCTATATTCGACGTATGAGAAAAAAAAGATGAGCCAAGAAGCTGCCACTTCCTCTGAATCATGGGAATTTCTCTTAATCTTGATCTTAGTCTGTCTCATTGTTCAGGGTTTTTTCGCCATGGTTGAGATGGCCTCCGTTTCATTTAATAAAGTCCGGCTTCAATACTATGTCAGCAAAGGAAACCGCCCAGCAATTTGGCTAAATGACCTTTTACACCATCCAGGACGCCTTTTTGGAACAACACTCATCTGTGTGAATGCAGCTCTTCAAATTGGTTCTGAGGCATCTAGACGCCTTTATGACACGTTTCATCTTAATCCAGACTTGGCTCCCATAACGCAGGTGCTGGTGGTTCTTATTTTTGCTGAAATTGCCCCTCTTTTTGCCGGGCGGCGGTATGCTGAAAATGTCGCAATGGTGGGAGTGCCTATTCTCTACTTTGTCTCCTATCTTTTGCGCCCTCTCATTTGGCTCTTTGATGGCTTTTGCAAGCTGGTGCACCGCCTGATCGGATCTTCAGAAAAGGCAGGACTCTATTTGAGCCGGGAAGAGCTTCAAAAGATTTTGGAAGAGAAAGACGAAGAAGAATTTAATACCATTTCAGCTCAAATTTTTGCCTTGCGGAACATGACAGCAAAAGATTTGATGCAGCCGCTGCAAAAGGTTCCTCTTCTTCCTTCTGTATGTACGGTCTCTGAGATGAGAGAGCAGCTGAGTACTAACTATTCATCTTTTGTTCCTATTTTTCATAAAAACCCCGCAAATATTATTGCGATTGCATACCCTCGCGATTTGCTACGGCTTCCAGAAACCAAAAAAATCAGAGACCATGCCAGGACCCCCTGGTTTATTACTCAAAAAGATTCGATACTCACCATTCTTCGGCAATTTAGACGAAACAATCAAAGTGTTGCAATCGTTCTTGATGAAAAAGGGTTTGCGCAAGGGATTTTAACTCTAGATGAAATCATCGATGAGATCTTTGGACTCACCGATTCATGGATGTCATTTGAAGAGATCGTTCCGCGGTCGCATCATGTCGTGGTTGATCGATCTTTTCCCGGAGACCAGAAGGTCGCCGAGTTCAATCAAACCTATCAGGTGCATTTAGACTCAAGCGGTCTTGAGACATTTGAAGAGCTCATGACGCATCTCCTAGGCCACGTGCCTGTCGTTGGTGAATCGGTCCGGATCGATCAATTTGAGCTTACTGTGGAAGAGGCGTCCCTTTTAGGCCCCAAAACGATTGCCGTCCGCACGATTTATTAAATTTGAGATGATGCCGATGGTGGTGTCGATGTCGTCTTGGGTGGTGAAACGGCTTAAGGAAAACCGAAGGCTGGAGCGGGCAAGAGAAAGGGGGATGCCCATCTGAAGT
Source organism: uncultured Rhabdochlamydiaceae bacterium (assembly GCA_963712275.1). Lineage (GTDB taxonomy): Bacteria > Chlamydiota > Chlamydiia > Chlamydiales > Rhabdochlamydiaceae > PALSA-1444. Next base: position 1,774,605 of record CAVQHD010000001.1, on the reverse strand, counting down.
AAAATGGGAGAAGGTTCAAGCCCTCCTGATGAGCAAGCTGAACCATGGCTTGTTGCAATACCTGCGAGATCGAGCTGAAGCAGCAGGGTTTCAGCGTCGATTCCAGGAAAACCGATGTGGGCTGTGTTGCAGATGCGGGGGCCTTGACCATGGACCACGATATTTTGCAGAGAATGAGAGAGTCCTTGGATGAGATGGTCACGTAGGGCGCTCATCTGCTCTGCAGCCTTTGGCAGAAGAGAAGGGAGGAGCTCAGCTGCTTTGGCAAAGCCCACAATTCCTGGGATATTTTCGGTTCCTGCACGGCGCCCCTGTTCTTGCAATCCTCCTGTGATTAGAGCGGGAAGCTTATAGGAGGAGCGGAGCATGGCAACACCGACCCCTTGAGGGCCATGCACCTTGTGAGATGAAAAAGCCATGCCTGTAACTCCTCGTGGGATATGAAAGAGTTCTTTCCCAAGAAGTTGAACCCCATCGACAATGAAAGGGATTCCGCGGCTTTCTGCCAGCTCAGCGATTGTCCCAATATCGGTTTTAACGCCGGTGATGTTATTCACAGCCATCAAAGTGATGAGACGTGTTTTGGGAGTCAAGGCTGCTTCGACTTGCTCCGGGCGGACAGCTCCCCAGAGCCCTGCTGGAAGATAGGTAACTTGAGCTCCGATTCGCTCTAAATCCGCAAGTGTCAGCCGAACGGCGGGATGTTCAACATCAGAGCTTAAGATATGGCAGCCTGGTGAGAGCGCATAAAATCCTCGTAGAAGGAAGTTAAGGGCCTCGGTCCCTCCGGAGGTGAAAATAAGTTCATGTGGTTTGACATGGAGCAGCTGTGCAATGGTATCGCGGGATCGCGTCAGCCATTGCTTGGCTTGCTGCCCAAAGTAGTGCATGCTTGAAGGGTTAAGTGGGATGGGGGTTAGCACTTCTTCCATTGCCTGGATGACGCGGGGGTCAAGGCCGGTTGTTCCATTATTGTCGAGATAGATTTTTTTCACACTTCACCAATCCTGATCAGAAGAAGTGTAATATTATCATGACCTCCACCTTTTTTTGCGGCTTCAATCAACTCCAAAGCGAGCTCTTTAAGAGATGTCGATTTTCGAAAAAAAGATTCAATTTGCCGATCTGAAAGAGCTCCATGCAATCCGTCGCTGCAGAGAAGATAAATATCGCCTGCTTGGTAGGGGGCTTCAGATAGTTCAGGTTCTATGGCAGGGGAAATTCCTAAGGCACGGGTCAGAACATGTTTATGAGAGTTTGAATGGGCTTGGCGCCCTCCTTCCGACTTTGAGAGAAGCTCTTGCTCAAGGGAATGGTCAGTTGTGAGGAGAGAGAGCATTTGACGGAACCGATAGATGCGGCTATCTCCCACATGACCGATAATGACGCGGCTATCAAGGATGAGAAGGCAGCAGAGGGTGGTTCCCATCCCGTGCAAATCGGGATAATCTTTCCCTAGGCGGCGGATCCATGAGTTTGCAGAGATAAATGTTTCTCCAAGATACCGCTTAGCCGAGGAAACAGAAGGAGGAGTTGGACTTCGAAAATATTTGTCCACCGCATCGCAAAAGTGAAGAACAGCTTCTTTGGCGGCAACTTCGCCTGCTAGATGTCCTCCCATTCCATCGGCTAGAATATAAAAGTGGTGATCGGAGAGCTCTGTCCACACGTCTTCATTATTTTTTCTTGATAGACCGATGTCAGAGACGCCAAAGCTTTCGATCGAAGGAATGACCATTATCTTAAGCCTCGGAAAAAAATAAAATTTGTAGAGAGCTGACTAAATTGAATGTGCAGTGGAGGCCGATGGAGGCAAAAATCGATCCCTGCCTTTCATAAACGTACCCTAGAAAGCAGCTAAAAACTAAAAGAGAGGGAATCAAAGATAGATTGCCAAGGGTTTGAGAAATTGAAAAATGGAAGGAAGCAAAAATAGCAGAGGTGGCAACAATAGACATCCGAACTGACAACCATTTTTTAAGGTATTGTTGAAAAGTTGCTCGAAAAAGGATTTCTTCAATGATGGGAGCAAGCACCACAATTGAAATGAGCGCAATGACCATGAGAGAAGTTGCCTGTAAATTATCCCTTAAGTACCGGACAGCGACTTGTTCATAGCTTTCAAAATTAAACATGACGTATAGCAAAAGATCGCAAATTTGACCCATCAAAATCACCCATGGAAAAGCGATTAACCAAGACATCATCCCTAATCCAAAATCATAGAATCTGGATGAACGACTTTGAGGATTTTTAAAGGCAGCTTGAAAAGCTCCTTCTTTATCTGCCTGCATATAAAAAAATAAAACCAGTAAGATCGATATCACAATGAAAAATTGCCTAGCCATGATTAAGCCAGGAGAAGAAAGGCTTAAAGAGACGAGCTGTAGAAGCAGGGGAAGGCCTAAATAAATTGAGAAGACTGAGAGAACGTGAAAAAGTCTAATTGGAGCCCGCTCAAACAAAGGACGTTTAAAAAAGGCGCATTTATAGGCAATTCCGCTGCTCAAAAGGGCGATTAATCCAGAGGATAGAATAGATTGAAGAGATCCTTCAGTCATAAGTTTTTTTCAAAATTCAAGAGGATATAATCTTCGACCCTAGTTGCCAGTTCTTGGCATAATTTCTCATGAGCAATTCCGAGTGGAGAAATTTCAAACATCTCATCTCCCCAAGAGGCTTGGGGAACCTCGTTGAATTGATTGCGGGTAAATTGCTTTGGAATGTGGTGGGATTGCTCGATGATTTCCTGAAGAACGACAGTGGCTTGCTCTGTGCGAAGATCAAAGACACGGACTCGCATAGCAACACTCAGCTGAGCAGGGGATCCTTCTCCATTGACGAGAGGAATTTCTCGATGTTCCACAAGCTCAAAGAAGGCGACAAATTCATTCAGAGGGTAGGCTTTTTTAACCCAACCTGTTTCAATCCCAAAAGGATCTCTTTGTGCCGATTTATGTTGGATTTCATCAATTTGATCTTTGCTAATAAGATAGAGACGGTTGTGCTCTGATACATGCTTTCGAATCGACTCTGTCAACTCATGGGAGACGTTCCAAGAGAGGTCATGTCTCGATAGGTCGGCAACAGGCAAGAGAGCCACAATAGGACGGCCTTTGAGGGCGGGTCTTTCAATCACACTTGTTAGGGTTTGGTCGTACTGACATCCCCCTAAAAGAAGCGCGAAAACCGCAACTCCAGACTTCCAACGATTCATAATACCTCCGGAAATTTAACCTTAGTCGTGAGCCCTCAGGATACCAAAACTGTATTTGGGTAGGCAAGGAGGAAAGTGATGTAACCTAGGGTATAGGAAATTAGAACGGATATTTGGAACTTTTGCTTATTCGGGCTTATTTCTATTTCTTCACCACCGAGACACGGAGAGGGATGAGATTGCACAGAGTGAAGAGTTTCTTTTTTGCGGGAGCAAAAAAAGATTTCTGCAAAAAAATACTCATTGGCTTATCATTGCTTTCCATGGATGATCTTATAACTGAAAAAATTAAGAAGCTGTCTTAAAACTCAGGTTTCGTCGCTTTTTGAGCCAATTTTCCCTTTATTTGGTGGGGGTAATATGCGAAAGTTGATATTACCCCCACCAAATAAAGGGAAAATTGGCTCAAAAAGCGACGAAACCTGAGTTTTAAGACAGCTTCTAAGGGGTTGTCCATAGAAGGAGCTCGCAAAACTCCGAATTGGCCTCCAAATCGGAGTTTTGCGAGCTCCCTTCATATTTTATTTGCCTGTTTCGCGATTGGGATTTTTTTTTCCGCTCTTGAAAAAAGAAACTCTTCACTCTGTGCAATCTCATCCCTCTCCGTGTCTCGGTGGTGAAGAAATGGAAATAAGCCCGAGTGAGCAAAAGTTTCAAATATCCGTATCCTAACCTCCATTTGGGTAAGCAAGTCCTGAGAAATAATTTGCAATTATTTGCGTAAATTGCCAAACTCATGTCTTATATTTGGACAGGAGGATTTATAATGTCGTACGAAAATGCTAAGGCTAACCTCAAGGAATTTGGTAAGGAGCTGAATCTCGAGGGGCTTCAGTTTGATGAGAATCATACCTGTATTCTTGGAATCGATAATACATTCTCGCTCCACATTACGTACGAGCCTCATTCCGATCGAGTTTATCTCTACTCACCTATTCTCGATGGACTTCCCAAGGATTCCCAGATCCGGCTTAAGCTTTATGAATCTCTCCTAGAAGGGTCGATGTTAGGCGGCCAGATGGCGGGCGGCGGTATTGGGGTTGCAGTGAATGAAGAATTGATTTTGATGCACTGTGTTATTGAAATGGGCATTGGAGCCGATCCTTCTGCTATCAGACGATTTGCCCCTATTTTCGTTGAAAGAGTCGAGTTTTGGAGAAAGAAAGTCAAAGATCTCATTGAAGGACGTGAAACGCAAGATTCCGGTCCTCCAAGAGACGCTTCGGGCAAACCGCTGCCCGCGCCTCCAAGAGGGGATGCTCCTGGCAAACCAGGCCAACCCTTTATTAAAATTTAATAAGTTCTCCCTCTCTTTCGATAGTCTTTTCGACAAACGAAAGGTCCTCAGGACGATCGACGGAGCCATGCGTCCTCCCTCTATAGTCGACAGGGATCACTTGAATAGGAATGCCGTTTTCCAAAGCCCGCAATTGTTCAAGTTTTTCCGATTTTTCAAACGTTCCTTCTGGCAAAAGACTTAATTGTTGAAGAGTGGGGGCTCTATAGGCATAGAGGCCAATGTGGCGGTAAATCGTTCTATCCGGATGATTTTCGTCTCGGTGGTAGGGAATGAGTGCTTTGGAAAAATAAAGGGCTTTTCCCGTCTTGTCAAAAGTCACAGTCGTTCCGCTTGAGCTGCCGCCGCGCTTACCTATAACAAAATCGGCCAGAGCTTGACCTGTTAGACGGACTGCAGGGGTCGCCATTTGAATCGCTGCATCCGACAGCATTGCATGAAGCACAGCTTCAATCACCCAAGGAGGCGTCAACACTGCATCGCCTTGGAAGCTAAAAAAGATGTGATGTTTTTGATCGAGCAGACGGGATGCTTCTGCCACACGGTCGGTGCCGGTCAGACATTCAGGGCTCGTCATCAGCACACTTGCTCCAAAATTTTCTGCAAAGCATCTTAGATCATCGCTATCTGTTGCGATAATGACTTCACTTGCCTGGGGTACCGCGCTCGCAATACGCCATACCCGCTCAATCATTGTTTTGCCGCTAATCAGGGCCAACGGCTTATTAGGGAACCGCGTGGAGGCCATGCGGGCAGGAATGATAATAGCAGCACTTTCCATCATAAGAACCTGTGTTTCGTTTTAAAAGAGATTTTACATTTTGAGCTCGATTTTGTCCTTGAGAAATAAAATCTTGATGAAGAAGGCTTTATTGAGTTCCGCAAGTATTATTGCAGGAATATTCATTACTGTCCGAAATGTTAGATGAAAGCTCTTCGGGTGCTCTCGTAATTCAAGACGATTTTTCCAAGATTGGCAACAGTGCCAAGCAAGCATAACCCCTTACCAAGCAGTGTATTCCCAAATGCTTGATCCCAAAGAGCGGATAGTCTTTGAGGGAGCTGCTTTCGCTCATTTAAAATTGTGATGCATGTAGACCCTAAAAGTGTGAGAATTTTAGCAGGGCGCTTGATATCAATAAAGTCAAGGATGGACAAGACAGAGATCGCTTGGCAGGAGTAGTTCCAAGTTTTGATGCTCACTTTATTGAACCAATTATCAGTCTTGTTGAGATCGATATGTCCCATGTACCCATTGAGTGCATTCAGAGCCATGATCCCACTAACACAGATTTGGAGTACGGTATGCAAATGAGGATGCGTTCTGAAAAGGGATAATGGTTTTACCCGATCAAGCAAGCACTTCGCTCTCACTCCCATCCAAACAAATGTGTCAAATTGCATCGGCAGTACTTTAAGAAGAGCTTTTCCAATTTTCTGCCCTCCGATAATCCCTCCTGCGCATTGCATGAAAAGTAAATTATTAGAATCAAAATTAACGTTGATGTTTATTGCTCGTATTGTCATAAAATCCCTTGTTTATCGAATAATTAGTATATTTATATGCTTAATAATAAGCAAGCGTATGAATAATTTTATCTATATAGCGATTTAATTAAAATATAGTTTATATGTAAAACAGTCTTTTAGTGACTCTATTGGGCAGGGGGGTGAGAAACATGATCTAAAATCTCCTTTGCCTTTTCACTTCCAAAACATAACTCTTTAACAACTGATGAAGTGTATCCCCCCAAACTCCGTCCAGTCCGCTCGTGAAGCCATTTAACCCAATCCATTATTAATATATTTATTATTCGTATTTTTTATTTAATTTGTTTTATTAACAAATAAATGATAAACTGTGTTAGTTAAATTTAAACACAAGGATTAAAAATGGCTATCATATCTAACAGTATCCGCCCAACGCTAGAAACCCTGCCTGAAAATCTGGGGGTAGCAGTGAAGAGAGCATATCGTATTTTAGGCAACTTTAGAGAAGATATGGGTGACGCTTTTGATGGTTTCTTAGGATTATTAGAAAAAAACATACAACATATTCATGACCCTGATTTCTCGATCAAAAGAATCGACAGATTACAATTCGTGATAGTATGGACGAGGAATAGCATCAAGATAACTTTCGAGAGTCGCCTACGATCTGTATGGAATAACCTCTTATCTGCGATTTCTAAAGAAGTCGATTTTCCTGCGAATCTAAAAGCCAAAGCTGAATTAGAGACAAGAGCTGGGCCGCTATTTAAAAATTTTATTGATGAAGTATTTAAAGTGTGCCTCGTTATCCACAATCGGCTAGAAGAGATCGCTGACACTTATGCCTCTTCTAAATCAGAAGAGGACCGTCTATTATTAAAGTCAGCATTAGAAGAGTTGAAAAAAGATGTAAAGATTATGAAGAGTGATCTTCAAGATCGTTTTACGCAGAGCATAAACCATATATGGGATGCTTTTGCGAAGGATTTATCAGGCTCCGCTGCTTTTTTAGATGACAGTACTCAAGTTAATTCAAAAGTGAGCTCAGTAAGAAAAACTTGGCAAGCAATCGACTTTCTCCTCCCTGGTATTGGGGGTGTGATGACGTTAGGAGGATGTTGCGGTATATTATACGCACGGAAATGCTATGATCCTCAAAAAAAAGCAATAAATCAAAGCCGGGAGTTTTATACGAAGGCTTTATTGAGTTCCGCAAGTATTATTACAGGGATATTCATTACTGCCCGATCGGTATAATAAAAAAATTTACAATCTTTATCTAAAGAATATTTATGGTTGCTTTATTAAGTCAATACATTCCGTTTTATCAATTGAATCAAAGTGGATCAGTTCCATTCTGTTCTGGAAAAGAATTCAGCCGTATTGTGGAGGCGGCGCTTCCACTCATTTCTCTGTATAAGCCGATGGAGCGGCCTCTGGCCTATCTCATGGGAGGACTCAATATTCTGGATGCCGGAAGGTCGCTTGATGAATCGCTTCTTCCAGTTGTAAAGAATATATTTGAGTTTGCGGGTATTGTCTTAAACCACAAGGCAAGCCTTAAAATAGGCAAAATTGTGTCAGTAACCGAAGGGTTTTTAGGGTTGTTAAGAGAGACAGGAGTGCCTCTATTTGAAAAGATCATGGCCTTGGTTATCGATGCGCTAGCGCTTGTTAATTTATGCCTGTTTCCACATATGAGGCGTTCTTTACAAGTCACCATTATTTCCTATGTTGCTCAAACTGTTTTAAACCTTTATCAGGTGAATGAAGCGAAAAAACGGGCTCAGCAAAAGGAGTGGAAAAGTTTAGAAGGCGCCGAGTTTGGTTTAAAAGTCGCTTTAACAGCGGTCAGAGGGTATCAGGCGTGGAATTACTACCAAATCTTTACGCAGGCGGCTCATAGAGTGATTGTGCTCATGCGGCACGCTGATAAAGACAAAGGAAATGACCCGGCTTTAACTGAACGGGGGCGGAATCAGACGGGTCCCACGGCACAAGCAATCAAAGAGCTCCACGAAGAATATGGCTGTAAAAAGGTTGCCTTTTTTGTCTCCTCTATGAAACGTTCGCAAGAAACGGGCCGATTGATTGCGGAGAATGAAAGTGTGAAAAGTCTGCAATCGCAATTCACCGAAGATGCACGCCTTCGAGAAAAAGAACATGACCCAACCCCTAGAAAAGTGCGTAAAGTAGATCCAAGCTACAAAGCCTACGAAGCTCTCCCTCCAGAAAAGCGATTTTTTACAAAACCTAACAACACTCCAGAAAGCCGGTATCAACTCTTTCAGCGGATGTTTGCAGGGATCATGTCGGCACATGCTCAGACTCCACCTGGAGACTTAGTGGTGGTTGTTTCTCATGGCCAGGCAATAAGAGACTTTTTCCAAGGCCTGAACCTGCTTGGCATCAGCCAAGATCCAAGATATAACGATTCTAGCGAAAGATGGGCACGCCACCACCCAAACACGTGTGAAATATATGTCATGAATGGGTTTGGGGAGTCTCTTGAGAATAGGTTTAGAGCTCAAGGTGCGATTTAAGGGACTCATTGAACTTTCAAGCTATCTTCGCAATATTTCCGTCTTAGGGCTATATTCCAGAGGACGAGATACTGACATTATGTGAGCAGCATCGGTAACAATTTTGATAGAACTCTTAAGTCAACCCATTCCAATTCTTGCCGGTGAAGAGTGGATATGGCATGATATAGATTAAGCCCATCGACAAAAACGACTACTCTTTGTTGAGCCATACTTGTCCATTGAAAAAACAAACCACGGGTTTATGGCCCGTGGCTTTCGCATGGGGTCTCCATGCGGGATATGCAAATCATTTTACCGATTGCTAGTATTTTCGCAAATAATTTTGTTTTAGAGGGTTTTCTTGAGAGTCTCAAGGATGTCGCGGACGGCGTCTTGCAGGAGAGGGGTTTCTTTGAGCTTTTTATCGATGAGCTTGACGCTGGTCATCACGGTGGAGTGGTCGCGGGAAAAAATTTCGCCGATTTTCGTATAGGGAAGATGAAGCTGTTTTCGGCATAGATACATGGCGACTTGTCTGGGGGTTGTGTGCTGCGATGTCTGAGACTTTCCACAAAGATCTGATGGACGAATGTCGAAATGAGAAGCGACAGCTTTAAAAATTGTTTCGGAGGTGAGAGCTTTTCTCTTGTGTTCTTGAATGAGGGTTGCAAACCATATTTGGAGAAGGGGCAGAGTCGGCTTGGCTTCCTTTAAGCGAACCTCTAAGATATCGGCTGCCCGGTAAAGGAGCGGGATCGAAGGAAGAAGCGAGAGGCAAGCCTGAGCGATTTCTGGATCCAGGGTGATCTTTTTTTGATGCAGAAGCTGATGAAAAAAAAGGGCTTGCTCTGAGGGGGTTAGCGGCTGGAAAGAGAGCACAAGCCCCCATTCAAACCGGCTTGTTAAGCGGGGTTCGATGCCTTTTAGGCGGGAAGGGAGCTCTTGTCCGGCAAGTAGGATTTGTTTCCCTGCGAGATGGAGTGTGTTGAACGTATGAAACAGCTCTTCTTGAGAAGCGGTCCGCTCTGAGAGCTGTTCAACCTCGTCTAGGACGAGGACGTCATACCGACGGTACAACTCTCTGAACTGCGGCATGGCTCCCCCTCGCATTGCGGCAACGATATGTTGGGTAAACCGGTCGGCTTTCACATAAAAATAGGTTTGCCCTTGCTGTTTGGTTTGATGACAGGCAGCCATGAGAAGATGGGTTTTCCCAACGCCAGAGGGTCCATGAAGATAGATGGGGTTAAAATTTTTCCTTTTTAAAACGTCTTGAAAAAGCTTAAAGGGAGGATCGTTTGCAACTCCTGAAAAATAGGTTGTAAACGTGCGATTAGAGAGAATCGAATCGGGGGTTAGATTGAGCGGTGGAATCCATTCTTTTTTTTTAACAGGAAGAGTCGCATTGATAAGAGAAAGGTGAACGTGGACAGATCTGCCGTTGATATTTTTAAATGCTGCTTTGATCAGGGGGCGCAGATACTGTTCAAACCAGTAGAGTTGAAAGGGGTCTTCAGCCTCAAGATAGAGATTGCCTGCATCAAAATTGATGATTTTAAGACTTTTAGCCCACCGGTCAATGGCATCGCATCCAAGCTCTTTTTTTTGCTCTTCTAAAAAGGCCTGCCATTCCTTCACGTTTTAACACTCTTTGTCATATTTTTAGTCATCCACCACTGTTGTAAAATGGCAAGAAGCATGGAGGAAAGCCAGTAAAGATTGAGTCCTGAGGGAAAGTTGTAAAATAAAACGGTGAAAACAACGACCATGATATGTCCCATCATTCGTTGTTGCTTTTGTTGATCGGTCATGGTTTTTGGATTGCGGGGACCCATTCCGCTCATTTTCTGTTGCAAGAACATCACAGCGCCGAGGAGAATGGGAAGCAGGTGGAATGAATTTCCAATAAACCAGATCGGCGTGCTCCAAGAAAAAAGAATATCAGGAGCAGTCAAATTGGTGATCCACCCTGGAATAAAAGAGACGCCTCGGAGCTCAAAGGTTGACTTAAGAAGGTCGAACATTCCAATCAAAAAGGGCATTTGAATGAGGAGAGGAAAGCATCCTCCAAGAGGGTTGACCCCGTTCTCGCGGTAGAGGTTCATCATCTCCGCTTGAGCTTTCTTTGGATCCTTTTTATGCCGCTGCTGCAACGCTGAGAGTTTGGGGGAGAGCTTTTGCATTTTGATCGTTGAACGGATAGACCATGCATTGAGGGGATACATCATGAGGCGGAGCGCAATTGTTAGCAAAATAATGGAAAATCCCCAGGAGTGAATCGTCACGTAAAAAATCTTCATCAAAAAGAATAAAAATTTTGCAAACGGCTCTGAGATGAATGCAAACCATCCATGAAAGCTTTGCATTCCTTTATAATCTGCCTTGAAAACAGCATCATTTGTTTCGAGAACAGAGGAGGCTAGAGGTCCTGCAAAGATATGAAATGTATAAGTTCCTTGGCTTGTGTTGAAAGGCATTTTAAGATCGTATCCGGGGTAATTTGCTGCCGGAAACCGGTTTTGTTCCGCATCAATTAAGCTTAAACGGGTGGGAACTGATGTTCCAGGAACTCGAGAAGCGGAAAACCCAGCGCCCATCGTCTCTTGAGGCTCGATGAGAATCGCAAAAAAACCGTTGGAGTTGGAAATCCATTCGGGATGCATTGATGTCATCGAGATGGACTCCTTCGGCAGGGAGATCTGTTCAATAACGCCTTTTTGGCGTTGGTTCAGTATCCGATATTTTAAAGCAGGCGATGAGCTTCCTGAAACGATTTCTACGTCTGGCACACCTGTTGAAAGGGCAAGCTCCGATGGATTTTCGTCTGTTGTGATGGTTAGATTAAAAGAGTAGGGAGTCTTTGAAGGATCATCGGGAAGTTGATAGGTTTTTCTTAAGACAACGCCTGCTGTTGTCCCTTCAAGCTCAACGAGGTTTTTTTCGAGTCGCTTCAGACGATAGTGGGTTTGTGCGCTATTGGGATTGGAGGTGGTTGTGGCAAGCCCATAGTAGGCGGGTGCGACATGCCGTCTGAGAAGCGGATAATATCCTCCAAGCTCTCCCAGATTGAAAGAGCCTTGATAGGTTTGATAGGGAGCTGAAGGGAAATAGTCCTCTTGAGGATGGTCTTTTTCCAGGGCTTGATCGATCCAAATCTTTTTTACAACGCTCTCAGAATTTTCTTTTGTTTGAAGAGGAAGGTTAATTTCAGCTAACGCTCCATTGAGAGACGAAATCACCAATTGCTGATACGCATTTTCAATGACGTAAAGGGTTTCATCTTTCAGAGGCGCTTTAGGAGGAGAAACAGTAGGCTCCCCTTCAACTACAACACCCACTTCTACTTTAGAGGGACGTGGGGGAAATAAAAAATGATTGATCAAGAAAAAGGTTGTTGTCATTAGAACAACAAAAATAATCGTACGTCGATCCATGGTCCATCCAAAGAGTTAAGCATTTAGAGGTCGTTGCAAAACTTAAGGTTCGTCGATTTTCGGGTTCTTTTGAACCGATTTTCGATCCAAATTGCGGGGGTAATATCGACTTTGAACCCTGAGTTTTGCAACGACCTCTTTAGAGTATCAACTTTTTTGCAAAAGAGCGAGGAATTCCTGAAAGGCAGGGGTTAACCGCACGCTTTCTAACCAGTCATCATCTAGTACCTCTTCCAATGGAGGCAGGGTGCCCGCTTGGCGTGCTTTATTGAGGTAATGGAGGGAGAGGTCAAGCAGGCCTTGCAACGAGTAGAGGCAGGCAAGAGGATACAAAGCGTGCTGGTTTCCAAGTCGGGCTGCTTGCATAAGCGCATGTTCTGCTTGGTGAAAATCATTTTCTTCCATTAAAGCACTTGCTCTGTGTTGAGAGAGATTGATCCAAGTGACTCCCCAATCAAGGTAAATGATTTCTTTATTTTCAAGCACCTGTTGGCTCAGTTGGAAATGATGGATAGCGCGGAGGAAATAATCGATTTCGCCCACCGCTTCTCCAAGATGGGAGTAAGCGAGTGCAATCCGATGATGGGTTGCTCCATCATGGGGAGTAGACATTAAAACAGCTCTAAATAGGTCTAACGCTTGATGATGAAGGGAGGCTTCTTCTTCAAAATCCCCGAGAAGATCTAGGGCCATTCCGTAATAATAAGACCATCGAGTATCTCTTAGATGAACTTGTGAGAAATACTCAAGATAATCAAGCGCTTGCTGAAGGAGCGCAGGATTTCGCTCTGTTTCTCCGAGGTGAATGAGGGCGATAGCGACTTCAAAATAGAGAAAGGGGTCGATTCTGATTTGGAGAGCCTTATGATAAAAATAGACCGCTTTTTCAAGGGCATCGAGATCCTTAAAACAGTGAAACAGCTCCATGTAAACCTTTCCCATCCAGATCCAGCCCTGCTGCTCAGTTCGGTCGATGGAAAGTGATGCCTGAAATTGTTCAATGGCTTGATAGTATAGATCAAGATCATGGTAATATCTTGCAAAAGAAAAGAGGCACTTTCCATACGAATGCAAAAGGTAGAAGTCCTCCTCTTCGCATTGCTCAAATAGAGCGCGAAGTTTATCTTCTGCTTGGCGGATGAGGTGGATGGAGTCATCCCACTCTCCCAAAAGGGCAAGCGCTTCAGCCCAAAGTCCATATAAGTAGGGAGAGCTGGGTGCAGATTGACACCACTCTAAAGCAGTCTGCAGTTTTGCTCGGTCGTGCTCTTGCCTTGCAACTTCCAGAAGAAACTCAATTCTTTCAAACCATAACTGCGGAAGCTGAGGGTTGAGATGAGAGGCTACTTTGAAAGATTCGGACGCCTGCTCAAAATAGGTATTTTCATGGGTCATTTGGTAGAGGCGTTTAAAATTTTTTCCAAGCCCTACCCATCCTTCAAAATTTGAAGGAGTTTGGGAGACTCCTTGTTTAAAATACTGGACCGCTTTTAAAACAGGACGTTTATCATGGAATTTCTCAGCCAGAGCTGTATAGGCTTTTCCAAGATCATTCCAAAAGTTAGTTGGCATGTTCTCACCGCTTTTTTCAAAAGAGGCGATAGCTTTGAAAAGATCGTCGATTTCTCCTGACAACTCGGCTAGTCGAAAGTGGATCATGCCGGCATCCCAATAAAGGTTTGCGGTCTGCTCTGGTAAGAGAAATTGAAGGGCTTGCTCTATTTGTAAGCTTGCCTTCAGAAGATCTTCTTTTTTTCCGGAGAGAAAAGCGATACGAGCAAGGGTCTTTGCCCAGAGGTGCCAAGCTTCACGTGTCTGGGAATTAAAGGAAATCGAGCCAGTTGCAAAACTCGCTGCGGATTTGGCCCCAAATTGGGATTTTGCAACTGGCTCGATTACCTGCTGAAATTTTTTGGCTGCATATCGAAGAGTTGGCAAACAGTTATGATGCGATCCATACTCAAATAAAGCGAGCCCTTGATTAAAAGAAGCGGGATCCGTCATAACAGGGGATTATAGAAAGGGGGATGATTTCCTACAATCCAAGCGCTTATTTTAAGGAAAGCGAATGGCTTCCAAAAAGATAACGTTAAACATATCTTGAGAAAAAAGCTTGGCTTTGTCGCTTTCTAGAAAGGTTTGAATATGTTTTAGATAGGTTTGATAGGTGTCTTGATCCATGGTCTGGATGTGATGGTAAACCTCTTCAAAAGTATTAAAATTTCTGCGATCGATAAAACATTCTTTAGGAATAAAATCGGTGATATTGCTGGCTCCCCAATAAATTGGAATCGTTCCAGCAGCAAAACAATCAAAGATTTTTTCTGTGATATACCCTTTCACATCGCGCATGTTTTCGTAACAGATCGAGAATCGATAGTTTTTGAGGGTCTCTAGTTTATTATCAGTTGTTCCGAGGTAGTGGCGGTACGGCTCTTTTCCCCAGCCGTGCCCATAAAATTCAAAGTCACCTTCAGGCAGATCTTGAAAAAATTTGATGACGGAGAGGCGAGCTGTATAGAGTTCTTTTTCATGTTTGCTTTTTTTTCGAGATGAAATTTGGGTTAGAAGTTTTCGCTGCTCAAAAGAGGGGAGGTCGGTGAGCATGGGTGTGAGAACGGGGTAGTAAAATTTAAAAAATTTTTTGTTGTCTACCAGATCGTCGTCCCATGTATAAACCCGTTTGAATTGGGAAAGAAATTGGGCAGAGTACAACTCTTTTTGAACAACGGGAGGCTCCCACATAAAGAGAATCATTTTTTTAGAAGAAAAACGAGACAGTGTCTTAGCATTCAAGAAAGAGGGCTTATTCCATACGACGATATAAGTGAGTCGGTCTGAATCTTTTTCACTTCTAAGGTCGGTGATTTTCAAAGTTGTTTGTTTAAGCTTTAAAACTTGATAAACCTCTGCAAGAGGCCCTTTTTGCGCAAAGCTTTGGTCATTTGGATCCGATGTCCAATTATGGACTAGGTCAATCTGTTTTACTCTTTCACGGTAGACTCCGGAAGGAGTTGCTTCAAGAGCGACGCAGAGGAAAAGGAGGAAAAACCACATGGGGAAGATAATAGAGAAGAAACCGTTAATTGACAATTACTAATGAGTGGAATATGAAAAAAAAATGAAACATATTGTAAGCTTATCCATTCTTTTATCTCTTCAAGCAATAAGTCTTTTTGCTCAGCCACTGACTCCTCTAGTAACAAACAACCAGAGTATGCAAGAGAGTTCCCCTCCACCCCCTGAGTTCCGCACCCCTTACCATCGATCCTCTGTCGGAGTACGTCATATAGAAGCCAATGGGATTGGTTATAAAAATGGGTATACTACTCTTGAAGGATTTGTTCTTTTCGATAGGGCTCCTGCTTTTATGCCCTTCGTTGACCTTAGAGGGCATGTGTTTAACGATGGAAAGCTTGCTGGTAATATTGGCATAGGGGAAAGAACACTCGTTCCTTCGATTAGCCACATCATTGGGACCTATTTGTACTACGATGTTAGGCAAGATTATCACCAACTGACGGCTCAGCAACTCAGTCCTGGCGTTGAGATCCTCGGCAAGCGGATGGAGTACCGCCTTAACGCCTATTTTCCTGTGGGAGATCAAAAGGGCCGAAAGTACGACCCCCAATTCTATACATTCAGGAAAAATTCCATCCTTTCAAAATTCAAACAAAAATATGTGATGAGAGGAGTAGACGCTGAAATTGGAGGACACCTCAACCAAAGCTTTAAGTATGACCTCTACGCAGCAGCAGGACCTTACTACTTTAACTCTCCTTACGCTTCAACATGGGGAGGTAAAACCCGTCTGCTAGGGCGTTATAAAGAGATCGTCTCTCTTCAAGCCTCCTATTCTTACGACCATCTGTTCCACAGTGTATTTCAGGGTGAAATCGGCTTCCATTTTCCTTTAGGCGGGAAACTAAAAAGAAAAGGGGGATTTAAAACGAACGGTCTTTTGCTCTCCCGGGCTGTTTTCTCTCCCACCCGCCTTGAGATTCCCGTGGTTAAAACCCTGCGAGTTCATGAAAAAGCGATCAATCCTGCCACAGGAGAGCCTTGGGTCGTCTGGTTTGTCGACAATACAAGCAACTCCTTGGGAACATTTGAAAGCCCTTTTCCAACACTTTTTCAGGCGCAAAGTGCCTCAAACCCGAGTGATATCATCTATGTGTTTCCCGGTAATGGGACTGCGACACCTGGGATGGAGGGGGGCATTATCTTGCAAAATAACCAATTGCTGCTAGGGGCTGGAATTTCCCACTCCATTGCAACGACAAAAGGAAACATCACCATTTCTGCCATGGCAAACAGCAACCCGCTCATTACAAATACAGCGGGCAGTGTTGTAACCCTTGCCAATGGCAACCAAGTTTCTGGGTTCAACATCCAAGCCTTGCAAGCTGGCTCTATTGGCATTGATGGAACAAGCGGAATCAATGGAGCTACGATTAATAACAACAATATCTTTGGAAGTGTTGCTCATGTGGGTATTGGGATTATTGGACAGGGAGTGATCGAAATCGACAACAATACCCTCACTCAAATGCCAGCAGCCCTCGGGGACGGGATCAACTTACTGGTATTAGATGGAACGTTTATGCAAGCCACGATTTCGAATAACACTGTTTTTGGTTATACTTCACCATTCGGTGACGGCGCAATCGCTTTTTCTCCTAATGAGGGAGCCACAACTGCTTCAGCCGATTGCACGATTATAGGGAATACCATATCTAATTTCGGTCTGCGAGGAATCACGTACTCATCTGGAATGCCAAACGCAACTTGCCGTATTATAGAAAACACGATCAATAATAATACAGGCTCTAATGCATCAATCAGTATAGCTGTTGCTGTCAGTGAAGCCCCTAATTCGGGAACAGCTATCATTGACCGAAATCTTGTTGTTACAACCACACCAAGCACCAACACAATTGGTATTCTCAGTGAGATCAATGGTGCCGCTACAGGACTTTATTTTCAGACCTTTGTGACCAATAACACTGTGACAACAGGGTCTGGAACTGGATCCACAGGGATCAATATTCAAACTGTATCAAACGGAGTCATCTGTGCAGGTGTGACGAATAATCAGGTCATACCAACGGCGCCTGGAAACAATGATCTTAGTATCACAACCTCAGGCACCGGCATCATCAATCTGCAGAATTTTGAGGGGAATATATATTCAACGATTAACATCGCCGGCAATGTGAACTACGTCACATCTTGTGATTAACAGTCTCTAAGACAGCTTCTAAGAAAAGCTCTTGAGTTTTTGGGCGATCTCGTAAAGGCCTTTTTCTGCTTGGGTGGCGGCGGTGCGTAGTTTTTCTACAAGGTGCGGAGGGGCTTTTGCGACGAAGTCGGCATTGGCAAGCTGGGAGCGGCAGTTATGCTCTTGTTCGATTAACTTTTCTTGCTCTTTGAAGAGCCGTACCCGTTCTTTTTCTTTCAGTTCGGAAGGGAGTGGCAAGATCAATTTAAAAGATCCTACGGTTGTACTTGAAGCCATCCTTGAAGTAGGAGGATCAGCTTCCAAATATTGAATTTTTTCAAGGCGAATAAGGGCTTGCAAAATGGCTTCATGTCGCTGGGCAAACTGCAAGAGATCGGGGGGGGCAACGATAATCAAAGAGGAAGGGGTTGCCGGTGGAATTTGCATTTCAGCCCGAATATTTCGAATAGCATGGACAAGGGCATCAATGGTGGCAAACTCTTCTTCAATTTCGCAATTGGTGTCGGCAGGATGAATCACTTTTGGGAAAGGACTAACAGCGCAAGCAGGCAGCTGAAGGGCCGTGAGCGTCTCTTGAAGATATGACCCGTCTGTAAGGAGCACGTTGCCAAACCGCTCTTTTAAAAGCTGGAATAGCGCCTCTGTGATAAAGGGAGCCATTGGATGAAGAAGGCGGATGGCAGCGCATAGGACAATGAGTAAGATCTTTTGTTTATTTGTTTTATCGTGAGAGGCTCCTCTTTTTCCAAAAAGGACGGGCTTTGTCAGTTCGACGTAGTAGGCGCAAAACTCCTTCCAGAAAAAATCATAGGCAAGAAGAGCTGCTTTATCGAAGCTATAGGCAAGAAGGGCGGAATGAACTTCTTCGATGATGCGGTTTAAGCGGGAGAGGATCCACCGGTCTTCTAGGGAAAGAAGGGTTCGGTCAAGCTCTGTCGATAGGTCGATTTCTTCCAGATTAAGGAGGACAAATCGAGCTCCATTCCATACTTTATTTGCAAAGTTTTTAAACTCTTCAAAACGACGCCTATCGAGGTCGATTTGACGAGCGCCCGTTGTGGAGGCGGCAAGAGCCATGCGCATCGCATCGGTACCGTAGGTCTCAATGATTTCCAGAGGGTCTAAAACATTTCCTTTCGATTTAGACATTTTCTCCCATCGACTATGGATGTCATAGGGGAGAGGCGCTCCAAGATCGTATTTCAGTTTCTCCTCGCCTCCAAGATAAGCAATGGAGCCATCACTTTGCGTCCGCCAGTACGATTTACCGAAAATGAGCCCATGAAGAAAGACTTCTTTAAAAGGGGGTTTTTGGAAGACATAATCGCTCATCATCATCATCCGGGCAACCCAGAAAAAGAGAATATCATGCCCTGTCACAAGAACAGAGATCGGGAAAAATTTTTGAAGGTCGGCGGTTTTTTCAGGCCATCCGAAGACACTGAAGGGCCAGAGAGCAGATGAGAACCAGGTGTCAAGGACATCGGGATCTTGCTCCCATTCAGAGGGGTTTGCTGCAACCTCCGGGGGAATTCCTTCTCCTGCGTAGCAAATCGTTTGGGAAGGGTCTTTCTTCGAATACCAAATGGGGATCCGATGCCCCCACCATAACTGCCTAGAAATACACCAATCTCGCAAATGGTGGATCCAATTGAAATAGGTCGATTCAAACGACTCAGGAATCAGTTTCACTTGTTTGGATTTGACGAGATGGATCAATTGTTCTTTAAATGTAGAGAGCCTGACAAACCACTGCTTTGATAAGTAGGGTTCGATAACAGCTTTAGAACGGTAAGAGACACCGACACGATGAGGGCGGGGCTCCATCTTCTCAAGAAGCCCTAGTGTTTTCAGTTTTTGGACGACATGATGTCGAGCCTCTTCCATTAAAAGGCCGGCAAATTCTCCTCCGTGTTCATTGAGGCGGCCGTCAGGTGTCATAATGTTCAGCAAGGGAAGGGCATGCCGCTCTGCGATCGCGTAATCATTGACATCATGTGCAGGTGTGACTTTAACAGCTCCGGTTCCAAAGGCCAGATCGACATGGGGATCGGCAATCAGAGGGATTTTTCGATTTGTGAGGGGGAGTCTAATCGATTTTCCAATGAGCTGCTGATATCGAAGGTCTTGAGAAGAGACAGCCACCGCCATATCGCCGAAAAGTGTCTCCGGGCGAACCGTGGCGACAACGACAAAATGGTCGGAGTCTTCAATTGGGTACCGAATATAATAAAGTATTGAAGTTTTTTCTTCATATTCCACTTCATCATCTGCCAAAGCAGTCTGAGAAACAGGATCCCAGTTTACGAGGCGATTGCCGCGATAAATAAGCCCATCGTCGAACATCTTTTTAAAAAGAGATCGAACTGCTTTTGAGCGGGGCTCGTCCATGGTGAAGGCAAGGCGGTCCCAATCGCAGGAACATCCCACCTTTTTAATTTGAGCTAGAATGGTTTTTTCACTTGCATTTTTCCATTTCCAGACTTCATCAAGAAATTCTTCACGGGTTAAGTCGCCTCGTCTTCGACCCTGTGTTTTCATGAGATGCCTTTCGACAACAGTTTGAGTGGCAATACCCGCGTGATCTGTCCCAGGGACCCAGAGGGCTTCATAGCCGCACATCCGTTTCCACCGAATTAAAATATCTTGCAAGGTGTCTACCAAAGCATGCCCCATATGGAGTGCACCTGTCACATTAGGGGGGGGGATGACGATCGTAAACGGAGGCTTTTCTGAGGAGGCCGAGGCCTTGAAAAATTGATTTTTCTCCCAAAATTGAGACAATTCGTCTTCAATTTCCTTAGGATTAAAGGCTTTAGCCATTTCTTTCATAGAGAGGCCATTCTATATGGGAGTGTGTGAAAAGTCAAAGTATTGGGTTAGTGGACCTTAAATTAAAATAATTTTTACAAGTATTTGTTGTAATTAGCTTATTATAAGCAAGTTATATTTTATTACATTTTTAATTAAAAATAAACAATTTTAATATTTATTATGGTATAATTAAAATATTAATAAAAATAAAAAAGAGTATTATTATGATTCATCCAGTATTATCTTTGTCATCGTTCAAATATTTTTGTCGAAATGTCGGCGATTTTTTATACGATGCAGCTACGAATAAAGTATTTCATGAAAATGTTTCTAAAGAGTTTCAAGAAAATATTTCTCCAGTAGTTGAAAAAGTTAAAGAATTTAGTGGAAGCATCATTGGAACCCAAGTCATTGCGGGGGTAACGGCTGTTGCTGCAGAAACAGCTGGCATGACAATCGGGGGGGCGTTTCCTGAAGCAACAATGGCTTTTGCCGCAGGAAAAGAGTTTGCGAGTCAAGCTTTAGAGAAATCAAAGCCTCAAGCAACCGGTAGGGAAAAAGCGCTCGTTACTTGGTCGGCAGGTGTTGGAGCTGCTTTGACCGCGACGGCCTTGGTCGTAGGACTGAGTTATTTGACAGGCGGCAGCGGAATGGAGTCAGGAGCTGTCAGGTGGATGGTTCAAAGCGCCGGAACAATTGTTGGAGGGATGCAAGGATTAAAGATGAGCGGTATAGGAGTGCCTGCTTCTAAAAATTCTCTTGATTCATATCCCG
The DNA here is from genome assembly GCA_963712275.1 of uncultured Rhabdochlamydiaceae bacterium. GTDB lineage: Bacteria > Chlamydiota > Chlamydiia > Chlamydiales > Rhabdochlamydiaceae > PALSA-1444. The sequence goes on along the minus strand of CAVQHD010000001.1, from coordinate 1,753,811 downwards.
TGAGAACTGCCCAATATTTAGCGGCTCGAGCAGCTGTCGGTATGGTACGAAACATTATACCTGTGCCTCAATCTTTGACTCTTTTCACAGGAGTTGTTGGAGGCGTTTTCGAGTCGCTTTCTGGAACCGCTGGATATCACGCGCAACCTTTAGCTCGGCTCGCTATTCAAGCCTATAATGGAAAGCCTCCTAAAACAAACTTCTACGATCCAGGTAATTTTATCATAGGTGTCATGAATGTGGCGCGGGGAAATACGGTGGTGGGGACTAAGGATATTGTAGGGCAGCTTGATTTGCCTTATTTTTTGCAAACAATAATAGGAAAATATCTACAAGTGCAGATTGATAACAAAACGGCAACAAACGTGGCTGTTCGATGTCTTAATCAATATATGACGCTGATTCAAAATCCTGCTATTCAGAAAGCCATGGCTGATTATATGACGGCAGACAAAGCAAAGAAAGAACAATTGCAAAAGGCTCTTCTCAAAACCATTCAACACGTCATTTTCTACAATAAGGTATTCAGATCTTCGACAAATCTATTTACATTGACGGTAGCTTTGGGAATGGAAAACCTCTTTTTGAAGCAGATCACAGAGGCTGTCGATTCGATTGTCGCCCAGGTTCAAGAGGCAGAGCAAGAGCTCATTGGATTTAACATCGCTGACCTTGATAAAGGGCTTCTAGGCGTGCATCTCATGGGTTGTATATTGATGGCTTCTACTCGGATTCAAAGAACCGTTATACCCAATGAACCGGATTTAAAGGATGAGGAAGTGCGCCTGTTTTATACGAATATGAATAAGCTCTTCTTCACTCCCTTTAATGGCTATGCCATTGGAAGAGGGCTTCAACAAATCGTCGGGGCAGGGATTCCATTATTGCTGAATTATCCGGGTATTCCTCTAGCAATTGCAAAGCAAATTGGAGGAACATTAGTCGAAGAAAGTGATGAGATGAAAATTGAAGAGCTCAAAGATGATATGCTGGGTCAAGGAACAAAGCCTACTAATAATGTCCAGCCGAAAGCAAAGGAACGGTTTAGTTTTTTCTCTTTCTTAAAAGGAATTGGCGCCCGGATCGAAGAAGGATGGAGTCGTTTTATTAAGTCTCTTTTCAAGCCGAAAGCTTCTTAGAAGCTGTCTTAAACCTCAGTTTCTGTCGATTTTTGGGGCTTTTTGAGCCAATTTTCGCTTTATTTGGTGGGGGTTATATCAACTTTCGTATATTACCCCCACCAAATAAAGCGAAAATTGGCCAAAAATCCTCCAAAAAGCGACGAAATCTGAGTTTTAAGACAGCTTCTAGGTAAACGAGCGAAGCGCTTTGATTTTGCTTTGCCAATCTTCAATTTTTTCTGTTTCGCCAAGAGAGTAAGCCAAAAGCAGAAGCTGTCGGTATAAGGAAAGCTTTTCCCAGAAAAAGGCTTTTTGAAACCAGGGTCCTTCCAGGTCGATTTTTTTCATGATGAAATAGGCAAGAAGCGTTTCAAAAGGGGGGTAGGGCATTTCCTCGATTCCACTGAAATGGGCCTTTGCTTTTTGTTCTCCTTCGACAGCCCACAGATAACATCCAAAAAGTGTAAAAAGATAAGAATTGTCTTGGGTGAGCCTTTCCATTGGATACTCTTTGAAAAGTGCTTTTGCCTCTTCAAAACGTCTGAGGGCAAGGAGCGTCTGAAGTTTAAAAATAGGATCGGATGGAGGGTCTAAAAAATGTCCCTGTTCAAAGTGGAGATAGAATAAATAGGTTGCCAAAGAGGGGCTTGCCGAAACCGTGGGGGAATCCATTAAAGTTCCCCTGGCAAGGGCTGAAATCATCGGGTATTGGCTTAAGCGAGGGCTTTCTCGAATGAGGGCGTGGCATCCCAGTTCCAGAAGGGCAAAAAATGGCTCTTCACCCCAACAACCTGCGTCGATGATTTCTAGAAGTGTTAGAGGCCTTATCAGTAAAAAAGCAAGTTGAACCTCATTTGCACCCGGAGAAAAATAGGGGAGCGTTTCCCATTGTTTTTGAATACGGTCTAGAATTTGCTTATGATCTGGGTTCGTAAAAATCTGAGGAAGGTGCCTTAGAGCAACGAGGGCAAGATGGTAGGCGGCAAGCCGGTTGTGGGAAGACGATTCATGAAGCCTGAAAATGAGATGTTCAACAAGACGAGGAAATAAAGGGTGTTTCACATATTTTCTGATGGCAAGTTCTAGACATTTTGCCTCCTCTTCCCATTCTTCAAGGGCTTGGTAAACGGTTGCTTTTCCTAAATACTCAAGCGGGGCTCCGGCAGTTCCTCTGAGCTTCCCAAATTCTTCCAAAGCGTCATTGAAGAGTTTTTCTTGAATCAAGGCGATCCCTGTTCGGTAGACCGCTTCCCTCCCTTCCATTCTACCAGGAAATGAGATTGCAATTTTTCGATATTCGGAAACAGCTTTTTTATACTCTTTGTACATTAAAAACGTGTCGGGAATTGCCAAACAGCTGATCAGCACATTCTGACTTCCTGTAGAGACTTTAAGAGGGGAGATCTCGAGACTGGCATCCCGCCTTAAAATCCCTACCTGCGATCCCATTAGGGGAGTCTGGTTAAGATAGTGAAGCCTGAGCAGATTATCAATGTAGAGTTTTAAATGGTGGTCGTCTTTCTCGATCCTGATAGCATAGGACTGGTTGGACTGGAGGAAAACGGAAGGGATATTTAAGACATCAATATTGTTACGAAACAGCCGGCAGCCTGGGTGTGGGGCGGTGCCAATCCACAAGCAAAAACCTTCCATGATCTCCTTTCGCTCTGAAGGAGCTGGAACACCGATGAGAAACCCGATTCCTCGAGAATCGGCATGGAGCTGGACGGTGGTTTCAAGGCGGGTATTGCCTGGAAATGATGTTTTAGACACCATCAGGTTCACCCATTCCATCTCCGTCAGGCGAGAAATGGCCATATGTTTGGCAAGCATGATCAGCTCTTGAAATTCCCAATCCTCTTTTCGATCAATATCAAGGTATTGGATCGCTCCCCAATCGGGCTTTCCTTCGATGAAGGACTCAAGATCGAGAATCAGCTGCTGAACGGAGGAGTACCGATCATGGACGTCTAAGCATCGAAGAACGATCAAGCTGAGAGCATGGGGGATGTCTCTATCGGGTGCAGTTTCAATGGGATCGGGAATTTGCTCAAACTTCCACTGCTTTTGAAATGTCTCTAAATCTCCTCTTTTAAAAGGCATCTTGAGGGTCAAGATTTGAAATAGAATCACTCCGAGGGCATAGAGATCGGTTTGCTGTGTTGCTGGAAGCCCTTCTGCCCGTTCGGGCGCGAGGTAGGCTAAGGTTCCTACCACCTTTCCCGGCCTGGTTAAGTGCTGGGTTGAAAGGTCGGAAGGAAGATGCTCGATATCATCTCTTTCACCAACAATTTGAGCAAGCCCCCAATCGAGGATGATCACTTCCCCGAATTTCCCAATGATCACATTTTCAGGTTTAAGATCTCGATGGAGAATATTTCTTGAGTGTGCGTAGGCCACCGCTTGACAAAGGGCTAAAAAAATACGGATCAAGTGGGAAATTGATCCCACTTTCTCAGAGGCTCTAGCTTCTTTTAAAACTTCTTTTAATGTTGCCCCTTCGACATAGGGCATTGTATAAAAACTATGGTCAGCCTCATCCGAGATTGAAAAAATGGAAATAATAGAAGGGTGGGAGAGTTCTGCTGCGATACGAGCTTCTCTTAAAAACCGGTGGCGAATTGAAGGAAATTTTTGAAGCTCTTCCCGAATTTTTTTCAGCGCCACAACTCTTTGACAAATCGTGTCGCGGGCCAGGAAGACTTCGCCCATGCCCCCCTTGCCCAGGCTTTGCAAAAGCGTATAATGTCCAAGTGATCTTGGAAAGTCAGATGGTGTATGCATTGCACGAAATATACCGATTCTGCAAGATTAATCAAGCCTCTTATGAAAAAACAAATTATTTTAACTGGCGATCGTCCAACAGGTCCGCTTCATCTTGGGCATTATGTTGGCTCGCTTAAAAATCGAACGACTCTTCAACACGAGATGCAGCAGTTTGTCATGCTTGCCGATGCTCAAGCGCTGACGGATAACGCCGATGATCCGATGAAAGTGCGAACTCATGTCCTAGAAGTCGCACTCGATTATCTAGCTGTTGGAATCGACCCAACCGTCACCACGATCTTCATTCAATCGCTGATCCCAGAGCTCCCCGAGCTCACCCTCTACTATTTAAATCTTGTCACTTGGAATCGGTTGAAACACAATCCGACAGTCAAGCAGGAGATTGTTCAAAAGCAGTTTGGAGAAAGTGTTCCCGCTGGATTTATGATCTATCCTGTTTCTCAAGCGGCCGATATCACCGCCTTTAAAGCCACCGTTGTCCCTGTGGGGGAAGATCAGCGCCCGATGATTGAGCAGACCAATGAGATTGTGCGGCATTTTAATCGGATCTACAAAAGAGCTGTGCTTGTCGAAGCCGAGCCGCTCATTCCAAAGCTTGCACGCCTTCCAGGGACTGATGGGAAAGCAAAAATGGGAAAATCGCTCGGGAATGCGATCTACCTCTCCGATCCCACAGACATCGTCGCAAAAAAAGTGAAGGGAATGTACACCGATCCCAAGCATCTTAAGGTCGAGGATCCAGGCACAGTTGAAGGGAATCCCGTCTTTGATTATCTCGATGCATTTGATCCTGATACCGTACGCGTCCAAGAGCTTAAAGACCATTACAGGCGGGGAGGACTCGGAGACTCGATCCTCAAAAAGCACCTCACCGAGGTTCTGCAAGCATTCTTAGATCCCATCCGCGCCCGCCGTGCCCAGTTTGCTCAAGATCCCGCTTCTGTTTGGGAGATGCTCAAACGTGGCACTCTTCAAGCCCGAGAGACTGCCAGCCGCACCCTTGCAGAAGTGAAACAGGCGATGTGCCTCGATTATTTTTAAAATCTTAATTAAGGGTGATTTATCAAAAGATTTCGTCCGCAGATTAACTTAAATTCTGCCCAACGGCAAGCTATCTTAAATTACTTCAATCAAAAAGCTCTTCCTTCTTCAACAAACGAGCCTTCAACTATAGAAGCGGATGAAGAAATAGATTTGAAAGAATGATGGGGCATAGCTCAAGAGCTATCCCTACAGGTAAAGCCATGCGTATTGATGGGATCATGCTGTCTCCAAAAGCATACCTAATGCTACTTAATATCTATCTCGGAAAGTCCAGTGATCTGAAAGACTTGCTTCATAGAAAATCCTTGTAGAAGCATCTTTTGGGCGACTTCTAAACTCTTTTCTCTCTTCCCTTCTTGGATCCCAAGTTCTTTTCCTTCTTGGATTCCTTGTTTTCGTCCTTTTTCTTCTGCTTTTTTCAGGGTATTCGTTTCAATTCTCAGCCATTTAAGATGGTCTTCATACGCTTCTCGCTCTTCAGGGCCAAAGTTCATCACATCCAGCACATGGAGGGCTTTTTGCAGAGACGGATCGTTTAAAGGAGCTGGCAGGTGATCTTTTTTGAGCAGATCATGCCGCGTTAAAAAAGCGACCCACATATCGAGAGACGTTTTCACTTTAACGATCAGATCGGAGAGCTCTTCTTGACGGTTGCTGCAGAACTTCTTTAGCTCGATGGTATGCAGTTCTAAGTCTTCAAAATAGGGCAGGTGGCTCGCTTGTTCTCGGATATGGAAGACGTTGTGATACTTATCGACTTGGGGAATCGAGGTAAAGTTGAGGATATGAATTCCGATAGCTTTGGATAATAGAGCGTAATCTTCTGTGGCTTTGAGCTGCTCCGTATACAGTTTTGCCCAGTAGTAGAGGGCTCTTTTATCGTAATCGGCTTCATCACTGATTTGAATTTCGATATTGAATCGCTTCCCATCTTTGCCTTCGGCTTTGATGTCTAAGATCGAGAGCTTATCATCTCTAAAATTTTTAGGATTATAAGGGTTTAAAAGGGTCACATCGGTGACTTGATCCTCGGGTCCTACAATCGAGTTAATGAGCGAGATTAAGAGGTCTTTATTCTCTTCAACACCAAAAATCTTTTTAAAGGCGATGTCGACACGAGGGCTGATTGTTTCTATGCATGACGCCATGGTTAAATTCTACACGAATGACATTTTTTTAAGTTGTAAATCTATTTTTTTGATTTGCAGTGCTAGAAAGAGCTTTAAAAGATTTTTCTAAGCAAGTTAGAGCCTAAAGATATCCGCCTGTTACAGATTTTGGGTTGGCTTTAAGCTCTTCGGGGGTTCCTTCGGCAATCAGTTCTCCGCCAGCGGCTCCGGCGCCGGGACCTAGGTCGAAGAGGTAGTCGGCGTTTTTGATGACGTCGAGGTTGTGTTCAATCACGACGACGGTGTTGCCGCGGTCGACGAGGAGATGGAAGATACTCAGGAGTTTGACGATGTCATCGGCGTGGAGTCCGACGGTGGGTTCATCAAGAAGGTAGAGGGTTTTCCCGGAGGAGCGGCGGGAGAGTTCTCTAGAAAGCCGAATCCGTTGCTGCTCTCCGCCAGAGAGGGTGGCGACCTCTTGCCCAAGCTGGACGTAGTCGAGACCAACGGCAATGAGGGTGTCTAAAATTTTAACGATTTTGGGAAAGGCATCAAAAAATGGCCTGGCTTCTGACGTGGTCATTTGAAGAATGTGCCCTAGATGTTTTCCCTTATATTCAACGGTGAGGGAGAGGGGATTGAGGCGGAAGCCGTGGCACGACTCGCAGGTGATTTTAACGGGAGGCAAAAACTGTAGCTCAATGGTTCGCGTCCCGTGTCCCTGGCATGTTTGGCACATCCCGCGGCGGTGGTTAAAGCTAAAATGTTTCGGTTCGAGCCCCTTGGTTTTCGCAAGGGGAAGAGAGGCAAATAGGGACCGGAGCGGGGTCAGAAGATCGACATAGGTGGAGATGTCAGATCTGCTCGTTTGACCTAAAGGGTTTTGCTCGAGGGCGATCAGTTGATTCCAAGGGGTTTTCTCAAGATCTTTTTCCACTGTAGGACGCAGCACATCATGCAGGAGCGTCGATTTGCCGCTTCCTGATACTCCTGTCAGGCAAGAGAGTACGCCAACAGGGAGGTTAAAGGTGAACCGTTGCAAGTTATGAGCAGAGCATTCAATGAGGGAAAAATAATCTTTCGGGCGGCGCCTTTGGGTTCTCTGGGGCACTTTTTTTTGGCCGCTGAGATAAGCGCCCGTGAGTGACTGAGGATTGTTGAGAATTTGGCTGAGGGTCCCTTGGGCTGTGATTTGTCCTCCTTCTTTCCCTGCCTTAGGTCCAAAATCAAGGATATAATCAGCAATTTGCAGAGTGAGGGGGTCGTGTTCGACAAGAAGAAGAGTATTGCCCATTTCTTTGAGTTTGAGGAGGGCGGTGTTGAGTTTGAGGTTATCCTTAGGGTGAAGTCCGATGGTGGGCTCGTCGAGAACATAGAGGCACCCCGTGAGGCCGCTTCCGAGTTGGCGGGAGAGGCGGATGCGCTGCGTTTCGCCCCCTGAGAGGGTCGGAGCGCTTCGATCGAGTGAAAGATAACCGAGGCCGATAGCAACTAAAAAATGGAGACGATGCTGGAGCTGGCGATAAGGCTCCTCCAGATAAGAGGGGGTATTCCACCGCTCTATGAACTTGAGCGCCTCTTCAATGGAGAGATGGCAAAAATCGGCAATGGTGACATCTTCGATTTTGACGTGGCGAGCCAGAGGATGAAGCCTGCTCCCTTGGCAGCTGAGGCAGGTGGTTTGCGTGAGAAGGGGTGCAAAGGCTTCTCGGTAGTCAGAGCGGAGTTTAGCTGCTTTCCCCAGGACATGGCTTAAGCCCAGCCACTCCATATTTTTCCGTTTCATGGGACCTTGGAAGAGGAGGTGGAGATGGGCGGGGGGCTGTTTTTTAAGGGGAAGGTCGGGGTCGATATCGTAGCTGAGCAAAAGTTCTTCAGTGAGGCGTAAAGCGTAGGGAGAAGCTGTCTCTTTCCAAAGGTTGCGCAAAAGCCCAATAGGGGAGAGAGCGAGCAGTTCGCGATGTCCTTTGAGGTCGACCCCAAATTGAAACCCAAGCCCTAAGCAGTCGGGGCACATCCCTTGTTCTGTATTAAAAGAAAATGTGTGAGGCGTAATGGAAGGGTAGGAAGTTCCCGTTGTCGGGTCGGAAAAGGCAAGGTTAAAAAAGAGATCTTTCCCTTCGGTGTCGATAGTGACAACGCCTTTAGAAAATGTCGTGGCGTGCTCGATTGCCTCTAAAAGACGGGGAGTTGAATCGGCTGAGAGAATACACCGGTCGATAACAAGAAAAAGATCATTTTTTCGATTCGGTTCAAAGAGAATGGTTTCATCGAGTTCTTTATAAGCTCCATTTAAACGGATGCGAAGATACCCTTGATGCTGAAGTCTTGAAGAGAACTCTAAAAACTGCTCTCCTTTTTTGAGCTTGAGGGGTGCTAAAATATGGAGCTTTGTGTTTGGAGCTAGCTGCATGAGTTTCTCTACAACAAAGCGAGCGGTGACAGCTTCTAGCCGGACGCCTGTTTGAGGAGAGTAGGGGGTGCCAAGATAAGCATATAAAATGCGAAGAAAATCGTATGCTTCTGTCATCGTTCCAACAGTGCTGCGAGGATTGCCAGCGTGGTTTTTTTGCTCAATTGCAATCGCTGGGGAGAGACCGTCGATATGATCGAGCTTAGGCTTTCCCATTTGTTTGATGAACTGCCTGGCAAAAGGAGACATCGACTCGACATACCGCCTTTGCCCTTCTGCATAGACGGTTTCAAAGGCAAAGGAGCTTTTTCCAGAGCCTGAAGGGCCCGTGCAGACGGTGATTTGCCCTCGAGGGATGCGGGCTGAAATCGATTTCAAGTTGTTTTGGCAGGCCCCTTCAACGACGATAGCTGTCACAGGAGAAACGTTTCTTATACCTCCTTCTTGAGGATGAAAGAGCTGTTTTAAAGCAATGCCTGTTGGAGAAGATCCTTTGGAGAGTTTTTCAGCAGATCCTTCTGCCAGCAGTTTCCCTCCTTTTGCTCCTCCCTCAGGGCCGAGTTCAATGATCCAATCGGAGGCCTTCACAAGGTCCATATTGTGCTCGATCACAATCACCGTATTGCCGCGGGCGACTAGCGACTGAAGAATCTCAATCAACTTTCCAATGTCGTGGAAATGAAGTCCTGTGGTGGGCTCGTCTAGCAGGTAGACGGTTTTGCCGGTGGCTGGCCTTGCAAGCTCTTTTGCAAGTTTAATCCGCTGCGCCTCTCCTCCAGAGAGAGTCGGGGAGGGTTGCCCCAGCCGCAGGTAATCAAGTCCGACTTTTAAAAGGGTCTCTAATTTGGCCTTAATAGAGGGGATCGAATCAAAAAATTGAGCCGCTTCGGCTACAGGCATTTCAAGGACATCGTGAATGTTTTTCCCCTTAAAACGAATGGAGAGGGTTTTATCATCAAACCGTTTCCCTTCACAATGGAGACAGGGAGACCACTCATCTTCCAAAAAGTCCATATCGACTTTGACCATTCCCATCCCGCTGCAATGGGGACACGACCCTTCTTTCACATTAAAGCTAAAACGTCCGGGTTTATAGCCTAGCGCCACGCTCTCCGGCAGCTGGCTAAAAAGATCTCGAATCTCATCGAAGAGCTTGATATAGGTTGCGGGATTTGATCGGGGTGTTTTACCAATGGGGGTTTGATCGATGCCAATCACTTTATCCACCCATGCCAGCCCTTCGATCGATCGGTGGGCGCCCACGCGAAGCTGAGCTCCTTGCAAGTGATTGGCAAGAGCAGGATAGAGGATATCGGAGATCAGGGATGATTTTCCTGAGCCCGAGACTCCTGTCACGGCGACAAATAACCCCAGAGGGATGGAAACGGTGATCTTTTTAAGATTGTGGTGAGAGGCTTCATCAATCGTCAGTTTTTCTTTGGACGGTTTGCGTCGCTTCTTGAGAAGAGGGATGTGGCGCCTTCCCGAGAGGTAATCTCCCGTCAGGGATCTATCGCATTTCAAAAGCCCATCCACAGGACCGCAGTAGAGAACTTCCCCCCCTTTTGTGCCAGCCAGTGGACCAATATCGACGACTGTGTCGGCTGCAAAAATCGTCTCCGCGTCATGCTCAACCACAATCACGGTATTTCCTTGATCTCTCAATTTTTTCAGAGTGGTTAAAAGACGGTGGTTGTCAATCGGGTGAAGCCCAATGGAAGGCTCATCGAGAACATATGTGGTGCTTACAAGCCCTGATCCAATCTGCGATGCAAGGCGAACCCGCTGAGCTTCTCCTCCAGAAAGCGTAGGTGCAACACGATCTAATGTCAGGTAGCCAAGGCCTACACCCAAGAGAAATTCAAGCCGATGACCGATTTCTTTAATGAGCTCCTCGGAAATGGGTGTTCGAGTGACTTTTTTGAAAAATTGCACCGCCTCTTCAATTGAAAGGGCGGTGATTTGCGTAATTGTCTTTCCATTCACCCGGGCAGCAGAAGGATAGGGTCTTAAGCGGCTCCCATGACATGCCGGGCAGAGGCTCTCCTCCATGAGAGCATCCATCTTTTGCCTGTAGACATCGCTTGTCGCTGCATGGTACCGATCGAGCGCTTCTTGAAGAGCGCCCCGCCAGTGAACATACTCAACCCACCGAGAGGAGCGGTGCGGGTGGGCAAATAACATGCGCGTCCATTTCTGAGAAATGCCGTATAAAAAAGCCTCTTTCCCTTTCTGGGGAAGCTTTTTCCACGGAGTGCTTACCTTAAACTGATAGAGCCTTGCCAAGTTGTCGTAGATATTTCCAAAGCGAACAGTTTTGTAAGAGGGGGCAATCAGGCAGCAGTCTTCTGCGATGCTCAAGTTGGGGTCGATCACTTTCTCCAGAATGAAGGTACGCGACACTCCGAGCCCTTGACATGTCGGGCACATTCCGCTCGGGTGGTTGAAAGAAAAATCGGACGGCTCTAAGGGCGGATAAGAAAGCCCTGATTTCTTTGCATAGGCGTGCTGAGAGAAAAAAAGCTCCTCTTGAGTATCGACATTTAAAGCGCTCATGAGTCCTCCTCCAAGCTCCAGCGCTTGCATCGTCGCTTCTTTCAGACGAGATTCATTGGGAAGAGCAATCCGATCGATCACAAGATCAAGATCGTGGGGTTTTTGCTTATCGATCGAAAGACTCTCTGAAAGCTCAACAAGAGCGCCATCCAGTCGAATGCGCGTAAACCCCTTGCGCTGCAGCTCTAAAAACTCCTCTTTAAACTCCCCCTTTTTTCCCCTGGCGAAGGGGCTTAAGATCATCAGCCGAGTCCCTTCAGGGAGCGCGCTCAGAGTAGCAATCACCTGCACCGGACTCTGGGGCGTCACCGCCTCTCCGCTCACAGGGCAGTGAGCCACTGCAGCTCTTGCAAAGAGCACCCGCAAAAAGTCGTAGATGCCCGTCATCGTTGCAACGGTTGAGCGAGGCGTTCTCCCTGCGGTCTTTTGCTCAATGGCAATCGTCGGTGAAATTCCCTCAATGCGGTCGGCATCCGGCTTGGGAAAATCGCCTAGATGCCGCCTTGCATAGGTCGAAAGAGATTCAACATACCGCCTTTGCCCCTCCGTATAAATCGTGTCAAAAGCCAGAGACGATTTGCCCGACCCTGAGACTCCTGTAAAGACAATCAACTGAAACGGCTCCAGCGTCAAATCGACCGACTTAAGGTTGTGAACCTGCACCCTTTTCAAAACAATTTTCATATGTTAGAGAGCAGTATACCGAATGAGGAACTTCCCAGGAAGGGGGGGCTGTTTTAATAGAGGGAGTTGCCAAACTCGCTTTGGAGGCCAAGTTCGATGATTTTTGGGCAGGGCCGGGTTCTGCGCAAATTGACATACTCGGCTGAGAGTAGGCGATTTGTGCAGAATCCGGATCCTGCCCAAAAAGCGCGGATTTGGCCCCAAATCGGAGTTTTGCGAGCTCCCTCAATAAGAACGGTATTAATTGCTGCCGGTGTTTGGATCTCCCTTGAGCACATCGTAGGCTAGTTTTGCATTTGCCAGCATAAGAGCAAGTTGACTAGCAAAAAAAGGTGGAACTGCGGCTTTTCTTGTTTCCAGAGCCTGCCTAACGTCTTCATACTTACTATCGAGGTCTTCCTTTACTCGATCTTCCGTAAGTTTTAAAAGGCTCAAAGCCCTTTCTCGGGTCATCGTTTTTTTATCAAGAGTGAGAGGTGTGGAGGAGGTATATATATTTTCAAATTCAGAGACACAATCGATTGCAATGGAGATTACCAAGCCATGAGGGAAAAATAATGCTGAAAAAGCAGCGACTTCACAGACAAACCTAGGAAGATTTTTTTCTTTTACCGCACCAATAACGTTGAAAACACGTATAAAAGCATTAAGAGGACGAACGGATGACATGGGTGCTTTTGCAAGCTTATAAAATAAATTGTTAGCAATCATGATGATAAATCTTTCAGATCTAGCATTAGGCCAGTTATTTGAGGGAATTGCAAAACTAGAAACGAAAAAGTGATTTTTCGGGGATAGTGAATGCAAACCGGTTGGCAGGCCCCGAAAAATCACTTTTTCGATTCCAGTCTCGTAATTTTAGATGTTTTATCCAAAAAATCTTCACTGTGAGAACAAGCGGGAGCCCATTTGATCATTGGCCAGAAGACTTTTTCACCCTACAGCAAGATTACGTGACCAATTTCATCAATTGGTCGGCTGTCAATACCAACACGCCAAACATAAGATGGCACGCAACCTTACTAAGTCCGCGCACCCTGAGTTTGCAAGCACCAAATTCGTCTTTCAGACGAGAATTGGTTCGTTCCGCAGCTGTCCTTTCATTATAGCGCAGTGTTTCTGGGAAAATTAAATTCAGAGTTCTTCTTGCAAGACTTTCCGCTTCAAGGTCTTTTTTGAGCTGTTTGTCTGCTCTTGGATTCTTATCGATTAGGGGCTTGTGTCCGAGAGATTGGCTATGTGCGATAATACCTGGGATGTCGTAAGCGGCATCCATGAGGTCATAGCAGTTGATGATTCTCGTGGCAGTTAAAGTGGCCAGAGGAATTGCAACCTGACTGTCATGAACTGAAGCTGAAGTAACAATAGCGCTGACAGGGATGCCTCCGTCAATGGTATCTAAATGTAACTTGTAGCCAGTCCAGTACATTGTATTACCTTTGCTGTCTTTTTTAGCACCTTTGTCGCATGCTGTCGGTAAATCAGCCAGCATTTCTTCTAGCGTCATCGTTTTTTGTCTGTCTATGCGCGTAGGTTCGGGTTTGGCTCGTTTTTGGCCTTTTTTAGGGCGACCTTTTTTCTTTGGCTCCAATTCCTGATCCGGATCTTCACTGTTTTCCGTTGCCTTGTTCTTAGTTTTGGTTTGCGGCCGTTCTCGAGCCTCGATTGCGGTTGAATCGCGTGAATTATGCAAAACGACTTCGTTTTTCAATGTCTTTACAATCAGCGCCTCATGTGCGCGCTGAGGAAGCCCTGTTTTAGCAAACTCAGTGAAGGCTCTAGAAAAAGTAGCCTCACTAGGCAGTTCAGACAGAGATTCCCACCCACAAATACGTCGTAGGTTTTTATCGCTTTTCAAGCGATCAATCAAAAATGTTGTCGTATCGAGATTGTATACCATTTTAACAACGAATGATCTGGCAATTGCTGAACGTGTTTTTTGTGGGCGGCCCTCACATCCGTAATAGCAAGGAAGAAAGTCTTCGATGCGTACCACTTCCAAAATAGAAACCAATTGTTGCTGCTTTTCTGTCAGTGGATCGAGCTCTTCTTCTAACCAAGCGAAAAGAGAGCCTTGAATTTTTTCCCAATATTTTGATAAAGTGTCTGTCAGCTGACCCACGTGGTTTGCTCCTTGCTCTGATGTGATTGTTTGTCAGAAAGCTAATTATATCAGACGCAAGGTGTTTGTTAAAAGTGACTTGTGGTTGAAAATCGCAACGCTATTACAGAAATGACGAAAGGGAAGACTTTTTCGGAGTTGCTGTAGGTTTTGCTAAAACGGACCCGAAAAAGTCTTCCCTTTCGTTAGTTTTGCAATTCCCTCATTTAATATCCGATTTATAGCTGCGGCGTTGGGTCCTATTTTATGGACGAGGGACATTTGAAACTCCTTAATTTTATTTAAATTTAGAGTCGAAAGTCGATTGTATATTGAGGGAATTGCAAAACTAGAAACGAAAAAGTGATTTTTCGGGGATAGTGAATGCAAACCGGTTGGCAGGCCCCGAAAAATCACTTTTTCGATTCCAGTCTCGTAATTTTAGATGTTTTATCCAAAAAATCTTCACTGTGAGAACAAGCGGGAGCCCATTTGATCATTGGCCAGAAGACTTTTTCACCCTACAGCAAGATTACGTGACCAATTTCATCAATTGGTCGGCTGTCAATACCAACACGCCAAACATAAGATGGCACGCAACCTTACTAAGTCCGCGCACCCTGAGTTTGCAAGCACCAAATTCGTCTTTCAGACGAGAATTGGTTCGTTCCGCAGCTGTCCTTTCATTATAGCGCAGTGTTTCTGGGAAAATTAAATTCAGAGTTCTTCTTGCAAGACTTTCCGCTTCAAGGTCTTTTTTGAGCTGTTTGTCTGCTCTTGGATTCTTATCGATTAGGGGCTTGTGTCCGAGAGATTGGCTATGTGCGATAATACCTGGGATGTCGTAAGCGGCATCCATGAGGTCATAGCAGTTGATGATTCTCGTGGCAGTTAAAGTGGCCAGAGGAATTGCAACCTGACTGTCATGAACTGAAGCTGAAGTAACAATAGCGCTGACAGGGATGCCTCCGTCAATGGTATCTAAATGTAACTTGTAGCCAGTCCAGTACATTGTATTACCTTTGCTGTCTTTTTTAGCACCTTTGTCGCATGCTGTCGGTAAATCAGCCAGCATTTCTTCTAGCGTCATCGTTTTTTGTCTGTCTATGCGCGTAGGTTCGGGTTTGGCTCGTTTTTGGCCTTTTTTAGGGCGACCTTTTTTCTTTGGCTCCAATTCCTGATCCGGATCTTCACTGTTTTCCGTTGCCTTGTTCTTAGTTTTGGTTTGCGGCCGTTCTCGAGCCTCGATTGCGGTTGAATCGCGTGAATTATGCAAAACGACTTCGTTTTTCAATGTCTTTACAATCAGCGCCTCATGTGCGCGCTGAGGAAGCCCTGTTTTAGCAAACTCAGTGAAGGCTCTAGAAAAAGTAGCCTCACTAGGCAGTTCAGACAGAGATTCCCACCCACAAATACGTCGTAGGTTTTTATCGCTTTTCAAGCGATCAATCAAAAATGTTGTCGTATCGAGATTGTATACCATTTTAACAACGAATGATCTGGCAATTGCTGAACGTGTTTTTTGTGGGCGGCCCTCACATCCGTAATAGCAAGGAAGAAAGTCTTCGATGCGTACCACTTCCAAAATAGAAACCAATTGTTGCTGCTTTTCTGTCAGTGGATCGAGCTCTTCTTCTAACCAAGCGAAAAGAGAGCCTTGAATTTTTTCCCAATATTTTGATAAAGTGTCTGTCAGCTGACCCACGTGGTTTGCTCCTTGCTCTGATGTGATTGTTTGTCAGAAAGCTAATTATATCAGACGCAAGGTGTTTGTTAAAAGTGACTTGTGGTTGAAAATCGCAACGCTATTACAGAAATGACGAAAGGGAAGACTTTTTCGGAGTTGCTGTAGGTTTTGCTAAAACGGACCCGAAAAAGTCTTCCCTTTCGTTAGTTTTGCAATTCCCTCTATTAATAATTTATTTTTCAACATAAATTTTTCGTTGCAGAGCTACAAAGTGGAGTATTCCCGATTCATCAAAGGTTGATTATTTTTCCAGAGAACTCCTTAAGCGATTCTTTTTCTACAAGTTAACTCCGACCAAAATGAAGGCAACTACGAAAAAGTCACGACTTTTTCGTAGTCCTGTGCCGAAAAGTCAGGTCTTGCAATCGGTTGTTAAACATTTTATCATCAGCCTCATGATGAGCCGGACAAAAATGATTTGCACGATGGGGCCTGCGGTTTCCTCCTATGAGCTGATCCTTCAGCTGATGGACGCGGGGATGAACGTGGCTAGAATCAACTTAAGTCATGGAACCCATGAAGAACATGCTCAAGTGATTGAGCGGCTGAAAAAAGCGCGCCTGGCAAGGCAAGCTCCCTTAGCGATTATGCTCGATACGAAAGGGCCTGAGATTCGGCTTGGGGACGTAGCTGGCAGCGGCCTTGCTGTTGAAGCAGGGACACGCCTTCAGCTTGTGCGTAAAGTCGAGGCGCCGGGTCAAATCGCCCTTTCTCCCCCTGAGGTTTTTGAGTCGATGGCGCCTGGGATGACTCTTTTGTTTGATGACGGGTATATTCAGGCAAAAGTCGTCTCAATGACGGGGAATGGTGCGGAGATTGAAATTTTAAATCCCGGCATTCTCAAAACGCATAAAAGCGTCACGCTTCCAGAGGCTCAGGTGAAGCTTCCTGCGATGACAACCCAAGATGTGAAAGATTTAATCTTTGCGTGCGAGCAAGATGTCGACTGGATTGCAGCCTCTTTTATTCGATCGGCCGACCACGTTTTTGAAATTCAAAAACTGCTCGCTTCGAAGGGAAAATCAGATGTTTTAGTCATGGCAAAAATCGAGAGCGGCGAGGGGGTTAAAAACTTTGACTCCATTTTGCAAGTCGCGCATGGGATTATGGTTGCCAGGGGAGATCTTGGGGTTGAACTTCCGATTGAAGAGGTCCCCTCGCTTCAGAAGATGATGATCCGCAAGTGCAGCCAGGTCTGTAAGCCGGTCGTTATCGCAACGCAAATGTTAGAATCGATGATTCAAAATCCTCGGCCGACCCGAGCTGAGGTGTCTGATGTGGCAAATGCGATTTATGATAGCGCCTCTGCTGTGATGCTATCAGGAGAGACGGCGGTGGGTAAGTATCCGATTGAAACGGTTAAAATGATGAAACGGGTCATTCGGCAATCGGAGCTCGATTTTTCGTATCGCGATTTTTACGAACAAAGCGTTGCCTTTGGATTTTCTGATGTGGCGACCTCTGTTGCTGCGGCTGCCGTTCAAACCGCCTACACAGCTGAGGCAAAAGCCATTTTTGTGTTTACCAGCAGCGGCGCCACAGCTCGCTTAATTTCACGGTTTCGGCCCCAGATGCCTGTGATTGCCTTTACACCCAATGAGAAGGCGTACTCTCAGCTTGCATTGGAATGGGGTGTGATCCCTGTTAAAGCGCCCTCTGCGCTCACTCTGCAGGAGGCGATTGCGCTCACCTCCTCCTTTGCTCTTGATCAAAAGCTCCTGCAGCAAGGGGATCTTGTAGTGATCACAACAGGCTCTCCTTTTTGGATTAAAGGGACGACGAATACGCTCATTGTTGAAAGCATCGGAGATGTCGTTGTCCGGGCCCGAAAAGGAATGGGAAAGCAAATTCACGGGCAAGTGGTTTTGATCCATTCGCCCCACCAGCTTGAAGTGGAGGATGTTCAGGGGAAGATCGTTGTCATTACGCAATGCGATTCTTCTTACCAAACAGTTTTGAGCCATGCCATCGGCATTGTCCTTCAAAACCATCCCGAAGATAAAGAGTCTGAAAAAGAGGCCCTTCAACTGGCGAAAGCATTAGATATCCCCATTGTCGTTCGCGCCGACGGAGCTTTCAGCTCTCTTAAGGAAGGGCAAGCCGTCACCCTTGATCCCCAGAAAAAAGTCGTTTATAAGTAAACTGTCAACTACACATAACACTTTTCGGAGTATAGTACAGTTTACAGTTCGGCAGGACTCAGCTTGCGCTTGGGGGCAGATTGCTTATCCACGAGGCGGCCAAGCTGGAAGGTCGAGACAACACAGCTGGCTCCGATGCCAAGCACAATCCAGCCAGCGGCAAAGGCGCTTGCAATCACCCCTCCGCAGAGTTGAATCAGCGCGATGCTGAGGAGGGAAGCAGCTCCGCGCCCGACCCGAGAGCAGATGCCGTCGATAATGAGCTTCCCTTGCATTTTTTCCAAAGGGGGGAGGAGGAGGAATGAGATCTCCTTGGACGTATCAAAAAGAGTATATTTTGCGGCCCGTACAAGGCAGAAGAAAAGAGTCCCAAGAAAGATAAGAAGCTCGATTTTCCCGCTTGTGGAAGGGTTCCACAGAAAGATAAAAAAAGCACCTTCTGTCAAGAGAAGGCAAACAGGGGTGATCAGAGAGGCGACAACCCACCTGCATTTTCGGATTAAATAGGGCGTCACAACAAGCGCGCTAAAGGCGGTTAGAAGGCCGCTCCAAAGATTGAGCTGCCCCATGTAATAAGAATATTCTCTTGGGTCGGGAAATTTTTGCTTCAAGACATCGAAAAAAATCACCTCTCCTAGGGCATAGGCGATATAGTCAACAATCGTAATCCAAGCAAGAAGAAGAAGGTATCTCGAGCTGCAGCAGAGCCGAACGCTGTCCCACATCGATAGCGAATGATCTTTGACTTCAGGCTCTTCTATCTTAGAGTCTGCAAACTGATCCCATAGCTTGGTATAGAGCCAAGCTGTAATGCCTCCCAAAAGGGTGAGGGTGAGCATCATGAGAATGAGGGATTGGGACCACGATCCTGCTGAAGCAAATGTCGATGTGCAAAAAGAGTTCACAAGACCGGCAATCACCGTTCCAATGCTTCCCCCTAGCATCAAAGGGGCGTAAAACTTTTTTGCATCCGTGAGGGGAATGTATTGATTTACAAGCCCCCAAAAAAGGACTGTCAATAAGGCGATTTTCCAGAGCTCTGCCATGATAAAGAATAGCATCGAAAATCCTTGAGGAAGCAGCATGGCAAGTGTGTCATGCCCTGGAAGCCATGTCCACTCTCGAAGTGTTGCTGTCCAAAGATGAAGAGAAGGGTGAATGCCCACTGCGAAAAAGAGAAAAAAGCCGGAGAAAAAGGTCAAGGTGATGAGAAAAACCTTATGAATCGAAAATCGATTGAGGAGCCGGGTCAAGAGGTAGACCATCAAAATAGCGCCCGGCATCGTTCCGCACAGCTCAAAAATCGGAATAACCCCCGCCCCTTTTCCGAGGTCTGTGACAACAATTGCGCTCCGTACGCTCCGAAGAAGGGCATAATTGACATTCAACAGGCAGACAATGCCAAACATCAAAGAAAATAACAGTCGAAAACGTCGGTTCGTTAATAGCTCTTTGAACATCAAACCCTCAGCAGGGAATTCTAACATCCCCATCAAGATGTTGGATAGTTTTTTTCACTTTAAAAAATTGTTTAACAATATTAGAGTGTGATTTTCTAGCAAACCACAGTGTTCCCGTGGATGGCTTTTCGGAAAGATTTTCCCAGAAAAATGGCAATGATCAGCCACACCGCCAGTAAAGGGAAGCACAAGACTCCGCTGAGCATCAGATAATGAGACTTGCCGGCAAGCGTTCCAAAGGCTGTTTGGAGAGGAGCAAGGGACATGTTGAAGATCGATCCCGCCTGCTTTGAGGATCGGGAGCCGAAGGTCTCTATCCAGGCTTGTGCTTTAAATTTCACGTCGGGAGTTGTTGGGATGTAGAGTTGTTTAAGAGCTGGGCCATTAAGCGCATAATTAATGGCTTTTGAGCCCACCATAAGAGCAAAGAGAAAGGTGAGAGAATTCAAACTTAAAAACCCTAGAAGGGCGCATCCAACGACGACAGGCATTGCCGCTAAGGCCACACCCACCCCAAGAAAGCGGGTTATATTGCTAATCCCAAGGAGTAAACAGAGTAAAGAGACAATATTTACGCTTGAAGCATAAATGCTTAAATAATTGCTTAGAGCAACCCCTGAATACTCAGCGCCCGCCGATATTTTGAAGTTAAAATCAAAAATCGTGACAACAACTTCATAGATGAAATTTGCAGCAAAAATACCAAGGAGGTACCGATTTTTTAGAAGCAATTTAAGCCCTTCTAAAAACCCAGGCTCTTGCTTGCGTTCCTTCGCGGCCTCATTGTTCCCATGAAAAGATGTTAATAGATGGCTTGGGGTCGATTGCAAAAAATACCGTACCATAGGAACGATGAGTAATGTTAACCCTCCTAAAAACAGCATCGATAGCGCATCTGTAGAGAGTCCGAATCGGTGCGGCAAGCCTCCGATGCTGTAGGGGAAAATGATTCCTCCCATTTGACCAATTGCAACGACAAGGGGGAAGCCCTTTTTAGCTGGAGTTGCGCTTGTGGTATCAGTGGCAAACGCCCAAAAGAGGGCAATCACGAGGGAGCCAAAACTTTCTACGAAGACGTAAAACAGATATCCAATGGCTTTGGTAGCGGCGAGAAAAAAGAAAGGGCGGCCTGCAATCTCTTCGGCAGGGGCTTGAAATCCAAGCATCAGTAAACCGAAAATAAAAACCGCTGTTCCATAGAAAATGGGTAAAATGACAAGCATTTTTTCTCTCGAAGTTTTTTCAAGAAGCCTCGTGTAGAACATGACTAGCGGCAAAAGGGCGATGACCGAAATTGTTTTTGCAAAAGGGAGCTGCAGCTTATCTACAAGTTGGATAAAAACGGCATCTTTAAGAGGGCGTAATGTCCAATAAACACCGATCATCAAGGCAAAAATAGCGCCCATTTTAAGAAATTTTTTAAACTCCTCTGCTTCGAACTCTCCGAAATTAAATCGACAGATCGATTGAAAAAATCGTAATATACCGCTTCTATTATCCATAAATCTGACTCCTTTAACAAAAAGGTCAGGATAGCCTCTTTGTTTTTATTTGTGCTGTTGATATATTCGATTTCAAATATCGAAAAAATCGATTTGAATCTCAGGAGTTTTTTGTGAAAGAATTACCCACTCTACTGCCCGAGGAAGTCTTATTGCAGAAACTTGAGAGTTCATTAAAAAATTTACGTGTTGCTGATGTCGAATTATTTATTACAGCAGCTCATATGAAAAACCTTGGGAAATCGGCTTTATTCCATCACTTAAGCCAAAGCGCGACAAGTACAGCGATTCAACGGGTGGAAGCCGCTTTTGGCCTGCCGCTATGCACTCACGAAAAGCGGCAATTTCGGCTGACTCGAGAAGGACAAATTCTCTTCCCCAGGCTGGAAAATTGGGTCAAACAGCTGCGAGATTTGATTATTTCAAAAGATCAGATACCGATGCGTCTTGTCACAACTCACGCCATTGCACAAATTGCAGTGCCGGCGCTTCTTTCCATTGATCATATTGACTTTAAACACATGCGGCCTGACCACGCCTATGCAGCCATTTTGCATGATGAGGCCGATATTGCTCTTGTTCTTGACAATGCGCCTTGGAAAGGGGTCATTGCTGCCGAAGTTGGAAAAGGTCATTTTCAACTTTATTCCAGTGATAAAGATGCCCCCTTAAAACCGGTTTTACTGCCTGAAGATCAAATGGAAGTTTTATCGTTGCAGCAAAGTTGGCAGCAGGTTCATGGATACCCCCTGCCCGTCAAATCCCGTATCCCAAGTTGGTCGCTCATTGCCAATATCTGCTCTGAGTCCAAAGAAATAGGGTTTTTGCCGGATTTTCTAGCGAAGAAATTAAATCTAAACCCCGTTCTATGGCAGCCGGCCGCATCTCAATACCGTGTTCTTGCAATTTATCGACATACTGGCAAACATTTGCAAGAGCGGTTTGATCAATTTGTGCGCGAATTACGCCGTGTCTTCACAATTTAATAAGATTATATCTAGCTTAAAACAAACAGGTTATGATTTGATTATGCTCAAAACTGACAAATGTTAGTTTTGAGCATAATCAGTTGACATCAACATCCTGCTCAATTAGTATGGTCACATGAAGCCATTTGTTGGAAGAGATCAAGAGCTGCAAAGACTCAAGGATCTTTCTCAATCGGGTCGGGCCTGTTTGGTGGTCATTAAGGGGCGCCGCCGGATAGGAAAAAGTCGTCTTGTTGAAGAGTTTGGAAAAGATAAACTGTTCTTGCCCTTCAGCGGACTTGCTCCAGTTAAAGGAGTCACAGCTCAAGATCAGCGTGACGCTTTTGCACGTCAATTAACGGCTTTATTCCATCTTCCTCCTCTTACTTTTGTCGATTGGAGCGATGCTTTTGCCCACCTTTCAAGATATCTGACAAAGCAACCGACGGTCGTTCTTTTTGATGAGGTTTCGTGGATGGGCTCGAAAGACCCTACTTTCACATCCAAATTAAAAAATTGGTGGGATCTTGTCTTGCAAAACCACCCCTCTATCGTCCTTATTTTATGCAGCTCCATTTCAACCTGGGTCGATAAAAATATCATCAACAGCACAGCTTTTTTTGGACGGGTTTCCCTTTATCTGGAACTCGCGGAGCTATCCATTCCTCAAAGTAAAGAGCTATTGAACCTTCAGGGGTTTAAAGGATCAGATCTCGATTTTTTTAAAATTCTGAGCGTCACTGGTGGAGTGCCTTGGTATCTAGAGCAGATACAAGCGCACCAAAGCGCTGATGAGAACATTAAACGGCTCTGTTTTGAGAAAAACGGCCTTCTAGTTCATGAGTTTGACCGGATTTTTAACGATCTTTTCAGCTCAAGAGGAGAAGTCTACAAGAAGATCATTACAGCTCTAAGTCAAGGAATGAAGAATCGAAGAGCGCTTCAAAAGAAAATCGCTTATTCTTCAAGCGGTACTTTGAGTCAGCACCTTAAGGCCCTTGAAATCTGCGGATTTGTGAGTAAGCACCCTAATTGGTCTTTAAAAACGGGCAAAGCTGGAAAATCAATTCTATACCGCCTTTCTGACAACTACCTTCGTTTCTATATCCATTATATCGAACCTAACCTTGCAAAAATTGAGCAAGGGGCATTTTTAGAAGTGCCGCTTTCCAGCTTGCCTGGATGGGAGCCGATGCTTGGGTTCCAACTTGAAAATCTTCTACTAAAAAATAGGCCTCTTATTTATCGGGCGCTTGGAATACATGCCCAAGATATTGCCATGGATAATCCGTATGTCCAAAAAGCCTCGGGTCGAAAAAAAGGGTGTCAAATTGATTACCTAATTCAAATGCACTCAAACACGCTTTTTGTCTGCGAAGTTAAAATGCGCCGTCGTGAGCTAGGTCTCGAAATCATCGATGACATGAAAACCAAAATAGCCGCTCTCTCACTTCCAAAAGGCTTTGGGATCTCGCCGGTCCTGTTTTATCTGGGCCCAGTCTCCGATGCCCTCTTGAGCAGCCGTTATTTTTACCGTATGATTGATATTGCCAACCTATGAAAACAAACTTAATAGATTTTATTTGGAGGTTTGTACGGACGCAGCGGTGGATATTTACCATCGTGCTGCTTCTTTCCTTCACATGGACGTTCGAGATCCTATTTTGGCCCTTTTTTCTGAGGAAGATCGTCGATGTTTTGACAACCTATGATATCGATCGTTTGTCCGCCTGGCCCTTTTTAAAAATTCTCCTCCTATGGGGTGCAGGTGGTTGGGTTTTTATGGAGAGCGCATTTCGCTCAAGAGATTTTCTGACAGCGCGCGCCTTTCCTAAACTGGAAGCAGACATTCGCATGACGATGTTTGATCACATTCAGAGGCATTCTCCAAGATATTTCAATGAACATTTTTCAGGGAGTTTGGCGAATAAAATTGGGGATATGGTTTTGACGACGAGCAGCATGCTCCGAATCGTTTTGATCCTTTTCATCCCCTCTTTCTTAAACTGCTCTATGGCAATTGTTATTTTCTCACAGATGAACGGATTCCTTGCGCTCATTGTGGGGATTTGGATTGCAATCCACTTTACGCTGAGCTGGATATTCACTTTAAAATGCACCAAATACTCTTATCTCCATGGAGAATCTAGGAGTACGCTTGTTGGCAAAGTTGTCGATAGCCTAACCAATAACTTCGTTGTGAATCTCTTCTTTCGATTTCGTTTTGAAAAAGACCATATCACTCAGTATCAAAGAGGAGAACAAAAAGCAAACCGTCTGGCGCAAACCTACTCTGCGAAGATGTTTACCGCTCTCTCTATTGCCTTTGTTGTAGAAATTGTTACTCTGACTTGTTTCATCGTGTTTTATTGGACGCACGGGAAGATTTCTACAGGGGAGGTTGTTCAGCTTTTTTATACGATGTTGAATTTAAGCATGGTAGTTTGGGTGATCGCAGATAAAGCCCCTGAATTTTTTCAATCTCTTGGCATTGCGAAACAGGCTCTTGCTGTCATGCAAGACCCCCAAGATATCCTCGATCCTCCGCATGCGATAGGCCTTTCCATCAGCCGAGGGGAAGTTGTCTTTGAAAATGTCTCTTTTTGCTATGGGGAGAAAAAGATTTTTCAGAATAAAAATTTGCAGATCGGCGCTGGAGAAAAAGTAGGGCTTGTGGGTTATTCGGGTGCAGGGAAATCGACCTTTGTTAATTTGATTCTCCGTTTTTTCTCTCTTGAAAAAGGGAAAATTTTGATCGATGGGCAAGATATTGCTCGGGTGACCTTAAAATCTCTTCGTCAGCAGGTCGCGCTTATTCCCCAAGATCCGATTCTTTTCCACCGCTCTCTTGAGGACAATATCCGGTATGGACGGGTAGAGGCTTCCCAGAAAGAAGTGATTGAAGCTGCAAAACTGGCTCATTGCGATGAGTTCATCAAAAGGTGTTCTGATGGGTACCAAACTCTTGTCGGAGAGCGGGGAACAAAACTCTCCGGCGGAGAAAAGCAGAGAATTGCCATTGCTAGAGTCATGCTTTTAAAAGCTCCGATCCTCATCCTCGATGAAGCGACGTCGGCTCTTGATTCAGTCACAGAAAAATATATTCAAGAGAGTTTAGAAAAACTGATGGCCAATCGGACCACAATTGTGGTGGCGCATCGCCTATCCACCCTGTCCAAAATGGACCGGATTTTGGTCTTCGATCAGGGGAAAGTCATTGAACAAGGATCTCACCTGGAGCTTTTGAGCAAAAAAGGGCACTATGCTCACATGTGGCATATGCAGGCCGGGGGTTTTCTTCCTGATTGTCCAATTGTTTAAAATCAAAGCGTTTGTTCTTTGATCCGAGATAATAGAGTTCCAAACAAAGCTCCTCCCACAGCGTAAACAGATCTATCAATCAAGGTCGTATTTAGCCAAGAGGGTTGAAACAAATCCGCAATAAACAAAAGTAGGAAGATAAATGGAGTATATTTAACAACGAGTATATGAGAAGCGTGAATTGCATCATGGAGATTTTCCTGCCTCATAAACTTATTATGTTTCCTAGCCTTCTCCAAATCTCGATCGCTCTTAAAGGGTAATCTTTGCGTCATGATGAATATGAAAGTGAAATGTAAGGGACGTCTGGCCTAAATTTTTTCAGCCGGTTTGCAGCGACCAAAACAGAGACTTTAAATTTTAAGGCAATCTCTTGGATTTTTTGGAATGATAGTTTTTGTTGCATTTCGAAAACGTCAGGAAAATGATCTCGAAGCAATTTTTCCGGTATGAGCAATTCTTCCCCAAATTCATCCGCTTCTTTTTCTATTTCTGGAAAATATTTTGGGTCGTAACGATCGGCTGCTTTTTTTAGACTGCCGTATTCTCTGATTTTTTCCGGATGGAGAACAAAATGAGCTAATTCATGGGCAATTGAAAAGCGCTGTTGATGCAATGGATGGTTTGTATTGACGAGTATTTCAAATTTGTCCTGCGCAGATATGTGTATAATCTCGGCATTGAAGTCATCCGATGCTTCATTCCCATAAACGTCTATGCCGGCTTTTGAAGCCAGCAAGATGATGTCTACAGATCCATCATCCTGCCTACACTCGAGAGCTAATTTTAGAATTTCAGTCTTGTTCATTGAATTGCCCAAATTTTATGGTTTATAGTAGCACATTGACCTGTTCTCTTAAAGACTATTCACACAGTCTCTTGAATTGGATCTTATATGTTTAAAAGATTTTCACAAATTCTACCTTTCTCTGGAGCTGCTCAATAAAAATTTTACAAAAATGATTTAAAAATCGAATACATCCACAATTTTGCTTGGCATCTTTCAGCTTTCTATTGCAGCAACCTTTTTCGATACACGGCGAGAACGAGGGCTGCGGCAAACAGCATGATAGCCCCTCCAATCCCAAAGACCCATACAGGATGCGCTCCCACAAATGAGGCCGCGCAGAGGGGGCTGATGGCAAGGGCCGCTGCATTGACAGCGCTCAAGATTCCGAGAGCTTCTCCTTGGATATGAGGTGGAGCGTGATTGGAAACCAGGGTGGTGCACGTCGGCGTCACAAAAGCGACGAAGAAACAGAGGGGAATTAAAAAGACCCAGATTCCAATCCCAATTTGGGGCAGGATCAGAAGAGTGATTGCGGTCAGGAAGTTGCCTGCAAAGAAAAGAGCCTCAGCTTTGAACCTTCGGATAAAGGGTCGTATCAGAAGGCCTGTACTTAAAGCGTACATTCCACCCATGATCCCATAAAAAAATCCTAAGCTGGAAGAAGAAAACTGGAGACGTTGAATCAAATAGACGGGAGAGAATTCAAAATAGTAGCTCCAAGAAAAATTGTGCAAAAAAGAAGCAAATACAATCGTTCGAATCCCTTGCAGCTCAAACACTTTTCGCAGCTGTAAAAAACCGCTTTTCCAGCTGATCTTTTTGTAAAATCGCTGTAGATGAGTTTCTCTAAACAAAGCATATGTCAGGATTAAATTGATGAGGACGATCGTGACAGCCACCCAAAATGGAGTTGCATAGCCCCAAGGAAGAAGGAGGCCGCTCATGAGAGGCCCGAACGTAAAACCGATCCCTAAAGCCATGCTGTAAAGACCAAAGTTTTTCGTTTTTTGCTCAGGCAGGCTCACATCTGCAACGGTTGCTTGGACAATCGACATGTTGCCGGAAGAAAATCCGATGACGGCTCGTGAAAGAAAAAGACAATAGACATTCTGCAGTACTACACCGCCAAGCCCAATGAGGTAGCCTAAAAGTCCGATCGACTGGCTGATAAGGAGAGGTTTTTTACGTCCATAGTGGTCTGAAAGCGCTCCCCAGACAGGAGAGCTGAAAAATTGCATCAGAGGAGTGAGCGCGATCAGAATACCCAAATAAAGACCTCGGACCTCTTTCGAGGCTTCCATTGGCAGCAGTGCAAAAGAGGTGTCAAACAGCATAGGAGAAAAAAGGGGATAAACCATCCCAATCCCCATCAAGTCGATAAAAGCGACAATCAGAGCGATATAAAATGAAGTTTTCATAGTCGATTATTAAGCATTTTTAATTTTCTCTAAAATAGCTTCTTTTGTGTATCCAAAGCGGGAGGCTAGATCTGATGCAGCGCCAGACTCGCCAAACCAAGTTAGTGCAATGGTTATTCCTTCTGCGCCGACATACTTATGCCACCCTTGATCGACTCCTGCCTCAATGCTGACCTTTATTTTGCCATGGAGAAGACTTTTTTTGTAGGAGGGGGGCTGTTTCTCAAAGAGTTCCCAAGATGGCATGGAGATAACGCGTGTCGTAGGTCCTAATTCTTTTGCAACCTCTAGCGCTAAGTGGAGTTCAGAACCGGTTGCGATGAGTAAATAATCGACTGTCTCGTCAACTTCTTTTTGCACGATGTAGGCTCCGCGTCCAACTCCATCTTCATAAGGGTGAGGAAAAAGTTCTGGAAGAGGCTGTCTAGAGAGGATAATGGCAGAAGGGCCTTCATGTAAGAGGGCGGCAAGCCAGGCCATTTTCACTTCATTTGCGTCAGCAGGGCGCAAGACAAGAAGGCCTGGAATTGCACGAAGAGAAGCGATCTGCTCAATGGGCTGGTGAGTAGGGCCATCGTGCCCGATAAAAATAGAATCATGGGTTAGTTGGTAGATGACCTTGAGGCGCATCAAACTAGTCATGCGCATGGCGCTGCGCATGTAATCGACAAATCCGAGAAACGTTCCAATAAAAGGAAGAATCAGAGCTGTTTGGGCCATCCCAGCGGCAATGCATGCCATTCCGAACTCTCGCACGCCATATTTGATATTTCGGCCTTCAAAATAGTTTGGTTGAATCAACTTGTACTTGTTCAAATAGGTTCCATCTGAAGAAGAAAGATCGGCCGATCCTCCAATGAGATAAGGCACATGGTCTGCAAGGACTTGCAGCACTTCGTGAGAGGCCCATCGTGTTGCAAGGGGGGAGGAGATGGGGATGGTTTGCAGAAGCTCTTCCAAGTTGTCTGGGAGGTGTACTGGAGAGGATTGTTTTCCAGATGGAAGTTTTTTCTGGAAAAAGGAATAGATTTCTGGATCGACTTCAAAGGAAGTATTGGGGAGGCCAAGCGCTGTTTTCGCTAAAGCGATCTCTTCTGGTCCTAGAGGACGCCCATGGGCTGCTGGAGTTCCGGCCTTATGGGGAGAGCCGTAGCCGATCTGTGTATGGGCAATGATCAGCATGGGAGTCTTCTGCAGGGCTCTCAGCGGCGCAAGCGCATCTCTGATCTGAAGCAGATCATGGCCATCAATTTCGATGACGTCCCACCCTTGGGCTTTAAAACGAAGCGGGACGTCTTCTGAAAAACTCTCGCTCGCATAGCCATCCAGCGTTGTTTTGTTGCTGTCGTAGATGAGAATCAGGTTATTCAGATTCAGATGTCCTGCCAAGGAGCAGGCTTCGGTAGAGATGCCCTCCATCAAACAACCATCGCCTGCTAAGCAGACGACCTTCGCGTCTATTTTAGAGATTTTGAGCGCTAAGGCTTGACCGACGGCAAACCCAACTCCTTGGCCATCCACGCCAGTTGTCGCTTCAATCCCTTCCGTCTTTGTCAAATCGGGATGGCTGGGTGTTTTTGAATCGATTTGGCGAAAGTTTTTTAGATCGTCCATAGAAATAGGAAATCCAGCAAGGTGGAGGCAGCTGTAAAGTAAAAGAGAGCCGTGTCCTGCAGAAAGGATCATGCGGTCACGACCTTTCCATGTTGGATGGTTAGGGTCGTATCGAAGAAATTCTCCATAAAGGTAAGCGCCTAATTCTGCGCAGCCCATAGGAAGCCCTGGGTGTCCCGATCCTGCTCGCTGCACGGCATCCATCGTCAGATGCCGAATGGTATGTGCAATTTTCTGTAGCATCTTCAATTTACACCTCCAAAGCTTCCACCCTATTTCGCTCATATCGGTAGATCACGACTCCAGCCAAAGCTCCAATGGCCATCAGGTAAAGGCCGGGTGCCCAGACATAGCCTAGTTTTTGATAAAGCCACAAGCAGATGGCGGACGTCGGTGCTCCAATGAGTTGAGAGCCGAATGTGCACCCAAGGGAGAGAATCGTGTACCGGTGGCTGGGTGGAATCAGTTCAAGTTTCCAAGCATGGTATGGCGCTGCAAAAGCAACCCCGCAAATAACGATTGAGAGTCGAACGATTGTCACCATTGCAAGACCAGCTCCATTCAAGCAGTAGAAGAGAGGAATGGCTCCGATGGCAGAGCCAAGCGCTCCGGCAAACATGACCTTTTCTTTACCGAATCGATGCGCTAAATAACCGAAACAAGGGAGAAGGAGCATGTCGATTGCAAGAAGAACGGTATTGACCTTCATGACGTCGGCCTTTGTAAGCGAGGTCACAAGCGGCACATAGCCGTTCATTAAGGTGAAGGCAAGAGCATAGGTTGTATAAGAAAAGCCCGAGGCAATGATAATTGAGGCAAGAGCTCCTTTATGGTCTTTCAAGGTTTGCATAAGGTTCCATTTTTTAGCCCGGGATTGAAACTCTTTCCCTTCCTGGGTTTTTAATCTTAAAAACAGGCCAAAAAAGGCTGTCAACCCTCCCATCCAAAACAGGAGGCGCCATCCCGTTTCAGCCCACCCTTGCATACAAAAAAAAGTGACAAGTCCTGATGCAATGAGCGTACCGCTCATAGAAGAGACGTCGTAAAAACTGCTCATCAAACTCCTTTGAGTCAAAGGGGTATTCTCAAGAACAAAAATGGAGGCTCCTGTCGACTCTCCAGCTGCGCAAAAACTCTGGAGCATCCTCCCCAAGGCAAGAAGGCAGGGAGCTAAGATTCCCGCCTGGCTATAAATCGGCAAGCAGCCCATGGAAGCTGTGACAATGGCCATTCCTAGCAAAGAACAAAAGAGCGCTTGCTTTCGGCCAAAGCGGTCTCCCATCCAGCCAAAAAAGAGTGAGCCGAGAGGTTTTGTGATAATCCCAAGAGGCATCATTCCATAGGTCAAAATGAGCGCTGTCACCGGGTCGCTCTTATTGAAAAATAGCGGCGCGATAAACGGCGCTAAAAGACCAAAAAGAGCGGTATCGTAATGCCCTAAAATATTGCCAATGATGCCAGCGAAACGGCCACGCAGTGATAGAGTTGTCATAAAGTCCTCCCTTAAAACAAATAGGGAGGCAGGGAAGTTCGTTAGAACAAAGCCCCTTCACTCTCCCTCCGCTAGTATGACCTAGATCAGGTACTAAGAGTTGACCGCACGCGATCTTTCAGCCTTTAACAAGGCACCTCTGGTGTTTGAGAAATAGGATACAGAATTTAGGAAAAAAGAAAAACTCTTAATGCGAGTAGCTAATGAGGTCGTGGAGACGCAATCCATTTCTCTGCGTAAATCTTGGGGTAGGATCGCAAGCTCCACGCTCGATAATCTCGCGAAGTGTGTTAAAATGACTCGCGGGGATTTCGTTATTAGAAGCAATGATATGAAAAAGTTTTTTGAGCTCTTCAAGAGTCCGAGTTTGGTAAGTGAAAGTACCCTTGCCTACGAATCGATGAGCTTTTAAATACTCTTCAACAGCTTCTGAGGGGATTTTTGAAAAGACTATGGTTAGAGAGACAGTTCCTTCCCAAGATCCTAAAAGATCAAATTTTTCCAGTAAGGAATTAGAAGTTGCACTTTCAAAATATAGTTTTCTGCAGTAGCCATCCCCATTGTCAACGGGCTTATTCCAGTTGTCCTTTGTACATATAAAAACAGCGGGAAGGCCTGGGTAAGGTAAGCTGAGATTCTTTTTTTCTTCTAAAACAAGAGGATGCGTTGGCAAGGCTTCTAAAGCGTTTTCATGATTAAAGATGCGAGAAGCAAGATCTCGAATCGTGTGATCTGGAGCGTAAGAGACGACTTCTTGCCTGCAAAGGACGCATGTTCTGCCTTTTAAACTACAAAAACCTTGTATGAGTTGTCCGTAATATTTTTCAGCGGCGGCCTGGTTTACTTTATGGCAGCAAGGAAATAAATTGACCGCCGTGGTTAAAGGATCGAGTCCAAAGGGACATTGTAAGAGAGACAAAAATTCTTTTACATTAAATTGCGTAGATTGAGCCATAACAAACCTCATCATTGTGGTTGCAAATAGTTTCGACCAGGCTTTTAAAAAAACTCAAGAAAAAATCTTTCTCTAAAGATTTTTTCATGGTATTTTTTGGAAAAGCTGTCCTGATGAGCTCAACGCTTTTCGTTTATTACGGGGCGACCATGGATCTAAATCAATTGTTAACAAGGCTTTATGACACAGTTTCAGCGGAGTAAGGAAAATCCGATTCTTGTTCCTAACAAAGATGAAGAATGGAAGGCGCAGGCAGCCTTTAACCCGTGCGTTACAAAATGCAGCCAAAAATACCTTCTTCTGTATCGCGCCCAATCAGCGCCAAAAAGTCATCAAGGCGTTCATATGTCGGTTTCAACCATTGGCTGTGCTGAAAGTGGCGATGGGGTTCACTTTGAAAAAGAGCGGCCGCTGATCAAGCCTGAACAGGCGTGGGAGCGGTTTGGGTGTGAAGATCCGCGGGTCACTCTTCTCGGTGGCAAATATTATATTTTTTATACCGCTCTTTCGACGTACCCTTTCTCGGCATCTGGAATTCGGGTGGGGCTTGCGATCACAAAAGATTTTCAAACAATGGAAGAGAAACATCCTGTTACAACGTTTAATTCGAAAGCGATGGCTCTTTTCCCAGAGAAAATCGATGGGAAATTTGCCGCTATTCTAACGGCGCATACTGATCTTCCGCCGGCAAAAATTGGACTGGCGTTGTTTGACAAGGAGGAGGAGATTTGGTCGGAGGCCTATTGGGACAAATGGTACAAAGAGCTCGATAGCCACGTCATCCCGTTACTCAGAAATGCCAATGACCATTTAGAGGTGGGAGCTCCTCCAATCAAGACCGATCGAGGATGGCTGCTGATTTATTCGTATATTCAGAACTATTTTTCCTCGGAGAAGATCTTTGGGATCGAGGCTGTGTTATTGGATTTAAAAGACCCTTCCAAAGTCATTGGGCGGCTGGAAGAGCCGCTGCTGGTTCCGGAAAAAGAGTATGAGCTCTATGGAGATGTGCCTGATATTACATTTCCTTCAGGGGCCATGATAGAAAATGAGAAGCTTTATCTGTATTACGGGGCTGCTGATACAACTTCTTGCGTGGCGGTCTGTGATATTAAGACCCTTTTAAACGAAATGATGGAAGAGAAGTCAGAGGATGCCTCTTTCCTAAGCGGACACATCAGTCAAGGGTTTAAGAGGTATCAGCAAAATCCGATTATTTCTCCACGGCCTGAATTTACGTGGGAGGCGAAGGCAACATTTAACCCAGCAGCCATTTATGAGGGCGGCAAATTTCATATCGTTTATCGGGCAATGTCGATCGATGATACATCTGTTTTTGGGTATGCTTCAAGCCGAGATGGACTTCATATTGATGAAAGGCTGCGAGTGCCGATCTATGTGCCAAGGGCAGATTTTGAAAAAAAATCACATCCTGGCAACTCTGGCTGTGAAGATCCGCGGATCACCAAACTAGGCGATCTATTTTATCTGTTTTATACGGCCTATGATGGCCGCATGCCGCGTGTTGCGTTTTCGACGATCAAGGTGGATGACTTTCTAAGCCACCGGTGGAATTGGGCGGCCCCTAGAGTCATTACACCTCCTGGCGTAGATGATAAAGATAGCTGCCTTCTTCCAAAAAAAATCAAGGGGCAGTATGTCATTTTCCATCGCGCTGATAATTGCATTTGCATCGACATGGCAGATGACTTGGATTTTCATGAAAATAAGTGGCTCATTCATAGCAGCTGCTTGATTAAACCAAGAGCCGATTATTGGGATAATCGAAAATTTGGAATCGCGGCCCCTCCTATCGAGACTCCCCAGGGTTGGCTAATGCTTTACCATCGAGTTGCTGTCCCAGGCGATGTTTATAAAGTTGAAGCAGCGCTTCTTGATTTAAACGACCCTACGAGGGTCATCGCTAAAACCGATGCGACTCTGCTTGAGCCGGAGATGGACTACGAAAAAATAGGTCAGGTGTCCAATGTTGTGTTTCCCTGCGGCGCTGTGTTATTGAATGAAGAGGTCTACCTCTACTATGGCGGCGGTGATCGAGTCATCGGAGTTGCCAAGATGGGGCTTAAAGATATTTTAAAAAGGTTGGGAGTGTGAGTTTGATTAAACGTCCTTGGGGCGGTTATACCATTTTAAAAAAAACAAACCGTTTTTGGGTCAAAAAGCTTCTGATTCGTCAAAAAGAGCGATTCAGCCTTCAAAGCCACTGCGATCGAGAGGAAGTTTGGTTTGTTTTAAGCGGCACGATTCTTGCGCAAATTGGGAAAGAGCGGCGCAAGGGGAAGTCTGGCGACTTCTTCTTTGTTCCCAAGAAGAAAAAACATCGGATTACAGGCATCACAGAAGCTGTTGTTTTAGAAGTTGCCTTTGGGAAGACGCTGGAAACAGACATCACTCGGTACGAAGATGACTATGGAAGAGTTTAAGCTTCCTCAAAAGATTCCTAAAACCATCTTTCGGGCTAACGATATACGGGGCAATGTTCAAAACGAGCTTAAGCCAGATGTTGTCTATGCCATTGGGCTCTGTTTTGGCAGCCTGGCGCAAGAGAGCCAGCAGATGAAACTGATCGTTGCGCGAGACGGCAGGCTATCAAGCCCAGCTCTATGTCAAGCCTTGACGCAAGGGCTGCTGGAGAGCGGCGCAGATGTGATCGATATTGGGATGGTCCCTTCGCCTCTCCTCTATTTTGCGACAGAGGCTACAGGTACTCCTTCTGGAGTCATGGTGACGGGGAGCCACAACCCTGCGAGCGACAACGGCCTGAAAATGGTTTTGCACCATCGTGCCCTTTCGCCAGAGCAAATTTTATCGATTTTTAACCGATTTGAGGCGAAAAAATTTCTCCGTGGCACGGGAAAAAAGCAAGTGTTAGACGTGATCCCGATGTATATCTCTCGAATCGTAGACAGTATTCGGTTGAAGCGGAAGTTGCGCGTTGTCGTTGACGCAGGTAGCGGGGTTGCGGGCAGTGTTTTTCCTACCTTAGCGCGTCAGTTGGGGGCAGAGGTTATAGAGCTTTTTTGTGAGGTGGATGGCCATTTTCCCCATCATTTTCCAGATCCGGCCGACCCCAAGAACTTGGATGATCTCATTCAAAAGGTTCGAGAGACCCATGCAGATGTGGGAGTTGCTTTTGATTCAGATGGGGATCGGCTAGGAGTCGTCACGAATGAGGGCACGATCATCTGGCCTGATCGACTGCTCATGCTCTTTGCTAAACAGGTTTTAAAGCACAATCTAGGGTCTACAATTATCTACGATGTGAAGTGTACCCGGCTGCTGGATAAGTGGATCCGAGAGCATCAAGGCGTTCCTCTCATGTGGAAAACGGGCCATTCTTTAATTGTAGCCAAAATGCAAGAGACGAAGGCAAAACTGGCAGGGGAAATGAGCGGCCATTTCTATTTTCAAGACCGGTGGTCGGGATTCGATGATGCCCTCTATGCTGCAGCGCGTCTCCTAGAAATTTTATCTCAAGAGGATCAGAGCTCTGAAGGTGTTTTTTTCTCACTACCTAATAGCGTAAGCACGCCTGAGTTAAAAATACCGATGGCAGATAGCGCAAAATTTACCTTTATCAAGCAACTGAAAGCCCGCTCGGGCTTTAAGGGCGGAAAAATCATCACTCTTGATGGAATACGAGTTGAATTTGAGTTTGGCTTTGGCCTTGTGCGGCCGTCCAATACAACCCCTTCCCTGGTCCTGCGATTTGAAGCCGACACCGAGGCCCATTTAAAAGAGATTCAGGCGGTATTTCGAAAGGAGCTGCTCGCTCTTGACCCGAGGCTTCCTCTCCCCTTTTAATTAGAAAGATACGATCTCCATGAGGTCATCGCTTGTTAAGCTGGTCATTTTGCTTGAGTACCATTGACAGCTTTGAGTGGCATGGAAGAGGTGGGAGATTCTTGTCACTAAAGCAATGTGAGCGATGCACCCAAAGACATAAATAGCAAGGATATGCACCGCTTTTTGGAGAACCGTTCGATGTTTAAGTTGGGTTGGAGTAAGAAAATAAAGTGCTTTCCAGAAGGAAAGAGATTGAATCAGGGGCGAGGGAAGGTTTCGGTGGTACTTAAATTGCTCGGATGAGATCTCCTTTAGTTGATCTTCGGTTAGCCACTCAATCCAACGGGTTCGGAGTTCATCGGTTGTGGCAAGGGTATGAAGCGATTGAATGAGGCGTTTATCTTGAATTTGCTGAATGTGAGTTTCAGTGACATGATTTGGAGGAATTGCTTCAATCAGCTTCCCTTGAACGTGGGGCCACTGCCTAGGAAGAAGCGTATACGTTTTAAGTTGTTCTACTGTTTTTATTCCCTCTTTGATTTGGCTCTCGAGGAGATGGCATCCATACTTTGGATTTATTCGATACACATCTTTAGGAGGGACATTTTGGATATGTTCAGGAAGCGTTAGAAGAGGGTAATGGAGGGGATTGAGGAAAGGTATCAGACGTGTTTGCGAAGTGGTCAGCTGCTGGACTTGGTTGGCAACAAGATGTTTAGCTTGCTCAGGCTGAAGGTACTCAAATTGCTCGGATAAGATCTCCTTTAGTTGATCTTCGGTTAGCCACCCAATCCAACGGGTTCGGAGTTCATCGGTTCTGGCAAGGGTATGAAGTGATTGAATGAGGCATTTATCTTGAATTTGCTGAATGTGAGCTTTAGTGACTTCATTTGGAGGAATTGCTTCAATCAGCTTTCCTTGAGCGTGGGGCCACTGACTCGGAAGAAGCGTATACGTTTTAAGTTGCTCTACTGTTTTTATTCCCTCTTTGATTTGTCTCTCGAGGAGATGGCATCCATACTTTGGATTTATTCGATCCACATCTTTAGGAGGGACATTTTGGATATGTTCAGGAAGTGTTAGAAGAGGGTAATGGAGGGGGTTGACGAAAGGTATCAGATGTGCTTGTGAAGCGGTCAGCTGCTGGACTTGGCTCTCGTCTAAGTAATATTTGGTGCCCTGCATAATTTGATGAGGATAGGTCAGATAGCGAACTTGGCCTAGCTGCATCCATTTAATTTGACCAGCGGTGAGATGTCTAATTTGCCGAGCCTGGAGGAGTTTTATTTGGTTTTTTGAGTGGTTGTCTGCAAGTGAGACGAGGGCTTCTGGGGTCGCACCTGGGTGCCGGCTTTTTAACCAGTTCAGGGCCTCTTGGGTAGAGTCATCTAGGTTTATTGGGTCAATTCCCAAATGAGGAATCGATTCATCAGAGAGTTGTTCAATTTGCTTCATTGAGCGAAGTAATTTCGTTTCAGTGATGCTGCCAGGGGTATAGACGGGCCCCGTACGCTGCGACTCTCTTTCTGCCCGCTCAGAAAAAAGCATGGAATTAGACTTCAAATCAACCTGATATTGTTTGCTGAGTCTCAAAATAGAGGGGAGGTAAGCTAGAATCTGGCGTTGATGCGGATGGCGGGCAGTGCGGAGCTTAAGAAAATCTATCTTCAGCTCAAAGTCGCTGACAAGCCAAGGGGCAAGGTAGTGTTCATAGTACCCTAGCCAATCGGCATTACCATTAAAGACATTAATTTCAAGGAGCCCTTGTAAAATTTCTTCATCGTCTAAAGGGAAGGGAGTTAAGGCAGGGGCAAGGGGAGCCCCATTCGGTTGAATGAACCAAACATTTTCTAGGGGTGGGTTGCTGCGTTGAATGTGTTTTTTAACACTCTGACTCTCATGCTCTGACAGTAGGAGCCATTGAACCCCTCCTTTTCCTCGAACGACGAGGATTTGGGTAGGAGGGCGTTGGAGGCGGTGGAAGACAGGCAATGTGTAGGTGCAGGCGTTGAAATAGCTTTCTGTTCCGTAAATAGGCTCAGAAAAAATCTTTTCGTAGTGTTTCTGTTGATCTTTCGAGCCATACTTAAATTTTTTTAGCTGATCGCTAAGGGATGTAAGTTGATGAGGATTTTGAGACGAAAGTAGAGCAATAAGGGCACAAAAAGCTTCATAGGAGATCGGCTGATCTTGTCGGTATTCTGCCCGTTCTATATTTTCGTAGAGTTGAAGCTCTTTTTCGATATCCTCATCAACTTCGGTTGATTTTTGTTGCTCTTGTGCTACATTCACGTCGACTTCAACAGCGGCTTCTACCTCATTTTCCATGCCGAGATGTTCGCATGAGGTGTTCATGTAAGGGGGGAGGGGGATTGTGTCGATATGTTGTAATAAATCGGCGGTTTCTTTAGCAAGCCGAGGAGAAGGAAAAGGGTAATGACGCGCTAAGTCAGTTAAACGGTTTTTAAACACATCTTTGCTTGATTTTTTTCCCTTTAATCGGACCGAAAGGTTATCTTCAATCTGGTGGACGAAATAAGACTCTCCTTGATTCATGAGCTTAAGGAAAGCATCTTTATTCCAAGAGTTATTGATAAAAAAGTCTAGGAGTCTTTCTACAACATCAAACCTGAAGGGTTCGTTGATTTGCGCCTTGCAATAACGGGGCATGTCCCCGATTTTTCGGATCGATTGATTTTTGGCAGCTTGGAGCATCAAGTCATCAATGGTTTGTCCCTGATTGTAGATTTCAGGAAGTATTGCTTTATCAATCACGATTTCGACATTCTGTGAAAATAAAAGTTGCCGTAGACGCATGCTTCCTTGAGGGAATCTTCGAAGAAGCATACTAGGGCCAAAAGAAAAAAGATTTACGGCGTTAGGAACCTGGACAATATCTGTCCCCGTTGTATGCATTTCATCGTAAATGACAAAATATGTGCGAGGATCCAGCCCTTTTGCTTTGAAAGCTTTTAGGGTTGTGCCCCCGATTTTTTCCGGGGATTGCATTCCCATTTTCCACATATAAAGCGTATTGGCTTGTGTCTCCTTCCCCTCTTTAGAAAAGAAAAGAACTGTATCAATCTCTGGAGCTATCCGACCCTTCTCCTGCTCACTTTTTAAGAAAGCGAGGACTTGCTCAGCGACAACTCGGATATTAGGGTAGATTTTGAGTATGCCTTCTGCATCAATGAATCCCCGCATTTCTTTCGTATGAGGAGAGTTTTTAAGGATTTCGGTAAGAGTTGTGCTGATGTTAGAAGTAAAGGGGACTTTATGAATCTGTTCCGGCGTAACTTTTTTCGAGAGGGTTGCTAGGACTTTTCCTTCGGTCCCTTTGTCAAGAATCACATTTTCAGCAAGACTTTGACGATACCCTTCCACGTTCCACGTTAGAGTTGCCGACATTCCATCCCTAGAACGGAATCTGCGGGAAAAGGAGGCGCCGTTACTGCTCAGGTGGAGTGCATGCACTTTGACTTGGTGGGCAGCCAGCTCTTTTTGTAGGAGGAGCCGCTTTTTGGGGTCGTTTTGGAGGGTTGCTTTTGCTTTTTGAACCCCCTCTTTACAAACGGTTGATCCTGGATCTTGAAAATCTTGCAGCGAAACACCTGTGAGTGTTTTAAATTGTTGATATTCGGCTGTTTGGTCGAATAGTTCTCCGTTTTTCTTCATGTAATAATGAGCGGCTTCTGTAGCTAAACGGGCGAGCTCAAGAATGACCGCCTCTTCTGGAGCTGACAAGCAGGCCCACTGGTAATAATAGCAGAGCTCTTCCCAAACATAACCAAACTCCCGATCGATGACAGGGGCGTCAACCCCTTCATAAGGGCACATTTTTCCATGCGGATCTAAAGGAACAGGTCCATAATGACGGTTCCCATTTTTGCATAAAGTTACAGGAAGAATATCGTTGAGAAGGTGTGTGGCAAGCGCCACAAGCTTAGCAAATTGTACTTCTTTATTGTTGTTTGAATTGAATTGGTCATTCAGAAGGCTCAAAAAGTGAGCGTCATTTTTGAGCTGTAGAATTGTTCCAAATTTTTCCCAGTCGGGATCTTTTTGAGTTAAATCATTTTCACAAAATTGGAAGTTTTTTTCGTCGGAAAATTCTTGAACCCAGAAAGGAATTTCATTCATTAAAAAACGGTAGAGGGAAGGTTGAAGCTCCTTTGGGAGAGTTTGGAAAGGGGCAAAAGAGAGTATAAGTTGGGAGGCTAAAACAGAAGCGGCTTGCCGATAACGGTCTTGAAAGACATGTTTGTCTTCTACCTCTTCCGAAGTTCCCAAATTGGGTCTTAA
Organism: uncultured Rhabdochlamydiaceae bacterium; assembly: GCA_963712275.1. Taxonomy (GTDB): domain Bacteria; phylum Chlamydiota; class Chlamydiia; order Chlamydiales; family Rhabdochlamydiaceae; genus PALSA-1444. Next base: position 1,714,479 of record CAVQHD010000001.1, on the reverse strand, counting down.
ATGGAGGACATCTTGAAGGAGCGGCTTTCCCGGTAGTGTGTTCACTCTTAAGTCCTCTTGCATACAGAGAGAGAAGATCGTATAGACAAGATGATTACGCTCAGCGAGAATGGGAATTTTTGTTCCATCAGGGAAATTAACCTCTAGGAGAGCATCCAAGATGAGGTCGATTTCATCGATTAGCGCTTGTCCATGTTCTGTGACAGTTCTAACAATCCTTGCAAGGTGGCGAATTTTTTCTAGCCGTTCTTGGATCAGTTTAGAGAGGTTGTTAATTTGACTTTTGAGTAAAGCTCTTCTATTCTGTTCAGAAATTTTTTCAAGTTCAGAGGAGCTGTTATTGAGTTCGATGATGTGGTCTTTGAGTTTACGGATTTGACTCAAAAATTCGAGTTCCAAAACTTGAAGAGAAGAGGGGGTTGTAATCATCGCAATGGGGTTCTCTTTTGCTCGATCCAGGAGCTTTTCAATCTCCTTTAATCGGTAAAGGGTCAGGTCATTTCTTTTGACATGAAGGGGTTCTAGCTGTTGATTAAAACTCTTTTTGAGCGACTCGGTGAGGTTATTGCTGACACTTTTAAAGAGAGGGGCAGGAACAATAAAAAAGGCAATTTTCCCCTTCTGGCGGGCAAGAAACTGCATGAGTAATGCTGCAATGACAGCGGTTTTCCCCGATCCCATAATGAGCTGGCCAACGCAGTCTTTGAGCCGAGAGGGGTCTTTCTTGCATGGTTTTAACATCTCGGTGATTAAATCAACCTGCTTTTTAAATGGAATGAGATCCGTTTCTCCACAAAAAATTCGGAAAACGACCTGCATTTCAGGGTCAAGAGTATTAAAATGGTAGCCAGCTTCTAGTTCTTGGAGCAACCTGCGACAGACATCTCTTTTGGTCACATCTTGAGGGTCTGCGATCTTGCTTCCTTGAGTAACGAGGTCTTTCATTCGCTGGAGCTGAAGCTTCCACGATTTTAAATCTTCGATATCTAGGAGAAGCTGGGCGATAGTTGTAATTTCTTGATCTTTTAAGCCTGGATTTAATACTTTAAAGGCCCTCTTGTCAAAGGTCAGCAACGCTTCTCTTGCTTTGTCTAGGCTAATACTTTTTTTCGTTCCCGTGATTGTTTGAGCAATGCGATGAAAAAACTCTTCAAATGAAAACGAAAGCTGGTTCAGGATTTCTTTGGCTTCTCTTTCTTTTTCTTCTAAAACTTTTGAGAAAGTCTCTTGTTCTTGATCGATCGCTTGAAGGAGTTCTTTTGTGTTATTATTAAGGGTGATTTCTTTTTGGTTTTGCAGTTGTTTGCTTCCTTCATTGAAATCTTCTGTAAGAATATCTAAATCTTTTTGAACAATCTCTTGGTAAACCTTATCTTGTTTGGATAATAGCCCTGGTTTCAAAGAAAAGCGGGTCTGGATAGGAGGGGATTTTTCCCGGGCTTCGAGAGGAGTAAAGAAGTCTTCACGCCAATTTTTAAGCGTCTCTAGACGGTGCTTGTCGTAGTTTCCTTTCACCTCGTTTAGAAGAGGGTCGGGGCTGGGACCAAAATCGTCTAGCGAGGGTTCTTTTGAGTTGAAAAGGGGAGGAAGCTGGTACGTTCCCTGCTTTTGGCGGGAAGAGGTTTTGTGCTGATTTAAATGATTGGCAATGGTTTCTTGAAAATTCACTTTATGGCGGGGGATTTGGCGATTTATCTCTTTGAGGAACTCAACTTTTTCTGGACCGGTGGAAGATTCAGAAATATCCTTTGTAAGTCTAAGTCGAGGGGAGGTAAGTAGGATTTGAATCATGAGATCAAAGCTAGCGAGATCTTCCTTGTCTCCTTTCCAGTGAAGGCGCCAGTTTCGCACTTTCCAGAGCATCGCAAGCCGCGTTGCAGGAGTTCCTTGTTTTGCGATCTCTAACACCTTGCTCAGTAGCTTTCCATTCTCTTTAGCTCTTCCTGAACCCTCGACGGGCCATCGGTTGACTAGAAAAGGAACGGTTCCGCTTGCGAGCCAAAGGGTTGCTTGCCGGCAATCGGTTTCGTAATGGGCTTGTTCTTTTTCATCGTTTTTTAACATGGGTTGACTAGGAAGGGAAAAAGAAAGGGGGTTAATAGGTTCATTGTTTCTATTTTCTGGAATTCTTCTATTCCCTTTTGATGCCATCTCATGCTTAGAAGCTCTGCCAAGCCAATAGCCTAGATGCTCAATAAGAGCGGCTGGGTAGTTAATCCCGGACCTTTGAAAAGAATCGCATTTAGCTGCAGCTTCATCAATCAACTTTTGGAATAACATTCTTTTCTCTGAGTCAGAGATACGGCACCCTTCAGAGATATGACGCGCAGATTGTAAAGATTGATGAGCAAGCACAATTAAGTTATGAAGAGCCTGGATATCCTCCCGTTCCAGGCCAAAGTAAGTGGTAACGGACTCATCGCTTTGCCGATCACGCCCTTTGACCAGCTGGAGCGCTGCCTGCAAAGAGACCATCGCAGCGTCAGGGTGATCAATGGGAGGGGGGACCTTTCGAATGCGGTCAAGGAGGACAAAACCCAAGGGTGAAATGGTTTCGATAGGATCGATGAGGGTGATCTGTTCGATGGCGCGGTCATACTTTTGGTCTTGAAAATAGAGATAAGCAAGGTAGAATCTTCCTTCTAGGGACTGAGGGATAATGAGATCTTCTTGAGTTTGATATTCAAAATAGGGAATCGATTCCCACTCTTCTATAGGGTGAACCTGATCCTTTTGAGGATGGAAACGGCTAAAAGGAATCAAGAGAATTCCGGGCTCTTTTTTAGTTCCCGTTTCCCGTTCTAAATAAAGAGATTTAATAGGAAATTGAAAAAGGGCCTTGGGAACTGCCTTCAAACAGTACTGCTGATTATCATTCCACACCAAGACAGTTCCTTTTTTTCTAATAAAAAACAGCGGGTTGCCATCGAGAGAGCGGAATCTGGGAAAATGGACTTGCTCGATCTTTCCTTTCGAGTTTGTCATGGTTAAAATATAATCGGGATCCTCGAAGCTATTCAGCCCATGATCAGTGGAGTCTAAATAGTGTATAGAAGTATCAGAAGTGACCTTCTTTACAAAGTCGCCTTCTTCGGAGACCTCAAAAACTTGCCCCTCTTTCGCATCGATTGCCCATACAGCCTTCCCCGTTGCTAAAGAGGTGATGATTCCTTTGAAAGGATGGAGGTTGATAGGAGGAGGCGAGCTTCCTTCTTTTTTAGAAAGAGGGGGTCTCAAGTCAAGGATGTTATCGCCAGAGTTTTTACCAGCAGCTACCAGATGGCATGTGCTTCCATATTTAAGTCCTAACGCATTCAATGTTTCGTTAGGGTTCAAGGCCGTTCCAGCAAATATAAGTCGCACGTATCTGACATCTGGCATTTTTTCCGCAATTTTTTCCGCAAATTGGTCAACATGGTCTTGTAGGGATTTAGTAAAATCTATCTCAAGTGAGATGGTTTGCCCGGTTAAAGTTTTAAAAAACATTTGGGATGTTCCGTCCGAATGATCCCCATCTCCTCGAGAGGCTTTTGACACTTGCACCTCTTCCACTTTATCGACCTTCACTTGGCCCCATAAGAGATGATCTTTGGCAAATCCGACCGAAAGCCCGAGCGTCTCTTTTTTGATCTGGTCAGGTGGAATGTATTGATACCACTCTCCTCCCCATAGTCTTTGAATCATGTTTTTTTGATGGTACCCTTTAAGAAGGATACGAAAAAAGCCCCCGCGGGGATGAGTGAAAGTGACAGCTCCCTGCCCTCCCATGGTATATTCAAAGCGATGAGGCTCCCAAAAAACCCGTTTAAAATCGGGATCGTCTTCCCAGGAGCGGCTTAAAATGGTCCGACTTGCTTTGCCTGTTGGGGTAAAGACCTCGCCTCGTCTCAAATCAATCTGATACTTTTCATTCGTTTGGGTTGTTCCTATAAAAATCAGGGAAGCTGCCGGATCTAAGGACCACTTGAGCTGCTCTTCTCTCTTCTCGACTTCTAAGAGGATAGGTTGACAGAATACCTGAGGGCTTTGATTAAACGTTTCACGACGTTTTTCTAGGATTTTTGCAATAAAATCATCCGCAAGACGGAAAACAAGCGGAGAGATTTGACTAGGTCGATACCCATCAGAATAGAGGTGGATTACGGTCCAATCGACAAAAATTTGCTTAAGATTTTCGGTCGTCAGTTGTTCGATAGGGGTTGTGATCGAATAGCTTAAGAGGCGATAGAGCCTGAGGAGAGAGCGGGGTGTTCTGGAAATCGTGTTATCTTGAATCCACTCATCGAGCTTTTCACTGAAATCAATCTGTTTAGCTTGCTCATTTTGACGCTGTTCGACAAGGTATTTTTGGCATAAGAAGGTAAGTTCGAACAAAAACTTCACCCCTTCCATGTCATGAATGTTATATTTAGCTCCCTCTTTTTTCTTCAGCTGCATAAAGTAGGAGAGTCCCTGAGAGACAAAGGCTTTGACGTTTTCAAGAAGGTCAGAGTCTTTGAAAAGCTCTCCAGCTCCTAAACGAACTTTTCCCTTGTAGACAGGAGAGCGAAAAAAAAGACGCAAAAAAAGACCTTGAAGCTCAGGATCTTTGAGGTGTTCGAAATCCTTTCCCCACTCGAGTAAAAGTTGATGGGGAGTCAGCTTCCATTCGGAGAGTGTTCGGATCGATTGATAGAGAAGGGGGGAGAGATTTTTTTGATCGAGTGCTTCTGCCTCCGCTGTCGTTCTTTTCCACTGATCTCGATCTCTCTTTGTCTGAGGAAGCTCGAGAAATTTTCCATGAGAATGGACGGGAAGATACTGCTTTTGATGAATAAACCAATTCCAAGCGTCAACATGAAAATAATCTCGATGTATATCAGAATAAACCGAGCATTTCATTTCATAGTGGTTGGGATCTCTCTCAGCTGTTCGCTTTAAATCGGTGGAAAAGTTTGAAGGAGACAAGATAGCCTGTTGCACCAGAAGGGCAAAGAGGCGCACTTCATTGATTTCCTGGTGGCTTTTAGCAAGTAGAGAGTTGCCCATGGGGTTTTCATCAGAATCAAACTCTTCTAATACCAGCATTTGCTTTGTAAGGAGGGGAAGATTTTGAAGCTTTTGGGCATTGGGAGGTTTTTTGGGTAGTGACCAAAAGATCGCCTTATCATTTTTATTTTGATAGGCTTTCTCTTGCTGATACCATTGCTCGAGCTTGTCCTGTTGGCTTTTAAAGTCTTCTTCGATAAATTCTTCAGAATAATCAGGGAAACGCTTGTTTGCTGCTTCATTGACCTCTGTCCGAAACTGTTCATTGGACCGTATCAGCCCTTCCCATAAAGCTGCATTGTGGCGAGATTCATGAATACTATTTTTCACCACTTCTGTGTCAGTTTCAGATTGGAAAAGAAGTTTTTTCCCCTTAATTGTATTAAAATATTTCTTCGCTTGCTCAATCCGCTCAAACTCTTGAACGTCATGGAATGTTAAGGCGTCAATTTGGTTGAGTTTATCTGCGGGGAAAGGAACTGAATAAGAGGAAAGAAGGCCTTCTCCAAAACTTCCCTTTTTTTGATTAATTAAACAGGCAAGGTGATGGATAATGGCATACATTGCAAATAACGTGGCAAAACGTCGAGGGGGAAGATCTTCCTGGATAGTATGCTTAAGATAGGAGGTCCCGAGGGCACGCAGAATAGCACAACACTTGAGTAGGGTGTCAATTCCTAAGTCTTTCCAGGGAGATGTTTGGCCTATAGGTGGAAGGGGAAGCGCGTCAATTGCATGATGAAGAGAGAGATTTGCGGCTTGTTTATAAAAGGATTTCTTATCCTCCAGCCTCTTTTGTTCATAAGTCTTACAAACATCTTCCAGAAAAGAGAGATACTCTGATTCTTTTAGAGTTAAATATGTAGGGAAGGAGCTTGGGTGGGGAGCGCAATTGTCAGAACATTGACTTTGGGTGATCCAATACCGATCTTTCGTCCGTTGGTTTTGCTGAGGCTTGATCTCTTGGGTCTTTACATTAACGGGAAGCCTCTCTTGCTTTCTTTGAGTTTCAAGGTCTCTGGAGATCTTTTCGACTTTATCGATCCATTCATGGAGCTGCTTTGTCGCTTTAAAGGCTAAATCTTCTGGGAGGGCTTCTTTTTGTGTTCTGACTAACTTATCGATAGCCCCGACGACTGCTTGAGCGGCATAAATAAATGTTGTTCGTTGCCTCTCTGCCTTGCTGCCCCCTTCCTTTAGATGAGGTTCTAACTGCTCGTAAATACCTATAGTTAAGATAAGATCAAAGTAGAGTCCGAATATTTTATTCTCTTTTAAAGAACTAAAATGGTAACTGGCCCATGTTTTTGTGCTAGAGGGAAGGCACGTTCCTCCTTTTTGACCTGTCTTAGCGCCAAAATCTTCCAGAGTGGTTTTTCGTAAGAAAGGCTCTAAGTAATCGAGGGTCTCTAAAATATCGTCTTCATTGACAATCGCATTTTTGTCGTACCGACTGATAGACCAATCCATTTCAAAAAGCTGCTGAAAAAAAACCGGTGGCTCGTCCGGCCCTGTCGATGCGAAGAGATACTCTTTGGGAATTTGATCCCAACAGACCACAGGGAGTAAGAGACGTTTATCTCCATAAAACAGGTTATCTGCCAATTGACAATCTGTCGATGTATAAAGACGAAAATCAAAGAAGCCAGCCGAGCTACGTTTGACTTCGTACATCAAGGCATGTCCTGAGCCTCCCCCAATGTTTCCCCATCCTCCATAAAAGGAGTAAGATTCCCCCACCCCTAAATTTTTCATTGTCTGAGTCTGCCGCTTCACCATCTCTAGGAATTCAGCTTCCGAGAATGCATTAAAAAGTTTTTTTTGATCAGCGCACTGGTTCAAAAGAGATTGAACATCTGACAAAAGCTTCTTAAGCGTATCTCGGTTGATAGGAAAATTATTGTTTAGGAGCTGGTTAAGGACCCATTCCCACGTCAGAAAGTTTTGGATAGGTTGCATTCCATCAAGAGGATCTTTGCCTCCTGTTCCTAACCCGCCTGTGAGCAAGTTGGCTGCAACCCTAAGAACCATTTCCGCCTGAGGTTCCTTTGACTGATCGAGCTGCTCTTCTAGGTTTGGAAAGGGGGATAACTTGAATGGGAAGGCAGGGGAATTAGATTGAGACGTTTTGGGGGGGTGTTCGGTCCAATTAAGAAGGGAGGCTTGTTTAGAAGAAGTAAGTTTAATACTCATAAAAGCTATTCCTGAGCCATCTATTTTAGTATATAAAGGTGTTTTAAAACATCAATTATTTTTCAAATTGAACTTTTTTATTGAATATTTGAAGGTTTAAAAAAATGTTTTACAAATTCCTTGGAAATCTCTGCTCACTCGCGCTTATTTCCATTTCTTCACCACAGAGACACAGAGAGAGATGAGATTGCACAGAGAAAAATTTTTCTCTGTGCAATCTCATCTCTCTCTGTGTCTCTGTGGTGAAGAAATGGAAATAAGCGCGAGTGAGCAGAGGGTTTAAATATTGGCTCTAGTTTCCTCTGCCCTGAATGGCTCAACTAAACACTAGACAATAGAAACAATTTTATGTAAAAGATATCCTTGAAGCGATTTCTCAATAGAGAAGGAGAAAAGTTGAAAAAAAAGTGTATAGGTATCTTTTTAATCCTCCTTTTTATTGGGGCAATCGCGCTGCTCGTTCTTTTTCTACGTGGCAACAACATCGCTGTCCTCGATCCGAAAGGAATGATCGCGGAAAAAGAGCGCGACTTAATTGTGACGGCGACTTTGCTGATGTTAATCGTGGTCGTTCCGGTTTTTCTCCTGACCTTTTTCATTGCTTGGAAATATAGAGCCAGTAATACGAAGGCAAAATATACGCCGGACAGAGATTTTCACGCGGGACTTGAATTCACATGGTGGTTTATCCCTTGTGTAATTGTGCTTATTCTTGGGATTAAAGCTTGGAATACCAGCCATGAGCTCGATCCATTTAGACCTCTTGATGCGGCGGCAAAACCGATTCGCATCCAGGTTGTCGCGTTGAATTGGAAGTGGCTCTTTATCTATCCGGAGCACGGGATTGCATCGGTGAACTTGGTGCAATTTCCTCATGAGATTCCTATCAATTTTGAGATCACGGCAGATGCTCCCATGAATTCATTTTGGATTCCACAGCTCGGAGGGCAAATTTATGCGATGCCAGGAATGAGATCAAAGCTCCATCTCATTGCAAATGAAGAGGGGTTATTTAACGGTTCATCGGCGAATTTAAGCGGAGAGGGATTTGCGGGGATGCGATTTGTTGCCAAAGCGTGCTGTAAAGCTGATTTTGATGAATGGGTTCAATCGATCAAGCAAGGATCAGAGGGTCTTAACATGGCTAAGTATCATCAGCTAGCTGAGCCAAGCGTAAATCATGCGGTAGCAACCTATAGGCTAATGCAAGACGATCTTTTTGATGAGGTTGTAATGAAATATAGAGTCCCGATGGAGTAGTATGTTTGGACGATTAACTCTCGATGCTTTCAGACAAGATTTTATTGAGCACATGGCAGGAGCCATGATGGGTATCGGCGTCCTTGCCGTGATAGCTCTTTTATTTTACCATAAACGTTGGAAGTGGCTTTGGGATGAGTGGCTCACCTCCTTGGATCCTAAAAAAATTGGGATGATGTACATCGCCGTTTCTATGCTGATGCTGCTCAAGGGTGTGACAGACGCAGCCATGATCCGGCTGCAACAGATGACAGCGACGGGGAGCGCTGAAGGTTTTCTAGCCCCTTCCCATTTTCAACAGGTTTTCACGGCGCATGGCACGACGATGATCTTCTTTGTTGGAATGGGGATGATCTTTGGCCTTATGAATTTAATCGTCCCTCTTCAAATCGGTGCTCGCGATGTTGCTTTTCCGTTCCTCAACTCCATTGCGTTCTATTTGTTTGCCTCTGGAGGGCTGCTTGTCATTATCTCACTTGTGATTGGGGAGTTCTCTGCGACGGGGTGGGTTGCCTATCCTCCTCTTTCGGGTCTGAAATATAATCCAGGGGTAGGGGTCGATTATTGGATCTGGAGCGTGCAGATTGCAGGAATTGGAAGTTTGCTAGGTGGAATTAACTTTCTTGTCACGATTTTTAAAATGCGCTGCCCTGGGATGACGTGGATGAAAATGCCGATCTTTATTTGGTGTGCTTTAGCGACGATGGTCCTCATCATTTTTGCATTTCCAATCTTAACTGCAACAATTGGGATGCTCTCTTTGGATCGTCTCCTTGGCATGCATTTTTTTACGTCTGATTTTGGCGGCAATCCGATGATGTATGTCAACCTAATTTGGGCGTGGGGGCATCCGGAAGTTTATATTCTTGTCTTGCCTGCTTTTGGGGTCTTTTCCGAAGTGGTTGCCACATTCTCGCACAAGCGGCTGTTTGGTTATGCCTCGATGGTTTGGGCGATTATCTTGATTACCTTTTTGTCGTTTGTTGTCTGGCTGCACCATTTTTTTACGATGGGAGCCGGTGCCAATGTCAACGCCTTTTTCGGGATCATGACGATGTTGATTGCGATTCCCACGGGCGTCAAGGTTTTCAACTGGCTCTTCACGCAGGTGGGGGGGCGGATTCATTTTAAAACCCCGATGCTTTGGTTTACGGGCTTTATTATTGCTTTTACGATTGGAGGGATGGATGGAGTGTTAATGTCCCTGCCAGCTGTCGATTTTCAAGTGCATAATAGTTTGTTTTTGATTGCCCACTTTCACTCTGTGATCATTGGAGGCGTTGTGTTTGGTTTTTTTGCCGGGTTCACCTATTGGTTCCCCAAGTTTATTGGATTCAAACTCAATGAAAAACTGGGGCAATATGCCTTTTGGTGCTGGTTTATTGGTTTTTTAGCTGCTTTTATGCCCCTCTACCTACTGGGTTTAATGGGAGCGACAAGACGGCTTGATCGGTATGACCCCTCGTTTGGTTGGCAACCTCTATTTGTTGTGGCTGCAATCGGCGTTGCGTTGATTAGTTGTGGAATTGGGCTCCAAATCTTACAAATGATTGTGAGCATCAAGCAGAGGAAACAGAATAGGGATACAACAGGCGATCCATGGAATGGAAGAACTTTAGAGTGGGCGACTTCATCGCCTCCTCCTCTGTATAATTTTGCCTTGTTACCACTTGTGCATGAGCGCGACCCTTTTTGGGTGATGAAACAGACCAAATCCTCCGAGATGGAAAAGGTGGAGTATGAACCGATTGAAATGCCTAAAAATACTCCGCTCGGGATGTTCATCGGAGCTTTCAGCTTTACCTTGGGTTTTGGGTTGATCTGGTATATGTTTTGGCTTGCCGCCGCCTCTCTTCTTGGTATCGCTGTTTGCATGATCGTCCGTCTATCTGAAAAAGAGACTGAATATACGATATCCGCAGCAGAAGTTGCAGCAATAGAGAATAGGATATCTCCATGATAGAATCTGCCCCAGCGCATTCCCATGACGACTCAAAGACCCTATTTGGTTTTTGGGTCTATCTGATGACCGACTGTATTTTATTTGCAACACTCTTTGCGACCTATGCAGTTCTTCATCAGGGCACAAACGGAGGACCTTCTGGCAGAGAGTTATTTAGCCTTCCGTACGCACTCGCTGAGACGTTAATCCTGTTAGTGAGCAGCTTTACTGTGGGCCTTGCCATGATTAATATTAGCCGCGGCAAGCTGCTTGCTTGGTTTGGGGCGACTTTTTTACTTGGAATCGCTTTTTTGACCATGGAGCTGAGTGAATTTGCCAGTTTTGTTCGAGAGGGGTATGGTTGGGAACACAGCGCATTCTTGTCGGCGTTTTTTACTCTCGTTGGGACACATGGGCTTCATATTTTAGCAGGGTTATTCTGGATGGTTGTTCTTTTGATTCCCGTCATACGAAAGGGGCTGACTCCTGTTTCGCTTAAAAGGTTGATGTGTTTAAGGCTATTTTGGCACTTTCTAGATGTCGTCTGGATTTTTATATTTACGATTGTCTATTTGATGGGGGTGACTTAAGATGCATTCTAGCTCTACCGAACATGGAACTGTTAAATCGTATATTTTGGGGCTCATCCTTTCTCTGATGTTAACCGGAGCAGCTTATTTTATCGTCTCAGAGCAACTGCTCGCAGGCTGGCCTCTTGTGCTCACGGCTGCCGGGCTTGGGTGTGTGCAGGCAATCATCCAACTGCTCTTATTTCTGCACCTTGGAGAGGAAGGGAAACCGCACTGGAACTTGCTTGTTTTTCTCTTTATGGCGCTCGTGCTTCTCCTGGTTGTTTTTGGTTCGCTTTGGATTATGTATCACCTCAACTATCAGATGATGTAAATGAGAGGAAAAAAGATCGGGTAGGGGAACGGGCACGGTAAGGTTCACGAAAGAAAAGTTAGTCAAATTTTTTATCCCCATTAATGGTGCTTGTTTGCTATTCTATGAAGATAAGATTTTATCGTAGTTAACAAAAATGGCTTAGGGAACCTCTTTCGTAAACGTTACCGTGCCCGTTCCCTTGCCCGATCTTCCTTCTACTAGTGGGATAGGTGAGTAGTTACAATGATTAAACTATATTATACACTAACTAAGCCGGGAATTATTTTAGGCAATGTGATCACAGCGACCGCTGGGTTTATGCTTGCTTCAAAAGGGCACATCAACATCTGGCTACTTTTTGCCGCCCTTCTCGGCCTCTCCTTCGTGATCGGCTCTGCGTGTGTCTTCAATAACTATATCGACCGTGCCTCCGATGAAAAGATGGCAAGGACTAAAAACCGCGCTCTTGCAAAGGGGCTCATTCCTGTACAACATGCGATTGTTTTTGCCTCGCTGCTTGGCATTTTAGGCCTTACAACCTTGGTTTTTTTCGTGAACCTTACAGCAGCTCTTATTGCGCTATCGGGCCTCTTTATGTATATCGTGGTGTATAGTTTTTTGAAGTACCATTCAACGCATGCGACCCTTGTCGGCAGCATCGCAGGCGGGCTTCCTCCGGTGGTAGGTTACTCTGCAGTCACCGGTCGCCTTGATCTTCAGGCAGCTGTGCTGTTTTTAATCATTGTTCTTTGGCAAATGCCCCATTTCTTTGCCATTGCCATATACCGATTCAGGGAGTATGCAGCAGCATCGATACCGGTTTTGCCGGTTAAGAAGGGAATGCATGTCACTAAAGTGCAGATGCTGCTTTACACCGCTGCTTTTACAATCGCTGCACCAATGCCGACCTTACTTGGTTTTGCTGGGTATGGGTATTTAGGGGTGAGTCTTCTCCTAGGGCTTCTTTGGCTGCGGCTGTGCATCCAGGGATTTAAAAGTACCAATGACACACAGTGGGCCCGCAAAATGTTCCTTTTCTCCCTCGTGACTGTGACAGCACTCTGCATTGCGCTCTCAATCGACACTCTTAGATAAAGCCTGGTTTACCAAGGCGCCATTTTACAGAGGCGATGGTGAGGGGAATCAGCGGATTATCAACCGTTTTGCGCAAGCACCGCGCAGCTTCTTTGATTGTTGCACCCGAGCCGATGTAATCATCGAAAAGGATCAAGGCCCCTGAAGAAATCCTTATACTATTAGCTTCCATCTTTTCATGAACATTATGGTATCTTTGGTCATTGTTGAGAAGCTCCCCCTGCCGCTTTTCAGGAGAGGTTTTCCAAGCAAGCAGATCAGGGAAAAGAGGGACATTAAGATGCTCGGCGAGCGCCTTGGCAAAGCTTAAGCCTGCTTTCCATGTTTTAGAGGGGAGAGGCACGACAGCTTCAATAGGAGAAACAAGAGATGAAGCCTGCTTTAGCAGCAAGGATAAAATTTCAGGATCGGCCTCTGCAGTGTCAGCTCTCCCTTTCATGAAGCGGAGAAAAAGGGGCATGCGCAGTTTACCATCGAAGAGGCTAAGGCCAGACGAGATGTGGTGTGTTTTTGCGGCGGCAATGGGGATCGTTCGCATGGAGAGCCAACCCAAGGCGTCATCTGCGTCAGACGCAGCAAGCGGTGTTTGTTTTTGGCACACATCGCACCGACCGCACGGTGTAGCTGCAAGGTCGCCGAGAGCATGGCGCAGCAGCTCCATGCGGCAATCGGTTTTTTGCTCAGCATAGGCGATGATTTTGCTGAGCTCTTCACTTTTGACAAGGTGCTGGGTTGTATAGCGGCTTAAGTTAAGCGGCTGCCCCTCCTGATGAATGTGATAGACTTGAACTCCTCTCACGCTCTCTTTTTTCAGGAACTGCTGTTCGAGAAGTTCAGCGAGAACGATCGTCACACGCGTCGGGTGAAGGCCTGTGAGCCGCTTGATCAAGCTCAGGTGAGGAGGCGTATCTGCTGAGCGGACAGCATTTAAAACCGCTTGAAAATCTTCTTCTGACGGCAGGGCCGAATCGATGAAATAATCTTGCACCTTTCGATCAGCTTTGTCATAGAGCAGGATGCCGTCTGCCTTAAGCCCATCGCGCCCTGCGCGTCCCACTTCTTGATAGTAAGCGGTGATCGAGCCAGGGATATCGAAATGGATGATAAAGCGGAGATCTTTCTTATCGATGCCCATCCCGAGGGCAGTCGTGGCAGCGATAACGCGGTAAGTGTTTTGTGAAAAACCAGCCTGAATTTGACGCTTTTCCTCCGACTCGAGCCCCGCATGATAAGCGATGATCGAAACCCCTTGTTTGTGAAGATATTCAGCGACAAGCTCCGCATTTTCGCGCGTGGCGCAGTAGATAAGGCCATGGCCGGAGAGTTTAAATCCCGTTGCAAAATTCGCTTTGGAGGCCAAATTCGATGATTTGGCCCCAAATTGGAGTTTTGCAACGGGCTCTTCAGCTAAGAGGGCTTGGCAAAGGGCAAGCTTGGCGGCGGTCCCCTCCACAGGTATGACGGAGAGGTGAATATTAGGGCGATCCATTTTCTCGCGCCAAACATGCACCTGTTCTTGCACTGAGGAGAGCTGCCTCACAATATCTTTTTCAACACGCCCATCGGCTGTCGCCGTCAGACCCAGAATTTTGAGCTCAGGGTGTGCCTTTTTAAGAGCTTGACTGAACTGAAGGATATGGCGGTAGCTAGGCCGAAAGTCGTGCCCCCAGGTTGAGATGCAGTGGGCTTCATCGATGACCAAAAGCGTGATGGGAAGCCCTAGGAGAAATTCGAACCGATCGATATGGTCAAGCTGTTCAGGTGATGTAAAGAGAATCTGCACCTCGCCGGCAACAATCTTCTGCCTCGCAAGATCGTTTTCTTCATCGGTCTGGTCGCTGTTGATGGAAGCAGCGGCAATCTGAAAGCGGTGGGTCAGTTGGTCAATTTGATCTCGCATGAGGGCGAGCAAGGGAGAAATAACCAGTGTTATCCCTCCGAGAAGACAAGAGGGGAGTTGATAGAGAAGCGATTTACCATAGCCCGTCGGCTGGATGCAGAGGAGGCGGCTCTTTTCAAGCAGAGCCTGCATTGCCTCAAGCTGCCCCGGCCGAAAGGCCTCCATTCCGAATTTCTCTTGCAAAAGCGCGTGGAATTGATCGTTCATCCTTCCTTCTTTCCAGAAATGCCTTCTTTTCTTCCTAGCTTAAGAAGGCGGGCTAGCCCGCTTTTAAACTTATGAGCGGTTTTCAGATTTCCCACCATTTGCCGTGTATTTTGTGGCAGCTCTTCCAGCAGATCAAAAAGCACATTCCATTGCTCGTCTGGAGACGATTCGTCTTCTTCTTGACCCATTGAGTCTCCTTAAATTGCCATGCAAAATTTTAATGAAAACAACCATTTCGGTCTACTGTGAAGGTAGATTTAGCGTCGGATAATCAACAGATTGCGCCTTCCTTTATTTTTGCCAAAAAAGCTGAAATTCGTAGAGCTTTTCATGGACGAACCCTAGGTTCGGTCCTTGAGGGTTGAATGGGGCTCCTTTTTGGATCAAGAGTTTTGCATTTTCAAATTGTCCGTGATTGACGGCAGCTTGCAAAGGCGTCTGTCCACTGCGATCGCGATAGTTAATATCGGCGCCGTGTTCGATTAGTAATTGAGCGATTTCTTTATGTCCATTCGTTAAAGCCAGTTGTAGTGGACGATGGCCGTTACGAGTATCATCGTTAATAGAGGCTCCCGCTGCCAAAGCTTCTTTGACCTGTTCGATCAGCTGTTTCCCTTTGCCATCTGCAATTAAAGCTCCAAGAGAAATTGGCACAGGTTTTAAATACTCTAAGCCTTCTACATAACCTAAAAAGAACATCTTGTTCCATAAATTGAGTGTTTCTTGTTCTTCCAGCGAGATGAACGGACGCACATCTTCTTTTAACGACTTCCAGTCCATAGACTCGACGATTCTAGCTAATTGTTGCTGGAGCCATGGAAGTGTGACTTCTTGAGGATGCATTGAAAGGCAGTTTCCCAATAGGGTAAAATTAAGCGGCCATTGATGAAAAATATACCAAGAGAAATCGTACCAATGACGTCCTTTTTGTTTTTGATCAAATAGAGCAGCCACTTTACTTGCAAATAAGCTCGGTCGATCAAGTGCTGTGATAGGAAATGTACAAGGAAATTCCATGTTCTTTGATTCAAAATGCGCTCCTGAAGGGGGATGAGTGTCAATTTCGAATTTAATGGATAGTTTTTCATTGGCTTCAAATGCGCGCGAGTGAGTTAAGATCAATACTTTGCCGATAGAGTCTTTTTTTAAAAAAGCTCGTTTGATTTTGGCATCTGCTTGCGTTCGATCCTCAATGGTCATATCGAAGGCATAGGCTTTAAACTCTTCTTGAACAGCCCGAAGATAGGGCTGCCATGCAAAATCAGGACCAGATTGGAGCGTCCAAAAATCGAGATCCTCTGAAAAACGTTGAAGACCATGGACAATCCGCAAACAAGAGCCTCCAATAAAGGAAGCATGTTTGAAGAAATCCGCCCGTGCTAAACCACAAAGAGCAATTGCTTGGGCAATTTCGCGCAAAGCATTTTTTTCTTCTTGTTTGGTCCGAGGCTGGTATTTTTTTAGTTTATCTTCAATCATTTTTATATCCATTTGTTCTCCTTAAGAATTACTTGAGCAAAACGACGTACTCGGGGACTGTGATAATAACGAGCAATTTCTTCAAGCGTTTCTTTATCAGCTGTTTCAACTCTGGATTCATCTAATCGCAAATCTTCGATGACTTCAGCAAAGTTTTTCCATTTTTTGCGGCGGGCATACATATAGTCTGCTAGAGCTTTCCATGGGTGCGCAACAAGATAGACACTATCTTGAATCTCTTTGCGCTCGACACCCATAAAAAATTGGTCTCGAGGTGTATGTTCGTAGCTAAACATGCCGATCGTGGTCTGAACTAAAAGGCTTCTTTTAGCGCTAGCGCTCGTTGTTGTATAAACAGCCTCGGGAATCCATCCGTGATAGGATAGAGCAGATTCGAAGCTGATATAGGAAGGACCGTAAAGTTGTTGGGCAATTTCATAAGAATTGAGCAGAGGAGAATCTTTTTTTCCGATCAGATATAGGCCCCTTCTCAAACGTGTCAGATTCCCTTCTCGCAGAGCCCGTTTTACCCATGAATAGCGACGGTCTTCACTTCCCCCGAGGATAATGGCAAGCGCTGCGTCGTGAATGTAAGGCTTTGGATACTCTAATAGCATAATTTCAATCCCGAAACTGGCGTTTTATGACAGTTTCTAACCTAAAAGTAACATGTTTGTCAATTTTATGCAAGAAACTGGCGTTTTATGACAGTTTTTTGCATAAAATTGACAATAGCAAATAACAGATCTTATTGATTTTTAGTTAGTTATACATCTTTACTGGATGTTCTGAGTGTGTTGCGGTGCACTGCTGCTGCTCTCACTCAAGCTTGTTTTGATTGCGGCCGCAGCGATGTGCATAGGTGCAATAGCTTACTTACGCCTCTTCCCAAAAGAGGGGATGAAGTAAGGCGCCATCGGCATTATTAATGTCAATGATGTCCATTTGATCGATCCCTAAGGTCTGCATAAAACCCAAGACTAAGATGGGGTTTGTAACAGCGACGTTTGCGTAGGCGCCGGAGCCGAGATCGTGATCTTTTTTTCCCTCGAGGCATTGAACTTTTTCATGCAGGTCTTTCTGAGTGAAAGTGCTTTTTTTGCCAACTAAAGGGTGCACGCCATAAGCGAAGATATTTCCAATTCCAACAACTTTTGTATCGGGATGCCGAATTTTCTTTTTAAATAAGTTGTCGACCTTTTTTGAAAGATTAACGGCGTGTTTCTGAGCGTCAATCC
Organism: uncultured Rhabdochlamydiaceae bacterium; assembly: GCA_963712275.1. Classification (GTDB taxonomy): domain Bacteria; phylum Chlamydiota; class Chlamydiia; order Chlamydiales; family Rhabdochlamydiaceae; genus PALSA-1444. The sequence continues at coordinate 1,697,252 of CAVQHD010000001.1, read as the reverse complement.
GTTGTGCATTGGATAAAGGATTAGGAGTTGAAGTTTTACTCAGATCTTCTTTCTTGATCTCTTTAATCACATGGTTTTTGAAAGGGATCGAAGCATCGATTCCTCGATGCACAATTACGTTGCCTTTGCGGTCTAACGTTGTAAATTGATAACTGCCCCCGCCAATGTCCCAGACAACGACATTGCTAGGGTCAGTACTCACTTGGGCAGTTGCCGCTTGAAATCCTAAAGCTCCTTCGAGATGTTGATCGATGATATGGACTTTGATGTCGGTTTCGCGATAGATTTGATCGATGAAATCCTGAACGTTTGCCGCATTGCGGAAAGAGGCTGTCGCAACGGCAACGACCTTTTCTGCACCGTGCTTTTGAGCGATTTCTAAGCTTTTTTTAAGAGTTTCAAGACCGGTTTTCATCACCTGGTCATTGAAGGTTCCATCAGGGGATTTTTCAAGCTCTTCTTGGTATTGGACAGAGAATGATTCGTTAACAAGTACGGTTTCAATTTTCTGAGTATTTAAATTAATTTTAGCTACTTTTAGTTTTGTAGCTCCTGACCCAATATCGATAGCTGCTCTGACGACGTGCTCATTCGATGCTGGGGCTGTAGGACTACTTTCTCCGCTCCAAGAGACTAGAGGTAAAGAAAGGAGGATAGTAAGTAGATAGGTCTTAAATTTTTTTGTATTCATACACACCATTTTTAATTTCAAATTGATTTGTGTGTAATATTATACAGACTTTAATAAATAATATAAATATAATAACTTATTTAATTGTAATTTAATTTTAAATTATTCGGTTTTAAAAAGTGGAATACGAGGACACGGTAGGCAAGGAGGCAAGAGAGACGTACAGCAAAGATCTATTGATTCAAAAAATAGATTTACAACTTAAAAAAATGTCATTCGTGTAGAATTTAACCATGGCGTCATGCATAGAAACAATCAGCCCTCGCGTCGACATCGCCTTTAAAAAGATCTTTGGTGTTGAAGAGAATAAAGATCTCTTAATCTCGCTCATTAACTCGATTGTAGGACCTGAAGACCAAGTCACCGATGTGACCCTTTTAAACCCTTATAACCCTAAAAATTTTAGAGACGATAAGCTCTCGATCTTAGACATCAAAGCCGAAGGCAAAAATGGGAAGCGCTTCAATATCGAAATTCAAATCAGTGATGAAGCTGACTACGATAAAAGAGCCCTCTACTACTGGGCAAAGTTGTATACGGAGCAGCTCAAAGTCACAGAAGATTACGCTCTATTATCCAAAGCTATCGGAATCCATATCCTCAACTTCACTTCGATTCCTAGAGAGGAAAAATACCACAACGTCTTCCATATCCGAGAACAAGCAAGCCACCTGCCCTATTTTGAAGATTTAGAACTGCATACCATCGAGCTAAAGAAGTTCTGCAGCAACCGTCAAGAAGAGCTCTCCGATCTGATCGTTAAAGTGAAAACGTCTCTCGATATGTGGGTCGCTTTTTTAACGCGGCATGATCTGCTCAAAAAAGATCACCTGCCAGCCCCTTTAAACGATCCGTCTCTGCAAAAAGCCCTCCATGTGCTCGATGTAATGAACTTTGGACCCGAAGAGCGAGAAGCCTATGAAGACCATCTTAAATGGCTGAGAATTGAAACAAATACCCTAAGAAAATCAAGAGAAGAAGGGATCCAAGAAGGAAAAGAACTTGGAATCCAAATGGGGAAAGAACTTGGGATCCAAGAAGGAAAAGAACTTGGAATCCAAGTGGGGAAAGAGCTTGGGATCCAAGAAGGAAAAGAACTTGGAATCCAAGTGGGGAAAGAACTTGGGATCCAAGAAGGGGAGAGGAAAAAGAACTTAGAAGTCGCTCAAAAGATGCTTCTACAAGGGTTTTCTATAAAGCAAGTCATTCAGGTCACTGAGCTTTCCGAGGCAGATGTTAAGAAGCTGTCTTAAAATTCAGTTTCTGTCGATTTTTGGGCCTGGTTCAAACCTGGGTAACAGTTTTTGAAAAAAAAACTGACATAGCAAATCAATTTTTCTGTAGAACGTTTGGATTGAAGCAAAACCCTACAGGATTAACTGCTATATCAACTATCATTCATATACCATCTGACCATAAACTAAAAGGCCAAAAATCCTCCAAAAATCGACGAAACCTGAGTTTTAAGACAGCTTCTAAGCAGCTTGAGAGAAAAGCTTCATTCTAAAAGATCCATTGGCTTGCCTAGCAGAGCGGGCAAAGATTTCCCGGGCCAGCAAGGAGATCTCGAATTCAAAAAAATTGAAATAAAACATTGTTTTTCGTATATTTTTCCCTTTAACAAGGGGAGTGCTATGTCTCTACCGATATCGACAACACGCACTTATATGCTTGCAGCTTCAGCTCCATTATTAGAGAACCAAAAACTTTGTGGTTTTTTAGAAAAAATGGATGAGGCAGAGGTTATAGAGTTAGCGAAAGAAGAACAACCAGTCAAGGATAAGCTTGATGAGCTTGAGGAAACCTACAGCTGGAAAAATATCTTTTTTAAAGGAGGGTTGGCAGCTCTAACGGGCGGGACAATTGCGGGAGGAGCAAAATACACCTATGATCACACATCATTGGCTGAAAACAAGTTTAATGAATCTGAAATGCTGATCGCATCGTTTAATTATTGCCTTAGAAATTCCGCTATGGATCCAAAATTATCAAGAGAAGCCAATCGCCAAAAGACAGACCTTTTTGAAGCAAGCTGGATTCAGAGGTATCGCGACAGTGAAGCTGCAAGATTGGGCAATTCTACTAAAGAATCGGTAAAATGGTTTGTTATAACTGCTGCTATTATTGGATTTGTAGTCGTAAGCAAGGAGTTGTTGGATTATAACGCTGAAAAGAGTGTTTTTACAAAAACATCAAACTTCCGAATTAATGATGTGAGAGAATTAAGAATTAAACGAAAAATTAGAGATATAGAACAAAGGCTGCTTCAGCCGCAAGAAGAGGCAGAAACCACACAGCTTCCTATTGCAAAAGACTACTTTGTTCAGAGACAGCGAGAAATGGATCTCTCTAAACCACAAAGAATAGACGTAACCGTAAGGCATTATAACTATGTTTAATCCAGTCAAGTGGGCTGTAACCACATTCGGCTATTATGTAAATTTCTGGGAAAATGCATCGACAACACAAAAAATTACGACGCATGCAGTCACGCTTATTACTGTCGGTTTATTTCGCTTGAGTATTCATACAACGCCTGCAACTCTTCCCTATGCTCGTGAAATGATGGTTGTCGTAGGAATTACAAGTCATATTTTTATGGCGATCTTGACTGGAAAAGATGCAACAAAAAAAATTGATGTCAATGGGTTATACCAAAACACCATGAGTAAATTGAGCTCCATGGAGCAACAACTTCAGTTTGTTCGGGAAGATTTAGATAAGTTGAAGAAAAAGCTCTTATAGAGGACAATGAGAGTAATGGATTGCTATTGAATTTTTGAAAGGGTGGTGTATGGTCAGTCTTTTTCAACTGTTTTCGATTGGAATCGGTCCCTCGAGCTCCCACACGGTAGGTCCTATGCGCGCCGCACATCTGTTTGCGACGGCGTTGCAGGAGACCTTTGGGCTCGAAAATATCGGGAAGGTGACAGTGGAGCTCTATGGGTCCTTGGCGATGACAGGGATTGGACATGGAACCGATAAGGCGGTCTTGCTGGGCCTTGAGGGAGAGGTCCCTGAAAATGTCGACCCTGATCTGGTAGACCACCGTGTCGCGAGAATTCAAAATGAAAAAACGATTTACCTCTTAAGCCTTTATCAAATCGATTTTGACCCTTCGAGCGATCTGATCTTTCATCGAGGAAAACGGCTTCCTTACCACTCCAATGCCATCCGTTTTAAGGCGATGGATCAAGAGGGCAAGCTTCTTGTCAACCAAATCTATTATTCTGTGGGTGGGGGATTTGTGGTTCCGCATGAGCATGCTCGGCGCGGGGCGGCCTCTGAGACTGTCGATGTGATGCCTTACCCTTTTAGCACCTGCGCAGAGCTTCTGCAGCATTGCCGGAGCACAGGCATGATGATTTACGATGTCGTGATGGAAAATGAAAAAGCGCTTCGACCTGAAAAAGAGGTGCGAAAAGGGATCCTCCGCATTTGGGATACCATGAATAACTCAATGGAACGGGGATTTTTACAAGAAGGTGTTTTGCCAGGCGGCCTGGAGGTCAAACGTCGGGCTCCTGGTCTCTATCGAAAACTGACAAGCGCAGGAAATGTCAATGACCCAACAGAATTCATGGAGTGGGTCAGCCTCTTTGCTCTCTCGGTGAATGAAGAAAATGCTGCCGGCGGGCGAGTTGTGACTGCTCCGACGAATGGAGCTGCGGGTGTGATTCCCTCGATCATTCGGTATTACCTTGAATTTACCTCCAGCCCCTCTGAAGAAGGGATTATCCGATTTATGCTCACGGCTTCTGCAATGGGAATCCTTTATAAGCTTGGGGCTTCCATATCGGCGGCTGAAATGGGTTGCCAGGGAGAGATTGGGGTTGCCTGTTCAATGGCAGCAGCTGGCCTGACAGCTGCGCTTGGCGGCACGAATGAGCAGATTGAAAATGCGGCTGAAATTGGAATGGAGCATAACTTAGGACTGACCTGCGATCCGATTGCAGGGCTTGTGCAAATTCCGTGCATTGAACGAAATACCATGGGAGCTGTGAAGGCTATTAATGCCTCTAAACTCGCCCTTTGCGGGGATGGAGTGCACCGTGTCTCTCTTGATCAGGTGATTGCAGCAATGCGACAAACAGGGGAAGAGATGAAGAGCAGTTATAAAGAGACCTCTGAGGCAGGTCTTGCAATTCATGTTTCTGTGGGTGTTCCAGAATGTTAACCCTTGCTGATGCGAGACGATCGTGTCAGCCGAAGATCCCTTCTCTTTTGAGCCGCCCCCTGTCGGTGGCTTTCCAAACGATCGACACTCTTTTAGCTCCAGCAGAAATCACCTCACTCTTTCCTCTCACATCAATATCTTGTGTCATCCAAGGTATTGAAAGCCGCATCTCTTCAGAAACAGCTCCTTCAAAAATAGGAGTTGTCTTCTCCGGCGGGCCTGCACCTGGAGGGCATAATGTCGTCGCAGGGATTTTTGATACGCTATGTCAAATGACAAGAAACTCTTCACTGATCGGTTTTTTAGGAGGACCTGGAGCGATTGTCTCGGGCTCCTACATTCCGCTGGATGCAGCTAAGCTAAAGGCCTACCGCAACCAAGGAGGATTTGATCTGCTCGGCTCAGGAAGAACCAAAATCGAGACGCCGGATCAATTTCAAGCTGTTTTAGCTGTGGTCTCCAAGCTTAAGCTGAGCGGCCTTATCATTATCGGAGGGGACGATTCCAATACCAACGCTGCCCATCTTGCTGAATATTTTCTCAAAGAAAAATCGGCAACCTGTGTGATTGGGGTTCCCAAAACAATCGATGGAGATATCCAAAATCCGTATGTGCCGATCTCTTTTGGTTTTGACACAGCCTCTAAAATTTACTCTGAAATGATTGGAAATCTTGCCCAAGACACGTTGTCTTCCCTCAAGTATTTTCACTTTGTCAAACTCATGGGAAGATCAGCCTCTCATCTGACGCTTGAATGCGCTCTTAAAACCCAGTCGAATATCACCCTCATTTCCGAAGAGCGGAAATCGTTTAAGATGGTGGTTGAAGAGCTGACCCGGTGGGTTCAGATGCGCACCGTGCAAAAGATGCCCTATGGGATTGTCTTGGTGCCTGAAGGGCTTTTAGAGACGATGCCGGATCTAGCTCCTCTGTTTCAAGCGGTGGCTAAGACATCTCCTGAGGAGTTTCCGGAGCCGCTTGCGTCCACCTGGCATCAACTTCCTGAGAGAATTCAGAAGCAGCTTCTTATCGATAAAGATCCGCATGGAAATGTCAACTTATCGGCGATTGAAACAGAACTTCTTCTGATGGAAGCGGTGCAAAAACAGCTTAAAAAGAACCGGTTTGAAGGGGTATTCCAGCCGCTTGCCCATTTTTATGGATATGAGGGGCGGTGCGGTCATCCCTCGAACTTCGATGCGAACTATAGTTATGCGCTTGGATGCACGGCAGCACTCCTTGCGGTGCATCGGCAGACAGCTCAGATGGCCTATGTGAAAGGGCTTCACCTTCCTCCCTCTGAATGGACATTTGGAGGGGTGCCGCTCCCATCTCTTCTCAAACTCTCCACCAGGAGTGGTGCTCTTAAACCTGTCATTGATAAAGCGGTTGTCGATCTAAACGGCGCTCCCTTTCAAAAGCTCGCTAAGCATCGAACTGATTGGATGTGGCATTGCAACTACATCAATACTGGTCCCATTCAGTTTTACGGGGATCCCAGCCTGACAGACTCTTATCCCTTGATTCTTGGTATAAGGTGATAAGATCGTTGTAATAAGAGGCGATGATTTGGCCTTGGAAAAACGGTGCAATAGGGTCACCTGCAACTGCAGAGGCAAGACGGTCCCAAGATGCCCAGAGCTGACGGCATCGTTGTGAGGTTGTACGAGAGGTATAAAAAGCACCCTTTTGAAATCCAGAAACCCTGTCAAGGCTTTTAAAGATTTTTTCAAGGTCTACAAGAGATTCTGTTCCGAACTTATACCTAAAATTTTTTAGTTCACGATGGAATGCACCAAAGATTGAAGCCTTATACCAAGCTCCGATGGCAAATCCTCCAGCAAGTCCTAGACGGGTATAATAGTCGGAATTAAATTTCAATTGAAGAACAACCACTCCAGCGGTGAGCGCCGTGTTAAAGAGGGCCTCACAGACTCGTTCTATTTTTGATAGGGATTTTGATTCATTGGGTTTTGGTAGAGATACCGAGGTATTTTTTGCGCGGGGAAAATGGAGGGCAAGAATAGTCCTAACTTCGTGACAAATTATTCTTATTGTATAATAAGCCCGACAAAAGGCCACAAATTTTTCTCCTCGGGAGGAGGCGCTTAGAAAGGATTGAACGGCTTTTCTGCAATCATCTTGAGAATAAAAACAGGCAATCATCCGTCCCACATTACTCACACGGCATGAATGTAGAGAGACAAACAAATAAGGCGGTAAGGTCCATAAGGTAGGGTGGTAAGTCCATATTGTCATCTGATGAGGAAGGATTTTGTAGAGGGCATGACCTACTCCTCCATAGGCTGCAAGGTAGAGGGCGCCTTTGGCAACATGGGATACTTTTTCTTGGAGGGTTTCCCCCTCAATCGACATGTAAAAGTTGACAAAGGTTCTGCTAATGGCTTTTACAGACATTGAATTTTCCTAAAATGTAATGAGAATATGATACCTGCGAAGAGATTTTTTGTCACTCTTAAAGAAAATGCTTGTAAAATTAATTGTTAAGTTTTAAATTGAAGATGGGGACGGGTTTTAAAGAAGTTAAAGTTGATTGCTTAAACTGGTTTTTAAGCGTCAAAACTTAAGGTACCATATCCTCTAAAAGAGGTCTCGACCGGCATCTTTGTGTCATGCACAAAAGCCGATCCCTGGAGCTTAAGTCAAAATTAACTTCTCTCCCCTCTATGCGTTGATGGCTATGACACGTGTGTCCTTAGTTTCCACAATCCATAGAGGGGTCTTCTTTTTTCTTTCGAAGCTGTCTGAAATAATCGAGTCGTTTTTTCATTTCCCGCTCAAATCCTCGCTCAACTGGATGATAGAAAGAGGGCGGATCGATCCCTTCTGGGAAATAGTTTTGCCCTGAAAAGCCATCTTTCAGGTCGTGGTCGTACTGGTATCCTTTTCCATAGCCTAGATCTTTCATGAGGGGAGTGGGAGCGTTGATAATCCAAGGCGGGGGAGGGTAGTGGGTGGTTTGCTTTGCTAGCTGCTGCGCCTGGCCAAAGGCGGTATAGCTGGCATTGCTTTTAGGAGCGAGCGCGAGGTAGATAATCGCTTGTGCCAGCGCTAGATCCCCTTCAGGTGATCCGAGTTGGTCGTAGGCTTGCCAAGCATGAAGGGCGACCTGAAGAGCTGTTGGATCGGCAAGGCCTACATCTTCGACTGCCATCCGGACAATCCGTCTGCCTAGAAAAGCTGGCGACTGACCTCCTTCGAGCATGCGAGAGAGCCAGTAAAGGGCGGCACTTGGGTCCGATCCTCGAACGCTTTTGTGGAGGGCAGAGATCAGTTGATGGTGGGCGTCGTCATGAGGGTCGTAAAGAGCTGATCTTTGCTGCGCGAGCTGCTGCAGCCTCTCTCCATTGATCTCTCCTTCAGCGCCTTGCAGGTTTTCAACAAGATTGAGAAGGTGCCTTGCATCTCCTTGGGCCATTTGGATGATCTGTCCTCTCGCATCGGGGGTTAGGAGAAGCCTTTTGGTTTTTTGCTGACATCTTTCGAGCACCTTGCCTAGCTCTTCATCGGTCAGTGCTTTCAGCTGCAGGACCCTTAAGCGGGACAAAAGTGCTTTATTTAAGGCAAAGGAAGGGTTTTCAGTGGTCGCTCCAATGAGGATGAGGGTTCCATTTTCAAGGTAGGGGAGGAAAAGGTCTTGCTGTGCTTTATTAAAACGGTGGATTTCATCGACAAAAATAATCAGATGGCGCTGAAGAAGTGGGTGTTTCTTATGTTGATCGATGATCTCCTTCAAATCGGAGACCCCTTGTGTTAGGGGGCTGATCGCGTGAAACTGAGCGTCAAGGGCCTTGGCATAGAGTTGGGCTAGCGTTGTTTTGCCGCAGCCAGGAGGCCCCCATAAAAGAAGGGAGAGAGGACGTTTCTCTTGGATCAGATGAGCCAAAAACCCATCTGCGTGAATCAGGTGGCCCTGTCCTGCAACTTCCTCTAGAGATTGGGGTCTGAGCTGCTGTGCAAGAGGTTTATTCATCTTGTGAGAGAGGTTTTTTCCACGACGGCTTTTTAAATTTATGAATCACAAGGGGAATCCCGCACATGATGAGAAGCCCTGCGATTAAGAAGAGTTCATAGAAGAATAGGCTTCCTGTTTTTAACTGCCCAGGTGGGACAAACCCAATGGTAATTGCAAAGAGAGAGGAAGCAATCCCGAGAATAACAGCTATCCAAATTCCCCTTTTCCCGTAAGGGACTTGGTACGGACGGGGGACTTTAGGCTGGGTATATCGGAGTTTGAGGGCAGAGATAAACATGAGAATGTACATGATGAGGTAGCTTTGAGCTGAAAGGGCGCTCAAGATCCAATATGAAGAGCTAATGGTCGGCATCTGAAGGAAAACAAAGGACGAAAAGGTGACGATGATCGCTTGAAAAAGGAGAAGATTCGTGGGAACCCCTTTTTTATTGACTTTTTGGAAAAGTGGCGGAAGTTCTCCATGAGAGGTCGTCGCATAAAGGCCTTTAATAGGTCCAATGATCCAGGCATTGACTTCTGCAACCGCACCTATTGTGAGAAGAATTGCCATCAAAGGAAGAATGGGCTGCAAATGATAAACGGTAAAAAAACGACCAAACGCTTCAATCAGGCCTGCGACAAGGCTGATCTCTGATTTAGGGATGACAAGTGCGATCGAGAGCGAGCCGAGCATAAAGAGGAGAAAAGTGATGACGGAAGCGAGTAAAATTGCCCGAGGGTAATTTTTTTTAGGATTTTCAACTTGCCCCGCATGAGCAGCTGTCACTTCGAGTCCGGCAAAAGCAAGAAACATCCCCGCAAGAAAGACTAGGTTATTCAGGTTGCTAGGTGCTGGGATGATCGATTCCCAGTTGAAGGAGATTTGGGCCGAATTTCCTGTGATTAGCCATGAAGCTCCTAAAAAGATGATGAGCGCGCCAGGAAAAATTGTCCCTACAATCACTCCCAAGGTTGAAAACCAGCTTGAGGCGCGTATTCCTAAATAGTTTAAGAGAGTCATAGACCAAAATGAAAGAAGCACGATGGTAAGGATATAATACTTGTTTTCTGCAAGGGCCGGGTTAATCACATAGGCAACCGAGGTTGCGACAAAAGATAAGATGACAGGATACCAGGCAAGGTTGTGCGCCCATTGAACCCAAACAGAAAAAAATCCCCATCGCTCTCCTAGAGCTTCCCTAACCCACACATAAACTCCTCCTGATTTAGGCCATCCTGTTGCCAGCTCAGCTGAGATGAGAGCGCAAGGCACCAAGAACGTCAGCGCGACAACCAGAAAGTAAAAGATAGCGCTCAGCCCATATTCTGATACAAGAGGAAGATTTCGTAGGCTAGCCATCACAGAAACATTGAGCATGGCCAGTAGGAAGATAGAAAGTACTCGTTTGGGTTTAGTTATCATAAACGGAATCTTTTTTCCAGCTCTTCCTGATGGGTAGAGAGCCAATCAATGATGTTGCTTACTTCGTAAATCGGATTTCCATCGACAATAAGGCAAGGGACAGTTAGAAAACCACCGACACTTTTCAATTCTTCTTTTGCTTGAGGGTCGATTGTCACATTTTTTAAAGGGATTGAAAGGTGTGCTTGGTTGAGATAATCGAGCACTTTTTTGGAGTAAGGGCAGCGAGGGGAATAATAAAGCGCAATAGAGTAGACATGAGGCTTTGCTGCTTCAATTGTGGAGGGTGCCTGAGCGGAGGCAAGAGGGTAAAGGATAAGGTAAAGCGCCAAGATAGACATATCCTTAACATGCTATACGACAGGCCACTAATACCAAAGCTTTTTTTGTTTAGTTTGTAAATTATTATTTTATAAGTTATAATGCAAATTATGGGGAAACCCTTTAAACAAAGAGGAAATTATGGCAAAGAAAAAAGCTAAGAAAAAACGCAAAACAACTAAACGAAAAATGAGCTCTTGCCGTTGCTGGTAGAATTTTTTTCTGAGTTCAGAAGAACAAAAAGGGGCTGTATTAACAGCCCCTTTTTATTTCTCCTTGCCTTTATTTTTTTATAGAAAATAAAAAAATTTGCAAATTAAAATTTTTTTTATTATACTGAAAATTGTAGGGAATAGACAGGTGTTTTAAGACCCTGACGGGTTTTTTAAACTAAGCCTACGGAATTAATTTAAGGAGTACACAATGGCTAAGAAAGCACGTAAATCTTCTCGCAAAGCAACTGCGAAAAGAGGAAAAAGACGTACAACTGCACGTCGATCAAAAAGAGCAGCTCGATAAACTAAGCGCTCTTTTTACTGAATCGAGCAAGCTTTATGCTTGCTCGATCTTTCTAAAGAAGCCTTCCATGACAAAGTCTTTTAGCGGCCGCCGCTCACTCGGGGTTTCTTTTGCCTGAATTTCAGGAGGCAGGCTGCTGAGCGGTCCTGGTTTTCCAATCGCAACCATAGCCTCTACGGTATGGTCTTGAGGGATTTGAAGCTGCTTTTGAGCTTCTTCATAGTTAAATCCCGACATGCCATGAACGACAAGGCCTCTACTGTGTCCTTCAAGTGCCAGGGCCATCCATGCAGCCCCTGTATCAAAACTATGTGTGTTTGAGGGTTTTCCATTCAGATAAAAGAGATTGTAGGAGGCAATTAAAACAAGCGCGCTGCTATTTTTTGTCCACGCTTGATTGAAAGGGACTTGCAGATGCAGAAGCGTTTTCCAGGCGGGGGTTCCTTGCATTCCATAAATGAAAATCCAAGGCTGGTTATTGTAAGAAGAAGGGGCGTAGCGCGCCGCTTCGAATAACGTGAATAGCTCATCTTGGGAGATGGGCTCTCCTGACATGGCTCGTGGAGACCATCGATTCAAAATAAAAGGGGAAATGGGATAAGCGGGGTGTCGGTGCGCCCGAATTTCGGGGGATAAGGCATCTCTTTCTTCCATAGATAAACTCCTTTAAGTTATATTACAGGATTAAGGTGAATATGCAAATAGCTGTCATTGGCTGCGGGGTCATGGGAAGCGCGCTTGCGCGTCATTTTTCAAAGAGCCACTCTGTTATTTTATGCGACAGAAATAGTTCAAAGAGCGAAGCTGTTCAGAAAGCCGATGTTATCGTTTTAGCTGTTAAGCCTAAAGATCTGAAGACGCTTGTAAAAGAAATAGGCTCTCTTTTTCAACCCCATCAAATTGTGATAAGTATCTTAGCCGGGACGCCTGTTGCCCTTCTTCGAGACTATTTTCCCAAACCGATCCTTGTTCGGGCAATGCCTAATCTGCCCCTTATCTGTGGGGAGGGAGTTGTGGGTCTTGCTAAAACAGCGGAGCTATCTCTTGAAACAAAAGAGCAGGTGAGCGCGCTGTGTCAAGGATTGGGTCTTCTCCTTTGGCTCTCGGAGGATAAGCTAGAAGGTCTTTCAGCACTAGCTGGATCAGGGCCTGCCTTTGTCTTTGTGCTTATCGAAGCAATGATTGACAGCGGCATTTTTTTAGGGTTTACACAAGCAGAATCGCAAGAGCTTGTGCTTAAAACCATTGAAGGAGCTGTTAAGCTTTTAAGAGAGACGGGGAGCTGTCCAACGGAGCTTAAATGGAAAGTGGCCTCTCCCGGAGGAACAACGATTTCAGGTCTTAAAGCACTTGAGGAAGGGGGAATCAGAGCTCTTTTGATGAATACTTTCCAAGCCACCTTTTTAAAAGCCCGCGAACTTTAGAGAGTGTCCTCAAACTCAGGTTTCGTCGATTTTCGGGACTTTTTGAACCAGGCCAAAAATTCTCCGAAAATCGACGAAACCTGAGTTTGAGGACACTCCCTGGTAGAAATTAATTAATTTGTTTTGTAAATAAGGGTAGGGGAGGGAGATCATATGCGCTCATGGGTTATTCAAAATCCACTGGTTCGTCGAAACATCTTATCTATCCTAGAGGCATTTCAGGCTCTTCATGTGACAAATGAACATCAAAAGAGCATTGACTTTTTCTGCGATCGAGAGACAGGGGAAATTTTTTATACAGCTCCTGATTCCAGCCAGCTGACAACCTTAACTCTACTGCTCGATATCGATCAGTCCAAGGTCTCATGGAAGGCAAAAGATGACCTATCTCAAAAAGCAGAGCTGCACCTTCAAGAGATGGCGGAGATCTTAAAGAAAGCGTTTCCTGAGATTGAGCGGTTAGAGCAGCTTGCACACCTTCATTGGCAATTGCCTTTGGAGCTGGAAGAACAAAACTCGATTCTTAAAGAAGCGTGGGTTGACATCAATCGGGACGAGGCTGAAAAACTTCTGCTCAAACAGCCAATAGGGACATTTCTTTTTAGAAGGGATTATTTTGCCAAAGCGCTTCAGGAGATCTTAAAGCGGGCCTTGAAGGAGTCAATTCAGTGCTACACGCTGACCTATCTTGATTTCGAGAAAATTGTTCGAGATCGGACCGTGGTCTTCGTTCATCATCAGTGGATGTTTTATGACGATGATCCAACCCTGTCGGGTCCTACATGGGACTCCATTACCGATCTCTTAAGTTCTATGGGTCCTCTGACGAAACTACGGGTGGCATCACTCCCACTTTCGCAAGAATAAAACTTGATTGTAACCTATAGGTGTATTTAATTTTAAGCCTGGTTCAAACAGTTCTTCTTCAGAATCTGTAGGATCTTTTTGCGAAAAAATGGGGGGCAACACAATCACTTTCGCAAGGTCGAAGTCTGGATCGTAATCGGGCCCATTAAATGTATTTAAGGCTAAGAACCGTTCAAAAGAAAGGATTGTTTTTGATTCTGTTTCAAGGTCTGTATCGACATCGATCCCCAGCTTTTTGCGAAGAGCCTCAGGAATGCAAAGCCTCCAATTAAGTCCTTCTTTTGGATTTTCAACCCATCCGCTGGAAATGATATATCTAGCGATCAGAAGTCCGACTCCAAGGATACTGAAGAAAATGATCAGAAGCGGAGGAAAGGCAACGAAGACTCCAATGCCTCCAATAATGCTGCAGATAGCAGCAATAATTCCAATCACATGAATCTTTTGCTTTTTTTCGACGCCCGTGCGGATTGCATGGAGTAGTTCGAAAACATTGACGGGTTGGTCTTTACCTATTTGAAAGAGATACTCGTCGAAAATATTAAAAGGGGTTCTCTCCTCTGAAATCTGGAGCTGTTTTTTTAAATGATCAGGGAGAGATCGAAGCAGGTGGTTACAATTGAGAGCTCTTAACGATTCAAGCGCCTTTTTTAACTTCTCTTTGTCATCCTGTGAGGTGTGGGACGTTGGAAGGTCCGCAAGGCATGCCAGGACCTGCTGTTGCCTCCTGCAAGACAGAGACTCGTCAATTAAAGAAAAAATACCAAGGATCAGTGCTAACCCTGCAAGGATTCTAGCAACAGTGAGCGCACCCCAATGAATTGATTTAAGAGGGTCAAGCACGTACTTTTCAAATAAGGTGAGGAGGGAAGTGTCGCCCGGGGTTGGAAGATAGGAGATTCCCATCAAGGTGTAGTAGGGCGCAGAGACGTAACCTTGAGTAATGGCAAAACTAGATTGAAGCATGCCGTATCTATCTGCAGACTGGGCTGCATCGCGGAAATCCATTTTGCCTTGTCTAATATTTAAAGTTAGACTCTCAGCTGTTTTAGCAACGTCTTTAATAGTTGTGCCAACTGCTTTAGCAGTGCCAATTGCGACTCTCATAGCCATAAAGATCCTATTATTATATTAAAATATAATTATAGCATATTTTGTTTTATTTTTCAATTAATAATTAACTAATAAAGAAAGACTTATGTAAAATTATTTTTTAAAGCGGCTTGCGCTTCTTTTTGATATGTAAGGCCATTATAATCAGTAAGATAGTGCTAATTATGCTCAGAAGGCCTGAAGGAACTAAAGCAACTGTTTTGATAAAGCGCCAAGTGAAAAAAGAGTCGAGAGCCAAGACAATGAAAAGCAGCCCGTAACCCGCTCCTTTGATCCCACGATGATAAAGAAAAGTGAAAAGAGCTAAAGAAATCGTAGAAATCACCCCTGCAATGAGGGAAGGGCAGCTTCCTGCTTTAAAGTATCCAATCAACGATCCAACCAGGATCAGCCCCGTATAAATCAAAATTAAAATAACCATCTCATGACAATACTTTGACTTCTCCTTAAAAAACAAGTACAATAATGACTTATGTTTGGAGCTGCAAAAAAACTTTATACGTGGGCCTCGCTCAAAGCGAATTCTCGCTTTGCCCCGTTATGGCTGAGCTGCATTTTCCTGCTCGAGCTTGTGCTTTTTCTTCCCATGGATGCTATTTTACTTTTGTTCTGTCTCGAAAATCCTTCGCGCCGCTACCTTTATGCACTCATGGCAGCGCTAGCATCGCTCTTCGGAGGCGTCATTGGCTATTGTTTAGGACATATCGCATGGGATTTTTTGCAGCCTTATATTCTGGATCATTTCATTTCATCTGATTCATTTAATCGAATCACCCAACATTACCAAGCTTCGCAAAATTGGGCCGTGTTTTTAGGGGCGTTTCTTCCTGTCCCTTATAAGGTCATTACATTATCAGCAGGCGCTTGCCATCTTTCTTTTGCTTCATTTGTCTTAGCGATTTTTTCGGCTCGATGGATGCGATTCTTTCTTATTGCAAAAGCGACTGAAAAGTGGGGTGTTCAAATCAAAGCGTTTATCGACCGGCATTTCCACCGTTTTCTTGTGGCAGTCGGTGTTAAAATCGCTTTTGTGCTCTCATTTTTTTGGGCTTTAAGTTAATGGACCTCCTCTCTCCAGATGAAATCGACCAAGCGGTGGCCCTCTTGCGGCAGAGTATTCCTGTTGCATTTCCAACAGAAACTGTCTATGGGCTTGGATCTCGGGTTTTTGACTTTGTCGGGATTGAAAAAATCTTTCAAATGAAAGGACGGCCTTTAGACAACCCCTTAATTTGCCATATCGCCTCTTTTGACGCGATCACCCTTTTAGCAAGAGAAATCCCTTCTCATGCAATGAAGCTTGCAACCCATTTCTGGCCAGGCCCTTTAACGATTGTCTTGAAAAAACAGCCTAATGTTCTTGATTGCGTGACAGCGGGATTGGATACTGTGGCGATCCGGATGCCGCGCCATCCCATTGCCTTGGAGCTCATTCGAAAGGTAGGCGAGCCTCTTGCAGCTCCTTCTGCAAATCGGTCTGGAAAACCTAGCAGTACGACTGCGGCGCATGTCTTAAAGGATTTTCAGGCAGAGAAAGGGGCTGTGATTGATGGAGGGCCGGCAGAGGAAGGGGTTGAGTCGACGGTGATTTTTCTAGCAGAAGGGCCTCCTCTTTTACTTCGGTATGGGTCTTTAGATCTGCCCTTAATTGCAGCTGTTTTAGGCTGTGAAGTGGCCATAGCTCAAGGAGTGGAAAAAAAGGCCTCGCCAGGAACACGTTATCGTCATTATGCGCCGGAGGCCAAGGTGAAACTATTTCAGTCCTTTGATGAGGCGCTTTTCTATCAAGCCTCTTCTCCTCCCGCAAGCCGCTTTTTTATCAGCTGCGAGCCGCACCCCGCCTTTTTCCACATGATGCCTTCGACATTCTACGCTCTCCTGAGGCAGGCAGATGATGAGGGGTGTGAAGAAATCATCGCCGTTTGTAAAGATGACGTCGTTCTTAGAGACCGTCTTTCAAGGATTGTAAGGGGATATACTGCGCCCACCCCAAAAGTGTGAATTTCGGCTAGCGCGAAAGCTCCCTAGGATCGACGATCGCAAATTGGCTTGTATTGGATTAATACTAACCAATTTGCGATCGTCGATCCTAGGGGCTTTGGCGCAGCCCAAATTCACACTTTTGGGGTGGGCGCAGTATAAATCGTCCCGTTTTTACGATCCTTCGTGCAGCTGGGCAGACAAGCCTGTCTTTCCAATCACAAGATCGTACTCGCGGGCCTCATGAAGAGGGAAATATGATGACTCAAGGGTCGAGCTTTTAATTCCCGGCATCCTCCAGCTCCCTAAAAAGAGCCGCTTCCAAACGGTTTCAAGTAATTGTGCTGAAAAAGGGAGGGCATGGGCCATATGAGGGAAGAACTGGTGTCTTTGTGCGGTTGCATATCCATTATGAACAAGCTCTAATCGATACAGGTGCTCAAAGCCAAGAAGATGATAGGGCCAATCAATTAAAATAACCTGAGCTCTGACACCCACGAGATCTCCAGGGATCAAATCGCAAAAGAGTTTTTTCCCTTTTGCATCGAGAATTTCAACCCCGTAGGAAGGGATCCAAGCTCCCTCTATGCCTTGCGCAGTCGGTGGTTTCCATGTCATCCAGGTTGGCTTGCTCTCTCCTTTTAAGATCACACGTCCAATGATTTGCTCTTCCTGAAACCGAAAAGCAAGAATCAGCAGAGAGGTAACACCTCCAACTAGATAAAGGGAGAGCCATCCGATTAGAGGAGCAAGCCTGAGAGGTTCGCTGTGTTTTTGCAGGTGTCGCTTTAGGGAGAACGCTAGAATTAGCGCACTGATAGCAAGAGGCTGCCATACGACTGCTTTAGGGAGAGCGAGAAAGAAGAGTAAAGCAACAAGAGCTAAAAATATCTGAAAAACCCGCTCCATTGAAGAAGGGCGACAGAAGACGATTCTGATAACCCAATAGAGAAAAATGAGTCCGAAGACATGACCCATGATTAGGCTCCTTACGTCAAACTATTCTACGTGGGCTAATTTAAGCCCGATAATTCCGATGATGATCAGCATGATTGAGATAAGTCTGATAATGTGATAGGAATCTCCAAAGAGAACGATGCCTGTGACGACAGTTCCTGCGGCTCCAATTCCTGCCCAGACTGCATATGCGGTTCCAATAGGGATCGATTTCATCGCTTGTGAAACGGAAAAAAAACTTAAAACGATAAAAATAACGGTGATAATGCTAGGGATAAGCCGGCTGAACCCTTGACTATATTTGAGGGCAATGGTGAAGCAGATTTCAAAAAAACCGGCCAGCAGTAAAAAGACCCATGCGAGTGACATGGTCTCGTTATACATCAAACCGTTGCGTTTGTAAATAGATCAAAAATTAGATACAGGCGTGAACAAGCTTGGCTAATGTTTTGATTGTGGGGTTTTTACTCTTAAGAGTATGGTACATCGTAGAACGAGCCATTTCAGACTCTTTAGCAATCTGTGTTTTATAGAACATCCAAAGAATAATTTCAAGCAAAAAGTCTTAAAACAGTCCCAATTCACTTGTTTTCTTGCAGAAAGGGCGGAGATATCGTAACCTTTTCGCAAAACTTTGGGAGGATTTGTTGATATGGGAACAAAAATCGAACCTGCTGCGAGGTCACCTCTTGCCGTCACCACTTTCTATGATGTGCCAGATGATCCTCTTCTTTACATCTTTCAATCCTTAGATTTTGCAAGCTGTCTGAAGGTCAGGCAAGTGTGTCGCCATTGGAAGGTAATTGTTGCCGATTGCACAACTATTTACAGTCAATATGTCCAAGAAAAAAATAACGTTGAGAGACTCTCCTTTCTTTCTCCACGATTTTCAGCTTGGGAACCGATGCCAAGCCATTGGGGATTACATAATATAAAGAAGGTGATAAAGAGGATGTTCGTATTCTCTTCTGTCGATCAAGATATCATCGCTTTTTATCCTCCCGGTTGCATGCAATCTTCTAGTTCGTCGCTCCCTTTTTCTGACCGCAACATTCTTTTAGGTCAATATGAGAGCACCTATTTCTTGACTCCTCAAGGACAAACAAGGTTGCAGCTCGATTTACAAACAGGCTTAAAACCTTTGGTGAATCATACATTAATCGTTATCAATGTGAAGGATCCTACTAAAAATCGAGAGTTTTCTCTTCTAGGAGACCTTCCTGATACTATGGACAATGTGGCTGGCTATCAAATAGAGCAATGTTTTCCCATTTCAGAAAACAAGATTGCCCTTATTACTGCAAATGGAAAGATTTCCTTTTGGGACCTCTTACCTGAAAAACCAATATGTTATCAAACTCTTCAAATGAAGTGTGTTGCGGACGTTTATAAGGTAGGCAATCATCTCATTTCAAATAATGAAATCGTTGATCTAAGCAATCCTCTGCTTGTAGAGCATGAGATTAATTTTATGTTTGACAGTATTAGAATTTTTGGCTCCTCTTTCTGTGCTTACAGCAATAAAGAAATTCTATTTTTCACTGAGAATAGTCATGGGTCTTTGGGAAAAAAATGGGATTTAAAGATTGACAATCTGGTAAAACTTATCAATCCTAAGAACGGCTGCGTAATTGTAGATTTTCATGTAAAAGAGATGAATGAGAAGTTTATCGTTACAACCTACTGGCAGACTCAGGCTGTTACTCTATTCATCCTAAGCACAGAAGGAGAGCTTGTTCATTTTATCACTCAAGAAATTGCTGGTGAACCAATGCAGCTCTCTTCTTTGGATGAATATCCCATCTTTGTCCATTTATCAGGCAATATTTTAGTCTATAAAAACCCTCAAGAGCATACCCTTTACTTTTGGCATATTCCCACCAAAAAATGCATCCAGCAGTTCGAATGGACAGGGGCCATTTATAATTTTCCACTCTGGTGTGAAATGGCGCGTGTTCAAGATGTCCTTTTTTCAGAGGGAAAGCTCACGATCTGGCTATCTTCAGGACATACCAGTAATAGACCTGCACAATTTGGAATCATTCAATTCGACCCTCAGTTTATGACACCTACAGGATGGCGAGGAATGTTCAGCCGTATTTATTCAGCTGTGAAAGGGGCTTATTTCGCTCTCACAGGCAACAACCCATCTTGATTCATTTATGGAGGGAGCTCGCAAAAGTCCCTCTATGGCAAATACCGTTTGGCAAGGCGAGAGAAGGCGGCAATTTGCTCTTTGACCCATGAATTGGGACGGTTTAACTCCTGTGCCATGAAGTGGGCAATTTTTGGGGCTGCTTCAAGAGCTGCTCTTGCATTTAAGAGAAGAAGACGGGTACGACGGGCGAGAATGTCCTCAATGGAGAGAGGCATCTCGTGCTGGATGGCCCACTTAACATGGGCCATGGTGTAAGGGAGAGCGGGGATTAGTTGCTCTTTCAGGGAAGGGTGGGACCTGGAAAGCCGCTTGATTTCTTTAAGGTTGGATCCATAAACGGCGCAAGGGTCTTGAGGATTTAAGTCTTCGACATAGCCAAAGAGTTTGAGATGGGTTGTGATAGAAGGACGGGGAGGAAGGTGGCCGATGAGCACTGCCTGATCGATGACATCTTCTCCCATTTTTCGGTAGGTGGTCCACTTGCCGCCGACGATGGTCACAAGGCCTGAGGAGGATGTTGTGATGAGGTGGTCTCTAGAAAGAGCCGATGTTTTGTGAGCTCCTTTCTTGCGAATGAGGGGGCGGATTCCTGCAAAATGACTGAGGATATCGGTTTTTTTAGGGGGGGTGGAGAGGTACCGGCTTGCATGAGTGAGGAGAAAATCGATCTCCTGTTCTTGCGCTGTTGGCTCTAAGATCGGTTTTTTAAGAGGAGTATCTGTTGTTCCAACAATGACACGGCCATACCAGGGGACAAGAAAAATCACCCGTCCATCATCTGTGTGAGGAACAAGGATGGCGGTTTTCGAAGAGAGGGATGAGCCAGGTAAAACTAAGTGGACTCCTTGGCTGGGGGCAAGGTGGGAGGGGCTTTTCGAGTTGTCCTTGCGGCGGAGCTCATCGGAGAAAATCCCTGTTGCATTGATGACAACTTTTGCATGCAGGCAGCATGAGTCGCCTGAGTCTAGATTGGTGGCGCGGACTCCAATGATGGTTCCCTTCCTTTTGAGAAAGGAGGTAACTTTAAAGTAATTTAAAACAGTTGCCCCTTGGGAAACAGCTGTTTGTGCAAGCGTGATAGCGAGACGGGCGTCGTCAAACTGTCCATCATAATAAAGGGCCCCTCCGCGAAGTCCTTCTTGGTGGAGTGTGGGAATTGCTTTGAGGGTTTGCCGTCGATTGAGATGGCGGGAGGGCTCGAGTCCAAGTTTGCCTGCAAGCATATCGTACAGTTTAAGCCCCATTCCGTAAAAAGGGCCCTCCCACCACTTGTAAAGAGGGACAAGAAAGGGGAGGTGGTGGACAAGATGAGGGGCATTTTGGCACAGGGTTCCACGCTCGCGCAGTGCTTCTTTAACAAGGTGGATATTTCCCTGCTGAAGGTACCGAAGTCCTCCATGAATCAACTTTGTGCTGCGGCTTGAGCTGGCCTTTGCAAAGTCGTGTTGTTCTAGAAGGAGTGTTTTATATCCTCTCGAGGCAGCATCAACGGCAGCCCCAAGTCCTGTAGCCCCACCTCCAATAATGAGAACATCCCACTGGGGTAGATCAAGTGTTTTGATCAGCTTTTCTCGATTCATGAACCTATCCGCAAAGTTAAAAACGGTGCTTTTTGAGTCTTTTTTTGTCCTTTTTAAAGCCGCTTCTTGGTCTACTTATTCAAGTATGCCCTGCGAAGCGGCTTTAAAGATGACAAAAAAATCTTTTAAAAATTACCATCTTTAACTTTGCGGATAGGTTCATGAATTTCCCAGGTTTGAGCGCATTTAATCGCCTTTGCCCATTGATGCCGAACTTCGCTCACAGTTGCTTGCGGCATTTTGGCAATAAAACGGTGTTCTTCCTTCCAGAGGGAAGAGATTTCTCGAAAATCTTTCCAAAAGCCCGTTGAGAGCCCTGCCAAATAGGCAGCTCCTTGCGCAGTGAGCTCTGTTGTTTGTGGACGAACCACAGGAGCTTGCATCAGATCTGCTTGCAGCTGCATCAAAATGGAATTTCTGACAGCGCCTCCGTCAACGCGGATTTCTGCAATAGGGCTCTTAGCATCTTTTTCCATCGCCTGAAGAACGTCTGCTACTTGATGTGCAATACTGTCGAGAGCGCTGCGCGCAAGATGGGCAGAAGTTGATCCTCGCGTGAGTCCAACGATGGCCCCGCGTGCATAAGGGTCCCAATAGGGAGCCCCCAATCCTGTGAAAGCGGGAACAAAATAGACTCCTCCAGAGTCGGGGACCGAGGCGGCTAAAGGTTCAATATCGGATGATTTTTCGATGAGCTTAAGATTATCTCGGAGCCATTGCACGACAGCTCCTCCAATGAAGACGCTCCCTTCCATTGCATAGGCCACTTGGCCCCCAACTTGGTAAGCGATGGTTGTAAGAAGATTGTTCTTGGAGAGAGCGGGCTTAGATCCTAAATTCATGAGCATAAAACAACCTGTCCCATAGGTCGACTTGACCATGCCTGGCTGGAAGCAGGCTTGTCCTACAAGGGCTGCCTGCTGGTCTCCAGCGATGCCAGCAATGGGAATAGGGGAAGAGAGAATCGGACTGGAAGAAGTCGCAAAGAGATGGCTGGAGGGAAACACAGTTGGAAGAATTTGCTCGGGGATTTGGAAGAGGTCTAAAAGCTCGGAGTCCCACTTTAGCGTGTGGATATTGAAGAGAAGGGTTCTAGAGGCGTTCGTCACATCGGTGGCATGACATTTGCCTTGTGTTAGGTGCCACAAAAGCCATGTATCGACGGTGCCAAAGGCAAGTTCTCCTCGTCGGGCTTTTTCAAGCGCTCCAGGGATCGATTTTAAAACCCATTGAAGCTTTGTCGCGGAAAAGTAAGGGTCAAGAAGAAGGCCTGTTTTGTTTCGGATCACTGATTCAAACCCTTGCCGTTTCAGATCTTGGCAGAGCTCCGTTGTCCGGCGGTCTTGCCATACAATCGCGTTCATGAGAGGTTTTCCCGTTTTTCTCTCCCAAACAATGGTTGTTTCTCGTTGATTTGTGATGCCAATAGCCCCGATTTGAGAAGGAGTCACGTCTCCCTTGACGAGAACCTCCGTGATGCAAGCTGCTTGAGATGTCCAAATTTCATGGGGATCATGCTCAACCCACCCCGGCGAAGGAAAGAATTGAGTGAACTCTTTCTGAGCTGATGTGTGGAGCACTCCTTGCTCAGAGATGAGGACAGCGCGTGAGCTGGTGGTACCTTGATCAAGGGCCAGAATATATTTCATTTTGTTCAAATTGTATTTTTTCTAATATCTTTGCAAGAGGAGAATTTATGGAATATTTTTGGGCTGAGCTGATTGGGACAATGTTACTGGTGCTTTTAGGGAACGGCGTAGTTGCGAATCACCTTCTGATGAAAACAAAAGGGTATAACGGCGGCTGGATCATCATCACGGCGGGGTGGGGATTTGCCGTGGCGATTGCTGTTTATGTGACTGGGTGGGCCAGTGGTGGGCATCTGAATCCCGCTGTGACGCTAGGATTTTGCCTCGCTAAAAAAACCGCCTGGGCGGTAGCTCCTTTCTATTTAGCAGGACAAATGATAGGAGCATTCATCGGCGCAGCTCTTGTCTGGCTCACCTATTTTCCGCACTGGCAAAAAACTCCCGACCCTCAATCCAAGCTGCTCTGTTTTTCCACGCAGCCGGCGATCCGGAGCTATATGTGGAACTTTGTATGCGAGACCATTGGAACGGCCGTGCTCCTTCTTGGGGTCCTTGGCATTTTCGATGCGCATAATGGGATTGCAGGCGGGATGGGGCCTTATGCTGTGGGGATTCTTATTTTTGCCATTGGACTCTCTCTTGGAGGCCCCACAGGCTATGCGATCAATCCTGCTCGAGATTTAGGTCCTCGCCTTGCCTACGCTCTCTTTCCCATCAAAGGGAAAGGATCTCCCGATTGGGCTTATGCGTGGATCCCCATCTTCGCTCCTCTTCTCGGGGCGGTCCTCGGGACGCTGCTCTACCTTTTTTATGTAGAGCCGCTGGCTGCTTTGCTGGGTCTGTGAGTCCGGATTTGAGGTTTAAATAGACGCTTGCTTCTATTTAGGCGACGAATTTTTGGTCTCTGAGTGGGTAGTGACCATAAATCAACTGCCATCTGAGCATTAAGCCAAAAATCAGGTGTTGTATTAAGCGCAGCGGCTAGCTTACTCGCTATTTCAGGGGTTACACTTGCCCGTTCATTCACAATTCGATTAATAACCTTATAATCACAGTCTAGGTGCTCAGCTAACTCTTTTTGAGAGATGCCTAAAGGTTTTAAAAATTCCTCGTTAAGGATTTCTCCAGGGGAAGTAGGTTTTCTTCTCATAATTTTCCTTCAATGGTAGTCTAAAATCTGAACATCATAGGGTTGATTATTCCAACCAAATACGATTCGCCATTGGTCATTAATTCTAATACTATAAAATCCAATTAAATCACCTTTTAGGCTTTCTAGTCGATTGGCTGGCGGGGTACGCAAGTCTTTCAACTCTTTGGCATAATGTAACATGTCAAGCTTTCTTTTAACAATTCCTCTGACATTATACCACCCACGTTTTCGTGGTTTACTTCCCTTGAAGAAGAAAGCCTCGGCTTCTATATCCTTAAAAGAGTAGATAGCCATTGTTTTGGTTTCTAGCCTATATTTTTTATACCTTAAGAAGGTATATGAAACGAGATTTGATGTCTATTACTACTTGAGGAGAAGAGTACATTTGCAGCCTCACAGAGAAGCGTTTCAGTCTCGTTCCAGCTTAAGCATGGATCTGTGACGGAGACTCCGTAGTGGAGGCTTGAGGGGCTTTCAGTTAAGAATTGAGACCCTTCTTCAAGATAGCTTTCTAGCATCATTCCGAGAACCATTGGATTTCCCTGGCATATTTGGTGAAGGACGGAGGCAAATGACTCTTTTTGCTTGTAGAATGTTTTGCTGCAGTTGTCGTGAGAACAGTCGATGAGGATGCGGTGCTTGAATCCGCTTGCCTGCAGGAGTTGAGAGGTGTCTGAAAGGGTTGCAGGATCGTAGTTGCTTCCTGATGAAGAGCCGCGGAGGACGACATGGGTCCAAGGGTTCCCCACGCTATCGACAGCTGTGAGCTGCCCTTGAGGCCCAATGGAAGGGAAGCGGTGAGGTTGGCGGGTGGATGCCATCGCTTGAATCGCTTGCTGGATGTTGCCGTCAGGGCTGTTTTTAAACCCAACAGGGAAAGGCAGAAAAGAAGCAAGTTCTCGATGAGGTTGGGAAGCAGAGGTTCGAGCTCCGATAAAGCCCCAGCTGACGAGATCTGAAAAAAAAGGGGAAAGAAGAGGGTGAAGAATTTCTGTTGCGATAGGAATTCCCAGATCGGTTAAGGTCAAAAAGAGTTCTCTTGCCCAAAAAATTCCCGTCTGTAGATCGCTTGAACCATCAAGATGCGGATCGTACACAACCCCTTTCCACCCGGTGCTTGTGCGAGGCTTTTCGACGTAAACCCGCATCACGCAGAAGCAATTAGTTGAAATCTCTTCGGCAAGGGCGCGAAATCGGCGAGCGTACTCAAGAGCAGATGACAAATCGTGAATAGAACAAGGGCCAAAAACAAGAGCAATTCTGGAATCTTTCCCACAGATCAGATTTTGGATGGTCGATCGCGACATATGCACGCTCTCTTTTTGTCGTGCGGTTAGCGGGAGCTTATCTTGCAAATGCGCGGGGGTTAGTAAGTCCATTACATCTAATTATAGAGAGCTCAAAAGAATTTTCCTATCTCGAAAATGCCTTGATGCGACTGGTAGCTTGAACCAAATTCACCTTGATATCTGACATCCACATAAGGCGCTTTATCATTATTTGGCCTCACAAGCATGGAAAACTCAAAGACCCCCAGGTTTTGCGCTCCTGTAAGCGTCGTGACTGTGAATGAGCCGGGAGTTCCAATGAGAGAAGAGGTGATAGAACCTGTATGGAAAGTCTTCTGGTAAGCATACGAGCCCTTCTCCCGAAAGACAATGTTTCCCCAGTCGAATTTCGCGATTTCATGAAATCGGAGTCCCGTCTCGCCTCGAAAAAGGGAACAAAATCGCCCTTTTTGACGCATATTCAAAATATTTGCCCCATGCTCTTGGAATCCCTCCTCCCAGTTTCCGACCCAGTCGCCCATGAGGAAGGGCTCAATGCCAAACCACTTCACATGGCACCGCTCTAAATGAAAACCGTCGTAGCCTATTTCCAAATGTGGAGCAATCTGCCATCCGTGGGTTTGAGACTTGGCTGTGTGATGAAACCCTGAAAGAGAAATTTTCCTACGATTGCTTGTATGGTAGTATCCTCCCCATAACGCCAAGTCAAAGTACCAGTTTGCCGCATTGAGGGTGCCGTAGGCCGTCATGTACCCTTGATCGACACTTGCAGATCCCATCCCTTCTGATTCATGAAGATGGGAGTGGACATAAGCAACTCCAACCCCAACCACATTGGCATTGACGCCCTTGTAGTCAAAAGCAGCGATAACTCCTCCGAGACCTATGTTAAAAGCGGGTGTCTGGTTCTGTGCTTTTTCATGGGCATATTCCCCAAAGGTTCCAAGCCACATGGCGTAGGGGCTTTGCTTGTCGCAAGACGGTTGTTTATCTTGCGCTTTGAGCATTTTCCTAGAACTATAGGCGAGGAGCTGATCGGGATCGAGATGGGCTGCTGCAATTGGATTGCTTGCGCTCTCTTGCTGATGAAGTCGCCCATGACGCAGGTGGTCGCTCAGGACCTGGCTTGAAGCAAGATACCCATTTTGCGAGGCATAGGTGGCAAATGCACTCCGTGTTGGCGCTGCCGATTCTAGAGCCTGAGTCAGCTCTGCTTGGTTTAATGAAGTGAATAGATTGGTCACATCAGTCGATGCGTTTGAGTTAAAGTAGCTCGCTATCTTTAAGTTATTTCCCGTAAGACCTTTGGTGGAAATCTGAGGAGCTTGGTAGAGCAAATAGACAAAGTTAGGCGCATACGACAAGCCAAATTGAAAATTAGGCAACCCCCCTATCACAATCGGATCGAAAGTTCCAGAATAAGGCCCTTGCACAATCGTGTAGGTTCCAGTTGCTGCATAGCTACCGACATTCTGGGTGACATTGACGGTGCCGCCAAGGACAAGCTCTCCCGTTCCTGTGATGATAACCTGAGAGGATGCGGAAGGACTGATTTCTATATTGGTAACGGCAGTACTTCCTAAATTGATATTGCCACTCGATGTATCGAACGTGAGATTTCCGATTGAATTTCCTGGAGAAAGGGTTCCGCTAATCGTGCCTCCTCCAAAGATAGTCCCGACGCCTCCAAGAGTCGCTCCTGAACTAACGGTGATACCCCCTAAGATCTGACCATTGACGGACAGTCTTCCTCCTGTTACCGAAGTCATCCCACTATACGTATTCATCCCATTCAAAATGAGATTGCCAGGTCCTTGCACCGTGAGAGAAGCGCCGGCCCCAGATCCTGGCGTCCAGGCCTGGCCAGATGGAATAGAACTTAGACTATCATCGGCTATCGACTCAGAAATGGTGATGGTACTCCCAAAGTCTGGAGCAAAAGTTAGAGTTGCCCCAGAAACCGCGAAAATAGCAAAACCAGCACTAGCCCCTGCACCGCCGTTTGCAGAGGCAGTGTTTCCCGTTGTTGAACAGCTCCCTTGAAATATAATCGTCCCAGTATTAACAAAGATGGCCCCTCCAAAACCTGCGCCATCTCCTCCTGTAGATAGATTACCAACAGCCCCAACACCGCCAGAACCTCCCTGGCCACCGCCACCACCAAACCCCCCTTGCCCGCCAAATACGCCAAATTTAACTCCACCACCGCCGCCAAAACCTCCATCTCCTAAGTAACTGCCGCCACCTCCAAAACCTCCACTTCCTGCAAAAATACCACCACTACCGCCACCACCACCATAACCTCCATTTCTTAAGGCACCGCCGCCGCCACCAATACCTCCATCTCCTCCATTGTCTCCAACACCACTACCACCACCACCACCTCCTCCTCCCACGCCTCCATTAGCATTATTACCATTATAGCCACCACCTCCACCGGTAATCCCTACGACTGAACCAGGATTCATTCCACCGCCTACACCACCTGCCCCAGTCCCGTTACCGCCTGCACCACCGCCTCCTCCAAAAACATATCCTGCGACCGTATCACCGGGGCTGCCATTTGTTCCACCTGCTCCTCCTGTTGCTCCAATAATCGCACCGCCGCCGCCACCTCCCGCATTTGCTCCATTCCCATTTCCTCCATCGGCTATAGAGCCGCCCCCGCCGAAGTTCCCGCCTCCATTGCCGCTATATCCACCGCCACCACCATAGTTGGAACCGCCATTTCCTCCAAGGCCACCCCCTCCCCCTCGATCTACCACGGTTCCTCCAAGACCAGCGCTCGCCGTATTAGAAGTAAAAACCACATCTTTGATGGTCACAGTGGCTCCATCTATAAAAACAGCCCCGCCTGCTCCCATCCCACCGCCACCGCCATCTGCTCCAGATCCCCCCTGAGCTACACCGCCCTGGATGTTCATGTTCTGCAAGGTCACAGTGCCTTGCCTGATAAAAAAGGGGCGAAAGCCGTTTCCATCAATTGTCGTAGGACTGCCTGAAGAATTGCCGATCGTGATGGTATCTGTCGTAAATAGGTTGATTGGAGGAGGGAGGGCATTTAAAGACACCGATGGAACAGAAAACGTAATATTAAAAGGTCCGGCTGTTCCTTGAGCTTGGCTATTTAAGATCTGATTCAAAGTATAGCGTAACTCCCCAGCTGCTCCTCCTGTATTGACAGCTGAGTCTGACTCTAGACTGACTGTATAATCAGCACTGAAAACGGCTGCTGTTGCAAGGCTAAAACAGATCGTAGAACAGAAAATTTCCTTCCATCGTAAAGACATAAAAACACCTCTTCTTTCTGAGATACTAAAAGGAAATTTGTAAAGCTATAAAAATACGCTTATTAGAGGGAATTTTGCGAACTCCCTCACGGGTGTATAGTCAAGCAATTGGGAGAAGAAACGCCTCACCCCAGAGACACCGAGGAAGATGAGGTTGCACAGAGTGGAGAACAATCCTCTGTGCAACCTCATCTTCCTCGGTGTCTCTGGGGTGAGGCGTTTTTTTATCTGCTTTATAACTACACCCTTCTTGATTTTTCCATGTTTCCTCTCACAACTATTTGACTATGCACCCCTCCCTCACTAGTCTATTTCTGAAACAAAGCAAAATTACTCAGCGGGAATGGCTATAGGAAAGACGATTTTTTGAAAATATGCCGGTAGATCGGATGATACCGCCGAGTTTTAGCGATGCGAAGATAAAGATCATACCTCCGATAGCATACAGAAAAATGCGGAGATATTTTTTCCTTGTTCGACGAGCGGACTCTTGCTTTATAGCGTTGTCACACTTGTTAAGCAATAACTCCGCAGATTTTGTACCTGAGGCAAGATTTAAAACGGTTGTAAATCGATAACAATTTCTAGAATATTCTATTATTTTTATTATAGTAGCTTGGTCGGCACCCAACTCTAGCAGTGCTTCATTTGTTTTAGAGTCGGTGCCTTTTGTAAATAAGAAGGAGGTCCAACATATCTGAACAAATGTATATTCTCCGAAAGAGGATATTTTTTTATAGGTGCTTTTATAGGCACTATAAAAGCCCTGCGCTAAATCCTCTTCTGGCAAGGGTTGGTAGAGTTTCGAAACAAATTCTCCTATAAGTGGAGAGCTGTTAGCATATAGTTGAAAAAAGCTATTAATAGAATCAATCGTGTTGCGATTTAAAAAATCGACAGGGGGTACCTTGTCTCCCGTATATAAAGCAAAATCTACAAGTAGGCGATGTTTCCAAAAATCTGGCTGCTCGGGGCACCCTGCCAACGCTTTGTTGACTGCAAAAAGGGCCAACCCATCAGAGTGGCTCAAATAGTGCCAAATCATTAGTTTAACTTCTGGTGGGAAGTAAAAAAGCTTATCAATGGCGCTCATAGGGTACACATATTATCATAAGCAACCTTTTCAAGATGTTTCCGATTTGGCTTCAGCCCTACTTCGCCGGGAAAGGGAAAGGCCTGGATTGGGATTTTGAATTTGGGGAGCACTTCTTGTAGTTTGGCTTGAATAGCAGGGAGGAGGGAAGGATCTCTGAGGAAGACGGCGGGTCTCGCTCCATACTCTTCATCTTTGAGGGGGACGACAATCGCATCTTCATGGCAGTGGGTGCGAATGGCTGTCTCAATCTCTTCGGGTTGAATGTTTTCTCCTCCTGAGATGAAGAGGTTGTCTTTCCGCCCAATCACATGAAAACGGCCGTCTTTCCACTGGCCGAGGTCCTTTGTTTCAAACCATCCTTCTTCATTCAGGGGGCAGACAATGGTCTGGTTGTTTTGGAGATATCCTTGAAATAACGTTTCTCCTCGGACCCAGATTTCTTGACTGGTAGAGATCATCACTTCTGCATGAGGATGGAGGGTATGATCGGTCACGATTTGAGAACTCATCTCTGTCATCCCGTAGGTGGGAATCACACGCCAGGGTGTTTGGAGAGAGGGGATGGGCGCGCCTCCGAGGAGGATGGCTTGAAGAAGGGGAAGGTTGCAGGGTTCTTTGAGGAGTCTGATAAGTTGGGTGGGAACAAGAGAGAGGTGGGTGGCTTGATTCCACGATTTTGAAAGCAGCACGTGGGCGCCTGATAAATAACACCGGAATAAAATCGCCACCCCTCCGACATGGTAAAGTGGGAGTGCAAGGCTCCAGCAGCTTTGAGGAGTCAGTGGCATTTTTAGGAAAGAGCCTTGAGCGTTCAGAACGTGGTTTTTAAGAGTATGGCAGGCGATTTTTGGTTTGCCGGTCGAGCCAGAGGTGAGTAAAAACGTGGCGAGTTGATGAAGGTCCCACTGTCTCGGTGTTGGCGGGCAAGGGGAGGGGAAGATTGGCGTGAATAGAGGGGCTTGAAGCTCTTCTAAAAGAGGGGCGATGAGAGGATTTTTGGGGTTCAAGGGGCAGGCAATCTTGCCAACTTTCCAGCAGGCAAAAAAGGTGAGGATGGAAAGGGGCGTCAAAGGAGCGAGAAAAGGGACTCGGGGTGAGGGGTGCACTGCAACTTGCCTGCACATGCCTTCGATATGCGATTCAAAGGTAGGGAAATCCCATTTAAATTCATCGGTCACTAACATGGGACTAACCTAGTGCTCTTTAACTCCCACTGAAGGGGAAAGTGGAGATGTCCGTCTTTCAAAATCGGCGGATTGTTGACAAGGTCGTTTTCGAGATAGGCGCCAGTTCCAAGTCCTAAGGCATGCGCAGGGATTGCATGGCTTTGGGTCAGCGAAGCGATGTGATGAAGGCCGATGCTACTTTCTAAAGCGCTGCTTAAAATCACTGGGCGCCGTTTAAGGGGCATGCCTCGGACCATCGGTTTCCATACTTGAATGAGATGGTCGGAGGCATCGACATCGCATGCCTCAGCAAAAGGAGAGACGGGACAGCCGGGGTCTTCTAAAAAATCGATTTGGTGAGGGGATAGATGAGAGCAGAGCTCACGCACCTGCTTTTCACTCCATCGATGATTGAAGTCCAGGCGAAGGCGGAAGGGCAGAGATTGAATCACCTCTTTTGCTTCAGCAACGCTCCAGTGGCCGACTTTAAGTTTAGCAAGGGTGCATCCATGCGATGAGTGAGCAAGGGAGAGCACTTCATCCGGGGTTCCACAGAGGAGAAGTGCACAAGGAGCTGAACGGACTTGCGGGGCTGAAAGTCCATAGAGGCCAAATTCTACCGAAGGTAAGAGAGGGCCTTTCCACCCTTGCTGCAGTGCTTTGAGCTGCTCGAGCGCCTGCTCGAGGGTTTCTTGACTTCGACCCTCCAGAGGCGAGACTTCACTAAGGCTGCCTTTGCTGTCTTCCAAAAGGAGCCCTCTCTTTGAGGCGAGATGGCGGTGGTGGATCTCAAACCGATAGACTTTAAATCGCATGTATGAAGAGGCTGCAGCCGATCAGCAGAGCCGCTAGAAACCCAATTTTTCCCGTTTGCGCAAGAGTGGCATTCAACTCTTGTTCTTGGTGGAAGCGCCACACGGTTTTTAAAGGAATGACCGCGGGGATGAGGGCAAAAGCGGTCAGCCATAATCCAAGGCATAGGGGGATCAGGCATCCCATGACGAGGCAGAGGGTGTATTCGATTTGGGTAAACCGTTTTCCGTATCGGACCGCGAGCGTCTTTTTACCGCTTTTTCGGTCTTCTTCAATATCACGAAGGTTGTTGACGGCAAGAACTGCAGTCGATAGGAGCCCAGGGGTTAGTCCAAGCACTGCTGCCTCCCATGAAAAAGTAAGGGTTTGAAGATAGGCAGCTCCTGCTGTTGCAATGGGGCCAAAAAAGAGGAGCACAAAGAGTTCGGACACTCCTTTGGAAGCGAGCGGCCAAGGGCCTCCTGAGTACCCAACTGCGAGCAAAATCGAAAGGGTCGAGAGAAGCGCAATGGCGGGCCCGCCTCGAATCGTGAGATAGATGCTTAAGAGGGAGACTGCTGTGAATGTCAAAAAGGTAGCCAGTCTCATCTGGGAGAGGGAAACAAGCCCTAACAAGAGGAGACGCCGGGGCCCTTTTCTAGAGGGGGTATCGCCCCCTCTTAGAAAATCGAAATAATCGTTTGCAAAATTGGCGCCGACTTGAATCCCAAGGGCCGTAAGAAGGGTGATGAGAAAAGGAAAGAATACGAATACTCCTTGAGAAGCAGCAAAAGCTGCTGCAATCAAGACAGGGGAGAGGCTTGCAAAGAGGGTTTTGGGGCGGGAGGCTTCAATCCATAAGGTAAGTGTTTTCATGGTTTTCTTTTAAAATGGGTAAAGTTTGGCTTCCGTTTTTCATTAAAAGCATTACGCCCTTCCTGCCCTTCTTCTGTCATATAGAATAGCATGGTGGCATTGCCTGCAAGCTCTTGAAGTCCTGCTTGTCCATCGCAGTCGGCGTTCAGGGCTGCCTTCAGGCATCTGAGGGCCATCGGCGAGAGCTCGAGCATTTCACGGCACCAGGCAACTGTTGTCGTCTCTAAGTCTTCATAAGGAACCACTGTATTCACAAGGCCCATTGCAAGGGCCTCTTGGGCAGAGTATTGTCTGCAGAGAAACCAGATCTCCCGAGCCTTTTTCTGCCCAACAATTCTCGCCAGGTAACTGGATCCGAACCCGCCATCAAACGATCCCACGCGCGGCCCCACCTGTCCAAAAATAGAATGGTCTGCCGCAATGGTCAGATCGCAAACGATATGAAGAACATGCCCGCCGCCAATCGCATACCCTGCAACCATGGCGATAACGGGCTTAGGACAGGTGCGGATTTGCCTTTGAAAATCGAGCACGTTTAAATGCTCAGTCCCTTCTGTATCTTTATAGCCGGCATCGCCCCGAATTTTCTGATCGCCTCCTGCACAAAAGGCATCCCGCCCCCGTCCTGTTAAGATGATGGTCCCAATGGAGGGGTCTTGGCGGGCCTCTTCGAGCGCTTGCATCATTTCTTTCACGGTCAAAGGCCGGAAGGCATTCCGAACATGGGGTCGATTGATCGTGATTTTTGCAATCCCAGGGAGCTTATCATAAAGAATGTCTGAGTAAGATCCGCACGGTTGCCACACGAATGGAGGTGTTAAAGTTGCTGACATTAATAGATCTCCTTTAAAGCAAGCTCTAGTGTCTCGCGGCATGTTTGGTCGAGAGCTTGATGGATTAAAACATTTTGATGCCGATCGGAAGGAAATTCAAGTAAAATGGTCTTTTCTTCTCGAAGACTTTGTTGAAGTTGTGAGAGGTCAGAGAGCATGGCGTAAGGGATTTGAAACATGTCAGCAGCTCCTGAAAATTTCCAGCTATGCGCAGCTGCAAAGTATTTTTCTGCCACCTCGTGCTCTTGAGAAATAGGAAGGAAAGAGAAAATTCCGCCGCCCTGGTTGTTAATGATCAGGAGAATCACGGGGATCTTAGAGAATCGAAGCTGAGCCAAGGAGTTTAAGTCATGGAGCGCTGCTTGGTCGCCTAAAATTGCAATCAGGGGGCGTCCTGCTCCTTCTGCAAGTCCAATTGCTGTCGCGATATTGCCGTCAATTCCTGAGAGCCCCCGTTGCCCAAAAATAGGTCCTCGAGACGTCTTGGGGAAAAAAAGGCGGTCTGCATCTCGCACAGGCATGCTGTTTGAAAAGTAAATGGCGTAGTGGGAAGGAAGATGGTGATGCAAATAACGGATAAGACCCGGTTCAGAGAGAGGCTCTAAGAGCACAGGATCCAGGCGCTCTTCGAGCAGGCGGCTTAAATTTTTCCACTCGCCAAGCCATGAAGTCCGACGGCTTAGCCAAGGAAGGAGCTGCTTGCAAAAGAGGAGGGGATCTGTCATCAGACGGTGGGTGACTCGGTGATGAGGGTCGCCTCGAAGCGGATGACTTGCCACCATCAAATGGGGGGTTGATGGGGTTAGCCGATTCAGCCACATCTGAATCGGTTTTGAAATAAGTCTGTCGCCCAGATGCAAGATGCAGTCCGGTTCGAGGTTTGAAACCGACTTTAAAATGTCGAGGTAATAAGGGATCACCGCTGGGTGCTCAGCTTCAGAGCGAATCCCTGACATGAGGTCCGGAAG
The DNA here is from genome assembly GCA_963712275.1 of uncultured Rhabdochlamydiaceae bacterium. Lineage (GTDB taxonomy): Bacteria > Chlamydiota > Chlamydiia > Chlamydiales > Rhabdochlamydiaceae > PALSA-1444. The sequence continues at coordinate 1,663,014 of CAVQHD010000001.1, read as the reverse complement.
AATCGGCCAATCAAGTTTTTCTGCAAGCGCAAATAGAGAGGCATAATTCCTAGAATGGTAAGGCATCGCTCCTGTGACAATGACGCCCCGCTTAGAAGAGGCTAGCTGCTGCCCCCATTTATGAATGGTTTCATCTGCTGCCATTGCATAGGAGGGTTCATATTGAATGGTGGAGGTCGTGGGGTAGATGATATTGGATGAAAACGGCTCGCGAAATTGACAATTTAAATGGACGGGCCCCTGAGGGGATTGCATCGCTTGGTAAACAGCGTGAGCAACCGTTCCTTCAAGCCAGGCGTCTGAGAGCCCAGGCTCTGCAACAGGAATTTCTGCATACCACCGAACATAGTTTCCGAAGAATTTGACCTGGTCGCAGGTTTGATTCGCCATGCAATCTCGAAGTTCGGTAGGTCGATCGGCTGTCAAGATGATTAAAGGGATGTGGTCATAGGAGGCTTCCATGACCGCAGGAAACAAGTTGCCAACTGCGCTTCCCGATGTTGAAATGATCGCCACAGGAAATGAGGACCCTTTCGCATAGCCATAGGCATGAAAAGCAGCTCCCCGTTCATCAAAGTGGACCCGTTTTTCAAGGCGAGGCTCGCGAGCGGCTGCAAGAGCAAGTGGAGTCGAGCGGGAGCCTGGCGACAAGCAGACGCGGCGGATTCCCTGTGAGACCAAATGCCCAATGATTTGCTGTGCAAAGCGACTATTCACAAGTTTACCATCTCAAAACATGCGCAATTTTACGATCGAGTTCTTCCCACTCTTTCAGAGGGTTGGATCCTTTCACAATTCCGGCTCCAGAGAAAAGATGGAGGTGGTGGCCGCGCACAACCATCGAACGAATAGCGACTGCCAGGTTTGTTCCCGATTCTGAAATCAGCCCAATCGGAGCCCCGTACCATCCACGATCGAACATCTCAATCGACCGAAGATACTGCAGAGACGGATCTCTTGGAAATCCCCCCAGTGCAGGCGTTGGATGGAGCTTTGAAATCAATACGGCATCAGAGATGTCGGTTTTTAAACATCCTTTCAGCCTCTGATATAAGTGTTTTAAGTTTCCAAAAGGGCGCTCTTCAGGAGTTTCCCACTGAAGGTTTTGACAGCAAGGAAGTAATTGTTGCTGTAAAAAGAGGCGGACGGCTTCAACCTCTGCAAATTCTTTTGGGCTCCATTTTTCTGAGCTATCAATGGTTCCTGCTAGTGCCTCTGTCCATAGATTGCGATCGGAGCGAGAAAATAATTTTTCGGGGCTTGCTCCTATAAAAGCAGTGGAAGGATCTAGCTGGACCATGAAAAGCGAAGTCTCATTTCCAAAGGCGAACAACCCTTTTAAAATCTCAGCAGATTTTAAAGGGGCATCAAACGTCAAAGTGGTGCGGCGAGGAAGAACGACCTTTCGAAAGACCTCTTTTTGAATTTTTTCACGGGCGTTGTTTACAAGGTTCTCCCACTGATCAATGGAGGGGGTGTCGGTTCGTTGAATGCAATGGGGTAGATCAGGCGTTATAGAGGCTGGCGCCCAATCTGAAGAGATCAGTTGCTGAGGAGAGAAGGTCCACTGTTTGGGAAAATCGCTCCAAATCCCATTACAATCGCCTGGATAAAATGTTTGGGCTTTAAATGTGAATATTTCTTTTTCTGAGGGTTTTTTGTTTTCTCCATATCCAACATAAGTTGCTAAGCTTTCTCGATCTTTCCAAAAAAAGCGAGGAAAAGAAGAAGAGGTTTTTAAAAACTCTAAGATAGAGGTCAAGCCTTTTCCCCTGTATAGAGAGTGACGATTCCAAGAGTCAGCGGCTTTGCTTGGACGTTTTTGAATCCCGCTTCCCTCAAAATCTCGCAGAGAGCTTCTCCTTGAGGGAACTGCTCAATCGTTTTGTGGAGATAGGTATAGGCCTCTTTGTTTTGAGAAAGCCATCTTCCGATGGAAGGAACAACCCAGTTTAAATAACAGCTATGTAAAAAGCGGATAGGTTGCAGAGTAGGGTGGGAAAACTCTAAAATAATGAGCCGCCCTTGAGGGATTAAGACTCGATGCATCTCTTTTAAACTTTGAGAGAGGTTTTTGACATTTCGAATGCCAAAAGAGATCGTGACGACGTCGAACATCTTATCGGAGAAAGGGATGGCTTCAGCTGATCCTTCGATCACCTTTGCTCGATAAAAGAAAGGGGCGATTTTTGGGGCTGCCAAGGCAAGCATTTCCTTCGCGGGATCAATCCCGACAGCATCGTACACTTGAGGGTGGTTTCGGAGCAGTGTCACAAGTTGATCGGCAGTTCCCGTCGCACAGTCAAGAAGTTTAAGCCGCTTCTTTTTAGGAAGGAGGCGGCCCACCGCTTTTCTCCAATACCGATCCAGCCCCAAAGATAAAACCAGATTGATTCGGTCGTATCGAGAAGAGATCGCATTGAACATCTCAGGAACAGACGCTTTTAGGTTCATAACTGATTCAAAATATTAAAATATTTAGCGGGATAAAGGAAAGAGTTTTTCAACTCAAAGATCTTTATAGATGAGTTTAAAACACTCGGCTTCGCCTTCAATCAGGCTCATTTTTAGGCCGTCTTGCGGAGTGACCCATGTGAAGCCTTTATGCTCATCGAAGTTGATTTTAATTGCCTCGGGATTAAAGACCATTTTGGTCCGAAACATATGGTAGACAAAATGGAGTTTAGGATTGTACTCGATATACACAGTCATTAAAGCTTCGATAAGCTCCTTCGAAAAATCGTAGCCTGTTTCTTCTAAAGCTTCCCGGACAATTGCCTGGAGCGGCGCTTCTCCATTTGCAATTTTCCCACCCGGGATGCCCCATCTATTTCCTTGAGATTTATTTTCCTGCCTGTGAAGAAGCAAGATTTTGTCGCCATGTTCGATATAGAGTGCTGCAATTTCAAACAGCGGCTTGAACTGGGGAGTCGGCTCTTGGTAGACGATGGTATCTAGACTGGTTTTCATAGAGACTCCGGCTCAACTGCGTTAAAAACAATTTTGCCACTCAATGAAATATTTCTCAAGCCTTCGAGACCTATTTTTTGGATTAAAGAATGCACGGGGAGAAAGAGCGGGGCCGGCATTTCATCACACTCAAACCACTCCCACCCCTCACATTTATGAGGCTCTAAAAGTCGCAGCTCTCCTTCAAAGTGATTGACGAAAGCAAAAAGGGTGATGTAGTGCTTGGTTTCATCGATGAGGTCGTTTGTCCAAGGACCCAGCTGGAGTGAGAGAGCTTTTAATCCTGTCTCTTCGGCCAGCTCTCGATGGGCGCACTCTTCTACGCTCTCCCCAAATTCCAGATGCCCGCCTGGAAACGACCACGTTCCTGCTCCATGAGCTCCTTTTCTTTTTCCAAGAAGTACACGGCTCTCTTTGACGACAACAATCCCCACGCCGACGCGGGGTCTTTTTTCACGAAGAGGTGCTTCCATCCGCGAGTTAAAGAACGTAATCTTCATTATCGCTGATATTAAGATCGTCGGCCATTAATTTTTTCTCAACGATTTCAAGGAGCTTTCTATACGGATCTTTGGTCATTTTTTGGTTGATGACTACTATGGCAAGATCTTGCGTAGCCAATGTAGAGTCAGTATTTTTTGACAATAACTTTTGAGTGCATCCTTGACATAATAAATCATAGGCAGATTCCCATAGGCTTTTATTCTGGGGCTTGTAGGCCTTAGCTAAAATAACAGATGCTTTAGCAACCTCTTCAGCAATTTTTATTCCAGAATAGCGACGTTCTATATTTTCTTTGGCTTGTATTAGAAGCTTAATACATTGATGTGACTCAAGTTCTGGGACTTCATGGATCATCCAGTATTGTTCCATTTGGGGGTTCTTACTTTCGAAACTCAAAATTATCTGTAATTCTTTATTTTGAGTATCCTTATTCTTGAAGTCCAAACCAGGTATTGTTCCAATCAGCCGTAACTTCCCTTCACTTAAGGCTTCTGTGATTGCAAGAATTGCTTTTCTATCATTGTTTGATAACAAGGAAGGTTCCTCTAAAAGAAAATTGGCATTTTCAATAACACAGATAGTATTGGGGCGACTTACTAAATACTCGATAATTTTTTTAACAACCTCTCCTTTAGCAGAACCATAAGAACCATCGTTTAACAGTTGGTTGGGGTTAAGTCTAACAATTCTAATGTGTTCTAAGAGAGCTAATGAAGGCAGTGTTTTGTTTTTAATTCTCCAGGCTAAATTCTGTATTAAAAGATTTATATTAGTTTGATGTCCTTGCAGTAAGATACTTTTCCTCCACGATTCTGCTTGAGCAGTTACAATTTTAGGGATCAAATCGTCAATATTTGCACCATAAGCCCATTCTGGATGAGATTCTGCTTGAGCAATCATATCGATAAGTCCTACGGGTAGTAACTCCTGAGTTGCTGAAGAAGACAAATCTTGTTTAGGAGGATTCAGCTGGGATAGATCAAAATCATTTTCAATTAATCGTGCTTCTTTTGCCCCTTGGATGATTTCTTTAGCGCCTATGACTAATCCAGATGAACTTGGTGACATACCCGTAACAACATAAGGGCAAATTCTATTCAATAGATCATATGCGCTGGCTGGTTGCTTCAATTTGGGCCAGATCATTTTAGACAAGAGAATTGCGACATCAAGAGCCTCTTTTGAGACACTTAAGCCGCCATATTTTTTGAGCAAAAGAGGAATTTTCATCTCCAGTATCTTAACACACTGTTCTTTAGAGGGTTCATTCATGGGCAATTGATGCCATAGGCCATTCAAAGTATTATCAGAAGCAAATTTTTCTCGATATTCATCCGAAGTTGCTGTTCCGATGAGCCGTAACTCTCCTCGTTGCATAGCAGATTGAATTTTTCCAAAAGTCAAGAGGTTGTGAGGTATTCTATCGATAAAGAAAAAGGCATTAGGATGATCCTTGAAGAATTTAAGTATTGATGTAATAGCAACATCTGTGGGATCGTCGTTACCCCATGCAAAAAGTCTTAATTTTTCCAAAGGAGAGTTTTTGGGAAGTTTCTTATGCTTTAACATCCAAGCTAGATATTCGATTTGCAATGTTTTGCCTATCTTGGTGTCTCCCAGGAGTATAATGTTTTGTTTATCAGGATGTTTTAGGGCTGTTTCAAGGAGAGGAAGAAGTGTCTCATCAGGTAAGCAATATCCCCACTCGGGATGAAATTCTGCTGCTGCGACCATGTCTAACAATCCGGAAGGTGGAGGACTTCCTAATGATATTGGAGATCGATAAAGGATGAATGCCATGATCCCTGTTGTGGCAAAGCAGAAATAGATCAACAAAGGGGAGGTGCAGGAAGCTATTACACCGATGCAGCACATAGTTAAGACACCTACTACATAAGTCGGATTAACATCTTGATTTTCAAAATGTTCCTGGGCTACTCTGTGGACTAGTTCAGTAAGAATCTGGTATGCAAAGATTCCTGTTCCCAAGGCGAACAATACCTTTTGTCCCCCTGGTAAGGGAGTCATTGGGAGAAAAATTGATCTAGGAGAATGCGCCATTTTTAACCTTTTGCGGCAAATTTTACACAAGAATGCTATCTAACGACATCAAAAATCCTTAAAATCCCAAAAAGTTGCAAAAAAGCTGTCTTAAAACCCAAAAAGTTGCCAAAGTAGGGTAAAAAGGGGAACTTAATGACCAAATTCTTGCCAGAGGTCTTTGTCTCAAATGCAGCTCTAGCATCCCAGGTCTCGAAGGACTTGAAGAAGGGACGGCTGCGCAAACTAGGCAGCAGAGTCTATACGACCAACTTAACCGAGAGCAAAGAATTACTTATCAAACGGCATGCTTGGTTTATCGTAAAAGAGTTATTTCCGAGCGGCGTGATGGTGGACCGAACGGCCCTTAGAGCTCATTGGAAATCGACTCGTCCTGCCTTAGAACAACGTTCCGCCTTGCTACAAAATGGATAAAACCTATATGAGCTGAGATTATTATTCATAGGAGGAGATATGTCATATCAATGCAGGCGGTATTTTCTTATCTTATCGCCGTTTATTCTTTCCCTGAGTCCCTTATATTCAGATAGCTCAGATCAATCTAAACAAAAGCAGTCTAATGTTTATATAGAGGAAGATGTCTGGTTTGGTCCAGGTTTCTATTATGGGATTTGGTTCGATGATGAAGATAACTACTGGAGATGGCGCCGAAATCATGGGGACTACCCGCCTAATCGCAATTATTATCATCATGATCACCCTGTTTACTATTCTTCACGTGACAGAGGTGAGCACGGCGATGAGGGGGGAGCGGGAGGCGGTGGTCATGAAGGTGGCCAGTCTGGAGGCCATAGTGGAGGTCATGGTGGTGGAGGGCATGGCGGAGGTGGACATCGGTAGGTAGAGCGGTGCCAAGGCTCTGTCAGGAAATAACTGGTAACTAGCAGAGGAAAATCGGGCACGGTAACGTTCACGAAAGAGATCTCCTAAATGGGATAAAAATTTGACTGATTTTTCTTTCGTGAACGTTACCGTGCCCGTCCCCTTGCCCGATTTTCCTCTTCTAAGGGACTAAATCGCAAGTCCCGATCGTGATGCCAATGTAGGTGGTTGACGTAGGTGTGGTGCACTGCATAAGGACGTTGGGATAGAGAGGCTCATCGAACCCATAGGCATAAATAGGTCCGCAGTAGTGAATTGCTTCAGAATAAAGGCTATACCAAGGTCCTCCAGCGCTTGCTGGCAAATTGGCGCTATTGCTGTAATAGCTGCCTGAGTTGGCAGATAGATAGCTGTTGCTAAGAGGATTGGTAGGTGAAAAAGCTGCTGGCAGAAGACCTGCAATCATCGCCTCTTCAAAAAGTTTGCTCACCTGGTTTCCTTGAAGGTTGGCCGCGAAGGTGGAATTTAAGTTTTGTGATGCAAAAATCAAGTAGGACGTAGGGCCGTTTGTCGGAGAAGGATTTGAGGCATTCGCTGTGCTTGGCGCAGGGAAATAAGACTCCGATTCGGTTGTAAACGAGGGGCAAAGATTCATGACATTGCTCCCATTAATGGTCGCTGTGTAGACGCCTGAAACCATGTTAGTCGCGCAAGTCCCTGGTTGTGGATACAAGCCAGAAGCTGGAATGGCAAAATAGAGCCCGTTTGTTCGATAATAGCTCGCTGCCCCAGACCAAAGATATTGGAGCAAACTAAATCCATAAGCACTGGCGTTATCAAAATAGTTAGGATCGAACTTATTGGGAAACGTGCTCCCCGTTCCTACACTCATTGCAGATCCAGGAGAGAGAACGCGAATGGGGTTAGACTCCGTTGGAGAGAAGAGGTTGTTCCACTGAGCCAAAATAGCGGATTTAAAGCTGCCAGTGCATTTATTATTAAAAAAATAGGGAACGACCGTTTTCATAATGAAACTTTGAGGTTCATAGAGGCCGGAATGGTTTGGCGAACCTGTATCTGGCGTTGAAAGAAAGCCGTAGAGTGGAAGGCAGAAAAAGTCGACGGCTGTTCCATCCGCTGCAATTTGGGGGCTGCCGTTGGGGATATAGGCAAATTCATACTTGTCAAAAGAGATGCTGTAGGAGGAGAGCGACTGATTTAAAACGGTAGGTTCTGTTAACAAGCCGCCGCTATAGGTGACGAGCTCTGTGCTATTGTTAATTTGGAAATAGATCCTTGCACCCGATATCCCATCGGATCCTGCATCATTTGCCGGGACATAGATCGCATAAGTATTTGCGGTCATGGGAGTGTTGACGGTGCTCAGCTGAACATTTGGCACCGAGCCGCTGCCGCTGGCAGGCACAAGCGTATAGGAACCCACGCCAGAGGAATTAAATGTCATGTACATTTTCTGGGTTTGAGCGGTTGTTCCTATGACTTGAGCTCCAATAATGGTGATATACACATCGGTATCTGGAAAACCGCTGCTATTGACGATGACAATGGGTACATAACCTGCCATAGGGGCGGGTGCTGGAGGGTCGGCAGGTGGGGAAGGAAGCGCGGGAGGTTGAAAGGGAGACGCAGTAGCTCCTAAGCCCACCTCTGCGTTGATGAGCGCTTGTTCTGCAACATATTCTTCATAAAAACCGGTTGCTTCTACAGCATACCCTTCTAGTGCAGATTGCGAATCGAAAATTCCACCTGCAACAAGACCCTTACAGAAAAGCACAAGCCATAGACACTGTTTTATCGCTTTCATCGTACTTCCTTTAAAATTTTGCTAGACAATTTCTAGCCATAGTGACTACAGTTTGCATTAAGTGAAATATTTAGTAAACAAGGATTTTCAATGAAACAATACTATGGAATGATCTTCATGCTTTCAAGTCTCATGCTCTATGCAGATGAGACACTTAAACTGGAAGGAACAGTTAATCCTCCGGCTGAATTTTCTACGCAGGCGCAAAACGAGGGCGATTACTTAGCTTGGACAACATCTAAGGACAAATCTAAAGACAATCGCGCGAAAAAAGATAATGAAAAGAAAGCTCCCCCTCGTGAGTTTTCTCAGCAGGTTCAAGTCGGAGGCAATTACTCATATGCCTGGATAAAACCCAAGGGAAATCACACGACAAAAGGCAGTCTGGGTGGAGTTCGGGCCATTTATGAGTACCGGCCTCAAGACTGGGTTTATGCCGCAACAGCTTTTAGCTGGCGGGCTGGAACCACTGAAAACGGTGCGACGAAGCGAAAACTGCAAGATTTTAATGGCCAGGAGCGAGTGGGGTATACCTTTGGAAAAGAGAGAATCGGCCACAATAGATTGACACTTTTTACAGGAGCTGGAGTTCGTTATTTAGCTGAAAAGGTAAGCGTTAATTCAGCCTCTCTGGACTTAGATTATACAGAATTCTACATCCCTGTAGGATTTCTCTTTGAAAACACGGTCAATTCTATCTTCTCCTGGGGATGTAATTTCCAATGGATGCCGCAGGTGTTTCCTATCGTGCGGCTTAAACCGCTTAGTGGAGCTCAGTGGGGCCTGACTTATAAAATCTCCAACTTTTTTGTGGAAGTCCCGCTAACATTTTCCGGTTTTTGCGACCGCCTTGCCGTCATCGTGTCTCCCTTTTTCGAAACTTGGCATGATGGCCGCAGCACTGCCAAAACAACGACGGGACTTGCCCTAGGCTTGCCAAGCAACTCTTATATTTTTACGGGAGTGAACGTGAGCCTTGCTGTTTCTTTTTAAATCTGGCTCTATGAGAAGGTGTCTTTTTGCTATCTTTTGCCTGTCTTCCTTGGCTGTTTGTGCTCAAAATAACACCTTCTCGGTCGATCGTTTAGCAGAATTTTACGGCAGTTTTATTTGTGAAGAAAAACAGGCGCTAGCTTCGGTCAACCTTGCAGCGCCGTGCATTTCTTTTTGGGTTTCACCCAGTGGCAGCGATGATAATCCTGGAACGGAGCAAGCTCCTTTTCTCACTCTGGCGAGAGCGCGTGATGCAGTTCGCGCTTTGCCATCATCGGCATTTGAAGATCAAGATATTTATGTCTACATCGAAGAAGGGACCTATCGGCTTGCGCAGCCTCTGATGCTTGACTCAAGGGACTCAGGACGAAAAGGGCACGATGTCGTCTACTCTGCCGCTCCTGGAAGTAGTCCTGTGATTTCCGGAGCGATTCAAGTGACGGGCTGGAGCCTCCCTAATCCGCCTAGTGGGATCTATCAGGCCCAAATTGCCCCTTGCAAATCACGCCAGCTCTACGTCAATGGGAATCGGGTAGAGCGCGCGCAGACAACCGCCTATCCTCCTGGATTTCTCCCTATGTGGACAAACGGAGGAATTGAATTCATCCCCACCAGCCTAAATCCACCCGAATGGGAATATCCCAATCTATGGACAAATTGGCAGGACATTGAGGCTGTCATTGTGACCCAATGGAAAATGATGAGAGTGCCTCTGAGCACAATCACCGCTTATAGCCCTCCCAATAATGGGCTTATCACACTCCAAGAGCCTGCCTGGACCAATGCAAACGTCTACTTTGATATATCGACAAATGAACCTGGCGAATGGAGTTTTTGGCAAGTCACACGATTTGAAAACGCCCTTCAGTTTCTCACGGAGCCTGGCCAGTGGTATTTAGATAGTGCAGGAGGCGTCTTATACTACATGCCCCTTCCGGATGAGGACATGAGTACTGCAGATGTTGAATTGCCGATTCTTGAAACCTTGATCGTTGGTCAAGGAACCCTTGGAGCGCCCATTCAGAACATCCGTTTTGAAGGACTCACGTTTAGCTACGCAACCTGGCTGGGGGCCAGCAGCTCCGATGGATATGTGGCTGATCAAAGCGGCCAGCTTCTGGTCGGCTCAAATCACTCACCGAATTTCATAGGCCATGATCAGAATGTCGTGCCCACCCCTGGAAACCTCTCGTTTGCATTTGCAAAAAACATTGTCTTCTATGGCAATATTTTTGAACATCTGGGCGGCGTAGGCCTGCAATTTGGACTTGGGAGCAGGAGCAACACCATTGATAGCAATCTGTTCACCGATATTTCATCCTCTGCCATCGAGCTTGGAGCGGCAACAGCCATGGATTCTCACCCAACTAATCCCGGTTATATTCTGAATAATAATCTGATCACCAACAATCTCATCGATACGGTTGCGGTTGAATACGTGGATGCTGCCGGCATTTTTGTTGGTTTTACGCAAAAGACGACGATCATTCACAACACCATCGTCAATGTCCCTTGGTCGGGAATTGCCATCGGTTGGGGCTGGGGACTACTGGATGTAGGAAGCTTTCCCGGGCTGCTTCATGCCGCCAGTGGGGAGTGGGGTCCAATCGACTCGCCAACACCTAATTTGGGATGTCAAATTCTTCAAAACAAAATTGTCAACTTCATCAATGTTTTATGGGATGGCGGCGCCATTTATACTACAGGGCAGCAAGGGCCATCGCTTTCACAAGGGCTGCTCATTGAAGGAAATGTCGCTTACGGAAAACGGCCAGATGGCGGCAGTAATACTTTTTATACAGATGGGGGAAGCCGGTATATTCAATTGCAATCGAATGCATCGTATAACAACCCGATTGGAGTGACCTTTTATGGCCCCGAGCCCAATCCTAATGACCCTTTCTTGGCTGAATATCCACTCTACTACCTCCAAAATGGAGCCCCTTATGGAAGCGATAGCGGAGGATGCGTGACGTACGGCGATATTGACTACAACGGCAATTATTGGCTCGAGACACCCATTCCTGCGAACATTGTCACTTATAATAACTTCTACCATCTGCTTCTAGGCTTTTATCCCTACATCGGAACGGGCTTTTTCGATCCGTGCCCTTTCATAGACAACGGAACCACTTATCCCATCAATCTCAGCTATGAAAACAACCAGCTTGTTTCTTCTTCAGCAGATATTCCAGCTTCGATCTTGTCCGACGCTGGCGTCCAAAGCAGACCGCCCACCATCTCCCAAAGCCGCTGGGTGCTTCCACCTCCCTAAGTATCTTTTATGGAGGAAAGGCGGTGAGCAGGGTTTATTTGCAGCATTTGATTGATCATAGTCCACATTTTCTTTTCGCTTTGTCCGGACGGAGTATTAGGCAAAGAATTCTGAGCTGCTTGAATTTCTCGATCAATTTGCTCTTGTTTTAGTTCGGTAGAAAGAGCATGAATGCCTTCAGCTCCTTTTTTTACAAGGTTGCTCACACACTTCAATCCAACGCAATCGCCGCTTCGAACAGCAGCTCCAGACTTCATAATATCTGCTAAGACAAGACCCAAGGCCCAAATATCTCGTTGCTTGCCATAGGTTTCATTGAAAACTTTCAATTGCTCCGGTGAATAAGCAACACCTTCTGCTAGTTGCTTTTTCAGAGCCGCTACTTCGGGTGCAAAATACCAATCCTTGCCATTAGGGATACCAAGCTTTCCCGATTGGCCAAAGTCATCAAGGGCAACTTCGATCTGATTCCCTTCTTTAAACAGGATATTGACCGTGGAAATATCGTTATGGAAGAGGCCGTCTTTGACAGTGCTGCTAAGCGGGAGGCGGTGCAAAGCTGATAATCCGTGCAAAAGTTGGTAGCACAGGTTTGTTTTGGCCTGGGAGGAAAGGGGGCTTTGCGAACTAAGGAGCTGCTGAAGGTTTCCGCTATATTTTTCTTGTACAACGTTTTTCCCGTAAAATCCTACCGTTTTAACAATGCCTAGCTCAGGGTGTTTATAAAAGTGTTGAAAGATTCTGAACTCTGGGGTGTCATTTTGCACATGTTTTTTCGCTAGCATTTTCCCTGAAAGGGCTCCATAGGCAGGCTTCACAACTCTTTCTCCTCCTTTTCCTATCAAAGGCAGGTCTTTGAGGGAAATGAGAACCTCTCCGTTTTCTAGAAAAACAATCGTTCGAGGAAGGGGGAATGAAGTTCCGTTATGAGAAAAGACTCCTTTCTTAACAATCCGGCCTGTACATCCTAATTCTGGATAGGTCGCTTCGATTGCTTTTTGCAGCTGCTGTATTTGTTCTCCTGAAAGTTGTAATTGATCCCAAGCCATCTGCAGAGTGGAAGGCCATATTGTCTTACAGGGGATTTTAGCAGAGGCGTCCTGCCGGACAATAGAACCTTCTTTTGCGTCTTCAAGCTTGGAGTCAATTGGTTCTGACCGAATTTTCTGCAGCTGCTTCTGTAAAAGCCATTTAAATTGAAGTATTTTGACTTGTTCTTTTAGCTGATAACAGTGCAGGCAGGTCAGTAAGAGGCGAGCGGCGCCTTCCATACATTTTCCGTCTCTTACTTCTGTTTGAGATTTGTAAAGCCCGATCATTATTTGAAAGGCAAGGGACGCTAGCCCCAGTTCAACTCCTCCCTGAGTCATTAAAGCGAGATAAAGAGAATTGTTAATGATATTGGAGCAACTTTCAAGCGCTTTCGGATAATCTTTCATTTGCAAATGTGTGATAAGGTTAGAAACCTCAATCATCAGGTCCTGACTCGTTGTTACGATCATTCCAACAGGGTGGGCAAAAACCGATCCGGCCAATGAAAGGGTCGCAATGATTGTTTGTAAAGCATCATAGGAGGCTTCTTTCGATTTTCCTTCACGCAAGTGCTCAATGAGCTGTGCGGCACAGGTCCAAAGACGAACCGTTCCCATTGTTGAGGATATCATAAAGCCTAAGGGCTTATATTGACTTAGAAGAGGAAGGGCAGCCATTGCAATGCGCTGTCCATGATCGAGCCATGAAGGGCTTTTTAGCGGTTCTCCAAGATCATGCGTAAATTCACGATGATAATAGATAGGATCTTTTTCGATTTTTGTAATTTGCATTGATGTAAAATTTAAACTAAGCATAGTATGCTTTAATTGCTATTTTGATTCAATGATGAATTATCTGCAAAAATGGCGAAGCCTTTTCCAGTCAGGGAACTTCCTGCCTTTCTTTTGAGCTTAACTGATTGTAAGCGGGTTTCTTCGATCCTTGCCCCTTCATGGACAGATGCTTCCACCTCCTTGAGACAGACCTAGAGAGATTCGCCGAAAGTGAAAAAAGCTGAATGTTCTCCATGGGGCTTGACTGAATTTAGCTTATCCCATTCGATTAAGTTAATATGCGTATCATTCCCACTTGCATAAAGTGTAAAAAGCTTGATAACTTCGTCTTTATTGATAAGATTCTTAGATTGATAAAGTTTTTTATTCCACTTTGTGTACCCATCACTATAAACGACAGAAAAGACAATATTGCCATCATCTAAGGTTTCGATCGCTGTTTGTATGAAGTCATTGTTTTTTTTTGAGCGCAACAAAATGACATACCCGTCTCTTTCTTGAATCATACGAGTTAGAGCGTCTTCTAGCACGGTTCTTTCATAAGGTTTTCTTGAGAAAAAGGAGCCTTCGATTGTTGGTGAATCAACAAGTTGGTGAGTCGTTCCTTCCGAATCTGCAAAGGTAATTTCAGTGGCAACCCAATCTCCGCCTCTTTTTTTCCATTGCAAACGTAGGTGACCTTTATTTTTGGAGCCGATTGCATTAAAAGCTAGGGAGAGGACTGAAGCGTCTAAACTATCGCCGTCTGCGATGGAACCTTCAAAAAATGAATATTTTCGAATAGGCTTCCCAAAATATTCAATCAACCGTTTGTTCGAGTTCGCAGTTTCTAAGCCCATTTTTAAATCAGCTGAGTAATTGAGAGCCCAGAAAAGGAGTCCGCAAAAGGCGACTACACCGCCTACCCAAAAAATGAATCCTGCGATACCCCAACGCTTTTGGCGTTTTAGAAAAATCTCTACAGGTTCACGACGACTCTTAAGCCAAGCTTTTTGATTTCCATTTGCACCCAGCCAAAACGGAACTAATAATGGTCCAAAGAAGGGAATCAACAAAAGCAGCAAACCTTGCCAAACGCCATGACGAATACACCAGATATGGCTTAGCAAAAAAGCCCCCCAGTTCCAACGCTTAAGTTCTTTAGGAATTTCAGTTTGTTGGTTCATACACATCCAAAGCAATTTCTTAAGTAAGAATGATATCAAAAGGTGGCATTGCTGAGCAAATAAAAACCGACAATTTTTAGAGGTAAAGAGGGTGTGAACGGATTCAGTTATTTAAGCAACAAATCGGTAACAACTTCCATACAGATATCAGGCAGTTTTCGATCCTGATCGAGGCAATTTTTGATTGTTAGAATTGCGTCGCGAATTTCCGCTGGTAGTTCGCTAGATGGTGCACTGTCTCCTGGCCAAGAAGCATCTCGCGTCTTTTTATCAGGCCATCTAGAATAAGCTAGCCACAATCCATCAGATCCTCGATGAAGACAGGAACCAATGGCTCCTCGTTTTTCAACAAAATACCGAGCCACTTTGTTCCAGGCTTCCTGATACTCTGCTTCTTGGCCAGCCTTCACATAGCCTTGATAAACGACGGCAAACATAAGATCTCCTCTAAAAAAGAGAGCCTAAAGCATGCTTGGTTAAGATTCAAACAAGGGCTGCTGTTTCAGGGAACTTTTGAATAGTTTCTAGATGTAAGATTACACCATGGAGAGGATGGTGTAACATGAAACCACATGTATCGTACTGTTTGTCAAATACTTAATCATGTTAAATATTGATTCCTATTGACACCAACTCAGGAATGGTATACCTTGAAGTCAAGGTTATATTTATGGAGGAGCGTTGTTTTAACTGTTTACTGGCGTTAGGAAAAGAAAGTACTCACGGCCTGCATCAAGAGTGTTTTCGTAATTGGTTTGGAGTGGATGGTCTGCATACTCCTTTTCAGCTAACTATGAAAACCTCCGGCAATAGCAATGATCCAAAAGCCGAAATCAACTCCAGTTTTTTTCATGGAAAATTCAGGAAATATTCCGCTAAATTAGGCGGATCTAGTTACATCATTAAAGTACGGCAACCGTCTTTTCCCGATCTTCCAGCGATGGAGTTTTTATGCAATCAAATCGCAAAAAGACTAGGTGTGAACGTCCCTGATTTTTATTTCATCCGATTAGAGGAAGAACCAGCCTTTATTTCCAAAAACTTCATGGAAAAATACCCGGGAGCTGACTTGGTGCACTTGTACCGATTCTTGGGAGAACAACCGTTTGATTTAGAGACAATTTTAAAAGTGATTTCCGATCACACGGGAAAAGCGGCGGATATTGAACAATTCATTAAGCTGTGTCTCTTTGATGTTTTCATAGGCAACCACGATCGACATGGCAGAAATTTGGCGCTGATCCAGACGGCTCAGGGTAAAATGTTATCTCCTACCTACGACAATCCTTCTTGTTTGGGAATTGAGGAAGAGAGTTTTTTAAAGGCAGTATTAGAACCATGTGGAAAAATTCATTCCTCTCGCTCTCAAGAACCGAAAATGCGCGAATATGCTCTTGATTTTTGCGAGATGGGATATGAAGAGCTCGTCGCACAATTCTATCTCTCAATTGCACTCCAAGAGATCGTCGATTTAGTAAGCAGAAGTTTTATTTCTCCCACGAGGAAAGCTGCATTTTCTAACCTGCTACACAGAAGATACCACGAGCTTAAAGAGGTGACCGATGCATACTCCAACTGGTAAAGTGCCCTCTGTGCTCGTCTACTTGGAGCAAAGAAAAAGCCGCAAATTCGTTGGCGAATTAACGTATAATTTTAGAAGGCATCTGTATGTTTTCCTCTATGATAAAGCTTACTTGCGTATGAATCTCATTCCCTTGGGGCCAGAGTTGCCGTTAAGTCCAAGAAAGTTCACATCGCCCACTCTTTTTGAGCCATTTATCGATCGACTCCCTTCGCGGGAAAATCCTGCATATCAAGAATATTGTGCAGCAGAAAACATTGACATAACTGAACAAGATCCTTTTATTTTGCTTACTACCATTGGAAAAAGAGGTCCTTCTTCCTTTATTTTTGAGCGAAAAAAGCAAAACCCCTTGGGAATGAAAGAATTGAAAGTCTTTCGCCAAGAACTTGGATTAACAACACGAGAATTTGCCATCGGATTTGCCATTGGAACAAAAACGCTCGTCTCTATCGAAAATGGACGTTCAGGCGGGAGAGATGTCATGAAACGACTTGAGCTCTATATCCGCTTCCCCGAAGTTGCGCTTTTTGAGTTTCGGAAAAACTGCGCCGCTATCCATCGAGACAAGCGCAAACAGGTAGAGCACATTCTTTCAGAACGGAAAATTAAATTAACATAAGCAGAAGTTTAAATGATTGATAGATTAACTTGTTTGTTGTAAGCTCAAAAAAAATCTGATGAAATACTATATTGCCACATCACTTTCGAGAGTGACGGCCCATCATATGGTGAGGGATGCTCTAAGAATGTGGGGTCATGAAATTTTATATGATTGGACTTTTCATGGAAGTGTGAAGTCGGTTAGCAAAGAGCGCCTAAGAGAGGTGGCTGTGCTTGAACTAGACGGCATTTCGAAAGCCGATTTTGTTGTTGTTCTTCTTCCGGGAGGGAATGGGACTCATCTCGAGTTGGGGTTTGCAATTGCAAGAGGAAAAAGGGTCTTTCTTCATAGCGAAGACCCCTTGGCATTTGAGCTTGGGCCTCAGACAAATGCATTCTATCATCATCCTGATGTTACCTGTCTTCACTGTCCCATTGCTGATGTTGGTGCGACAGTGCATTCATTACTCGTGCAACCAGCAATGCTTCTATAACAAGCTCTTCGAAGATACGCACGTTTGGATCAAAATATTGGACATCCGCATAACGAAAAGGACGCAGCACACAAATAAGCAATAACTGCTCAAACTCTCATATTTTCCTCTGAATTTTGGTAAAGAATGCAGACTGTCGTGGATTTTTTCAACCTGTCGTGAGTGGAGCAAAAAAGAAAATTTGACGAGTTGGTCCCGCCTTTTTTTACTTCACGATTTCTTTTACTTTTTATTCGTGATATATCTGAAAGAAAATCGATTTGATATGAAAATCTTACTTACAGGTGCATCGGGCTACATTGGAAGTCATTTATTACCTTGCCTTCTTGAGGAGGGACACCATGTCTATGTCCTGATCCGGCATGGTAAAAATCTACCAATCTCTTCAAAATTTGGAACCCAAGTCACTTTTCTGCAAGGCGATCTCTTAGATAAATCGTCACTTCCAGTGTTGGACAACATAGACGCCGCTTATTATCTCGTACATTCAATGGCTGATGATCCAAAGCGTTTCAGCGAACTCGAAGAGAAATCTTGTAATAATTTCCTTGCGCTCGTAGAAAAAACTAAGGTAAAACAGATTATCTATTTAAGCGGTTTGCACAGGGGAACTTTTCTCTCAGAACACTTCCGTTCCCGTCTGCATATTGAAGAGTTACTGAAAACTTCAACATCGAATATTACAACCATCAGGGCGAGCATCATTATCGGCGCAGGAAGCGCTTCTTTTAAAATCATTCGCGATTTAGTCGAAAAGCTTCCCATTATGATCGCTCCTCGCTGGCTGAATACCCGTTGCCAACCAATCGCCATATCCGATGTCCTGTATTACCTTGTCAAGCTTCTCCATCAGCCGCTCGCATTCAATAAGACATTTGAGATTGGAGGGCCCAATATCATGACCTTTAAGGAAATGCTGCTCCTTTATGCAACACTCCGAGGTCTAAGACGATGGATTTTGACCATTCCCATTCTCACTCCCCATCTCTCTTCTTATTGGCTTTATCTTGTCACAAAAGTGAATTTTTCCCTTGCCGCTTCATTGGTCGAGAGTTTAAAAGTGGAATCCACGGTTCAAGATCGAGAAATTCAGCTGCTTTTTCCTCATGCCTGTTTGAGCTGTGAAAAAGCAATTAGGCTAGCCCTTGCTGAGGACAATTTAGGGCCCGTAAATAAATAACTTCTCAATTGAGAACGGATATTTTCAGATCTTTTTCAAGTTGTTTGGGTATAAGAGCCCGAGGTCCTGGCTAAAACTTTTAATTTGTTAAAATTCCATAAATGGGTTAAAATTTTTTCTGCCACTCTGAATTGAGAAAGACTGGAGATCACAAACATGGATAAATTTGACGATTCTTTGCCTGTAGAATCGGATTTGCCTTTTGAGTCTCTGAAAAAACACAATCGGCATGGTGTAGAGTATTGGAGCGCGAGGGAGCTTCAGTCGTGTCTAGGCTACTCCACATGGCAACGGTTTACTCCCGCGATCAAAAAAGCCATGGAATCTTGTAGGCAATCTGGAAATAGCCCACAGAACCATTTTAGCAGCGCCGCTAAAATGGTCGAAATCGGCAGTCAGACAGATCGTGAAATTGAAGACTGGCACCTCTCCCGCTTTGCCTGCTACCTGATCGCCCAAAATGGGGACTCAAGAAAACCAGAAATCGCTCAGGCGCAGAAATATTTTGCGATCCAAACCCGACGTCAAGAAATCTCAGATCAAATGGCTGCGGATCTCGAGAGAATAGAGACACGGCACCAGGCTTCAGTGGAATTCAAAGCTTTATCCGGTGCGGCTCGCGAAGCTGGGGTACAAGATAAGATGTTTGGTATGTTTCATGACGCGGGCTATAAAGGACTCTATGGCGGTCTAGGAGTAGATGCAATTAAAGCACGCAAAGGAATCTTACCAAAAGAGCAGCTTATGGACCGTATGGACACGACCGAACTTGCTGCGAACTTATTTCGCATGACTCAAACTAGGGACAAGCTTAAAAATGAGCGTATTAAAAACCAAAGAGATGCCATGGAAACCCATGAGATGGTGGGAAAGAAGGTGCGCGCAGTAATTGAAGAGATCAATGGTACCTTACCTGAAAACATTCCCTCTGCTGAGCCGATCAAAAAAGTTAAAAAAAGGCTGAAAGCTGCTCATTCTCAATTGGTTCTTGAGCCACAGGATTCTATGGGTATAGTCACAGATTCTTATAAAGAGTAATAATTTTTTTAACTATTTCTATTTTAGAAGTAGCTTTCAAACAATGGCTGAATTTAAAGGATCAACTGCAATTGAAACCAATTGGCAACTTTGATTCTGGAGAACAATTAGACAAAAGAATCATATTGTATTTTTCTTGAAGGATGGCATATCTTTCTTTACCCGGAATACTAACTCCAAAACGGCTTTTTAAATCAGAATGAAGACTTGTCATTTGTTCAGTAAAAAAATTATCAAAATTTGCCTGTTCCTTAGAGTGTTCAAGATATAGGCGGGATCTCAATTCTAATTCCTGGACAAGCAGATCAGCTAAAGCTAACTGAAATGCGCTGCTTCGAATTGCTCCTATAGTTGTAAAGTGTTCCGCACACCGAGATACACTTTTTGTCCATTCACGATCCTTTTCTTTCAAAGAAATCGATAATAAACTCATACTTTAACTCCGTTACGGATAGAAGAAATGCTGGCGAAAGGACTTGAACCCTCAACCGTCCGCTTACAAGGCGGATGCTCTACCATTGAGCTACACCAGCAGAAAAGGATCTAAGCCTTATAACAAATTCATTCGTTATTTCTCAAGCGCTACATGTTCAGATGCTTTGAGTCAGGTGGCACCTCAGGGGTTTGGTCAGGTTCTTGAGGGGGAGTGAGGTGGCGGTGGAAGAGGGAGCCTATCTTATTGGGGCCTGTGAGGACTTGAGCATTGGCAAGGGGCTGCTTGGAAGTTTTGGATTCACAACATTTTTTGAATTTCTTTCCTGAGCCACAAGGGCAAGGATCATTACGGCCGGCTTTTGTCATCTGCGCTCCACAAACAAATCATGTTGAGGTAGAATATAGGGCAAAGATACCATTTTTTGCATGACAATATTACCGATCGCACGTCCTCCTTGGACTTCTCTTGGAAGAAAGCTTGAGAGCATGTGCCGCAAGGCGCTTTATGAGTTTGATTTGCTAGAAGGGGAGTCAAAAATTTTAATTGCTTTAAGCGGAGGGAAAGATAGCCTGACGCTTTTGTATCTTCTCAAGGCAATCTCAGGGCGGGGCATTCCTTTGCTAGAGATTTTTGCGGTTCATGTGGCGGGGGAATATTCATGCGGGGCCGCATTGGGAGAGCAGTTTTTAGCGCCGATTTGTGAGGAGCTGGGCGTTCCCTTGACGATTTGTTATTCGACGCAAAAACGGGAGTCTCTTGAGTGTTATAGCTGCTCAAGGGAGCGGCGGAGTCTGATTTTTGAGACGGCGCGCGGGCTGGGGTGCAAGCTGGTTGCCTTTGGACACCATCGCGATGATAACATTGAAACCCTGCTCATGAATCTGATGCATAAAGGGGAGTTTGCGGGCAACCTTCCTAAAGTGCCAATGCATGACTATGGGGTCACAATCACCCGTCCGCTGATTTTTATCTCGGAAGATGAGATTACAGAGTTTGCAAAATTGTACCGTTTTGCCCGTATCACCTGCCAGTGTCCTGTGGGGCAGAGGTCCCTTCGGAGAGAAGTGAAAGAGATGATAAAGCTTTTGGAAGGGGTCTTTCCTAATGTTCGAACAAATCTCGCGCAGGCAAGTCATACCTATGGTTCTAGGAAGGCGCTAGGGCCCGTAAATGAATAACTTCTCAATCTTAGACTGCGCGAAAGCTCCCGCGGTTGAACGATCGCAAACGGGGTCGTATTGAGCTAATACTGCCCCTGTTTGCGATCGTTCAACCGCGGGAGCTTTCGCGCAGTCTAAGATGATGAAGTTATTCATTTACGGGCCCCAGTCGGTGTAAAAAGATGTCAAGGCCGCCATTCTGAAGAGGAATCGGCTTTAGAAAAGAGCCTTTGAAGGGGGCAGGGAGTCGCTCGAGGGGGCTTAAGATGGCGGCTCTGGCGCGCCCTTGGCAGGTTGTCTCAAGGAATTGAGCGAGGGCGGCATAGGGATTGCTGGTGGCGCTCATACGGATGCCGTAAGGGGGGTTGGTGACGACAAGCGTTGGGATGGCAGGAGGGCGGAAGAGCCTGATGTCGGTGTGTTGAAAGTGGAGGGGAAGCCCTGCCTTTGTCATAGTGGCTCGGCATGCTTCAATGGCTTTTAAATCTCGATCTCCTCCAAAAATCGAATAGGGGCGGAGAAGCGACCGTTTGTTTTGCACGGTTTGTAAATAGGTATTCCAAGAAGGGAGGGAGAACTCAGGGTGTTTGAAAACTCCAAAGGAATCGCGGAAGAACCCTGGCGGGGTGCGGGTTGCGATGAGGGCGGCTTCCCAAAGAAAGGTGCCTGATCCGCAGAAGGGATCGCATAGAATGTCATCCGGTGTGTAGTCAGCGAGGCTGAGGACGGCGGCTGCAAGGGTTTCTTGAAGGGGAGCCTGGGTTGTTTTGGCTCGATATCCTCTTTTGAAGAGGGGAGTTCCGGAGGTGTCGAAGCTGACCGTTGCTTTGTTTTTATGGATGAAGAGGTGGAGTTGGACGGCGGGGTTTCGGACGTCAATGGAAGGGCGCTCGCCTGTTTTTTCTCGAAATTGATCGCAGATGGCATCTTTCATCACAAGCCCTGCAAAATGGCTATGACGAAACCCTAGGGTTTGCGAGACGTTGGCGTCGATAGAGAAGGTGGAGTCAAGAGTGATCCAGGGGCTCCAGTCGATTTGCAAGATTTCTTTGTAAAGGGTTTCTCGATCTGCGCATTCGAAATGCTTGAGGGGCCATAAAACGCGAGTGGCGAGGCGGCTTTCCATATTAATCCGATAGACATTTTCTAGCGTGGGAGAAGCAGAGGCGCCGCGCGGCCATGGACGGGCTGGAATGCCCAAGAGGTTCAGTTCTTCAGTGAGAAGCGACTCTAATTTAGGGGGGCATGAAATAAAGAGGTGCATCGTTAATTGTGGTAAAAGAGGATGACGTCGCCATCTTGGACGAGGTACTCTTTCCCTTCGGAGCGGGCTTTGCCGGCCTCGCGAGCCCCTACGCGCCCTTTGTAGGCGATCATATCGGGGAAGGCGACAACTTCAGCGCGGATAAATCCTTTTTGAATATCGGAGTGGATTTTACCTGCGGCTTCTTGAGCGGATGTCCCTTTGAGGATCGGCCAAGCGCGCGTTTCAATTTCACCAGATGTAATGTAGGTGATGAGGCCAAGTGTTGAGAAAGCAGCCCGAATGAGGCGAGTTAGCCCTGTCTCTTCCAGCCCCAGCGATTGGAGGTACTGCTGCGCTTCTTCGATAGAGAGTTGAGAGAGCTCTTCCTCTAATTTAGCGCAAATGGGGATGACGGTCGTTCCTTGTTTAGCTGCATAGTCACGGATGGTACGGACGTGGTCGTTTTCCATGGAGGGGAGCGATGCCTCGCTGATGTTGGCAATGTAAAGCATTTTTTTATTGGTGAGGAAAGGGTAAGTGGCAATTGCTTGCATCTCTTCAGGAGTTCCTTTGAAGGTTCGAAGCGGCTGATTTGAGTTGAGGTGCGCGATGCTCTTTAGAAGGGCGTCGTGAACGGGGATGAGGTCTTTTTTAACTTTTAGCTGTTTTTCGAGTTTTTTGGCGATATTATCCGCCATCTGAAGATCGGAGAGGATAAGTTCTAGATTGATCACCTCGATGTCGGAGAGAGGATCGACTTTGCCTGCGACGTGGATGACATCAGTGTCTTCAAAGGCCCGGACGACTTGGATAATGCTATCGGTTTCTCGGATATTGGTTAAGAACTGATTTCCAAGTCCTTCTCCTTCAGAAGCGCCCTTGACAAGCCCTGCAATATCGACAAAAGTAACGGTGGCTGGGACGATTTTTTTGCTGTGGGAAAGGGTGGAAAGAGCTGTGAGCCTAGGGTCATCGACATCGACGATTCCGACATTGGGGTCGATAGTGCAAAACGGGTAATTAGCAGCTGCAGCTGCCATTTTTCGCGTGAGCGCGTTAAAAAGGGTCGATTTGCCAACATTGGGAAGGCCTACGATTCCGCAAGAAAGTCCTGGCATACTTATTTCTCTCCTAAGTAACGGACGGCTTTGTCTGTCTGGTTTGTTTTAAGGAGCTCTCGAATTTGACGAGAGGAGATAACTTCCCCATCAAGTGTGAGTTTAGGAAGAAAAAGGGCTTCAAATCCGATGATTTTTGAAAGAGCTTGAATCTTAGGCAGATCTCCCTCTGCTCGTGCGCCAAGCCTTGCATCTTCTCCTAGGACAAGGGTGGAAAAGGGGAGGGCGGTATGGAGGTTTTGTAAAAAAATGTCGTAGGGGGTCACTGAGAGCTCTTGTGTAAAGGGGATTAAAAGGGTCATTTGGATCCCATGCTGCTTGAAGAGTTCTAATTTTTCAGAAAGAGGTAAAAGAGGAGTCGGCGCTTGCTGAGGAGCAAGGATATCAAGGGGGTGATTTGAAAAGGTGACAGCGACGGCGTATCCCCGTTTTTTAAGCTCTTGAAAAAGGTATTGGTGGCCGAGGTGGACTCCATCAAAGGTGCCAATTGTCAGAGCAATCGGTTGCTGTAGAGGGGGGATTTGATCAAGCTTTTCAATGACAATCATGAGGGATCCTGAGCAAAGAGAAGATCACCGGGAATACTACCGGAGACGTGGAAAGATCCGCACCGGAGGCGGTGGAGTTTTGAGAGATGGGCTCCGCACCGTAGTAACTTGCCGAGATCGTCGGCAATCGATCGAATATAGGTCCCTTTCGAACAGACAATGTGGAGATAGAGGAAAGGGTAGTTATAGGCTAGGAAAGATGTTTTTAATGTGACCTCTACAGCAGGTCTTGCGATTTCAATTCCTCTGCGAGCGAGTTTATAGAGGGTTTGTCCTTTAATTTTTTTGGCGGAAAACATCGGAGGGGTCTGAAAAATGGTTCCTTGAAATTGTTCAAGGGCACGTTCAATCTCGCCAAGGGAGGGGATGAGGGGTGAAGTGCCGGTAATTTTTCCATCGCAGTCATAGGAATCGGTTGAGGTTCCAAGGGTGAGCTCGGCTTCATATTCCTTTTCTGTTGAAAGGTACACATCGGAGAGGCGCGTAAACTTTTTTCCGATCAGTAAAACTATGAGCCCTGTTGCAAAAGGGTCAAGGGTTCCAGCATGGCCAATTTTTTGAATGCTAGTTTTTTTGCGGAGGGCTGCAACGAGGCTAAAAGAGGTTTTGCCTCGCGGTTTATTCACAAGAAGAACTCCTTCTTTGATGAAGTTATTCATTTTCGCGCACATTTTCGCGAGAGGTTTTTTCTTGACGAATTTGTTCTAGGAGAGCATGAATTCTCAGCTCATCTTCTAAGGTATCGTCAAGATAAAAGGCGAGGGCTGGAAAATACCGCATGACCACTTTCTTAGCAGCTTGGACTGAAATGAAACCTGCCGCTGATTTGAGCGCTTGAAGTGTTTGCTCCTTTTCAGCTGCAGAGCCAATCAAGCTTACATAAACTTTTGCATGGTGCAAATCCTTGGTCACTTCAACTTTTTTGATGGTGATGAGAGCATTGATCTTGGGGTTGCGAACCGCTCGCATCACAACCTCTGAGATCACTTCCTTGAGAAGAGAATTTAATCGATTAACTCTCTTAACCATACTAGAGCTCAGGTGTTAGATAAGTGACTTCATACGCTTGGAGCAGATCCCCTTCTTTAAAATCATTAAACCCTTGAAGGAGGATGCCGCACTCATGTCCTTTTGAAACTTCACGCACGTCTTCTTTGATTTTTTTCAGAGAGGCAATAGGGCCTTTCCAAATGACTTCTTTATCACGAATAACGCGGACATGGCTGGATCGTTTGATAGAGCCTTCTGTGACTTGGCATCCTGCAATATTCCCAATCTGAGATGATTTAAAGATGGCTTTAACAATCACTTCTCCTACATCATTTTCTTGAGCAATTCTATCGAGCAGGCTAATCATGATTTCTTTCACATCGTCGACGGCATGATAGATAATATCATGGAGGCGGACTTTGACGTGGAGCTCTTTGATAAGTGGCTCTGCGCGAGGTTCAATTTGAGTATGAAAACCAATGATTGTGGCTTTGGAGGCTGCGGCAAGTTGAATATCGGATTCAGAAATTTCTCCAACAGTGGCCGATACAATGTTTGTTTCAATCTTGCTAGAGACAATTTTCTCTAGAGAGTGCTTAAGAGCTTCAAGTGAGCCTTGGACATCAGCACGGAGCATCAGATGTAAAACCTTCTTCTCTTGCTTTTGCATCTGCTGCTGAAGCAGGCCTTCTAGGCCGCTTCGCTTGGCTTGCAATGCCACGTGTTTCTTCTGAATCGCACGCTCTTCACAGACTTCACGTGCTTCTTTTTCATCTTTGACGACGATAAAGTCGCTTCCGGCTTCTGGAAGTCCTGAAAGACCTGTAATTTTAACTGGGGTTGAAGGAGAAGCCTGCTCAACCAATTGACCATGCTCATCTTGCATTGTTTTGACTCGCCCCCAATGGTCGGTGAAGACAATCGCATCGCCAAGATGCAAGGTTCCATTTTGAACGAGGACGGTGGTGACAGCTCCCATTCCTTTATGCATTTCTGATTCAATTACAGCTCCTCTGGCTCGTGTATGAGGGTTGGCTTTGAGCTCAAGAACTTCAGCTTGAAGAGCTAACATCTCTAAAAGGGTTTTGATTCCATCCCCTGTCAAGGCTGAGCAGTTGATTGTGATGGTTTGTCCTCCCCAGGCTTCTGGAACAAGATTGTTTTCTGCAAGCTGCCGATAGACGTTGTCGGCATTGAAGTTGGGCTTATCTGATTTATTGATGGCAACGACAATGGGAACATTCCCTTGGCGGGCCTGTTCAATAGCTTCTATGGTTTGTGCCCGAAGTCCTTCATCTCCTGCGACAACTAGGACGACAATATCTGTGACTTCAGTCCCTCGAGACCTCATGGCTGAAAAAGCTTCGTGGCCGGGGGTATCGAGGATGGTGAGATCGCCAAAAGCAGTATGAGATTTAAAAGCTCCAATATGTTGAGTGATCGCTCCTGCTTCATCTGCGGCGGTATTGGTTTTGCGAATAGCATCGATTAAGCTTGTTTTTCCGTGATCGACATGGCCCATGAAAGCGACAACAGGACTTCTTAAGATCACTTCATCTTTGGGAGTGTTTTCGATCTCTTGTTTGATAGTCTGATCCGTGATTTTTAGCCGTTTTTCTTCAGAGGTGTCGATGGTAATTTCACACTCAAAATCGTGTCCTAGAAGCTGAACGGTGGTCTCATCATCCAGGTAATCGTTCAGGGTGAGAATAGCTCCTTTCATGAACAAATTAGATAGGAGCTGAGATGCTTTGAGCTTCATTTCGGCGGCAAGATCTTTAATGGTGATTGGAAGCCGAATGAGGAGTGTCTTAGGACGAATAACAATTTCTTCATCTGTTGTAAAGCGGCTTTTTAGGGAACGTGCTCTTCGAGATCTCCATCCTTCATCATTTTCATCTCGCAGCCCTTGTCTATCGCGAGAGTCAAAAGCTCGATAAACCTCAGGTTTTTTGCTGATTTTATCTTTATCTTTAAAGCTCGGTTTTCGTTTTGTTTCTTCACCTCCGCGAGGAGCTTTTGTTGAAGGAAAGTCCTTTGGGATAGGTGACACCCCAAAACGGGGGGGGGCTCCTGCAGGTCCTTGGGGTTTATAGGGGGGCCTATAGGGTCCTTGAGAGCCTCGGAGAGGGCCTCGGAACCCTCCACCGGGTCTTTGTTGATAAGGTTGGTTGGGTCTTTGTTGATAGGGACGCGGGCCTCCTGATCCTTCATACCGCGGTGTATGTGGTCTAGGACCTCCAAAACCGCCGGGGCCTGCTGGACGAGGAGATTGGAATTCTCTTGAATCTGTAGGAGGTCTTGGGCCAAATGAACGGGGTTCGTGCGAGTTGGGTTGGTAAGGAGCGCCCTGCCGAGGTCCAAAAGAGCGTTGATCAGATCTAGGTTGATAAGAGGGTCTTGGGGTAAATCGACGTTGCTCTGGAGGTTTAGGTCCGAGCTGTTGGGATGTTTGAGAGGGGTATTTAGGGCCCAGAATTGGTTTTGGAATTGGTTTTGGAATTGGGCTTGGAGTTGTAGGAGTGGCTGCTTCTTGTTGTTGCTCGGGTGCCGTTTGTTTAACGATTTCTTTAGCGGCAGGAGGGGGAGGGGCTTCTTCTGGAGCTGCTGAAGCCTTAGGGATAGAAACCTCCGGAGGCTTCTCGGACACAGGAGAGGTTCTAGAAGTTGGAGAGAGCCTAGCGGGTTGCTTTTCTGGCAGAATTTCTTCTGATTTTTTGAGTTTTTTAAGCGCTTCCGCAAGCTGAGTGTTTTTAACTTTGATTTTTAAGTTTTTAGCCAACTTTTAACCCTTTTTTCTTGTAAATATCGTCTAGGATCTTCATCGCCATATCTAGGCTGCTGATTTCAGGGATTTTCGCAAGTTCCTCAGCTGTTGTACTGAGCACTTTTCGAGGTGTATCATAGCCTGCTGAAATCAAGCTTTCTATATAGAGCTTATGGCTTGGAGAGCCGACATCGCTGGCTTGCAATTTCTCATCTAAAGAGGGATCTTCTGCGAGAGCGAGCTGTTGCCGTTGGATAGAGGCAAGCTGCTGGTAGTCGCTGATTTTTTGGACTTGCAGCTCAGCATCAATCAATTGTCCATTGAGCCGTGCATTCATTCCTCTCTTTCCAAGGACAGCGGGGTAATTTTCGTCATCAACCACAATAGAAACCATTGTTTCATCTTCACTCACTTCCATTCGCCGAGGTTCAATAGGCGCTAAAGCATTGATGAGCAGTTGCAGCGGGTCCTCGGAATAGGGGATGATATCAATTTTTTCATTATTCAGTTCGCGAATAATGTTTTTAACTCGGCTACCGCGTACTCCGACGCAAGCCCCGACAGGATCGACTTTGGGCTCAGACGACTTAACGACAAGCTTTGTGCGGTATCCTGCATCGCGAACAATTTTTTCAATTGTCACGGTTCCATCTTGCAATTCGGGAACTTCCTGGAAGAAGAGTTGACGTACAAATTCAGGGTGGCTGCGGCTTAAAATGACTTCGGCCCCCCCATTTTCCGTGTCGCGAACCTCGAACAAGAGAGCTTGGACTCGATCGCCGACATTATATTTCTCCGTTTTTGGATAAAAACGGTCTGGAAGAATGCTTTCGACTTTGCCGAGGTCGACGATGAGAGTTGCCCCACGCACAAGACGTTTGACCGTACCGGAGATGAGTTCGTTAACTCGATGCCGATATTCTTCATAAATGACATCTCGCTCAGCAGAACGGAGCTGTTGCGAAATCACCTGTCCTGCAGCCTGGGCGGCAATACGGCCAAAATCTTGAGGTATGCAAGAGATATCAATCCATTGGCCTATTTCAGCATAAGGGTTTAAAATATGAGCTTCTTCAAGAGAGATTTCTTCTTCAGGAATCTTGACCTGTTCAACCACTTCTTTTTGGGCTGTCACATCAATATCTCCTGTTTTAGGATTGACATGAACAGCAAGATTAATAAGCCCTTTATTGCTTTTGCGCGCTGCCACAAGAAGAGCCTCTTCAATTGTGGAGATAATCACCTCTCGCTTGATACCTTTTTCACGTTCAAGATATTCAAAAAAGGCAAGAAGATCTTTATTCATTGCATTACCTCTAAATTAACCAAACTACTCGCCTTCCTCAGGAGTTTTTTCCTTGGCCTTCTTTTTTGTTGTTCGTTTTTTCTTCTCTCCAACGACGATGTCATCATGATTCTCTTTATTTTTTTCGATGAGATATTCTTTGATTGAAAGAGCGATTTTTTTATTTTCAGGATCGACTTTCATCACTTTAGCGACAACATTTTGGCCTTTAGAGATCACTTCTTCGACTTTGCCAAAAGGTTGATCGGAGAGTTCTGTGACATGGATGAGCCCTTCCAGTCCGTTGTCAAGCGCAACAAATGCTCCAAAGGCGGTGATTTTTGAGACAATGCCTTTGACAAGGGATCCTACACGCATTGTATTTGCAGCATTTTCCCATGGATTTTCGCTGAGTTGTTTGACTCCAAGCGAAATCTGTGTTTTTTCCTTATCAATTCCAAGAATCACTGCTTCAACTTTATCACCCTTTTTAAAAATTTCAGAAGGATGGGATACTTTTTTAATCCAACTAAGGTCAGAAATATGGATGAGGCCATCAATGCCTGGTTCAAGCTCAACAAAAGCCCCATAATTGGTCAGATTTCGAATTTCAGCAGTCACGTGAGAGCCAATCGGGTATTTTTTTTCGACTTCATCCCAAGGATTTTTCTCAAGCTGCTTCATCCCTAAGGAAATTTTCCCCTCCTCTTTTTGGATGGAAAGCACAATGGCCTCTACTTCATCCCCTTTTTTGACGGCTTCGCTAGGATCGGTGATCGGCTTTGTCCATGACATTTCAGAGACATGGATAAGCCCTTCAATCCCGGGCTCTATTTCAAGGAACGCTCCATAGGGAGCAAGGCTTGTAATTTTCCCTTTGATATGGGTTCCAATAGGGTACCGCTTCTCAACGTCTTCCCAAGGGTTGCTCTCTTTCTGCTTCATTCCAAGAGCTACTCGTCCTTTCTCGCGATCAACATGGAGAATGACGACTTCAAGTTCATCTCCAACATGGACCATCTCAGAGGGGTGTTTAATCCGCTTCCAAGTCATATCTGTAATATGAAGAAGTCCATCAACCCCATCGATATCCAAAAAGACGCCAAAATCAGTGATGTTTTTGACGATACCGCGGCGCATTTCCCCTTCTTGGAAATTTTCAAGCATTTCGACTTTTTTCGTCATCCGCTCTTCTTCAAGAAGCTCTCGTCTGGAGACGACGATGTTTTTACGATCCGTGTTAATTTTTAAGATCTTAAAGTCATAGATCTTATCGAGATACTCATCAAGGTTCTTAATCCGTTTATTATCAATTTGGGAGCCTGGAAGGAAGGCTTCAATGCCGATGTCAACCATGAGCCCGCCTTTGACTTTGCGAGTTACTTTCCCTGTAACAATGGATCCTTCTGTACAATTATGGACGATATTTTCCCACTGACGAAGGCGGCGTGCTTTATCTCGAGAAAGAATAATTTGCCCATCTTCACCTTCGTTTTGTTCTAGAAAGACTTCAACCGTATTATCAAGAAATAATTCCGATGAGTCTGTAAACTCTGCGATAGGAACAAGACCTTCCGACTTTAATCCGACGTCGATGACGACAAAGTCTTTTGTAATTTCGACAATGCGTCCCTTCAGAACGTACCCTGAGCTCAGAGAGTTCAAAGGCCCTTCGGTCTCTCCTTTAATCTGACTTGAAAGAAGTTTTTTGAAGACAGCTGCGTCTTCTTCATGATAATCGACATCATCAATGATGTTACTTGAATTCCAATCGTGTTTTAGTTTGGACATGTTAATTCACGTATCTCCTGCATAGCATTCATGGCCTCTCATCAGTGAAGTTTTAATTTTAACTCTCATTCATGGTTAGAAGGTAGGGAGTTAAAAGGGGAGCAAAAAACCACACCAACAAATGGTTAATGAGAAAAAGATAGCAAATCATTGAAAATTCGGGCAAGGAACAAAATACAAAAACCACAATAAATGAATATTTACCCATTTTAGATCGGTCAGTATACTGCAAAATTGATGGAACCCACGATCCTTAAGTTTGGCGGGGCAGCTGTTGCGTCGCCTGAAAAATTTAGTTTAATTGCAGATTTAATTTTGCAAAGATCGCGGAAAGCGTCTCAAATCATCGTTGTGGTCAGTGCAATGGGCAATACAACGAATGAACTGTTAGCGCTTGCTCGAAAAGTTCACCCTTATCCTCCAAAAAGAGAGGAAGATATGCTGGTTTCTGTCGGTGAAAGAATTAGTATGGCTCTTTTAGCGATGGCTTTAGAATTAAAAGGGGGGCAAGCTGTCAGCTTAACGGGAAGCCAAGCGGGGATTATTACAACAGTAGATCATTCGGAGGCCAAAATTGTAGATGTCAAACCACACCGGGTTATTCGAGCCCTAAATCAAGGAAAGATTGTCATTGTAGCGGGGTTTCAAGGGGTTAGCCTCGAAGGAGACATTACCACTTTAGGTCGAGGCGGGTCTGATACGACAGCTGTTGCCCTAGCAGCAGCTCTCAAAGCGCAGAATGTGGAATTCTATAAAGACGTCCCAGGAATTTTTAGTGCGGATCCTAAAAAAGATCCTGAGGCTCGACTGTTTCCCCTCTTAACTTATAAAGAGGCTTTAACAATCACTCGGCAAGGGGCCAAAGTTCTTCAAAGCCGTTGCATTGACCTCGCAGCGAAAAATCAAATCTCCCTTCAAGTTCTGCCCTTTGTTAACCCAACCTCGACCGAAGGAACTTGGATCAAAGATCAAAACCGTTTGAGCCAAAAGAGTTTACCCATTTATGAAGGGACTTGAAGCAGAATATCCAGAGCTGGTTTCCCATATCTTAGATTCTGAAAAAGCATCTTTTTTAGAATCAGATCAAAATCTGCCTCTATTTCGGTGGAAATGGAATAGGGATCAGTTGAAACTCCATTTTGTGTGTAAGCACCGATTAAATGTGGCAAAGTTTTTTTTCGAGATGATTCATCGGTGGCTGATCCCTGGACGAAGGATTGATGTTTCAGCGCTCTTTTCAACAGATTTTCACTTTTCTTCGAAGCCATCTATCTATTTTACGGTGGCGGAAATGGTTCTCCGAATGGATCCTACCTTACCTCGCGAGCAGATTGAGAGGAATTTAAAAGTTATTGAAACCGAAATTCGCTTGGGAATGGTCTCTGTTTATCATGCAAACCGCCTTCTTGAAACTCATTTCACGTCTCCTCAGCAAAAACATGGCCAAATCCAAGAGAAGATCACAAAACTTCTCGAGAGAAAACCTGAAGCTCTCGATTACGATATCTTTGGGCAGCTTCAGCAATTTATGGTGATGAGCCGCGACGAATTTAAAGCACGCCGTTCAGCAGAGCATTTAAGTCGGATTGCAGCAGCATGCTATGTTTTTACAAAATCGATTGAACGGGCGCGCGAAAATGATCCTTATAGGGGGCATATTCGACTTAAGTTAAGGCCCGTTGTATTGGATCTTCCTTGGGGGCCTAAGGAAGTTTTGGGTGTTTGTGTGGGTCTCAATTTTCTAAACGAAGAAGAGCTTTTTGAAGAAAGGCATCTTTTCCGCGCGCTGCTTGGAGGAGTGGCAGGGATTAAAGCTGTTGCCGATTCTTTTTATTGTCATGAAGGGCATGCAAAAGGAATCTCGATCCTCTATCTTGAAATTGAAAAAGAGAGCGGTGATCTTTTTATGCCGTTTGAAATCAAACGATTAAGATCTTTCCTTGCACAGGAAGTCCGAAAATTTGTCGAGGTTCCATTAAAATCGATCTTTATGCCGTGTAACGAAGAGGAGATCTTAAGGCATATTGTGACGCTTTCAGGGCAGCTTCATTTTGTCAAAGATCTTCCCCAGGCGATTCTCATCTTTGATCAACAAAAAGGAAGGGAGTTGTTTTTCACCGTGATTCTCGTCAGAATTTTATTCCCAACAAGTTACTCGATTCAATACCTTTTTGGTTTGAGCGAAAGTTCTTTAAGTTTTATCCCTGACCGAGTCAAAAGAGTGGGCCTCCTCAGGAAACGGTACCCAAAGGAAGCCACCGTCTTTCGAGTCCATCTTTCCTCCCTCCCCTTTTTACGCGACGATCAATCATCGGTCGATCTTTTTCGCGCGCGTCAAGCTGTTTTCCAAGAGTTAGAGAAAGTCATTGGGCCTTTAAGAGATTATACAGGAGGAATGATTGCAAAGCAGGTGGAGCTCATCGATCAAGTTCAAAGGCTTTTAGCCGCCTCCGAGCACCGCTTGCTAGAAACATTTTTTCATACTCTCTATCCTATCGAAGCGCGTAGTTTTTTACCGCCGCAGCAACTGAAAAAATGGCTTCTTCTATGGAAACAACTTTTGGACTTTCCCGTATCTGCAGTTAAGGTAGAGCACGACGCTTCTGCCGTCTACACCATGGGCCTTGCATCGGTGATTCCAGAGCTTGACCTCGCCGATTTTGACGAATCTCAACTTATCATAGCACGCCCTTCGCACGATGAAGGCGTAAAGTATTTAGGCTATCTTTTTGTCAGCTCAGATCCGGAAGAACAAGCTTTATTCCTCTCTAAAATTAAAAGAATCTAGCAAATCGTGTCCCAACAAGAGTTTTGATGAAAAAAGTTGTCCCTAATCCCAAGGGGTTATGGCGGAAGCATGAAGCGGTGGCGAGGCGTACATTAAAAAGTTGGGGTGGAATGAATGTTAAGAGGTTATTGCTGAGAGCAATCTTCTCCAGGTTTTTGAGTTTGGTAATTTCTGGAGGAAGTGCAGTGAGAGAATTGTGATTCAGTTCAAGGCACTGTAAAGCCAGCAAACCGCCAATTTCTGGAGGAAGTGCAGTTAGGGAGTTGTGATTCAGGTAAAGGGACTGCAAAGTCCGTAGATTGCCAATTTCTGGAGGAAGCGCAATGAGGGAATTGTGATCCAGGTGAAGGGACTGCAAAGTCCGTAGATTGCCAATTTCTGGAGGAAGTGCAGTGAGGGAATTGTGATTCAGATAAAGGAGCTGCAAAGTCCGTAGATTGCCAATTTCTGAAGGAAGTGCAGTGAGGGAATTGTGATTCAGCTCAAGGTACGTCAAAGCCCGTAAATTGCCAATTTCTGGAGGAAGTGCAATGAGGGAATTGTGATCCAGGTGAAGGAAGTGCAAAGACCGTAGATTGCCAATTTCTGAAGGAAGTGCAGTGAGGGAATTGTGATTCAGCTCAAGGTACGTCAAAGCCCGTAAATTGCCAATTTCTGGAGGAAGCGCAATGAGGGAATTGTGATCCAGGTGAAGGGACTGCAAAGTCCGTAGATTGCCAATTTCTGGAGGAAGTGCAGTGAGGGAATTGTGATTCAGCTCAAGGCGCTGCAAAGCCAGCAAACCGCCAATTTCTGGAGGAAGTGCAGTTAGGGAGTTGTAATCCAGATAAAGGTCCCGCAAAACTTGCAAATTGCGAATTTCTGGAGGAAGTGCAGTGAGGGAGTTATGGTTTAGAGAAAGTTGCTGCAAAGTTCGTAGATTGCCAATTTCTGGAGGAAGTGCAGTCAAGGAGTTGTAATTCAGGTAAAGGTCCCGCAAAACTTGCAAATTGCGAATTTCTGGAGGAAGTATAGTGAGGGAGTTGTGGTTTAGAGAAAGTTGCTGCAAAGTTCGTAGATTGCCAATTTCTGGAGGAAGTGCAGTGAGGGAGTTGTTATCCACACCAAGGTGCGTCAAAGCCCGCAAATTGCCAATTTCTGGAGGAAGCGCAGTGAGGGAATTGTTATCCACACCAAGGTGCGTCAAAGCCCGCAAATTGCCAATTTCTGGAGGAAGCGCAGTGAGGGAATTGTTATGCACTGTAAGGATCAGCAAAGCCTGCAAACTGCCAATTTCTGAGGGGAGTCTTGTGAGATTGAGCTGATTCAAATCTAAGGACTGCATCAATGAAATAGCGGAAAGAGGGTTATTCAACTCATTTTGAAGTAAAGGCTGGAGACGAGAAGCCTCTGCAAGGATTGTAGCAGGAGAAGAAGAGAGATCGACTGCCATTCCGGGTAATCTTGAGCAGAATAGGCAAAAATTTCTCGCTTTGATGACTCGATCGACATAGGCATAGGTTGAAGGGTCGCTTAGGATCGAAGAATCGAGTCCCAAATTTTTAAGTTCCTGATTAAGAGATTGATAAATTTTATTCTGAAGCTGGGCTGGAAGAAGGTTCCTAGGTTGATTGGGGAGAAGATTGACAGGGAGAAGATTGACAATTGAACAAAGCATCGTACGATCATCGCTCAATTGGCAGAAGTGCCTAGAGACTTTAGATGTTTGGGCGGGGACGCCTGCAAAATTTAGAATGTCTAGAACTGTTTCAGCAGGCAACAACTCAAAATAATTGGGTCCCTGAGGAGTCGCCGCCACTTGAGGAGGTAGAGTAAATTCTCTTTCTTTTAGGGGAACGTATTCACCTCGACAGCGTTGTTCAAATGTTGCGACTTTATCATTCCATGATAGACGTGTAAAACTTATTAAACTTGTTAAATTTGTCATATAATTACCTATTATTTTTTTTATTAAAAGAATTTAGCAAATCGTGTCCCAACAAGAGTTTCGATGAAAAGAGTTGTCCCTAATCCCAAGGGGTTATGGCGGAAGCGTGAAGCGGTGGCGAGGCGTACATTAAAAAATTGGGGTGGAATGGATGTTAAGAGGTTATGACTGAGATCAATTTTCACTAGATTTCGAAGTTTGGTAATTTCTGGAGGAAGTGCAGTAAGGGAATTATGATGTAGCATAAGGTGCTCCAAAGCCTTCAAATTACCAATTTCTGGAGGAAGTGCAGAGATGGAATTGTAACTCAGCTCAAGGAACCGCAAATCCCGCAAAGTGCCAATTTCTGGAGGAAGTGTAGTAAGGGAATTGTGATTCAGCTCAAGGATACACAAAGCTAGCAAACCACCGATTTCTGGAGGAAGTATAGTAAGGGAATTGTGATTCAGCGCAAGGGATCGCAAATTCTGCAAACCACCAATTTCTGGAGGAAGTATAGTGAGGGAATTGTGATTCAGCGCAAGGGATCGCAAATTCTGCAAACCACCAATTTCTGGAGGAAGTATAATGAGAGAATTGTGATTCAGCTCAAGGATACACAAAGCTAGCAAACCACCAATTTCTGGAGGAAGTATAGTGAGAGAATTGTGATTCAGCTCAAGGTACGTCAAAGCCAGCAAAGTGCCAATTTCTGGAGGAAGCGCAATGAGGGAATTGTGATTCAGCTCAAGGCGCTGCAAAGCCAGCAAACCGCCAATTTCTGGAGGAAGTGCAGTGAGGGAGTTGTAATTCAGCTTAAGGGATTCCAAAGCCAGCAAACCGCCAATTTCTGGAGGAAGTGCAGTGAGGGAATTGTGATCTAGATAAAGGGACTGCAAAGTCTGTAGATTGCCAATTTGTGGAGGAAGTTTAGTGAGGGAGTTGTGATTCAGCTCAAGACACTGCAAAGTTCGTAGATTGCCAATTTCTGGAGGAAGTGTAGCCAAGAAGTTGTCATTTAGATTAAGGATCGTCAAAGCCTGCAAACTGCCAATTTCTGAGGGGAGTCTTGTGAGATTGAGCTGACTCAAATCTAAGGACTGCATCAATGAAATAGCGGAAAGAGGGTTATTCAACTCATTTTGAAGTAAAGGCTGGAGACGAGAAGCCTCTGCAAGGATTGTGGCGGGAGAAGAAGAGAGATCGACTGCCATTCCGGGTAATCTTGAGCAGAATAGGCAAAAATTTCTCGCTTTGATGACTCGATCGACATAGGCATAGGTTGAAAGGTCGCTTAGGATCGAAGAATCGAGTCCCAAATTTTTAAGTTCCTGATTAAGAGTTTGATATAATTTATTCTGAAATTGGGCTGGAAGAAGATTCCTGGGTTGGTTAGGGAAAAGATTGGCAACTGAATAAAGCATCGTACGGTCATCGCTCAATTGGCAGAAGTGTCTACAGACTGGAGACGTTTGGGCGGGGACGCCTGCAAAATTTAGAATGTCTAGAACTGTTTCAGCAGGCAACAACTCAAAATAATTAGGTCCTGGAGGATTTGCCGCTGCTTGAGGGGGTAGGGTAAATTCTCTTTCTTTTGGGGAAACATATTCACATAGACAGAATTGTTCACGTATTGCAACTTTATCTATCCATAATAGACGTGTAAAATTTATTAAACTTGTTAAATTTGTCATATAATTACTTATTATTTTATTTACATTAATATAATTATAACAAATTGTTTACTTTAATTAAATAATTATTATACGCTTTATAAATTGTTTATTTTGAATCACTTGGAGGTTTTACAACTCCCTCTTATTTAAAATATTTATTATATTTTTCTATGTCCTACCGCCTGACTCTTCTTTCATTGACGGGATCTTGGGAAACAAATTAAGATTGGAGAGAGATGACAAAAAAGGGCGATGTAAAAAAGAAGACCCAAGTTTTTCCTTCAATTCTATCCGGTGATTTTGGTCATTTGGCAGATGAGGCTAAGCGGGCGGAAAAAGCAGGGGCTGATGGGCTGCACATCGATGTCATGGATGGGCACTTTGTTCCCAATCTTACCTTAGGGCCCATGGCTGTCGCAGCTATCAATCGTGCAACGTCTCTATTCCTAGATGTTCACTTAATGATTTACAACCCATTTGAATTTATCGAGCGGTTTATCAAAGCGGGCGCTGATCGGATCACCATCCATTTTGAAGCAACCGAAGACGTCAGTGAGACGTTGGATTATATCCGCAAATGCGGAGTTAAGTCGGGTCTTGCATTTTGCCCTGATACATCGCAAGAAATGGTGCTGAGATTTCTGCCTCAAACAGATCTGGTCCTTATGATGAGTGTTAACCCTGGTTTTAGTGGACAAAAATTTATGCCGAGAGTTCTAGATAAGATTGAATATACGCTGGCAATGGCAAAACAGATGAAGGTGGATTTAGATATCCAAGTAGATGGGGGAATTAACCTAGAAACAGCAGGGCAGTGTATTGAAGCAGGAGCCAATGTGCTTGTGGCAGGCAGTTATCTCTATGGGGCTCCGGAGATGGATAAAGCGATCGAGCAATTACGGACGGGTTCATGAAAAAAATTGTCACCATCGGAGGCGGGACTGGTAACTTTACAGTGCTCAAAGGGCTTCGTAATTATGATGTCGATATTAGCGCTATTGTGTCGATGGCAGATGATGGAGGAAGCACGGGGATTTTACGAGACGAACTTGGAGTGCTTCCTCCCGGAGATGTGAGGCAGTGTTTGGTTGCTCTTTCAGATTCGTCAAGACTTATGCGCAGTTTAATGAACTACCGGTTTGAGCAGGGGGGGCTTGTTGGACATAGTTTTGGAAATCTTCTTCTTTCCGCTCTTGAAAAAGTGACAGGAAGCTTTGAAAAAGCCGTCGAAGAAGTCGGAAAAATCCTCTATATTAAAGGGAAAGTAATTCCGGTGACAACGCACCAGGTACGGCTTAAAATGATCTTAAAGAGTTGTAAGGTTTTAGAAGGGGAAAGAGAGATCTATCTTTCCGATGAAATCGAAGATGGATATAGCAGCATTTATCTAGAGCCATACCCAAAAGCCAACCCTCATGCGATTAGTGAAATTATGAATGCCGATGTCATCATTGTCGGCCCAGGAGGGCTTCATACCTCTCTTATTCCTAACTTTCTCGTCGAAGGGGTGAGCGAAGCCCTTCTTCAAAGCGACGCGAAAAAAATTTTTATCGTTAATCTGATGAACCGGAAAGGGCAAACTTCTCATTTTAAAGTGAGCGATTACTTAAAAGAACTTGAGAGATTCATCGGGGAAGATGTGTTTGATTATATCCTTGTCAATAACCAAAAACCTGCTCAAGAGTTGATCACCCTATATGCCGAAGAAGGAGATCTGATTCAAAACGACCTTCCTGATGAACGTATTCGGGAGGCGCCGCTCTTAGGAGAGATGAGGCAAGGGGCTAAAAAAGACTTTTTGAAGCGCAGCTTGATCCGGCATGATTGTAAAAAATTAGCAAGTGAGTTGATGAAAATTGTTGATCATCTTTGACTTAGACGACACTCTGATTGATACCACCGGCTCGATCACTCCGATTCAGCTTGAAAAGGCCTTGTACAAAATGGTCGAAGCAGGTCTTCAAGTCGGGAACTTTGAGGAAGCGGCTGCAACCTTAAAAAGAATGGATGTTTGTTCTGAAAGTGCCTCGCAAACATTAAAAGAATTTTTAGAGCTTGTCGATGGAGATCCCCCTTTGCTTTCAATTGGATTAGAAGTGGTTTACGGAGCGCTTCCAGATGATTTAGTCGTATTTCCCCTTGAACATGCTGCACAGGTTTTAGAAGAGCTTCGAGAAGATCATCAATTAGCCCTGGCTTCGATTGGAAACCCAGCAAAACAACTTCTCAAAATGAAAAATGCTGGCTTAGATTCAACAATTTTTAGTAAAATCGTAATCTCTGAAAAAGAAGACAAAAAAGTATTTTACCAAAAAATTTTAGA
Organism: uncultured Rhabdochlamydiaceae bacterium; assembly: GCA_963712275.1. Classification (GTDB taxonomy): domain Bacteria; phylum Chlamydiota; class Chlamydiia; order Chlamydiales; family Rhabdochlamydiaceae; genus PALSA-1444. Next base: position 1,623,641 of record CAVQHD010000001.1, on the reverse strand, counting down.
TGAGTTGAGCAAATCCCCAGTGGAAACAATTGTATGTGGAGACAGAAGCCGGCGAGACCTTGTACCTGCCAAGCAGCTTGGTTGCCGCACAATCCAAATGCAGTGGGGACGAGGCCTTTCTTCATCCTATCCTTCTTCAGCTGTCGATTATCAAATTCGACGCTTAAGTCAAATTAGAGAGATTATAGAAAATTTATGACAAATACCCAACAATTAACCCCTGGCATGTCAATTTCGCTCGATGGAAAGATCTATCGGGTTGAATCGTGCGTTAAAGTCACTGTTGCGAAAGGGACCCCTTTCATTAAGGCAAAACTTAAAGACCTGATCACGGATGAGACAGCTGAGAAGAACTTTAAAATTGGGCAGCCGATTCATGAGGTGGCTCTGACTGAGCGGAAGCTCGAGTATCTGTACCTTGAAGGAAAGGACTACCTTTTTTTAGATGTCGGAAACCTCGAGCAGATTTTAGTTCCTGCTGCTGTAATTGGAGATAAAGTCCATTTTCTTAAGGAAGGAGTTGATATTAAAGCGATGTGCTATGGGGAGGCTATTTTTTCTGTTGAACTCCCTCAATTTTTGGAGCTTCTCGTCGTCAAGACCGAACCTGCGCAGCAAGGGGCACCAATGTCCAATCATTCCAAGCCCGCCCTTCTTGAAACAGGTGCAAAAATTGATGTTCCCCTCTTTATAGAGACCGGAGACGTAGGCATCGTAGACACTCAATCAGGTACATGGATTCGAAGAGTTTAAAAGGGAGTTTTTGTGGATCTCAAGCAAATTAAAGAGTTAATGGCTGCGATGGAAAAAGCAGGCCTTAAGAGAATTCGGATCAAAGACAAGGATAAGTATGAAATTGAGCTTGAACGGCAGGATGAGACTCCGACCCATCCTCCTGCTGTCACTCTTGTTCATGCGCCCCATCCTGAAATGCATCCTAAGTTTCCCATTCACAGTCCCCCCTTTCACAAAGAGCATGTCACTGGGGATAAAATTGAAGACAAACAAGCTGAAGGGAAGTTTATCACAGCCCCCCTTGTAGGAACGGCTTACCGTGCGGCTTCTCCTGAAGACTCTCCTTTTGTCAAAGTTGGAGATCGCATTGATGAAAACGCCGTTGTCTGTATTATTGAAGCGATGAAAGTGATGAATGAGGTGAAAGCTGGAATGAGCGGAACCATTGCTGAAATTTTTGTGGAGAACGGGCATCCCGTTGAATTTGGAGCAAAACTCTTTCGGATTATATGAAAAAAATTCTCATTGCTAATCGGGGAGAAATTGCCATTCGAGTGATTCGAGCATGTCATGACCTCGGAATTCAAACTGTTGCAGTCTACTCGCAGGCCGATAGTGAAGCGCTCCACGTGCTTCTTGCCGATGAAGCGATTTGTATTGGAGAAGCTCCTGCGCAAAAATCGTATTTAAAAGCCTCTAATATCCTCTCTGCTTGCGAAATTACAGGAGCTGATGCGATTCATCCTGGATACGGCTTTCTATCTGAAAATGGCAACTTTGCCTCCATCTGCGAGAGTTGTGGCGTCAACTTCATTGGTCCTTCCCATACATCCATCTCCCTTTTAGGAGATAAAGCCAAAGCCAAAGCAGTTGCCAAGGGTGTTAAATGTCCTGTCATCCCAGGCTCTGACGGGGTTGTTGCCGACGTGAAAGTCGGCCTTAAAGAAGCGCAAAAACTGGGCTTTCCCATTTTTATCAAAGCTGTTGGAGGTGGGGGAGGAAAAGGAATCCGAATCGCTTACGATTCGGATGAGTTTATCAGACAGTTTGCAGCTGCACGAACAGAAGCAGAGACAAGCTTTAATAATCCCGACGTCTATCTCGAAAAAATGATCGTTAACCCTCGTCATGTTGAGATTCAAGTAATTGGGGATAAACATGGCAATTATGCCTATCTCTTCGAAAGAGATTGCACAATTCAGCGAAGAAGGCAAAAACTGATCGAAGAAGCCCCCAGCCCTATCCTCTCAAATACGCTTCGCCGGAAAATTTGCGAAGCGGCCGTCTCTATCGTGAAAGCTGCCGGATATTATTCTGTTGGCACCGTCGAATTTTTGCTCGATCAGGATAAAAACTTTTACTTCATGGAAGTGAATACGCGCATTCAGGTCGAGCATACGATTACCGAAGAGCTGACCGGTATTGACCTTGTTGCTGAACAAATAAAAATTGCCCGTGGTGAAAAACTCAGCTTTCGTCAAAAAGACGTCGTGATGAAAGGGCATGTCATGCAATTTCGCATCAATGCCGAAGATCCTGCGAAAAATTTTGCCCCTTGTCCAGGCTGCCTTGAGCACTATATTCCTCCAGGTGGGCCCCATGTTCGAATCGATAGCGCTTGTTATGCAGGTTATCATATCCCACCCAATTACGATTCGATGGTCGCAAAGCTTATCGTCAAAGGGAAAAACCGGGAAGAGGCTATTGCCATTGGAAAACGAGCGCTGGGAGAATTTCATATTAAGGGAGTTCACACAACGATTCCTTTCCATCTCTATATGCTCGAGGATGAAAGATTTCTAAAGTCTGATTATCCCATCACCTATATCGACCAACTCATTGCTGATGGATGCAAATTCATTCCTGGAGCTGCATGAGAGGGATTATTCTCGCGGGAGGCAAAGGAACCAGGCTCTATCCCGTCACGCGAGCCACCTGTAAGCAGCTTCTCCCTGTTTTTGATAAGCCTCTGATCTATTATCCGATGGCAACCCTCATGCAAGCCGGCATCTCTGAAATCATGATTATTTCCGCGCCGCAAGACCTCTCTCGTTTTCAAGCTCTTTTTGGAGATGGTTCTCATTTGGGTCTCTCGATTTGCTATGAAGCGCAACTTGAGCCTAGAGGAATTGCCGAGGCTTTTTTAATCGGTGAAGAGTTCATTAATAGGGAGCCTGTTGCGCTCATTCTAGGGGATAATATTTTCTATGGACATCAGCTCGCAGATGTCATCCGCCCTTGCACGGAGCTCAAAACAGGAGCCATTGTTTTTGGGTATGAGGTCAAAGACCCCGAGCGTTACGGTACCCTTGCCTTTGATGAAAATCAGAAGATCGCGGCCATTATTGAAAAGCCTAAGGTGGCACCCTCTCCCTTTGCTGTGACAGGACTTTATTTTTACGACTCAGAGGTCACAGAGATTGCTCGCTCGTTAAAGCCCTCTCTTCGCGGAGAGCTCGAGATCACTGACCTCAACTCAGTCTATCTTCAGGCGGGCCAGCTTGATGTTCGCCTTTTAGGACGAGGATTTGCATGGCTTGACACCGGAACTCATGACGCCCTTCAAAAGGCTTCCATCTATGTTCAAACCATTCAGGAGCGTCAGGGGATTCAGGTGGCGTGTCTTGAAGAAATCGCCTTTCAGCAAGGGTGGATTTCTTTTGCAGAGCTCCAAGAGCTGGCTCGGCATGCCGAGCCAAGCGACTACGGCCTCTACCTTAAAAGTTTTCCAGACAGTGCACGCGGTTGCAATGAAGCACAATCCCATCGACAACTTCATCAAGATTGTCGGTGATTTTGACCAGTTTTAAGTCTTCAGGCTCAATGTAGTGGTGTCCAAGAGTTATATCTGTTAGCCATCGGAAAAGTCCTTCCCAATAAGAGACCCCTACTAAAAAGACAGGGAACAAAGCAATTTTCTTCGTTTTAATCAATGTTAACGCTTCGAAGAGCTCATCTAAAGTCCCAAACCCTCCTGGGAAAACCACAAAGGCTTGTGCATACCTCACAAACATTACTTTTCGGACAAAAAAATAACGGAATTTAAGAAGGAACTTTGCGTCAATAAATGGATTAGGCTGCTCTTCCGTTGGAAGGTCAATACATAAGCCGCATGATTTGCCCCCTGCAGCTTGGGCGCCTTGATTAGAGGCTTCCATAATTCCAGGACCGCCTCCTGTAATCACCCCAAACCCCTTTTGCGCAATCTTGGAGGCTAAAACAGCAGCCTGCTCATAGTACTCATCTTTGATGTTTGTTTGAGACGCTCCAAAGATCGCCACCGAAGGCCCTAACTTTGTCATGGCCTCAAAACCATCGACAAACTCCGATAGAATGCGGAAAATACGCCACGCATCCCAATCCATCCGCTTCTTTGTTTGACGACCCATGAGACCTCATCAGTTAGGGACCCCTAAGAAGCTGTCTTAAAACTCAGGTTTCGTCGCTTTTTGGAGGATTTTTGGCCAATTTTCGCTTCATTTGGTGGGGGTAATATACGAAGTTGATATAACCCCCACCAAATGAAGCGAAAATTGGCTCAAAAAGCCCCAAAAATCGACAGAAACTGAGTTTTAAGACAGCTTCTAACTGATGAGTAAAAGAAACAGCTTTTTAATGCAATAGAGGCTTTATACTGCGCCCACCCCAAAAGTGTGAATTTCGGCTAGCGCGAAAGCCCCTAGGATCGACGATCGCAAATTGGTTAGTATTAATCCAAATACAAGCCAATTTGCGATCGTCGATCCTAGGGGCTTTGGCGCAGCCCAAATTCACACTTTTGGGGTGGGCGCAGTATAGGTTAAGGCCTCCAGTTGACGAATTGCTGGTATGCGGGATCCTGCGGATTAAATCCTGCTGGATATTGCTGAGGAGAGACACTGATATTGATATGAAGAGCTTGATCTCTGAAATCTGGTACTTTTTGCGGAAGCACTGAAGGAACAGGAGGAATATGAAAGACTCCAGCTAGATCAACCGGTTGAGGCTGGTAGCTATATCTATTATTTTTAATGTCTACACCGTTTTGTAAAATTTCCCGAGCACGCTTAAAATAAGTCGCTAAAGCAGAAGTTTCGTTTTTGCTAATAGTGTCGATAATCTCTGTTAATTTTTCTTTCGCATTTTTAACATATCCGTCGTAATACATATCAACGGGGGTAGCAGCAGCAATATAGTACGTCTTATAACTAGAGAGTTTGTCGCGATATTCTTGTTCCACTTTTTCTCGCTCTTTAGCCTTAGACGCGGGAAGTTTATCGAGCTTGGCATCACGATCTTTTAAGGCCTCACTTTCCCAGTGTGCAAGCATCAGCTTGAAGGGAAGAAGGGCAGTATTTCTTTGCTGATTAAGATCAACGATGATTTTGTCTGTTTCAGCGCGTCTTGCACTTTTTAATTCAGCAAACTCTTTTCGAAGGTCTTTTAAGATTTTAGCAAGAGCCTCGTAATCTTTCGTTATGAATTGGAGGCTTTCGGGAATACGACCATATCCATACATGAGAAGGTTTGTGGAAATAGGGTTGTAGGATGTAAAACTGTCAAGCCATCGTTTTTTTTGTTGTTCTGTTGTGCAAGTTTCTCCTAAAAGTCTATCTGAGAATTGAGTAAAATATTCCTCAAAAAGGTGCTCGACTTCACTAGGAAGGAGAATGGCTGTGTTGGACTTTTCAACGAGTTTTAAATTATTCTGATAAACATGTAAAAAACCTTTCTCATAGGCTTCCTTCCTTTTTGCTGCAAGGGTTTCGGTAGGAGAAATATTCCATCCATTGGATTGACGGGAAGCCTGATTAGTCAAATACAATTGCCTAATTGCCAAACCACCAAGGATGAAGGAAGCAATAGCACTGACTGTCGGAGCAGCGGGGTTTGCGGAGAATACAAAAGTTGCGCCAATTCCTGCACCCGTCGCCATTGCTGAAATCCATGCCGCAGTTAGGGAAGAGCTCTTTTGAGATTTCCAGTAGTCAGCCATTCGCTGTCGGAAGAGATCGGAAGGAACCTTTGCTTGAATGGATGCGTCGATGTGATAAGTCGAACTTTTATCATTAGAGGTTAAAAGAACGACCCGTTTTTCTAACGTATCTTGGTCAGTTGCCAGCTTTGAGACATTCCATCCAATATTTCCTCCCACGGGAGTAATCTCTGGACGGTATTTTTGGTTATCAAAGTAAAGATCTTCCTTTGATTCAGTGACTGCTGTCATAAAAGTCCTTGGTTTGGTTTTGAAAAAACGATTTTACGAAAGTGTCAAATATTTGTCACACATTTTTAATATGTTTTGCGGCATCATCGCGTCTACTGAATCTCACGGAGGAGAAAAAATGAGCGTTGTGATTTCATTGCTGAATGCGCCCGCTGTCAAACAAGGCACAAAGAATGCCATTGGGATTGTTGCTTTGGGCATGGGTGGTATCGGACTTTACGAGCTGTGCTCTAAAAAGAGGTTTTCCAGAGGCTTCTCAGCTCTTTGTGCCCGGATTTCGTTAGTCATGACTGGTATGACAACGCCTTTGGGCGTTTGGTTGATTGCAAGTGTTACACACTGGCTTTTTTCAGACTTTCAGCTCGAGAAGCTGTTTGGTCCTAGTGCTGTGTTTGAGGTCAACCCGTGGTATCCTCGTCACGTTGTGAGCCTGATGGGGGTCGTTTTTGCGCTTCCTGCGGCTTTGCAGGCAATCATTTCAACAGATTGTTTCTATTTACAACCGCTTGCTCTTTTGAGCATCTTGATAAGTCGTCCTTTCTTGCATCAGGCCAATCGTATCGCACAGAGTCTGTTTAAAGGTTAAGACAGCTTCTAAGCTGAATGGAAAGGAGGGCGGTACTTTTTTTTGTAGGGAAGGTGGGCTTGTTTGCCATAGACCACCTCATGTAAATTCTCAATGGCCATAAAGGCCATGGGATCTTCACGAAGGACGATCTCTTTGAGGTCTGCAAGATCAAGGCGTTCGATAATGATGTAGAGAATTTCCCGTGTATCTCCTGAAAACCCTCCCTTCCCATGAACAATGGTGAGTCCAAGCCCCAGTTCTTCTGTAATCACTTGGGCAATTTCTTTGGGCTTTGATGAGATAATGAGAACTGACTTGAGCTCTTCAATGCCTTGAATCACGAGGTCAATCATTTTAAAGGCAACGATGTAGGTAATGAGAGATTGCAGGGCAAAGTGCCAATTTAAGAAGATCCATCCATAGGCGGTAAAAATAAAAAAGTTAATGAAAAGAACCACTTGGCCAACAGTGAATCCTTGCTTGCGGTTGATCAAGATGGCTAAAATTTCGGTTCCATCAAGGCAGCCCCCATGTCGAATGATGAGCCCAACGCCAACACCCAGGATGGCGCCTCCAATCACAATCACCTCAATAGGATCTCCTAGAAATGGAGGAATGTAAGATGTCGCAATTAAAAACCCTGCAAAAAGTAGGACCGCAACGCCCATCGTAATAATGAAGGATTTACGGATATGGCGATAGGCCAAGTAGATGAAAGGGAGGTTCAGAAGAATTAAAAAGAGTGAAAGGTATGACTCTCCAAAAAGCTTAGATAAAATCAATGCAATACCAACTGTTCCACCGTCGATCAGAGAGTTTGGAAGGAGGAAAACTCGGATTGAAAAGGCCGCCAAAAAAGCGCCGATGGTCAGCCAAGCGTAAATGGAGACGTGTTGTCTAATTGTTTTGCGAACTGTAGGCATTTGTTTTTTGGGGTCGAAATCGTATGAGCAGACTATGTCACATTGTCAATTGTTAAGCAAGAAGAGTTATACTGCGCCCACCCCAAAAGTGTGAATTTGGGCTGCGCCAAAGCCCCTAGGATCGACGATCGCAAATTGGCTTGTATTGGATTAATACTAACCAATTTGCGATCGTCGATCCTAGGGGCTTTCGCGCTAGCCGAAATTCACACTTTTGGGGTGGGCGCAGTATAGTTGCAAAACTCGCTTTGGGATGCAAATTCGATGGTTTTCTTGCTGGCTCAGAAGTTAAAACGTCTCTAATCCTAAGTTATTCCACACCTCCAGCTGCTCTAGTAAAGGATCAAGGCAACATTTCCAGGGAACGTTGCTTTGACAGCAGCCAATAGCTGTTCTTTCTAAGGCATCGATGTAGGGGTAGAGTTCACGGAGAGTTTTAATTTTTTTAAAGATACCAGGAACCGTTTCTCGGACAAGCGCTTCAACCCTTTGCCGCATTTCATTGGCTATTTCACGGGTCCGTCGGCGGCATAAATAAGCGGCATGCTGCTCTTCTGAGCTTAAAGGGGGGCGGTCCTTGGAAGGTTCACAGTTCGTAAGTTCTTCGATTGTTTGATGGATTAAAATAATCGTAGGCTTGATCTCATCCCATTGTCCTAAGGCGACATGACAATACAGCTGTCCAGCAAGCGCTTTTAGAGGGCTCTTTTCATAGAACTCGGCTTGTTGAAAATAAACCAACGCCTCAAGATAGTTTCCTTTATTTTCAACAGGGTCTGAAAACAGAGGAACAACAGGGATCATGCAAAGGAAAAATCGTAATATTATCCATCGAATCATAAGGCTTATCTTGAAGGCTTTGGTAAAAAAAACAAAGGGTAATTTCTGTCTTTTTCATAGATGATTCAAAACCAGCAACTTAATATAAAACATGAAGAATTAAAATAATTATTATTTAATATATTAAATATTGTTTATATATTGTTTGTAATTAATTTTTTTGTTACAATTAATGGATTAATGAGGTGTACTTTGAATTCAATTATTCCTGATATTGTTTTAGAAGAATTTGTCACAATGGCACGGTCTATTGTTTCCTATTCTACGACACCCTTAGTGACAACTGTCCAAATTGCAACAAGAATTTTTAACTTCTCGTCGCTAGGCATAATTCAGTCCCAGTTTAATATTTCCTCAGAGAGTTTAAGAAGCCTTATAACACCTAGAAACGTGGGACTTGTGCTCTTTGGGACTGCCGCTATTGCTGCAATCATCATTTTTCCGGCAACCCATCCAATGCTTTTTCAAAGCCTTTATGTCACCAGTCAACTTTCAATGATTTTATTCAATCTGATCACTGTTGGTGTCATGCTTATGGCCAACGGATTAGGGATTGTTGGGAAGGGGCTGGGTTTAGGAGCGAGTATAGTGTCGAGTTTGATTGGTTCTTTCAAAGGGGGGGAATCCCCTGTGCAAGCTTTGCAGGAAGCAGCCCAGGATTATCAAGTTGTGCAAAATGCGGGATTGGGAAGCCAGCAACCCGCAATACCAATCGATCAACCTGAAGTAGGTTGGTTGGAGGAGTATGAAGCAGGAAATGCGAACCAAGATGTGAGAGTTATTGCTGAAGGAGCTGCAACAGATTGGAGTGATGAGTTTGCCGAAGTTGAAGAAGCTAACCATGAAGAGATTTTCCAGCCTCGGCAATCTGCTGCTGAAGTTACTGTAAATCAAAGAGTTGAAGGTTTGATAGGGCAATATGAGACAGAAAATGCAGCTCTAGGTGAGCAAGCAATTCCTAATGTGGCTGGAGGAAATGGTTGGATCGAGCAGTTTGCCGGAGATAACAAAGGTTGGGTTGCAGAGGCGCTTAAGGAGTTTCAAGAGGCGGGACCTGGAGCCCCAGGAATTCTAGGGGGTGCTACAGGCGCCGATTGGCAAAATGAGTTCCTTCCAGAGGGGTCTGCTGGTGGTGAGGCAGGCGCTGTTTTTCTCGGGGGAGCTGCTCTTCTTGGACTTGGCTATGTAACGTATCAACTCTTCAAGCCAAAAAATGAAGCTGAGAAACCTGTTTCCATTCCTCAAGGAAACATCGATTTTGAGGATCTTGAGAACATTGGCGGAGCCAGCAACTTTCTCTAAAACTTCGCGGGAGACGGGGCTCGAACCCGCAACTTCCGCCGTGACAGGGCGGTGCTCTAACCAATTGAACTACTCCCGCATAGAGTATGCAACATGGGCGCAACAGGACTCGAACCTATGACAACCTGTGTGTAAGACAGGAGCTCTACCAACTGAGCTATACGCCCCAATCAAAACGAGTGAATTTACCTCAAATAGGGATAATAGGCAACGGTTTTTGAAGCTTTTTATTCTCTTTTTCAAGGAATTCTTGCCCCGCAAGCGTGACAGTCAGGCTTTGCTCAAGGCGGGGTTTTAGCTCTTTTTCGACAGCAAGGGCAGCTTCCTGGCAGGTCAGATTTAGGAGACGGTCTCTAAACGATTGTCTTTGTTCTAAAGATCTTCCTTCACGCTTCAGAAAATAGGAATTAATCCCTCGATTTCCAGGGGGAGACGGCCGGTCGAGCGCTTGAATCGATTCGAGTTTTGCCGCCTCTAGATCTTCCTCAGAAAACTCTCCTTTTGCAATCGCCAAGATTGCTTCTTTAAAAGCTGCAAGGGTGGACTCTAGGTGAGGATCTCGAAAGGCATGAAAGGTAAAATGTCCTAGGGAGGGGACGTAAGTTGTCCCTGCACCATAAGCGCCGCCCTGCTCCCGAATCTTTGGGTGGAGAATCAGGTGATCCATGAGTTGAGAGGCAACACAAAGAGCTGGCGCATGAGGATTGAGGTAAGAGGCGGCTTTAAACCCTTGGCAGGTAAAAGCTACAGGCGAGGCAATCGGCCTCATTTGGGAGGAAATGCGGGGGATTGGAGAAGGCGTTTCCCATGGCTTAAAGGGGTGGCTAGGAAGGCTCAGAAGGTCATCAAAGTTTCTTTGCCTGAGCTCGTCATGTATCTTGGCAGAGCAGGTCAGAATAAGCTGAGGAGCATGGAACGAAAGGAGGCGGTTTTTAAGACCACTTAGTTCATCCATGAGTTTAGGGAGTGATTTGGGAAGGTCCTGGAGCAGTTTTTGAGTCCACTCAAAAAAGAAAAGGCCGTGCCCTTTTTCAGAGAGATAACCTGCAGGAGAAAGACCACTTAAAACCTGTTGTGAGGCATATCGGAGCCCATTTTTCGTTAGCCCTTGTTGAAGAGATGTCCCGATTTGCTGAATGAGCTCGCCGATCCGTTTGGTTTCGTCAAACCGTACTTCAGTTGCCCACTCTTTCATGAGACGGAGAAGAGCTGCGCTGTTGCGATCAAGCGCTTTACTTCGAAGAAGGAGAGCTGGTTTCATTTGAGAGGGGTCATCGGTTTGTGGGAAGAGAGCCAAAGAGGCTGACATCCCTCCCACATGGGCCTGCACGAGCTCTAAATTTTGAATGTAGGAGCGGGAGGCAACCCCAACCTCCGGGAGAAGAGAGACAAAGAGTTGGGCAAGCGGGAGCTCTTCTAGCGAGAGGAAAGGGAGATCCATGACAAGATCTGCATAGATAAATCCGTTGGTAAATGTCTCATGGGTCAAGACGCTCTCTTTCTCCTTGAGAGGAAAGTGGCGGGCTAAGACAGGAACATTGCCTAATGAGACTTTTGGAAGAGAGTCAAGCGATAAATTGGCTTGTTCTTTCTGAAATTGTTCAAGATGTTGCATAAGCTTGGCAATGTGTTTTTTTTCTTGCTCGGGAAGATCGTTGGATAGATTTTTAAGTTTTTCATCCTCTTCTGCTTTTTCTTGCTCAAGAAGTTTAGACTCGGGTTTCATGATCACACGAACTCGATGACGATTTTCAAGTAGTACGGTTTTCAGAAGATGGGGAAGGTAGTCAGGATTTGCCAGTTTTTGCCGGAGTTCTTGAAAAAGAGTGTGGATCTTGAGCGCTTTTTCTGGATGCCCTCCATGCTGCTGGGTGAGGGCTGCTCTCAAAAAGAGGGTGAGTCCAAAGGGGGTATGCCCTCCTCCGATTTCAAGGCGGGAGAGTTCAAGTTGATGAAGCGCCGCCTCAATCAAATGAGAGGGGATGCCGTTTTGAACAATATGGCGCAAGGTGGTCAGAAGAAGGTCTTCAAGCGCGTCGCTCTTTTCTGGATTGCACCCTTTGCAAACGATCACATAAGGGATCTCAGACATTTCAGGATCGAGAAATGCATCGGCTGTTGAACATAGCCCTGATTGCAATAAGGGCAGCTTAAGAATAGAGGCGTCGGTTTCCATGAGAATAGCATCGAGAAGCGTCAGTGCAAGCACTGTATCTTGATCATTTGCAGAGGTTGTAAGCCAGCTCCAAGCAATGATCGCTTCTTCCTCTGTCTCAGAGGAGCTAGGGTAAGAACTTTCGATATATTTGGGAGATGAGAATCGACTTTGTTTGGGAAGAATAGGGAGGGGAGGCGCTTTAGGGGCATTTTTTAGCACCGTTTCTTCGAGCACATCGAGATGTTTTTTCAGGGGAAAGCTGCCGTAGAAAAAAAAGAGGCAGCGTGAAGGGTGGTAATAAGTTTCATAAAAATGGATGAGCTCTTCATAGGTCAGTGTTGGAATAATTGCAGGGTCTCCTCCTGCAATGTGGGCATAAGTCAGGTCTGGAACTAACGCTTTCATCAGCGTATGCCAAAGGCGGCTATCAGGGGAGGCAAGCGCTCCTTTCATTTCATTGAAGACAACTCCTTTCCAAATAAGAGGGCCTTTTAAATTGGCTCTGTCAGCCAGTTCAAGGCGGCACCCCTCTTGATAAAAGCTTTCCCGTTTGAGCTGGGGATGGAACACCGCATCCAAATAAACTTCCAGAAGATTGTAAAAATCTTGTTCAACCTGGGATGCGGCTGGATAACAGGTAAAATCAGCCCCCGTCAGCGCATTCATGTAGGTTGTGAGGCTCCTGCGTGTCATTGCAAAAAAAGGGTCTTTAACAGGGAATTTAAGCGAGCCGCAGAGGACGGTGTGCTCAAGGATATGGGCAGCTCCATTCGAACTTGACGGAATGGTTTGAAAGGAGAGGCAGAACAGGTTCTCAGGGTCATCATTTGCCAGATGGAGAACCCTCGCCCCACACTTTTCATGTTCAAGCTCAATTAGTGTTAGTTTAAGTTCTTCTAAATAAGTAGCTTGCAAAACTTTAAAGGATTGATACCGCTTGTTTTTTTTCCATTCCATAAGTGAAGAGGATCTTAACATGAGCAGCCAGTTGCGCGAAAGACTCTAATTTTCAAGAAATTTCTTTCCTGGTGAAATAGACCAAGATCGGGTAAAATAAATAGGATGGATTTTCTAAAAATTGCATTATACCCTTATCAAAGGGCAAATGACCATTTTAAGGCGGCTGCGCAGTTGACGATGTGGGAGGGGAGGTGGGCTGTCCATTATGTGGTAGGATGCTTAGAACGAATTCCCATTTTGAATTATCTGATTGTCCTTGTCGACCTTGTTGTTTCAGCTTTTTTTCAAAGCCAGAAGCCGGTCGTTCCTGGGGAAGCGGTCCCTCCTCCTATGGAAATATTGACTCCTCCTAATGTTGAGAGTTTTTTAGCGGAGCACCAAATTGAGCTCGAAGACTCCGAATTAGCCGAAGAGATCGCTCATTTGCAAGAACAACAGAAAACTTGGACAGAAGAGGAGACCCATGCTGCATGGGCCATGAGGGTAAGGGGGATTAAAGGTTCTATTAATTCTTTAATTGATGTTTGGGTGAATAAAAAAGTTTTAGAGGAATCTCGAAAAAAATTAGAAAATATTAAAGAAAAATTAAACAAAGAAGGAACTGATATAAAGTCTTCTTTTGAAGAATATCGAATAGAATTAGAAAGCATATCAAAAATTGAAAAAAAGCAAAAAGAAGAGTGTCTGCTACATGTTCAGGAAGGGTTTTCGAAACTTGCAGTTCCAACCTTTAGATCTTTGAAAGAATATCTGACATTTCTTGTTATTGAAAATTACAGCCTTCTCGGCTGTCGCCGAGAAACCTTTAAAGAAAGAGGGCTTGAAACAATGGCGGATATGGATTGTTTGCAGCTTCAACGATGGAATAAAGTTGTGCTGACGCTTGAGCAATTTGCCATTATTTTGAATCATCACAGCCCTAGCGGCTCTCAAAAGTCTTCGCTTAGAAAGGCTTGTGCTAATTTTCTGAATGGGTTTTTTAATCAACTAACCCAAGAAACAAAGAAAGATTTTTTTAATGTGCAATTTCAAGTCCTTTATGACGATTTTCTTAGAGAAGAAAACAAACTTGAGGAGGCCTTAAGAGGAGAGTTTTCACTAGATTCCCTCAGTGGTTTTATTGTGTTTTTTAAGGATTTTAATAAGAAATGGCAAATAGAAGAGCTGAAAGCTTATCTCGGGCAACAGGGAGGTCATGGGGCTTGGCAATCGATTAAGCTCTCAGAGCCTACCATGACTCTGGCAGGCTACTGCAACCTTCATGGTATCACAGAGCCTAGCCAGCTTTACCAGCTAGACGTTGCTTTTAATCCTTCTTAGTCTCTTAATTCCAGGAGAGGCTGCCGGAAGACTGATACTCGGTCACGCGGGTCTCAAAGAAGTTTTTCTCTTTTTGAAGGTCGATGGTTTCACTCATCCAAGGGAACGGATTTTTGGATTTGTAGATCGGTTTGAGGCCGATTCTCTCGAGTCTGCGGTCTGCGATATATTGTACATATTCTCGAAACATCGGGGCAGTCAGGCCGAGAATGCCTCGAGGAAGGCAGTCTTCGGCATAGAGGTACTCAAGTTCGACAGCTTCACGGATGAGGGAGACGATATGGGCTTGGAACTCGGGGGTCCAGAGCTCTAGGTTTTCCTCTTTGATGCTATTAATGAGATCGATGCCGAAGTTAAGGTGAACGGTTTCATCGCGCAAGATATATTGAAACTGCTCGCCGATTCCTGTCATTTTGTTTTGCCGGTGGAAAGAGAGGATCATCACGAAGCCGCTGTAGAAGAAAATCCCTTCCATGATGATGTAATATCCAATCAGGTTTTCCAAAAATTTACGGGCTCCTTCAGGGGTCGTTGTGGTGAAGTCGGGCTTTAAGATGTCTTCGGTGAGCTTCATTTCAAAGTCATCCTTCGCATGGATGGTATTGATTTCGTTATACATATTGAAGATTTCTCCCTGATCTAAGGAGAGCGATTCGACGATGTAATGGAAGGTATGAGTGTGGATCGCCTCTTCAAAGGATTGCCGTAGAAGATACTGCCGAACTTCGGGGTTGGTGATGTGCTTGAAGATGGCAAGTACAATGTTGTTGCCGACTAAACTTTCTGCTGTGCTAAAGAACCCTAAGTTCCGCAGGATCACGAGTCTTTCATCATTGCTGAGTTGCTTTGATTTCCAGAGTTCAATATCTTTTCCCATGGGGACTTCTGTTGGCATCCAATGGTTTGCGCAACCGTTAAGATAATGCTCCCACGCCCACTTATATTTGAGAGGCATGAGTTGATTCACGTCGACTGTTTTGCAGTTAATCAGCCGTTTTAGATCGGCGCTGACGCGTTGACTGGTATTTTTTAAATTTTTCATGGTTTTATCCTTATTTACTGGTAACTATTCACCTATGCAGAGAAAAGATCGGGCAAGGGAACGGGCACGGTAACGTTCACGAAAGAAGTCCTCTAGCCATTTTCGCTAACATTGAGGCAGGGTGTATCTGTAATTTAGACTCTTGCTATATTGCATTTCTTGTACCAGACACAGTCTTTGGTTTTTTCTTTCGTGAACGTTACCGTGCCCGTTCCCTTGCCCGATCTTTTTTTCTCTAGTTATATTTATTGGCAGCTTTCACACGTTTCATCGCCTAATTTACAGGCTTTAGGAGCACTTTCCTCTCGCTCGACTTTAATATTGCTAGAGGCCGATTTATTTTTCATCCAGCGGGGCTGTAGTCCTCGTTTATTAATATCGGTCGTTGATTTCTCGATTTGAGTGGCGGCCATGCACCGGAGGTAGTAGTGGGTTTTAAGGCCCCGAATCCATCCCAGCATATACATTTGGTGCAGCTTTTTGCCGCTGGGCTCTTCGATGTAAAGGTTGAGTGATTGACCCATATCGATCCATTTTTGACGCCGGCTTGCACATTCGATGATCCACTCTGGATCGATTTCAAAAGCTGTCAGGTAGACCCGTTTAATGTCCTCGGGGATGCGATCGATTTCAGAGATGGAGCCATCAAAATACTTGAGGTCGTCGAGCATCTCTTGATCCCAAAGACCTAGAGATTTGAGTCGATCGACAAGAGAAACATTGGGAATTGTAAACTCTCCTGAGAGATTGGATTTAACAAAGAGGTTTTTGTAAGTCGGCTCAATCGATTGAGTGATTCCAGTGATATTAGAAATCGTTGCTGTTGGTGCAATGGCCATTGTATTGCTATTGCGCATTCCATATTTTTTGATGGACTCGCGCACAGGGGCCCAGTTCATGCGGACAGTGCGGTCGATATCGAGATATCCTCCTCGTTCACTCTGAAGGAGGTCCAAGGTGTCGATGGGAAGGAGCCCTCGATCCCATTTGGACCCCTTGTAACTTTCGTAAGCTCCCCGTTCTTTGGCGAGCTCGCTCGAGGCTAAAATGGCATAATAAGAGATCATTTCCATCGCTTTGTCGGCAAATTCGATCGCTTCATGGCTTGCATAGCTGATATTCTGGATGTAAAGAGCATCTTGAAATCCCATGAGTCCAAGGCCGATGGGTCGATGTTTAAGGTTGGATGACCTAGCCTCAACGGTGGGATAGAAATTGATATCGATGACATTATCGAGCATGCGGATGGCGGTTCGAATGGTTGCTTTAAGCTTCTTTTCATCGAGTCCTTCTGGGGTGCAATGCGCCGCAAGGTTGATCGATCCTAAATTGCAGACAGCGGTCTCCTCTTCAGAGGTGTTGAGGAGGATTTCGGTGCACAGATTTGAGCTGTGGACAACGCCGACATGGTCTTGCGGGGAGCGGATGTTGGAGGGGTCTTTAAACGTGATCCAGGGGTGGCCTGTCTCAAAGAGCATGCTCAGCATTTTACGCCAAAGATCGACTGCTTCGACTTGCTTAAACGGCTTTATTTTTCCATCCGCAGCCATTTTCTCGTATTCAGCATATCGTTTTTCAAACTTTTGCCCATACAGGTGGTGAAGGTCGGGGACGGTGCTTGGGCTAAAGAGGGTCCACTTTCCGTTTTCTTGCACCCTTTTCATAAAGAGGTCGGGGATCCAGTTAGCGGTATTCATGTCATGGGTTCGGCGCCGTTCATCACCTGTATTTTTTCGAAGCTCCAAAAAGTCTTCGATGTCAAGGTGCCATGTTTCAAGGTAGGCGCACATCGCTCCCCGTCGTTTCCCCCCTTGGTTGACTGCTACAGCGGTGTCGTTGGCAACTTTTAAGAAGGGGATAATGCCTTGGCTTTTCCCATTGGTTCCCTTGATGAGAGATCCTGTTCCGCGAACATTAGACCAATCGTTTCCGATTCCCCCTGCCCATTTGGAGAGCTGGGCATCATCGGAGATGACTTTAAAGATATGGGCAAGGTCATCCATTACGGTTGAGAGATAGCAGGAGCTAAGCTGAGAGTGATTGGTGCCAGAGTTGAACAGAGTTGGCGTAGCCGATGTATAGTTAAATTGAGAAAGAAGGTTGTAAAATTCAATTGCTCGTTTGTTCTTTTGCGCTCCTTCGGCTAGTGCAAGGCCCATGGAGACTCGCATCCAGAAAATTTGGGGAGTTTCAAGCCGTCTTTCTAAGTGGTGAATAAAATAGCGGTCGTAGAGGGTTTGAAGTCCAAGGTAGGAGAAAAGGTGATCTCGCTTTAAGTCAATTGCCGCTGCGAGCATGTCAAGATCAAACTCTAAAAGGGCAGGTGAGAGCCTCTCAACGGAGATGCCAAACTTGATGTATTTTTTAAAGTAAGCTGCGTGGGCTGCTGCAAAACCTGCCTCTCCTGCGCTCATGTCCATCGTTTCGCGATAGAGGACATCGCAGAGAAGACGTGCTGCAACAATGGCATAGGCAGGCTCGATCTCAATTTTGCTGCGGGCTGCCATGATTGTTGCTTGTTCAACTTCAGGCTCTTTAATCCCTTCATAAAAATTAAGAATGGCGACTTCCATGAGGTCATTAAGATCGACATTGTCTAGACCTTGGCAGGCGAGTTTCAGGCGGCTTTTAAGGTGTGATTCTTTTAAAATGCGAGTTTTCCCATCGGCCATCGTGATGGTAAATTGCCGCTTCCCTTCCGGTTTTTCTTCGGCGGTAGAAAGAGATTCCTCTTCAAGCGACGCGCGGTAAAGAATGTACTGTTTTGCCGCTTGGAAATGCCCTTTTTCCATGAGGAGTTGCTCTACGGCGTCCTGAACGGTTGCCACATGCAGCGGTTCGCCCGTTTTGTGAAGCTCGAGCGCTTTTTTAACAATCAGGTCGGTGAGACGGTTCACTGCACCAATCATTTCAGGAGGGGATTGATCTATAATTCTTTCAGAGCGGCGAAAAGCCTCTTCAATGGAGGAGGCGATCTTCATTGGATTGAATCGCACAGCGGTCCCATCCTTGCGGTAGACCTTCAGATTTTGAGGGGAATCTTCACGCAGCAACTTATGTTGATCCCGATAAATGATATAATCGCGGGCGACATCATGATGCCCCAGTTTCATGAGAGTCACTTCGACGATATCTTGGATTCCTTCAACGGTTAGGCTCGCCCCTTTAGAAGCAAGGGTATAAAGTTGTTCAATGACCCGATCTGTCACAAGCTGGACCACCTGCTTCCACTCATCGGAAAGGGACAGCTCAAAAGGGACTTTCTTCGTATCATGGAAGGCAAGTTCAATGGCTCGTTCAATGCGGTCGCGGTGAAAGGGGACAATCGCCCCATTCCGTTTGACAACCGTAAAATGGCTCATCTGAGGCCGCTCGCCTTTATCTTTGATTGCGGCGATTAACTCTTGTGCTTGAGAGGTGGATGATTTCTTTGTCATAAACAACTCGCTTTTTATCGGAGATCGTGTGTTTGAGGTCGCACATGATCTCTTTTTTTATCATATTTCACAAGGACTATTGAGGAGAGAACCTGAACCTATCCTAGTAAAAAGTTTCATAGGTTCCTACTAGGGA
Organism: uncultured Rhabdochlamydiaceae bacterium; assembly: GCA_963712275.1. GTDB lineage: Bacteria > Chlamydiota > Chlamydiia > Chlamydiales > Rhabdochlamydiaceae > PALSA-1444. The sequence continues at coordinate 1,605,014 of CAVQHD010000001.1, read as the reverse complement.
TAGTAGCGACCCTCCTATAAACACACCATATATAGTAGGAAACGGGCTAAAGTCTACAAAAAACGAAAACTTATTTCAAGCCCTAGAAAATGAAGGAGTTGTTTGACAATTTTTTATCCTCAAGCACCAGAAACTGAGTTTTAAGACAGCTTCTTAACCGGCTGCAAGGGTGGTAGGGACGTTCTCAATAGAGCTGTTTTTTCTTCTCTTTTCAACCTTATCAAGGAAGAATTGGTACACCTTTCTGTTAGAGACAATGAACTGCCGCGTGTTTTCCGACTTTGACACATGCTTAAGAGCTTTTTTTCTCCCTTTGACCCAAAGATCAAAAATGACACCTCCACAGTCCTGAGCAATTGTGTCATCGAGTTTCAAAAGAAGGGCTTCTAAGGTTGAAACCTCTTTGGAGAGGTCGGTTGCAAGGAATTGATTAAAGGCTTCTTCATCAGAGATTTTCATCTTTTCCCGGAGTCGCTCTGATTTACTGTAATAATCCTCAGGATGGACTTGGCTTGCCATCAAGTTCCCATCTTCGCTGACCAGAAATTTAGGAATGTTATCGAGTTTGAGAATAACATGAAGCCCTTGACCAATCTTGTCAGAGGCTTGTTCATGAGCAGATTTTCCTCTAAAGAGGTTCCCAACTATGCTTTGCAGCTCTTTTCCATGAGGAGAAGAGGTCCATTCTAGTAGATCAGTTCCATGTTGAGTCTTCTCGCAATCTACAAGTGTTCCTCCACAAAAGACATTGATGAGCTGGGCACCTCGGCATACTCCCAAGGTTGGAAGATGTTTTTTTTGAGCTTCATAAAGAAGAGCAATTTCGAGCAAAGTCCGATGAGAATATTTTGGAGGCTTAGAAGGGTTGTAAAAACACTTTTCAATATTATCCCCTCCTGGAAGGACAAGTCCATCGGCATGTTTGAGAATTGAAAATGCAATGCGTTTAATTTCGGCAATTTCAGAGGATGAACCGGCATTTTGCAAGAGCTGAACACTGATGCTTTTCTCAGGCGATTTTGCCTTTTGCAAGCCTATTGTTATTTCGCGCTCCAGCGTTACTTCAGAGAGGAGTGAAACACTTGTTTGGTTATATTGCAATACAAGGGCTCCATTATGTTGTAGGGCTTTCCGGATCAGACATGTGTAGTGACCTGGTTCATCAAAATCCCACCCTAGAGCGATCACAGGTCTTGTTATTTGATGAGGAGTTCCCCCTCTAATTGTAAAATTATTTTTTGCATCGAGGAGGAGAACATCTGTGAGGTTACAATCAATTAACTTGCTATTTTCAACCGTCGCAAGCAAAAAATTGCTTTCCATAAGGATTCCATCTTGAATCGTTACACGTTTAAGCCTCGCTTCATTAAAAAGGGTCCGTATAAAATCACAGTTGTTGGTAAAAATGGTGGATTCAAGTGAGAGCTTAAAAAAATTGGCATATTGAAAAGAGCAGTGATGGAAAGTGCAATTTTTGATAAATGCTCTACTCCAATTTGTATGTGCAAAAAAGCAATCCTCAGCGATCACTTGATCCAATAGCGCATGGCTAAAATCGACACCGCTAAAAGAGCACTGCTTGAATTTAAGCTGCTGCAATAAAACGCCTTGGGGAAGTCCAAAAAAAATGACATTCTCAATCTCTGTTGAAAATCCCTTTTTAAGAAGAAAAGAACGAAGGTCCTTTAACTCTCCTGGAAGAGTTTGATAAATCAAGTTGTTCCAGTCTTTGTCAGTCAGTTTTTTTAATGATTCTGGAGGGTTTTCTTTAAGAGAATCATCAACCCCGCTGCAGTCTACTCTTTCGATTCCAGAGCCTATCTTTTCTAGATTTTCTAATGAAGAAATCGCCTTGATTTTGCCTCCTGTTTTCATGGGGATGAGTTGAGGCAAATACGAGGAGGCTTTGTGCAGTCGAAGGAGGCTCAAAGAAAGCGATGCAAACATTTCAAGAGTTTTCCCTTTTTCTTGGGAAAATTGAAAGGCTTGGCTCATTTCGACACAGGCTTGAGAGATGAGTGATAAGGCTAGATAAGCAGGGGTTCCATAATAGACGGAGGCTAGGTGAATGGCTTGATGGGCTATCTGTAAAACGGTTTTCCCGCTTTGTTTCCACTCTCTTTGCTGCAGTTGCGATTTGAGCTGGATTGTATGGGTTAGGAAAAAGGCTCCGCTCGAAAAGACCAATTGTCCTGTAGGGCAAAAAATACCAAAGGCGACTGAAGAGGCAAGGAGGGCGAGCTGAGGCCATTTCCCAATGGTTTTATCAGGAGATGAAGAGTCGTCTTTTTGTTGGAAAATAGTATAGCATTGATAGCCTAAGGCTCCGATGGATGCTACCTTGGATGTTGTTGCATTTAAGCTTGCAAAAGGAAGGGCTATAGATAACAATCGGCTAGCATCAAAAGTTCCGACCTTTTGAATAATAAAGTCAGATCTTCTATTTAAATTTAATTTTATTGTCGTCATTGTTTGTTAATTATACTATAATTGCAATAAAAATAAACTAGTTGTAAGGCAAAAACTGCAGTTCCTGTAAATAAATTATTTCTCTCTCTATGAAAAAGAAAATTTTTATGATAAATTTTGCGCGAAAAAATCTGAAAAATTTCATTTTTTAAAAATGGCCACCTTGGGGGCAACCTTTACCTGTGCTTCCCGCATAAAAAAAGGGAGGGCCCTTACAGGCTCTCCCTTCGTGGAAACACAGATCGTAAGTGACGACTTAAGCGCGGATTGCTGACACTTGGGTAATGGTCGAGATCGTGCCGTTCGTCCCCTGCATATAACTATCGCAGCTTTGCAGAACGGTTGTCATCAGGCCGCCTTGCGAATTGAACACAGCGCTAAGTCCTTGGGCTGTCGTCTCAACCCGCTTGGCATCGGCTTGGTTTGTCGTATATGGGGCTTGCGCTACCCCTGCGACACCTTGGCCAAGAAATTGATTAGCAATCGATGAAAAGGTGTTGCTATTTTGTGACCACCAATCAGCATTTCTAAGAACCTGTTTTTGTTCAGGGGTTTGCTTATCGGCTTTCTTCTTCTTGCTGTTTTCTGTCTCTTCCTCTTCCTCTAATTCAGCCGAATTTGCCTGTCCTTGCACCTCAGCGCCATCATCAACTTGCAGTGGACCATTTTGTGCGTTGACAGCAGCACCGTCATTACCATTAGGATTTGCTGGCTGTGCTACTTCATCGGTTTCCGTGAGGTCCATTTTGCTGGAAGTGATATTCCCAGCAGCGACTGCTTTATTCTGATTGAAGACTTCCATTCCGCATGAAAGACCTGTCATTGCAAGTCCTGCGGTAGATCCACCCATCGCTAGCCATCCGCCCAACGATTGTGATTTGGCTTGATTTGTTAATTCGATCTGAGCATTATCTGCTTGACACTTTGTTTCGGTTAGCATCATATCAGTGTTGCTTGCATAGAGGGAGAAAACGTTTTGCTCCATCTGAGCGCGGCTATTGAGTGCCTGGCTTAAGGCGAGCCATGAGAGGCCAGCTGCGCTGGGTTCATACTTGATTGTCATAAATACTCCTATTTTTTATTAATTTATTAACCTTGATATTGATTTTGAGCTGCAACACAGGCGCTCCAATCAGAAGAAAAATTTGTCGAGAACAGAATCCGGTCCGATTCCATCACCGATTTATACAATTGTTGAGCTAGACTTGCTAGCTGGGTCAGGGTTTGAAAAAATGATTGCCCAAACGTCATACGAGCTTGAACTGGCGCTAGCCCTTCCTTGATTGTCCCTTCTTGGAGTTGAAAATACCCTTGGCTTCCCTGAGCAAATGCTGTCGCGGTTTGAGTGGTTCCAAGCAAGGCTGTCAGAGCTCTTCTTGCATAGAGCCCAAACAGAGCGGGATTGTCGGAGTATTGACCTAATTTTGAAACAAGATTCCCTGTGCTAGAGGCAGCATTCGAAGCGATTTTACAGGAAGCAATCATAAGGGCAATATCTACAACTACTGTTAAAATCGTCTCCGCTATTTTTTTGGCATCTTCGTTTCCGGGGATGGCTTCAACCATTTGGGTGACAAGTTCTCCAACAAGGTTGGTCGATAAAAGGGTTTGTGTGAGGACTCCGACTGATGCATAATTGAAGCGAGGAGCAAAACTGACGGCTTCCTGCACAGCATCGTCTCCGGCTGTTTTTGCAGCACCTGCAAGGCCTGCTGAGAGGCCTTCTGCACCACAAGTCGCAACAGTTAAGACGACAACGATAAGAGCTTGAGCAATAATATTACCCCAGGTTGAATTTCCAATCGCTTGTCCAATTGCATTTCCTAAGGCGCTAACCGCTTTGTCAAAAAGAGGGGTTGCTGTGAAAGCAATGACTGCAGCAAGAATGATAGTGCCAACGCCCACTTCAGAGAGTAGGACGCCTGCGATGATGCCAACGACAGCTCCTACAATTTTCATGACCTGGCCAAAAACACCCCATTTTTGAGCTTCGTCTTGCTGCGCATTGTAGGCAGCCAAGTTGTCGAGATACTGCTTTGTTTGGACTGTTGTGGCAGTCGCTTCATTTTGAGCCACTTGTTCTTGATCGAGCTGGCTTTGAGCATAGCTCTTCTGGATCACGCTCATATTTTGCCCCACAAGAGACATCAGCATGAAAATCATCCGCATGAGCTCATCGCGCGAGATTCCATCGAAGGAAGAGTTGTTAGTGAGCTCTGCTTGCCCTCCTGTTTTAGAGGATTGGACAACCATTAAGCTGACCGCAGGCAGACAATCTGTTTTTAAAACGGATGCCATAATAAATCACCTTTCCTTTGGTTTAACCTTGAATGAGTCTTGCTAAGTTGCTTCCAATGCTATTAATAGAGCTCATCGTTTGCATGAGTCCTTGCAGCCCTTGAGCGTTTTGGCTTAAGGTGTTCTGCGCTGTGGAGTTATTCCCATCCATGATCTTAACAAGAGATTGGTTTTGTGCGTTTGCATTACTATATTCAGTCGTCAGTGTTTGGGACTTTGGGGTGTAGTCACCAGAGGTTGGGTCTAAATGTTCTAGCTGATAGAGGTAGTTGGTACCGTCTGGCGAAGTCGATGCGCTGAGGCTCGCTTGAAAGGCTTGGACCATTTGAGCTTCTGAGTTTGTAACCGACTCTTCAAGCTTTGTATCGGCTGCCTGCAGGTCATATGTTGAGTTAAGATAGTCGGTTATCATGAATAAAGCTGTAAGTGTATTGCAAGATGTACTCACAACATGGCCAGGAATTACTTCTGGGGGGTTAGAGGGGCTAATTGGCATCATAGACATATATTTACCTTCTTTTTTTGTTATTATTTTTAAAATTATCCCATCACTTGTTGAACCAATTTCATGATCTGTTGGTTCACGTTTGTGATGCTAGCGAAAGATTCTTTTTCAAAGTTTTCTGTTGCCTGCATTGTTTGCGTGTCGCTCTGAATCTCCTGTTGAATCGCAGGTGAAGCGCCGTTGAGAAGTGTTTGAATCGATGACACGCCATTTTCGAAGTTAGACATGATTGTCGTCGACCAACTTCCCATTTGCTTTTGAATGATAGAAGTTGCTCCCATGGCAGCTAGCTGGCCAAAGGTATAGGTTTGGCCTATATTAAGAAGAACGACATTTCCACCGCTTAAATAGATTTCTCCAGAGACGGAGATGGTCTGTTTGTTATACTCAATCAAGGTATTCGGAGGGAAATTATAATACCCAGCAGAAACGGCCCAACTTGCGTCACCGGGACTGGTATAGGTCTGCCCATTAATCGTTTGGACATCGCTTTTCAATTGGTCGACCAAGCTCGAAAGTGCTGGGTTTTGGGTGACAAGAGTATTGAGTTGTCCAAGTGTTTTGAAAAAGTCGTCTGCATTTGGGGTTGTTCCTGAAATATCCCCTAAGAGCTTCTCAACAAGACCATTGGCTTGTTTGATGGTGTCAAGATTGTTCCCATATCCGTTTACAGCCACGCCTCTATCTTGGTCTCGTTGATTCATCAGATTCATTAGAGCGACTAAAAGGGCCCAAGGATTCCCTTTAAACTCTGCAACGAGTTGGAAAATTTGAGCTTGGTAGTAACTGTCAATCACATTACCCGCAGTAGACTTGGGGTTGGTTAAAAGGGTTCCCATCGTGCAAGAAGCTGTATTAGCAAAGTCTGAAAAGGAGAGAATAGGCTCTTGTCCGTCGTAAGTCCAAATAGATGAGTGATCCCTTGGTGGTGCATAGATACTAACAAAGTGGGACTGACACCACTCTGCTATTGTCTTCATGTTAGCAGAAGCATCTTGATAGATCTCAGAAAAAGGGTAGCCAAATTTTTGGAGTCCGCTTGTTGCATTCATCAAGGATTGTAAAAAATTGGTTGCAGCCTGTTGTCCAGCAGATTCTGAGGGTTGTTGGACAGCGGCAGCTTTCGCCATCTCGCTAATCATGAGTGAAAAGAGGGTTTGAGTTCCAGAGCCTGATGGGGCAGAGAGTTGTGTTGAAAGGAATTTAGCCAGCTGTGCTTGCTCATCGGAAGGAAGCTTCTGCATGTGCATACCGATGTCTGTGGTCATTTGAAGAAGCATCACATAGCCATTATAGCAACCTGGGTTCTGCTGAAGCCAGTTGACCAGCTTTTCATAAGTTTGCTCGATCTCTTTAAGGAGGTTAGGATCATTCCAATTGATTTGGAAATTTGGCGTATTTCCATTAGGGTCATAAGGCCAATTAATGCCGTCTCCCGATGAGGGCGGTGGGTTGCCTCCTGTCAGGGCAGGGTTGGCACTTCCAACCCGATTCGAACTTGCTTGTTCTGCATAAAAGTATAGTTCTGACATAGTTTTTATAGCCTCTTATTATATGTTTATATTTCGCCTAACATTATTTTAACATTAAATTAATTATTTAGTCAAATTAATTTTAACTTAATCATAAGTAGCTTATTCTTAAAAAGATGGAGGTAGGGTTGAAGGGAGTTATAATCTAACTTGCTTGATATTAATGAATTATGATTTCATTAACTGTTCAAGAAGCTCAGAAAGCTTAGAGAGAAGGGCTAGAGAATAGGCTGCTGCTGCATTAGGAGGTGGGCTAGCAGGGTAATTTCCGCTTGAAGGCTTTACAGGGCTAATAGGCATTTTAAACCTCTTATTTTTAGCGATTTAAGTATTTTTCTGAAATTGATCCAGTTCTTTCTCAATAGATTTCATTGTTTCCCAATCTTCCCGTTTGAAATTAGCAGGGTTGGAGAGGATTTGCTTGGCTTTTTCTTTGGTAAGCCCGGTTTTTTCGTAGATTTTCTCTGTGACTTGATTGAGCTTTTCTTGCATTTGGACCGCTTCTTGCATCGCTTTTTCTCGATCTTCCGCGTTATTTGAAGTCATTCTTTCTCGAATAGAGTCGAAGAATTTTAAGGTCTCAAACAGGAGCTTTTCGAGCTCGGACATATCGATTTTTTCTGGATTTTTGAAGATTTCATCGAGATGTTCAATAAACTTAGAATGTTTCATAAACTATGCTCCATTTCTAATATTGATAATATCAAATAGTTTTTTGATTTTCAATTAAATATAATTAATGTTATTTAACAGTCTGATATATAAGTAGTTATACATTTTTAAGTTGTCAACTAATAAGGTGAGAGGATAAAATCCGTCTTTTTGAGGAAAAAATGAAAAAACAGGTCTATTTTATCCCAAATGCCATCACTGCCTTTGGACTGGCATGTGGTCTATTTGTGATTTTTAAGATTAATATGGTTGAGCTCGGGGCAGGAAGCTATCAAGTTTTATTTACTTCGCTTCTGCTTGTCCTCGTTGCAGCAGTCGCTGATATCTTGGATGGGGCAGTTGCACGGATTATTAAGGCTGAAAGTGAATTTGGGATCATTTTTGACTCACTTTCAGATGCTGTGACATTTGGCGTAGCCCCTTCTGTTTTGTTGCTTAAAAGCTTATCGTTAGAACAAGGCACAGGGCTTTCTTTTTTTGCAATTTTTGGAGCCATGGTTTATTCGATTTGCGGGGTGCTTAGGCTGGTTCGTTTTAGTGTGAAGACGGCTTTGGCCAAAGGAAATGTGGAGGAAGAGGCAGCTCAAAAGAAAAATTTTACAGGGCTTCCGATTCCAGCTGCGGCAGTCGCAGCCATTTCAACCAATCTATTCTTTGTTTCATCCTTTGAAGAGAGGTGGCTGCATCTCTCTCCTCAAGCTTCTGCGATTGTGCTCACGAGCATTTGGCTGATCTTGGGGCTTTTAATGGTTAGCCGTTGGAAATTTCCGAGTTTAAAGGCGCTGCATTTCCGCCTCCCTTCTCTTCAATTGATGTTATTAATAGTAGTTGTTGCTATCTTTCTGCTCTATGGTATCTTACACTTCCTTCCGATTGTCTTGCTGGGCATTACATGGGGCTATATTATTCTTGGAATCATTTTATCAACCATTCGACTGATTGCAGGGAAAAAATCAAAAACGTTGGAAGATTTTGAGCCAGAAAGCGAGGAAAACGATTGATCTACCTTCTTGTGGGGCTTAGTTTAGCCTTGCTCACTTTGGCCTATCGATACCACCGATTGGGCATTCGATGCGCACTTGCAGAGGAAAAAATCTGTTCGCAGCAGGAGCTGCAAGAGTCGTTTGAGCGGCTCTCCAAGGAAACTTATGCGCAAACTCAAGATATTTTACAGGAAAAGGCGATGGTTGAAGAGCAAGAGAAGCAAAAGGCTCTTGCTGAGATGCTTAAAAAACTTGAAGGGCAAATACGGTCGCTTGAGCTTGAAAGAAAATCAGATCATGGAGCCTTAAAACAGCAGCTAGGCGCCTTGATGGATGCCAAGCAAGAGCTCAAGTTGGAAACCTCAAAATTGGTTAAAGCCCTGCGATCTCCTGCGGGGCGAGGCAGGTGGGGGGAGATTCAGTTAAAACGGGTTGTTGAGCTTGCGGGAATGATCCAACATTGCGATTTTGTTGAGCAAGGGTTTGAGGTTATAGAGGGGGTGCGGCGCAAGCCTGATCTGATCATTAAGCTACCTGGTGATCGGCAGGTGATTATCGATGCGAAAGTTCCTCTTGAAGCTTACCTGGAAGGGATCGATCTTTCCGATGAAGGGTTTCGGCAAGAAAAGTTTAAACATCATGCAAGGCAGCTCAAAGAGCATATTTCAATGCTTGGAAAAAAAAATTACTGGGAGCATTTTCAACCAACCCCTGAATTTGTGGTCCTATTTCTTCCATCGGAAACGGTTTTTGCCATTGCCTTAGAGGCAGATCCGACCCTCATGGAAACAGCTGCTCAACAGGGGATTATTCTAGCCACCCCCATGACACTCATCGCTCTACTAAAAGCTGTTGCCTATGGGTGGAAGCAAGAAAATCTTTCAAAGTACGCCGAAAGAGTTAGCGAGCTTGGCCAGGAGCTATATAAGCGAGTCGCCGACTTAACAGGGCATTGGGGTCACTTAGGGAAAGCGCTTGAGCATGCCATTGCAGCATTTAATCAAGCGACAGGGTCGCTAGAGCGCAATGTCCTTTCTTCCGCGCGCAAGTTTAACGATTTGGGGGCTGCCAGCTCTCTGCAGCCCCTCAAGGAATTCTCCCTGATCGATGAATCTGTTCGGCAGTTTGCCTCGGCAGAGCTGAAGACCCCTCCAAAGGAAAGTTAAGTTACTCTACAGCTAGGACGAAGAAGGCGCGGAAGGCAAAGTTATTGTTTGAGCGGGGCGCAACAACAACGGTGACTTTTTTGCCGACATAGTCTTGAAGGTTGATGAGTGTACTGTAGAGGTAAGCCTTGGGAAGGTCTTTATCCACCAAGATATAGTCTCCGGGCTTTCGCTTAACGGGGGAGGTATAGGCTTCGATGAACCCGGTGTAGGTTTCCGCCCCTTGTCTTTGCTCTTCATAAAATTCATCAACCGAACGGTCCTCATTGCGAGAAGACCACGTCAAATAGAGAGACTCCTCGATAGGTTCCCACATCTTCATGCGATCGGTTGGATTGAGGGTAAGCTGTTGAAGAGGAGACTCCGATGTTTTCTCCAAAATTTTTCCTTCAGCTTTATCTTCTAGGTAAGCAATTTTGCGCTGCGTATACTCTTCTTGAAGAGCATTAAAAGCCTCTTTTGCTTTATCAAATAAATCAGGAAAATCTGTGAACTCATTCATGATTGTTTGATAATTGTGCTTAATACGGTCCACATCCATTTCTGGATAAGATTTTTTCATCTCCGCTTGCGTGAGAAGAGTTGCTGCGTCAAGAAGTTGCTCTGCTGTCATGCGTCGCTTGTCGAGCTGTGCTTTCACTTCGGGTCCGCCAATGGATTCGATATATTCTTTTGCGACATAAAAGCGAGTGCCGGTCGGAGGGGTGATTTCATACCATTTGTTATTCTGGGCACTTAATGTTCCTTTGATGGCATCTCCACTATTCAAATGACCGATGATCGGAGCATCTAAAGAAGGTTCAAGACGAACGTTAACCCGGCTCCCTTCGACGATTCCATCAAGGATAAAGCTTCGAAAAACATAAGCTTTAACTCCTGCAGGAGGCTCCACAGCGTAAAAATCTCCTTTTTCTCCAAGAACAATGAGAAGATCTTGCCGATTCAGCTCTTTCACAACACGCCCATCCAAATCAGCAGAGGTGCGAAGACGTACTTTTTTACCTTTCACTTTTCCGGTAAAGGGAGAAAATGGCTTTTCAATGATGGGGATAACAGGTGTTTGTTCTGGAATGGGGCTAGCAAAGGCGGGTTCAATGGGAGTCTTAGCAGTAGTAGGAGCAATCATTTCAATCGGTTCAATGACAGAAAGCGCAGAAGCTCTGTTTTCGCTTTCCGCCTCATCGGTAAAAGCTTCATCTGCAAAAATAGGGGAGAGGCAGCAGACCCCGAATAAAATTGATATCGACAAATAACGTTGCGGCATGTGGAAAATCCTCCTAAACTACAATGCACGTTTTGTCGCCATTTTAGAGAATGAGGTTTTTTTACACCAGCTAAATTAGCTCTTGAGAACAGCTTGAATGTGTTCGCAATTCTTTTGCCCGCAGGTACAACCGAGTGGATTACCCAAAAAGACACTGTAGTGCTCTTTGTGATCCAAAGGATTCGACACGCAGTAGAGGCTATCGCCTTCTTGCTTGATATCCCACAGTCGAAACTTGAGATCTTCATCTGACACCTCTTCTTCAACGGGGGCTGCATCTTGGGGTTGATTCAGCACAGCCCGCATGATTTGGCAGTGAGGGCACTGGCAGTTGGACTCCGGTTGAGCAAGAGATGAAGTGTCTTCAGGAAGAAGCCCTTTTGTCATGGCAGAAATTTTTTCAAGCACCTCTGAAGGAATAGGAGGGGTATTTTTTTGCTCGGGATTGTGTTGAAGTGTTGTCATCAAGCCTTCCATATTAACAAAGGGAAAAGGCATGATTGTTGTCATGACAGAACTTGGTTTCTCTTTTTCTTCAATGACCTTTGCGTGAATGGTAAACATTTTTTCAATGATGTGCTTCTCAAGGTTTGGCACCTTAACTTTGCTGCCTGTAACGAGTTCAATGATGAGCGCATGCCCGAAAGGATGTGTTTCAATTTGTAGGGAAACGACATCCTTCCATGATGTCGATAGGTAAGGTGGTAAGCTTAAGATTTTATCTGTGATATGCATAGAAACCTCCAACAGTGATAAGCACATTATAGCGAACCGACCTAAATTCGAACAACAAAAATTAGCAGATTGCTATATCAAGTGCTGAATTTGTTTTGTTATATACTTATGATCAATGAGTTAAAAAATATATTGCCATTGCTGCTTTCATCGGATATATACCGGTAGCAATGACCCCAAAAGGATAAAAAATGACAAGAAAGGCCTTTGTTATTGATACGAACGTTCTCCTGCACGACCCTGACGCGATTAAAAAATTTCATGGTAATGATGTCATCATTCCTTTAGTCGTTCTGGAAGAGCTTGACACGATGAAGCGCCTGTCCGATGAGCTTGGTAAAAATGCTCGTCAGGTGATGCGGTATGTCGATTCCCTTAAAAATATTGAAAAAGGTGATTTGAGCCTAGGGGTTCCTATTGAAGATGGAATTCGGGTTAAAATCCACGTCGAGTTAAAACCCCCGGAGAAAAAAAGCTTCCCTCTGCCGCTTGACCGTGCGACGAATAAGATTCTCCTGACAGCCTTTCTACTCAAAGAGCAGGGGGAGACGGTTGTTCTCGTTTCGAAAGACTTTGTCACGAGAGTTAAAGCGGAAGCAATTGGTCTTGAGGCCCAGGACTACGAAAATCTTAAATTCTCCTATGAAAAATTGTATCGAGGCTATAGGAAAATTGAAGTACCGAAAAGAGATATCGACTTGTTCTATAAAGATGGATCAATACCGGTCGAAGCGACCGATTTCTCTCCAAATGAATACTGTGTGATGGTATCTCCTGAGCAGTCATCTGCGGTTTGCAAATACAACTCTATAACGAAAAAACTGGAGCCGCTCCTTAAACTGAATCGAGATATTTGGGGAATTCACCCTCTTAATACGGAGCAGAAATGCGCCCTAGATCTTTTGCTTCGCGACGATATCAAACTTGTCACTCTTGTAGGTCCTGCCGGCACGGGGAAGACTTTACTTGCCCTTGCTGCAGGGATGCGGAAAGTTTTTGATGAAAATACCTATACAAAAATTTTAGTCAGCCGGCCGATTATTCCTCTTGGAAAAGATATTGGATATCTTCCGGGAACTAAGGAAGAAAAGCTCTACCATTGGATGCAGCCGATCTACGATAACCTAGAGTTTCTTTGTTCTTCGACAACAGGCTCTGCCAATGGCCCCGATGCTCAGCAGTGGATTATTGAGAGTAAAAAGTTAGAGATGGAGGCAGTCACCTATATTCGAGGCAGGTCGCTTCCTAGGATGTATTTTATCATCGACGAGGCGCAAAATTTAACTCCTCACGAGGTGAAAACGATCATTTCAAGAGCGGGCAAAGATACCAAGGTGATTCTCACAGGAGATCCGACGCAAATCGATAATCCTTATTTAGACCCAAATTCGAATGCATTGACCTATGTTGTCGGCAAAATGAGAGAATATCAGACCTTTGGACATATATTTCTCGATAAAACCGAGAGATCTCCGCTTGCCGCAATTGCCGCCGAAATTTTATAGAGATTGTTGGCAAGGTGTAGAAAATTGAACAAATGTTTGAGACTTTTGCTCACTCGTGCTTATTTCCATTTTTTCACCACCGATGTGTAGAAAATTGAACAAATGTTTGAGACTTTTGCTCACTCGGGCTTATTTCCATTTTTTCACCACCGAAGCACGGAGAGGGGTGAGATTGCACAGAGAAAAGAATCTCTCTGTGCAATCTCACCCCTCTCCGTGCTTCGGTGGTGAAAAAATGGAAATAAGCCCGGGTGAGCAAAAGTCTCTGTTCTGCAGACCGTTAAAGTCGAGACCCTTAAAGTCCCATAGACAAGAAAGGTTTTATTTAATATCCTTAGTTTTTAAATAGGAGATATTTTTGAAGCTTTCAAATTTTAACTGGATTCCCGGCCTCTTCATTCTCACATACCATCTGATTTTATGTATCGCGATCCCACTCTATTTTCTTCATTTTACGCCGCCGTGGGCGATGATTGCCGTTTCAGCGATTTTGCTCTATGTGACAGGGCTGAGTGTAACAGCTGGATATCATCGTCTCTATTCACATACAACCTATAAGACACGCCCTATTGTTGAGGGAGTTTTGTTGTTTTTTGCAACGATGGCGACTCAGGGAAGTGCTCTTCGGTGGTCGTTTGATCATCGATATCATCATGCTTTTGTTGATACTGATCGAGATCCCTATTCCATTAAAAAAGGGTTTTGGTATGCCCATTTTCTTTGGCTTTTTGAAAAGCCAAAAGAGATTGAAAATAAGGTTGTTTCTGATTTGCTGAGAAATCCTCTGATCCGGTTTCAGCACCGTTTCTACGCGCCTTTAATGGTGTTGACAAACCTCATTGTAACCCTTTTTATAGGTTGGTGCTTTGGTGACTATCTCAGTGCTTTCCTTTTTGCATGGCTTGTCCGCCTTTTTTTCTTACATCATTTCACGTGGTTTATCAATTCTTTAGCCCATACGTGGGGAGCGCGTACGTTTTGTCAAGAACTCTCTGCAGTGGATAACTACCTGATTTCTCTTTTGACATTCGGAGAGGGTTATCATAATTATCACCATACCTTTGCCTACGACTACCGCAACGGAATCCGGTGGTACCACTTTGACCCTACGAAATGGCTTATTTGGAGTTTTAATAAATTAGGGTTGGCGCATAGTTTAAAGAAAAATCATGCTCATTTTATCGAGGAAAAACTGTTGCTGGATCGAAAACAGCTTCTTTTAGATAAAATACATGTCTCTTTTGATGAATACAAAGACATTTGGGAAGAGAAGATTATCAAATTGACAGAAAGCATTCTTACAAAACTGAGAGAAACAAAGCAATTGCGAGAGCTTTATCATAAACTTAAAGACAAAAAAGAAGAAAAGAAAGCGAACCTACGGCTGCTTAGTTTTCAGATCAAAGAGATTAAAAAGGGCTTAAAAAGAGAGAGTCGAGATTGGATGGCTCTTTCACGCCATGTGATGGCGCTCTCTTCAGCCCCTTCTCAATCAGTTCCCGAATCTGCTGCCCCTTGATTGATGGCGTGATTGGTAGTGTCTGAAGGGGCGGCTTTTACGTGGGCCATTTTTAAAAGGCCGTTTTCCTGGATGCCGGGCAGCTTTCTCTTGGCTTTTTCCTTCCTGAGGGATGATGACTTTCGGGTCCATCATCCGCCTGATGGCGTTCCACTTGTGCCGATCTTCAGGTGAGATAAGGCAGAGGGCAGAACCTTCCTGCTCTGCTCTCCCTGTCCTTCCAATCCGATGGATATAATCTTCAGGGCATTCAGGCAAGTTGTAGTTGATCACGTGCATCACATGAGGGACGTCAAGTCCACGCGCTGCAACGTCAGTCGCAACTAAAATTCGGCATTTCTGCTCACGGAAGGCGTGGATTACACGGCTCCGATGTTTTTGCGATAGGTCTCCGTGAATCGCATTTGCACTATAACCCAGCTCTTTAAGGTCTCTAGAGAGCCGATCTGCGCCTCGTTTGGTTTTGACAAAGACAATAATCGAGCCTTCACGCTGATCCAGTTGCTTCTTTAGCTCGGAAAACTTTTCTGCGCCCGTCGTATGAAGAATTTCCTGCTTGATTTTGATGGCAGCTTGCGTCGAAGAGCCAATTGAAATGCGTTCAGGTTTTGTTAAGTATTTTTTTGCAAGTTTTTCAATATTAGGGGGTAGCGTTGCAGAGAACATGAGGGTTTGCCTAACCTCTGGCAAGTATTTAGCGATTTTATCGAGCTGAATCCCAAAACCCATGTCGAGCATTCGGTCGGCTTCATCAATGATCAAAAAATGAGTACTGCTCAAACTCAGATTTTTACCCATTAAATGGTCCGTAATACGTCCAGGGGTGCCAATGATTAGCTGAGGAGAGCCTTTAAGTTCCATCTTTTGTTTGAAAATGGGCATACCCCCGATCAATAGAGCCATTCTAAAGGGAGAGGTTTTTCCAAAGAGTTGGGCAAGCGTTTGATGGACTTGCATTGCTAGTTCTCTTGTAGGAGTTAAGATGAGCGCGGTGTTCTTTCGATGAGTTGATAAATGGATAATAAGAGGGATCAAATAGGCAACGGTTTTGCCTGATCCTGTCTGTGCAGAGGCTAGAAGATCGAGCCCATTTAAGGCCGGGGGAATCGTCGCCGCTTGGATGGGCGTAGGTGTTGTAATCTGCTTTTGCCTAAGGGATTCGATCAAAAGGGGGGATAAACCAAAATCTGTAAAATTTTTCATTTTTTTCTTTGTTGGAGAGGGTATTTGCAAACACCCTCTGAGGGTTTGAGAAAACAATTATACCCAAATCACGATCTTAATGCACGTTTTTCTTATTGGGTTTATCTTGTAAATATTTTAATGTAACTTAATGAGTGAGATCACTGGACTCACAACAGCAGAGGCAATCAAGAGGCTTAAGCACTATGGACCCAACTCCATTCCTGAAAAAAATGTTCATGTATTTTTGACGTTTTTGCATAAATTTTGGGACCCCATTCCATGGATGCTTGAGGCAGTCATTGTCCTTGAGATTTTTTTAGGCAAACTGCCAGAAGCATCCATTATCTTTGCTCTTCTTTTATTCAATGTCGCTATTAGTTTTTTTCATGAGCAAAAGGCGCTCCGCTTATTGAAAAGCCGCCTCAATATCTTAGCAAGAGTTTTGCGCGACAATGAGTGGAAACTTCTGCCCAATCAAGAAATTGTTCCAGGTGATGTGATCCGTCTTCGAGTCGGCGATATCATCCCTGCAGATGTGAGATTGCTGCAGGGATATATCTCAATGAATCAAGCAGTATTGACAGGGGAGTCGCTTCCGATTGAAGGTCTTGGTGGGACCCTAGGGTATGCCGGAGCAACGGTTGTCCATGGAGAAGCTTTTGCTGAAGTTGTCGCAACAGCAGTTCAGACGCACTACGGTAAAATCGCAGAAATTGTACAGACAGCTGAGGCGCCAAGCCATCTTGGGAAAACGATCTATAAAATGATCCGATACCTGGTCCTTTTTGAGACTCTCTTAATTGCTTGTGTTGTAGTCTTTTCGGTTTCATTTCAGCTACCGCTCTCTGAGCTTATTCCATTTTCGCTCCTTCTCCTTGTGGCTTCTGTACCGGTAGCTTTATCTGCAACCTATACACTGGCCACAGCCCTAGGATCTTTAGAGCTTGTCAAAGTGGGGGTTCTCGTGACACGGCTGCCAGCTATTGAAGAGGCGGCTGCCATGACAACTCTCTGTGTAGATAAAACAGGCACTTTAACTCAAAATTCTTTAGAAATTGCAGTAGTAACCCCACTTGACCCCTATTCGGAAGATGAGCTTTTAACCTTTGCTGCCCTAGCCTGCGAAGAATCGACGCAAGATCCGATTGATTTGGCTATTTTAAAAGAAGCAAAACACAGAATTCTGCCCAACCAAAGATTAGATTTTATTCCGTTTGATCCAGAGAAGAAGTTTTCAGAGTCGCTCATCCTCTATTTCGGACAGAAAAAAGTTGTTCGAAAAGGGGCGCCAAGCGAACTGGTGAAAATGACGGCAAGAGAAGATTTATACCCTCTAATCGAGAAGCTTGGCACCGAAGGATCTCGTATTCTAGGTGTGGGGGTTGGAGATGACAGGCGCTTTGAAATGGTCGGTTTTATCTCCTTTCACGATCCTTTAAGGGAAGACTCAAAAAGGGCGATTGCAGAAATTCAAGAGCTTGGAATCCGGGTGGTGATGCTCACTGGAGACTCTATGACAACGGCTCAGGCGGTCTCTACAGCAGCAGGGATCGGTCATGAGATCATTTCTAAGGAGCAACTTTATCGTACAAAGACCATCACGGCTAGTGCGATTGCTGGCATCTTTCCGGAAGACAAATTGCATGTGATTCATTTATTGCAAAAACAAGGGTTGATTTGCGGTATGACAGGGGACGGGGTTAACGATGCTCCTGCCCTTAAGCAAGCAGAAGTCGGGATTGCCGTCAGCAATGCGACAGATGTAGCCAAAGCCTCTGCGAGCCTTGTTCTCACAAAACCCGGCCTCACGACGATTTTAGAGGCGATCAAAACCAGCAGAAAAATCTACCAACGACTTTTAACCTACACGCTCAATAAAATTATCAAAACTTTGGAAATTTCGATCTTACTTGCAGTTGGTCTCATCTTAGAGGGGAACTTTATCATTTCCCAACTTTTGATAGTTCTTTTGCTCTTTACAAACGATTTTGTGACCATCTCGATTGCAACAGATCATGTTCATTATTCCAAGACGCCACAGCAGTGGAATATTGGGAAGCTCATGAAAATGGGAGGGCTTTTTGCGATATTTCTCCTGGGTTTTTCCTTCACTGTTTTTTTTCTAGGAAAGGCATCTCTTCCTCTCCCTCAGCTTCAAACCTTGATTTTTCTCACCCTCGTTTTTACAGGTCAAGCAACTGTTTATTTGGTGCGAGAACAAAGGCACTGCTGGCAATCGATGCCAAGTCTTTGGATGGTTGTCAGCTCAGTCTTAGATGTTGTTTTGATCTCAATGCTTGCCATCAGCGGCACTCTCATGGCCCCCCTGCCATGGGGGATTGTCCTTACACTATTTGCTGGTGTTATCTTTTACTATTTCTTACTCGATTTCATCAAAGTGAAGTTTCTCAAAGTGGTTCTGTAATAAGGGTGTAGTTGTAAAGCTATAGATAAAAAAATACCTCACCACAGAGACACCGAGGAAGATGAGATTGCACAGAGTGGAGAACAATCCTCTGTGCAACAGCCCGCAACTGCTACCTTGCGCAAATTAAACAAAAGATTTACAACTGTTTTTCAGGGAGAGTTTGCTACGGATGACGGGAAAAGTGAGAACAGAAACCGATAGCTTGGGATCGATCGATGTTCCAATGGACAAATATTGGGGAGCCCAGACGCAAAGATCGATCGAGAATTTTCGGATTGGAACAGAAAAAATCCCCATCGAGCTGATTCATGCCTTAGGCTTTGTCAAGAAGAGCGCAGCCCTTGTCAATCACGATTTAGGACTTCTTTCAAAGGAAAAGCGAGATTCTATTGTAGAGGTATGTGATGAGTTGCTCAGCGGTAAACTCAATGCCCATTTTGATCTTGTCGTGTGGCAGACAGGCTCGGGAACGCAAACGAACATGAATGTGAATGAAGTGATCTCTAACCGAGCCATTGAAAAGGCAGGTGGGGTCCTAGGCTCTAAAAAACCTATCCATCCCAATGATGATGTTAACCAATCCCAATCGTCCAACGATGTATTCCCGACAGCCATGCATATTGCAACTGTGCAAGCCATTCATGTTCAGCTGCTTCCAGGCTTAAAGCAATTGCTTAAAGGATTTCAAGATAAGGCCCGTGAATTTTCCTCCGTTGTTAAAGTCGGCAGAACCCATCTCATGGATGCTGCCCCCCTAACCCTTGGCCAAGAATTTTCAGGGTACTGCGCACAAATTGAACATGGAATTCAAACGATTGAGATGGCCCTTCCACCGCTTTTTGAGCTTGCCCTAGGAGGTACGGCGGTTGGAACAGGATTAAATTGCCCAAAGGGGTATGACAAAAAGGTGGCAGCAAAGATTGCGCAGCTCACAGGTTATCCTTTTGTCACAGCGCCTAATAAGTTTGAAGCTCTCGCTTCCAATGACGCCTTAGTTCAAATGAGCGGCGCTCTTCGTCTCATTGCTTGTATTTTCATGAAAATTGGCAATGACATTCGGTGGCTTGCCTCCGGACCTCGGTGCGGCCTTGGGGAGCTGATCCTGCCGGAGAATGAACCTGGTTCATCGATCATGCCAGGGAAAGTCAATCCCACTCAAAGTGAAGCGATGACAATGGTGGCCGTCCAAGTCATGGGTAATGATGCAGCGATTGGGATTGCAGGCTCGATGGGTAATTTTGAACTCAACGTCTTCAAACCGGTCATTATCTACAACCTTCTTCAGTCGATTCGACTTCTGGGAGATGCTGCTCGCAACTTTCACGATAAATGTTTAGTAGGAATTCAGCCTAATCGGAAACAGATTCAACGCTTTTTAGATCAGTCACTTATGTTGGCAACTGCTCTTAATCCGGTTATTGGATACGACAAAGCGGCAAAAATTGTGCAAAAAGCCTATCAAGAAGACTTGACCCTCAAAAAAGCCGCCCTGGATCTCGGATTTCTCACTGAAAAACAGTTTGATGAGATTATGGATCCTTCTCGAATGACATAATCCTTTCTTTAGGTTAAAATAAAAGCCTATGATCAAAAATATTATCTTTGACGTTGGCGGCGTTCTCCTCGAATGGAATCCTTCCAAGTTTTTACAGGAACTTGATCTTCCAAGGCATTTTGGTGAGGTGTTTGAGTCGCTTCTATGGGCAATGCATGATGGGGGACTCCTCTCTCGTCAGGAACTGATGGAAAAGCTTCCACATCACGTTGATAAAGAGACGTTTTCGTACTGTATCTCGCAAGTTTCAAAACAACTGCAGCCGATTCCTGAGATGATCGATCTTTTTCATACGCTTAGAAGGCTGGGCTATAAGATCTTTATTCTTTCAAATATGCCGCATGAAATGCATCAGGAACTCATCCAGCTTCATGATTTTTTCACGCATCCAGAAGGGCAGATTTTCTCTTATCAAGTGAAGGCAATCAAGCCGCAGCCTCAAATTTACGAGGCTCTTCTCAAAACCTATCAGCTGAATCCCGAAGAGTCCGTGTTCATCGATGACCGGTACGATAATATCGTTGCCGCCAAAAGACTCCGAATCAAGGCAATTCATTGCCAATCGTTTGATCAAGTGCTCTCCGATCTGACAAAATTAGGCGTTCCAACATGAATCTATCCTTTTAGAAGCTGTCTTAGAGAGGGGAGGATGTCAACAGCTGTTTGACTAAGGTGCGAAGGTTTTTTTCGAAGGGAGGCCGCTCGAGAATGGAGGAGCCTCTTTCAGGATACTTGAGAAGAGAGGGGATGAGCATGGGGAGTTGTCTGCTATCAGAAAAAGCGAGTCCCACTCGATGCTTTTCCACGAAAGGGATATTAAATCTTTCCCAAGCTAGATACCGGGCTGTCGACCTTTCCGTGTTATCTAAAACCACTTTTTTCTCAAGGTAGATTGCCTCGTTGACAGTGCATGACCCTGTCTTTGTGATAATGAGATCTGAAACAGCCATGAGGTCAATGAGATTGGGGATATAGCCTCGGAGATGGATTACAAACCCAGAAGGTAGAATGAACGTGTGCGATCCTATACACCGCGCCCCTTGGGAAAGGAGAAAATCGTGAACTTTACAAGCAATCGTTTTGTTAGATCCTGCGCAAACGTTGAGTTGTAAATTAAATCCATGTGCTCTTGGATTGAGTGAGGTTAAAGATTTCACATGATTTAAGATCAAGTTCCCTCCTACCGCCCCCATGACAAGGGTGATCGTATGGTGGGATTCAAAAAGATGAAAAGAGGCCCGAATCTGCGCTTCTTGCTCAGGGCTATATTTATGAGTGCAAGCAGGTCTAATAGGAAAGCCCATAATGAAAATTTGCTCATCGGAGAACCTCGTTTTTTGAAATGTAGCTTCTCGAATGAGGGGATCATCATAGGCAAGCGCAAGTTTCAAGTTAAAGGGAGTCGGCGTTTTAGGGAAACCATGTAAAAATGTTGAGCCATCTAAGTCTGTTGGGACAATGATGAAAGGAATATCGTGCCGATGTGCGCTGCATGCCACGCCATAATTAATAAATGGGGTTGGAGAAATAATAAGATCAGGACGCTCGGAAAGGTTCGACAAATATCTATCAAAAATCCGCTCAATTCGGCAGCTATTCATGACATACTTGCCGCAATGAATCATTCCCTGAAGGAGTTTTTTTTGATGCCGCTGCAGAAGGAAATTGTAAAGATCTTCGCCTGTGAAAGAGCCTCGAGTGAGTACATTCAACGTATCCATCGGTTTTAGGATATCTGCTAGAACCGCATTGACTTCCACATCGTAGGCATCCTCGAGCGTTTTTTGAATTGCCTCGCCGGCCGTTTTATGCCCACCGCCCCCGCGACTAACGAGGATTAAGATCCTTTTTTTACGAGGAATAGACAAAGACTGCATTGCCATCTTATTCCTTGCTATAAACGATTACTTAATTTTGGGATAGTCGTGAAAAAGATCTTTTTAAGAAAGCTCAGAGTCGTGGGGAATGATTTTGACTTTTTCGATTGATCGTTCATCGGAGCTTAAGATCTCGAGGTCAAAGTTATCATGGTGAAGTCGCCATCCGCGAGAAGGGATGGCTCCAGCGCGGTGGTAGATATACCCTCCAAGGGTGTCATACTCGGCGCTTGGAGGGATCTGTGTGGAGAGCTCTTTTTCAATGTCTAAGATCGTCATGCGGGCATCGACAATCCAGCCGCCTGAAGGAAGGGGAGAATAGAGCACTTCTTGATCGGTATCATCTTCATCGGCGATTTCCCCTACAAGCTCTTCTAAAATATCTTCAATCGTAATAATCCCTTCTGTGCCGCCGTACTCATCCACCACGATGGCAAGATGGATCTGCTTGCTTCGAAACTCTTGAAGAAGAGAGGCAATTTTTTTTGTTTCCGGTGTATAAAGAACAGGTTTGATGAGGGGGCGAATTGTGCCTGCAGATGGGTTTTGCAGATAGGCCGAGAGGACATCTTTGTAGAGCAGAAGACCGACAACATGGTCGATGTTGTCGTGATAGACGGGAAGGCGGCTATACCGCTCTTGAAGAAAGAGCTTAGCCGCTTCCGTAAGTGGTGATTCTTCGGCAAGCGCTATGACATCGATTCGCGGTACCATGACCTCTCGGACACTGCGCTGCTTGAAATTAGCAACGGATAAGATGAGCTTTCTTTCCTGGGGATCAAGACGGGAGGAGAGCTCAGATTCATAGAGCACTTCTAAGATTTTGTCTCGGATTGAATTTTCATTGGGAAGGGGTTCTGATTTTTTAGGGAAAAACATTTTGAGCATTCGATAAATGAAAGCGGTAAGAGGGGCAAAAAGAGTCAGAAAAACAGAGGAGAGAGGGGCCAAGGTTTTTAGTGCGATAAGGGGGACAGCTGTTGCAAAAAACTTAAAAAGCAGGTCGGCGACTAAAGAGAGGACAATGATGATACCTCCCACTGTCAAGGCCCATAAAGTATCAAGAGCATACCCGTGAGTTTCCAAAACTTTTAAGGCATTGTTAAAAGGCTTTTCCGTCAAAAGCGAAAACAAGGAGACAACGCCGTAACAGAGATGGAGGATATGCTTTCCAAAACTGAGCGTCAGAAAAAGCCCTTCCCACCTCTGTTTTCCGAACAGAAACGGCATGAAATGTTGAAAGAAAAAAAGAGCGGAGATTTTTTTAAATTCCTCTTTGGCACGCAGACGGCCGAGCTGTTGCAGGGCGGTGGTCATCCCAGCAAGGACAGCCCCGCCTAGTAAGAAGAAAAGAGCGAGAGTTAAGGTTCCAGTATACATCGGTATTTCTTTGCAAGGGCAAGCAGGCGGCGCTCTTCTTTGCGCATAAGGGCTTGTTTCTTTTTATCGATATCGTCATAGCCGATTAGATGCAAGAGTGAGTGTACAAGGTAGTGAGAGACTTCCTCGTAGGGGTTTGAAGGATTTTCTTCAAGGGCAACTCGAGGACAAATCACACATTCTCCAAGAAACTGGGAGTCAATAGGAAATGTCATGCAATCTGTTGGAGTCGGATCATTAAAAAATTGCTTATGCAAGAGGGCGCTTTTTCGTTTGCCCACAAAATAGATAGAAATTTCTTGGCAGTTCACTTTTTTTTGATCTAAAAAAAAACGAACCAGCCCCCTCACAGAGATGGGGCTTATTTTAAGCGATGTTTGACGGTTAAAGATACTGATACGAGGCCCCTCAAGAGGACGCATGCCCTATATGGAAACGGGAGTTTTTGGAAGCCCTGTCACCTTTTTATTCTCGCCGTCTTTCCATTTTCCCAGTTTGCGTAATACATCGACCCTTTCAAACCGCTTAAGAACGTTTCTTTTTTTGGCCGACTGGCTGGATCTTCCGTAGCTGCGATGACGTGTCATAATCTATCCTATCCTCTTTGGAATGAAGAGTTTTTGAGAAAGTTTGGGATCTATAATTGCTGTCACAAGGGGTTTAAACCCTTGGGGCAGCTGATCTTTTTTAGCTCCTGTTTTTTTTGCAGGCGGCCGCGGCCGGTGGGGGCACTTTGCACGCCGCTGAGCTTGTTTGCTGATTCGTACCATCTGATCTCTCCAATATTAAGACAGCTTCTAAGAAGAGGATTGTAAATGAGAGGCGAAAATGGTTCAAGAAGAGATTCAAAATTGGGTTTTTTAATTGACTGAAAGGAAAAATATGCTAAACTTTTAACGAGCTTAAAAATTTTATTGATGTTTTTTGGAGGAAACAATGGCTGGTCAGCTTCTTTTGATGTCGGGGTTTCCACTCTATCCGAGTATTATCATTTGTTGTTTAGTGTCGGAGATAAAGGAAATTGTAGAAAATGGTTTAGAAGTTTCTCAAATTCCTGAACTGGCAAAAAAGGCTTTTTCTGAGTTAAGACAGATCAACAACGTTTATGAGTTGCCTCGAGTGGTGATGTTCTCACCTGATCTCTATGGCATAGTAGACCGAGTTGCGACGATGTCCTGTGTCCTTTTTGGGATCAGGTTCATTTTTCACTTTTCTTCACCTATTTGGAGTCCCCTTTATAAAAAGGTTTATGCCTACTTCAGTCAAAAAGACGATCTTCTGACGTTAGATTCACTAAAAATATTTATTCAGAGTATTCGAAGATCTATTCTCAAGTGGCAGAGAGTTCTGCAACAGACAGATCCAGCAGAAGCGCATATAGATGCCATGAAGAGGGAGATTTCTTTGACATGTAGGGAGATGATTAACAAGCTTCGAACCCTTGATCAAATAAGTCCACAAGAACAGCGAGAAGGCAGATCTGCAATAGACCAGTTGTTAGGGGTACTTAAAGGGAATGTATTAAAGCCTCTTGGTGCGCGTGGAGACAGGCAAGAGGAGACTAGTAATAATGGTCTGAATGGCGATGATGATTTTTTGCCTTTCATGAAGCTATCGGAAGCGGGATTTCGTGTGAGTGACTGGAATGAGGTTCTAGCAGGACTTGGATGGGATCAAAATTTGAATGGGTACCTTGATTTAAAACTGATTGAAAAAGGAATCTTTTCAAGAAAAGATGCTGAAAATATTTTAGCAGAGATATCACCTGAAAAACGGCTCCAAGCTTTAAAAGGACTCTTACTCGACGTATCTGCGGCTTCTCCGCCAACTCTTTGGAGCCGGGTTAAAGAGGTCGCTAAAAAAGTTAATCGAGTCGCTGATTACCTCTTTGCAATTGGTTTTCATAGTTTATCTTTGCTAACGATGTTTCAAGCAGATCCAATTAAATGGACTTTATTTGGATTGATAGATCCAATATACCTTACGCATAATGGATTGTTAACGAAAGTTTCTGTCGCAGAGTTTGCTCGAGCTAGCTTTACTGGCCAACTGGGCTGGATTATAGAGGCTGCATGCCCTCAGAGGGCTTTCTGGAATGCAATCTTCTATGCTGCAAAAACCGGAGGAATTCGCGCCATTCCACAAACCCTGTATAATGTTTATATTGCTTAACCATAAATAATCTGAAGGGATTGCTCTTTGTAGGAGTGGTACCTGAGCTCTGAGAGCTTTCGCTTGTCTGGAGAGGTGTGGTCTTCGATCTCATAAATGGTTTTAAGTCCTTGGGAGGCAAGAGGCGTGGGGCATA
The DNA here is from genome assembly GCA_963712275.1 of uncultured Rhabdochlamydiaceae bacterium. Lineage (GTDB taxonomy): Bacteria > Chlamydiota > Chlamydiia > Chlamydiales > Rhabdochlamydiaceae > PALSA-1444. The sequence continues at coordinate 1,579,633 of CAVQHD010000001.1, read as the reverse complement.
GGTTGAAGATGGTTAAGTAGGCAGGATCTACATGCAGGCTGAGGTGGATGAGTTTGGAGGGGTGTGGGAGAAAGCTCTCAGGAGGAGAGGCCCACAGAAGCCGATCTAAGAAATCATAGGCGGTCTGATCGGGGAGTAAGAAAAGGAGCGGATCTTTGCCTTCAAAATGCCGTTTGCCAATTTCGCAGATCTTGGCAAGTTTAAGAGGCGTTGTTTGGACGGGGAAAAAGATGATCTTTGTATTCATTTTTTGTTGGTGGGGTGGATGACGCCGCAAGAGAGCAAAAATTTAAAGGTGTCTTCGACGGAGACCTGAAGGGGGCGCAGCGATGAGCGAGGGCAAAAGAGGACATACCCTGAGATGGGATGCGGGGCTGTCGGGACAAAGACGGTGACGTCTACAGAAGGAAGGAGCTGCTGAAGGTCTGAAGGGACGTCTCCTGTGACAAACCCAATAGAATAAGATCCTGGGGATGGAAACGGGATTAAAGTAGTTTCCTTGAAGGTTTTTTTGTCAGAGGAGAGGATTGCTTTTGTGATGTCTTTTGTCAGTCTGTATAGAGCGCCGATCATTGGAATTTTGAAAATCAGTTTGTTGGTGGTCTTTATGAGCGAATGGAAAAAGAATCTTCGCCCTAAAAAGCCTAGGATGATGATGAGAAAAAAGGTCGCAATGAGCGCCGCAAGCCGGCTAAAAAAGTGGACAAGCGTGTCGTGGTGGGTAGGCATTATTCCATGGTTGTGTTCATACCAAACCAGAACATATTCAATGAGGTGATAGAGGGGATTGGTGAAAAGATCAAAGAGGTACTTTAGAACCCATAAAGAAAGGGCAAACGGCAGCAAGATCACTAAACCAGTGGAGAACGACTTTTTCATGAATGCCTCTTTTCAGGGGCTAGTACCCCTCCGGAGACGATATATTTAATTGCGGTCTCAGGCTTCATGTCGATGTAAATGAGATCGGCTGGATCGTACATGAGAAGAAATCCGGATGTGGGGTTGGGGGTCGTTGGGATTAAGACGGAAACAAGTTTTGATCCGGCAGCTTCAGTGTAGGTTGAGGGAGACTCGCGAGAGACAAGTCCTAGAGCATAGGCCTCTTTATGGGGGAAAGGAACCATGACGACTTGCTTGAAGGATGTTTGATCAGGTTTGAAGAACGTTTTGATAATCTCTTGCGAGGCTTTATAAATTGTGTTGATCACCGGAATCTTATGCACGAGCTTATCTGCAAACGACAGAAGGGATTTAATGACAATCCACCTAGTGAGAATTCCTAAAATGATGGTTAAAAAAAACAGTAAAATGAGAACGAGCAGTTTACTGGCATACTGAATTACTTGCTCAGAAGAGAGAAACAAAAATCCTTTGAAAGAGATCTTTAACTTGATCAAGAATGTTGTGACGACATCGACAAAAGGGCTGGTAAATAAATTGATCAGAAAACTCAGGAGGGCGATCGTGGTAGCAATCGGCAGTAGGATAATTAGTCCCGCAAGTAAGTTTTTCTTTAGAGATTGAAACATAGGGCATTTATAGCAGGTTATCGTATTTTAGAGAAAAAAAGATCGGGCAAGGGAACGGGCACGGCAACGTTCACGAAGGAAAAAGCCAAAGGCGTGAATTGCTCATGCATTTTATTTTAAAAGGGCTCAGAGGACTTCTTTCGTGAACGTTGCCGTGCCCGTTCCCTTGCCCGATCTTCCTTTTGCGGTTATTTTTACAGAAAACCGATAGGGGAGAAGCGCATCGGGTCCTGCGTAATCCACGCCGATTCGAGGAGAGGCTTCGATGCGGCCAACTTGAACGGCTCGATCTTCGATCCAAAGGAAGGGTCCCACTAAAGAGGCTCCATTGAAGCGGAGATCAATTCCAAAAGCCTGGGCCACGGTTCCAGGTCCTGTGCAAAGGGGGTCTTTTCGGCCTCGTCTTTCTTGCATGATCGGGATTCCCTCTAAAGGGTGGACTCTGCGGATAAGGACGGCATGAGGGGTCTCCTCGGGTCCTGTGATGACATTCAAGAGGTGGTGAATGCCGTAGCAGAGGTAGACGTAGGCAACGCCGCCGCTCTGATACATCACCTCTGTTCGAGGGGTTCGCCTATCGCCATAAGCATGGCAGGCTCGATCTGTGATGCCTTCATACGCCTCTGTTTCGGTGATGATGCCGCTGACATATTGACCTTGGATAGACGAGACGAGCACTTTCCCAAGAAAGCCCTGCGCAAGGGTGACGACATCACTACTTTGATAAAAGCTCAAAGAAAGGATCTTATTTCTCACGGCGGCGTTGTTTTTTGGGAAGAACGAGTTCCCACTTCGCCTCTAGGAGGACAAGGTCAAGCGAGATAGGCCTGACTTTGATCGATTCGCCAACTTTGTGGACTTTTCCGGTCGCTCGCCCAAAGAGGAGGTCTTGATTGGGATTGAAGACAAAGTAGTCGTTTTCAAGTTCGGAAATATGAAGGAACCCTTCCAACATCAAATGGGATAGATCAAAAGAGAGTCCAAACGGTTTAACGCGGGTCACGGCAGCATCGTAAACAGCGCTCGGATCTTCTTTCATCCAACGGTAAAGAAGGCGGAATTTTTTGAGGAGTTTAACAGTTGACTCAGCCCGAAAGGAAATCCTCTCTCGTTCGGAGCACTGTTTGGCAATTTCATCGAGGTTGATTGCATCCCCTTCTTCGTTAAACAAGAGTCGCTGGATGATCAGGTCTGTATATCGCCTGATGGGGCTGGTAAAATGGCAATAATAGTCGAGAGAAAGGCCGTAATGACCTACGTTTTCAGGTGAGTAATAGGCGAGTTTCATGCTCCGAATAAAGCCGATGGCCAGTTGGTGGGCATGAGGGGTATTGCGAGCTTTTTCAAAGAGCTGCTGCAGATCTTGCTTAGTCGGCTCTTGCGGCAGAGAAAATCCCATGGCGCGAGCCATTCCATAAAACTCAGTGCGGTCGGCAGGGGCGGGCTCTTCGTGAATTCGGAAGACGGCGTGCTTCCCTTTTTCTGCGAGGTGCCTAGCGACCATTTCATTGGCTTTAAGCATAAATTCTTCGACGAGTTGATGGGTGATATCGTATTCAACACGTCTCGTTTGGTGGGGTTGTCCCTTTTCATCAACGATGATTTGAAGCTCAGGAAGAGAAAAATCGATGCTTCCTCGTTCATACCTTTTCTCTTTCAAAAGAAGGCAAAGCTCGACCATGAGGGCTAAGAGCTGCTGATGTGGGCTTTTTTTGGCGCCGTCAAGCACTTCCTTGGCTTCTTCATAGGTGAACCTTTTGGCGCTTTTAATATAACTGCGAACGACATCTGTTTTTAAAAGCGTTCCTGTGGAGTCAAAATCCATGAGAACGGAGATGGTAAGGCGGATCACATCGGGGTTCAGGCTGCAGAGCTGGTCGGAGAGTTCATGAGGAAGCATGGGAAGGCACTGTCCAGGAAAATACGTTGAATTACCTCGCTCTTTTGCTTCCTTATCGAGGTCTGTTCCGGCAGGGACATAATGGGCGACGTCGGCAATGTGAACTCCCAGGTGGTAAATTCCTTTGGAATCCTTTGTCAGGGAAAGGGCGTCATCAAAGTCTTTTGCAGTCTCAGGGTCAATTGTCACCGTCGTCAGGGAAGTTAAGTCTGTTCTTTGTTTGAGATCGGCCTTTGACACTTCGGCTCCCCAGGAGAGCGCCTGTTCCATCGCCTTTGGAGAAAAGGTGCTGTGAAGGTCGAATTCTTCAATTGCTGACTTAACGTCAATGGAGGCATCATCGATAGACCCGAGGAAATGGGTAATTTCTCCTGACGGCGGAATGGTGTCTTCACCCCAGCTGATCATCTGCAGAACGACGCGGTCTCCGATTTGACTTTTTTTCTTAGGGACGACAGCGATCAGTTTGGAGCTGCCAAGGATAGGGGAGTAAGCATAGACCCGCCGCGGTGTTTCAAAGTGATGCAAGGTGGCGGCGATATGCGTTCTGCTTCGGTGTAAAATAGCGACAATTTTCCCTTCGGGACCCTTACTCCAGTTCGATTCTGGGGCGACCTCAACTTCGACCTTGTCTCCATCAACTGCTGTATCTGTCAGATGTTTAGGGATAAAAATATCTTGAGCATAAAGAGTCAGATCATCGGGTAGGACAAACCCAAACCCTTTCGGATGAAGCCGAATCACTCCGGAAACCACCTCAGCGGCAGGTTTATTTAAGCAAAATTGCTTCCGCTTAACGACAATAATGCCTTCTTGAACGAGATCTTTTAAAATTTGACGGCAGAGGGAATAAAATTTTGAGTTGATCTTAAGTTGAGTAAGAAGGACCTTTTCTCCCATCGGCTCATATTTTTTACCACGAAGAAATTCTAAGATAACTTGTCTAAAAGAGTTGTATTGAGGATGCATTATTTCTCATTATACGAGTCCACGGTCTTTAAAGATAGAGCCATTCAGTCAAGGCTAAGGCACAGGAAACTAGAATAGATATTTGAAACTTTTGTTCACTCGGACTTATTTCCATTTCTTCACCACCGAGACACAGAGAGGGATGAGATTGCACAGAGGAATTTTTTCTCTGTGCAATCTCATCCCTCTCTGTGTCTCGGTGGTGAAGAAATGGAAACAAGTCTGAGTCGACAAAAGTTTCAAATGAAATTCACATCCTTTACTTAATCACCGACCCAATGAAGCACGTTGCGGATGATGCTCCATCGCTCGTTTTGGACTGTTTCGGCCTTGCCTAAAAACCAATACTGCCGCTGCTCAAATTGGAACCCTTGCTCTTGCTTAAGTTTCAGCCAATCGTTGATAAAATGAATGAATTGCTCTGTATTTGCGCTGCACGGATATCCAAAATATTGTTTTCCAAGGGCATGGTGGAAAGAAATAACGGTATATTCAGGGTGTGCTAAGCACCAAATGTAGGCGGGAAGCTCTGCCCACATATAAGCGTTGATAGCTCCGCTTAGAAGGTCTGTTTCACCGTGGCATGGTGTCACCTCTTTTTTTGGAAAATGAGTGGTGACAACTTGTTTATAGCCACCAACCGCGCCAATTTTGATCTGAGGGTTGTCGTTAATCTGGCTGAGGTTCGTAAAAAGGTCGGCCTCAGCAAGAGGGACAACGATGACATTCGGCTGCTCAATATACGCATTCGAAAATTGAAGATGGAGAATTCTCGTTTCATCCATTAGAATCGCCGACATGGCAATATCATAGAAGCCCGAATCTAAATCAGAGGCTAAGCTGCTAATTTCAATCGGGACAAGTTCTAGCTTCACGTCAAGATCCTTCGCAAGTTGATAGGCGTAGGCGATATCGTAGCCAACGACTTCGCTATTTTGATTCAGGTAGCAGAAAGGGATATTGCGTGTATCGTAGCCAACACGGAGGATGCCTCGGTCTAAAATTCGAGCCAGTGTGTTTTCAATGTGAGTAGAAGAGGGAGGCGGTCTCTTTGTAAAAACAGTCACTTGCGGAGGGTGCACGATGGCTTTACCCATGTTCAGATTATAATACAGATTGTGATAGTTGTCTGGTGTGTGAATGTGGCTTTTCCCGATGACAGCTACAGTGATCAAAACCGCAGCCGTGCAGCTGGCGTGGAGCATGAGCCTTTTCCACTGAATCTCTAGAAGGCCGTAATATTTCAAAACGACGAGGATCATAAATGCGAGCATAGAGATCGTGCTTAGAAGCACTTGGAAATTGAGCGTAATGGACGAGATCTCAGCGTACAGATTGAATCCTTCATCTGGAAGGTTCAGAATCCTCAATAAAAAGGGGAGGGCGACAAAGGTAAATTGAGGCGTTCCAACTGAAAACAGAGTGATCAAGAAAGGGAGTGAAAAGGCTTCAAGCCCAGTGAAGGGGTGACGGTAATAGAAAGAAAGAAAAAAGATAAAGAGCAGAGGGATAAAGTTTCCAATTTGTGCAAACCCAAACCCGATAGGGATGATTGTTTGAGAGGTGCTTTGAAATGTCGCGATAGACAAATTTTTCCTCTCAGCCAACCTTTTCATCATATGATTGATATAGGGGAGCGCTAGCGTAGGAATACCCGTTGCAAATGGAAGAAATGCCACCATGCGGAATTCCCTGAAGATCTCTTTAATGGGAATCGACGTGAGGCATGAGACCAGCGCAGGAAGGACCCATAAGCTTAAAAATAAAGTCGTCCCGATCACCATTCCTATGTAAAGCTGGAGCTTGGGTAGATCGTCGAAATTGATCGTTCCCATGACGTAAGCAATATGGGAAAAAATGGCGATCGGCGCAACAAAGGAAATCCACCGGATCAACCGGTCGAACGCGTTATTGACCCTTTCAAGAAACCCTAACAGAGGCTCTTTTTCCTTCAGGTGCATAATCGCGAGGCCAAAGAAGAGCCCAAAGAGGGCAATCCCGGGAACCGTATTATGAAAAAGGCCAAAGAACGAAGAGGTAGGACTTGGAGCTACTTTGGAAGGGAAAAGCGCGGAGGAATCAAATGAAAAATCAGACGCTGGATTGGGGAGAGTAGTCGGGATAACGGCTCTGACAATGTAGGAAACAACAAGGATTAAAATCCAAAGAAGAACCAGAATAGGCCAGCCGCTTCGAAAGAGCTTTTTTGCCATCTCCGCAGGCAAGGAGCCGAGACCATGCATTAAAAGAGCAGGAATGTAGGGGATGACGACAATTTGGAGGATGACAATAAAAACATCGCCGATCGGTTTAAGAACATCGCAATAAGGGCCGAAAAACAGCCCAGCAAAAATTCCTAAAACGATGGCAGCAAGCGCTTGATAACCGAGCCTCGACCGAAACATATCCCTCCTATGGCCACATTAGAAGGAGCGTCGCAATTAATTCAACAGTGAACAGAGTATTTAATGTGGACAGGGAAAGAACCATAGACAGCATTGATGGTCCATGCTGTGACATTATGGATCACACCCGAAATCGCGCAGCCGCAGGCGGCTAATGGACGTTGCTGTACGGTTGCTTCATAGTGACTGAATCTGCGGCTGACCTCAATGCCATAACTTTTAGTGATTGACACATAGGTCTCCCAATGACTTCCTTTGAAGAATTGAGTCGTAAAGTCATAGGCGGCTTTCAGGTTTGATTCAAAGTGAGAAGCAGCAGAGGGGCAACCGGGGAGTTTAGAAGGAAGGGTTGGCAGCAGAAACTCAAAGGAGGTATGCAAATTCTTGACATTATTGGCACCTAGAGGATGGATAAAGGTTCTTTCTAGTTTGATCCAAGGAAGCTGGGCCAACTTCCACAAAGTGAGGCTTTGAAAGGAAGCGCTTAAAAAGTAGGAACGGCGGTTAACAGAGGAGAAGTAAGCTAGGGCGAGATTCACGACGATACGGCTTACAAAGAGGCATTGGGAGATGTATTGTAACCAGGGCGCTGACCAGCTCACTTTCATGTTATTAAAATCTGCAGGGGCGGCAATTTTTTTCAAAGCCTCGGTCAAATTGAAAGCGGGCCTCAGCTGCCTATTCAGGAAGCTAACGGCTAAAGCAGCAATCCCGCCCAAGGCAATGCTGCCTACTCCCAGGCCTAGAAGGAGGATAGAACAGTATTTGTCCTCAAGGGAGGCTTTTAGCTTAGTGTGGTTTTCTAAGGCTGCTTCATGACGATTATAAGCTTGTTCAAGTTGCTTAAGGACTGCATTGTATCTTGTTAATAATACCTTAGTTTCTGGAGTTTGAGAATTATAAACTTTGATTTTTGTGGTGATAGTGCCTGCTTCTATGGCTGCATCTACGGAGTCTTTTAGTGTTGATAGTTGAAGGTTGACGGCATCTAATTGACTCCTTGCTTCCTCGACCTTGTCATCTGGTGCGTTTTGATGAATTTTGGAAGGGATATGCCGCTGGTAGAGAACGTGAAAAAGCTGGTAGTAATTTTGAATAAGCATTCCAACATCAAATAAGCTCAGGATGTGCTTGGCGGAGAGAATTTTCCCAGCAAGCTCGGGATGGCGGTGATGCATTTGAGCAAGGAGAGTTTGAAATGCGCTGTAGATAGAGTCTAGTCGAGCCCAAAATGTCGGGGATAGCAGAGGTCTTGTCTGAGGGGCATTGGAGTCGGTGATCCATTCAATTGTCGTTGGCAATTTACCATGGATGGGGTCCTCTATTATCAATTGTAAAAAGTGATTGGAGGGGTAAATGCGGCTTGTTGAAGAGGCTGGCAAGTTTTCTTGAGGTATTTTGACTTTGTAACTGTAGGTATTATGTGTATGAAAACCGCTTTTGTAGTGTGCTGTGGTGGTAAAGATATTCTTATTATTATCTAAAAAATAATCGCTTTTTTCAAAAATTTTATCGATTAAACAAGAATTGTGGTAAGGTTCTTTAGGGGTAAAGCAGGTCGTAGGGGTTTCTTCCTGACATATAGGACATTTTTCGGCTTCTCCTGTAGGAGGTAAAAGAGGTAAAACATAGGAAAAAATTTTTTGTTTTATGGAGAGACAAGCTGGATCGTTATCCGGTTCCAAAAGAGCTGTAAAGTCAAATCTGCGGGAAAAATTGAGCCATTTGAGCTGGTGGGTTTTTAAAAGACTTACCATGAGCGCGAGTGTGTTTAAACTGCACAAGAGGCGGCGCTGAGGGGAGAGGTAAGCGATTGCAAGATTCATCACGATCCGCGATAGATAAATCGCATAGCCGATGGCCTGCAACCTTGGGGGCTGAAGACTTAAAGTCACCTGGGACTTAATGCCATTTTTCTCGGTTTTTTCTTCCAAAATTTGCGCCTCTATATTCCATTCTTTGGGGATGGGGCGGGTGCGTGGAAAAAACCATGCGCCTAAGAGTGTAATAGCACCGATTACCAGGAAAGAGGCTACTTCTATTGGAGGATTTGTTGTTATAGACCGTTTTTTAAAGGCATCAACAAGCTCTTTTGCCTCCCATAGAGCCCATCCGCCGCTGACGATGTTCGAAAACCATCGAATGGGGTGAAGATGTTCTGATAAGCGAAGGGATGTGGTTTGTTTGTAGATCAAAGCGGCATCTGCCAATGTACAAGCTGAAGCAGCCCAGCTCGTCTGGAAGTGAGAAATCGCCTGACATAAAACCCTTTCGGGGGAAAGAGACAAAAAACTCATAAATTTACGAAAATATTATAGGTGATAACTCTTTTAAATATCCACCATGCGAATTATTATTTTAAGTGTTTCTGAGCAGACAAGAGAGTATTTGAAAGAAGCATGGCGATTGTCATGGGGCCAATGCCTCCGGGGACGGGCGTGAGATGGGCTGGAATCCCTTCGATATCCTGGGCATCTACATCGCCGACAATCTGATGTCCTAGGCGATTGATTCCAACGTCGATAACGGTGCTGCCGGGTTTGATCATTCTTTTTTTGACGAACTGGGGTTTCCCTATTGCTGCAACTAAAATATCTGCAGAGCGGGCAATCTCTTCAAGGTGGCGGGTCGCTGAATGAGCAAGGGTGACGGTGGCGTTGGCCTCTGGTGATTTCTGAACAAGAAGAGCTGCCAGTGGTTTTCCAACGATGGAGCTTCTTCCTAGGATCACGACGTGTTTTCCAGAGATTGGAATTTCATAAGCTTGAAGAAGCCGGTGGATACCAAGAGGGGTGCAGGGGATAAAGCCTGTAGGGTCGCCGGCCAGAAGTTTCCCTAAGTTTAGAGGGTGGAATCCGTCGACGTCTTTAGAGGGGTCGACCGCTTCGACGACCTTGGCGGTCGATAGGTGGGAGGGAAGAGGCTGCTGGACTAAAATTCCGTCGATGTGGGGGGCTGCGTTGAGTTTTTGGATTAGCTCGAGAAGGTGGCTTTCAGATGTCGAGACTGTAAGCTCATGCACTTCAGAGATCATCCCGACTTCAGCGCACCGTTTTTTTTTCATACGAACGTAAGAGTGGGACGGTGGGTGGTCTCCGATGAGAATAAAGGCAAGTCCTGGAGGACGGTGCAGTATGCCGACCTGTTTTTTTATCTGCTTGATCAGATGGCCTGCAATGGAGAGCCCTTCGAGTTGTTTCATTTGGTTATTACCTTTTGCAGTTCATGATAAAGGGGGCGGTTTGCAGCAAGAACAGACCCTTCTGCGAGAAGAGAGCAAGGAGTTCCATCGTATTGAGACACGACTCCTCCAGCTTCTTCGACAAGTAAAAGGCCTGCTGCTAGGTCCCACGGCTGCAAAGTGACTTCCCAGTAGCCATCAAACCTTCCTGCTGCGACATATGACAAGTCGATAGCTGCCGATCCTAGTCTCCGAATCGGGATCCCCAGACGGGTGAGGCGAGAAAATGTTTCAACGCAATGGAGCGGGTCTTCATGAACATTATAGGGAAAGCCTGTGGCAAGATAAGCCTGCTCAAGCTGAGATTGGGAAGAGACTCGAAGTTGATTTCCATTTAGAAAGGCTCCTTTGCCTCTTTCAGCCCAGAAGAGCTCTTCTGTCATCGGTTGATAGATCGCTCCTGCCACCACCTTTTCTTGAGTTGCCACCGCAATACTGACGGAAAAGACAGGAATATTATGGGCAAAGTTGACAGTCCCATCCAGAGGGTCTACAATCCAAATCACGTCGCCAGATCTTTGATGGCCCGATTCTTCACCTAAAAAACCGTGAAGGGGAAATCGGTGAGTAATCGAGTGGAAGATCGTCGATTCGACCAAACGGTCATACGTTGTGACAAGATTGTGCCGTCCTGCCTTGGAGGAAATCTCGTATGAGGTCCCAAACCCTTGTTTTAAGAGAGCGCCCCCCTGCAAAGCGGCTTGAATGGCAACTGTCAAAAGCTCTGATGTATTCATTTGGCTTCATCCTGTGGTTTTCGAAACAGCCCCTTCCAGCCTACTTTTTTCATGCTAATATACAACCTCATCGGACATGTAAACCATAAAAAACCGTAAAGGCCATCTAAGAGGGGAAGGATCGCCACATCTGTTACAAAGGAGGCAAATGAAAAGGAAAGACCTCGATCAAAAAGATGGATAAAAAGAAGCTGCAGCCCTGTTGAAACAGAGGAGATCACGATTGAAAACAGAGAAAAAGCAAGCGACTGATCTTCAAAAAAGTGCTTTTTTTGAAAAAAAAGAAAGGCCGAGGCAGTCGTTAAGGTCAGCGCATGAATGCCAAAATGAAACTCCGAGGACAATAGATCTAAAAGAAGACCGCACCCTAGACTGATCCAGAGCGTTTTTGAAAAAGGGGCAACGTAGTAGACAACTGCAAGAAAAGGGGCAAAGGCGTTCAAGGGAAAAAAAGGAAAGAGAATTGATCCAAAGAGCGCAGGAATGAGGGCAAGCCCAAAAAAGAAAAGAAGAGGTACAGATCTCATAGATAAATGTTATGCCATTCATATGCAGTTGACACAATTGTTTCAAGGTCGCTATGGACAGGGATCCATCCTAGGTGCTTCCTAGCAAGAGATGCATCGGCGACAAGGGTGGAGGGCTCTGCCCGGTGCTTGGCAGCCACCTGCTGTTTAACCGGCCGCTTACAAATCTTTTCAACAGCGAAGATCACTTCCAAGAGGGAGTGGCCTTGTCCTGTTCCTAAGTTTAAAGTTATAGAGCCTTTTCCGGCGAGAAGCCATTCAAGGGCTTTGACGTGGGCATCTGCAAGATCGACCACGTGAATGTAATCTCGAATCGCCGATCCGTCAGCCGTTGCATGATTTGTTCCAAAGACCGTCAAGTGCTCCCGTCTTCCAAGGGCGGTTTGTAAAGCGAGGGGAATGAGATGGGTTTCGATCCGGTGAGCCTCGCCAATCTCTTGGTTTAAATCGGCTCCTGCGGCATTAAAATACCGAAGAATCACAGAGCGAAAACCGTGAGCTTTCTCATAATCATGGATGATCTGCTCTGCCATCCATTTGGTGGTGCCATAGACATTTGAAGGGTTGCAAGGGTGCTTCTCTAAAAGAGTTTCTTCCTTAGGAAGCCCATAGACTGCCGCAGAGCTTGAAAAGACGAGAAGATCAGCTCCATTTCTTTGCATCGCTTGAAAAAGGGCGACCGATCCCCCTACGTTATTTTGGTAATAACCGCCAGGATCTTGCATAGAAGCCCGACAATCAATAGAGGAAGCAAAGTGGAGAACGGCTTTAGGTTGATAGGTTTTAAAAACTTCATCAAGGGCTGCCGTATCAAAAAGATCAGCCGCGACTAAGGGGCCAAATTTGGCAGCCCACTGGTGGCCATTTCCAAGGTTGTCATAGACAATAGGGAGGTATCCCTTTTGCTTGAGCGCTTTGCAGGTATGGCTTCCAATGTATCCCGCACCTCCGACAACGAGGATGGGCAGACACATCAATACGCTCCTTTGGCGAAAAATAGATGGGGGATTGTTTTAAAAATAATCTGAAGATCGAGGAGGAGTGATTGCTGATCGACATACTGCTCTTCCAGCTGGATGCGCTGCTCAAATGTGAGGAGGCTGCGGCCGGAGGTTTGCCAGATGCCGGTCAGCCCTGGCCGGACAGATAAGATTTTGTCTGCTTTATCGCGAAAATATTTTTGAATTTCCTCTTCAGTCACAGGCCTTGGCCCAACAACACTTAAATCTCCCTTAAGCACATTCCAAAATTGAGGAAATTCGTCGAGAGACGTTTTCCGCAAAAATTTTCCCATTCCACGAACTCGAGGATCGTCTTTGAGTTTGTAGTACATTTCCCACTCTTGCCTTAACGGAGGGTTTTTCGCCAGCAGGTCTTGTAATTTTTTCTCTGCATCGTGGCACATCGTGCGAAATTTCCAACACTCAATCGAAGCGCCTCCTTTACCTACGCGGCGGCACCGATGGAAAATTGGACCCGGCGATGAGAGTTTGGTTAAAATTGCAATCAAGAGACCCAGAGGCAAAAAGCACAGAAGCGCAACTAAGCTAAATAAAATATCAAAAATCCGTTTCCCCTGATCTCTAAGTCCCATAAGTTAAAAAGATATAATCTTTTATGAGATTAAGTTCAATTTCTCTCTGAGCAGTCCTTCTATCCGCTCTGGAGATATTTTTGCTCCATCCTGCTTATATGCGGATAGAATTGCCTCAAGCCACTCATTAACTGTTCTTTGTACTTGAGCCCATGAAATGTTTTTTGCTGCCTCTGCAAGAGGCTCCCATGAGAAATAGCTCTCCGTTCCTTCACAGAAAAAGGCAAACTGCTGTTGCAGATGTTGGAGGATCTTTTCTTTATTAAAAGCCAGAAACATAGTTCTGACCAACTCTGTGTTGAGCTGTGCCAGCTTTTGAGCGATTCCCTTATCTGCGCATCGGGAAGAGAGTTCTTCTAAATCTGCCTGCGTAAATCCGTTTGTTATTTCCGCAATCGTTGTATAGTCAATTTTTAATCTCTCATTATTACATCTTGATGTAAAATAGTATTTTAATAATTCTGCCCGCGCCTCTTTATTGGGGGGAGTTATCTCAATGGATAAACTTATACGTCCTGACCGTTTTAAAGCAGGATCGATTGCTTTTGTAGAGTTGGTCGTCATGACCACAAAGACATTGGCTTTGCTGCATTCAGGAAGCCATTTTAAACATTCTGAAATGATGTCTCCACGTGCAGGGTGAGGCAGTGCTTGGTCACTATCTCTCTTTCCTATACTTGCATCAGCATCATCGATTAAAATTAATACGTCTTGCTGTGTTATAGCTTGGTTAAATAAATTGGCAATATTTTTAGCTGCTTGATGGACTAAGGGACTTCCAAAGGTTGAAGTAGTAACTTTGATAAAATGAAGCCCAAGCTCTCCTGCAATACATTCAGCAATATGGGTTTTTCCACATCCTGGTGGACCGTAGAGTAACATTCCATTTAAAGGTCGGCCGCCATACTCTTTATAAAAATCAACAGATGCTTGCGCTTTCGGGTGGGGAGTTATGAACTGAGAGAACAGAGCACTCATTCTTTGCCATCTTGATTTTGGTAGAGATGCCCTTTGTGATTCAAAATGATTTTTTACGCGCTCGTTAATTTTTTCTTTAAGGAAATCTTCGCCAATAAGATTTTTAAAATTTATAGACGGTTTAAAAAATGTGTATGTGTTGTTAAACGACAACCCTTTCATTCCTCGATTTGCAATGTATCCTACAACATAGGAAGCAACAAATAATGCGACTGCGACCGCAACGGCTGCAGCTATTCTTATAGTGAGCGGTTCTTGAGGATTTTCTATTGGTCTTGTAAATATAGACGATGAAACAGCCCCTACACCACTCATGATTTCCTCATTTTTTGCTAAATTAAAATTCGATTAAAAACATTATACGAAAATTGACTATTTTTATTAACTTTAAAAATTTTTTTTTAAGATCGCTTCTTAATCGGTCGGAATCCCAATACCGCAGTAGTGGAACCCATTTGATTGCAGGTCTTCTTTTCGGTGCTGGTTTCTTCCATCGAAGAAGGCGTTTCCTTCCATTTTTTTTAGAACGGCTTGTAAGTCAATGCATCTGAACTGCTTCCATTCAGTGAGAAGGGCAATGGCATCCGAAGTTTCTGCGGCGTGGTATTCGTCGGTGCACCACGTGATGAGAGGATGCTTGAGCTTCTCCTGCGCCTTGGGCATGGCAACGGGATCGTAGAGCCTTAAGCGAGCTCCTTCGGCTAAAAGCTCTTCGATGAGCTGGAGGGCAGGGGCTTCTCTGAGATCATCGGTGTTGGGCTTGAAGGAGAGGCCCCAGATCGCAATTGTTTTTTGCCTAAGGCCTCCTTTGGCCCCAAAATAAGATCTGATTTTATCGGCGAGGATTTTTTTTTGCTTTTCATTGACGAATTCAACGGCATTTAAGAGAGATGTTTCATAGTGAGCCTCTTTTGCCATGGCCTGGAGAGCGCGAAGGTCTTTAGGGAAGCAGGAGCCGCCGTATCCAACGCCGGCATAGAGAAAGTGGTACCCGATGCGAGGATCTGAGCCAATGCCTTGCCGCACGGCATGAATATTTGCGCCGAGCTTTTCGCAGAGCCCTGCCATTTCATTCATAAAGGAGATGCGGCTTGCAAGCATGGCATTGGCAACATATTTCGTCATTTCAGCCGATTCGGGATCCATCACCAGAATTCGATCACGACTCAGTGTAAATCCTTTGTAGATCTCTCTCATGATCTCTGCCGCTTCCTCTGACTCAACCCCTAAAATAATGCGGTCGGGTTTCATGCAATCAGAGACGGCGGCCCCTTCTTTGAGAAATTCAGGATTAGAGACGACATCGAAAAGGATAGGGAAGGGGAGGTGAGCTTCAATGGTTTGCCGTATTTTTTTTGAGGTGCCTACAGGAACTGTCGATTTCGTGACGATCACTTGGGGACCCGTCATATGCAGTCCAATTGATTTAGCCGCTTCTAAAACATAGGAGAGATCGCACGATCCATCAGGAGCGGAAGGGGTCGGAACGGCAATAAAACAGACTTTGCATTTTTTAAGTGCAGAGGCAATGTCGGTGGTAAAAGAAAGCCTGCCTGCTTGCATATTCTGGAAAACTAAGTCTTCGAGTCCCGGCTCATAGATGGGAATTAAACCATTTTGCAGGTCTTGAATTTTTTGCTCATTGATATCAAAGCAGGTAACATGATGGCCCATATCGGCAAAACAGGCTCCACTGACAAGCCCGACATAACCGGTTCCAAGGATGAGGATATTCACGACAATCTCCCGCCCTGAAGAGCATAGGTTTTTTTGCAGCGGGAAGCAAGCTCTAAATCGTGGGTGACAATGACAACTGCTTTTCCTCTTTTGTGTGCCGAGTCGAGGAGGAGGGTGTAAATAACTTGGGAATGGGTGTTATCAAGATTGCCAGAGGGCTCGTCTGCTAAGATGATAGCCGGATCATTGATGAAGGCTCGTGCAAGTGCAATCCGTTGTTTCTCTCCGCCAGAGAGGAGTCTGACGGGGAATGAAGCTCGGTGGGAAAGGCCTACTTCTTCGAGGAGCGTTAAGGCATTGGTATGAGTCGTAGAGCCGGGATGGATCTCTTTTTTTGCAATCTGCGCTGCGATTAAGATATTTTCAAGTCCTGTGCAATCTTCCAGCAGATGGTAGGCTTGGAAGATAAATCCTAAGTAGGCGCTTCGCAAGGTTGGGCTCTCTTTTAAGTTTGCAGGTTTCCCACAAATCTCGAGCGTGCCTGAAGAGGGCTCTTCCAAGGTACCTAAAAGATGTAAAAGGGTGGTTTTCCCTTCGCCTGATTTTCCGACGATGGCCACAGACTCTCCTGGGAAAACTTCAAGTGAAATATCTTGCAAAATGGTCACTTCATTTGGATAGGCGAACCGTTTGCACAGATGGACGGCTTTTAAGACAGGGGTTTTCACTCAGACCTCAAAATGGCAGAAGGGCTGAGTTTGCACGCTTTCCAAGCCGGGATCAATCCTGCTGCAAGGGAGAGCAAGGGGGTGATGACGGCCACAAAAACAAGAGCGGAAACGCTGACTTCCGACGGGAGCGCAGATCCATAAAGAGAGGTGTGAAAAGCAGAATGTCCTTGCAAAAAGCTGAGAAACTTTACAAGCGCATCTAAGTGATGAAGCGTGAGGAGGGCAGCTCCGATGCCGATCAGGCTGCTCAGGAGTCCAATCGCCGCCCCGCACCCTCCAAAAATGAAAGCAATGCTCCGTTTTGATGCGCCTAAGGCTTGTAAAACTCCAATCTCTTTCTTTTTATCGTGAACAAGAAGAATTAAAAATGAAATAATGTTCGAGCAGGCGACCACCAGTACAATCAAGCCAATCAAGGTGAATAAATACCGATCGCTTTGAAATTGCTGCATCAGATCTTTGGAAAACTCATAGTCGTGGTACGTTGTGAGCGTCCAATACCGGCTCATCCCCGCTTGGTCTAGTTGTTTTTGGAGCGCTGCAGCAAGCTGCCGAGTTTTGGTCAGATCTGCGTGCCAGAGGCAAAACCCCATGGAAGCTGTTTTTTCAAAGTGCTCCACTGGGCTTGTTGTGTTGATCAGGTGAATTATGTTGGTGGGGGCTAAAATACATTTACTCCCAACCGCTAGGACGCCAGGGTCGTAGAATCCTGATACGCAAACGGGGAGCCGCTGTTCTTGAAGCGATCCGGCAGTGGCTGCCTGGTATTGAATCCACCCTCGATCGCCGACTTTAACTCCTGAATCTTGAAACCCTTTTGCAAGAACGATAGGTGCCGCCCCGGAAGGGATTTCAGCTTGAAGAGGAGAGAGTAAAAGATCGTGAATGTAAGTCGACCCTTCTGGAAAAGAGGTTAGGTAAGAGGCCTGTGTTAAAAATGAGGGTGTCTCCCCTCGTTTGATTTGAAGACGAAGAAGAGCAGCCCCCATTTCAAAAGAGTCATACTCCAAATCGGTCCACTCTTTTTTCATCGAGCTTAAAAGATCGGAGACAAAAACAAGCGGGTCTTGAAAAGAATCGTCGGCAGTCATCCATGTTTTCGGAGGCGACTCATCGACAAGAGGATCGTAAAGGGTGGCGCCGGGGTTCTTGAGCTTTTCACTTAAACTTCGGGCAGTATAGCCGGCTTTCTGGCTAATGGTATCAATGAGATAGTGATGGGAAGCGAGATAATCAGTTGTTGGAGTGATTCGAAGGGGTGCGTGCAGAGAAGTGAGTTTTTTAAGCCATGTTTTTTCAATCCCTTCCGTCACTGATAAGAAAAGAAGGACGAGCCAAACAACAGCTGAAATCACCACCACCGAAAGAGCGGCAATCAACGTCACCGAAAGGTGACGCTTACGAGGGACTAAGTATTTTCGGAGAATGGAAAGTTCGAACATACGGTAGGGAGGGAGAAAAGTGAGATAGGGCTTTTTGAGCGCCGCCACAGCAGATTTTTTATACAAACCACAGCGAATAGCCGCTAGGCTATTTGCGAGGATTTGTATAAAAAAATCTGCCTGGCGGCGCCAAAAAGCACATTTCACTTTTCTCCCTCCCTACCGAGCACACGGACTTTATTTTGCTTCTTTAAAAGTCACATGCTTTTTCAGACGTTTGTCATATTTTTTAAGCTCTAAACGCTCTGTCGAAGTTTTTTTATTTTTATTGGTCCAGTAAACCTCTGGACTCTCTGTACTTTTCAACTTAACAAATTCACGACCTGACTTTGCCATAAAAACACCCCTTTAAAAAAATGATGACCTCATTCTAGTCTCTTTTCCACATAAAATCTACTCTCAATATATTTCTTTCAGTCTAAGAGACTGACTACGGATTCAGTTTCAGTCGATGAAACCTGAATCCGTAGTCAGTCTCTTAGAGACATCCGAGGATGAGGCTCTAAGTCGAAGGAGTCGCTGGTGCACCCTCTTTGATGAAAAACGTGAAATCCCAGTCCGGCAATCATGACGCCGTTATCAAGAGATAGGCCAGAAGGAGGGAAAATCGCAGGGATGGGGCTGTTTTTAAAGAGCTCGCGAAGCCGCTCGTTTTGGGTGACGCCGCCGCCTAAAAAAATCATTTTACAATTAAACGCCTTCGCTGCGGCAATCGTTTTGCTCGCAATGTCGCCTAGAGCCGCCTCTTGAAATCCTGCTGCAATGTGAACTTTTTCAGATTCAGGAAGAAGAGAAGGGGCTTTTCGATCGCAATTTTGCCCTTTTAGGGTATAAAGAACATTGGTCTTGAGACCACTAAATGAAAAATCCCATGGACGTCCTTTCACAACTCCTGGCTTGAAAGGGTAATGGGCTGCCTCACCTTTTTGTGCCAATTTTTCAATTTGAGGCCCTCCTGGATAAGGAAGATCTAGGAGAGAGGCGACTTTATCAAACGCTTCTCCAGCGGCATCGTCCACGGTTGATCCGATCGGCTCATACGACCCAAGCCCATTCATTTTGACAAGAAGAGTGTGGCCTCCAGAGACGACAACCCCCATGGCTGGAAAAATCACTTCTTCGCACCCCATAGTAGCTGCATAGAGATGGGCCTCCACATGATTGACTCCCACAAATGGGCAGCCCCACGAAAGGGCAAGCCCCTTGGCGGCATGAAGCCCTAAGAGCAGCGCCCCGATGAGTCCCGGGCCATGGGCAACAGCAATCAAATCGATTGCTTGAGCTGTCAGATGCGCCTCTTTCAAAACCTGATCCACGAGCGGCAGCAGAACATCGTAGTGTCTCCGACAGGCAAGCTCTGGAAAAACCCCCCCATAGTTTCGATGCAGATCAGCTTGGCTTGCCACAACTTGCGACAAAATCACTTTGCCATCTTCGACGACAGCGCAAGCCGTCTCATCACAGGTGGTTTCAATCCCTAAAACTTTCATAAAAATAGTTTGTATTTTTGCAGCCGGCTTCCTGGCTTTTTAGGAATGGTATATTCAATTTTTTGCTTAGCTAGCAGATTTTGAATCACCTTTTTTAAACCTCCTGAGATCTGCTTATGCCCTAAATGCCTTGCAATTTCTAATTTTGACAAAGGTTCTTTACTCAGAAGAGCTAACACTTCGGTTTCTAGTGACTCGGGCCTTGACTCAGGCCTAAACTGTCTATATCCCGATCCAGCCTCTTCCAACATCCTCCCTGTCGCAAAAAAGGCTGAAGGTGAAAAAGTGGTTATCACAGATTCTGTTCTTATCTCCCATGTAGGTGCCGGATTGCTATTTAATTCAGCAGAAATGTCTCCAAGCGTTTTCGCTGTCACTTGTTGGCCAACGATTTCTCCCTTGTCAGAGATGCCGAAAAGAAGAAGTCCTCCAAATCCGTTGAGCAGGGCGCATGCCGTCTTCGCAGCTTCGGTTCGCTGTCCTGTGCTCTTTTTGAATTCCAAGGTCTCCGATTCACCTTTTGCAATCAGCCTTTGTAACTCTTCTAGGCGCATGGTAGCCATTTAATTTTTGGGACTAATTATAAGCTTTCTTTAAAAAAAACCCAATGTTTAAAATTTATTTTTGCTATTGAGCCCTATCTACGTAAAGTGTTATAGGTTGTCCATGAGATTCATCATGTTCCTTTCTCTGCTCAGTTGTGTCGCAACGCCGTTTTGCTCCGCTGAGGAGGGGATGTGGCCTTTCAACATGATCCCCACAAAGCAGATTAAAGAAAAGTATGGCGCTACTCTGGACAAAGAGTGGATTCTCCACCTGCAAAAGGCCTCTTTGAGAATTAGCGAGGGAGGATCAGGATCGTTTGTCTCTTCGCAAGGGCTCCTTTTGACCAATCAACACGTTGGTTCGCAAGCGGTTTTCAACCTCTCGACAAAAGATCGGAATCTTATAGCGGAAGGATTTTATGCACCCAGTCTAGATCAAGAGCTCAAATGCCCCAATCTCTATGTTGATCAGTTGGTTTCCATTGAAGATGTCACCGAAGAAGTGAATCAAGCAGCTTCAGCAGAAACCTCTGTCGCAGATCGAGAAGAGGCAAGAAAGGCAGCAATGGCTCGAATTAAGCAAAAGGCGCAGCAGCAAACGGGGCTTCAGCCTGAAATTGTCATTCTCTACCAAGGAGCAAGGTATAATCTCTATCTTTATAAGCGGTATAGTGATATTCGGCTTGTCATGGTTCCCGAGGAGAAGATTGCCTTTTTTGGCGGCGACGAAGATAATTTTGAATACCCGCGCTATAACTTAGACATTTGTTTTTTTCGTGTCTATGAAAATGGCAAACCGCTTGCCACAGATCACTTTCTTCAGTGGAGTTCTTCAGGACCTCGCCCTTCCGAAGTCCTTTTTGTGTCAGGCCATCCCGGAAGCACGGATAGGCTCTACACCTCGCCTCACCTAGAGTTTTTTAAAAACGAGGAGCTTTCGCTCTATCTTCGCCTGATCGAAGAGAAGAAAAAGAGGATTGAAGCCTACGCGCAAGAGAATCAAGAAAATGGACGCATCGCTGCCCAGAATCTCTCCAGACTCAGCAACGCTTACAAAAGCTTTAAAGGAATCGAAAAAGGGTTTGCAACCACTCAAATTATCCAGAGAAAGCAGCAATATGAAGCATCGCTCTATGGCAATCCTGAATCATTCCTTCCTTGGGTTCAGCTAAAAACAGCACTTAAGAATGCAAAAAGCTACTACTCGTCTTATGTGATGTTAGAAGGAATGGGCTCTGGTTATTGTAAGTTGTATAACTGGGCAAAGGTACTTGTTCGCTCTGCTGCAGAAAGGGGCAAGCCTAACGACGAACGGCTTAGTGAATATACCGATACAGAAGTCGAGACGCTTAAACTGGCCCTGTTTTCCAGTGCGCCTGTTTATATGAGCCTAGAAAAAGTGAATCTATCCTGCAGCTTAAAATTATTATCCGATATTCTAGGCGAGGATCATCCAACTGTCAAAGTTGCGTTGAGTGGGAAGTCGCCAAGTGAGAGAGCCGAAGAACTTCTAAGCACAACAAAATTAGCCGATCTGGACTATCGCAAACATCTCTACGAAAATCCTCAAGAAATCGAGTCATCTACAGATCCTCTGATTGTGTTTGCTAGGGCGCTTGATCCCTATGCACGGAAGGTCAGAACACAAGAGGAAAATGAGCTTGAAAGTGTTCAGAATGAAAGTTACAATGCCATTGCAGAAAAGGTCTTTAAGCGGTTTGGGGAGAGCATCTATCCTGATGCGACATTTACCTTGCGTCTTTCGATGGGGGTGATGAAGGGGTATCATGAGAATAAAGTTTTCATCGAGCCGATGACCATCCTCAGTGGCCTGTACCGCCTTGCGAGCCAGCACCAGTTTAAAGCTCCTTTTGAGATTCCTCCCAGCTGGCAGAAAAAGAGCTCCCTCCTCAGTAAAAGCCAGGTCCCCTTTAATTTTGTTTCGACAAACGACATCGTCGGAGGGAACTCTGGAAGTCCTGTTGTCAATGTGAAAGGGGAGCTGGTCGGTCTTATCTTCGATGGGAACATCCAATCCCTTACATGGGACTATGAATTTGATGAGACCCAAGGGAGAGCTGTTAGTGTTCACTCTCAAGGGATCTTAGAAGCCCTCAAAACTGTCTATGGGGCCGAACCCCTCATCCGTGAGCTTTTTCGAATTGAGCGATGATTTCTTCAAGGGTTTTAGTAGGGTTGGCAGCAGTTGAAGAAAATATAGATATTTCTTGATAAATCTATACAAAATGTATAGAATTCATTCCCATGAAAGTAAACATTGGGACAGCAGCAAAATATTTCGGCGTTTCACAAGAAACGCTTCGCAGATGGGAAAAATCAGGCCAGATTATTGTTGAAAGGACGCCTAAAGGCCATCGTCGTTTTGACCTTTCTAGGCATGCGTCCGCACAGTCCAAGAAATTGAATTCAAAGAAACATACTCTCGGCTATGCACGAGTCTCCAGCTATGATCAGAAAGATGACCTAATCAGGCAAACCCAAGTCATAGAAAACTTCTGTACAGCTAATGGATGGGTTCATGAGGTTGTTCAAGATCTTGGTTCAGGTCTCAATTTTCAGAAACAAGGTTTAAAGAAGTTGATGCAAAGCATCTGTTCTGAGAAAATCGATCGTCTTGTCCTAACCCACAAAGATCGACTCTTGCGATTTGGGTCAGAATTGATTTTTTCTTTATGCGAAGAGTTTGGCATTGAAGTGGTGATCATGAACAAATCCGAGGAAGCCCATTTTGAAGACGATCTGGTACAAGACGTCTTGGAAATCATCACCGTATTTTCTGCAAGGCTTTATGGAGTCAGATCCAGAAAGAACCAAAAATTTTTACAAGCTTTAAAACAAGCGACCGAAAATGTCTGATACTGCTCCCAGAACTTATCAAACCCGTATTCTCGATGGCCTCGACAAGCCATTATCTGCCTATGCATTGCTTATGAGCCATGTTGAGCGCTGTTTATTTGCAGACATTGCAACTGGTAAAGTTGCTGGAGATCTCAAATCATTTTACCTCACCCATTTTCGTATCACTGCCCGCCAATTCAATGCAGCCCGTGTCCAACTCGAAGGTAAAATCGACTCTATTCTCCGATTGCAATCCCAGCGCATTGAAACTAAAAAGCACCAAATTGCAGCTCTTGAAGAGACCCTTGCCCATCTTAAAAATAAAAAGATTCTCCATCAAAAAAAGCGGCGCCTTGCCAAACTCAAAGATCAGCTCAAAAAACTCGAAACAGCTCAAAAAAATAAAGATATTTCTCTTTGCTTTGGCGGGAAAAAACTGTTTCGAGCTCAGTTTGATTTAGAAGCTAATGGCTATGCAACGCATGAAGACTGGAAAAACGGTTGGAGACAAACCAGGAATTCTGAAATTTTCATCCTTGGATCTAAAGATGAAACTTCCGGCAATCAAAGCTGTACGGCTTCTATTGGACAAGGTGATTCCATTCATTTACGTGTAAGGCTGCCCGATGCATTGGCTACTCAATTCGGTAAATATCTCCAAATCCCCAATATCCGCTTTGCCTATGGCCATGATGTGATTGTAGCAGCCATTCGCGACTGTTATCTAAGGCAACAGCTTCTCAAGGATCCTGCTTATAAAAATCATGGCCAAGCGATCACCTTTCGTTTTAAAAAAGATGCCAAAGGGTGGCGTATTTTCGTTAGTATAGGCATCCAGGTTTCTCAACCTACGACTCTTAAAGAAAATGGCGTCGTTGCCGTTGATATTAATCGTGATCATCTAGCGGTTGTAGAAACCGATCGATTCGGGAACACCCTTCATACATTCAATATCCTTCTTCCCCTTCATCATACCTCCAAAGGCCAGGCCCAAGCCCTCATTGGCAATGCCTCGGCCCAAATTATTGCCCTCTGCGAAGAGACACGAAAACCCCTCGTCCTTGAAAACCTCGACTTTAAGAAAAAGAAAGCCCAACTTAGGGAAAAAGACCCCACCTATTCTCGTATGCTCTCTGCTTTTGCCTACGCATCGATCATTGCTCATCTTAAAAGCCGAGGGGCATCAAAAAGAGTCGCCGTTTATAGCGTCAATCCAGCCTTTACTTCGCTCATCGGGCGAGTCAAGTTTGCAAAGCGTTATGGCTTAACAATTCATATGGCGGCCGCACTTTGCATCGGCCGCAGATTTTTAGGAGTTTCTGAAAGAATGCCCCAAGGCCAAAGGGAAATTCCCGATGGAAAAGGGGGCCATGTCACCCTTGATCTACCTGCAAGGAATCGATCTTGGCATGTATGGCGCCAATGGGGGCAGCTCAATAAGAAACTTTCAGCGGCGCTTACAGCGCATTTTCGGGCGGTACATACCGATCCTAGAGTCCCCAAAACGACTCCTGTGACAGCAATGCTCTCGAATCTTGCCGGCGAGACTCCGGCACGCGAATCGTCAACTCGACTGCTCTGTTGACGTGTCCGGCTTGTCTATGCGTTTGTGTAGATTTGCCTAGATTTTTTTGAGCGGTAATGTTCAAAATCACTACAAACTGGGTACCTGTCCAGAAAAATAAATCTCTATAGGGAAGATTTTTATTGCTAAGTTGTGCTATAGTAGTTTGATAAAATTGAGGTAGAAATGGCGGCACCAGCTGTATCTTCAACAAGGTCGAGTGCTCAAGTAAGACTCATTTGGGAAGAAATTAAAAATTATAATAAAATCTTTAAAGATGCGATTACTCAGCAATATGCTAATCTTAGTGTGCTAGTTATCAATGGAGCTAAAAAGTTAAGTTTATCGAGAGAGCAGCCTTCAGAGGGCTTTAGCGAGGATGAATGGGAAGCGCTTCGGTCCGACTATGCTTTGATGAAAAGACTCGCTTATATTGCTGAAAATAATAGGTTTATTAAGTTTGCCAATCAAAATGAAACTGATCTTGAGATTCTGCCCGCCGCATTGGAGTTGGCGTGGGAGAAATTTTGCAGGCTCATGACACCTCTCGTATCAACTCCTTGTCAGGTCTTTGTACAAGGCTTTGAATACTCGAGCCATTCCATTGCTTCCTTTTGTCAAGCATGGGAACCCAAAGAGCTAAAAGACTTAACTCAAAAAGTTTCTTGCTCTCTGAAAGGGGGAGTTAAGGTCGATTTGACGCTAGCCAAATGTGAGCTGCTTCATTTGAAGATACCAAAAGGCCGTTTTTATCTGGACTTTCCAGAGATCGATGCAAAAACGTTTTGGTTTGCTTATGAAGCCATTGCCGATCGGAAATATGAAGATACAAGTTGGTTTTATTCTTATACAAACAATCAAAAATGTTCTCTGTTGTATTTTCTAGCGACTTATTGTCACGAGGGTAATTTTTCATATATTTATTCAAACTGTAAAGATGTAATAAATGCTATGGAAATTAAGGTCTCTCTTGATGATGAGAAAGATCTTCAAAATGGGGTCTTTGCTCAAAAAATGAAGATTTTACTGGATGGTTGCCCTAAAGCCGAGAGAATTAGGCTCACGGTAGAAGACAATCGGTACCCTCTTGTGTTCTCTCGGCAAAAGTTTGAACAGCTCCTTAATGAAAACCCCGAGGGCTTTTTAGTCAAAAGGACATTAGAACTAGACGATGGAAACTTTGAAATTGATGCAGACTTTTATCATGAGTTTCTCACTGTTTTCAGTATGAAATCTGGAATATGGAAGAAAGAAAACATTTCTCTCCTTGAGTATAACTGCAAGACGCTCATGGAAGCGATTGATTGGTTTAAAACAGGACAATATCCTGCCTATTTAAGTTGGCATGAACACAATGAGCTTTACAAACTCGTCGACTACTGTAACCACGGAAGCTTCTGGCATAACGAAGTCCAAACCCGATTTTCAATGAGTCTTCCTTGTTTGACGGAGCAACAATTGCAGAACTTGAGCTGGCAAGACCTTGCTGAGCAGTTAGCACAATATGAGGGGGTAGGACAAACTCAAGTTCAGATAGAGGAGCAGTTTTATCCAATTGCTTGGGTTTTAGATCTTGCTCAACTAAATCTGGCAATCCCTTGCTCTGAACTTGGCAAGACCCTCCATTTTCGAGTAAAAGATAAAGAGGAGATTGTTCAAGGGAATTTCTATGTCTACAGTCTCTTTTTTAAAGCTTCACCCTATGAGGCTGCAAAAGGAACTCCCATTTTAATTGAAAAGCTTTCGCAAAATGGCAAGGAGGTTCTTACACGTCATGTGCTTAGGGATTTGGAAAACTTTCCATTTAGGTTGCTTGAGCAGCTTCATGACATTTTCACTCTTGTTGATATCGAAGAGGTCAGTGAGGTACCTGGCTTGGCATTAAGACAGCGCATAAAGATTTACCTGGCAGGCCCACTTAATTGGATGAAAATCAAAGAAGATTTAAACAAATACCCCAACGCTAAAACCATCCAGCTTCAGGGTAGTCCATTCGAATGGACACGAGATGAGGTTAATGCCTTTATTACGCATGGAGCTATTACAGTAGACGATCTCAATACGACTCTTCAACTCCGCTTTCTTAAAAAATCCTCTTCAAGGAATGAATGGAAAAAGGTTCCTCGTGCGCTATGGAAATGCTTTAGCATGTTAGATCCCAGCTCCGAAGGAATACACCTTGAAACTTTTCTAGGGCAATTTAACCTTTATTGGAATGCATTCAGGGGTATCATTAATTCAATCATAATTGAACCAACTACGGAAGAATTCTTCAGCAATGCTTATTGCAAGCCATTAGAAGATGACTTTTGGAAACAACTTCTTTTGCCCCAAGCTACTGATAAAATCCAATCGATGTTGGGACAAAAAGAAGTTAATACTCGTAGACAACAGGCAGAGAATCTGGAAAGAGAGAGAAAAACAGAAGCAGCCCGTCTAAAAGAACGTGTAGAAGAGATCAGAAAAAAAATAAATCTCTCTCGGTCATTCGTAGAGCAGCTGAAAGAGAGATGGCAAAAGGCGAGCCAGCGGGAGAGGATTTTTGTGGTTTTTACAGCGGCCATGGTTTGTATTGCGGCGATCTATGGGGGTAGACAGCTTCTTAACGGTTCCAGTGGATTCCGATTTTCGTGAGGAGAAATCGCATGACAAGGAGTGGGTGCTGAAGAAAGGTGATCAGCAGCTTGCGGTAGGTAAGAGAAGTGAGCTCTTTTTTGATGATTTGCGGCGACTTTAGAAATGCGTCATCAATCCAATCGGCATAGGGGGGCGGCAGGAGCGGCGGAAGGTTGGAGCGAGAAAAAAACTGGACAGCGGCTGTCTCAGCGCCCGTGGCAAGTTCTCCACTGGAACGTCTAACTTCGTAAAAATGGGTCAGGCGGGCAAGTCGATTAATGGGGGTGTATTCTGCGACCTTGCGAACGATGTCAACTGTCAGCCCGGTCTCTTCTTTCATCTCTCGAACGGCTGCAGCTTCGGCTGTTTCCCCTGGTTCTATACCCCCTCCAGGAAGGGTCCAGACAGGGATATCTCGGCGCTGGATTAGAAGGAGCGTCTCGTCTACAATCAAAATACAAACCACGGATTGCATGTCAAGAAAGTGTATCGCGACTCTTCTTTTCTGCCTATGGATACTCACGGGGTGTGAGAAATATTATTTATCACTTCGGCAAGTTCCTATCGACTCGCTTTACCTTGCCAGCAGCCAGGTTGGAAGCCCCGATCCGAGGCAGGCCAACCCTCCTTATGGGCAAAAGGTGGTCATGCAGTGGGCTGTTCCTCCTAAGCTCCTTAAAGAAAAACCCCAGCTTGTATTCCATGTGATTTACCGCAATCATACCCAAGAAGAGATTGTCTATCCCATTGAAGATCGAATGGGGATGGAGGTCTTTTCACTTTTAAACGAAGGATACAGATCCAAGGGGGGGCTTTTGACTTACCGCGCCGAGATCCGGACAAGTAGGGGAGAGATCTATCGTCAGTGGACTCATCAGCTGTGGGTTCAGCTCATTACTCTTGATGAAAATGCCTGATTATTAGCAACTTAGTTTCAATGCATCCTTTTTCAGCCAAAATTGGCTAAAATACCCCCCGTAAAATACCCAATTTGGTAGAATAATGGGATGAAACGATCCATTGAAGAGGAACTAAACCGGTGGAAAGGAGAGCCTCTCCGTATGCCGCTGCTTGTTCGAGGAGCTAGGCAAGTAGGAAAAAGCTTTACCATCGAAAAATTCGGCCAGAAAAACTTTGCCCAAACCGTCACAATCAACTTTGAACTTAAGCCCACGCTAAAAGATTGTTTTCGAGACCTAGATCCCAAAAAAATCATCCGAGACATCGAGCTAGCCCTCAAGGTTCAAATCCGGCCTGGCACAACTTTGCTTTTCTTAGATGAAGTTCAACTGTGCCCTGAAGCCATTGCAGCACTTAGATACTTTAAGGAATTGATGAGCGATCTCCATGTTATAGCAGCTGGGTCGCTGCTTGAATTTGCACTCATTGACAAAAACATTTCTTTCCCTGTGGGGCGTGTCCAATCCATTTACATGCGTCCCCTCTCTTTTTTAGAATTTCTCGAGGTTATGAATGAAGAGCAGCTCATCCAGTTCATTTTAGAGTTCGAATGGACCACAGAAATCGGGCAAGCTGTCCATGAGAGGCTCATGGAACTCGTCAAGATCTACTTTTTTGTCGGAGGCATGCCCGGAGCGGTCGCAAAATATCAGGCAACAGGCTCCTTGCAAGATTGTCAAAACTACCTCATGACTCTCATCGATCTCTACCGCGCAGATATGGCCAAATACGCCACCAAAACTCAATACCGGTATCTGCAAATTTTATTCGATCGAGCCCCAGAATCTATTGGACTTCGATTCAAGTACTCATTCATCGATCCAGATGCCAAATCTCGCGATTTACAAACGGCTCTTGATCAACTCGCCTGGGCAGGGCTTCTGAGTCCTGTTCTAGTGTCTAATTGCATAAATCCCTCCTCATATTTGCGCCCGGATTTTCCTGCTGGGCATAGCGCGGAGCGCGCCGGCATCTTCGAGCAAGCTGTTAAGCGCGAGCGCGCAGCCCAGCAGGATAAAGACGGGTCAAATATGAGGAGGGATTTGTGCAATCAGACACTAGCAACCTCTGCCGGTGGCATGCCGCTTCAGTCCCAAGTTAAGTCGAAGGTCCAAAAGCTCCTCTATCTTGACATAGGGATGCTCCAGACGGCTCTAAAAGTTGATCCATTGCTCTTCTTTCGAGAAGATTTGACCCTCATTCACTGTGGCGCTTTGGCAGAGCAGTTTGTTGGGCAGGAGCTGATTGCCTACGCAAACCCGCACGACCGAATGCAGCTTCACCTCTGGGAGCGGGAAAAAAAGGATAGCGCTGCAGAAGTCGACTATGTCGTGACTTTAGGCTCCCATATCATTCCCATCGAAGTTAAGGCAGGCCCTGCAGGTAAACTTCGGTCTATTAACGTTTTCTTAAGTGAGAAAAAGTCGCCGTTTGGGATTCGGATTTGCAGCGGCATGCCAAAAAAATCCCATCCGATTGTCACGCTTCCCTTCTATCTTGTCAGTCAGTTGCAAAGACTTTGCTGTCAGGGCCAGTAGACTAGAATAAATATTTGAAACTTCTGTTGACACGTGCTTATTTACATTTCTTCACCACGGAGACACGGAGAGGGATGAGATTGCACAGAGGGAAGAATTTCTCTGTGCAATCTCATCCCTCTCCGTGTCTCCGTGGTGAAGAAATGGAAATAAGCACGAGTGAGCAAAAGTTTCAAAGATTTTTAAAGTTTATGGGCAAAGGGAGCAAACGGAGAGGGAAGAGAAGACCTAAAGCGGAGTTTTTTATTCAGAAAAGGGTGGGTGAATTCAAGCTCGTAGGCGTGGAGGCAGAGACGGTCAAAAGGGTTGGTGCGCGCTCCATATTTTCGGTCTCCTAGCACTGGGTGGCCCGCCTCCGCAGCGTGAACTCGAATTTGGTTTTTGCGCCCTGTCTCCAACATGAACCGAACGCAAGAAAAGGTCGGCTTCACAGCAAGCACTTCGTAGTGGGTGACAGCCCATTGCCCCGCTGGGCCGCTTCGGACGTGGTAGTTAGCGTCTTCTTGCAAAAAGCTTTGCCACGTTCCTTGCTTCTCCGCCAGATGTCCCTCAACTAAAGCAACATAAAGGCGGCTGACTGTATGCGCCTCAAATTGTTTTTTTAAAGCATGCTGCGCTTGTGGAGTGTAAGCAAACATCATTAGGCCTGATGTATCTCGATCTAGACGATGGACTGCATGAACCGCTTTATTAAGACGCCGTTTTAAAATCGCATGAACAGTTCGATCTTCCTCCGTTAAACTAGCTACAGAAAGAAGACGGTCTGGCTTATCGATCACAACTAAGGACCGGTCTTCATAGACAATTTTAATCCCTCCATCTGTAAAAGAGGCTTTGGGTCCTACGACGACTTCTTGTCCAGCTTCAAGGAACATATGGTGCCGTTTGGCAACAAGGCCGTCGATTAAAACACGTCCTTTTTCAACCCACGATTTTAAACAATTTTGTGAGCTATCAGGGCTGAGTTTCTGTAGGATGTCTAAAAGTAAACTTTTTTCTGTAACTTTTGCTTTCATTAAAACAGTATAGCATAATCCTTGATCGATTATCAAATGTCAGTTATACCAGGGTATTTTACATATAGGAGATCTTCATGAAGTCAACTCGGGAAAAAGTCAGCTATTGCCTAGGACTTGAAACAGCTAGAAACCTGCAACGGCAGTTCAGCGATATGGATGCCGACCTTTTAAGAAAAGGGTTTGAGGATGCTATTGCCAATAATAACCCC
Organism: uncultured Rhabdochlamydiaceae bacterium; assembly: GCA_963712275.1. GTDB lineage: Bacteria > Chlamydiota > Chlamydiia > Chlamydiales > Rhabdochlamydiaceae > PALSA-1444. The sequence continues at coordinate 1,549,103 of CAVQHD010000001.1, read as the reverse complement.
AAGTTGCCCCAAGATGAAATTCAGTCGATTATGCAGGCCCTTCGGCAGCAGGTTGAAGCGCAGCAGAAGCAATTTTACGCCAAGCTCTCGGAGCAAAATCGGCAGCAAGGGGAAGAGTTTCTCGACAAAAACAAACAAGAAGAGGGAGTGACCACTCTTAAGAGCGGGCTTCAATATAAAGTCCTCCATCCAGGGACAGGGCCTAAGCCGACAGCAGCAGATGTCGTCTCCGTCCATTACCGTGGAAGTTTTATCAATGGCACGATCTTTGACAGCAGTTATGAACGGGGCAAGCCTCAAGTATTTCCTTTAAATCGCGTGATCCCAGGATGGTCGGAGGCGCTGCAACTCATGCGCGTTGGAGATAAATGGCAAATTATTATCCCTCACTACCTCGCCTATGGAGAGGCAGGTTTTGGAAATGAAATCGGCCCTTGTACAACCCTTGTTTTTGAAATGGAGCTTCTCGGTATCAATTGAAAATTGTAATTGAGCGGTCAACTCTCTCCGGAGAGATGACCGTTCCTCCTTCTAAATCTCAAACAATGCGCGCTCTTGTTTTTTCTCTTCTTGCTAAGGGCCGCAGCACGATTTTTAACCCCCTACTGTCGCCAGACACCCAAGCGATGGCTCGGGCTTGCACTCTTCTGGGGGCTCAAATCGCCTCTTTTTCAGACAGAATGGAAATCGAGGGAGGGCTAAAGCCAGCAGAGGATGTGATTGATGCAGGAAATTCGGGGCAAGTGCTCCGATTCATTGGAGCGGTCAGCGCCCTCCTCCCTACCTATACGGTGATCACAGGGGATCATTCTATTCGGTCTCGACGGCAGGTCCTGCCTCTCATTGAAGGGCTTGAGCAACTCGGTGCTTGGGCCGTTTCAGCGCGAGGAGACTCGCATGCCCCCCTGATCGTTCGAGGCCCTTTAAGAGGGGGAATTGCAGAAGTCTCAGGAGAAGATTCTCAACCGATCTCAGGTCTTCTTATCGCTGCTTCCTTTGCCTCTGAAAAAACAGAGCTTTTTGTCAGAAACCCAGGAGAACTTCCTTGGATTGCCCTGACCTTAAGCTGGCTCGATCGATTTAACATTCCCTATCAGAATCACAGCTTTGAACATTACCGCCTTTCGGGAGGAGCGGAGATCCAAGGATTGACCTATCGCGTTCCAGGAGATTGGAGCTCGGCGCTCTACCCAATTGCGGCTGCGCTCATGACCGATTCTGAGATCACACTACACGGACTTGACTTCGATGATCCTCAAGGGGATAAAGAGGTCGTCACTCTCCTAGAGCAGATGGGCGCAAAAATCTCCACGAATAGCACAAGTCTTACCCTTCATCGTGGATCCCGTCTTAAAGGAGCACGCATTGATATTGGAAAATTCATCGACGCCATTACCCTCCTTCCTGTTCTGGCATGCCATGCAGACAAGCCAACCGAGATTTATGGAGGCGCCATTGCCCGTTTCAAGGAATGTGATCGCATCCAAGCTATCGTAACAGAGCTCAAAAAAATGGGAGCTCAGATTGAAGAGACCTCTGATGGAATGACCATCTACCCCTCTGAACTCAAAGGAGCCCGGGTCTTTTGCCACGCCGACCACCGAATGGCCCTTGCCCTCTCCGTTGCAGCCCTTGCAGCCCATGGCCCTACAGAAATTGTTGGAACCGAAGTGGTCTCAAAAAGCTTTCCTGGGTATTTTAATAAGCTTAGACAGTTGGGGGCGCGTCTTAGCGAGTAAGTGCTCTTCAACCCAAATAGGTGTTAATTGAAAAATCTCATTCTCATTGGTTTTAAGTCAGCAGGCAAAACGACACTGGGGCAAAAGGTCGCAGCAAATCTTCACTGCTCCTTTGTCGACACAGACGCTTTTTTTCAGCCATCTCCCCGCGAGGTGGTGCGTCAGATAGGGGAAGCATCGTTTAGGGCGCTTGAACAAGAGTTTCTTCAAACTCTTTCATCGGTGACAAGACATGTGATTGCAACAGGAGGGGGGATTGTACTGGACCCTGGCAATCGTCATCTTTTGCGTGAGCTGGGGGTTGTGGTGCATCTTCAGACACCAAAAGAGATAATTAAAAACCGGATTTTTTCAGTAGAGCTTCCGACGTTTTTGGAGGGACCCAATGCAGAGGAGCGGTTTGAAGAGACTTATCACGATCGGCTTGGCATTTATACTTCAATGGCGCATCATAACATCATCACTGAGGCTGAGTTATGGGAAGTCATTCGTTTGGATCCCTTTTCCGAATAACTACTTGGGGCGAATCTCATGGCCCCGCTATTGGCGTTGTCATCGATGGGTGCCCTGCAGGGCTTGAGCTTTCAGCAGAAGACTTGGAGGTGGATCTGAAGCGGCGAGCTCCGGGCTACCTTCCTCTTACATCGCCTCGTCAAGAAGAGGATGTGCCGGAGATCCTATCAGGGGTTTTTAAAGGGAGAACAACAGGGGCCCCGATCTCGATTCTCATTCGGAACCAAAATCACGACTCGGCAGCTTACGAGGGGCTGGAGCACCTTTTTAGGCCAGGTCATGCTGGATTTACCTATCTTGCCAAGTATGGAATTTTCGATCACCGAGGCGGAGGGCGTGCTTCAGGCCGTGAAACCGCATGCCGTGTCGCTGCTGGAGCTGTTGCTAAAAAAGTTCTGAACCATTGGGGGATCAGATGCCACGCCTACTTGATCCAACTTGGCTCTATTCAAGCGCACCATCTGCTAGAGTTTCATCGGACTTATGAGAGCCCCGTCTATTGCCCTGATGCTGAGGCTTCTTCTTGCATGGTTGAGGTGCTCACAAAGGTCAAAGAAGAGGGAGACTCTTTGGGAGGTGTCGTGGAATTTCGGGCAGAAGGAGTGCCGGCAGGGCTGGGGGACCCTATTTATGAGAAATTAGAAGCCTCTCTTGCGAGCGCCATGCTCTCGATTCCAGCGAGTAAAGGGTTTGAAATTGGGGAGGGGTTTCAGGCAGCGGCAATGAGAGGGTCTGAACATAACGATCGATTCACTGTACAAGAGGGGGGAATTGAGCCTGCATCAAACCATGCCGGCGGAATTTTAGGGGGAATCTCAACGGGACTTCCTCTCATTGGCCGTGTGGCTTTTAAGCCAACCTCGAGTATTCGTAAACCTCAAGAGACGGTCACAACAGCAGGGGAGATGACAACGCTTAAGCTCTCTTCTGCAGCCCGTCACGATCCCTGCCTTGCGATTCGAGCTGTCCCCGTGGTCGAAGCGATGGTGGCGCTCGTTCTTATCGATGCTGTCCTTCACAATCGCACTGTCCATTTATGAAGCATGCCATTATCACCGATACAAACGTCGCAGAGCTCTATGGCAAGAAAATGGGCAAGGATCTTTTTATTGTCCCTGCTGGAGAGCAGTCAAAATCTCTACAAACCTATCAGACTCTTTTATCTCAACTCATCCTTGCCGGTTATGGTAGAGAGACGACCATCATCGCCCTAGGGGGAGGGATGATCACTGATCTGGCAGGATTTGTGGCGAGCACCTTTTGCCGCGGGGTTCCGCTGATCTTGATTCCAACGACGCTTCTTGCCATGGTCGATGCAGCAATCGGAGGGAAAACGGCGTTAAATCTGCCCGAAGGGAAAAATCTCATCGGCTCCTACTATGTTCCTGAAAAAATCCTCCTTCATCCCCCTTTTCTTGAAACATTGCCAGCGGCTGAATGGGAAAATGGAATTGCCGAAATCTTAAAGCTAGGGCTTATTTCAGATCCCGACCTCTTTTATTATCCTCAACCTCTTGAAAAGATGATTCTTCGAGCGATTGAAGGAAAAAGAAGGATCGTGGCGCAAGATCCGCAAGAGAAAGGGTGCCGAACTCTTTTAAACTTAGGGCATACCATCGGCCATGCCCTTGAAACGTTGTCGAATTACACCCTTTCTCATGGGAGGGCAGTCAGTTTCGGCATCGTCTTAGAAGCGCGCCTCTCTTCTGCGCTCGGTCTTTTGCCTCATGAAGAGCTTGCTGCTATCGAAGCCAGATTTCCTCCGGTCTCCATTCCTTTCAATCCTGAAAGAATCATTGAGCAGCTAAAAAGGGATAAGAAGTCACAAGGGGGCATCCCTCATTTTGTACTCCTTGAAAGGGTTGGACGACCTTATCTTGGTGGAGGACGGTTTTGCCATCCTGTTCCAGAATCTCTCTTAACCCAGGTACTTTATACTCCGATTGGTTGAAAAATTTACATTGGGGCTGCGTCAAAGCCCCGGGGTTCGGTTATCGCAAGTGGGTCAGTATTAATCCAATACAAACCCACTTGCGATAACCGAACCGCGGGAGCTTTCACGTCAGCCCAAAAGTGAATTTTTCAACCAATCGGAGTATATGACGCTTGTTTGTGCGCCTGTTAAAAAATGGCCGGCAGTCCGCTCGGTGGATCTCTACGAGTTTACAGAGGGGGCTGTCAAAATCATTTTCGATCGAGAAGAACATATTCGGTTTATTGATATCGACTGGAAAGAAAAAGCCCCCTCTCACTTAGACCATCTCATCGTCTCATATCACAACTTCCAAGAAACGCCTGATCTAGATGAAATTTTTGCCAAGATGCGGGCAAGACACCCTAAAGCCTGCTATTACAAACTCGCCACTTTTGCAACATCGACCCTCGACGCTCTCCACATGCTGCACTTTCAGAAAAAACATCCAAATGTGATTGGTCTTTGCATGGGAGAGAAGGGGAGTGTAACGCGCATTTTGGCGCCGGTCATGGGAGCTCCTATTGCGTATGCCCCGCTGGAAGACGGTGATAAAAATGCTCTGGGGCAGCTTCTGTGGAGCGAGCTCTCCTGTATTTACCGATTTAGAGAGCTTAATTCCTCAACCCAGATTTTTGGACTGATTGGCGATCCAGTTCGGCAAAGTATCGGCCACTTATTCCACAATGATCAATTTCGGCAGCGGCAAGCAAATGGGGTCTATGTAAAAATGCCTCTCAAGGCAGGTGAGCTGAAATTGTTTTTTGAGATGATACAAGACCTTCCAATCATAGGCCTCAGTGTCACAGCTCCTTTGAAAGAGGAGGTGATTCCTTACCTCCAACCCCTGGCAAAGAAGTGGCAACCCATTGGAGCTGTCAACACGGTCTATCGAACAAAGGCGGGATGGGAAGGGGTCAATACCGATGGCCCGGCAGCAGCAGATAGCTTAGGCACGACCAAAAACAAACAGGTTGTTCTTCTTGGCGCCGGAGGGGCTGCAAAAGCAATTGCCTACGAACTCATCAAGCGGGGAGCAATTGTCACTATTGTTAACCGCACCTTTGAAAAAGGGAAGCAGCTGGCGGCCTATCTGGGATGCAAGTTCTCTGAAAAGATCCCCTCATACGACATTCTTGTGAACGCGACATCTTCCCCAGATCCACTTTCCATGCACAACATAATTCCTGGCGCAACCCTTATGGATATTGCCATCGAGCCCACCCCTTTCCTCGAGAAAGCCCTCTCTCAAGCATGTCATACCATTGATGGCTTTCCCATGTATTTTAAGCAAGCCTCAATGCAGGCGGCGCTCTTCCAGAGTCTTCTTGCGTCTATTAGTTCTTGAATAAAAGTCCGATATGTCGTACCTTACTTTGGATAAGAGCTTTGACTGAATGGCAAAATACACCATCTACGAAACATCTGAGTACAGAGATTGGCTGGAAACGCAAACTCTCAAGTCTCGACAGCAAGTTCATGGGAGGGTATTAAACATTGAACTTGAAGGACATTTTGGACATCCAAATATCTAGAAGATAGTATTTGGGAGTTAAAGTTTAATGATGGGAGACGTATATACTATGGATTTATACCAGAAGCAAAGGTAATCCTGTTACTTGGAGGAAATAAAAATGGGCAAGACAAGGACATCAAAAAAGCGTCAAAGGTCTTTAGCAAGATCAACCAAATTAGATCTCGATAAGATTCCCGGCCTCACACGTGCAGATCCTTTGAAAGAGCTTATAGATTTAAAAAAAACAGCTTTAGCAGTAATGGAATGCTTGCAAGACAATGACCCAGAAGGTGCAATGGAAATGATTGTCCTTTATTTGGAAGCCTTAAACAAAGCGAAGCTCCGAAAGCAAACAGATCTGCCAAAATCTACAATGTATTCAGCTTTGAAACATGGAAATCCAACCATCAAGACTCTTGCAAAAATCATGTATAGCTCTACACGCTAATTTATCTCCTACTTAAGAAAATTTTAAGAGATCATGGGTACTAAAAAAAAATTAAATTATTACTTAAACCTCAACTGGTCATACACCATAGAACAAGAAACCCACAAGGGGAAACGGTATTACATTATTCGAGTAAACGAGCTTCCTGGAATTTGCACTGATGCTGAAACAGTGGAGGAAGGAATGGACAATATCAAAGAAGCCATTGAAGGAGCCGTTCGGCTTTATCTTAAAAATGGAGAGGTAATTCCAGAGCCTATTAAAAAAGAGGAGTTTAAAGGTAATATTGCCTATCGAACTACAAGTGAGCGCCACTACTATATTGCTAAGATAGCAAAGGAGATGCATAAATCAATTAGTAAGACCTTGGATGATATCGTTGACAGTGGACTTGAAAAGTTACGGATTATTCCACATTAGTCCAAACTTTTAGTGTGAGCGGTAGCACTGTTGCTTGTCTGAAAAGCAAAAAACCCCGGCACTTCTCCGAGGTTTAATGCCGACTGGGATCGCCCGGTCCATTTTGTTGTCATTTTACTTTTTGGATCTCTATTAGTTCAATGTATTTTATAAACCGTAATTTTCCACGGCCCTCTCGCGCCCGATGAACCTGTTGCACCAGCTTGTACATCGCATGACAAACGACTTCTCTTCTGTTGAGGCCGAGGGCAAAAGTCCTAAGGTGATTCTTTTGGCAAGTTGATAGATTTGGCATTCTGGGTCTAACTCATGGTAGGTTTTTTTGCCTTCGGAGTCGGGTTTGTTCTCTAGCGCATCAGGTGCTTTTTGGAGGGTTTGAAAGATCCAGTGGTGTCCATCGAGGATATGATGAGGCATGAACCCAAAGATGGCAGCGCCGGCAATGAGGCCAAGCGTTGGAGTTCCGAAGAAATAGCCGATGGCAAAGTCATAAACAGCTGTGAGGATATAGGTAAATCCCCGATGTAATTCTTTGGCAGTCTCGTTATTTTCTGATTTGCGCAGGTAGTTGAAAGATCCAATTCCCAGGTAGCAAACGCCCACTGATCCATTGTAAAGTGAAAGGACGGATGCGACATAAGGTAAAATCTTGACAGCAACGCCTGTGCGTAAAACCAACTTAATCACAGAGGTGATGGTAGCAATGGTAGCTTCATTAAACTTATGAAATTCTCTCAACTGAGAGAGGGGAAAGATGGGGTCTTTGTCTAGCATATTCCAACTTTGCAACCATTGGACAACTCCTCCAAGGGTAGAGGCAATAGGAAGGGGATCAAGCATCTGCTTGATTTTAGAAACGGTAGCAGCACCCATGACAACAATCCTCCGTTAAAGTTAGGAACCGATTTTAAAAAATGTCGATGTTAACTTCAATTCTTTTCTTGCCAAAGTCGTTCCGCCTTGAAATTTAAGATGGGAATGGATACAATTATTCTCTATGATTATAGATGCAATTAATAATTTAGGATCTTACCCTATTAAAGTTGCTGTTGACGTTTTAGCGTCTCACGCTAAAAAAACTTCTTTACATGTCTTTCTAAGGCACTATGAATTGTCAAAAGTCATTGATATAATCGCTATTGGACTTCTTGCGAACCCTAAAGCATTTGCGAAGGGAATGGGTATTGGGCTTATTGGGGGAATAGTAGAAGCGACTTTTGTTTTTTCTCTTTGTTTAAAAAGCCAATTTACATCAGGTAAACAAGAACAAGATTTATCTAAAAATTTCATTGGTGTTCGGCTTGTGACCATTATTGGACCTATCCAAGAGGAGCTCCTTTATCGATTTATCATTCAACGAGGAACCAGATGGGTCATTCAAAAAGGGTTTAATTTTTGTGAAGCGCATAAAAGAGTCTTAGGAACTTTCATTACATCTAAAGGCATTCTCGTCAGAGGTTATGTCTTGACTGCAAAGCATATTTCGATCTTTGTTTCTTCTGTACTTTTTGTCTTATGCCATGACAGGCCGGTGGGGGGATTATTGGCCATGTTTCCCAGCGCATTAGTTTGGGGAAGCATAGCTGATTCGGATGGGATCATCTGTTCTATTGCTGCCCATATCTTCCATAACTCACTTTGGCAGCTTGGGCAGGAGCTTCCGGATTGATACTTCACCTGAGCAGCTTGAGAGCTTGTTTGACGGCAGAGTCGTTGGGATGGATGACTTTGCGCTGCGCCTGAGAAGTTGGGGTGTTTTTCTTTTTAGAGCTGGGCTGCTTGGTTTCCTTTGACCCTCCCTTTGTTTCCCAGGGGAAGGGGTGTTTGGCGGGCGGGGCTTTCTGGTCTCCCCCGGGAAGAGGCCCCAGTTTGTTGATCATTTCGCCAAGAAGCGCTCCGGCAGGTCCTTTAGCGATGCCCCCGACAGCTCCTTTTTGCTGCCAGAGGAGAAGTGCTCCAATCTTTGTCCCTGCTTTCCCTGAGTTGATTTTGGCATCGGTGAGGGTCCCGCGCAAGGGGAGTTGAAGCACATAATTTTCCGGCAGTCCTTTGATTCCAAAGGCATTTTTTAAGCAGCTTGCTGTTAGTCCTAAAACGGCATCGATGGAATTATCGGGGAAATCGACAGCGCCCCAAAGGCAGATTTGGAAATTTTCGGCGACGAGAATTTCGGTTCTTTCACAGTCAAGAATGCCGTGCTGCACGTGAAAGATGAGCGGTGCAGCCCAGAGTTTGAGCTCATCTCCTGAGTGGTATTGCCCTAGCTTAAGAAGTCCAAGTGTGACTTGGATATTCCCTTCATTGCGACAGAGGAGCTTTCCAAGTTCAAGCCGCCCCGCCCCGATTTCAAGATGAGAAATATCATGAGGTGAAAGGGGATAGGAGAACCCTTGAGGAGAGATTTCTAAGGTGATTGGTCCTTCAGATTGCACAGATTTTAGAGAGAGGGGGTTCATCTGCTGGAAAAGCATTTGGCTCACAGCAGGGGTAACATCGAGCTGCAGGTGGAAGGGGTTTGTTAAAGTGAGTACGCCTTGCGTCAAAGCGCCTTGAAGCGAGGTGCGCAGATTAGCTGAATGCAGGTCTAACTTGACGGGGCCGGTCCACTGATTGAGGGTGGTCTCTGCAGAAAGGTTTAAAACCGGTCCGCACAGAGTTGCCATCGAAAAGAGGTCTTTTTTCAAGGGTGCGATGAAGAAATCAAAGGCAGCCGAAGGAAATCGGTCTAGGAGAAGGGTCAAGTTTGCAGTTCCCGGAGGAGTCCAGCTGCCTTGGCAGGAAAGGGATCCTTGAGGAGCTGCCGTTGCAGAGAGCTGAAACTGATGAGGCTTTGTAGGAGATGGATGACTTAAGTTAATTTGAAGCTGATCAATTCGATTTGAGCTGAATGCAAGAGTATCTGCGCTCATTTTTCCTTGGTATTGCAAGTCGTTTAAGAGTTGATCCAGAGAAAGATCTTTTTGAAGGGGGATTGTCAGAGATTCAATCGACCCTTTGAAGATGACAGGCTGAGAAAGGGCAAGAGCAGGATTTCCTTTTAAAAACTCGATGATGGAAGTATACCCTTGAGGAGTCAGCGTCCACAGAAAGGTTGCAGGCTCTGTGAGCTCAAATTGCTGAGAGGTGGCTTTTAAGATCGCCTTTAACTTCAGAAGGGGGGAGGAGGCCGTAAGTTGGAGGAAGTTTGTGTTTTCAGAAAGAGCAGCATGAAAATCTGTCGTTAGAACATTTCCTAGAAGAAAGGGGAGAGAAGGCCCCCGTGGTAGAAAGGATTGAATGGAGGCAATAGGAAGCTCACTGCACGACCCTTTAAGCGTGAGCTGCCAAGGCCAGCTTACGCTTCCTTCGATCATCAAAGGGCCTTGGTCAACCTTGGAAGCCAGCGAGAAGAAGGCTTGTTTATTTTTAAGATCTCCATGGAAGCTAGCCGTTGTTTGATCCACGTGAGAGGTGCCTAGCAAAAAAGGGGGTGCTTCGGCAGAGCCCTTAATTGTTCCACTGAGTGTCTGCAGGTTCAAGTGAAATGGGTGGAGTGAGATCTGAATAGGCAAGGGCTCTTTTAAAAAGTTAGAATTTGAAAGCTCAAATGCTAGAGAAGCAGGCTCATTCAAAGAGACCGTTTTTTTAATCGGATCAAAAGCTCCTTTGAGCCGTCCATGCCAATGATCTCCTTGTAGGACAACAGAGATCGATTTTAATGAAGGAGCAGAGATATCAAGGGTGGTATTTTTAGGAAGAAGGGCCTGCCCTGAAACAGAGAGATTCTCCCAATCTTCTGGAAGGTGAACCGATCCGTGAAATTGAATTTGAGGAGAATCAATCTTGACGCTCCACTCTCCTTCCGACGCAGGAGATGTGGCTATTAAAAGAGAAAAGGGGTCCAGCGTCCAATCTTCAAACTGAAGAGGCTCTGATTTTAACGTTCCTTGAAGGGTAAATTGGGCTCGATGCTGCAGAGGGATCAAAAGTTCATCAATTTTAATTTGGGCAGCCATTTTATCCTTGAGGGAAAGCGAAGTGAGCTCTTTAAACGCCTTGGCAGGGACTTGAAACTGAATCACCCCGGGAGAAGCCAAAACCAAGGTTTCCTCCTGGATCTTTGTTTCAAGGTGGGCTGAAAAGAGATCAGAGTTTGCATTCAAGTAAATATCGAGAACATTTTGGAGGTTTTTAAGCCGAAGCTGGGCGCTAACGGTCTCTCCAATGGCATCTAAAATAATTCCTTTCCACTTCGGATACATCAGCGAGACAAGCTGATCAGCTGCGCGCAGAGGAAAGTCGCTAAGCTCGGCGCTAGCATCGATCTGATCAGATCCTGGATAAGCGAGAAGGTCAACCTGAAAAGTCCCTTTGCTTTTTTGACTCGATAATTCTTCCGTGCTTCCCGAAGCTTTAACTTTCAGTTGTCTAGGCAAAATAGAGGCCTCTAACTCAATCTCTTTCATGGTAATGAGGTCGAGTCCAACTCCTCCAAATTGGACCCCTCCATGGGTGACAGAGATTTCACCTAGAAAATGCATCGGGAAAGGGAGAGAAAAAGAAAAGAAAAATCCCGCCTGGCAAATGGCGAGTTTAGCGGCAAGCGGCGGCGGAGGCTCGATCCATACCAATGGGGCAGTCACTTCAAGGCGCCCAACATCGTGGTAAAAAAGAAGCTGCCAAAGAGAAGCCGAAGAGAGAATCGTCTCAGCCTGAAAAACAGGCCGTCCAGAGGGACCTATGACTTCAACCTTTTCAGCGGTTTGCCCGCCCAGCCACCGAAGCTGCAGCTGATCTGCCTGGAGCTGATACCCCGAAAAACTTTTAATGAGACGGAAAATCGCATGTTGGCCGAACTTCGTCGACAGAAAAGAGGGGGCAAAAATAGCCAGAAGAAGAGCAACGCAAAAAAGCAAGATGAGGAGTTTACCCACCAAACGGATCATAACGCCCCCATTCTCAAGATTCCAAGGGCTGTTTTAGCATCGCAGATGATCCCCTCTTCAATCATTTTAAGGGCGGTTTTAAAGGGAACAATGCGAACGTCAATCTCATCTGTATCTTCAGCAATGAGACGACTTGGGGTCAACTTTTTCCCAATGAAAAGGTGGATTTTTTCCGTTAAAATTCCAGGAGAACTAAAGTAAGATCCAAGAGGAATCAGCTCTTCTGCTTGATACCCGATTTCTTCTTGAAGCTCTCGATTGGCGCAGGTTTCAGGGGTTTCGCCTGGATCCAAACAACCTGCAGGAATCTCTAAGGTAATGCAGCCAACGGTCCTTCGCCACTGCTCAACAAGGATAAGATCTCCTTCCTTTGTCAAGGGGACGACACCGACAGCGCCTGGGTGGACGACAATATCCCAATTTTTATGTTTTCCGTCAGGGAAGTCGATCTCATCCCTTCGAACCGAGATAAAACGGCCCTCATGAATCCATCGAGAGTGGATCTTAGCGGAGGCTTCTAGTGAGGCTTGCGCGTTGGCGTGGTGTCCCATAACAAGGCATTATGAGACCTTCATTTCCCCGGGTCAAGTCAAAGTTATTGCTGGTCTACCTTAACGTAGTAGGCTACTTGCCATCCCTGTTTACTATTTAAGCGCTCTAAGACCTCTTCTTTGCTTTCAGACCTTACTTGTCGCTGATTTAAATCATCTACTAGAGCAAAGGTATTTTCCCCTGAGCGAACAATAGGCATACAATGACCAACTCCACTCGTCGATACACTGCCATCACTATTCATGTTGGAGCTGTAGATTACAGCTTCAAGCCGATAGGTCCCTATCCCTTGAAGCTGAATGGTATCGCGCATGTTATAGGCTTCATTGGGGTAGTGTTGGTTTCCTTGATTAATAAAACGCAACATTGGAGGAAAGTCATCACTGCGAGCTTGTTGTTGACGAAGGGCTGTAATCATCTGATCACGACGGTTTAAAGCAGAGGCATTGAAGCCACCATAAATAAATTTGGAAGATGTTAAGATGCCTTGAATTATCCCAAGTAGATTTTTCGCGTCACCTGCCCTCTTGGTATCGATAAAATCAGGATCTCCTTGTTTTTTCCCAGTAGCATCATTAACAGCTTGGATAAACTCTTCGAGTCTTGTCGCTGTACTTCCGTCTAAAATAGCATTAATGATTGTGCTTCCTTTTTGTTGGACAATCTTTCGCTTCCTGAGGTTATCATCTGTTTCACCCGGCTGTTTTGTAAGTGTGTTGCGATTTGCATCAAATAAAAGGCGCAAAGGGGTGAGATGGGCCATGGTCTGCAAAGCTGTGTTTACAAAGCAGGTCATGCCTACACGTTCACAGGGGACTCGCTTGAATCGGGCATTAGCAGGTGCTCTAACATTTTTTTGAGGTGCAGGCGATCGCTTAGTTTTCTTCTCTAGAGTTTCGTCATCATCATCAGCGCTTGTAACAACAGGAGTTACTCTAGTTTGATTACTATCCCTCTGGCTTAGAGGCGCGTTTGCAGGGGAAGGCGCGGTATTGTTGGGAGAAGCTGCATTGAGCTTTTTTAGGGAAGAAGCCGAAGATTGCTGAGAGGCAAACTGGTTTATTGTGAGCGTTAAAGGATCAGTGATCTGAAGAATCTGTGATTGGTCGGCTAGATCGTATTTTTCAAGTTCGACCTTAAAGGTCTTTTTTTGAGAATCAGGTGTCGATTTGTAGGTGATTCCTTGAAGCTTTGAGGGCCCCGGAGCATATTTGCCAAATCCAAAAAAGTGTGGAACAGAAGAGGGCATCTCATACCCTTGGTTGAAGTGAAGGGTCAATTTGTGGGCTTGCTTAAGTTCTTTTGGGCTGCGATTAAGCCGATCGAAAAGAGCCGCGGTTCGAGTCGCTGAATTCACTAGACTTAGTTTTTCAGCATTCGTCAATTTTGAAAGATCGACATTTACCCATTCTCCTGTTTTTCCTCCCCTACGCTGTCGTAACCGGGTGATTCGATAGGTTTTCCCGTTCATTGGAAGCTCGAGCTTCTGCTCGGGGATTTCTTGGAGCGTAACAAAAGGTCCATCAGGACGAGATTGGGGCGAATTGGGATTTGTAGTAGTAGTTGTTGCTGTAGTCATTCTATGACTCCTTATTAATTCTTATTATTATTTTAACAGATATTAAATAAATAGTAAAACAAATTATTGAACTTTTAACGTGCTTATTTACAATGGGTTATTGAGGGAGCCCCCCTACTCGACAGTTACCGATTTGGCCAGGTTGCGCGGTTGATCGATATCGGTCTTCTGAACACAGGCGGTATAGTAGGCAAAGAGCTGGAGGGCAACAGAAAAAGGGATGGGGGCAACCCAATCAGGACATTTGGGAATAGGGATCATATCATCTGCAATCTCTTTAATATCAGTAGATTGCGGAAAAGCAAAGGCAAGAAGAGGAGCACCCCTGGCTTTGACTTCCATCATATTGCTAGCTATTTTCTCTATAGTCCGTTCATTGCCGCAAAGGCCAATAACGGGAAGGTTTGCATTTAAAAGAGCGATCGGGCCGTGCTTCATTTCACCTGCCGGATAGGCGCAGGCGTTAAGATAGGAAATCTCTTTGAGTTTAAGAGCAGCCTCTAAACTTGTGGGGAACATGTAATGGCGCCCTAAAAAGAAGAAGGTAGGATACTGGGCATATTTTTGGGCGCACTCCTGGATTTTAGGCCCTAAAGTGAGCACTTCTTCAATCAGGGAGGGAAGGGTGCGCAAGTCGCCCAAAAGCTTTTGCCCTTCCTCTTTACTTAGGTGCCGCTGTCTTCCAAGGAGAATGGCGAGGAGCGAAAGGACTGTAATTTGACTTGTAAAGGCCTTGGTAGAGCAGACGCTGATTTCGGGTCCAGCTCTAAGGAAAATGGTCGCATCGGACTCTCGGGTGAGGGTTGAATTTCGAACATTGCAAATGGCAAGAACTTTGGACCCTTTTTGCTTGACCTCACGCACAGCTGCGATGGTGTCAAGTGTCTCTCCGGATTGACTCAGCGCAATGACAAGGGTATTATCAGAGACAATGGGGTTTTTATACCGGAATTCAGAAGCAATTTCGACTTGGCAGGGAATACGGGCCTTTTCTTCCAAGAGGGTAGCAGCGATGAGCCCTGCATGCCAAGAGGTTCCGCATCCTAAAATCAGAATCCGCTCTATTGATTGGAGATCTTGCGGCGAAAGGTGAAAATTTTCAAATTCCACGGTTCCAAAATCTTCAATGAATCGATTGTGCAATGCCTGCTTTAAAGTTTCAGGTTGTTCAAAGATCTCTTTCAACATGAAATGCTCAAAATCCCCTTTTGATCTGTTAAAGTGATCGAGGGTGAATTTTTCAGCGGTTTTTGCAACGGGGATGCGCGCAGAATCAAATACTTCCACCTTATCTACTTGGATGACGGCAAGTTCATTGTTTTGAAGAAAGAGAACATCAAGGTCCGGCGTGTGAAAAGCGTTGGGGTCGGAGGAAAGAAACGCCTCTTGAGTGGCAGAGTTATAAGCCACTGCAAGCGTGTTTTCCCGGGCGGCTGCAATTATTTGATGAGGATGATTTTTATGAATGACAGCGATACCCCAAAACCCTTGCATCAGAGAAAGGGCTTGCTGGGTGGCGGCTACAAGATCTCCTTGATAATAGTAGGCAATGAGCTGCGCAATCACTTCGGTGTCGGTTTGGGACTTGAATTGAACGCCTTGAGCCTGAAGCATCTCTCTTAGAGGACGGTGGTTTTCAATGATTCCATTATGGACGACGGCAACGTGAAAATGCTCATCAAAATGGGGGTGTGCGTTTTCTCGCGTAGGGGTTCCGTGGGTTGCCCAGCGGGTGTGGGCGATGGCCAAACGGAGAGGTACCTGCTCTTTTTGCCAAGCTTCTTCTAAAAACCGGATTTTGCCTGGTTCTTTCCAAAACTTAAGCTCTTCCTGGTAAATCCCGCAAAGACCTGCTGAGTCATAGCCGCGGTATTCCAGCCGTTCAAGCCCTTTTAAACAGATCGCTGCCGAATTTTCTTCCGTTCCAATGTATCCGAATATTCCACACATATGGTATGCCTTCAAAAACTAGGGAGTATTTGCAAAGCCAGTTTCTATGTACTATACCAAAAAGGTGTTTCTATGACAAAGCTGAAACCTGGGCGTGTGCAAGATTCTGCTGTGAACAACCATACGTATAAAGTTTTTCCTAATGATTTAAACTCTTATGGAACTGCTTTTGGAGGGATGATCATGGCGATTTGCGATCGAACAGCTCTTGTTGTTGCTGAGCGGCATAGTAAAAAAACCTGCGTGACAGCCTCCGTCGACTCGATGCATTTTTTAAGACCGGCAGGTCAAGGAGATATTTTACTCTTTAGCGCGGCCATCAACCGCACCTGGCGCACCTCGATGGAAATTGGAGTCAAAGTCATTGCAGAGCATTATATCACAGGCGAGAAAAGGCATATTTTATCGGCTTACTTCACCTTCATTGCGCTCGATGAAAACCGGCAGCCGACCGAAGTTCCTCCCGTCACTCCAGAAACACCTCTTGAAAAACGGCGATTTGAAGAGGCCAATGACCGGCGCGAGCACCGAAAAACAGAGGCGGAAGCTCGAAGGGCGAAGAGACTCTTACCGAATTAGGAATCATTATAACCAACTAAAAATTAGAACATTAGTAAAATTTTAAGTTTTGCGAAAGACTTGCTAAGCAGTTTTACTCCACCTTGGGGAAGGACTTGTTAAACATCTCTAAAGCTGTTTTAGCTGAGATTCTCTTGGCGGGGTCAACCTTTAGCATTTCTCGAATGATCGTTAACATAGATTGATTCATTAGATCAGATTGCGAGATTATGGCAGGGTTGTTTAAATCGTCATCAATTGCTTGTTGCGTTAAAGAAATGATCTTTTGGTCACGGAAAACACTCGGAAGCGGAGTGGGGTTAATACACTTTTCTATAGAGGGCATAGGAGGTAAGCCTATCCTTTCGAAGAATTCACAAGCCGAAGAGGTTTTTTCTGCCACAAGAGCTGTTAAGATCAAACCCATGGACCAGATATCTTTGGCTTGGCCATGCTTGAGGTTGTGATCTTTTTGTTTTTCTAGTTGTATTGTGGATTCATCATCAGATAGCAGTTCAAGAGGTTTTTCAGAGATCATGAGCTGAAGTTGTTCAGGAGGACTAAATCCTGTTGAACCAACATTAGCGAGTAGCCGGCCGGATGCTCCAAAATCGATAATGACAACTTCTCGTTTCCCTGTTCCCGGAGAAAGACGGTGAAGAATGTTGAGTGGCTTTAAATCTCCATGGTAAACTGGAACAGAGTCAGCTTTAAGCGAATAGGTGATCTTTTGATCACCTCTTATCACTTGTCGACTAAAAGATAAGTTTGAGAATGAGCACTCATGCACCTTTTTTAAACCGCAAAGAAGGTCTTTGGTGATAGAGAGCTTTACTGTTTGATCTTTGAGAAGTTGTTTATCTGTTGTTAAGAGGTCTTTGAGTGTTCCTTCGTAAAAGGGCTCAAAAACATGTGTCTTATTTGGATAGTCCCTCCAAAAGTTAATTTTTTCAACACCTCTTGCCGGCGTTTTTTGAAAGCAGGTTAGCAGCCCTTTTTCTAGTGAAGTAATCTGTTTTTTTACTAACACTTCTCCTAGTGTTGCATTATAACAGACTCTCACATGCCTCTCTTCGCCGCCGAAAACCTCTTTTTTAGTCACAATGATGACTTGGTCGGTTTTAGAAGGAGGGGTGTAAATAACAATCTTCATAGGGAGCATGAAAGAGCGAACCATTTTTGGTCCTTCCCAGACATGCAAGTAATGGACAATCTTCGGAGTTGAGATGTCTTTTTCATAAGTTATTTTAGGCGTCGTGGAAGAATAGGCACAGGAAAGAGCTGTTTCAAACACCTGTTGTTGCTGCACACTAATTCCCGTTGCAGTTTCCGTCGTTGAAAGCCAGCGGCAATTATTTGGACCAACTGGTTTAGGAGAGGACTTATTTTCTGTAGATAAAAGTGATTGTAGTCGATGGATCGTGCTATCAATCAAAAATTGAGATCTTGATTTTGTTTTTACGTTGAGAGGGGTAAGAATTTCGTCTATGATTTTCTTAACAAGATTCGCATCGAGATATTGTTGATTGGTTTTACAGTATTTAAAAAAGTTTTCCACAACACGGTTAACGCGAACATGGCTATACGCATCATATCCTAAAAGAGTGTAAAAGGGGCGAAAGAGGCATAGAAGACGCCATTGCCAGCTTGTTTTGTCAATGATATTGAGGTATTGATCAATGACTTCTCCCCTAAAGCTTAAAACTGACTTTAACTCGCGGAGCTTGCAAGTAAACTCCTGCTGACTAGAAGTTCGAGTTAATAATGCCATGTGTTCTCCCTAAAATTAGGTGTGATTTTAATCTTTTATCGACTTAATGTACACTGGCTGCTAGGAGAGATTTAATATTTTTTTAGGCATGAGAGGGCCATAAAGAGCGGAAACTCTTTGCGGCTTCGATTTTCCATGGAAGCAGCGGCGCCTGTGCTTTTTCGATCCGATACCCATTCTTCAAGTTTTTCAATGACAAATCCAGTGTCGGACAATGTTTGAATATAAAAAGAGAGGGGATGATGGAAAGACCATGTGGAGGAGCTTTCTTTCTGGCCGGGATGGGTCTGAATGGGAATTTTAAGGGAGCTCATATAAAGATCAACCCGCCGATATTGCAGCTTTTTGGGCTCGTCGAGTCCCCAAGAAGATTGGCGAGGGATTCGGAAACAGGGGTGGTTGAGCACAATGACAAACTTTCCTTCGGATTTCAGATGGTCGGCTGCGTTTTTAAAAGCGGCCTGAGGATGCTCAAGGTTTTGAAGGGCCAAGATGAGTGTTGCATGGGAGAAGGAGGAGTGGCGGAGCTGAAGCGGTTTTGTAATATCAGAGACGTAGAAGGGGGCTTTCGATTGTTTCTTGGCGCTTTGAATGAGGGAGGCAGAGATGTCAACGCCGACATAGTCAATGCCTTGGGGAAGCGATCTGGCAAGCACCCCTTGCCCGCAGGCGAGGTCTAGGACGGAATCACCGGTTTTGAGTTGCAAAAGCTGAAGGGTTTTCGGCAGAATGATCTGCTCATGGTAATAGTGCCCTTTTTCTCCAACAATCGAATCGTACCACCGGTGAGAATTTTCCCAAGATGTCTTCAAGAGTGCCTCAACTGGCTTTATGATGCCAAACTTTGACGAAAAACGCCATAGCAATCGTGATGTGGATTTTGGTACAATGCTTTCATGATCAATGACAACTCCCTTGCGGCAATCGAAGCCTCACGCCTCCCCTCAGGATTTTTAAAACCTCTGTATGAGACGTATGGTTTTTCACAAATTCCAAAGACCATCCTTTCTCTTTTTGGGTGCGGCCCTGGAGGACTCCCAAAAGATTGTGTCAAGGCGGGCCGGTATGAGCGGGTGATTCTTATTCTGATTGATGGCTTTGGATGGAAATTTTTAGAAAAACACCAATCGAGATACCCCTTTTTAACCCAGTTTTTCAAGGAGGGGATTGTCTCAAAAATCTCCTCTCAGTTTCCCTCGACGACGGCAGCTCACATCACAACCCTCTGCTCTAATCAAGAGGTTAGCCAGCATGGGATCTATGAGTGGTTTATCTATGAGCCTCTTTTAGATCGGGTGGTTGCACCTTTGCCTTATATGTTTGCAGGAGATAAAAATGGAGGAGCCCTCGCATCTAAAATGGACCCTGCTCGCTTTTTTCCTAAGGCTCATTTTTTTGAAGAGCTTCAAAAACAGGAGATCCCTAGTACAGTCTTTCAACACAGCTCGATCGCCCATTCGATTTATTCGACTTGGATGTTTCAAGGAGCTCATTGTGTGGGGTATAAAAACTGGTGCCAGGCATTGACTCTTTTGGAAAAACATCTTCAGTCTCCTGGTTTCTTCTACCTGTATTATGGGGACTTCGATTCGCAAGCCCACCGACACGGTTTTGAATCTCCTCAAGCGATCCAAGCCCTCGACCGGTGTTTTCAAGGGCTTGAAGGATTCTCTACTGTAGGAGGGTCTACAGCGCTCATTGTCGCAGCAGACCATGGGATGATCGATGTTCACCCTAAGACCACTTTTTACTTGAACGAGCAAATGCCAGAGCTTGAAAAGTCTTTAAAGAAAGGAGCCGATGGCCGAGCTCTCGTACCAGCTGGATCCTGCCGCGACTTTTTTCTCCACGTCAATCCTCCAGAGCTCATGGAGGTTCAAAACAAGCTTGAGCTCGCGCTTAAAGAAATTGCTTGGGTCTGTCCTACGACACAGCTTATTCACGAAGGGTTCTTTGGCTCTCTCCCTCCCTCAGGTCGATTTCAAGAAAGAGTTGGAAATCTCGCGATTCTTGCAAAAGGTAGCCATTCGATTTGGTGGCATGAAAAAGGGCGTTTTGAGCAAAACTTCCACGCAATGCATGGAAGCCTTACTCCTGATGAAATGGAAACGATTTTCCTATTTCATTAACCCATTCTTGATTTTTTCTTTTCCTCTTTAAGCGCCCGTTTTTCTTTCAGACTCTTCTGAGGTTTTTTTCGTTCTTCTTTTTTGGTATCGCGACTTTTTGACATAGGCTTCTCCTTTTATGAATAAGTTACTGCAAGATTCTTTTATCTGTCTAATTCAAATAAATTCTTGGCAATCGGTCGTTAAAAAAGCAGAGCACTTCATAGGGATTGGTATCGCAGAGATCTGCGATCTCCTGGACGGTAATTTCATGCTTTCCTTGCTTACCAATTAAAACCACCTCATCTCCTACATAGACTTCCTGCTCTCCAACATCCACCATGAATTGATCCATGCAAATGGTTCCCACAATAGGAAACCGCTCTCCTCGAATCAAGACAAAGCCGCGGTTAGAGAGAGAGCGTCGATATCCATCCCCATATCCAATGGGGACAGTGATAATCCGTGTCTGTCTAGGAGTCGTATAAGAGTGCCCATAACTGACCCCATGCCCTTTTTCAACAACCTTAAAATAGGAGACTTTTGTTTTAAGGGAAAAGCAAGGAGCAATGTTAGCAAGCAGCTCGGGAGCATTCTGCGGCAGATATCCAAAGGTGATCAGAGAGGGGCGGACCATATCGAGGTGAGAATCTGGAAAATAGATAGTACCTCCTGAATTGGCAAGATGGCGGATCAAAGGGGTCCCCTGAAAGACAGGATCTTTCAATAAAGAGGTGAACGTGTCAATTTGCTTGAGTGTGAATAAATCACTCTGCTTTTCAGCGGTAGCTAAATGGGAATAAACACCTTTGATTTCAAAGCAATTTAAATTTTTCAGATATTGAAAAAGCGCAGGTGCTGTCGATGGACGTACCCCTGTTCGCTGCATGCCTGTATCGACCTCTAGATGGACGGAACACTTTTTTCCTAGCTTTTTGCATTTGTCGGCAACAAGGTCTGCCTTTAATTTAGAGCTAATCGTGAGCTCTAAGTTAAACTTAATCAGGTCGAGAATTTGCTCTTCGTGAATAGCTCCCAAGACTAAGATGGGGATTTGGATGTTGGCTTGGCGTAATTGAATACCCTCTTGTAGATGGGCAACGCCCAAATAATGCACGCCAGCCTCTTCGGCCGCTCTGCCGATGGCGCAGAGACCATGGCCATACGCATTTGCCTTAACAGGCAGACAAAACAAAGGGCTTCCTGCGGGAGTTGCAGAATTTGCAACTCCCTCTATGTAATGGCGAAGAATGGAGATGTTTTTCTTGAACTGGCGAAGGTCGATTTCAATCCACGACGGGTGTGGAACTTTTTGAGTATGCATTGTTGTATTCATGATACCTTTTTTTCTGTAATATCAACAGATGGAAGAATCGGGCAAGGGAACGTTCACGAAAGCAAAAGCTGGATTAGAGTGCTTCCATGGAAAAAGAATTAAATGACTTTTTGATGTATTTGGGTTCTGAAAAAGGACTCAGTCCGCACACTTTGGAAGCGTATGGCAGAGACTTAAGGGGGTTTATTCAGTTTCTCCAAGGCAAGCCCCTTATTGAGCTCATGTCTGAACATGTGATTGCCTACTTTGATCATCTTAAAAATCGAGGCATTGCTTCAAGCTCCCTTTGCCGAGCGCTTGTCGCTGTAAAGGTCTTTTTTCGGTTTTTAAAGCGGGAAAAAGTGATGGAGCACAACCCAACCCTTTTTCTAGAAAGCCCTAAAATGTGGCAGCTCATCCCCGATGTGATGACAGTGGAGGAAGTCACCCAATTTTTAGCAGCCCCTTCCACAGACGATTTTATTGGTGCGCGGGATCGAGCTCTTTTTCATTTGATGTATGCAGCGGGCTTAAGGGTTTCAGAAGTGTGCCAGCTTAACGTGGGGGATGTCTCTGATGATCATGTTCGTGTGAAAGGCAAAGGGGGGAAAGAGCGGATCGTTCCAGTTGCCCCTATCGCAGTCATGACTTTAGACCATTTTCTTCTTTACTTTCGCAAAGAAGGGGACGGAGCCCTCTTCACAACCTTGCGAGGGGCTAGGATCAGCCGTATAGGGGTCTGGGAGCGGGCGAAATGGTATGCTAGAAAAGCGGGGATTGCCAAAAAAGTCTCGCCTCATACCCTTCGACACTCTTTTGCAACCCATCTCCTCGAAAACAACGCCGACTTGCGCGTCATACAAGAGCTTTTAGGGCATGCCAATATTGCGACGACAGACCGTTATACCCATATTAGCCGCAAGCATTTACATGAATCCTTTGAAAAATTCCATCCTAGGAACCTATCTCAGTAAATTTGCCCGGTAAAATTGAAAAATCTTGCTTGGATTTCAAGGTCTAATCGCCTATGATAAAGGCCAAAAAAAGAATTAGCCAATGATTACAATACCAAAAAAAATTTTAAACTTAGCCTCTAATACAATTCAATGGGGAATAAATCATAAAGTAGCGGAGTATGCTGTTCATTTTCCAATGCTGTTAACCCTTGTAGGAAACAGCCCTTATATTCAACCTGTCCTTTTTACCGCAGCTCTTGTAGATGCCACGGTTCATTATTTTGCCGATCCTGAAGCAAAATGGACGCAGAATATTAAACTCATCACTCGAATCGGTATTCGCATTTTGGTCCTTCCTTGGAGCGCGTGCCATTTGTGCCAACAGATCGCAATGAGAACAAACCTTTTGTTCTTAACATCGTCAGAGTCGATCCTAAACACCTCCTTTAAGGCAGGGCTGTTCAGTTGGTGGTCGATGATGGTTGTTGCAGGGGCTGCCCCCGCAGCTATAGGTCGATTGAACCAAGGAAAAAAACCGGACCTCGATCCTGGAACAAGAGTACTTCAGCTGGTAGTCAATGTGGCTCTTGTCTTTTTTTCTGCCCCCCGTTCGATGTTCATTACAATATCGATTTTCAATCTCTGCACGCTTTATAAAATCTATACATCTAGCCAAGAAAGACCTAAGATTGAGGTGATTGAAGAGGAGAACGGGGATTCTAAGACTTCTTCTCCAACACGGGAGGAGATAGAGACTCTACCTAGCACGTCGCCAAATTCTAGCCCTCCTTCTTCAGTAACAGCAGTCACTACATCTGAATCTAGTCAAACAGACACTCCTGCGCAAGGGGAGCAGAAGAAAGATGGCCTACCTGGCGCACGATTAAATCTTCTGGATGTTGTTCCCGATGAGAAAAAAAAGTTATCAACTAGCAGCAAGCGTCAAAATCCGCCTACACAGGAGGACTTACGTTGGATGTCCGATGATGATGAGGATGAGTTTTTTGAGCTCGAGAATGGCGATGATGTTTCTAGTGAAAAGATCGACGAAGCTGCACCATCGTAAAAGGGACTATTATTGATTGATTCTCTCTAAAAGGAGAGAGTTGACAACTTCAGGAGAGGCCTTTCCTTGGCAAAGGGCCATGACTTGGCCGATGAGAAATCCAAAGACCTTCTTTTTGCCTGCCTTGTAATCGGTGATGAGGTTGGGGTGGGCTTTGAGAACCTGGTCGATCAGTGCCTTGATGGATGCGGTGTCTGCAATCGGTTGGTAGTCTCGGTTTCGTTGCACAATTTCCGAGGGTGGAGTGAGAGGCTCACTGACCATCTCATCGGCAACGCTTTTGGCAATTTTCCCTGTAATAATCTGCTTGTCGATAAGCTGTACAAGCTCAGCGATGTGAGAGCTTGGAATGGCAAGATCCCAGAGTCTCTTTCCTTTGTCTTTGAGGCGGCCAGGGAATTCGACCGTCAGCCAGTTGGCAAGCGCCTTGGGGTT
The DNA here is from genome assembly GCA_963712275.1 of uncultured Rhabdochlamydiaceae bacterium. Lineage (GTDB taxonomy): Bacteria > Chlamydiota > Chlamydiia > Chlamydiales > Rhabdochlamydiaceae > PALSA-1444. Next base: position 1,525,280 of record CAVQHD010000001.1, on the reverse strand, counting down.
GGCACATTCCTTTAACCCTTGCTCAAAGTAATCAGAGAGTTTTTTATCACTGACGAGCAAGAAAGCAGGCTGCTCGGGAATTTTAAGGTCATTCAGGTAACGGAAGTACCGCTCACGTGGAAGCTCAGGGAGAGCAGCGCGGATCTCTTCAATAGAGGCTTCAGAGATTTCAACAGAGGGGATATCTGGCTCAGGGAAGTACCGGTAATCGTCGGCCTCTTCTTTGGATCGCATGTGAATCACTCCTCCTGTTTCTGGATCGAACCGGTAGGTTCCCCGTGCAATTTCTTCGTGGGGATGGGCTGTGTAAAATTGAATTTGCCGCCGAATTTCTGATTCAAGCGCGATTTCCATATTGGAAAACGAGTTCATGTTTTTAATTTCGATTTTATTCCGATATTTTTGTTCTCCCTTAGGACGGACAGAAATGTTGGCGTCTACTCGCAGAGAGCCCTCTTCCATATTGCAGTCAGAGGCGCCGATGTATTCTAAGATTGCTTTGGTTGCCATGGCATAGGCAGAGGCCTCTTTGGGAGAGTGGATGCACGGTTCTGAGACGATCTCTAGGAGAGGCACTCCTGCGCGGTTGAAGTCGACACCTGAGAAAGTAGAAAAGTGCTTCAGCATGCCGGCGTCTTCTTCGAGATGGGCGCGATTGATTTGAAAGTGTTTTGTGACGCCTCCTACTTCAGTGACGATCACACCCCCTTGGACAATCGGATACTCGAGCTGTGTGATTTGGTAGTTTTTGGGGTTGTCAGGGTAGAAGTACGATTTTCGGTCAAAGCGGCTGATAGGGGCGATTTGAGCTTTCACAGCGCACCCAAATTGAACCGCTTTTCGGACGGCCTCCTTGTTGAGAACCGGAAGGGCTCCAGGCTGCCCTGTGCAAACAACTCCAATATCGAGATTGGGCTCTGAGCCAAAATGGTACGGCTCGCAGCCAAACATCTTCGATTTTGTATTTAGCTGGACGTGAATCTCAAGGCCGATAATCACTTCCCAATTTTCATAATGTACGTCTGTCATAGAGTTTATCCTTGATCGAAGAGAGGTGGAACTTTTCCTGTGAGTCCAAGGGCATTTTCAAAGTGCCAGCCGCATCTGAAGGCTTCACCGTCGTGGAGGAAGGGGGCTGTCAGATGAAGGGCAAAGGGGCGCCCTTTTAAGCAAAAGCCTGAAGGAACAGAGATCGCTGGGAGGCCGGCAAGATTGATGGGAACGGTGTAGATGTCTTGGAGATACATTTGAAGGGGATCTTGAATCTCCCCTAGAGTAAAAGCAGTGAAGGGAGAGGTGGGTGTAGCAATGATCTGACAGGTTTTGAATGCTTTTTTATACTGCTCAATCACAAGTGTGCGCACTTTTTGAGCTTTTTTATAGTAGGCATCTTGATAGCCGGCGGAAAGGACATAGGTGCCAAGCATGATCCGGCGCTTCACTTCTTGGCCGAACCCTTCCGCTCTGGAAAAGTCGAAAATTTCATCCACTGTCGTTGCGGAGGGCGACCTTTTGCCATATCTGATCCCATCGAACCTTGCCAGGTTTGTCGAAGCTTCCGCGGTGGCGAGAATGTAGTAGACGGCAATCGAATATTTCAAAATGTCAAGATCGACATCGACAATCGTACATCCCAAGCTTTTCAAGATGCCTAATGAGGTCTCGAAATTTTTTTGGGCTTCAGTTCCAAGCCCTTCTAGAAAATGCCACGGGACGCCGATTGAAAGGCCTTTAAGAGGTATCTTTAAGGCAGCTACAGCAGAAGGGGAGGGGTGAGAAATAGCGGTTGAATCGTATTTGCACGGCTGGGCGATGACGTCAAAAAGAAGGGCGGCGTCCATCACGTTGTTTGACAAAGGGCCCATTTGATCAAGAGAGGATCCAAATGCGACAAGTCCGTTTCTAGAGACTCTGCCGTAGGAAGGTTTAAAGCCCACAATTCCACAAAAGGCGGCAGGCTGCCTAATCGAGCCTCCTGTATCGCTCCCTAAAGCAAGCGGGCAAAACCTTGCAGCAACAGCGGCGGCAGAGCCCCCTGAAGATCCTCCGGGCGAGCAGCTCAGATCCCATGGATTTTTTGTCGGATGAAAGGAGGAGTTTTCAGTCGAGGACCCCATCGCAAATTCATCCATGTTAGTCTTCCCAATCAAGAGCCCGTCTGCCTCTTCAATCAGACGGACAGCCGTCGCATCAAAGACGGAAGTATAGTTCGATAGAAACTGGGAACCGCAGGTTGTTTTTTCACCAAAGACATTGATATTATCCTTCAGTGCGATAGGGATGGCGGCAAGCTTTCCTAGCTTTTCACCTCGGGCACGCTTCTGATCAAGCTCTCGCGCTTTTTGGATTATCCGCTCAGAAAATAGAGTGAGGAAAGCGCCCACTTTTGAGTCGAAATGCTCCGTCCGCTTGACCGCTTGCTCAGCAATCTGCACAGCTGAAACCTCGCCTTTTAGAAACAGGTCCTGTAGGGCACATGCAGAGAGTTGATACACCATTTCACCTATTATTTAAGAACGCGGGGAACCCGAATCATCCCACCCACATGGGAAGGAGCATTTGCAAGAAGAAGATCTCGAGATAAAGGAGCTTCAGGAATATCTTCTCGTGTAACGGTATGGAGGGTTTCATGAATGGTAAAACAAGGGATGACGCCCTCTGTATCAACATCTTCGAGCTGAGAAACATAGACTAAAATATCATCGATGCTCTTAAGAAGATGCTTCTTTTCTTCTTCCGTCGCAGAAATCCTGCTGAGGCGGCACAGTTTATTAAAATTCGATTCATCCATGAATTAGTCCGGCGTTACAGATGGCTTGCTCATCAGTTTTTTGAATTAACATTTTTTCCGATACGTTCCCTGCTTGAATAGCGACTTCCTTCCAAGAAGTTGAAAACTGTCTTAGGAAAAGATATTTCAGTGTTGAGAAAAGAGTTCGTCGGCGATAAATATGACAAAGCGAACCTGAAGTAACATACGTTGTATTCCCAAAACAGTCCCCTAGAGGATGTGACATTCTAATGGTGTTGAAGCTGTCATTTTGTCCTGGAAGCTCAAGAAATTCTTGCCAATGGAATTCGTTATAATGATTATTAATTGTCAAATTTGTCAAAAACCATGATTTACCAACGACTTTTCTTAAATCATCAGGCAATTTACCTTCTTGGACAGCTGTGCATACTAGAATCCGATAAGGTGGCTTGCCATTTTCTTCTGGATCCAAGTAGGCTGATTTCCAACGCCAGGGTAAGCAATACTCCCTTAATTTTCCGGTAAAGGTTGTCCAAGCGCTTACAGAAGCATGAAAATACAATTTAGGCTCAATAAGCTTTGAATAGCTAGAATCTCCAAAAAATGAATGAGTACGGTACTCAATGGTGCGTGCTTTTCCCTTTAAAACGTCGCTCCAGCGAAAAAAACCACGAATCTGATCATGAAACTTGAACTCAGAACAACCGACGATTTTTCCCATACGACCTCCATCATCAGTGGAAGAATGTACCATTTTCAATGATTAAATGACAATTGTTAAAGTAAAAAAAAATGGTGACAATCGAAGTTCTTTTATGTATATTAAAGGGTAGAACGGTAGAGGAGGCTTTTTTTATGAAGTTATTAAAATGTGTAGCGAGGGCTCTTGTTATCATTGGGGCTTTGAATTGGGGTTTGTGGGGATTTTTCCAATTTGATTTGGTTGCTTGGATCGCCCATGGGAATACATCATGGCTTGCCCGTTTTATTTATGCTATCATAGGGCTTGCGGCTGTTTGGTGCTTGGGATGCCTAGGAAAGTGTAAATGCGGGTGCGGTTGTTCCGGCTGTAATTGCAAAGGTGGAAAATCTCAAGGCGGTTCTTGTAAGTAATCGGTTAGGGGGAGATCGGGCAAGGGAACGGGCACGGTAACGTTCACGAAAGAGGTCACCTAAGCTCTTTCGTGAACGTTACCGTGCCCGTTCCCTTGCCCGATCTGTATTCAAAGATTTTAACCTAGCCCCCCTGCTTCAAAAGTGTTTTGCTTAAGCTCTGCTTTAAGGCGCTCTGTCGTCGAAAGGCAATGCGTGATTTTGTCTTCATCGAGCATCCCTTGCTTATGGAGAACGACGTCAATGCTCTCTAGGAAGTCGGCGACAATCCAAAACAGATCTCCTCCAATTTCTCGAGCGATGCGATGCATTTCAGGTCCAAGCTTTAAAAATTCGTTTTTGGCTTGCTGATAGGCGAGAGCAATTTGGGTTGGATCGCCTTCCTCGCTTAGGACTAAAAGGCTGCCCAGGTTTAAGCTGATGAGCTCTTCGAGGTTTTCAAGGCGCTGCCGTTCATGAGTTTTAATCGTTTTTTTAATTTTAGCAGAAGATTTTTTCTTCAGACGTTTTTTTGGCATAAATTAATCCTTCAGTTAAATTAACTAATATTAATTTTAAAATTAATTGTAAAGGGTACTTGTCTGGAAATGATGCGGTTTGCTATAGTCCATTCCTTTGCTTAAAAAAAGGAGAAATAGCATGGATAATATGATTGTGGTCGCAATTATGGTTGTGGGATTGATCATCATCAACCCTTTCCTCTCAGGATCGGAAACGAAAAAAGCAGGGACAGTTGCTGCTCAAACGCAGACAAGCAGCTCTTCTGAAGATCAGATGACTGAAGATTCTGATGAAGATGATTCAGAAGAAGAGGAAGAAGAAAACAACTAGTTATCAGACGTTATAAAAGGCACGCCTCACAAGACGTGCCTTTTCCTTTCTATCTTATTGATTCTTCTTTACATAGTTCCATTATTCCACAAAAAGTTAAAATAATAATTGAATAATTATTGTTTTAGTATTATTCTAAACATACAGTCCTCAAAGGAGCTTGTATGGCAGAAAAATTATCCGTAAATCCATGGATTGGAATGTGGCTGCATCCCCGGGAAACGATCCGAGCCATTCTTGAATTCAACACATCCTATTTGCTCCCTTTGCTTTATTGGATCTATGGATTTCCTATTCTCCTTCAAGCAGCACAAAATCGAGCGCTCGGAGATGTCTACTCTTTTGGCTATATTTTAGGGGGGACTGCGGTTGGAGCCATCATTACCGGATTTGTTGGAGTCAATGTAGGAGCTGCTCTCTTTTATTGGACAGGGCGATGGCTGGGTGGGCTTGGAACCTTTAAACAGGTTCGAGCAGCGGTTGCTTGGTCTAGTGTGCCTACGCTTGTCAACATTGCGGTTTGGGCCACAGAGATCATGGTATTTAGAGGATATCTTTTTACTAGGGCCTATCTCGAACTTCCTTTTGCCGGAGGGCAGCTGGCCTTTATCTTTTTCATGACGCTCATTCAGGTGGTTGTTGCAGTCTGGGGGCTTGTTATTCTCCTGAAAGCGCTTGGGGAGGCTCAACAATTTTCCGCTTGGAAAGCGCTTCTCAATATTTTTATGCCGTTTATCGTTATTTTCATGGGTGTCCAGCTGATTGCATGGCTCTTGGCTTTACTCATGGGCAGGATTCATTAATTTCATTAATAAATAGAGGGGGGATTATGTTGGAAATAAGGGGATTTAAGCAGTGGCTTCTCAGCTGTCTGGGAGGTGTTTTGCTGCTGACTGCACCGACGAATGTTTCGTCGGCACCAAGTTCTACTCGAACTTCTACTCAGGCTGTCGTACCTGCAGGATGGCAAGAATACCATGCTAAAGCAGGAAATTGCTCCTTGTGGCTTCCAGCAGAGCCCGAACATATTTCGGAAAAAATGGCAATGCCTGATGAGGGGTTTGAACTCAAATATGACGCTTACATTTCTGCTGTAGAGCAGCAAGCTGTCTTTATGTTGCTTGTAGCCCAATACCCTGAGTTTGTCGATGAGGCTTATGCTCAAATGAGCTTGGAGGGGTTTCTCAATGGGATTTTAACCCATAACCCTGGAAATCAACTCCTTTTTGCCGATCTTCTTCTAGTCGATGGGCATGAGGCGCTCGATTTTTTCATCCGAACAGGAAACATTTACTTTAAGGGACGGGCTGTCATGGTCAAAAATAGCCTGTATCTTATGGCAATGGAATGTGAAATCCCTAACTATGATGAAGTGCGGTATAAACACTTTGTGGAATCATTCCGGCTGCATAAAAACACAACAGCTGCCAAATAGTTAAAATGTTAAGGCGATACTTCCTTGAGCGTAGGGAGCGGAATTAAAATGGTAGTATTTTCCGTCGTGATTTTCATGATTTTTAATGAAAAGCCATCCCCCGAAATTCCATCCCACGCCTAAGGAGGCTCTGAGTAGATGTTCAAACTTAAACTTCAAAGCTAAGTCGACTCCATTGGAATAGACCATCAAAATCGACTCTCTAAACCCTTTTGCGCCCTCATGCGCGAGCCGCGGGTATTTGTAAGGTCCTCCAAAGTTAGCATAGGCAGTTTCAAGAGACCAATTGTCCGAGAGGTGGTACGTAAGAGAATAGTCAATTGGAAAAACCGTGTTTGCAGACCACTTATCCCCCCATTTCCAGTCAAATCCAAAGACGGGAAATCCTCGTCCATTTTTAACTCCATACCATCCCAAAGCCCCAATGTGCACTCCACAACAATCGGTAAAATGGAACCGTCCCCAGAGCATCGCATGATAAACTGCGGAGGGGCCAAAATCAAGGCGGGCCGCATCAACAGAAAAGCCTGTATTAATAATCCAGCGCCAACGGTCTAAAGTCGTTGAAACATACCCGATAGATCCGACTAAATAATGGAAATTAGATTGTGAAAAGCGGGGGTTTTGATGCCAATCCAACCTCAAAAAGTCATAACCTAAGCCGTAGGTTAAAGAGTTCTCGTCATCAAGAGGTTGTGTGTAATAGAGAGCTGCGTCGGCATCTGCATAGTTCAGGTGATGCCATTTGTTCTTTTCAAACTCCGCTTTTCCAACCCCCCGATAAGCGGCCTCAACATGCCAGTGTCTCTCGGGATCTGCAAAGTAGTAGTCAGAAAAACCGTAAGGGGCCCCTTCAACCGGCAATAAAAAAAGCGCCGCTATGACTGTGTATGAAAATCGTGACATAGAGGCAGGTTAAAAAATAGGCGATTAAAAGAAAAGTATTTCTTGGGTGGTTTTAAAGTGCAGTTTCGCTACCTGTTCGAGGATTGATCGCCCCTGCCCCTCAACAAGCTTGCGTCCTGCTTTCACGACAAGAGAGGAGGCTCCTTTGGGTAGCGTCATGCCAACCTGCAGGCTTAAAGCTTCGAGCGCTCCTACAAAAGCGACCCGCGCTAAAATGGAGGCGGCCGCAACAACAGGGTCTTCTTCAGCGCGAGGCCTTTGCTCGAGTTCAACACAGACCCCTTTTTTGGCAAGGGCAGATTCCACAAGCGATTCAGTTGTAAACTGATCAATCAGCGCCTTTTGGCATCCTGTCTTTTGGACAAGCTCTCCAATCGCTGTTGCATGCCCCCATGCGAGAAGCCTGTTGAGGTTTTGAAAACTCTGATACATTTCATTGTATTTAGGGGGAGAGATTTTAACGATTGTCGAGGGGACCGCTGCGCGGATTTTAGGAGCGAGCATGAACATCGTTTGGTCGCTCATTTTCTTGCTATCTTTCACACCCAAGCTAAGCAGCGACTTGATTCCTTTTTCGTCGGCTTGAACAGCCCCAATGCAAAGAGGCCCAAAAAAATCGCCTTTGCCTGCCTCATCCACTCCAATATGCGCGGTCATATCAACACCGAGCTCGGGATAGCTATAGGCCAAGGTTTTTAAGATTTCAGGTTCTAGGTAATAGGTGATAAACGCCTCTTTTTCTTTCCCTTGAACCGTCAGTTTTCCGCTGGAATAAAGAGTGCAAGAAACCCCCTTTTTTTGGGCTGAAAAGAGCGTATAAGGGGGCTTGTTTAATATAAACCCTTGAGATTTAAGATCTTCTTCAAGTTTAGAGGCAAGCGCAAGATCAATTGTCGCAACAAAAGTGTTCATGTATCATCCATCTTTTTTGATAGCTTGAGGGAATTGCAAAACTAACGAAAGGGAAGACTTTTTCGGGTCCGTTTTAGCAAAACCTACAGCAACTCCGAAAAAGTCTTCCCTTTCGTCATTTCTGTAATAGCGTTGCGATTTTCAACCACAAGTCACTTTTAACAAACACCTTGCGTCTGATATAATTAGCTTTCTGACAAACAATCACATCAGAGCAAGGAGCAAACCACGTGGGTCAGCTGACAGACACTTTATCAAAATATTGGGAAAAAATTCAAGGCTCTCTTTTCGCTTGGTTAGAAGAAGAGCTCGATCCACTGACAGAAAAGCAGCAACAATTGGTTTCTATTTTGGAAGTGGTACGCATCGAAGACTTTCTTCCTTGCTATTACGGATGTGAGGGCCGCCCACAAAAAACACGTTCAGCAATTGCCAGATCATTCGTTGTTAAAATGGTATACAATCTCGATACGACAACATTTTTGATTGATCGCTTGAAAAGCGATAAAAACCTACGACGTATTTGTGGGTGGGAATCTCTGTCTGAACTGCCTAGTGAGGCTACTTTTTCTAGAGCCTTCACTGAGTTTGCTAAAACAGGGCTTCCTCAGCGCGCACATGAGGCGCTGATTGTAAAGACATTGAAAAACGAAGTCGTTTTGCATAATTCACGCGATTCAACCGCAATCGAGGCTCGAGAACGGCCGCAAACCAAAACTAAGAACAAGGCAACGCAAAACAGTGAAGATCCGGATCAGGAATTGGAGCCAAAGAAAAAAGGTCGCCCTAAAAAAGGCCAAAAACGAGCCAAACCCGAACCTACGCGCATAGACAGACAAAAAACGATGACGCTAGAAGAAATGCTGGCTGATTTACCGACAGCATGCGACAAAGGTGCTAAAAAAGACAGCAAAGGTAATACAATGTACTGGACTGGCTACAAGTTACATTTAGATACCATTGACGGAGGCATCCCTGTCAGCGCTATTGTTACTTCAGCTTCAGTTCATGACAGTCAGGTTGCAATTCCTCTGGCCACTTTAACTGCCACGAGAATCATCAACTGCTATGACCTCATGGATGCCGCTTACGACATCCCAGGTATTATCGCACATAGCCAATCTCTCGGACACAAGCCCCTAATCGATAAGAATCCAAGAGCAGACAAACAGCTCAAAAAAGACCTTGAAGCGGAAAGTCTTGCAAGAAGAACTCTGAATTTAATTTTCCCAGAAACACTGCGTTATAATGAAAGGACAGCTGCGGAACGAACCAATTCTCGTCTGAAAGACGAATTTGGTGCTTGCAAACTCAGGGTGCGCGGACTTAGTAAGGTTGCGTGCCATCTTATGTTTGGCGTGTTGGTATTGACAGCCGACCAATTGATGAAATTGGTCACGTAATCTTGCTGTAGGGTGAAAAAGTCTTCTGGCCAATGATCAAATGGGCTCCCGCTTGTTCTCACAGTGAAGATTTTTTGGATAAAACATCTAAAATTACGAGACTGGAATCGAAAAAGTGATTTTTCGGGGCCTGCCAACCGGTTTGCATTCACTATCCCCGAAAAATCACTTTTTCGTTTCTAGTTTTGCAATTCCCTCAGCTTAACAAATTTCCTTTTAGTATTTCAGAAAGAAAGAGGTATTTTTATGTCTTTACGATGGAAGGAAATTTTCTGTTCTACGATCTGTTTTAGCCTTGCAACAGCAGCCGTTTTCAGTGCTGATTATATAGTCAGTCTGGGGTCAGACTCAGCTGTCAATACAGGAGGAGCAACTGGGGAGTTACGCTATACTTTGAATCAGATCTTAAATAGCCAAGCTCAAGGAACAGCCGGACCTTTTAATATTACGTTTTCTGTTCCATCGGTGTCTTTAAATGCCCTCCCTCCTCCAATCAACCTATTTACGACAGATACCATCACAATCGGCAATTCTTCAGGCAGCCCTACGACAATTGATGGAAACGGCTTTCGTCCCTTTTTTATCAGGCAAGGCACTGTGACCTTGCAGAACATGAACATCCAAGGCGGCGTGGCTCAAGGAGGCTCTGGAGCGGGTGGCGGTGGTGGTGGAATGGGAGCAGGCGGGGCTGTTTTTGTAGATGGAGCCACTGTGACCATTAAAGATGTGGTTTTTACTTCTAATACGGCGAGCGCTGGTTTTGGTGCCAGCGGTGGTGCTCCTGGTGCTGGTGGTGCTGGTGGTGGTCTTGGAGGAAATGGAGGTTCCAACAATGGTGGTGGCGGTGGGTATAGCGGTAATGGAGGGGGAAACTCTGGCGGGGGCGGTTCCATAGCTGATGGAGGAAATGGGAATGGAACAAATGCGGGAGGTGGCGGCGGCGGTGCGATAATTGGAGCAACAGGAGGAGCGGCTGGAACAGCTGGTGGAGGAAATGGCAGCCCCGGTGGTACGGTTGGAATATATGTTTTTGGAGGAGGAGGAGGCCAAGGCGGCAATGGGACTGGTGCAGGTGGTGCAGGCGGTGGGATGAATCCTGGTCCAGTCGTAAGGACTTCTGGTGGAGGTGGTGGCTATAATGGTAGTGCTTCTGCTGGTGGTATTGGAGGAGGAGGTGGTAGTAGCAGTCCCTCTGGCCTAGAAAATGGAGGTGTTGGTGGCGGCGGTGGTAGCGTCTCAGGAAATGGAGGTTATGGCGGTGGCGGTGGTAACCAACAAGGAAATGGAGGTTTTGGAGGAGGCGGCGGTAACTTAGGAGATGGGGGTTTTGGTGGTGGTGGTGGGTTTAGATTTGGCTCATTAGGTGGGCAAGGGGGATTTGGTGGTGGAGGTGGTGGTGGCGAAGGAGGTCCTGGTGGTGTCGGAGCTGTTGGTAATCTATCTGTAGGAGGAGATGGCGCAGGGCTTGGAGGGGCTATCTTTGTTAATACTGGGACGATTATATTTCAAGGGAATTGCTCGACGATGGGAAATACAGCCTCCGCAAACGGCGGCGCAGGGGCTAGTGCTGGTTTTGGCATCTTCGCGGTTTCCGGGGCAACTCTAACTTTTGCTCCAGACTCTGGGAGTACCATCACCATTTCTGAGTCGATAGCCGATGATAGTCTAAGTTCTATCCCATCTGGCCAGGCCTGGACGCCAGGAACTGGGGCCGGCGCTTCCCTCACGATGCAAGGACCTGGCAATCTCATTTTGAATGGGGTGAGTACTTATAGTGGGATGACTTCGGTGACGGGAGGAAAGCTATCTGTCAATGGTCAGATCTTAGGAGGTATTACCGTTAGTTCAGGAGCGACTCTTGGAGGCGTCGGAACTATTTTTGGAGGAGGCACGATCAGCGGAACCCTCTCTCCAGGAAATTCAATCGGAAATCTCACGTTCAATACATCGAGCGGCAATATTAATTTAGGGAGTACCGCTGTTACCAACATAGAAATCAGTCCTGCGACATCCTCTCAGGTTATCGTCACAGGAACGGGAGAGCTTGTCCTTGGCGGCACCGTCAATGTCACCCAGGATGCTGGCAGCTATGCAACCACTGGAACCTATCCAATTGTGCAAGGGCCTTATTCTGGGACTTTCGATCCGATTGTGACAGGGGGACTCTCCAATTTTCATTTTAGCTTATCGTATGCGCCTAACTTTGTCTATTTGCTCTACGCTCCTCAGATTTCCACCAAAGGTCTTACGGGAAATAACTTAAAGATAGCGAGCTATTTTAACTCAAACGCATCGATCGATGTGATCAATCTATTCTCTTCATTAAACCAAGCAGAGCTAACTCAGGCCCTAGAATCGGCAGCGCCAACACGCAGTGCATTTGCCACGTATGCCTCGCAAAATGGGTATCTTGCTTCAAGCCAGGTCCTCAGCGACCATCTGCGCCATGGACGACTTCATCAGCAAGAGAGCGCAAGCAATCCAATTGCAGCAGCACATCTCGATTCCGATCAGCTCCTCGCCTATACTTCTAGGGAGATGCTCAAAGCGCAAGACAAACAAACATCTTGCGACAAGCAAGGTCCCTGTGCCATGTGGCTTGGAACCTTTGGGGAATATGCCCATAAAAAAGCGCAGAACGAGACGCCTGCTTTTAACGTAGGGCTCGGAGGAGTTATCGCCGCTTTTGACTACAATGGAACAAATGCCAATGTGGTTGGGGTTGGAGTTGCTTATGTCCACTCCCATCTTCATGAATCAGACGGGATGGGGTCTGCGAGTGTCGATCAAGGGTACATGACGGCCTACGGCACCCTCAATGCGGCAAAATGGTACTTCGATTTGGCGCTATGGGGAGGATACTACCATACAAGCAATCGCAGGAAAATTTCTTTTTCAGGGTTTCATCACACAGCTAAATCTCAAACCCACGGATGGCAGGTTGCTCCACACTTGGAGATAGGCTACGACGGTTTTCATTTAGAGCGGTGCCAGGTGAAGTGGTTTGGAATTGAGCCATTCCTCATGGGCGACTGGGTCGGAAACTGGGAGCAGGGGTTCCAAGAGCATGGGGCAAATATCTTGAATATGCGTCAAAAAGGACGCTTTTGCTCCCTTTTTCGAGGCGAGACGGGACTCCGATTTCATGAAATCGTGAAATTCGACTGGGGAAACATTGTCTTTCGAGAGAAGGGCTCGTATGCTTACCAAAAAACCTTCCACACAGGTTTTATCACCTCTTCTCTTATCGGAACTCCCGGCTCATTCACAGTTACGACGCTTACAGGAGCTCAAAACCTGGGGGTCTTTGAATTTTCCATGCTTGTGAGGCCAAATAATGATAAAGCGCCTTATGTGGATGTCAGATATCAAGGTGAATTTGGTTCAAGCTACCAGTCGCATCAAGGCATTTTCGAGATAGGACAATTCTTTTGAATTTTATATATGTTTAAAGATCGGCAAGAAGCAGGCAAAAAACTAGCCGGCGCACTTCTCCATTACGAGCGCCAGAAGAACTGTGTGGTCTTGGGGCTTGCTAGGGGCGGGGTAGTAGTTGCGGCAGAGGTGGCAAAAGCGCTTTCCATCCCGCTCAATGTTGCAGTACCGCTCAAAAAAATCTAGGCAAATCTATACAAACGCATAGACAAGCCGGACACGTCAACAGAGCAGTCGAGTTGACGATTCGCGTGCCAGAGTCTCGCCGGCAAGATTCGAGAGCATTGCTGTCACAGGAGTCGTTTGGGGGACTCTAGGATCGGTATGTACCGCCCGAAAATGCGCTGTAAGCGCCGCTGAAAGTTTCTTATTGAGCTGCCCCCATTGGCGCCATACATGCCGAGATCGATTCCTTGCAGGTAGATCAAGGGTGACATGGCCCCCTTTTCCGTCGGGAATCTCCCTTTGGCCTTGGGGCATTCTTTCAGAAACTCCTAAAAATCTGCGGCCAATGCAAAGTGCGGCCGCCATATGAATTGTTAAGCCATAACGCTTTGCAAACTTGACTCGCCCGATGAGCGAAGTAAAAGCAGGGTTGACGCTATAAACGGCGACTCTTTTTGAGGCCCCTCGGCTTTTAAGATGAGTGATGATTGATGCGTAGGCAAAAGCAGAGAGCATGCGAGAATAGGAGGGATCTTTTTCTCTAAGTTGGGCTTTCTTTTTCTTAAAGTCGAGGTTTTCAAGGACGAGGGGTTTTTGTGTCTTTTCACAAAGGGCAATGATTTGGGCCGAGGCATTGCCAATGAGAGCTTGGGCCTGGCCTTTAGAGGTATGATGAAGGGGAAGAGGGATATTGAATGTATGAAGGGTATTCCCGAATCGATCGGTTTCTACAACCGCTAGATGATCACGATTAATATCAACGGCAACGACGCCATTTTCTTTAAGAGTCGTAGGTTGAGAAATCTGGATGCCTATACTAGCGAAAATACGCCACCCTTTGGCATCTTTTTTAAAACGGAAGGTGATCGCTTGGCCATGATTTTTATAAGCAGGATCATTGAGAAGCTGTTGCCTTAGATAACAGTCGCGAATGGCTGCTACAATCACATCATGGCCATAGGCAAAGCGGATGTTGGGGATTTGGAGATATTTGCCGAATTGAAAAGCCAATGCATCGGGCAGCCTTACACGTAAATGAATGGAATCACCTTGTCCAATCAAAGCCGTACAGCTTTGATTGCCGGAAGTTTCATCTTTAGATCCAAGGATGAAAATTTCAGAATTCCTGGTTTGTCTCCAACCGTTTTTCCAGTCTTCATGCGTTGCATAGCCATTAGCTTCTAAATCAAATTGAGCTCGAAACAGTTTTTTCCCGCCAAAGCAAAGAGAAATATCTTTATTTTTTTGAGCTGTTTCGAGTTTTTTGAGCTGATCTTTGAGTTTGGCAAGGCGCCGCTTTTTTTGATGGAGAATCTTTTTATTTTTAAGACGGGCAAGGGTCTCTTCAAGAGCTGCAATTTGGTGCTTTTTAGTTTCAATGCGCTGGGATTGCAATCGGAGAATAGAGTCGATTTTACCTTCGAGCTGGACACGGGCTGCATTGAATTGGCGGGCAGTGATACGAAAATGGGTGAGGTAAAATGATTTGAGATCTCCAGCAATCTTACCGGCTGCAATGTCTGCAAATAAACAGCGCTCAACATGGCTCATAAGCAATGCATAGGCAGATAATGGCTTGTCGAAGCCATCGAGAATACGGGTTTGATAAGTTCTGGGAGCAGTATCAGACATTTTCAGTCGCTTGTTTTAAAGCTTGTAAAAGTTTTTGGTTCTTTCTGGATCTGGCTCCATAAAGCCTTGCAGAAAATACGGCGATGATCGATTTTCTCAGAACAGATGCTTTGCATCAACTTCTTTAAACCTCGTTTCTGAAAATTGAGGCCTGAACCAAGATCTTGAACGACCTCATGAATCCATCTATTAGCTGTACAGAAGTTTTCTATGACTTGGGTTTGCCTGATTAGATCATCTTTCTGATCATGGCTGGAGACTCGTGCATAGCCGAGAGTATGTTTCTTTGAATTCAATTTCTTAGACTGTGCGGACGCATGCCTGGAAAGATCAAAACGACGATGGCCTTTAGGCGTCCTTTCAACAATAATCTGGCCTGATTTTTCCCATCTGCGAAGTGTTTCTTGTGAAACGCCGAAATATTTTGCTGCTGTCCCAATGTTTACTTTCATGGGAATGAATTCTATACATTTTGTATAGATTTATCAAGAAATATCTATATTTTCTTCAACTGCTGCCAACCCCGCAAAGTGGGAACTCCTCATGACCTAGAGCTTGCTTTAGGCGCTGTGATGGCAACGGGGGATGGTTTTTTTAATGAGGCGCTTATACAAGAGCTTAGAGTTTCAAAAGAGTATCTTGAGCACGAGATTGAAAAAGAGCGGGCAAAAGCTGCTGAAAGAGAGGCTCTTTATGCAAGATATACGCCAAGGCTTTCCATGCACAATCAGACGGCGATTCTAGTCGATGATGGAATTGCCACAGGAGCTACGATGCTTGCAGTCATTAAGGCCGTTCGGAAAGAGCACCCCCATCGAGTGGTCATTGCAACTCCTGTAGGCGCCTCTTCTGTGATTCAATTATTAAAAGGCATCGCTGATGAAGTGGTCTGTCTTGAAGTCGAGGACTTGAGGAGCATTTCAATGTCTTACGACATTTTTTCTCAGGTTGAAGATCGAGACGTGGTTGCTTTGCTGAAGACATTTAGGTTATAATCATTTTTAATGAAACAGCCTTCCCTTAAAAATCGTCAGATTTTAAAACTGCCCAAATCGCCCATTGCTAAAGTCTCCCATTGCTTCAAGAACCACCCCTCTTCTCAAGAAAAAACCTTGGAGGGAAGAGTGCAGGTGCTTCCTCCAAGATCGACGAGGTCTTAATGCAGGGAGTCTTTCTTTTTCTTGGGACAGGAGCCTCGATGGGAACGCCAGTGGTGACATGCCAATGCAAGGTTTGTAAATCGCAAGACCGGCGGAACCATCGGCTGCGCCCTGCAGGCCTGCTAAAGATCGGGGGAAAACAGATTTTGTTTGATGCAGGCCCTGATTTTCGGGAGCAGGCGCTCACCTACGGAATTGAGCGGTTAGATGCAGTCGTGTTAACGCATGGCCATTACGACCATATTGGAGGGCTGGATGATCTGCGCGTGTTCTTCTATCTTAAACATCAGATGCTTCCATGCCTGCTTTCTTCCTCAACTTTAAAAGAAATCCAGCTGAGAACACCCTATTTTTTTAAAAAGTCTTCCGACGATGTAATGGGAGGGCCTCGATTTGAATTTCAATGTATTGAAAACGACTTTGGTCAGGTCGATTTCTGCGGCTTGAGATGGCATATTGTCTCTTATGAGCAAAATCAAATGCAGGTCACGGGGTATCGGGTGGGCAACTTTGCCTATGTAACGGATCTTAAAAACTACTCTTCAAACCTCTTTAAAGGGTTGAAAGGAGTTGAAGTTCTTGTCCTCAGCGGGTTAAGATACCGTTCATCTCCTGCGCACTTGACTATTGAGGAGGCGCTTGACTTTGCAAATAAGGTGGGTGCTAAGAAAACTTGGTTTTCTCATGTCTCTCATGAAATAGACCATGAGGAAACAAACCATAAGCTCGCCTCTTTTGGCGCAGCGCTTGCCTATGACGGCTTGGAAATTGGAGTTTCATGCTGACAGAGAATAGTTTTAAGCATGCAAAAACCGCTTTACTGATCGGCACGTATGAGTCGGGAAAAGATAAAGAAGCCTGTGTCGATTATTTAAAAGAACTCAAACGTCTATGCGATACATATGGACTTGCAGCCATTCAAGAGATTCCTTGCTCTGTCAAAAAACCGGATGGGGCCACCTTTTTAGGATCGGGAAAGCTAGATGAGCTCCTGATAGAAGTTCAAGAAAAAGGGGCTGATATTGTTATTTTTGACGATGAAATCACCCCGAATCAGCAACGAAACCTCGAAAAATTTTTCCAAAGGCCCGTCATCGATCGAACAGAGCTCATTATCGAAGTGTTTGCCCAGAGAGCCCAAACACGCGAGGCGAGACTCCAAGTCGAGCTTGCAAAAGTCCAATACCAACTCCCAAGGCTCAAACGGCTTTGGACCCACTTGTCGCGTCAAAGTGCTGGTGGTGGAGGAGCCGGAGCTTACTTAAGAGGGGCCGGCGAGCTTCAAATTGAGCTCGATCGAAGAATGCTCCGCAAGCGTATCCAGCAGCTGCAAGAGGAGATTCAAGCAGTGCAAAAGCAGCGGGAGACGCAGAGACAGAAACGGCTCCGGTCAGCTATCCCGTCCTTTGCAATTGTCGGTTATACAAATGCCGGCAAATCGACCCTTCTCAATGCTCTCACCCAGTCGCATGTTCTGGTGGAAGATAAGCTCTTTGCAACCCTTGATACCACGACCCGAAAATACACTTTGCCCAACCGGCAAGAGGTTGTTCTTGTCGACACGGTAGGGTTTATCCGAAAAATTCCCCACACCCTTGTTGCCGCTTTCAAAAGTACGCTCGAAGAAGCGCTTCATACCGATATTTTGCTCCACCTCATCGATTGCAGCCATCCCATGGCTGAGCTTCAGGCAGAGGCAGCGATGCTGGTTTTAAAAGAGCTGGGAGCAGCAAGCCGTCCGATCATCACTCTCTTGAACAAAGTCGACGCCTGCTTCAGCCCATCAATCTTGCATAAACTCCGCATCAAGTACCCCAAAACAGTGCAAATCTCTGCTTTAACACACCAAGGATTCGATCTCCTTTTAGAGCACATGGAAAAGGAAATTCAGTCACTTCGAAAAAGAGTCAAACTTCGCATCCCCCAAAGTCACTATGCCCTTGTGAGCGAGCTCATGAACGAAGGGAAAGTAGTCGAATGCCTCTATGAAGAAAATGACATTTTACTCGAGGTTGAAATTTCCGGACAGCTTGAACATAAAACCAAGGCATTTCAAGTGTAAACAACTCCTACCTAAAGTCAGAAGCTTTATGGTCAGCTCTTAAGCAAGAACTGCCACCTGCGTGCGGTTTACGGCGCACGTTGCCTGAGGGGTACCTAAGGCAAACCTGCAGAGATTTCGACTGGCATTCCAGTCGGCGTGCTGCTGGTTTCCACACAAACATGTAAAAAGGTGTCTTGAGCGGACACCTAAACAACCACAAACGGAGCATTCTTGACTACTATAGGCTGGATTGACATACAAGATAGAGAGGCCTCTTGCCTCGGCTTTGTATTGGATAAACATCTGGAGCTGACGAAAGCTCCACCGGTGCAACCGGGTCCGGAGTCTTTTTCCTCCTTGGATCCGCTTGCGGATGTTAGTCAAGTCTTCAAGTACAATCATTCCTGCCTTTTGGTTTATCGCTTCTTGAACGATCTCTTTACTGAGTTCATGGTTGGTATGTCTCATACGGCGCCCTTCTTTGCCAGAGATTTTCTTCAGCAATTGTCTTGCCGATGGAGAACCGTTGGACTGAAGGACACGCCGTTTTGCAAGAAATTGATTTCTCTGATGGCGGATCTTGCCTCCGCTAAAAATCTTTCCACTGCTGGTTGCAAAAACGTTATTCTCCCCCAAATCCACTCCCAGAAGATCTTTACTCTCCTCAAGGGGTGGATCGGGAAGATCCAAAACAAGGTTAAAATACCATTTTCCCTTTTTACAGATCAGCTCGCCCTCTTTTGGGATGCCTTTCAAAAAGCACTCTTTTTGAAAGGGGCCAAATCGCATCTTAACCTGGATTCTTTTTCCAAGTGTATAAAGAGAAATGGTCTCACCCTTGATTGTATAAGTCCGTTTATCAAAATGGGTGCTTCTTCCTTGGCGAAAGATAATCAAAGGAACTTCTTCCTTCGGAAGAATTCCCTTAGCTTGATAAGCTTTACAGACAGAAAAGATGGCATTGCAGACCATTTGCGATCCCAGAGGCGAGCTTTTTCGAACCTTAGAATAGACGAGGGTATGGAGAGCATATCGATTCCAGCACCGATTTTCTCGAGCAATAGCAGCAATTTGGTTGCAGGTCGAAAAATAGGCCTCCTGCAACTGCAAAAGTTTTTCACCCTGCTCAAGGGTTGTGTCCAATCGGATGCTGATCGTTCGCTTCATGGACAAAAATTATCTTTAGAATTTATTTTATTTTCAACTTTAAAAAGAGGAGCAGCGCTTCCTCCCAGTCCTAAAGGACTGGGTTTCCGCGCTGTCGTTACCGGATGAATATAAGACAGCTTCCCTTAGCAGAAAGGCCCCGTGAAAGGCTTCGCTCCCATGGAGCAGAATCGCTCTCCATTGTCGAGCTTCTGGCTATTATTCTCTCCACTGGAACGCAAAAAACACCTGTTTTTGATCTTGCAACCCAGCTTCTTTCTCGTTTTGGGTCTCTTAAAGAGCTGATCCATGCCTCCGTTGAAGAACTTATGGAGATCGATGGCATTGGTCCAGCTAAAGCAGTTCAGCTCAAGGCCGCTTTAAGCCTTGCGCAGAGAGCCTCTCAAGAATCGTTTGTCTTTTCTGAACCAATCTATACCTCCGAGGCGTACGAGCTCGTCCGCAATGAGCTTGCAACCTTAAAGCAAGAAGCCCTTTTAGTTGTTTTGAAAGATATTCGAGGGCGGCTCATTTCCATTGAAAAAGTGTCAGTGGGAACATTATCTGAAGTTTTGGTCCACCCAAGAGAAATCTTTTTCCCTGCGGTGCGTCATAAAGCCAGCAGTATTATTTTGGCTCACAACCACCCTTCTGGGGATCCTGCCCCTTCCCATGCCGATATTGAGATAACCCGCCACCTCATCCGCTCAAGCCGCGTGATGGGAATCCATTTTGAAGACCATCTTATTGTGGGTGCAACTTCTTATGTCTCTCTTAGGCGTGCAGGTTACTTTGGATAAGCTGGATAACGCCGCTTGTGAACATCTGCACAGCGATGAGTGAAATCACTAGCCCTCCAAGCTTTTCGCAAGCCGCAAGCCCTTTTTGCCCTAAAAAGAGTTTAAGATTGGATGAGGCAAGTAGTACCACAGCAGAGCAGCCCCAGGCGATCAAAATCGGCACCATCATCCATGCTAAGTTACTGACTTGTTGAGAATAGATCATCACCGTAGTGATCGCGCCAGGTCCTGCAAAGGCAGGGGTTGCAAGCGGAAAAATAAACGGCTCTTTTTGAGGAACTTTGAGTGTTTTAGGCTTTGGAAAAATCATCGTCATGGAAATCAAGAATAGAAGGGTTCCACCCGCAATCCCCATGACGCATTGGTCAATACCTAAAACTCCTAAAATCTCTTCTCCAAAAAAATTAAAAAGCAGAAGAATAAAGAGCCCAATCAAGAGCTCGCGTATGATAATTCTTCGCTGCCGGCTTATCGGGTATCCACTTAAAATCCCCACGAAAAACGGCACGTTTCCAAGTGAATTGAGCACAAAAAAAAGAGAGGTTGCAATGCTAATGAGTGACATCTCTCCTCTCTATAAAAAGATAATTTTAATTTGTCCATCTCTTTTGAGATCGAGAATTAAGAAACAATAGCTTACAATTCTTTTTTCAGAGGATTATAGAATGACAATGTATATAGGCCTAAGCGGGTTACGCGCGTATCTCTTAGCAAGGCCCTCTTTACTAAGCTCTCCGTTGTTACAGGCAACGTCACCGACAAGACGCGAGATTTATTATAACGCGCTGTATAACGCGTCTCCTACTATTGACATCTGGTTCGTTGCTTTAGAATCTTACGCACTTTATAAAATGTTAGAACATAGGGCAAAAAAATCGTCCAACCAAGACATCAAATGGTATCAAGCTCCTTTCGTGGGAGTCGCCACTGTTATTGCAATCAGTATCCTTGCAGCTCAATCGATGAATTGGTATTTCAAGCCGACAATTAACTTAACAGAAATCTTCAAGCAAAATTTCTCTTCTTCTCAAAGGGCCGATTTTAAAATCGAGTGGGGGAGCACGCGTGCGACAATAACGCAATACTTTTCTGCCATCCGTCTTGTATCGAATCTCGCCCTTGCTTTTCTCTGTCCTAATCGCCTTGTCCACCTTGGAACAGCTTTCCTTCAAGCTTGTACCCTTACGAACCTTTTGCGGTCGCATTGGATCACAGTCGACACACCTCATGAAATTGCCCTTCCAGAAAAGTTCTCCGGTCGTGCTAAATTTGAATTTTTTATCCCTCCGTATCACTCCTATGTTTCTAAGAATGATTACCTAACTTCTTGTACAAGAACCATTTGTAATTATGCGACCCATTGTTTTGAAAATTCTTCCTGGGTTCATCGTAATCAATCTAGCAAGTTCTTCTGGGAAGCCTCTCAGTATTATGTCTCTATTGAACCCCCTTCGTGCGCCTCTGCAGTACCGCCTATCCTCATACGATTAAATGGCTACGGAAAAGATTTACAACATAAAGCAGGAAACATCATAATCTTACGGCGTGATCTTTTTCATCGTATTCCAGGCTCAGAGACTATTTTCAAAGCTATCACCTTTCTCTTTTAACGCTTTAAAAAATCTTCCAAGGATGGAAAGATAATGCATCAGAGTTTCTGAGCTGAAAGCGGATAAATGACCACTGGTTAACATAGAGACTTTAGACTGAGTTATTCCTAGCTTTTTTGCTATCTTTTGCTGAGTAAGCCCGCTTTTTTTGATCAGCGAACTAACTTCATCTAAAAGTTTGGATCTAGCCAATAACGCTTCTGCGTTTTCTCTGCCAAGAGCGGCAAAGACATTACCTTCCGTCACTTCGTAGTCTGTTTCTTTTGCTTTACCCACTTTTTCTGATACTAAGAAGGTTTAGGGCGGTCTTGTAAATAATATCCAGCTATTGTTGACAAGAATAGCCATGATACAATGCATACCCCAGCTGCAGTTTTATGCGGCTCAATATTCTTTAAGGGAAACGCTTGGATAGAGCTTAAGAGGTAAGAGCCTCCAGCTATTAAGAGGGACCAGCTTAATGTATAGATTTTTGTTTCAAGTTTGCTTTTCTGTATAAAAGCTGCTTGGCATCGAGAGAAAAGTTCTATGGGCTGAATCTGCATAAAAACTCCTGGTTAATCTCTAAGAAGCTGTCTTAAAACTCAGGTTTCATCGCTTTTTGGAGGATTTTTGGCTAATTTTCGCTTTATTTGGTGGGGGTAATATACGAAAGTTGATATAACCCCCACCAAATAAAGCGAAAATTGGCTCAAAAAGCCCCAAAAATCGACAGAAACTGAGTTTTAAAACAACTTCTAATGGAATTGCAAAAAGCATGGCCTTTTTATGACTATGACTATAAATGATCATGATGGTGTTGGTGGTGTACAATATTGTCAGGATTTAAAGGCTTAAAACGGGTAAAATAATCAAATGCTTGGCCTAATTGAATTTGTTCTGTTTCATCATGAATAGCTTTCATTCTTAGCTCAATACGACGAATCTTATCGAGGATTCGTAATTCTCTATTTTTGCTAATTTGGTAATCTTTTGGTCCAAATTCTTCGTTAATTTCTGCGATATCAGAAGAAGGAAGGGCAACTAATTGCTCTACTAATGCACAACCGCCTCCCGCTAGACCTAGAGCAACGGATGCCCCACCAAATGTTCGCGATCGATCTTCATATCTTGCTTTGGTTATCCCACCATCATGAGCCCCAAACTTTTGTTTAAGCTCAGCTTGATATTTCTCATAACGTTCTTTTCCACCGGGGACTCTATCGAGCCAATCCCGAGCAATCTGGTGATTCTCAGGTCTTTTGTTATATTCTATGACTGCTTTGCTCCAAGCATCCCACTTTGCTATTTCTGCCCGAGTCTTCCATACATAAAACAGAGATCCCACAAAAGCTAATGCTCCTAGTCCAAACATCGCATACTTTGCAATGCGCCAATAAAATTGTGCGTTCTCGCTTTCTTTCTGCTTATTCACCAGAGTTTCTTGTTCAGCAAGTAGAAGTTGCTGCTTTACAATTTGCTCAGCATTTTTTTCCTCAATAAGATCTTTATTTTCTTGAGTTGCAATTTGGTATTCTTCTTGATCAAGATTTATGAGAAATTCACAGAGATTTTTTTCTTTTAATAGGGGAGTCTCACATGCAAAAAGGTTCTTATGAGACATACAAAGTTTGCCTTCTACAAATGTGCTAAAATCAAATCGTTGCACTGGAGGTATAGCCATATATTCTCCTTCGTTTGTGAGAAATATCATACTATTTAGCTAGCAATGCCTGCTAGAAAAATTTCAAGATTTTAACCGCTAAAAAGAACATTTCTCGATGCTAGTCAATAATCCTGTAAGGTAATATGTATAAATATATGGCGATAAATATGGGTATTCGATAGCATTGTCCGTATGAGATGAAATGGTTTTTAAGTGGGATCAAGGAAAATTTATGAGAAAGCGCAAAGCTAAGTATACAAACGAGCCTATTGGAAAAATTAAAATTGTGGATGATTTTTTGCCCAAACCAAAAGATTTGGTTTTAAAAGAAGAAACAAAGAAAATTACGATATCTTTAACAAAGTCAAGTATAGATTTTTTTAAAAATGAAGCTGCAAAATATAACACGAATTATCAGACAATGATTAGAGTGTTAATCGACAAATATACTGCTCGTTATGTTTAAACTTGAAGTCTTTTCAAGAGTCAAGACATGCTGTCGCTCAGGAATGGTTAACCTAACCGTTTTAAATCCGCTGTAAATTATAGAGAATCAACTCGATAACTCAGTTTTTGCACGATAACATTACCTATGTTATTGTGCAGATAATGAGTTATCGTTCGGAAGGAATCGATGGAAGCTGTGATTCAAGATCTTAAGCATTACCTGCAAGAAACGTTGGGTATTTGCCTTAACCCAAAACCCTGGAGAGGGGCAAAAAATTTGCCTTTTTTTCTTCAGGATTTCTATAGTTTTTATACAGTATTATTGCTAATGAAGCCGTTTATTTTAGCGGTGCCTCGGGGGAGCGGCGAATTAACGCCTGCATTAGTCCGCAAGAACTTAGAGCAGCTTCAAGCAAAGGCTGGAATTCCATGCATTTATGTGTGTAAGACCATATCCTCGTACGACCGTAAAAGGCTGATTCAGCATGGGATTCAGTTTGTGATCCCTCATAGGCAGACTTATTTACCTGGTTTGGGGGTGGATTGGCTCGATAGATACCGTAGTTGTCAAACACACCGATCTATTCATAGA
The DNA here is from genome assembly GCA_963712275.1 of uncultured Rhabdochlamydiaceae bacterium. GTDB lineage: Bacteria > Chlamydiota > Chlamydiia > Chlamydiales > Rhabdochlamydiaceae > PALSA-1444. Next base: position 1,501,252 of record CAVQHD010000001.1, on the reverse strand, counting down.
ATAATGCCATCAACGCAAGCCGTTGTAATTTATGCTTTGACACATCAAAATGAAAAACAATTTATTCCATTAAAGTTGGCAAAAGCATTGAATTATACTCCTATGACTATGACACGAGCTCTTAATGAACTTGAAATGGTAGGTCTTGGCAAGGCTGTTCGAAAAGGAAAAGAACGATGGTTCTGCTTTGCAGAAAACCGATCTTTACTCTGGAAGCAGGCCGAGCCATTGATGCAGAATCCGGTGAAAAAGCGTTTATGGTTGAGATTGGAAAAGAGCAATATTAAGGAAGTTGAGACCGTAGGTGTTCTAGCAGGCCTAAGCGCACTTGCAGAGTTAACGCCACCTATACATCCAATCTATGCTGTGAGTTCAGAGGTTTGGAAAAGGCTTCAGCAGCTGGGCACTGTTCAAGAACTTCCTTCAGCAGAGGAAGCCGATATTGAACTTGAAGTTTGGAGCTATAATCCGAAACTTTTTGCAAAGGGGGGACTCGTAGATTTTTTTTCGCTTTATTTGAGTTTGAAAGGGACTCAAAATGAGAGAGTTGAGATAGCATTGGAAAAACTTATAAAGGACATCAAATGGTAAAAGGCTTAGATGAATTCAGAAGACATTTTGCTCCATTTACTAATCAATACGTCCTCATTGGTGGGACGGCATGTATGTTAGCTATGGAAGAGATGGGGCTTGATTTTCGTGCAACAAAAGATCTCGACATTGTTTTATGTATCGAAGCATTAAATAGTAAATTTGTGAAAGCTTTTTGGGAATTTATCAAAGCTGGAAAATATCAACATCAGCAGAAAAGCACAGGAAAAAAACTATTTTATCGATTTCATGATCCAGAAAATTCTGACTATCCCCAAATGGTGGAATTATTCTCTCGAAAGCCTGATCCAATCTCATTGATGAAAGGGGGGCATTTAACACCTATACCGATTGATGAGGAAATTTCAAGTCTTTCTGCAATTTTGCTGGATGAAGAATATTACCCATTTATCCATGAGGGAAAATGTGAAATCGGAGATTTATCTACCCTCCGTCCAGAATATCTCATTCCATTAAAAGCACGAGCGTGGCTGAATCTATCGGCTGCTGATACTGCTGTAGACGAGAAAAACATTCGTAAGCATAAAAACGATATCATTCGTTTGTACCAATTGCTTACAGCTAATACCCGCATGGATTTGCCAGGAAGCATCAAAGAAGACATGCGAAAATTCTTAAGCGAGTGCACAAAAAATCCTCCTAATCTTAAGGCGCTCGGATTAAAACATATCCATCTTAAAGACTTAATAACCAACATAAGTCAAATTTACGGTGTTCAAAGAGATAGTTAACCCATTGTTGGAGGACGAATGAGAAGGGTGAAAAAAGCGGTAATTTTGTACATCATTTGCACCTTAGTTCCCTCCCTCAGTGACGCATACGAAACTAAAAATAAGGTATTAAAAATGGTAATTGCTGTAGGTTCGACGAATCCAGTTAAAGTGCAAGCTGTGACTGAAGTGGCTCAAAGCTATTCCAATCTAGCAGGAGCTGAAATCCTTGCCTATGAAGTTAGCTCAGAGGTTGCAAGTGAGCCGCTCTCTCTTGCAGAAACGATACAAGGTGCGAAAAGCCGAGCCAAAAACGCCTTTGTTGCCAGCGGCTCCTGTCAGTATAGCTTTGGTATCGAAAGCGGCTTGTTGGAAGCGCCGGGGACTCAATCGGGATACTTGGAAACAACAGTCTGCTGTGTGTATGATGGATTGCATTACTATACAGGGCTTTCTCTTGGAGTTGAAATCCCTCCTCAACTGCTTCATCTGGTGCTAGAGAAAAAAATGGACCTAGGACAAGCTTGCTATCATAGCGGGATCACATCTAAATCCAATTTAGGGGCGTCAGAGGGTTTGATTGGTCTTCTTACGCGAGGAAGAATTGACCGTTTGCGGGCAACTAAAATTTGCATCATGACGGCCTTGATTCAGCTTGAAAACAGCCAGTGGTATACCGAGGGAATTGAAAAACTCATGCAGGGGAATAATTAAGTAATGTCTATCGCTTCCAAGATTAAGCCTTTTTTTTCTCCTGCCGTACATCCATTGACTTATGAGAAGCTGAGAAGTGACAAGCCTATTACGCCTGACTCTTGGATTTTATCGCCTAATAGTCCGTTGATTGCAGCCCGAACAGTCATCGTCTCTGTCTGCGCAGCGATTTTCATGCGCAGCAAGCTAAAAATGTCTATCCTCTATGCACCTCTTGTCGCTTGTGGATGGGTGGTATTGGAGTACCAATGTTTTACGCGTGCTGTTAGAAAAGCCGCCCTTGCGATATTTACCCAACAATCGCCCGTGCCTGTTTGCACTGCAACCTACATGGGGACAGATCTCGAAGCTGTCAAAACCTTGATCAAAACCCCTGCAAATTTAGCAAAAAAATGTGCTCAAACGGGGACGACTCTACTTGGGACGACTTTACTCAAAACCCTTGTTAGTCTCAATTGGACTTCCGCTCATCGCTACGAAACATGGCTTGAGATTTTTAAATTGCTAGCCAATGCCTCGCAGGATTTAGATGCTGTGGATCTAATTAACATGGTGAAGTGGCATCCTCGCTGTGCTGTTTACACTTTGAAGCAAAACTTGGTCACAGTGGGCGACTGCACGGCGAAGAATCAATGGATGCTTTGGCATTTTGTACACGATATCAGCGTGATGCGCGCCTTGGCAGCTGGAGGATTTAGCATTAAAGATGCTGTGCGAATAAAATTACCCGGGGTTTTGCGTAGTGGCTCTTCCTCTCTTTACGAGTTTATTTCGCATGCATGTTGCCTACTCTCTCTTGGAGCACAGCCACCAGCTCTCGATGAGAAAATCAATTGCCGAGACAGAGAGCAGCCTTCTGATCCGAAAGAAGAGGTAAGAGTTGTTAGAAGGCGTGTTGAATGGCAAGCCCTATTGCCGAAGGCGCCTAGATTAGCTGCTGTATTCGATCAGGCTCGAGGTCAGGCTGAGCCGATCCCTATCCCTGATGAACAGGCTTGGATAGGAACCCGAGGGCCCGTTGTGAATATTGATCTTTCTCAAGATCAATTCGAGCTTGCGCAAAGCACTCTCAACTCTCGTTTTAGGATTGTCCTTATCACGACTTTTTGCATTGCGTTAAAGGCCTTTGCTTTTGCTAAGAAATGGACCCTTTTACAAAGGATTGGCGGGGCATTTCTGGCGTCTGGTCTTATTTCTTGGGGTTGCTACCTCTTCGAATCAAGAAGAGCCGCACTGCATCTTCGGGATCTTGCTCTGAAAGCGTTTAGGAACCCATTTCCACCTCACAGTGTCGCTCGTTATGTGAGCCACGACCTTGGCTTGGTCCAGCAGTTGAAAGAAGAGAAGTTAAACAAGTTTGATGATCGTGGGTGTACCTTATGGGGTCATCTGGAAGGACAGCGAAATCCGAGTTTCGAAATCTTTAAGATCCTAGCGGATAAGGTTCTTCAAGAGGAGTCCTCTAATAAAATGGAATTTTTCTTCCATGTTGTGAGAAAAGGGCAGGCGAGATTTGTGCAGTATCTTTTAAGCCCTGGAAAAATAGAAATTAAGGATGTCCCTAATCACTTTGAGCTTTGGCAGTACGTTAATTGCTCAGGCGTGGCAAAACTGCTGAAATTCCATGGCTTTAATTTAGAAGCCACGAATGAAGATGGAATGACGCCTTTGCACGCCTCATTAAACGCAGAATATCTTTGTGTTCCTAAAGTTCTGGCGCTCCTAGCTGCCGGCGCTCAATTCCATAGGAGTCAAGTTCCCAATTTTAATCAATTGCCCTTGCAGGTGAAAATCCGTTGCTTAGGAATGGCTTATCTAAAAGAGTTTAAATGGGGAAGGTATTAAATCTGTGTCGAAAAAAATTCTGATGATTGCAGGACCCAATGGAGCGGGTAAAACAACCATGGCGCTTGAGCTTCTTGCTAACAGTCCGATCTTATACGAGTTTATCAATGCCGATGAAATAGCTAGAGGACTTGCTCCCAAACATCCTGAGAGTATGGCGCTTACAGCAAGTAAATTAATGATCAAGCGCCTCAAAGAGCTTCTAGAAAATAATAAGAGTTTTGCATTTGAAACCACTTTGGCTTGGAAAAACTGTGTCAACCACTTGAAAATCGCAAAATCAAAAGGGTATGACATTATTCTGTTTTATCTGTGGCTTGCGACTCCTGAACAAGCTATAAAAAGGGTGGCTCAAAGAGTCAAGCAAGGTGGGCATGACGTGGCTGAAAATACTATTCTGAGACGTTATCACGCTGGGCTAAAAAATCTTTTAACAGAGTACTTGTCTTTGACGCATATGACAGTTATAGTGGATAACTCTACTGAAGAGCCAAAGGGAAAACTAGGCAAGATTATTGCTCGGAAAGGGGTCAATGAAGCAATAGATGTTTTAGATCGGGATGCTTGGGAAAAAATAAAAAAGGCGGCCTATGAAAGATGATTTCATTGAAATGCTCTTGAAAGCTCATAAAAAAAGTTTTAAAAGAGCGTTTGAAACTGCGGTTCGCACGGGCACAGCGCTTGTTTTTGCTCGCAATGGCAAAATTGTAGAAGTCAAGCCGCCTTATCGGTATGCGCTTGTTCCAATCAAGCCGTCAGGTAAGAAAAAATCCAAGATTCTACCTCGAAAAAAATAAAATTTTGATATTATTTTAACTTCTTTTGTGGTAAACTTCTTACCTGTAAGAGGAGGAAGTCGTGTTTACATTAATCACTTCTAGTGTTAAGTCTTTTTTTTATCCTCCTGTAAAACCCTCGACTTATCAGAGGCTGGAAAGTGACGAATATTCTATTCATTTACCTTCATCGCTCAATCTTTTGTTGATTGCAACTCGAACAGCAGTCGTCTCTGCTTGCTGGGCTGTTTTCATGCACAGCAAACTAAAAACTTCATTCAAGGGAACTCTCTTGTCTGGGTTTCTTGTTACTTATGGATGGACGGTATTGGAATACAAATGGTTTATTTATGCCATTAGAAAAGCCGCTCTTCAAGTATTTACCAAACAATCGCCCGTCCCCTATAGTACTGTGACTTACATGGGGGAAGACCCTGAAGTCGTAAAAACCTTGATTAGAACCCCTGCAAATTTAACAAAAGAGTGTTCAGGAATAGGAGGTGAGCGGAAAAATCTATTAAAAACCCTCATTGGATCCGGTTGGAGTGACTATACTTGGAGTAAGCATAACAAAGCTCCATTTGAAGTTTTTAAATTACTGGCCCCCTTATCGGCTTTAGACTCATCGGACTTGATTCAAATGGTCCAAAAGCATCCCAGCTGCGCCATTTACACTTTAGAGCAAGATTTGGTCACACTGCGCAACTGCAATGCAAATGATCAATCAGCCCTTTGGCGCTCTGTTAAAAAGATCAAAGTGATGCGTGCTTTGGTAGCCAAGGGATTTAACATTAAAAATGCGGCGCGGATAAAGCTAGGCGACGGTTTCAACTTGGAATACAGCGAGTCACACTACATTCTTTCAGATTTATGTAAACTCTTCTCTCTTGGAGCTGAGCCTCCTTCTTCCAAGGAGAACCTCCCTTACATATCTGTAGAGAGATCTAACGACCGTAAAAAAGGGACGCTAGCCACTAGACAAGATACTAAGTTGGAAAGTCTTCTGTGGGAGAAGCCTAATTTAGACGCTGTGCTAAAACAGGCTCAGGAGCAGGCCGAGCCGATTTTGATTCCTGATGAATGGGCTTGGATAGGAACTCGAAGACCTGTTGTCAATATTGCTCTTTCTAAACGCAAATTTGAAATTGCCCGAGAGATTCTTAACTCTCGTTTTTGGATTGTCCTTATCGGAAGCTCTTGTGTGGCGATAAAAGCTTTTGCTTCTCTAGCCAATCGATGGGGACTTTCTTTTTCAAAAGGATGGCCTCATATGCTTCTATGGTCCGGGGTCCTCTCTTTTAATTATTATCTCTTTGAATCAAAGAGAGCCTCAGAACATCTTCGAGAAATTGCCTTGAAAGCGTTTAAACAACCCTTTCCACCCTGTAGTATCATTCGTTATGTGAGCTACGATCTTGGCTTGGTCCAACAACTGAAAAATGAGAATTTAAACAAATTCGACGATCATGGGCATACCCTTTTGGATCATCTGCAGGGACAATCAAATCCGAGTTTCGAAATCTTTAAGATCTTGGCAGATAACGTTTTTGAAAAGAAATCTCCTATCAACGTACAATTTTTCTTCCAAGTTGTTAGAAAAGGCGACGTGAGGTTTGTGGAATACCTTTTGAGCACTCATAAAATAAAAAGTGAAGAGATAGATCTTGGGTCCCTGTGGCACCACTGGGTTGGTTCTCCAACTATTGCAGAGCTGCTAATGTCGTATGGCTTTAATTTAAAAACTCCTAATTCATAAACCACCTTTGAATGGAAAAAAGAAAGTTTAAAATTGCTACCTTAGGGTGCAGAACAAATCAATATGAATCGGAGGCTTATGCCTCTCAGCTGCGGGCGCTTGGGTATGAAGAGGCTCAAGGGGAGGAGGCAGCAGAGATTTGCATTGTCAATACGTGTACGGTGACAGAGGGGGCTGATCGGAGCAGCCGGGCCCAAATCCGGCAGCTGCATCGATCTTCTCCTGAGGCAAAGCTCGTGGTGACAGGATGCCTTGCGGAGAGGCTCCCCGCTGAAATCGGAGCGATAGAGGGAGTTGCCCATGTTGTTTCTAATAAAGAGAAAGAATCCCTTTTAAAGGTTGTCCTCCCCGAAGCTGACCTTCCTGAATTCAAGATCGATCAATTCGCAGCCCATACGCGGGCGTTTGTCAAAATTCAGGATGGATGTAACTCGTTTTGCACCTACTGCATTCTTCCTTATGTTCGAGGAAGATCGCGCTCTCGGAAATTTTCAGAGATTTTAGGAGAGATTCGAGGGCTTGTGGAAAACGGGTATCGGGAAGTGGTTTTAACGGGGATTAACGTAGGCGATTTTGCTGGGGAAAATGGGGAGAAGCTGGCCGATCTTGTGAAAGCCGTTGATCGGATCGACGGGCTGGAGCGCATCCGAATCTCTTCGATCGACCCTGATGAGGTGGATGAAGAGTTATTGGATGCTGTGCTTACAGGCCGTAAGACATGCCCTTCCTTTCACATCGTTCTTCAGTCAGGCTCAAATGTAATCTTGAAGCGCATGAATCGGAAGTACACAAAACAGCGGTTTTTAAGAACCATTACGGAGGTTAAAAAAGCCTCTCCTCGCTTTAGGTTTACCACCGACATCATTGTGGGCTTTCCAGGGGAAACAGAGGCCGACTTTCAGGAGACGCTAGAGGTAATGAAAGAAGTGCGGTTTACCAAAGTCCACATGTTTCCCTATAGTGTAAGGGAAAGGACAAGGGCGGCCCTCTATCCGAACCGTGTCCTACCGGCTGTGATTCAAGAGAGAAAAGAGGTGGTTCTTCGAGAGTCGGAGAAACAGGCGTTTGCCCTCCGAGAAGAGAGTATAGGAACACGTCTTCAAGTGCTTGTTGAGAGTGAAGGTTTTGGACATTCGGATAACTTTCTTCCTATCTATCTTGATTCGAGTGTGCCTCGAAATACAATTGTGACAGCCGAGTGCTATGAAAACCGTCCTGAAGGGCTGTGGGCAAAGGTGGCGGGATGACCCTTCAAATTGCCGCCCGTTTAAAGCCGTTTTGCCACCGTCCTGGAGCAGTTTGTATCGTTCCTTTCACCTCATGCCAAGTGCAGGCCTTTCCGACCCGCCTTCGGTTTGTTGATCTATTGTCAGGGAAGAGTTGGGAGGAGAGGCTTGATTGGAAAGGACCTGTTGAAGGATTTACGGTTGAGCTTGACCTCGAGAGGGGATGCGTTGCTCTTTTTGGCAGGACGGCAGAGGGGTTTCGAAGGGTTTGGATTGAAGGGACAGAGGTTCGGTATAAACAACCGGCTGTCAAATCGGGAGACCTCGAACGGCTCTCCCTTGGAAAACATACCAAGCTTGATTGGGACCTTGTCTGGCGCCGAATGAACTTAGAGGAGATCGTCCCCATTTTATTTCGATTGGGACAATTGGTTCCTCAGAGCGAGGCGGCCTCTCCTATCTTTCGATTTCTTGAATTTTCTGATAAACGGAAGATCGCCTCTCAGCTGATCTGTTTCCTTAAAGCGGGCTTTCATGGGATTTTAGCGCCTAGGCTTGAGGATGAAGAGTTTCAGGGGATTGTGGAGACAGGAGTCTCTAGAGGATCTCCTCTGGCTCTTTTAACGGAGGGGTATCGGGTGCTTCGGGGTTTATTTTTTCAGGAGAGAGAAGGGGCATTTTCTCTGCTTCCAACCCTTCCTCCTGAATTTCATGCTGGCCGCTTGGTTCATCTGAGATCCCTTCAAGGAGACCTCCTCTCGTTTGAGTGGTCTAAGAAAGTGCTTCGGCGGGCTTTTCTCAAGCCGGCTGTGTCACGTGAAATTTTTCTTTGTCTTCAACCCTCTCTCCAATCGTATCGAATCAATAAAAAAGTGCGACAAAACGTGGAAAAGCCCCTCCTTCTTGAAGAAGGTCAAACGATTTTTCTCGATCGTTTTGAAAAATAAAAATCAGTATAATGCACTCCATGACGTTAACAACCAAGGAAACCTCTCGGAAGACGCGGCTTGCTCTTTTTCTTTCAGGACTTTTAAGTGAGCCCTTAGTGGGGCTTGTGGCAATTTTGCCCTTTATCTTGCGAAAAGACCTTCATGCAACCGGTTTTCAAATTGCTCTTTTTAACATGGTCAAACCGGTTGTGGCCTTGCTCTCTTTTTACTGGGGGGCTTTTTTATGGCGCGAGGAGGGGAAACTTCGAGCTAATTGGATGAGCGCCTCTCTTCTTGCACGCCTTCCATTTCTCCTATTCCCTTTTGTGGACCGAGTGGGATTTTTTATTTTAGGCGCCGCCATTTTCCATTTTTTTCAAAGGGGAGGAGTTCCTGCTCAAATGGAGATCTTAAAGCGGAATATTCCTCAAGGGGTGCGGGAGACAGTTTTTACCTGGAGCGCTGCCTTCAACTTCCTCTGTGGCGTAGGCATTGGCCTGGTCTTAGGGCTGTGGATGGATGCTGGGATGGAAAACTGGAAGATGCTGTTCTTCTGGGGAGGATTTGTCGGTCTTCTCTCGCTCCTTTTTCAGGCCCGCGTACCCATTCAAGTGACAAAATTTTATACAGAACCTCAACGCAATTTTTTTCTTACACCTTGGAAAGATAGTTGGAATCTCCTCAAAGAAAGGAGAGATTTTGCCCGTTTTCAAGTCGGGTTTATGCTGGGCGGAATCGGTCTGATGATGATTATGCCGGCGCTCGTCCTTTATGCAGCGGATGACCTGAAGATGACCCATATTGACATGACCTTAAGCCGGTTTGTTTGGATGGGGCTCGGATTTGTCTTGGCCACTCCATTTTGGCGCCGCCATATGTCCTATGAGGGTATTTTCAAATTGACCGCCGCTGCCAATTTGCTATTTGCAGCAGCAGCTCTTGCATGGATTTCAGCCTCCGTTCATGGGTGGTGGTTTTTTGCTGCCTTTTTCCTGTATGGGATTGCGCAAGCGGGGAGCCATCTTAGCTGGCACCTTTCAGGACCCCTTTTTGCTGGGGGAGGGCAAAGCAGCCTTTTTTCAACGGTCAACACTTTAACTGTCGGCCTTCGAGGACTCGTTATTCCCTGGATGTCGACGCTACTCTGCGAATCGATTGGAACCCTTTCAGTGCTCTGGATCGGTCTTCTTTTTTGCCTTGGAGGATCGGTGTATTTAACCCTTCAAAAAGTTGCAGCCCCTGTGATGAATGAATAAGCAAGCCTATTTAAAGCTGATCGATGAAGTTCAGCGGCATGACAGGCTCTATTATGTCGAGCATGCCCCTGAGATTTCCGACTACGCGTATGATAAACTGTATAAACAGTTGCAGGAGATTGAAAAGGAGCATCCCGATTGGACGGTTTCAACATCGCCAACTCAGAGGGTTTTAGAAAAAACGACAAAGGGGTTTAAACAAGCGGCGCACAGCACTCCGATGCTGTCTCTGGATAACACCTACAGTGCAGAAGAGCTGGAGAGCTACATTCAGCGAGTTCATAAGCTCTTAGAAAAAAAAGAGGTCCCTTTTTGCGCAGAGCTTAAAATGGACGGGGTGGCAGTCTCCGTCCTGTATGAAAAAGGAATTTTAGTGCAGGCTTTAACCCGGGGCGATGGGAAAAAGGGGGATGATATCACCGCCAATATGAGGACCATCCGCTCTGTGCCACTTCAGCTGACGGGATCCCATATTCCCGAGACGATCGAAGTGCGAGGAGAAGTGTTTATGCCTCATAAAGCCTTTCAAAGACAAAATCAAAAAAAAGAGGAAGCAGGGGAAGAGCTGTGGGCTAATCCTCGCAATGCAGCCGCAGGGTCTTTAAAGCTTCTCGATCCAGCCCAAGTCGTGGAGAGGGGACTTGCTGCCGTCTTCTACGGCCTTGCGGAAGGAGACCACCCTGAGGTCCACTCTCAACACCAAGTCCATGAACTATTAAGAAAATGGGGTCTTCCGATTTTTGCACCAAAGCATCGGGCGGTTTGCGCATCGATTGAAGAGCTCTTAAAATTTGCTAAGAATATTGAAGCTGAAAGGGATGATCTTCCCTTTGATATTGATGGAATTGTCATCAAAGTCGATCTCTTAAAGACGTGGCCTATTTTAGGAACAACGGGGAAAAGCCCGCGGTGGGCGATTGCCTATAAATTTGCTCCTGAGCAAGCAGTGACAAAGATCCGTGAAATCACAATCCAGGTTGGGCGCACGGGTGTTTTAACGCCGGTAGCAGAGCTCGAGCCTGTTTTTCTAGCCGGCAGTACCATTACCCGCGCTACACTTCACAATGAAGAAGAGGTAGCCCGTAAAGATATTCGGGAAGGAGATATTGTGACTATTGAGAAGGGAGGAGATGTGATCCCTAAGGTCGTCGAAGTCGATCTTAAGAAGCGGACTCAGGGAACCCACCCTTGGAAGATGCCTTCAAAATGCCCTTTTTGCAAAACTCCCGTTGTTAAGAATCCTGGCGAGGTGGCTGTTCGGTGTCCCAATACAGCTGAGTGCTTGCAGCAGCAAATCCGCAAAGTGACGTTCTTTGCTGGGAAAGGCGCCATGGATATTGACCATCTTGGAGAAAAAGTGGTTGAGCAGCTCGTTGTTAAAAAGCTGATTTACAAACCGTCCGATCTTTACTCTCTCACGCAGCACGATCTTGCAAAACTCGAGGGTTTTAAAGAAAAATCGATCAATAACCTCTTGAGGAGTATTGAGGCCTCCAAGAAGGTCTCTCTTGCCAGGTTTATTTTGGCACTTGGCATCCGGTACATCGGAGAGGAGACGGCTGAAATTTTAGCACGCGAGGCCGCTTCAATCAAAGCTCTTGCAGAGATGTCAAAAGAAGAGCTTTTGAATATCGAAGGAGTTGGAGAGAAAATGGCCGAGGCGATTATCAGCTATTTTAGTGAGGAGAAGCACCACAAAGAAATCAAAGCTCTGCTGCAAGCCGGCGTCCAGCCTGAAGCTCCTAAAAAAATCTCTCGCACAGATCATACTTTCTTTAGAAAAACCTTTGTTTTAACAGGGACGCTGCACAGCTACAGCCGAGATGAAGCAACTCAGCTAATCAAAGAAAGGGGAGGAAAAGTCACAGGTTCTGTCAGCCCCAAAACCGACTATCTTCTCGTTGGAGAAGAGCCAGGATCTAAACTCGATAAGGCAAAGAAGCTCCATGTTCAGCTCCTGACAGAGACTCAGTTTAAAACGCTTCTTTAGAGGTAGCTCTAGAGTTTATTACTTATTGATAGGCAGGAAATCCACTCCAGGGTTTGAGTGAGCTTTGCACCCGCTCCTGTTTGACGAGCAATGTCGCACGCTTGGCCTAGAACCTCAAAAGTTTCAGCAAGTTTATTGCCTTGATGATAAAGGGTATTAGCTAGCAAGATCGCTTGCTCAAAAGTAGGGAATTTTTGGAATGCATAACGGTAAGCTTTTTCAGCTGTTTCGAATTTTTTTTGTTCTACAAGGGTCTTGGCAAATTTGTTCAAAGCCTCTTGCAAACGTTGACTCAAGAGAGCGTTGCCATCAATAGCAGGACCGACGATCGCAATAACTTTCTCAGCATATTGCAACTGGTTATTGCTGATGAGCTGATCAAGCCAGTCCATGGTTGGCTGAGCTATTTTTTGCCACCTATGACGTTGGATTTGAATATCCACAAATTTGCATTGGTAAAGAAAAGCCTGGGGAAAAAGAGATTTAGCCATCTTGTGAAGCTTAGCTAAAGATTTAAGATCTCCTTTTTGTGTATAGGCTGTGTCAAGTGCAGCAAGCTTACTTTCTAAATCAAAAGAGGTGACCATATGAAAGCTGACAAGATCATCCACAAAAGAATGGAGTCCTATTTGTTTGGCTCGTGTGCAGAGCGCGTTTGCAGCCTGGTACTCCTTTTCTTCAAATGCATGGCAAGCTCCCTTTAATAAAAGATAGGATTGATCATAAGGGTGTGAAAAAAGGGTTGCGCAGTCGAAGTAGAACTACCACTGATTTGGTTGCTTGTCTAGAATCCTTTGGCAGAGAAAAAAAAAGGCGTTATGATAGTCCTCAGCTTTATATTTTCGAGGGCAGTTAAGAACATTGACATGAAGAAATCGATTGTCACGGCCTAGGGCAAAGCACTTTTCTAAAGTTCTACTCGCTTGATCTATCTGCCCCGCTTCCAATTGGTACTTAACGAGGTAAAGGCGGGCAACCATGGCTTTTTCATCATTTATTTTTGTAAGAAATGGGATTATTTTTTCGTAGTCTTCCCATCGATTGGTATATCTAAAAGCGTGCGCATAGCTCATAAAAGCCTTAGGATTGTTTTCCTGCAGAGAATACTCGACTGCCTCTCTAAAATGTGTACGGGCTGCGTCTGAATCTTCTCTCTCAAAATAATGAAAAGTTGGAATGAAATCTTTATTCTGAAAGATGGTTGGAATAAAAGTATTAGAGTTTGAAGGCAAAGAAATGATACGCTGCTCTTTAAAAAGATTCAGAAGAGGTTTAACTTGACCTGTGATAAAATAATCTTTAGCCTTTGGTAATAGAAGATGTAAAGAAGTTTTAGATACCAGTTCTCGATAAATACTGTAGACTTTTAAGGTAATTGTTATATCATTTTTTGCCTGAAAAAGGTAAATTTCATCGAAAGTGCGGTATTGAAGGTAAGGTGTTTTTTGTACTACCATTTAAGTTCTCCCAATGTTGTGGAGGATAGTTTAAAACAATAACGTCATTTATTGCTATGTTTATTAATTTATCAAAAAAATATTACTTCGTATGAATTATTGGAAAGTTTTAATTGCAGTGCTTGGAGGGTTTCAATTTGGCTATACAATTGCTATCATGGCAGGAGCCCTTTTATTTTTAGTCCCCGAGTTTGCGCTAAGTCCTTTCAGCCAAGGGTTTGTCGTGAGCTCAGTGCTGATTGGGGCTCTGGCGGGGACTGCCTTAGGAGGGGTCATTGCAGATGTATGCGGTCGAAAAAAAGCACAGCAGTGGATTGCTCTTTTATTTTTAGCTGGAGCTATCATCGCGATGAAGGCTTCCTCGCTTGAGTTTCTTGTTTTAGGCCGTATCATCCAAGGTCTTGCAGCGGGGTGCATCTCTGTTGTGGGGCCCATGTATCTTGCAGAGCTCTCCCAAGCAGCTTCGCGAGGGCGCTTTGTAAGCTACTACCAGCTTGCTGTCACTTTTGGTATTTTATGCGCTTATACCATAAGTTACTTGCTCTCAGGTGAAGGTTTATGGCGATGGATGTTTGGCTTTGGAATCTTTCCAGCAGTGATTCATGGAGTTGGGTTTATTTTTCTCCCTGATTCAACAGCTCAAACCACAAAACCGGCGCCTTGGAAAGAGCTTTTAAAGCCTGCGCTTCGCTCCTCTTTAATTGCGATACTTTTCATCAATATCTTCCAGCAAATCACGGGAATTAATGCAGTCCTCTATTTTGCTCCTTCCATTTTTCAACTTTGCGGCTTTCAATCTCCATCGGTGGCGATCTTTTCCGCAGTGCTCATTGGAGTTGTAAATTTTTTATCCACTCTTCTTGCAATGTTCTTAATTGATAAAAAGGGGAGAAAACCTCTTCTGCTCGTAGGGATTGCAGGGATGACGATTTCACTTTTGACTCTTGCAGCTTCATGGGCAGCAGGCCTTGAGTCCGGTCCTTGGCTTGCTGTCGGTAGTTTGATGCTCTATGTGGGCTGTTTTGCCCTTGGGCTTGGGCCAATTCCCCAGCTGATGGCGGCTGAACTTTTCCCTACGGTGATTCGAAGCAGGGGAGTGACCCTCGCCATGTTTTCCAGCTGGATTTTCAATTTTCTTGTTGTTTTTACGTTTATGGATTTAACTTCTACCCTTTCGCACGCAGGAACCTTTTTGCTCTACGCCATTTTTGGAATGATTGCCTTTTATTTTACCTGGAGGCGGGTCCCTGAAACAAAAGGTGTTGTATTGCATTAAACACTCTCTTAGGAATATAGATAGGCTTATGTCATTTGCTCAGCTTCAAAAGCTTCTTGGCTCTCGCTCCGAAATGCTTTTGCAGCATGTCTGTAAAACTATTCCCAAAGAGAAACTCCATATCCCTGGTCCTGACTGGATTGACCAGGTTTTTGCCTGCTCTGACAGATCTATCCCTGTTCTAAGAAACCTCCAAACTCTTTTTGGACACGGGAGGCTGGCAGGAACCGGCTACCTTAGCATCCTTCCTGTTGACCAGGGAATTGAGCATTCTGCAGGAGCTTCTTTTGCTGTTAATCCTGACTACTTTGATCCTGAAAATATCATCCGCTTAGGGCTGGAAGGGGGAGTCAATGGTATCGCCTCTACCTTAGGGGTTTTGGGAAGTGTTGCGCGTAAATATGCCCACAAGATCCCGTTCATTCTTAAGTTTAACCACAATGAGCTTTTGAGCTATCCCAACAAATACGATCAGATCATTTTTGCCTCAGTCCGGCAGGCGTGGAATATGGGATGCGTGGCAGTTGGGGCGACCATCTATTTTGGCTCTCCTGAAAGCCACCAGCAGCTCATCGAGATTAGCAAATCTTTTGAAATGGCCCATGAGCTTGGAATGGCAACGATTCTTTGGTGCTATCTTCGCAATCCCGCTTTTAAAACCCCCGCATCAGACTACCATGAGGCAGCAGACTTGACAGGGCAAGCAAACCATCTAGGGGTTACTATTGAGGCCGATATCGTTAAACAAAAGCTTCCCGTCTGTAATGGAGGGTTTAAAGCGCTTCAGTTTGGGAAGCAAAGAGAAGAAATGTATACCAAGCTGTGCTCTGATCATCCTATCGATCGCGTCCGGTACCAAGTGGCAAACGGTTACATGGGGCGTATAGGATTGATTAACTCAGGAGGCCCCTCCGGAGAGAATGATCTTGCCGTCGCCGTTGAAACAGCTGTCATTAACAAAAGGGGAGGGGGGATGGGGCTCATCTCAGGACGAAAAGCCTTTCAAAAACCGATGAAGGAAGGGGTTATTCTCCTCCACGCTATCCAAGATGTTTACCTCGCCAAAGAAATCACAGTCTCTTAATTTTTTGCATGGGTTTTTAGGATCCCCGCAAGATTGGGAGGAGGTGATTGCCTACCTTCCAGACTACACGTGCCATGCTCTTTCTTACCCCTTTCAGCTTCCTAGAGAGGGAATTTTGATTGGATACTCCATGGGAGGAAGAATTGCCTTTTCTTCCACGCTTCCCAAGATCATCATTTCCGCCCATCCCGGATTACAAACCGATGCAGAAAAAAAGAGCCGCTGCGAGCAAGAGCGCGCCTGGATTGCAAAACTTCAAAACATTCCTTTGGCAGAGTTCCTTGATGAGTGGTACCGTCAACCTATTTTTGAATCTCTCCGAAGACATCCAATTTTCCCCAAGCTCATGGAAAGGCGCCTAAAGCAAGATTCCCAACTGCTCATTCATCAAATGGAAACCCATTCTCTTGCCACCCAAGAGTTTCAAAATCCCGCAAAAGCCTGTTTTTTTCATGGTCAACTTGATACAACTTATCATGATCTGTATCAAAGACTTAAAATTCCTTCTTACGAAATTAGGGGAGTGGGCCATGCGCCTCATCTTGAGAATCCCGAGCTCACAGCTGCAACCATTCGTTCTCATCTGGCTCATCCTTCATATCATTTTTCTTGTTAGTTACCCATAAATCCTTTACAATTTCCATATGAAGTTTAAAGATTTATTTTATTTATCTGTCTTTTCAATTTTATTCTCTTTCACGCTAATGAAAAACACACCTGTGAAAACCATCCTTGATTCTTCTTTTTCATTAGAAGACAAAGCAATCCAAGTTTCTGCCAGGCTCTTAACATCTCAAGAAAGCCTTTCGATTTTAAAACATGAGCTGAAAGGGCATAAGCCTGTTGAGATCACCATTTCAAACACCGGGTCTCATTTCTATGAGATTTCTAGAGCCAGTACCTCTCTTTCCTGCAGCTCTCCTGAGGAACTCGCCTGGAAAAAAACAAAAAAAGCCATTCCAAGAGGAATTGGATTCAAAGTGCTTGGATTCATTTTCTGGCCCTTTGCGATCCCAAGTACCTTTGACACGATCCACTCGTTTAAAAGCCACCGCGCGATTGTCAAGATCCTGACATCTAAAGGGTTTAAAAATGAGGCAGAGCAAGTGCTTCCCTACTCTTTGGTTAAACGGATTCTTTATATTCCCGATGCTCACTTTGTAAAAACATTTACGGTTGCCTTAGAAGATATCACAGCGGACGATCTCGTGGTCATCCCTGTTCAAGTAACGGAAAAACCAAAGGAGTAAATATGGCTGTTTCAACTAAAAATTTTATCGAACCTATGCTGAACTATTTTCAAGAAATAGTTGCAGACACCTATGAAAGAAAGCAAAAATCCGCTCTACCAAATCTTTCCCTTGATGAAAAGAGAGCTCTTCTCAACAAAGGCATTTGGTATTCTTATGATTATTACAATGCATTAGAAAAATTTAGTGAGGCGACTAGGCTGAAGTGGCTTGTTGACTCAGGAGCTTCCTTTCATGGCTGGGCTCCTGTTAAATTTTTCGATCCTATTTTATCGAATGATCCAGCGTTTGTCACAGGACGGTGCATCGCTGAGTTTGTTGTCAAAAGTGGAATAACTCCTTCAAACGCATTGGACAGCATCCATCAATCTGTTAGCATTTTAGGTTGTGAGTCTACCCGTGATATTGCTTGTTATAAAATGTTAAGAGACGCGCTTAGAGAAGAAAAGTTCAATCATCTCTTTGCGAGCGATTCTCCCTATCCTCTTCAAATCAAGGCGGGTATTCAAAATCCCATTAGCTGTTTATTTGATTCCGTTACCTTAAGTAGCTCTGAGACTATTCAATCCGGCGACTTCTGTTATTTTTCAAACGTTTACTGGTATAACCAAAAATATCCGGTGGGGGACGCGCAAGGCTTTAACGTCGTATGCTACGATTCTGTAGCAAAGACCTATTTAGGACAAGGCTTAGATCCAAAAGGTGTTAACGCAGAAGGAATAGAAAGAGTTCTTTGGGAAAGCTGTAATACAGCCCCTATCAAAGAAGGATTCTTAAAACCTGAAATTTGGGACTGCATTTTTTCCAGATGGCTTTTAAAAGATATGCAAAAAAGCAAAGAGCTTGTTCAATCTCTTAAAGATAAAACGGTTACTTGGGAAGAGTACCAATCAACTCCTTCGCACTCTGCAAAAAAAGGGCACCAGATGCAAAGTCAGTTAGTCCTTGCGGTCGACAGACTTAACCTTGAGCGGATCGAGCGTCTTGTAAATACACCCTTAGAGCACATCCGAGACGTTTTTGCAGACTTTTGGTATGAGTATAAGCTCAGGTTTGTATCATAAAGGCCGCAAAACTTTTTCCCCCTCGGTATGTGCGACTAAAACAGCGCATGATGTGTCGCTAAAGACATTCACGGTTGTTCGACACATATCGAGGATCCGGTCAACTGGCAAAATCAAAGCCAGCCCTTCAGCTGGAAGCCCCATGACATTTAAGACAATCATGATCGCCACAAGGCTCCCCGAAGGGATTCCAGCAATTCCCATCGAGGTTAGAAGAGAGAGAAAGACCACCATGATTTGGTGCAGTAGCGATAGTTCAATACCATAGGCTTGAGCGATAAAGAGGGCTGCAACACACTCATACAGGGCAGAGCCCGACATATTCACCGACGTTCCAAGGGGAATGACAAAGCTGCAAACCCGGTTGGAAATCCCAGCCCGCTTCTCGACACAATCCATCGTGATTGGGAGAGCTGCAACCGAAGAGCTCGTCGAAAACGCCGTGACAAGGGCAGGAGCCATCGCCTGAAGGTGCCTTAAGGGGCTTAAGCCAAAGAATTTAAGCAAAATCGGCAGTATGACAAACATAAACACCAAAAGACCCATGAGTACAGTGGCAAAAAACGATACAAGCCTCAGAAAGTTCTCAGAGCCTTGGATGGCAGTTGCCTTGGCGACTAAGAAAAAAACTCCATACGGCATCACTCGCATGAAAAAGTGAGTCATTTTCATGAGCGTATGAAAAAGTCCTTTCAGAAGATGAGATAACGTTGTAGCAGCGCTACTTTCAATTTTCGATAAGGCAAAACCAAATAATAGGCTGAAAAAAATAATCCCCAGCATATTCCCATGGACGGCCGCTTCAAAAATATTGACCGGAATCAGCTTTAATAGAATTTGCCCCATCACATCAACATGAGATTGAGGATCTTGACTCAAAAGCTGATCCATAGAGCTACTTGCCTCTGCAGTCGAATGAACTCCTGGCTGGATGAGGTTGGCACATAGAAGCCCTGTTAGCACAGCCAAAAAGGTCGTTAAAATGTAGAAAAAGAACGTTTTAGCGCCCAGCCGGCCAAAAGACTCATCCCGCCCCATTTGACCAATTCCATAGACAATGCTCACCGAAACAAGCGGAACCACGAGCAGCGTTAAGCCGTTGAGAAAGAGCTGCCCTAGAAAAGCAAATAACTTAATGTATGAAATCCCAAGCACCGTCGAATCTGGGGTAGAAAAAGCCCCCACGATCATGGCAAGCACAATGGAAATCAAAATTTGCCAAAGCATCGAAGATTTTTTTAGCATAAGTGGCAAGCTTAGCTAAATGAGCCGTTTAGGTTCAACTCAAAAATTCTAATCGTAAAAAATACTACTCTTGCTAGGAGGGAACAAAAATAGTCAAGATAAAGATATCCGCCAAGCGAAAAAGCTTCTTCAAGCAGCTGGTGCATTCGAAAAGCAGGCGCATTATAGGACTAAAAGATAACGCTCGTATTAGAGAGAGCAATCCAACAAAAGAGATTCTTAATGAAGAACTTATCAGTCGAGCTATATGGGATTGTCTAAAAGATGGAGACTCCGAAGGAATGATCGGAGGGAATTGCAAAACTAGAAACGAAAAAGTGATTTTTCGGGGATAGTGAATGCAAACCGGTTGGCAGGCCCCGAAAAATCACTTTTTCGATTCCAGTCTCGTAATTTTAGATGTTTTATCCAAAAAATCTTCACTGTGAGAACAAGCGGGAGCCCATTTGATCATTGGCCAGAAGACTTTTTCACCCTACAGCAAGATTACGTGACCAATTTCATCAATTGGTCGGCTGTCAATACCAACACGCCAAACATAAGATGGCACGCAACCTTACTAAGTCCGCGCACCCTGAGTTTGCAAGCACCAAATTCGTCTTTCAGACGAGAATTGGTTCGTTCCGCAGCTGTCCTTTCATTATAACGCAGTGTTTCTGGGAAAATTAAATTCAGAGTTCTTCTTGCAAGACTTTCCGCTTCAAGGTCTTTTTTGAGCTGTTTGTCTGCTCTTGGATTCTTATCGATTAGGGGCTTGTGTCCGAGAGATTGGCTATGTGCGATAATACCTGGGATGTCGTAAGCGGCATCCATGAGGTCATAGCAGTTGATGATTCTCGTGGCAGTTAAAGTGGCCAGAGGAATTGCAACCTGACTGTCATGAACTGAAGCTGAAGTAACAATAGCGCTGACAGGGATGCCTCCGTCAATGGTATCTAAATGTAACTTGTAGCCAGTCCAGTACATTGTATTACCTTTGCTGTCTTTTTTAGCACCTTTGTCGCATGCTGTCGGTAAATCAGCCAGCATTTCTTCTAGCGTCATCGTTTTTTGTCTGTCTATGCGCGTAGGTTCGGGTTTGGCTCGTTTTTGGCCTTTTTTAGGGCGACCTTTTTTCTTTGGCTCCAATTCCTGATCCGGATCTTCACTGTTTTGCGTTGCCTTGTTCTTAGTTTTGGTTTGCGGCCGTTCTCGAGCCTCGATTGCGGTTGAATCGCGTGAATTATGCAAAACGACTTCGTTTTTCAATGTCTTTACAATCAGCGCCTCATGTGCGCGCTGAGGAAGCCCTGTTTTAGCAAACTCAGTGAAGGCTCTAGAAAAAGTAGCCTCACTAGGCAGTTCAGACAGAGATTCCCACCCACAAATACGTCGTAGGTTTTTATCGCTTTTCAAGCGATCAATCAAAAATGTTGTCGTATCGAGATTGTATACCATTTTAACAACGAATGATCTGGCAATTGCTGAACGTGTTTTTTGTGGGCGGCCCTCACATCCGTAATAGCAAGGAAGAAAGTCTTCGATGCGTACCACTTCCAAAATAGAAACCAATTGTTGCTGCTTTTCTGTCAGTGGATCGAGCTCTTCTTCTAACCAAGCGAAAAGAGAGCCTTGAATTTTTTCCCAATATTTTGATAAAGTGTCTGTCAGCTGACCCACGTGGTTTGCTCCTTGCTCTGATGTGATTGTTTGTCAGAAAGCTAATTATATCAGACGCAAGGTGTTTGTTAAAAGTGACTTGTGGTTGAAAATCGCAACGCTATTACAGAAATGACGAAAGGGAAGACTTTTTCGGAGTTGCTGTAGGTTTTGCTAAAACGGACCCGAAAAAGTCTTCCCTTTCGTTAGTTTTGCAATTCCCTCATCGAAGTCATTAGAATTTATCTTGAAGCTTCCAATAAAACACATCTTGCAGAAGAAGCTGAAGTAGCGCGTTCGACTGTATATCATCTTGAAGGAGGAAATCCGACAGTCAAGACATTAGCAAAGCTTGTGCATGCATACGCCTAAAAAGCAAAGGCAGGGCTAAGCTATAGCCCTGCCTTTGAATCGAACATAAGATTAATTATCAGACTTTACGGACCTTGGTTGTCCCAAAAGCAGTCTCTACTACTTCTACCTTGGGAAAGAATTTATTGAATATTTCAGATGGAGTCATATCAGCATATCTGGGAGATTGTAGGTCTCCACGAAGGAATCGACCGGTTTTCACCATGTCTTCACAAAAATTGTCTTTTGAACGTGGAACATTAAATGCGTTTTTTGCATCTATAGCAGTCTGTTTTCCTAAAGCAAGGAAAGCAATGCCATCAATGGCAAGTGCCCGAGTTGAAAAATCTCCCTTGAATCCATTAGCCGTAATAGAAAGTATTGCCATGGCAGCGCCCCTAGCAACGCATTTTAAGCCCTGGAGAACAGTAGCCCCCAGATTAAGACACATTCTAAATGTGTGGCTATTAATAATCATGGTCATAAAATCATCCTTTTTTATATATTTTTATTTAATCTATAACATTATTATAGCTTATAAAGTATTTATTTACAAATAATCTTTTACATATTCTTAATATTTTGGATAACTAATTGATATTCAGTCGCTAATCATTGTTATATTTCATGGTCTTTCATAAGTTGTTGATGCTCTGTGGACTAGATCCTAAAACAGTGATTTTAAATAGTTGCCTTATGGAGAACTTACCCTTACCGCCTTGATAAATTTCATGTATTTTCCCTTTGAGAAGATTAACGGTAACCTCCACTCCCTTAGAAAGATCGTTGTCCCCTGGCTCTGGGGCAACATCTTCCTGAGGATAGGCGAGTCCTTTAACCATTTTAAACGTCTGTACAAACAAGGCTGCTATATTGAGCATGGTTTGTAGAAAATAGCTACCGCGACCTATTGTCCAGCGCCAAAGCCTTCCATTAACCCCTATTCCTCGATACGGATTAGAGTCTGAAGGTTTTTCTGATATACCCTTGGACTGGATTCAAAAAAGTCATCTTCCTACTCCAAGAACCAACCTATTAAATAGTCGACTTATAGACCACTCAACAGGCGCCCTTTGATGAAGTTTGTGTAGTCCACCTTTGAAAAGATCAATGGTAACCCTCACTCCCGCAGAAAGCTCTTGATCATGTGGCCCTGGGGCAACAAGAGTTGTTCCTGAGCATTGGCCAATTAGTTTTCCTATGACAATGAAGGTAATGCCGTCTAGGGCAAGCTCATCAAACGGAGATAGGACATCTGCTTCCTCGTTCTTATCGACTTTACTAGGATAAGGTGATGTTTTAAGCTCTTCATCTGCTGCCTTATTGATTGCGTAAGTGACATAACGAGCAGGCAGAGAAACCACTTCTACAATCATTTTGATTGCCTGCACAAATAGCGCGCCTAGATTAAATGCAGTCTGTAGAAGATAGTCGCCGCGGCCTATTGTCCAACGCCAAAGCCTTCCATTAACCCCTGTCCATTGATCAGGTTCTGTTTGATTATTTGATGGATTATCTGTTGGTTCACGGCGTGGATTAAATTCAGTGCCAGTACTCATGATTTTATCCTTTTTTATTATATAGTTTTATTTAAAATGTAATTTCATTATAGCTTATAAAGTATTTATTTTACAAATAATATTTACAAATTTTTAACATTAGACACAACCATCTAACATTCAATTGCTAATCACAGTCATATTTCAAGCGCTTTCTTAAGCGATTGATACACAAGAAGATAATGACAATTATTCCCCATGCCTATTATAAAGAACAATATTAAATATTTCAGATAAGGTATATTTTTCTTCTCTAAACACTATCTTTCTACTAGAAGCTTTACAAACATCGCGATAACATTGCAGGTCTCCACTAAGGATTTCAGCAGTTTCTTTTACTCCATCAAAAAAGTCATCGTCTTTTGAACTTGGAGCAACAAGGGTTTTCTTTGCACATTTAGCGGCTATTTTTACTAAAGCCAAAAGAGCAATGCCATCAATACCAAGTGCCCGAGTTGAAAAATCTCCTTTGAATTCATAAGCCATACCAGAAAGTACTATTACGCCCGCTTTACCAATGCATTTTAAGCCCTGGAGAAAAGCAGCTCCCAAATTGATAAAGACTCTTGCAAATTGGGAAGCTCTACCTATAAACCAACGCCAAAGCCTTCCATTAACCCCTGTCCACTGATTAGGATCGATTTGTCTATATCCAGTATTACGAACCGCACCCGTACTCATAATTTTTGCCTTTTTTATATAGTTTTATTTAAATGATAATTTTATTATATCTTATAAATTATTTATTTTGTAATAGTTTTTTAAACTATTAATATAGACTCGACTATCTGATAATAAACAACTAATAGCAGGTGTATTTCATGGTTTCCCTAAGCAATTGATATACAAGGATGTTATGATCTACCCTTGGACTAAATTCAAAAAAATCGTTAAAGTAGGTCGGTATGACAATCACTCTTTCTCAATTTCATGTCATTCGCCCTGAGTATGAGCTGGATCAAGAGAAAACCCTTGAATGGGTAGCGGCAGCTCATGGAGTTTCTGCTCAAGATAAGTCTGTGGGAGCTTCTATGTTAAGGCTGCTGAAAAAGATTGGGCTGGGGCGAGGGAAGATGAGCCAGAGAGGGGTTTCCCTTAAAGATTGTTTGCATGAAAATTGGGACGAAATGGAGGTCTATTCGGCTGCGACCCATCAGGCGGGGGCTGGCTTTGGGGTACGGACGGCGGTATTTGACAGAATTGCCACGGGGATTTTAGCTCGGTTTTATCCCCAGGCCTCTCCCCTGCCCTCCCACTTGATCCATGTGACATGTACCGGATATGTGGCCCCAAGTCCAGCGCAAAAGCTCGTCTCTTTACGAGGAGCTGGGCAAAGGACAATTGTTACCCATGCCTACCACATGGGGTGTTATGCTGCTATTCCTGCTCTCAGAATGGCTCCAAATGGGGTAAGGGAATCTGTTGACATTGTCCATACAGAGGTGTGCAGCCTCCATTTTAATCCTTCTTTGCACTCTCTAGAGCAGCTTGTCGTTCAGTCTCTATTTGCAGATGGTTTTATCAAGTACTCTATTTCTGGAGAAGGGAGCCCAGGATTTGAACTCCTGGCTACCCAAGAAGAGCTTGTGAGCGATTCTATCGATGTGATGTCATGGTCGTGCGATGATTGGGGGATGAAAATGACTCTTTCTATCCAAGTTCCTGCCTTAATTGTGAAGGCGCTTCCCTCCTTTGTAAGCAAGCTTTTGCGTAAAGGTGGAGTGGCAGAGAAAAGTAGGGTTTATTTTGCGATTCATCCTGGGGGGTCTAAAATCATTGAACAAGTGGCTGGCATCCTTCAATTAGAGCCGTGGCAATGGTCTCACACAGCGGCTGTATTCAACCGATTTGGAAATATGTCTTCAGCAACGCTCCCACATATTTGGGCCTCCATGTGGGATGATCCCTTGGTCAAACAAAATTCCATGATTGTCAGCTTGGCTTACGGACCTGGGCTGACACTGGCGGGAGCGGTTTTTCAATGCAAACGGTGATTTTTATTCCCTTCTTTCTGCAAATGATCGTCATTGTCTTAGACGAAGCGCTTTTTCATAGGAAGCGAGACCTTCCTAGGTGGGAACGAATAGGCCACCCTTTAGATACGCTGACCGTCATTGCCTGCTTGGGATTTGCATGGCTTGTCCCTTTTGAGCACTCGATGATCGGGTGGTATATTGCCCTTGCCCTTTTTTCATCCCTCTTTGTCACAAAGGATGAGTTTATCCATAAAGACCACTGCCCTGCAGCGGAACAGTGGCTTCACGCAATTCTCTTTGTCAACCACTCGATTGTTTTAGGGTGTTTAGGTCTTATCTGGCCTCACCTTCACGGCCATCAATTTTTTGCTTTTCTCCCCTCACTTAACGCTTTGCAATTTTTAGTCCTTTCTCAGTTGATTGGAGCAATCGGTTTTTTTCTCTACCAAGTAATTTATTGGAACTTTATTCATGAAAACTATCAACAATGATTTTTATCACTCTTTAGGAGAGGACTGGTATCTTGCGATGAGCCACCCTATTGCTCTTTTGCGAGCAGAAAACCGCCTTCGAAACCCATGGATTGCAGGCCATCTTACTCCAAGATCTAAAGTGGTCGATCTAGGATGTGGGGCAGGCTTACTGACGAATATGCTATCTGCCTTAGGTCATGACGTCACCGGTGTCGATCAATCCTCTTCTACCCTAGACGTAGCCCGTAAATTTGACACGTCGAAGAAGGTGCATTATTTAGAAGCAGATGCCATGACCATTCCCCTCCCCGCCTCAATATTTGATGCTGTATGTGCAATGGACCTTCTAGAGCACGTCGAGAAACCTCAAAATGTGATCCAAGAAGCAGCGCGGCTATTAAAACCAGGAGGCCTTTTCTTTTTTCATACGTTTAACCGAACAGCCTTAAGCTGGCTTTTTGTCATTAAAGGTGTCGAATGGTGCGTTAAAAATGCGCCGCCTAACATGCATGTCTACGATCTATTTATTCGTCCTGAAGAGCTCACAAAGTGGTGCAAGACCTATGAGATGCAGGTTCAAACCATGAATGGCGTGGGCCTTAGATGGAGTAAGTGGCCCACCTGGAAAATGGTTTTGACTCGAGTTGTGCCAGGCGACTTGGAGTTTCAGTTCCATGCGTCCCTTAAGATGGGGTATTCAGGAGTGGCAATTAAGCGCCCATCGATGAATAACTTTTAACCCGCGACGGGCCCTAAATCAACTGAGATAGAAATGTTTTAGCTGGAACGACAATAGGCTCATTCGAAGCAAAACAATTGCCTTCAATATAATCCATATCAAAAACAACTTGAAAGGCATGAGAAGCTTGCGTGGCTTCTTGATAGTAAAAGAGAGATTTAGACAGTGCTTTTTCTTTTGTGCTTTTAACCTCTACGATAAACCAAGGTTTTTTATTTTTTGAAACTAAAAAATCGACTTCCCGCTTTTCCTTATCTCGCAAAAAATGAAGCCCAAATTCCCCAAATCCTCTGTCTGTCTTCTTTTAAATGCTGCTCGAGAACCAACTCATAAAGTCTTCTCATTTAGGAACCTCCGCACAAATCCGACCATCTTAAGCACCATCTTAAATTAGTCGCGACTATTCTCGCAAGTACCTTAAATTGGTCGGTTTCTAGGAAAAAAAGTTTGTAATGCGGCTAATTTGAAAGTTCCTCTCTTCATGAGGCTTCATCATGTCGCGCCAAAGCTCGTCTTGCTCACTCTGAAGCTGCTGCTCAGGGGTTGTCTCAGAGACAATAGAGATTTTTTCTCCTAGTTTCCGATCTTTTGCCTCATGAGCCTCTCCTATCTTTTTTAAGACGGTGGCTGTTTTTTTAGAGTGCCAGCGATGAACTCGCTTTGAGATAGGATTCCCGCTCGATTCAGGGTGATTGGGAAGATGGGAAGAAACGATGTCTGTGCAGGCAACTTCAGAAGACCCTTTTTTAGTGGCTTGCAAAGGTGATTTTTTATTGGTTAAAGGCGGAGTGGAAGAAGGGCGTTTCGTAGGAATCCGAATTCGAGCCATCAAGGGGGAAAGGGCTTTTGCCTCTTCGCATTTTTGTTCACTCAAAGAGGCCCGAGCAGTTTTTGAAACATCCTGTTTTTTCATTTCGGAGTGAGTTTTACATAACTTTTACTTTCTTTCAAGGAATTTTTAGCGTCTGTTTGAAACTTTTGCTCACTCAGGCTTATTTCCATTTCTTCACCACGGAGATGGGGTAATATTGCCCCCTTCCCCGGCCTCCGTGGTGAAGAAATGGCATTTTAGTTGAATTAACAGGTCAAATTATTTATACTACCGCTTCATAAGGAGCCTAAAATGTCAAAGACCGCTTTAAAGGGATCACCCATTCAAGTGACGGGATCGCTGCCCACAATTGGTTTTTTCTCCCCTAATCTTATGGGAGTCGATGGAGAACTGAAGAAAAGATCGCTTGCTGAATTCAATGGAAAGAAAAAAATTGTTTGCTTTGTCCCCAGCTTGGACACTTCTGTCTGTTCTACGTCAGCTCAAAAGTTTAACCAAAAAATTCAAAACATTTCTAATGTTGTCGTGATCTATTGCTCGATGGATCTTCCTTTTGCCTTGCAACGGATTTGCTTAAATGACAAAACTCATTATGGACATATCATCGCTCTTTCGTTATTTCAATCTCCTCAAGTTGCAGAGCAGTTTGGGGCTCGGATGGCCGATGGGCCTCTTGCAGGGCTCTGTGCAAGGGCGGTTTTTGTATTAGACGAACAAAATCGGGTCCTTTATCACGAGCTCGTCAGCGAAATCACTCACGAGCCTCAGTATGAAAAAGCCCTTTCTCATATTTAGGAGTCCACATCTGCCTTTCAACCATCTCTTTACGTGCGGCCTGATCTGTCTTTGGAGAGAGCCCTTCATCTTGCGCAACCTCAATTACTCCAAGCGCAATTTCTTTAGAAATCTCACGTAATTTTTCAAAAGAAGGAAATAACGTCCCTGCGGGCATTTTTAAGATGGGGGAATGGGAGCTTAAAATTTCTGCAGCCTTATAAAACATCCTCTCCGAAACAGATTTTGCTTTGCAAGCAACCACGCCAAGGCCAACTCCTGGGTAAATATAGACATTGTTGCATTGCGCAATAGAAACCGCTTGCCCTTCGTAAGAAACCTCGGGAAAGGGGCTGCCGGTCGCGATAATTGCTTTCCCCTTTGTCCAAGTTAAAATATCCGAGGGGTGAGCCTCGCACTTCGACGTAGGGTTCGAAAGTGGAAAAATAATCGGCCGCTCTGTATAGCGAGTCATCGTCGTGATGATCTCTTCTGTAAAAGCACTACTTTGCGCAGAGACGCCAATTAAAACCGTCGGATGAACCGCCTTGACAAGGTCGACCAAAGTGACATGATTGAGGTTGCTAACATTCCACTTTTTAACTTCACCGGCCGTCCGAGCAAAAGGTCTTTGATGAGGAGGAATTTCTGGAAGAGCTGTATGCACAACGCCACTAACGTCAACGATATAAAGAGACCGAAGAGCCTGATCTTTTGGAATGCCCGCCTCTTCCATTGCCCCCACCAGATGGTGAGCAATCCCAATTCCCGCCGATCCTCCTCCAAAAATAACGATTCGCTCCTCATGAAGCTTGCTATGACTCAGTTTCACTGCAACAAGAAGCGCTGCCAAAACCACTGCTGCGGTTCCTTGAATGTCGTCATTAAAGCTGCAAATTGTATTTCGATATCGATCGAGAAGGTTCCTGGCATGCAGACCCCCAAAATCTTCCCATTGAAGAAGAACCTTTGGAAAATGACGCTGAACTTGCTGCACAAACTGCTCGATAAAATGGTCGTACTCCTGCCCTTGAATGCGAGGCTCTCGCCAGCCCAGGTAAAGCGGATCACTCAGGAGCCTTGGATTATCTGTTCCCACATCGAGCAAAATAGGAAGCACCCTGGCAGGGTGAATACCCCCAAACAAAGTATAGAGGGTGAGTTTTCCAACAGGAATCGCCATCCCTCCGACTCCTAGATCCCCAAGCCCTAAAATCCTCTGTCCATCTGTGACCACAATCACATCGACATCCCCCTTCTTGAAACTGAGGAAAATTTGCTCTAACTTATCCCGAAGAGGATACGACAAATAGAGGCCGCGAGGCTCGGTATACAAGTAGCTAAAGTGCAGCGACATATCTCCCACCGTTGGCGTGTAGAGAAAAGGGAGCATTTCTGTCGTGTGTTCTGAAACCAGTTTGTAGAAAAGGACTTCATTTCGGTGGCGTAGAGCTGATAAAAAAAGGTGTTTGGCAAGGTCTGTTGATTGCGCTTTAAAATTAGAGTACCGCCTCTGTACCTGTTCTTCCAAAGTCGACACATGAAAGGGAAGCCTTCCATGCAGCTGAAAACGGTCCCTTTCTTGATCTGTAAACGCCGTCCCCTTGTTCTGGAGAGAATCGAACAAAATGGTCCACGGCTCTTTTGCATTGCCCATGTTCTCTTTCTATACACGAAAGAGTTATTTTTCTATGGAATTTGATAGCTCGGGTGATGTTTTGAGCTGGAACATTTGATACACAATCCAAGACCAGGTGATTAGAAGGATAAGGCTGCTCCAAGAGAGGGTCGTCACCATCTGAGAGAAGCCTGCTATTTGCAGGACTAAGATCAAGCATGAGGCAACCGCCTTTGAGCTGCGGTAGGCAAAAACATCAATGATTGCTTTGGCTTGAAATTTTTCTTCTCGCTTCAAAGGGATATAAAGCATCTCTTTTAGCACCCCAAAAAGAGAAAAATCAAAGGCCTTAATCGTAATGAAGGCCGCTGAAATCATTGTAAAACTGGGAAACACCAAAGACCCGAGTGCATTCATCGCTAGCATAAGCGGCATTGCAAGGTGGCTCCGTTTTAGACCCAAAAACTGCACAAAGAGAAATGAGCCAAAGAGCTGGAGCACCACCGTTAAAATATTGGCAATTCCAAGAACACGACCGCAAAATTGGGTCCGAAGATCTTGTTCTAGGATCGAGTGCTCTAAGGAGATATTAAACTGATAATAAATAATTGTTGTCGTCATTTGCATGAGAACGACAATGGCAAGAATGAAGAGGAGGTACTTTGAATTTCGAATCGCTACGACCCCTTGCCAAAAATTCGTGATCTGAGGCTTTTCTAAAGAGGCTTTTTCAAGTAGGCTCTGTTTTAAAAGAAAATAAAAACTCACGCCTAAAATAAAAAGTAAAGGAAGGCTTCCCACAAGGAGGTTCGTCGAGCCTACCTGAACAGCAAAATAACCTGGAAGGATACTCCCAACAATTCCGCCGATTCCCCCAAAAGCAAATAAAAGACCATAGAGAAGTTTTGCCTGTTCCATTCGAATTGTGGAGTGAACCACTGACCAAAGCTGTTGAAATAGAAGCATCACATAGATCTCCTTCCAAATATAAAAAATGAAAGGGAAAAAAGGGACTTTATCCATGAAGAAAGCGGCGCAGCAGTTACCCGTTATAATCGACCCTAAAATAACATAAAACATTTTTTTAATTCCGATTTTAGGTAAAAATCGGTTGTAGAACTCAATAACCAAAAAATTAAACGGAACAATTGCAAGCCATACGTAAGGAAAAAATTGACTGCCATATCTCGAAAGAAAAACACTATGGCTGACAGGACGGACGATCCCATAGTCAGCTGTGATGCAAAAGCCACAGACCATGGCGCAAAGGATGAAAAGCTTTTGGCCTCCCGTCAGCCTCTCTGCCTCTTCTTTAAACGATTTCCATGACATCTTACGATCATATTATACGCAGACCCAGAGTTTGAATAAAGAA
Organism: uncultured Rhabdochlamydiaceae bacterium; assembly: GCA_963712275.1. Lineage (GTDB taxonomy): Bacteria > Chlamydiota > Chlamydiia > Chlamydiales > Rhabdochlamydiaceae > PALSA-1444. Next base: position 1,470,727 of record CAVQHD010000001.1, on the reverse strand, counting down.
GTCTTCTATGTCTAGAGCATAGGAAACTAGGACAAATATTTGAAACTTTTGCTCACTCGTGTTTATTTCCATTTTTTCACTACGGAGACACGGAGAGAGGTGAGATGGCACAGAGTAAAGATTTTTTTACTCTGTGCCATCTCACCTCTCTCCGTGTCTCCGTAGTGAAAAAATGGAAATAAGTCTGAATCAACAGAGGTTTCAAACTTTTCTTAATCCAGTGAATGAGGTAAACTGCCTGGTATGGCACCGATCTCTGTCCATGTTTTAACGAAAAACTCGGCAGCAACCCTTGCTGCGACACTAACCTCATTGAAGACCTTCCCAGAGGTGATCGTGCTCGATACGGGGTCGGTAGACGAGACGCTAGCCCTTGCCGCTCAATTTGATAATGTTGTGGTTCATAAAGCTCCTCTGAAAGGCTTTGGAGAAAGTCATAACTATGCAGCGGCCCTTGCTTCTTATGATTGGATCCTATCGATCGACAGCGATGAGGTCCTTTCTCTCGCCCTCATCGAAGAACTCCACGCCATTGACTTAGATAGCCAGTGTGTCTATGCAATCTTGCGGGATAATTACTTTAACGGAAGGAAAATCAACTTCTGTGCCGGATGGCATCCAGACTGGGTCGTCCGCCTGTATCATCGGAAGAGGACTCAGTTCTCAAATGATGCTGTGCATGAAAAAGTGATGTCGGAGGGGCTACGTACGGTCTGCTTGCGTAACACCCTCAAACACGTCCCCTACCGATCGATTGCCGATTTCTTAGAGAAAATGCACGCCTATTCATCTCTTTTTGCTCTTCAGCATCAAGGAAAAAAACGGGCGTCCCTTGCGCGCGCGCTTTTTCATTCTGCGGTGGCTTTCTTCAAAAACTACTTTCTCAAGCGAGGGATTTTTGGAGGACGCGAAGGAATCATCCTTTCGCTCTATAACGCTCAGACCACGTACTACAAGTATCTCAAACTTGCGGAATTGAACAAAAAACTTTAGTTCTGTAGAGTTAGTGAGCATGGATGTTGAAATGCTCTCACGGATTCAATTTGCTTTCACGCTGACATTTCACTACATCTATCCCCCGCTTAGCATTGGCCTTTCCCTTGCACTCATCCTCATGGAAGGAATCTACCTGAAGACAAAAAATCTCCTTTGGGAAAAATTGACCAAATTTTGGCTGAAAGTCTTCTCGATGACCTTCGCTTTAGGGGTTGCAACCGGCATTCCTTTGATGTTTTCACTTGGAACCAATTGGGCAAGATATTCTCGCTTTGTCAGCGATGTCTCCGGGAGCATTATCGGGGCTGAAGGGATGTTTGCCTTCTTGATCGAGGCCGGTTTTTTAGGCATTCTTTTGTTTGGGTGGAATAAAGTCAGCTCGAAAGTCCACTTCCTCGCCACCATCTTCGTCTCGCTGGGAGCTCACTTTAGCGCTATTTGGATCGTCAGCTTTAATTCGTGGATGCATACCCCCTCAGGATATCGGCTCACCACCCTCCCAGATGGAACCCAAGTCGCTCAAGTCGTTCAATGGTCTAAGGTCTTTTTTAGCCCTTCGAATATGAGCCATATTACCCACGTTCTCTTAGGAGCCTGGATGGCAGGAGCTTTTTTAATGATGAGCGTAGCAGCCTACTACCTTCTTAAAAATAGGCACCTGGAATTTGCCATTAAAAGTATGAAAGTAGGACTCGTGATGGCGATGATCACCTCAGCTCTCCAACTTGTCTCTGCAGACAATCTTGCTCGCAAAGTCTCCCGCTATAATCCTGAGAAATTTGCAGCTTTTGAAGGGGTCTATAAAACAGAGCCTTATACACCAGCTTATGCCCTTGGCTGGGTCGATTCTAAAAATCAAAAAGTGTATGGCCTGCCGCTTCCGGGATTGCTCAGTTTCATGACTTACCGAAACTTTGAAACCCCTGTGCCTGGCCTCGATCAGTTCCCCAAAGACCAGTGGTCGTATGTTCCAGCTGTTTTTCAGGTCTACCACCTGATGATTATCATGTGGGGCGCTATGACCCTTGCGGCAGCCATTGGCGGCTATTACTGGTGGAAAAAACAGTGGACCATGCGTCCTCTTTTTTTAAAATATATCGTTCTTTCTGCAATATTTCCTCAAATTGCCAATATTGCAGGCTGGTTTAGCTCCTGCATGGGGCGCCAGCCGTGGACGGTTTATAAGCTTCTCAAGACGCAAGATGCCTTTTCTCCCGTGATTTCCGCAGGGCAGGTCTTGGGATCGCTGATCATGTTTGTCGTGATGTACCTACTCTTTTTCGTTTTATTTTTAATGCTTCTCGATAAAAAAATTAAAAATGGTCCCGATCAGGGAGAAGAACAGCTTCCTTACCGAGATGTTTATAGGGAACCGAATGTATAACCTGCTCGATACTCTTTGGCTTGCCCAATTTTTAATGTATATCGTCTTGATGGTATCCATCGTTGCCTACGCCACATTGGATGGGTTTGACCTTGGAGTTGGCTGTCTCCATTTGTTTACAAAAACCGATCAAGAGAGGCGCGTGATGATCAACTCCATCGGGCCCGTCTGGGATGGAAATTCGACATGGATTGTCATTGGCGGAGGAGTCCTTTTTGCCGCCTTTCCAATGGCCTTTTCCATTCTTATGCCAAACCTCTATACTCCTTTTATGCTTCTTCTTTTCGGCTTTATGCTCCGTGCCGCAGCCATTGAATTTCGGAGTAAAAAAGAGAGCCGAGCCTGGAGATCGCTTTGGGATGGCAGCTTTTTCTTTGCAAGCCTTGTGCTGACCGTCATTTTAGGCAGCCTTCTGGGGAACCTCATTCAAGGCGTTCCCCTGAACGCCCAAGGAGTGATAGAAGGAGGCTTGGAGGCCCTTCTCAAGCCTTATACCCTCGTCGTGGTTTTACTTAGCATCTCCTGCTTCATGATGCATGGATCTCTCTATGTTTTGATGAAAACAGAAGGAGCTTTTCATGATAAGATCAGACGATGGACTCATTGGACTGTCACATGCTTTCTTGTGATGTGGGTGATTGGTACCACCATGACATGGATAACGCAGCCGCATATGCATCGCCCTTTCATCACCTACCCCTGGCTGGCTGCCTTTCCTCTCTGTAGCTTTGGGTCGATCTTAGCCATCCCGTATTCCATCCGCAAACGACAAGATAGCCAGGCCTTTTTCTGTTCTTGCCTCTCCATCTTCTTCCTGCTCGTTCTTTTCTTAATAGGAACCTTCCCCTATCTCGCGCGGTCGACTCTTGATCCAGCAGCCTCCCTCTCTTTCATGAATAGCTCCGTCTCTGAGCTTGCTCTGTGGATCTTAGTTGGTGTTTCACTGACCGGGGTTCCTCTCTCATTCTTCTATTTCCCCTACATTCATCGTGTCTTCCGTGGCAAGGTCAAGCTCAACTCAATGAGTTATTGAGAGAGTTTTGCAACGGGCTCAAATACCCTGGGTTAGGAGAGTGTGCAGAATCGTTCTCGACTTTCATGGGGCTCTTTTTCACAGGGATGTATAGCAAAGTGCTGAGTAAGTGCGTGATAATTTTGCATACCTTGCTTCAGCTGCTCTACCATGCTAGACACTGTATAATATCCAGTAGCAAAATTAGCGACATCTTCTAAAATAACAGGGGGAAAATTATTTTCAATCAAGAGTTTAGGAAGCAAAGCAAATAGGATCGTTCTTCCATTGCCATCTGGAAATACATGAAACATTTGAAGAGCGCGACATAATCTGGCAATAGCAGCTAATTTAGCATCGTCTGATTGTGCGGATTCAATACTCTTATAATATTTATCAAACAGCTGATTAATTTTATCATGCACTATTGGTAGTTCATCAAGCTCTCCAAAACGGCTGATAATACACCCACCGGGATAAACAGCTAAAAACTCAAACTTAAGTGAATCATGTCTCTCAGGATCAAAAATAATATTTTCTTCCTTACACTCAGCAACAACGTTCGCGGGCAGTTTGCCGGTTTGATAGAGATAGCCAGGAGCATATCCCTTTTTAAGAGGTCCCGATCCCTTTTTAAGACATCCTGAATACGCAGACACTCCGTCTACACAAATATCGTGAAGTGTACATAATTCTTCCGCGTTCATTTTTTTTCCAATATGATCTCGAATGTAATTTAATCCCCCTTGCATTCCATCGCGATACCCCGGTTCACTCCCCTTATCGAAAAGAAAAGGATCCACTTTGGGCGGGTTCACTGTATTCCATTTTTTTCTATCAAGAAATAAAAAGTGTCTCTGTTCTTCAGGCAAATTCTTTAAAGCTTTATCATATTTAGCTCGACTCCTTTGAAGAAAGAGATTTGATTTTAGATCCTCAACCTGTTCGGGAGTTGAAATTACGCCCATATTTTCTATTGAAGCCATGGAAACATTTTCAATTTTGGCATCAAAATCATTATTAATACAGTTGCTGTTTGCGCCATCAATTGATTCTTTGAATGATAATGAAGAAATAGTCATAAATTCCTTTTTATTTATTAAATATAATAGTTATTATAACGTATTTTAATTAAAATGTAAATTTTATTTTTTAATTTGTTAGCATTTTTTAGAAATGTCCGTTTTGCGATCAAATAGAAATATCCTCCCTGGTAATAAACGACTTATTATTAAAGAGGTGTAAATATGGATAGGGCTATATCTATGAATATCAACGAGTTAGGAAAGATAGATGTGTTTTCCAAGCCTAAGGAAAAAATCTCTAACCTAAATACAAGTGGCTAATATTCTGGGGATTAACTGTAGGCAAGTCAGAAGACTGTTTTTGGAAGCCAAATCGGAGTTTTGCAACTGGCTCTATTGAAAATGCGTTTCGAGCAAAGCCTTTATCGCTCGCCTATCAGGAGATCGAACAAAGGCCATACTTAGATGCTTAACATTATTTATATTATTCTTAAAAGCACCTACATCCAAGAGAGCCTTCACGTGTTCATATTGGAGCGGATTATGGTTTTTCTCGGGATTCAAGAGATGAAGAAGAGGCGGCTGGCCATCTTTACCACGCACAGTTGGATCAAAGCCCTCCTTTTTAAGAGCCTGTGCTGTTTCAGTACTGTTAAGCCGAATCCAACACTTAAATTGTTGCTCGTCCGATAGCTCAGTGACAGGGACACTAAGCATTTTCCAGAAACTTGCCACATAAGTTGCAGGGCAATGCTCAATAACATCTAAGAAATAAGAGAACTTCTTCTCAAAAGAATCCGATTGAGAAATCAATTTCTTTGAGTATTTTTCAAAAATAGGAAAAGCTTCCTTTCCCCTATTTGATAAAATCTTCTGCCAAAGGGTTGAGCCTTACGTGATAGAGTCATAAAATTCTTTGCAATAGCGGTAGTCGGATTCGAACCAACGACACAAGGATTATGATTCCTCTGCTCTAACCAACTGAGCTATACCGCCGTCGACACCTCTAGAAATAGAAAATAGCGGGGGAAGGATTCGAACCTCCGGCCTTTGGGTTATGAGCCCAACGAGCTAACCACTGCTCCACCCCGCGATAAAGTGGTTGTGATTATAAGAAAGGAATTGATTTAATGCGAGCTCAATAATTTTTTGAGAACGTTCAGCGAGCTGAAAAGAAGAAAAAATAAACAGTTTAAAAAAAATTATGAACTGCTATTTGTATGGTAAAAGCTTAAGACAGGTATTTTATGATGGCAAGATCGCGTTTAATATTTTCTACCTGGGTCCTCACGTCAATTGTGATGATCTCATCTTGTTATGGGGGTCTTGCCTCTCTGCAATATCCGCGCACTCAAGAGCCGTCTGCTCCAGATATATGTATCTCACCTTACTATGATAATCAGATCGGCATTCGGCACAATGAAGCACAAGGAGTCGGCTATAAACAGGGGTATACGACGGTAGAAGCGTTTTTCCTCTCTAAGTATTTTGGGAACGACTTCCTTCCTTTTATCGACCTAAGAGGTCATGTCTTTAACAACGGCAAGTTTGCAGGCAATATCGGGATTGGATCACGCTCACTTCTCTCCCAGATAAACCACTATTTAGGGGCCTATCTTTATTATGATGTGCGAAGTGAGAATCGGCTCACCATCAACCAGATCGGTCCTGGGCTTGAGCTCGTCGGAAAGCGGATGGAGTACCGCCTCAACGGATATTTTCCCGTAGGCAAGAAGACAAGCCGCTACTATGGACTCAAGTTTCATGAATTTAAGGGCTACTCGATGTTCGTTGAGCGGACGCAGAAGCGCGCTCTTTCTGCTATCGACGGAGAGGTTGGGGTTCATTTCGTGCAAAGCACCACTGACTACGATCTGTTTGGAGGCATAAGCCCTTATTATCTATGGGGATCAGACGACTCTGCCTGGGGAGGGAAAGCCCGCTTGACAGGGAGCTACAAACAATACATCACACTCGAACTGTCTGGAAGCTACGACTCAATCTTTAAAGGAACCGTGCAAGGAAGTATCGCCCTCCGAGTCCCATTTGGAGCAAAGCTCTCAAGGAAAGGACCCTGCTTGCCTAAGCCCAACCAGGACCTTCTGCAGACAAGAGCCGTCCAATCTCCTTACCGGTTTGAGATCCCGATGATCAAAAAACACAAATCGCACCAGCTCGCTATAAACCCTCTCACCGGTAATCCATATACCTTCTGGTTTGTTGACAACACCAGCCACTCGCTTGGAACCTTTGAGAGCCCTTTCTCGACCCTTAGCGATGCGGAAACTGCCTCATCTCCAGGAGATGTAATCTACATCTTCTCAGGAGATGGCACCTCCACAGGGATGTCTAATGGCATTGTGCTCCAAGACAATCAGAAACTCTTTGGAGCAGGCATTGCGCAGACATTACAAACGACTCTAGGGGATGTCGTCATTCCGCAGATGAGCCCAAGTTTTCCTGCAATCACAGCTTCTGCAAACGCCGTCGTTTCTCTTGCCAGTGGAAATGAAGTGTCAGGACTTCAAATCCTTGGAAGCATGACGACAGATGAAGACATCCTAGGCAATGTAATTAACGGAGCTTATATTCACGATAATATCCTTGGAGGATTTGACAATTTTGATAGTTTTGGATCGATTACAATCATAGGCAATGGACTATTGATAGTGACTAATAACCAGATCTCAACGACAGCTCCTGTCACTTTTGAAGCCATTAGAATTGTTACAGCGCCTGGAGCATTCATCACAGGGACGATCTCTTATAATATCATCTCAGGGCCTTATCAGACTGGCATTGCGATAAATGCAAATAACGGCGGTTCTTACAATCTTGATATTATGAGAAATATGATTCGTATTAATGGAGGAACAGGCGATGGTATTTTCTTGGGAACAAGTGCTGGACCACCGGGTTTCAGTCAAGCTAACGTTAGTTTCAACACGATCGATTCTCTTGATTCAAGTACACGAGGAATATTGACTGCCACAGACAATGCGTGCTTAATGATCGAAGGTAATCAAATCAGCAATGTGACAGGAGGTGTAGGAATTGGAATCATCGGCCAGGGGGCTATTAGTCCGCCGACACAGGTAACGGTGAAAAATAACGTTGTCACCAATGTGCTAGGAGGATTTTCAGGAATTAGAGCTGTGACGAATGCGGGCGGGACACTTTGTTTAAATCTCATCGATAATACAAGCCTTGTTCCAGTGGGTTATGAGGTTGCCCCCTCTGGTAGTGCAGGAATAATTCAGCTTGCTCCCGCAGAAGGAAATGTGGGCACATTTGCTCCAACGGTAGGAACTGTTATCTTTGTACCAGCAGGTAGCTGTGATTGCACTCCGTAAGAAGCTGTCTTAAGAAGCTATTTGTTTAAGGGACCTAACCTTTCAAGGGCTTGCCATGTTCTGCCTGTCGAGCCACACGCTTCACTCGCAAGGCGAAGCCCCGCTTCGTGCATCGTGTGCCATGCACGAGGCAAAGGATCTGCAAGGAGTTCACTGACAAAAGAGGCTAGATGGGCAAGGTCGACTTGCTTGCCAGCCCCTGCTTGGGTTGTGAGTTGGACGAGATCTTTTTGAGCCTCCATGAAAGGACCGAAAAGAACCGGAACTCCTACTGCTGCAGGCTCAAAGACATTATGCCCTCCCACATGCGAGACGAAACTCCCTCCCACGATAGCTAAATGAGAGAGCTGGTAGCATGAAGTTAAAACCCCCATGGCATCGATGAGCATCACTTGCTTGCTCTCTTGCGGGTGCTCTGAAAAACGGCTAAAGTCAATCCCTTTTTGATGTAAAAGAGTGGCAACAGAGGAAAACCGCTCCGGATGCCGAGGAACGAGTAAAATTTTTAGGGTCGGCAACTGTGTAAAAAGGGGTTTAAGGGCTTCTAAAAGCTCTTCTTCTTCAGGCGCGTGAGTGGAGCCGATGGTGATGACTAGGTCTTGGGGCTTAATTTGAAGCTCTTGCCTCCACTTCTCTTTGTCGATTGCTGGGAATCGTTGATCAAGCTTCAAATTGCCAGTCACGACAATACGACTTGGGAGAGCCCCCAATTCTTTAAAGCGAGAGACAAAACACTCGCTTTGGACGCAGAGCAGGTCGATCTTCTGAAAGAGAGGTTTTGCAAAAAAAGGGACTCTCTGAAAACGAGAGAGGGATCTCTCTGAAATCTTACCATTGACAAGGGCAATGCAAGGGGCCTCCCAAATCAAGTTAAACCAAAAATCCCCTTCGACCAGAATCAAAAGATCAGGGTCGATCTTTTTAATCAGGCGGCGAATAGTCCAGGAAAAATCAAGGGGAAGGTAGAAATAGTGGTCTGCTCCTGCCAGGCTTCGCTTAGCCTCCTCCTGCCCTGTTTCAGAAACAGTTGAGACGATAAGGGAAGCCTTTGGCATCTTTTCTTTGATGAGCGCAAAAAGAGGCGCTATTGCTTTTGTTTCTCCAACGGAAATCGAGTGAATCCAAATCCGAGGCCTTGATAAGGAAGAGGGAAATGAAGGAATTTTAATCCCTAGTTTTTCAAGAAATGAGCGACGGTGTTTTCGATGAAAGCAGGCTTCCCAAATCCATTTAGGAAGGCAGAGGAGAACAAAGAGGAAGAGCACCCCGTTATAAATTAGGCGAAGCATGCGATTGAACGACAAGGTTAATGAGTCTATTAGGCACGAAAATCACTTTTTCAATTTCTGCTTCCTGAAGGTGCTTCATAATTTGGGGCTGTGTTTGAATAAAGGATAAGATCTCTTCCTGGGGCTTGTCTTTCGGAAGCTCCCATTTACCGCGCACCTTTCCATTGACTTGAACAATATAAAGGATTGTCTCATCGATCAAATAGGTTGGGTCAATCACTGGAAAAGGAGTGTACGTTAAACTCTCTTGCTCTCCTAAAAGCTGCCATGCCTCTTCGGCAATGTGCGGCGCGAAAGGATAAAGCGCTTGAGTCACCATTTTAAGCGCCTCTTTTGAATACTGTGGAAGGGAGGAGAAGTCGTTGATAAATTCCATCATTTTTGCAATGGCTGTATTAAACGACATCGATTGAATCTCTTTTTCAACGAAGAAGACCACACGGTGGGCAAGTTTTAACCCTACCTCCTCTTTTTCAGAGGTGACTTTCGAAGAAGTGACGAGATTATAAAAACGGTTTAAGAATCTGGCGCATCCTTGCACGGCATCGGTATTCCACACCTTTTCTTGCTCAAAAGGGCCCATGAACATTTCATAGAGGCGAAGAGCGTCGGCTCCAAATTCTTCAATCATCTCGTCAGGAGTCACCCCATTGAGTTTTGATTTTGACATTTTTTCGATTTGACTCTTGAGAGGAGCTTCTGTTCCCATTTGAAAGAACTCCTCTCCTTTTTCATAAACTTCATTCGAAGGAATGTAGCTGCCTGCCGGCAATCGAAAAGAGCGCGCCGTTAAAAGTCCCTGATTGCGAAGCTTCTGAAAAGGCTCTAGGGTTGAGACATAGCCGCAATCGTAGAGCACTTTATGCCAAAACCGTGCGTAGAGTAGATGGAGCACAGCGTGTTCCACCCCTCCGACGTAGAGATCAACCGGCATCCAGTATTTTTCTTTACTAGGGCTCCAAGCTGCTTCTTGATTATGGGGATCGCAAAAGCGAAGGTAATACCAGCACGACCCCGCCCACTGAGGCATTGTCTGGGTCTCTCGGCATGCTGCTCGGCCTGTTTTAGGATCTAGCACCTCAACCCATTCTTTAACTTTAGCAATAGGACTTTGCCCTTCTCCCGATGGTTTATAGTCCGTTAGCTGAGGAGGGACAAGAGGAAGTTCATCTAAATCAAGAACCCGCCGAGTTCCATCGGCAAAGTGGAGAATAGGAAACGGCTCGCCCCAATACCGTTGCCTGGAGAAAAGCCAGTCTCTGAGCTTATAGGTGACTGTTCTCTCCCCCGCTTTTTCTCGCTCCAGCCACAGAGAAATCTTTTCCTTTGCCTCTTCAACAGAAAGGCCATCGAGAAACCCGCTATGGCAAAGAGTCCCATCTTCCGTCCAACACACATCTTGCCCGGCAGATGAATCTTTAGGGCGAACCACAAAAAGAATAGGCAGATGAAATTGAGTCGCAAAGATAAAATCCCGCTCATCGCTTCCTGGAACCCCCATGACAGCCCCTGTCCCGTAGCTTGCTAGTACGTAGTCTGCAATCCAAATAGGGACTCTCTTTTTATTCACCGGGTTGATCGCATAGGCGCCCGTCCAAACACCTGTTTTATCTTTCGCAAGATCGGTTCTTTGCAAATCCGATTTTCCGGCGGCCTCTTTTCGATACGCTTCCACCGCCTTCTGGTGAGAAGAAGGTGTGATTTTTGAGACGAGCGGATGCTCCGGGGCAAGGACAAGAAACGTGACCCCAAAGAGAGTATCATGACGCGTTGTGAAAACCGAGATCGATTCTGCGCGCCCTTCAATGGGAAAGATAATTTTTGCTCCTTCGCTTCGGCCAATCCAATTCTCTTGAAGTCGTTTTAAAGAATCAGGCCAGTCCAAGAGCTTCAAGTCTTGTAAAAGTCGATCCGCGTAAGCAGTGATTTTTAAGATCCATTGTTTAAGGGGGCGCCTCTCAATGGGATATCCTCCCTCTTTCGCATGCCCATTATCTACCTCTTCATTTGCAAGCACGGTCCCAAGTGCAGGGCAGTAGTTGACAAGCATCTCTGCCTCATAGGCAAGCCCTTTTTCATAGAGCTTTGTAAAAATCCATTGAGTCCATTTATAGTAACCCGGATCGCTTGTGGCAACTTCCCGATCCCAGTCATAGCTAAACCCGAGGGATTTGAGCTGTCTGCGATATGTATTGATATTTTGCTCCGTTGTCGCTGCAGGGTGGGTTCCTGTCCGAATGGCGTACTGCTCTGCCGGAAGGCCAAAGCTATCCCACCCCATGGGATGTAGAACATTATACCCCTTGGTTCTCATATACCTGGCAATAATGTCAGTGGCTGTATACCCCGTCACATGTCCCACATGAAGTCCTGCACCGGAAGGGTAGGGAAACATGTCTAGAATATAGAACTTTGGCCTTGTCAGATCGACTTCTGTATGAAAAAGATCATTTTCTTCCCAGAAGCGCTGCCATTTTTCTTCGATGTGGCGATGGGAATAGTTCGACATAAAAAAAATCCTTTGTTTAAAACCTTTGTTGAGGAAGGCTTATTTACATTTTTTCACCACAGAGCGCTGCCATTTTTCTTCGATGTGGCGATGGGAATAGTTCGACATAAAAAAATCCTTTGTTTAAAACCTTTGTTGAGGAAGGCTTATTTACATTTTTTCACCACAGAGACACAGAGAGGGATGAGATTGCACAGAGAAAAATTTCTTTTTTTTCTCTGTGCAATCTCATCCCTCTCTGTGTCTCTGTGGTGAAAAAATGTAAATAAGCCTTCCTCAACAAAGGTTTTAAACATTTATTCTAGTTTCCTGCCCCCTGAGGATACCCGAGAGATGAATTGCTCTGTGGTGAAAAAATGTAAATAAGCCTTCCTCAACAAAGGTCTTAAACACTTATTCTAATTTCCTACCCTTAGAAGATACCCGAGAGATGAATTGCTTCAAAAAGAAAAATAGAGTATCATCATGTCGAGGTACCAATTGGAACTAACAGCGACAAGAAAACATAAAGTTTCTCTTCTTGATTATGACTATAAGCAAGATGTTAAAGCTCGTCTTTTGCTCTCCCATTTTACTGTTCTAGACTATGCTGTCTTAGAGGAGATTTTATTTAGCCCCATCCGAACTTCCATACGCAAAATAGGGAAAAATCTCGACCTTTCAGAAGAGGACTTAACACCTATTCTACAAAAAATCGCATCCATGGACCTTATCAGCTTTGAAGAAGACACGATCGTTGTCGATAAGGAACGTAGAAAATACTTTGAAACTGAGCTCGAAAAATTTGGAGACGATTTTCAGTCTGGAATGGATTTTCTTCAGCAGCTGCTTAAAAAGGTTCCTATCCACATTCTTCCTCATTGGTATGCCATTCCTCGAACCTCCAATCATATTTTTAACTCTCTAATTGAAAAATATTTACTGACACCTCAACTCTTTCAAAGACATCTTCTCGATTTGAATTTTTCCGATCCTGTTTTAACAGCTATTGCTCAAGATATTTTTAAAGCACCGGGCTTCGAAATTTCTGCACGAGAACTTCAAAAAAAATATAGCCTATCCCCTCAGCAGTTTCAGGAAGCAATACTCTATCTTGAGTTTCATTTTATCTGCACGATAAAGTATCGCAAGCAAGGAAACGGATGGGATACCATTGTGACTCCCTTTTACGAATGGAAAGAGCACCTGACTTTCTTGAAAGAGACAGCTACCCCCACTATTAATGACCCGAAAAAGATTGAGCGGCTAAGACCCACCGATTTTGCTTTCGTGGAAGACATAACAACTGTTCTAACCCAAGCAAAAAAGCAATCCTTTAAATTAAGCTCCTTTATTGCAAACGATCTCTATTTAAAAAGGGTGCACACGAAAATCGAGACCAGCGGGTTTGCGCGTCTTGAAGATGGAAAACTTTCTTTAACCGATATTGGAAGAGAATGGTTAGATCTACGACTCGAGAACAAAGCCCTTTACCTTTATCGGCTTCCTGTGGGCCAGCTCCACAGCGCCTTTCCTCTGTCCCCCCTTTATGAAAAGGTTGTTCGGGAAATGGAAAAATCGATCTTACGGGTCCTCGATTCAGGATGGGTCCGTTTCTCCGACTTTCTTAAAGGCACCTATGTGCAGATCCGTGAAGGGCAAGCCGTCACACTTCGGAAAACAGGAAAACACTGGAGATATCAACGACCAACCTACACTCCTGAGGAAGCCGAATTTTTGAAGGCCGTGATAACAAGCCACCTCTTTGAGGCAGGACTTACAGCCGTGGGATCGATGAATGGAGAGGTATGCTTTTGCATAACTCCTCTAGGTCAATCTCTCTTCGGATAAAAACTCTATGGATGATCTTGTTTCCAACCGAAAAGCCTTTCACCACTATGAAATCCTAGAAACCTTTGAAGCTGGAATCGTCTTGCTGGGAACTGAAATCAAATCACTTCGCAATCACGGTGGCAACCTTCAAGAAGCTTATGTCGTCTTTTACAAGGAAGAGCCGTACCTTAAAAATGCCTCCATTGCCCCCTACCGCTTTGGCAGCGTCTTCAACCACGAAGAAAAGCGTGAGCGGAAGCTCCTTTTGCACCATCGTGAAATTGTCAAGCTTCAAAACGCAATAAGTGAGAAAGGACTTACGATCATTCCCCTTTCCCTCTATTTGAAACATGGCTTTGTGAAAGTCAAGCTAGCAATTGCCCGCGGCAAGAAAACCTACGACAAACGAGCCGCACTTAAAAAACGGGAGCACGACCGAATGATCGACCGATCGATGAAGGACCGTTAAACATGATTTTTATGCTGAGCGACGATCCGAGCATTGACACCGCTGTGTTTTTTGGAGTATCCTAAAGATTAAAAGCTCAAGCGGAGTTCTCAGATGAAACTTACCATTCCACGTATTGATTTACTCAATCTCATCGCTAAAATCCAAGCCATTGTTCCCTCTAAACCCGCCTTGCCAGTTTTAAATAATATTCTCTTAGAGGCTCGTGACGACCAGCTTGTTTTAAGCACGACCGATTTAACGATCAGCATGCAGGCTTTTGCAAATGCGGCCATTCAAGAAGAAGGAGCCATCACCCTTCCGGCAAAAAAGTTTTTCCAGCTTGTGCGCGAGTTGACCTCATCTCAGGTAGAGATCCATGCTCAAAGTTCGGAATCTGCCCATATTAATTGCGGCTCTTCCCATTTTAAGATGAGTGGAATGCATAAAAATGAGTTTCCAACCTTTCCTGATATGAGTGGAGGGGTTTCTCTTGAAATCAGCAACCATCTCCTTAAAGAGATGCTAATACGAAGCTCTTTTGCAGCTGCTAGAGATGATAACCGGCAAGTTCTCAATGGCATTTTGCTTCAGCATAAACAAAAAACGGCCCTATTTATTGGAACGGATGGCAAACGTTTGGCCCGTGTCTCTGCGGAAGTGAACCTTTCTGAAGATCAAACAGGATCGTATATTCTTCCTCTAAAAGCCGTTGAAGAGATGATTAAGTTAATCGATATCAAAGACGACCAATCAAAGCTAACTTTTTTCTCCGATAAAATCGGACTTGAGATTGGAAATGTCACTCTTATCACCAAACTCCTCAATGGTCAGTACCCCGATGTTGATCGCGTTATCCCTAAAAAAGCAATCTCTCCCATCACCCTTCATCGAGAAGAGCTCATGTCTCTTCTCAGGCAGGTTTCCCTTTTTACAGAAGATCAGAGCAGCTCTGTCCGCTTTACCTTTGCTCCAGGCGAACTCCATCTCACAGCGATGAATGGAGCTATTGGAGAAGGAAAGGTCAGCATGTCTGTAAACTATGGAGGATCTAAATTCGACGTCGCCTTTAATCCTCACTACTTTTTCGATATTTTGAGAAACTGTAAAGATGAAACTGTCCTCCTCAGCCTAAGCGATGCCTTTAACCCAGGGCTTATCACCGACTCGACAACAGCCCATTTTGTGCTCATGCCCATGCGTCTTGATGCGTCTTGAAAAACTCTACATTCGCCATTTTCGAAATTACTCCGAAGAGAGCTTTCTCTTCTCTCCAGAGATTAATCTGATTCGAGGCGGAAACGCCCAAGGAAAAACCAACTTACTTGAAGCTCTTTTTCTCGTTGGGACCGGCCGCTCTTTCCGAACGGCCCACTTAAAAGAGCTGATTCACCAGGAAGCCTCTTTTTTCTTTGTTGAAGCGCAGTTTGTAAAAGATGGGATCCAGCAGAAAGCCCGCCTCTCCTTTGACGGCGAGGTCAAAAAGTTGGAGATCAACCACACCTCTTACTCCCACTTCAACCCCCTTCTAGGGCTTCTTCCTATTGTGCTGCTTGCCCCAGAGGATATTCTTCTCATCACAGGGGCCCCCTCCGACCGCCGCCGCTTCTTAGATCTTCATCTTGCTCAAAGCGATCCACTCTATGTATTTCATTTAGCCCGCTACCATAGAGCGGTAAAACACAGAAATTTCCTTCTCAAGCAAAAAAAAGAGCAAGGATTAGAGCCTTGGGAAACGCTCATGGTCAGTGCAGCCACGTACCTGCGGGATCAACGCCGCTCTCTCATCAAAGCACTTCAGACCGAGCTGCAGGCAGCCATGCAAACCCTATCCAAAGAAAAAGATCAAATTGAAATCTGCTATCGCCCCTCTTTTACGGAAAATTATCTTAAACACCGCCCTAAAGAGCTGATCCTTGGATCCACGCTTTTGGGCCCTCATCGAGATGATTTGGACATTTTCATCAATGGACTTCCCGCCTCAGGCTATGCAAGCCAGGGGCAGCTCCGATCCGCCGTGGCAGCCCTGCGCCTAGCGCAGTGGAAAAACCTCTCCCTTCAACATCAACTTGCTCCCCTCTTTTGCATCGATGACTTTGGCGTCCACCTCGATGAAGAAAGACGTGAAATCCTTCTTTCCCATATCTCTTCTTTTGGGCAGGTTTTTTTAACCTCTCCCGTTTTTTTGGACAATCGACCCTACCATACCCTTCAAATTGAGTCGGGTTCTTTAAAAATGTAAAAAAATATTTTAATTGTTAATTGTCAAAAGCTTGGCATTTTGAGGGAGAATTTTCTTGATGTTTATGTAAAAAAGCTGTATAATTTCTCCCATAAAAGAGGTTGAAATGTCATTTGGATTAAGTTCTTTAACCAACGTCATAACAAAAGAAAATTTATATCGTTTCTTTGATAAAGGACCGAAAGAATATCAAAATCGAGCGGTCCTACTTTGTACAGTTGCTTTTGTAACAGCTCGCCTATTTTCTCAAGGACTGGCAAACTTTTTCGCCTTAGAAACTCTTAGGCACGGAACTAATCCCTTTTTTTGGCTAGGTATTCACGCATTTGGAGCCTTACCTTTAGCAGGGGGAAACAAGTTCGGAGGGGACTATGGATGCGGCTTTGATGCACAAAACCGTAATCATTTTTATTGTGCCTATGATGTCGATTTATTCAATGAACGCGATCCAAGAGAAACTCACCTTCACTCAAATCTCTTTATTATTTTACCTTATAAATATCTTAAAAAAAATGATAGCAATAACTTTTTCAACCGCATTGGTCGAGCAATTCTTAATAGTTTTGCTACGACCCTTCTGCCAAAAACCTATACATGTTCTTCAACAGAGAACCTATGCAATGATGGCCATTTTATAATGGCCTCTTCTATGCTTGTCCCAAACGTCAAATTTCACATATCCCAAGAGCGGCTTCATAAAGACTTCTGCCGAGACTCTTCTTACCCAGAAGAGTGGTCTTACTCTACGACCAAATGGGTAGCCCCCATTAATTCAGGTTTAATCGGTGTCTTGTGGAATTCACTCACCTACAAAACCCCTCTACGTATGATCGAGCAACCCAAAAAAGTTTTCCTTGGCTCAGTCCAAGTAGGTGTTGCTTTGGGCATTGCAGCACTTATTCATCGCACAGCGCTTCCCCTCTTGCAATACCACTCTAAAGCAGTGCTCATTGGAGCTATTACAGCTGCTATTTAAACAGCTCAATCCACGCTTGAGAAAAAGGGTCTTCCACTTCTCCTTCTCTTGATGCGGCAAGCGCCTGAATCATCTGCTTGGACATTTTTTTGCCGAGTTCAACGCCTGCTTGGTCAAAAGAGTTGATGCCCCATAAAAACCCTTGAAAAGCCACTTTATGCTCATAGTAGGCGAGAAGAGAGCCCACCGTCACAGGATCGCACCGATCTCCAATGAGGAGTTGAGAGGGGCGGTTGCCGGGGCAAACTTGATTCGGATTTTCACTCGTTTGACCTTGAGCGAGCGCAATTGCCTGAGCTAAGAGGTTACCATTCAGCTTCTCTTGCGAGGTCGATCCTTGGACCACCATGTCATGCCCATATTGAGACTTGCGAAACCCAATGAATTCCACAGGCACGACAGTGGTCCCTTGATGAATCAGTTGGAAAAAAGAGTGCTGTCCATTCGTCCCCGGCTCTCCCCAGACGATAGGCCCTGTCGGATAACCGACTAGATGCCCTTGCCGATTGATCCTCTTGCCATTGGATTCCATATCGAGCTGCTGCAGATGGGCCGGAAATTTCGCTAAGGCATGGGAATAAGGAATCACCGCCACCGTTGGATATCCCAGAAAACTCCGGTTCCAGATCCCTATTAAAGCTCCTAAGAGCGGCAGATTTTGAGAAGGGTCTTTAGTAAGGGCAACCTGGTCCATTGCGTGAGCTCCTTCGAGCAACTGCAGAAAAGTCCCTAACCCTAGGGTGAATGCAAGAAGAACTCCTCCCACCATCGAAGTGGTGGAATACCTACCTCCAACAAAATCCCACAGATAAAAACAGGCCCGAAATTTTTTCGGATTATCCATTGGGCTCCCCTGCTGCGTCACCGCAATCAAGTGGAGCAGAGGGTCAAGCCCCGCCTTTTGGAGCTCAGCTCGAATAAGGGCTTCATTTGTGACCGTCTCTAGCGTTGTTCCAGACTTTGAAACCACCACAAAAAGTGTTTGCGCAAGAGGAACTGTTTTAAGCACCGAGGTGATTTCATCCGGATCGATATTGGAGACAAAATGAGCCCGCCGGCCAGGAATTGAATAGGCCTTTAAGGCATGATAGATCGCCTCAGGCCCCAGCGCCGACCCTCCAATGCCCACTTGAACAATGTCGGTATAAGCGGCAGCAGAAGGAAGGAACTCTTCTAGCCGATCAAGCTCTCTCCAGGCCAGCTGAGCCGCTTGCAAAGCCTCTGAAGAAATTGGTTTCGATCCCTTCTGATACCGCAAAGCAGTATGAAGTGCTGCCCGGTTTTCACTTGGAAACCCTTCTAGGCAATTGACCTTTTCCCCCATCTGAAGCCGCTCCATCCACAAAAGCGCCTTCTGCTCCTTGGCAAGCTGAAAAAGGTGGCCTAAAATTTCAGTTGATACACGCTGCGTTGCATAAGAGAGCGTTAGCCCAGCCCCTTCCGCCTGAAAAAGGCGAAGACGGTCTGCCGTTAATTCTTTTTTAAGGTCAGGAAGACGATCGAGAAACTGATTTAAAATATTACTTGCAAAGCCCATAAACTCATCTTACACAAACTTACCGTTGTGTAAAAGATTTCAAGTTAGTATGATATTTATTTTCTCGTTCGGAGCATAGCGCAGTTTGGCTAGCGCAACTGCTTTGGGAGCAGTGGGTCGGGGGTTCGAATCCCTCTGCTCCGAACACTTTACACACAAACAACTTGAAGGATCGGGAATTTGACAAAGAAGACAAGAATTATAAGGTAAAGCCGACGTCGTCAAAAACCGATTCTTCAAGTTGTTTGTGTATAATCTCTCCTCCTGCCGCCTCAAAACCTGCAAGCTGCCGCCGCCCCTGAGCTGTCACGCTCTCCTCAAAAACAATCAACTCATCAAGCCCATTCCACAGCTCACTCAGTCTGCGTTCAGGAATCACTCGAATCTCTGGCTTTTCTCGAAGAAGCTGATCTAGCTCAAGGATCATCACAGGAGAGCACAGTTCATCTTGAGGCAGCAAAACCCCAACTCGGTGCTCGGAAGGATCCAAAGCAAGACGAAGATGCCAAAACCGGTCCTGAGCAAGAAGGTGCGCAGCCTCCCCGAGGCTATAAGGCCCCCGATCATCAAATAAGCAATACGGCGTGGCATCATCAGGCAAAAAAGAGGCAAGCCTATGGAGATAATCTCCAAAAACCGTTGCTGCCTCCACCGCAGAGAGCTCCTCACCCGCCACAATCAGTGAGGATAAAATGTCAAGCGATCCCCGAAATAAGATGACCCCTTGGCACCGATCTTTCACAAGAGGCCACACCTCCATTGAAAATTGATCCAGCGCAAGAGAAAACGTTTGAAAGACGACAAGATCGCTCAGAAAAAAAGGAGATCGCCCCCATCCAAAGTCTAAATGCACTAAGAAATCCCCTTCTTTCATCTCTTCAAGTTGCAAGGACCAATCTAAGTCGCTGGAAGGAGAAGCAGGCAAAACAATTGTTTTCATCTTAAAAACCGAAAATACCGAATTTCTCGCCCTTTTTCCCTCCAAAGCGCATCAAAAAAAGAGGTTCCATACCCTTCCCATTCTGTCACATAATGAGGAAATGAATAGGCCGGCTTCCAGTCTGGATGAGCAAGAATGCTCTTTACAATCTGCTGGCTATAAGGAGGGTCATCCGTTACAACACATAAAGGTGCTCCCGGCCGTACTGTGCGGGCTAAATTTGCGACAAAAGAAGGTTGAAAAAGACGGTTTTTAGCATGTCTTTCCTTCGGCCAAGGATCTGGGAAATTCACATAGACACCATCGACAGATTGATCTCTGACGTAATCACGAATGAAAACGTTCGCATCGCCACAAACCACAAAAAGATTTTTAAGTCCTCTATTCTTCTTTTTAGACCAGATTTTTTGGACTCTGTCAAACCTCCATTCTACCGCCACCCAATTTTGACTTTGATCTTGGGCTTTATCGGCAATCCAGGCTCCATTGCCTGTACAATACTCGACCATAACAGGGTTCGAGTTTCCAAAAATCATCTCCCAGGAAGGCATTACCCACTCTCGGTGTTGATCATAACAATCAGGAATAAAGAGCACCTCATCATGAATGCCAGGAGCGCGCTCCTCCCACCTAAAAGGAAATTTTAACTGCTTGGGCTGCATACCACCCCTATTTTAAACCGGGCGTTATTGATTTGTAAAGATGAGAGGCTGGAAAGAATACCCGATTGGACAAAATTGAGAAAATTGCTAAGCTTCCATCTACTTAACCAAATGAAAATGCGTTTTAAAATTAGAACTCTACGGCAGTTCGTTTGTTTTAGGACATTTTTCCTTAGAGCAGGCTTTTACCTGTTTTGTTTCCTCCCGCTGTCGACATGGGCTGCAACAATCGATACCTTCTATGGCCCTATTGAAGTTGAAGAGCCTATTCTCTTAGAGCTGATTGAAAGCCCCCCTTTTCAAAGACTCAAATGGATCCATCAATATGGTGTCGCCTATTATACGACTCATAAAGAAGAATATACCCGTTACGACCATTCCCTAGGCGTTTTTGCTATTCTTCGGATAAAAAACTCTTCTCTTGAGGAACAAATTGCGGGGCTGCTTCATGATGTTTCTCATACAGTTTTCTCCCATGTCGGGGATTGGATCTTTCGTAAGGAAAATCAAGACAAGGATTATCAAAGTAGCATTCATAAAAATTTCTTAGAAAAGAGTGGTCTCGGAAAAATCTTGGGAAAATATGGGTTCTCCATTGATCAAATCCTTCCCACAGAAAAGGCTTTTCCATCGCTTGAGCAAAAACTTCCCAATCTCTGCGCGGACCGAATCGATTACAACATTCAAGGCGCATACCACCAAGGTTTTATTACCTATGAAGAAGCAAAACAAATTATTGAAGATCTTCAGTTTATTCAAGGTAGTTGGGTCAGCACAAAACCAGAACTCATGAAAAAGTTAGTTCGTTTTTCTCTATTTATGACGCAAAATTGCTGGGGAAGCGCCGAGAATTATAACTTATCCCGCTGGCTTGCCGAAGCTATTTTAAGAATGGTGGAATTAGAGCGTATTTCTTACGAAGATATTCATTTCTCTACAGATCAAGTTATCTGGGATCAATTAACCAGCTGTGAAGATTTATTGATTCAAAAGAAAATGCAAATGATTGCTCAAGCGGGCTTTTACTACAGCTTGGTCGATCCATCTGAGGCGGATATTATTGTGAAAAGCCGAT
This sequence comes from uncultured Rhabdochlamydiaceae bacterium, assembly GCA_963712275.1. Classification (GTDB taxonomy): domain Bacteria; phylum Chlamydiota; class Chlamydiia; order Chlamydiales; family Rhabdochlamydiaceae; genus PALSA-1444. The sequence continues at coordinate 1,449,467 of CAVQHD010000001.1, read as the reverse complement.
TCCGAGTCATCGACCCTTATATCTTCTCAGAAGGAAAAATAGCACGCCTTACTCATCTCGATCCAATTCTGGCAGAAGAATACAGAAATGCCCAAGAAAAAATCCAACGAGGATGGGCTATCAAATACCAAAATCTGGAATGAATTGTCTTGGTCTAAATAATTAGCTCTGATTTAATCCTACCAGAGGATTTTATGAAAAAAGTTATTTTGTCCATTGTATTAGGATTTGGAATGCTTCATTTAGCAGCGCAAGAATTGCCTATAATAAGTGCAGCAGAGGAGTTTTTGACTGCCCCGCAAACCCTTTTGGAGGAAGAAATCCCTTCAGATAAAAGAACCTTAGACATGACGTGGTGCTTTGGAGAGAATGGTCATTTCCGTTTTATCACGAAAGATAACGAAATCTATTTTGAAGTGGTTTTCTTGGAAAAATTTCCTGAGGGCTATGAAGAAGCAGAGAAACTGCCGTTCTTAGAACAGATATGCGAAATCCATGGACAACAACAGAAAAGATTTATCTATGCCTACTGTTGGAATAAAACGACTGGTGAAACACATAATGCTCCTCTTGCAGAGTCTTCCAGTAAAGGACCTAATAGCTCCTCCTACCTTGTAAGTGAACGGCGTGTGATAGAAAAAGCAGCGCCGCGCGTCATCGAAGAAACAGAACTTGTTTCTCTTATACGCGAAGGTTCTGTGCTTTTTTATACAGGGGCCGGTCTTTCTGCAGCGTCCGAGGTGCCTACCATGGAGCAGCTTTGCTCACTCCTTGGGTTTAAAATGGATAAAGAGTCCTTTTTTTCTTGGATCAAAGCTATTCCTTTACAGCCGCAGCAACTCGTGTCTAATATTGACCAGTTTCATCGCGCCTGTTTTTTCAGCCCTCCAACAATCGCTCATCAAGCGTTGAAGGATTTGGCTCTCCTTAAGAAGACGCAAATTGTCACAGAAAATTTGGACCTCCTTCATGAGCGTACCGGTATCAAGCCTTACCGCGTTGATGCACAACATCTGCAAACTGAAATTGACCCTTCTTCCCTTAAAAACATTGACTATTTGATTTGCGTAGGTCTGAGCTATGACGATCGAGGATTTTTAGGCTGGTACAAAAAGCATCATCCTCAAGGAATCATCATCGCTATTGATTTAGGAACTCCCACTTATTTAGGAAATGAAGATTATCTATATCAGGGAGATCTTCAGACAGCAGTTCCAAACCTCGTCTCTGCTTTGGCAAGTACTAGATAAACAGCTTTAAGCAAAAGCTACCCTTGCGATTCCTATATTTTTCTTAATAGGGAGAATGAGTCCAGGGTCCTGGAACAGCTCTTAAAGAGCGCTTGACGAAGATCAGGGCAGCTTGGTATGTTGAGGTTGTTTTTTAACGAAGGACTTCTCAAATGAAAAAACTAGCGGTATTGATCAGTTGTTTTGCGATTGTGGGAGCTGAAGAACCCCTGCAGGAATCTGTGCCACAGTCTTCAATCCAACCAGCTGAAATTATCACCCCAATCTCCGAAGCCTCCCAAGCCTCTACTGCAGAAGCTACTTTACTACCCACCCAGGATGTCCACCTTTCCACCGAGGTTCCTCCCGTTGAAATGCCTATTGCCACTCCCCTGCCATCCACCGCAGAGCTTCCGGCTCCAACGGCTCAACAACTCGAGCTTGACCCAGAAGATGACCTCGCAGCTCTTATAAAAGAAGAAAATGAGGTTGCTGCAGAGGTGAATTCCAGTGGAATCGTTATTGATCTAGGACAGGTTTTTGCGGGTTCTCCAACGATTTACTCCATCTTACTTGCTCTCTCAATTGCCAGTGTGGGCATTTGGGCCTATGCGCTTTTAAGTTTACGCTCTCCAGAGCTTATTCCCATGCTACAACTCCAAACTCTGAAAGATCAACTGCAGAGCCGCTCTTATGATTTAGCGCTCAAGACGTGCCAGGAACATCCGACGCTGCTTTCTGGAATGGTTGCGACCGCTCTTAGAAGCCGGGGGCAAGGATCTTCTGCGATGTTTGAAATGATGAAAGCAGAAGGGCGCCGAATAAGCACTTCGTTTTGGCAGAAAATCAATCTTCTCAACGATATTGCAATCATTGCTCCCATGCTAGGTCTTTTAGGAACCGTTTTGGGAATGTTTTATGCCTTCTATGATCTCAATCGGTCTGAAGAGAGCATCTCTGCTCTTTTCGACGGCCTTGGAATCTCTGTTGGAACGACCGTTGGAGGGCTTGTCGTGGCGATTCTAGCTCTTCTTTTCCACGCTATCACAAAATACCGCCTCATGCGGCAACTTACCGTGGTGGAAAACGAGGCGCAAGATCTTGCTCAGATGATTGCCACCACCGATATCCAAGGAGCTCCATGAGCCTGATTCCTGACGAAGAGCTCAAAAAAGCTGCCTCTTTAAACCTTGCACCCATGGTTGACTTTCTCTTTGTCATTGTGGCGGTATTTGCAACCCTTGCAGTAACCCGCGCAGTTCTTTATGACACCGAGGTGAATTTAGTTAAAGTAAATGCAGAGAAAAAAACACCTACGACAGACCAACCGTATGTCTTGAATATTGGAATCACCGAAGAAGGGCACTATAAATGGATCACGGAGGTAAGCGAATTTTTGATGGAAAGCACCGCCAGTGTCCAAAAAGAGCTCCAGAAGCAGCAACAGCTAGGGCTCATTCCAAAAGACCCCGAGCAAACTAAAATTCTTCTGCATATCGACCGAAATGCGCGGTGGGAACCCGTCGCAAATGCGATCTTTGCCCTTCGAGAGCAAGGGTTTCCAGTCCACCCTGTTTACCAGCCAGAGTAACTCTTGCAAAATATCTTATTAACCCAGCTGAGAAGTAAAGACACTCCTCTTCAACAATTTCGATTAGCTGCCCTCGAACTCTCAGACCTTCTAGCTGCCCAAGCCTCCCATCACATTCACTCAAAAAACACCCTCGTTGAAACCTCTCTAGGACAAGCCCCCGGAGCTTTGCTTCAAGGACGGGTTATTCTTATCCCTATTTTGCGTTCAGGGCTCGCTCTTCTGCCTGCATTCTTAAAGCTCTTCCCATACGCTCCCATCGGTTTTTTCGGCATTAGGCGAGATGAGGCCACAGCCAAACCTCATCTTTATTATGAAAACATCCCTGTGCTTCAACCCACGGACCACCTTTTTCTTTTAGACCCTATGATTGCAACTGCCGGAAGCTCCCTCCTTGCGCTTAACCAACTATCAACCCATGTCCCCCCCTCCCAAATCACCCTTGTCGGAATTATTGGCGCCACCCCCGGTATCCAGCATCTCAAAAAAAGATTTCCAGAGGTGCGCCTCATCCTCGCCGCCGAAGATCCCGAGCTCAATACCCAAGCGTTCATCGTCCCCGGTTTAGGAGATTTTGGCGACCGATTTTTTGGCACATAATTCTTGACGATTACCCCTTCTAAACGGTATTCTATCCCTCTTTGCCCAGGTGGTGGAATTGGTAGACACAACAGATTTAGGTTCTGTTACCCACAAGGTGTGTAGGTTCGAGTCCTATCCTGGGCATATCCTCAAAGACATTTTCAGAATTAGAAACTGAGCCCCAGTTTGGCTGCAAGCTCGTTATTTCGGTACCATTTCCCAAACTGACCATTGTAGCCAAGTGAAAAGAAGAGGCCTCGCTGGTGCTTCCAGTAGAGTTCGAGAGCTGGGAAGACCAGGTTTTGGGTGCGGAGGGAAGTGACTAAGCTCAAGGAATCTGCAGTGCCAATAACGCTCGCTCGGAGGGCTCTTTGATCGGCTTCATCGAACAAAAGAGATTCGGGGGAAATTTCTTGGGGATTTTTAAAGGTATTCTCTGTAACCACTAATAGTCTTAGTGGTTAAGGAGACTTTCTTCAAATAAATTGTCTTGGAGGGAATTGCAAAACCCCCTCTGTCATATGAAATTTTGGCCTTCGCCTCTCTTTAAGGAGCTTAGACACAAGCAAGTGTTACCAATTGTTTAGCCAACACTTCAACCGTATTAACAACGGGAAGAGTACTAGAGAACGGCATCTTTTTGTGCAGCAATGGCAGTTCGGTGCAAGCAATGATAATGCCATCAAAGCGATGGTGCTCGTGAATCTGCGAGATCATCTTTCTCAGCTCTTGAGCCTGACCTTCTTCCACTTTTCCTCCAGCGATCTCTCGGATTAATTGATTTACTTGCTGTTGTTCTTTTGATGAGGGATAAAGACACTGAACGGCAGACTGCTCATAAAGCTTCAAATTAATCGTCATCGGCGCGGCTAAAATCAGGGCTTTGGAGATACAATGATGAGCCGCCTCTTTCAAACCCTCGGTTACGAGATTCACAAAGCCGGCTTTTGGCAATTCCGGTAGAAATCCATGGAAAGAATTGGAAGCGACGCAAAAGAGAGAAGCTCCAGCAATTTTCAGTTTTGATAGACAAATAGATATTTCTTCTCGAATTTTTTCTTCATTACCGCGAGTGAAAGGATAAGAGACAAGTACTATTTCAGGAAATTCGTTGTAGTCATTGGCGTTGTATTGTTTTTGGCAAATTTCTAGGATTGATGTGTAGAGAAAAGCGCTAGCTATCGGACCAGCGCCACCAACAATTCCGATTGTCTCAGAAAAAGAAGCCATTGTTTTCCCTCCAAATGTGTATTATATTGATTTGAACCAATAACACGAGAATTCTCGCACTCCTTAAGGCGAAACTTAATGAATATCGATGGGACTGAAATTTTTGTAGAAAAGCTTGCCGGCACTGGGAATTTGAACTTTGTTCTGATTCATAATGCAGGCTCAGATCATCGCTTTTTTACCCATCAGCTTGAAACGTTGAGAAAGTTTGGCGATAATGCTATGATCACCCGTTTTTTAAAAATTCACCCGGAGCTATAACGGCTTTATGAAAAAATTATCATTCTTACTCACTTTGAGCTGCGCTTGGCAGCTCGTTTATGGGAATTCAGAACCCCTCATTGAAGACATCTATCTTAAAGCCCCTAATTTTTCTGATGAATCTATCATGGGCTTTAATGTAGGCGTTCGTCCCTACCGTAAGTCAGGGATTCGTTTAGAGCCTGAGCTCATGCAAGGCAAGGTATTGATCCATAATTACGGATATGGCGGCTCGGGATTAACCCTGTGCTGGGGAGGCGCGGAAGAAGTTCTTTCTATCTTAACCCAAGAGAAAACCAACAAACCTCAGCTAGTCTCCTACCACCAGGTAGCTGTTCTTGGCGCCGGTGTGATTGGACTGGCAACAGCTTACGAACTCTTAAACCAAGGATATGCCGTCCACATCTACGCTGATGAGTTTGCTCCCAATCTGGCCTCCAATGTGGCTGCTGGTATCTGGAGCCCCCCTACCAGCCCAGATGAAACACAAAAGAAACTGATCGCAAAGCTGTTAGATATTTCTGAAAAACGTTTTAGAATGAGCACCTCTTCTGAAGCCCCAGAATTTGCTGGAATCAGGATCCTCACTGGCTATACCTTTAAAAAAGGAGAGAGTCTCCCAAGTCATTTTCAAGAAATTCCTTCTGAAAACAAAGTCGTCAGAGTTCATTTTGATAATGGGGTTACCAAAATCGGAAAACAAAAACATGTGATTGGGTTAGATGGGCAAATATTCATGAATGATTTGTATGCTAAAGTCAAAGCTAAAGGAGCTGTGATTTATCACAAACACTTCTCCAACAAGGCTGAAGTTGAAGCTTTAGACGAAAAAATCATCATCAACTGTACTAGTTTAGGATCCAGAAATCTTTTCAATGACAAAGAGTTTACTCCTATTCGAGGACAATTGGTCTATTTTCAGCCTCAAGAAGAGGTTGATTATACCATGTATCAAAACACCCCCGAAGACCCTGGCTATTGGATGACCTTATATCCATGGAGCGATCGATTAATCCTAGGCGGTGTCTTTGAGGAGGGCATGGAAGAGCTTCAAATCGATCCAAACGTCACAAATAAACTCATTCAACATGCAAGGGACTTCTTCAAACAAGACGAAAAGTAACGAAACTTTTATCTCTCGCTCTGCTTCTCATCTGATAAAACCATAGAAAGAGCCTGAGAAGCTTCTTTCAAAGTTAACCCAGAAATACAGATGCGCTTATGCCTGCTGGCAGGCCCGTAAACTAGAGTTAAGCACGAGGGAGAAAGATGGAAGTATTTTGCAAGAAAGCGGATCAATGCCTCATTTGCATTCCCCTTCTCAGGAGCCGCTGTAATCCTCACCTTTAGCTCCCCATTTTCCCACCCAACAATCTCATTGCGATGCGATTTAGGTATTACTTTAATGGAGATAACCACTCCTGCACTTGTCTCTTTCAGCATTGGGTTAGTTTTTCCTTTTGACACAAACTTGTGTCAATCTCAAGTTGACACAAGTTTGTGTCAAACGGATAAATGACCTAAACTTTTTTAAATCATCTTCCACATGGATGTATTCTTTTTTTAATTTATCCTGCAAAAGAAGAAGTTCATTCTGATCAAGCTCGCAGTCATAGGCATTCCAAATGAATTGACGAAAAGCTCGCATCTTATCAAGAAGGATAAAACTTTCATGAAAAATCACTGCAGGTCTTATTTTGGGAACCTCAGTATTCATCCTAGCAAGGATCTCTTTATGAAAGTTGTCCATATTTTCGATGTGGTTTTCAAAAGATTTTGCAATTTGTTTAAAAAGATCCTCAATGGCCGTATAAAATTGTTGAGTCCTGATTGCAAATAAAAAACGTTTATCATAGATGGAAACATCTACGGTCATGATTTCGTTATAGAGCTTTCTTATAAGTGAGAATTGTTTATCAAAGTACCCTAGAAGAATCGCATATTTTTCCATGTTCGCTTGAGGATAAGCTCCCCTACTACTTCAAATGCTCGTTGAAAAAGTGGATAGCTGAAAGGCTGATCTCTTGGTGGATTTTGCTCCGGTCAACACTAGGGGGGTCGAGGGCGACCCGTTTGTCGAGAAGCAACTTTCCCCCTTTTGTCACTTGGTTCATAAAGACATAATGACTTGCGCTTCCAGGAATAAGCGTCAAGGCAGCTTTTTTGATTTTAGAGGCTAAGAGCTTTGCGTTGGAATCGCTGGGAACGACCTTGTCTCCTTCAGAGGCCACAATATGAACAGGAACAGAAATCGACTGCAGACTTGTCAGATCAAAGAGGTAGCCTAACGCAGGCGCCATAACAAACACAGCTGAAACACGGGGGTCGCGATACGATTCTCGGGCAGGTGTAAAGTCAATCGAATTAATAATCTCTTCATTGACAATATCAGGCAGTTGGTCAGCAGGAATAGAGGTCAAGTCAGGTTTGTCAAACTCGCACACCTTCCCCCCTGCAATCCAAATCCCCGTATGTCCTCCCAGCGAATAGCCAACAAATCCAATCTTGGCATGGTTAATATAAGGCCCGAACTTCTCCTGCTCAAGAAGTTGATCTATCACAAAACTCACATCTTTCGGCCGTTCCCAGATTTTGACAAAACTTTCTGCAATTTTATTGTTCCAAGTATTACCGTGGTGATCCATCGAGGCGACGATATAGCCGTTTGCAGCAAGCGTCTCTGCAATCCAGGCATTATGCATACGGTCCCCTCCGTTGCCATGCGACATCACGATAAGGGGGTATTTCTTTGTTGAAGCTTTAAGAGGCGCATCGCGCGCTTCCGGACACCGAACCCACAACCCTTCCACCTGATCGGCCGGGCTCGCCTCCTCTACAGGGTACCACACCTCTGTGATCAAGGGGCGGCTGCGGCTTTCATCAAAAAAACGGATCGTTGCAATCCCTATTTTTGAGGGGTGTAAAACAGGATGGGAGTGAAAGATGCTCTGACATGACGGAACAACTGTCAATGACCCCACCGCTAAAACAGCTGAAATAATCCAGGTTCTCATGCTCCTGTATATAGCAAAACGGCACTTTTTTTGGTAGAGGAGGAAGCTCGCAGGAACAAAAAACTTGCTCAGATCAGGAAAAACAAGATATTTTAACAAGCATGCTTTTTCGTCTGACTTCCATTTTCGCTTTGCTTCTTCTTTTCACGAAGGTGGAGGCAGCCGATGTTGCTTCTACAAGTATACCGTATAAAAAAAAGATCCTCGTCCTTTGCAGCAATGGAGGCTATGGACACAATTCAGCAGCGCAAACACTCAAAAATCTCTTAGGGGATGAGTACGATTTTAAGGTTGTCTACCCTATTGATCAGCTCCGGATTTTGGGTCTTAAATCAGGGGAACAAATCTATAATTCGATGCTGCAAAATGGATGGATCCAGTCGGTCAACCTCGTCACTCGCCACCTCGCCCCTAAAATTTTTCGATCGAAGAAAGTGCAAGTGGAAGCGGTGATTAAAAAACACATCGATGAAACAACCCCCGACCTTGTCATTTCGCTCATTCCATTCATCAACTACCCCGCCAGTGAAGCCGCCAGAAAATGTGGAGTCCCTTACCTGATCATTACCACCGACAATGATTTGCAGACATGGGTTCACGGCCTCCAAGGAGTTCAGCACCCTTTTTTTAAAGTGACAGTCGGCTCTGACCTCTGGTGCAGCCGGGAGATGCTCCGCAAACGAAATATTCCCGATAATGCCATTGAAACAATAGGACTTCCGATCCGAACCGATTTTTTTGCACCGAAAAACACCCCGTCCCTCAAACATGAGTTTAACATCCCTCCAAATAAACCTGTTGTCCTCATCATGATTGGAGGCGCTGGCGGAGCCCAAGCCCTAGAGTATGCGCGCCGCATCGGTTCGATTCAACTAGGGGTCCATCTGATTGTATGCGCAGGAAAAAACAAACAGCTTGCTTTAAAGCTCCGCAAGGTTCCGCTCCATCCTACCAATACCATGACCATCATGGAATTTACATCCAAAATCTCCGACTTGATGGCCATCTCCGACCTTCTCATCACTAAACCAGGCCCCGGTACAACGACCGAGGGGATGACCATGCGGCTTCCAATTCTCGTCGACACCACCTCCCCTATCCTCAGCTGGGAAGAGGTCAACATTCAGCTAATTATGCGGTATGGGATCGGAGACTATATTCGACATTTTGATGAGCTAGAGCCTCTTTTGAGAAAATACTTATTTGATACCGAACTCCAAAAAGAAATCAGAGATGCGTATCAATGGGTGCCCCCCAATCGATTTAAAGACTCGATTGCCCCTCTGATTGAATCGATGACAAAAAGGACCCCTGCTATGAAACAAATCGCCCCCTATGGCCATTGGATCTCTCCCATCACCCCTGAGTGGCTCACGTCCCATCAGAAAAAATTTGGGAATCTGATCGTTGAAGGAGCCTCCCTCTACTGGGAAGAGTTTCGCCCCAGTGACAACCAGCGCACGATCGTCATGGAAAAAACCCCTCAAGGAGAGCTCCGCGTCCGGACCCCCGAAGGATTCAGCTGTCGGAGCCGGGTCCATGAATACGGAGGCCTTTCTTTTGCAGTCTCTCAAGGAAAAGTCTATTATGTGAATGAAAAAGATCAACGGATCTACCATGAAACAGATCCCCTCACTGAGCCAGGCATGCGGTCTGCAGATCTTCATCCCATTGGATCCTACCTGATTGGCGTAGGTGAAGAAGGGGGTGAAAACTTCCTTTTTTCCCTTCACTTGCCTACAAAAACGCTCAAGAAAATCGCCACAGGGCACGACTTTTATTCATCTCCAGCCATCAGCCCCGATGGAACACGTATTGCATTCCTCTCTTGGGATCATCCCCATATGCCGTGGGATGAAACAACCTTATGGGTTGGCTCTTTACAAGAGGGAGAAATCACCCACCTTAAAAAAGCGGCAGGAGGCCCCAACGAATCGATTTTCCAACCCTCATGGTCTCCCTCTGGCATTCTTCACTGTGTCTCAGACCGCACAGGGTGGTGGAACCTCTATCGACAGCACGGTGAAAATTGGGAGCCGCTTCATCCCATGCACGCTGAATTTGGCCTCCCCAATTGGGTCTTTGGCATGTCAACTTACGCCTTTGCAGGAGAGACTGTCGTTTGCTCCTATTACCAAAATGGAACGTGGGCGATGGCAGAACTAGTTCCTTGGCACACCCTCGATCTTCCCTGGACTTCGTATTCCCAAATTCGATCTACAGAGAAAGCGACCTATTTCATTGCAGCCTCTGGGACAGAAGACCGATCGATTATCCAGTATGACCGATCAAGTGGTCAAACAGCCGTTATCACCCACAACCCCCTCCCCCATCTCGACCCTGAAAACATCTCCCTTCCCCAGCCGATTTCTTTCCCTAGCCGCCATGGAAGAGACGCCTATGCGATTTATTACCCACCCCACAATAAACATTGGGACGCCCCTCCAGGCACCCTCCCTCCTCTCCTTGTCATCTCTCATGGGGGACCTACAGCGTGCACCCTCCCCATCTTTGACCTCAAAATTCAATTTTGGACATCAAGAGGCTTTGCCGTTGTCGATGTAAACTATGGAGGCAGCACAGGCTATGGACGAACTTACCGAGACTCGCTTAAAAAAAAGTGGGGTATTGTCGACGTTGAAGATTGCGAGGCCGCTGCCCAATTTCTGATTACCCAAGGAAAAGTCGATCCCAGCAAAATTGCCATCCGAGGAGGAAGCGCAGGAGGGTACACAACCCTTGCAGCCCTTACCTTTGGGAAAACCTTCACCGTTGGAGCAAGCTATTACGGCGTCAGCGATTTAACCGCGCTTGCCAAAGAAACTCATAAATTTGAATCCAGATACCTCGATGAGCTGATCGGCCCTTATCCCGCCGACCAAGCGATTTATAAAGAGCGGTCTCCCCTGTTTCATGTCAATCAACTGCACTGCCCTGTGATCTTTTTCCAAGGAGCGGAAGACCGCGTCGTCCCCGTCAATCAAACCCAGCTGATGTACGATGCACTGAAAGCTCGAGGAATCAAAACAGAACTTGTGATTTATCCTGAAGAACAACACGGATTTCGAAAGACAGAAAATATCAAAGACTCCCTCCTGCGAGAGCTTGCCTTCTACTTAGACGTTTGGGAGGGGTCATAATCCGGGTTTTGTGAACGGTACTGGTGGAGTTTGAGCTTACACAATTCTTCTGCATCTCGCTCTCCACGGCTTAATTTGTGTGCCCCGAACGCTGCGAGAAAGATTTTTTCCTTTGCATCGAAAACAACTACTTTTGCCCTCGACTGGGATGCTTCGTCAGCTTTACTAATAACCGCGTCGAGGAGCCGAGCTTTGTCCTCTTCCGTCATTTCGATCAGCTCAATATCTTGGAGATATTGAGAAGAGAGCTCAGGACGATCAAGAATAAAAAGAAATTGGTGCCACTGATTTATGGTTTTGAGATCTGTATGAGAATAAGAGGTTTCATCTTCATCCTGAGCAGCGGCAAAAACAAAGCCACCCATCGAAATTCTTGAAAGAGGCTGCTCCGGTGTCTCCCTTTGTGCATGATCGATCATGTGTTGAAGCGCGCGGCAATAAGTCGCTTGTACACGTTGCATTTCCGCTGTCACCGGCTTCGCCGTTCCGTCTTCGGAATGGTAATGCAAAATCGCTATATAGTGACGGTTGTTGTAAGTCACTTCGCCCAAAAACATCTGATGAGGCTGAAGAGAATTTCCTTGAGCTGATTGTGTCGTCATAAATCTTATCCTTATTTAAACATAATTTTAACATTTTTTAAAATTAAAAACAAATAAAATTTCTTTGAATTAAGTACCTGTGCGCTAAATACCTAACCCATTGATTCTTAGAAGCTAATCCAAGAAATTGCGTTGTTAATCGATGATCTGGTATGGTTTGGAGGGTACTTCCCATAGGAACTAAAATGGTTGATGTTAAAGCGCTTGTCGATCCATCCCCTCGGCAATACCGGTCAATTTTAATTTTTGGCCCGCCAGGGGCTGGAAAAGGGACCCTCGGAAAATTTCTAAGCAGCGCCGGCAACCACTTTCATCTTTCATCTGGGGACATTTTTCGGGGGCTCTCCCCTGAGTCCCCCGCTGGTAAAATTTACCACTCCTATGCCGGCAAAGGGCACCTTTTACCCGATGACGTAACCTTGGGAATCTGGCACCACTATGTCGAGGGGCTCATTGCCACCAATCGATACTATCCCCACCAGCAGCTCCTTCTTTTAGATGGAATCCCTAGGACAGTCGCCCAGGCAGAGCTTCTGGAAAGCCAAATCGATATGCTCCACCTGATTGTCTTAGAAACTTCGAATACGGAAGAGCTTATTAAGCGAATGAAACGGCGGGCCCTTATCGAGCGGCGCATGGATGATTTTGACGAGTCTATTCTGCGGACCCGAATGAAGGTCTATGAAGAGTCAACACAGGCAATCTTAAACCATTATTCCCCGTCTCTGATCTCTCGTTTCAACGCCGATCAAAAGCCTTTAGAAGTCCTGCGCGATGTCCTTGCCAAGCTCTCTAGGCTCCTCAGCCACCCTGAAGCCCCATCAAAGCAAACGAGCCCTTAGAAGCTGTCTTAAAAGGGCCTGCTGTGCTATCGAACCAAAGGCTGTTCGTCATGTGCTGGGTTTAATCTTCGCCTGAAGAGTCGCTAGGAATAAATTTTCTCACTGTGTAGACTTATCGACTCCAGAATCTGAGGGAAAGTCTTGAAAATGCTCCTCATCACCTGAATCAGGCTGTAAACCCGTATAGTCTATTACATGTGGGGAATCGGTTCTGTTTGCACGATTTGTAGATGTTGTTGGTAAACGCTCAGGTATTTCTGTCCCACTCTTACTTCTTGATGTTCTACGCGTAACAGAACGACCCCGTTCTTCTCGGGTCTCCTCTTCGTTTCCGGGGTGGAAACTAGCACGTCCATTGTTTGGATATTTGTTAAAAGCATCTTCTGAGACAACTTCTCCAAAAAACCTCTTATCTCCATGAACCGCATTGGAACCATTCAGATACTCAGGTGCTTTTACCTTTCTGTTCCTTCTTGATGTTCTAGGTAAACCCCCTAGACTAACAGCACGACGCCGTTCTCTTGCGCCCACGCCCAAAAACTCATCATCATCGCTACTAGAACTAGAATGCCCTACAGAGGTTCTTGAGAATCTGTTATTATTATACCCGGACACATCGCGCGATAGTTGGTATTTTGACTTATTTCTAGCTTGGTATTTCTGGAGATTCGCTTTGGCTTCCTCTTCCGGATCTTTTGGCTTCACCATTTTGCCTATAACGGTAAAGGCTAAGTCCTTAACTAGCCTACGCTCTTTAAGGATAGTTGCCTTTATCGTCCCACGTTTATCATTAAGATTAGCTATTCCTGTTTCTGGATTATAGCCCGAATCTATGAGAGCATTTCTGAGAGCCTTTTCTGCTTTCTTCAACTGTTTGAAGGCGTTTGTCAAATCTTCGGCTTTGGCATTCATTTCCTTTTCTGCTTGATTTACTAGACCTTGATGCTTTTTGAGCTCTTTAGAAATATCCTCAAACAGTTTATAACTATTCTCTCCATGGCCCTCTTCAGTAAGAGAAACGTCTTCAAGTCTTGGTTGTTTGGGCCATTTATCCTCAAATAGTTGGTAACTATTCTCTCCATAGGCCTCTTCAAACAGTGTCTTAGACTGCACTTTGGCATTATAGGCGTCCGTAATATCCTGCTTTGCGAGCATAACTGTTTGTTTTTTATACTGCGCAAGCTCGTTTTCTTTTTGTTTTTTTTCCTGCTTGAGCGTTTTTACTACAGCCTCAATCGCTTTTTTCTCCTCTGCTGGATTGGCAGCGATCTCTTTTTCCAATTTAGCTAAATCTGCATTATGTTTGTTCAAAGTGGTTTCTGTTAATGTTAAATCTTGTTTAGCTTTCTCAACCGCTTCTTGAGCTGCCTTATATTCATTAAAATTCTTTACCTGGTCAGGAGTTGATTTAATATTTAGAGATCCAGGCGATTTATATTTGGCGTTGTCCCGAGCAGCTCTCTTGTCCGCAAGGTCTTTTTCTTGCACTGTTTTTTGGCCACTTAGGTGATCTATTTGGGTTTGTATTTGAGGCAGAGCCCCCTTTTTTTCTTCCAGAGTTGTTTGAAATTTACTCTGAACCTGCGATATAGAGAGGGGAATTTGTCGATCAATCGATGCAATTTTATGTTTGCATTTATCGACATCTGTAAGAAGGGTGGGCACGTCAAAGTCCCTAGGCCTCTGGAATGGATCCTCTCCAAAAAGCTCAACAAGCGTATCATAAGAAACTGCTATTTCTGCGCTTTGAATTTTGAGATATTCTACCACTTTATTATTGTGCTGTAAGAAGAGCTTGTGGAACTCTGCGTGCTCCTTTTCTACTTGAGCTTTTGTTTCGCAATAAGTCCGGTACTGAGTTATTAATGTTCTTTGATCGTTTTCATTAATGAGAAAATTTGGATCCGATTTTCCTGTTTGTAGGATAGCTTTCAGTCTTTCCGAAAAACTTTTCCCATAATCTTCTATCTGAGCCTCAGGAACTACCGGTGCCCCCATTGCGGTTGTCAGCAAGTTTAAAGCTTCAAAATTAGCATCTTTGTTCTTTTTTTCTTTGGTTCCTATGTCTGCAACAATATCGAGGAAAACGTTGCCAATGTCTTGCGCGCTTCCATAAGAAGCACTACTTGTAAAATCGTTAACATTTGAATCAAAATTTAAAAGGAATTTTTCTAAATCATTCCCCATGAATTGATATTGAGATTCAAACTGGCTGCGTGCAAAATAGCTTAAAATTTCTTTTGCCACGTCTGTACCGACATGCTTGCTAAGTACTTCATTAATAAGTTTATGTGCTTTTTCTAGTTCTTTCCTCTGATCTTGCTGTGATAGGCCTTCTGCCATCTTCCCTGCAAAAGCATGTAACTTCTCAAATTCTTCTCTAAGCTTATTAAGTGTTTTTGCTTGGGGCTTTTTAATAAACTTATCATAAACTTTTTGAACGAGGAGGCACTGATGGTAAAAGTCGTTTTCTATTTGTTGTGGTTCTTTTTCATTCACAGCTGCGCGAATCTTGTTTAATTTTTCAGCACTACAACACAACTCCTCCACTATCATAGCAACTAAATAGAATATTTTAGAAAGAAACGTTGCATTCGTTGCTTTAGACTTAACCATATAATCTCTAGCACGGTCTACTTCATCAAACCCATTTTGCTTCTTTTCTTTTAAAAATTGCTCAAAAGTTCTTCCCACTGTCGCAGCTGTATCCGAAGTTGTGGACGTGTTGTGTGTGGGTGTATCCGTGCTGCCACCAAAATTGTACTCACCGTTATTGTTTAGCTGAAGCGGATGTATTAATAAGTCCGTTGATACCGTGCGGCCATCTAGTGAAGGTGCGCGCGATGGATTCCTAGAATTCGATGGCGAGGGCGAACGTCCCCGTGTGGGTGTTTGACTTGGTGTAGGTGTGGGTGTTTGAGTTGGTGTGCCTTGTGTTGGTGTTGGTGTAGCCATATTATTATCCTCTTATTTTATTTATTAAACTTATGATTAATATTATATAACGTGTTAATAGTAATATTAAATCATTTTTTATTATTAAAGCAAGGGTTTTATCAAGAAATTAATATTATTTTTTATAAGTCGTTTAAAATGAAGCAGTTAAAAGCGATTTATTTTTAAAGCGGCTATTTTAAACAAATGATTATATTTTTGTGTATTTAAATACTTTGTTTAAAATATAATTATATAAAGTGAAGATATAATAAAAAGGAATTTAATATGAGTCAGATCCTTCAAACCCGAATTGCCTTTCTTGAAAGCCAGATTGATCTATTAGAGACGGAACTGAGCAGTCTCAATACGGTCCTTGTTCAATGCGGATTCCCCGAAGGAATTAAAACACTCAAGGAGACGGTCGAAGGGCTTCTTTCCAATAGCCAAGAGATTTCTTCTGAAGAAGATTTTAACCTGTTTTAGTTCAATCTGTTAAGAGTGTAAATTCGATGGATTTCCAGTTGGGTTGGTCAGGTGACAAGCCGCTAGAGCAATAGCCAACATGTAATTCTTGCCTTTTAGGCGCACTTCAGCTGTAATGTTCTCTATGGGTAAATTGATCTTTGAACATAGTGGTGAAGAGCACGAAATTCCTGACGGGGAGTCTATTATTTCTGCCTGCGAAGAAGCAGGGGTTCCATTCGCTTGCACGGAAGGAATTTGTGGCACGTGCGTCATTGAAGTAGAGGAGGGTATGGAAAACCTCTCCCCTTTTACCCAAGAAGAAAAAGATTTTCTCGGAGAGCCTGGCAAAGAGCGTTTAAGCTGCCAGTGTAAACTGCTGGGCGGATGTGTAAAAATTAAATTTTAGGCGAGGGTTATGGACAATCAAATCACCAAAGAGATGACAATTGAAGAAATCTTAACGACATTCCCCCAGAGGAGTCAACGTCTGGCTCATGAGATGGTCAGTGCTGGGCTCAACTGTGTCGGATGCGGGGCGGCTGTTTGGGAAACATTGGAAGC
Source organism: uncultured Rhabdochlamydiaceae bacterium (assembly GCA_963712275.1). GTDB lineage: Bacteria > Chlamydiota > Chlamydiia > Chlamydiales > Rhabdochlamydiaceae > PALSA-1444. Next base: position 1,433,013 of record CAVQHD010000001.1, on the reverse strand, counting down.
AGGGACTTTAGGTCACGGCTTCTCGGAAGAAGATCTACAAAAACTGCTGGGTCGCTTGAATGCCGTCTTAGCAGAAAAAATCGACACTTCGACAATTACATTAGCTCCGTATGCTGCGGAAAAATACCGGGAAATTTTGGAAGAGGATGGAAAAACGGGCTGGGGTCTTCGCCTTGGCATCCGAGCTGGAGGCTGCAGCGGCTTTGAATACATTCTTGAGTATTCTGAAAAAGCAGGTAGCGAAGATATGGTGTTTGTGTCGGAAGGGGTTGAGATTCATGTGGAAAAACAGATGCTTCCCCAACTCCAAGGGTGTGTGATCAACTATCGAGAACGTCTTCAAGGGGCGGGCTTTGAAATCATGAATCCTAACGCCAAGGGGTCTTGCAGCTGCGGCAAATCTCAAAACTATTGAGGGAGCTCGCAAAACTCCGATTTGGGTAACTACGAGCAGAGGAAAGATCGGGCACGGTAACGTTCACGAAAGAGGTCCTCTGAGTCATTTTTGTTAATATCGAGACAAGGCGTATCAGCAGTTTACGCCCGTGGCTTTATTGCGCTTCTTGCACCAAACGCAGGTTTCGGCATATATCAAAAATTCCAACATATTCGAGGTAGTTGCAAAATTCAACTGACTTTTCTTTCGTGAACGTTACCGTGCCCGTTCCCTTGCCCGATCTTTTTCCTCTACCTTTAAAATTCGGAGTTTTGCGAGCTCCCTCTGTTATCGATGAATCGCCTGTCCATGCAAGGCGAGGGCTGCCTCTTTGAGCGCTTCAGAGAGAGTTGGGTGGGCATGAGGGGTATGGGCGAGCTCATGAACTGTCAGCTTGTTTTGCAAGGCAATGCAAGCTTCGGCAATCAGCTCTGAGGCATGGGCCCCAATGATGTGCACTCCTAAGAGCCGGTCGGTCTCTTGATCGGCGACCATTTTTACAAACCCTTCTTCTTCTCTCGTACATTTGGCTCTTGAATTCACTTTGAAGGGAAATTGCCCAAGTTTGACGGTAACCCCCATTTTTTTTGCTTCCTCTTCGGTCAGGCCCACAGCTGCGACTTCCGGGTAGGTATAAACGACGCTCGGAATCGCGATGTAATTGATGGTGGGATGGTGTCCTGCGATAATTTCTGCAACGGCAACTCCCTCTTCAGACGCTTTATGAGCGAGCATCGGGCCATCGACGACATCTCCAATGGCATAGATTGAAGGGATGGAGGTTTGGAATCTACTATTGATAGAAATGGTCCCCGCAGGCGTGAGAGTAATCCCGACGGTTTGCAGTCCAAGCTCTGACGTATAGGGGCGGCGGCCGATGGCAACGAGAACAACATCGGCTGCATGATTTCCTTGCTCGGTTCTGAGAATCACTTCTTGCGGGCTTAAAGTAGCGCCGGTGACTTTTGTCGAAAGGTAAAACTTCATTCCCTGTGCTGTGAGCTGACGGTGCAGCTCTTTGGAAAGAGATGGATCGAAAGCTGGGCAAATGCGGTCAAAGAATTCGAGAAAGGTCACCTGGCTGCCCAAACGGCTATAGACAGAGCCGAGCTCAACTCCAATGACTCCTGCCCCGACAATTACAAGTCTTTTAGGAACGTTTGCAAGTGCAAGGGCCCCTGTGGATGAGACAATCTGCTTTTCATCAAAAGGAAGAAAGGGAAGCGGAGTTGGGAAAGAACCTGTTGCAATCACGATAAATGAGGCTTCCAAAGGCTCTCCTGCGACCTGAACGGTGGTCGGTGATAGAAACTTAGCAGACCCTTCAAAAAAGGAGATTTTATTTTTTTTGAAAAGCGCGGCGATTCCGTCATTAAATGTTGCGATGACCTGTTTTTTTCTCTCCATGATTTCAGCAAGAGAGTAGGAGCACCGCTCGACCTTAAGTCCGAGGAGGGGGGCTTCATGGGTCATTTTCGAGTAGAACTCTGTCGTATGCAGAAGTGTTTTAGAAGGGATGCATCCAACATTAAGGCAGGTGCCGCCAAGCGCTTTTCTCTTATCAATACAAGCGACGGAGAGTCCTAACTGCGCAGCCCGGATGGCAGCTACATATCCTCCAGGGCCTGCTCCAATCACAATCAAGTCAAACTTTTTCATAACTCCAGAAGTAAGCGGGAAGGGTCTTCGAGGTGCTCTTTCATATGAACAAGAAACTGGACGGCTTCTTTGCCGTCGATGAGGCGGTGATCATAAGAGAGGGCTAGATACATCATCGGACGAATGACGACCTGATCGGCGATGGCAATAGGCCGCTTAACAATCGAGTGCATTCCAAGGATGCCGCTTTGCGGAGGATTTAAAATGGGAGTTGAAAGAAGAGAGCCGAATACCCCTCCATTGGTAATGGTAAAACAGCCGCCTCGAAGATCGTCCATGGTAATTGCTGCTTCTCGAGCTTTTTTCGCATACATTTCAATTTGTTTTTCAATCTCCCCAAAGGAGGCTGTATCGCATCCACGAATCACTGGAACCATTAAACCTTTATCAGTGGAGACTGCAACGCCGATATCGTAGGCTAAAAATTGGACAATATCATCTCCTTCGATAGAGGCATGGACATTTGAAAATATCTTGAGAGCGCTCACGGCTGCTTTAACGAAAAAAGACATGAACCCAAGCTTGACTCCATAACGGGTTTGAAAATTCTCCTTTTCTCGGGCACGGATGTCGATAATTTGGGTCATATCGACTTCATTAAAGGTGGTGAGCATGGCTGTTTGGTTCTTCACTTCAACAAGCCTTTGTGCAATGGTCTTTCTGAGGCTGCTCATCCGATGGCGCTCGGAGGTCGCAGGTTTAGATTGCACGGGCGGCGGAGGGCTCTGTTTCAGGTTCGCTACGGTTTCTGCGGGGGTGATGCGGACGGAAGGCTCGGAGGATGGCTTGGAAGGAACTGGGAGAGGAGTAGAAGAAGGCTGGCCTGCGGCGGCTGTGTCCACGGTGCCGATTAACTCTCCAATTTGAACCGTTTGACCCACTTGAACAGTCAGGTGCAATTGCCCTGCTTCCGGGGCATAGAGAACCTGGTTCACTTTGTCGGTTTCAAGCTCTATAATCTCTTGATCTTGCCGGACGATAGATCCTGAAGAGACGATCATCCGACTGATGACAGCACTTGTGACCGACTCTCCCATCGAAGGAACTTTAATGTCGACTTTCACTGAAACGCCTCCTGAATAAATTGGTTAAGCTGCTTTTTATGAAGAGCGTACGACCCTGCGGCAGTTGAGCTGCTGGGTCCGCGGCCGATATACCGTAGAGACTGGGGGAACTGAGGCTCTACGTAATGCCAGGCGCCCATGTTCTGATGCTCTTCCTGGAGCCAGCACCACTCTGCTGCTCCTGCATAGGTCTGGAGCGCCTCTTTGATTTTTTCCTGTGGAAAAGGGTAGAGCTGCTCTAGCCGAACAAGGGCTATATCTGCTTTGGGGCGTGCTGCAAGGAGGTCATAGTATACTTTTCCGCTGCACAAAATGACTCTTCTGAGGTTTTGGGAGGAAATCGTTGAGTCAATGAGGACCTGCTGAAAGATCCCTTGCGCAAACTCTTCCAGGGAGGAGTGGCAAGCGGGATGGCGTAAAAGCCCTTTTGGCGTCATGAGAATGAGGGGGCATGTCGGTTTTTGAAGGGCCTGCTTCCGAAGGAGGTGGAAGAGCTGGGCGGGGGTTGTGCAGCTTGCGACAGTCCAATTCCCATCGCCTGAAAGTTGCAAGAAACGCTCTAGCCGGGCCGATGAATGTTCGGGCCCCTGCCCTTCATATCCGTGGGGGAGGAAAAGGACAAGACCGCAGTGATGCCCCCATTTCTGCTCGGAGCTTGCGATAAACTGGTCGATCACGACCTGAGCGCCATTGGCAAAATCGCCAAACTGCGCTTCCCAGATCACTAAAGCCTGAGGATAAGAGAGGCTGTAGCCAAACTCAAACCCTAGAACGGCAAATTCTGATAGCGATGAGTTGTAGACGTCGAAAAGAGCTTGACTTGTCTTGAGGTGAGATAGAGGAAAATACCGCTTCTCTGTCGTCTGATCTACCCAAACGGCGTGCCGGTGGGAAAATGTCCCTCGGCGGGAATCTTGCCCAGAGAGGCGCACATGGACCCCTTCTGCTAAAAGAGAGGCGTAGGCAAGATGCTCGCCCATTCCCCAATCGATCTTAGATGCCTGAGGGTCGGCTACCATGGAAAGCCGCTCTTCTTGAAGCTTGCGGACTTTGGGGTGCAGGTTAAACCCTTCTGGGATCTGGCAAAACTCTTTTGCCAGACCTTGAAGAAATGGGACGGAAAGAGACCTTTGTTGGTAGGTTAGCTCTTTTACAGGGGCCTGTCGTGTTGGAGCGGGAGCCTTTGATAAGCCTTGGGATGAGACCTGATCCAAAGCTTTTTGAAGCTCTATTCGAAATTGATCTTCTACTTGATCAATATGAACTTGGTCTAAAATGCCTTCAGCAAGAAGGTGTTCAAGGTAGAGTTTCCGAATGGTTTTTTTCTGCTTAATTTTTTCATATTGGAGCGGCTGCGTAAAGAGGGGTTCATCGCTTTCATTATGCCCATATTTTCGGTAGCAGTTAAGGTCGATAAAGACATCAATTTTAAACGTCTGCCGAATTTTTAGCGCAAGCACTGCTACATAGACGCACGCTTCAGGATCTTCGGCATTTACATGGAAGACGGGAGCTCCAAATGCGAGCGCAATATCGGTGCAGTACCGTGTCGAGCGGGTATCTTTTGGAATCGCTGTAAAACCGATTTGGTTGTTGACAACGATGTGAACGGTTCCACCTGTTTGGTACCCAACGAGCTTGCTCAGTTGAAGCGTCTCGTAGACAACTCCTTGCCCTGCAATCGATGCGTCTCCATGGATCAGGATAGGAATCACTTCGGCTACCCCTCGAATCTCCTGTTTAGCTCTTGCCTGCCCTTCTACAACAGGGTCGACAGCTTCCAAATGGCTTGGGTTCGCAGACAAAGTCACAACCACCTGCTGCCCTTGTTTTGTGCTCAGAGCTCCTGTAAATCCTCGGTGGTATTTGACATCCCCTGTCCCCTCATAAAGATCGGGAGTATAATGGTCTTCAAACTCGTGAAAGATCGCGTCATACGATTTATTGAGAAGATTCGCAAGCACATTCAATCTGCCGCGGTGGGCCATTCCTAACACCACTTCATGAATCCCCTCTAAAGCAGCCGTCTCGACCATCATCTTGAGCATGGGAATAAGGGTCTCTCCTCCCTCTAGAGAAAACCGTTTTTGCCCAACATATTTAGTGTGTAAAAATGTCTCAAAAAGCTCTGCTCGATTGAGATCATGAAAAATATCTTGCTTTTGCTCAGCTGTGAAAGGAGCCCGCAAATCGGTTTCGAGGGCCGTTTGAATCCACTGCTGCAGCCCTGGATTTTGAATGCTCATGTATTCAAATCCTATCGAGCCGCAGTAGATTTTCTCGAGCGTTGCAATGATTTCATGCAAAGGGGTTTCTTTACCCGCTGCTGTGTAAAGGCGATTTAAATCACTCTCCTGAAACCCATAAGTTTGATAAGAGAGCTCGGGGATTTGCAAAGCTACCTCTGTCTGCAGGCAGTTGAAACGGGCTTTCAGATGCCCATAGGTCCGGTAGGCTTGAATTAAATGATCGACATTTAAATCTGCGCAGCTTGTCTCCTGTCTGGCCTCTTGTCCAGTCTTTTTCGCTAGCTGCCACCCTTCAAAAAAATATCTCCACGAAGGCTCCACGCTTTCAGGACTTAGCAAAAACCTCTGATACTGCTCGCCTACGTAAGCTAGATTTGAAAAAGAGAATTCCAATTTATTTCTTTATACTCCTTTCCTTTGGTTACCATAGAGAACTATTTTCTTGTGAATAAATAAACCGTTCGAAATAATTTTGGATCCTTGCATAAAATGTCCTACGTCCAGTAAAGAGTTCAAAAGCAGCAAGGATTATAAGGCCTTATGAAAAGTGAACGATTGAGAAAACTCGAAGTAGAGCTAAACGATCTTGACCAATGGTTGAAATTGGGCCTTGTTCCCAAGAAAGACCTTGAAAAACACAAGAGCGAAATTATTTTGCTTAAAGAAAAAATCCAAGAAGAAAAAGAAAGGCTTCGCTTTCTAAAAGAAAGCGGCGCAATGGAAGAGTATGCTCCTCCCAAGCGGTCTCCCCACACGCGTCAAGCCTTCCCAGATACAGCTAGCATGCCCGATATTGAAATGCCTGAAGAAGGGCTGACTGACTTTGGCCTTGATACTGAAAGTGAATCGTACGATGTTGAAACCTCTGCCGGGGATGAAACAGAAAGCGGAACTGAAGGAAGCGTTTTAGTAGAAGAAGAGGCTGCTGCCGATGAAGATGAAGGAGAGGAAGACCCTTTTAGCGACCGGAACCGATGGAAGCGGGGGGTGCTTGAAGATCCGGATGCAGACAGTTGGTAGATATCTCGCTCTATATTCATGTTCCTTTTTGCAAACAAAAGTGTCCCTATTGCCATTTTTTTGTTCTTCCTAACTATCTCCCTTCTCATGCTCTTTTTCTTGAGGGTCTTAAAAAAGAATGGGATTTGATCCAGCCGCAGCTCAAGGGAAAAAAAATTGTTTCTGTCTACTTTGGAGGCGGAACCCCTTCTTTGCTTGGGGCTGATTCGATAGGCCAAATTTTAAGATGGATTGATCCTCCGGCAGGAGCAGAAGTCTCTTTAGAGGCAAATCCAGACGATGTAACGCTAGAGCGCATGCAGGCTTTTCGAGACGTTGGAGTTAGCCGCATCAGCCTTGGACTTCAGTCGCTTGACAACCCTCTTCTCAAAACATTGGGCCGGAGCCACACCGCTCAAAAAGGAATTGAAGCTGTTCACCTTACCAGAGCTGCCGGCATCTCCAACATAACCATCGACCTCATGTACGAAATCCCTGGGCAGACGGTAAAAATTTGGCAGGCGACATTAGATGAGGTCTCCCATCTTCCCATCACCCACCTTTCCCTCTATAATCTCACCTTTGAACCAGGAGCCCTCTTTCATAAAAAACAGAAGGCGCTCTCCCCTTTTCTCCCATCCCCAGAAGAAAGTCTTGCGATGTTAGAGGCATCCCTTCTTTCCTTCAAAAAAATGGGGCTTAAGCGGTATGAGATTTCCGCCTTTGCCAAACCGGGCTATGCCTCCTTGCACAATACAGGATATTGGACAGGCCGCCCCTTTTTAGGACTGGGCCCTTCTGCTTTTAGCTATTGGAATGGAGCCAGAAGCCGCAATGTCTGCCATCTTAAAAAATATCTCGCTTTGCTTCAGCAAGAGCTCCTTCCGCGAGATTTTGAAGAAAAGCTCTCCCCTCTTGCAAGCCTTCATGAAAAGCTGGCTATTCGCCTCCGAATGGCGGAAGGCGCTCCCCGCTTAGAATTTCCTGTCGATGCCGCGCTTCTCCATCGTCTTGAGATGAAAGGGTGGATTACTCTTACTCCTTTTTCGATTGCTTTAACAGAGCAAGGCCAGTTATTCTATGACTCTGTTGCGGAGGAAATTATTATATGAAACAGTTTATCATTCTTTTAATGATCACTTTCACCCTATCAGCCGAACCGGGCTGCGTTAGAATTGGATATGGAACTGTTGCCCCTGTCCATGAGAATAAGCTTAAACAGCATGGCGTTAAGACGCTGGGGATTATCGATATTGATCCTGCCAAACAAATGGCGGCTGCATCGAAAGGCCTTCGTTGTTTTAACTCGTACGAGGAAGCGCTGCAAGCTGAGCCAAGCTTTTGGGATATTTGTACTCCTCCCGCTGAGCACCTTAACGTCATCAAAGAGATCATCCGCCTCGATCCAAAAGCCCGCATGATCGTTGAAAAACCCATTTGCATGGAACATCAAATCCCGGAACTTCAAACCCTCTTAAAAACATTTCAAGGATCTATCGTTGTCAATGAAAATTACTTGAGTTCACAAATCTCTGAAGCGGTTCGAAAAATCGCTTTTGAATCTCTTCAACTCACACCTCGAAAAATCGTCATTGAAATGGATAAAAATCGGATTGTCGATTTCAAAAAAGGGAGATACATCGATTCCAATGGGGCCTTTGCTTATGAAGGAACCCATATCGTTACAATTCTACAGAGTTTTTTACACTCGATGCAGCTTGCTCTACCGCCTAAACCTCTTTCGGTTCATTACACAGACATTACTTCACTTAACTTACCCAATCAGGGTTCTGCCAATATCGAATATAAGATAGAGGGGGTTGCAAAACTCCGATTTGGGGCCAAATCCGCGCTTTTTGAGCAGGATCCGGATTCTGCGCAAATAGCCTACTCTGAGCCGAGTATGTCAATTTGCGCAGAAACCAGCCCTGCCCAAAAATCATCGAATTTGGCCTCCAAAGCGACTTTTGCAACTCCCTCAGGTCAACTCTATATCAACCTTTTCTCCTCCATGGATGGAACAATCAAAAATCGATACCCTCCCTACGCACTTAAGACAATTGAAGAGCATGACACGCTTACCAGGTATCGAGTAATCGCTATTGAAGGACTTTCTCCAAAAGGAGATGCTTACCGCGTTCTCGGTTTTTACGAACCGGTGCCAGACGCTCCTCGATCTATTGGGAAAATTGCCGTTTTTATGAATGGAGCATTGGATAGGCTGATAGAAGAAATCCCAGATGATTCCATGGGAAAGCACCTCAGCTATGCTTCTGATTATCTGCTGGGTAAAACAAATGTGAATCCATGCCCTCCTGAGACTGGGATTGAAATCGTCCAACTTTTAGAAACCATGCTCCCTTCCCCCAAAGCGAAGTAAAAAAACAGCCCTTCCTTTGGTATTTTCAAGAGGTCTTTTCTTCCATCCGCTCACCGTATCGGTCCGCACAAAGGAATGAAAGCCCATGAGTTCAAAGGCCACACAGAGACGAGCATCCGTTGGCAGCTTGTGAAGCAGCCATTCAAAGACCTTTTTTGTACGATAAGGAGCCTCGATGAAAAGGTGGGTATAAGTCCGATCAAGTTGTCGTAAAAAAGATGAGAGTCGATGTTCTTCTCTGGGAAAGTATCCATGAAAGGTAAATGCCTGTCCTGAAAAACCTGAAAGTTGAAGCGCCATGATGAGCGAGCTGGGCCCTGGGATCGTCTCAACAGAAATCGCAAGCCCATGCGCTGCTGCAACAACGCGAGCGCCTGGATCGGCAAGGCAGGGAAGCCCTGCATCGCTAATCAATCCAACTACTTTCTCTGGAATTTTAACAAGCTCTTCAGGGTTTTCCGTATGCTCATTCAACATATAAACGGGGCATTTTTGAAGTCCAAATCGCTTCAGAAACTGATATCCCCCCTTTTCACTCTCAGCAATGAGCGCATCAAAAGGAGGAGGATGGTAGCTCCACGTCGATTCTTCATGAAGGACATTAGGAAGCAGAATGAGTTTGTGCATATACTCCGATCGGTTGAAAAATTGACATTTGGGCTGACGTGAAAGCTCCCGCGGTTCGGTCATCGCAAGTGGGTCAGTATTTATCCAATACGGACCCACTTGCGATGACCAAGCCCCGGGGCTTTGACGCAGCCCAAATGTCAACTTTTCAACCGATCGGAGTATATCTTTCCTTGGAACAGATCGAACGCAGCGCCCAAGTCCAGAGGAACGCTTTTTGCCAGCAGCTCAAACTCATAAAGCTTGATAAGGCCTTGGAGAAAAAATGAACTCTTTCTTTGGGCTGCAATGGGAGCAAACTTATCAAGCTGTTGAGGTCGCAGGGAAGGAAGGTGGTGCTGAAGATCTACTACAGCCACATCCCGCTCAAGAAGATCTGCAAGCCGTGCCCCTAGTTGGAGGTGATAACGAATCTGCCCCAAAAATGGAAAGACAAAGCTAAGGTCGGATAATTTGTCGTGAAGCGATACAGGATGCTTCCAAACGAGAGCCTCTGCCAGCTGCCAACCCGTTAAGAGGTCCATCGATCCACAAATTGCCTGTATATCATCTTTGTCGATTACCTTCTTTTCTCCCACATAGGTGATGAGCTTCTTGAGTTCTTGATCAAGGGTTGCAAGGTCAGTCCCCAACTGATGAAGAAGCTGGAGCGCAACATCGGATGGAAGATTTTTTCCCTCCTTGCGGGCCTGCTCTCTCATCCAATCAGATAGCCGTTTTTCTCGATGCCACGGCTTTTCATCAGAGACATCAAGTACAATCAGCTCTTTTTTCCCTCTTTGATAAAGCTCGCTGATAGGTTTAGATGCGGCAGCCTCAAAAATCAAAACCACATCCTCAGGGACATTTTGAAGAAGATTAAAAAAAGGGTCTAATGGTTTAACTTGATCGATCTCTTCGACAATGAGTACCCGCATCCCCTTCCAAAGGCTCGGGGCTCTAACTTCCTCGCTGATGACAATCGGCGAGACTTCCCTTGCATGAAACCTGATCACCTGAAGCGTTGGATCTTTGTTCTTTAGAAGGCTTAAGAGATGCTCCGTCCATAGACGCCGCTCATAGTCGCAGGGAGAAATAAAAAGGTAGAGACGAGACAAGTGGTCCGGGTAGGACTGCTTTAAATGTTTTTCAAATGGAGCTTCCGCTAAAAATTTCACGCTTTTCCCCAATGAAAAACGATCTCTTGTTGAACGTCTGGGTGAAGGCTATGATGGACAGGACATCCAGCTCCTGCCGCTTCCAATTTGGAGGCGGTTTCCAGGTCTAATTGATTTAGAGCGTAGACATGGACAACTAGCCGCCCAACCTTTCGAGAAGGCAAGGGCGCCATCTCTTTCTCGACAGTCGCTCTGAGCCCCTTTAGCTCCACCTTCAGTCTCTGAGCCATGATTCCCATCAATGTCAGCACACAGGTTCCAAGAGCTGCCGCAAGTAAATCTGTTGGAGAAAAAAGCTCTCCTTTCCCGTGGTTGTCTTTAGGAGCATCGGTCTGGATAGCAGCTCCGCTTCCCTGATGAACCGCCCGCGTCCGCAAATTCCCCTCATAATCGATTGCGATTTTTGACATACCACCTCTTTTTCTTTCATCCTACCGGAAAAAGAGCCACCGTACGACTAAAAAAAATACTTGACACCATGCCGAATCCATTCTACAATGAACTTAAGAGGGAGGAGTTATGTGGAAAAAAGCGCTTAAAAAGCTTTCTAAGATAACATCGCGCCGCCGCATCAAACCACCAGCCTCACCTAAAGCACAACAAAGTCACGGCCCAAAACACAATAAAGCTCAGCCGCCTTCAGCCCGCCTTCTCTCTGCAGAAGGGTGGAAGCGCCTCATGATGAGAAAATATAAAGGTTAAAAGGTCCATTTTTGTCGTATTTTTGGACTTTTCAAGTCCATTTTTCTAACTATCTGATTGTAAAACACTTAAAACATTTCTCCGATCAAAGACGCCATTGGCTGAAAAAGGCATTTTAGATGTAGCTAAACTTAAGCGACTTATTAAGTTTTGTATAAATATTAATAACATGTTAACAATTAATTTTAATTAATACAAAAATGTGTTATAATTAATTTAAATAATAATAAACGTTGGAGCAACTAAAATGACGTCCTCATCGTTTTTAAACACATACCAGATTAATGGCCAAGAGTACGACCCTGGAAACGAGGATCATCGTAGACAAGCTGAGGCAGAGTGCTTTGACCATCTATGGCAAAAACACTCTATAGGCAATCTCTTTCTAGCCATGGCTTCTTTCGGAATTGCCCTTATTTTTCGAAAAATGCACTTTGAGAATGAGGCTAAGTCCCTTGTAGAAAAAACAGTCACAGTACATGAAGCCAACAAGTCATGGAGAGAAAACATTGCCCCTCACATCCTGGAATGCATCAGACCCACCCCTTCGCTCAGAGCTCCTTCTAAAAAAGCCATGGATAATTACAATTTTGGGGCTGTTGTTTTAAAAATTAAAAATTATCAAGCTCAAGGAAAAAGAGTTTGTCTTTTTATAGGAAGAACTCCCACTGAACCGCTTCCCTCTGATTTAGGCGAAGCAGAGAAAGATGAAGTATGGGTCTCTGCAGACCTTTTACCAGTTCCGACAGAATCAGGCCGTCGTATAGAAACTCCTTCCGATCGGCTTCATCTCTGGCTAGATTTTAACCAGCAGGAAGGACTTAATTTAGTTAAAGGTTTATTTCAAAAAGTTGTTGTTGATATTTCAACAACAAAAGTTTTTAATTCTGATTTCGTCAAAAGGTTCTCCGTTCTGTTGCAACCCCCTCAACCTCAACTTCAAAGCCAAATCATTTTTGAAACTTGTGCAAGATATTCTATCCAATATATGAATAACGCTAAACAAGAATCTTTTGACCCCTCTCGTTACTCTCTTAATATTCCTCTAGGGGTGTTTATTAAGCAACAAACCGATCGAGGACCCGAAGGTTTCGACAATTGGGCAGACGACTTATCCACTCAATATTTCACTTCTCACTTAAAAAGTTTATATCATCAAGTTCAAAAATGCAACAGTGTCTATCCTTATACAAGTAATTATACCACAAAAAACGAAAGTGTTAATTATTTTGTTGTTTCCAATCCAATAACACCTTCTTAGATCCAGCTGAATTTAAACGACTTATCAATTTTTTGTATAAATATTAATAATATGTTAACAATTAATTTTAATTAATACAAAAATGTGTTATAATTGATTTATATAATAAATATTGGAGTAACTAAAATGACGTCCCAGTCGTTTTTAAATACATGTCAGATTAATGGGCAAGAGTACGACCCTGAGAACGCGGATCATTGTAGACAAGCCGAGGCAGAGTGCTTTGACCATCTATGGCAAAAACACTCTGTAGGCAATCTCTTTCTAGCCATGGCTTCTTTCGGAATTGCCCTTATTTTTCGAAAAATGCACTTTGAGAATAAGGCTAAGTCCCTTGTAGAAAAAACAGTCACAGCAAAACAGCAGCTTGATCGTTTGACACCTAAATTTAAACAGTCCCTTAATCTACAAGGCTCTTTAAACAAGCAATGGAAAACGTGTACAGAAAGTATCAATAAATCCTGGAGAGAAAACGTTGTACCCAACCTCATGAAATTCTCTAGTGATTGCTCTCTCAGCGATCTTTCTGCAATGGCTAACAATTACAATTTTGGGGCTGTTGTTTTAAAAATTAAGGGTTATCAAGCTCAAGGAAAAAAGATTTGTCTTTTTATAGGAAGAACTCCCATTGAACCGCTTCCCTCTGATTTAGGCGAAGCAGAGGAAAATGAAGTGTGGGTCTCTGCAGATATTGCACTACTTCCGTCAGAAGGAGGTCGTCGCGTAGAGACTTCTTCCGATCGGCTTCATCTCTGGCTAGATTTTAACCAGCAGGAAGGACTTAATTTAGTTAAAGGTTTATTTCAAAAAGTTGTTGTTGATATTTCAACAGTAAAGGCACTTAATTCGGATTTTGCAAAAAGGTTTTCTATTCTACTCCAATCTTCCAAAAGCCAAATTACTTTTGAGCTTGATGTTAAATGTCCTGCCAATTGCTTCGGTGAAAAAGAATTTTTTAATCCTTCGAATTACTCGTTAACCATTCCTCTTGCATTACACGACAAACAGGATCAACTAGGCCCAGTCGATTCTGAAGAATACGCAGCAAACCTCGATCGTTGGGAAAAAGAATTATTCACTAAATATTTTAAATCTCATTTAAACGACTTGTATCATACAGTTGAACAACATAATAAGGTCTACCCTTACTTGACTAATTGTACCACAGACACCGAAACCGTTGATTTTTTTGTTGTTTCCAATCCAAAAAATTAAATCAGTAAAATTCTTCGGTTGATTTTTTTCATCGCGCTCTGCGATAATTTGCCTCGTTATGTTAGAGGCTATCAATCATCTTTTGCGAAAAGACACTCTCTTCTGGCTCTTTGCCCTAGGAGGATCCAGCGTGTTTGTCATTCAATTCATTTTAAGCCTCTTGGGAATGGATAACCACGAAGAGAGCGGGGATTTCAAATGGCTTTCCAAGCAAGCATTGACAGGCTTCATCATGATGTTTGGATGGGTGGGGCTAACCTGTAGAAAAGAGTTTGAATTTACAAATGCTGCATCCAGTTTAATTGCCTTTGGGGTAGGCCTCCTATCCATTCTCATCATCGGATCCATTTTTCGAGTTGCCAAAAAACTACAAAGCTCAGGAACGGTCTTTAAAATTGATGACGCCGTAGGAAAAAATGGGGTGGTTTATCATCGTATCCCCGAAAATGGAATAGGAAAAATCTCGATTTCTCTCGAAGACTTTACATATGAAATCGATGCTGTTTCTCTTCATCACAAGGAGCTTGCTTCCTTCACTCAAGTACACGTGATTAAAAAATCGGATGACACCACCGTTGTTGTCGTCCCAATAAAATAAAGGTTATTCATGGATAACTCATATTTGAGTTTTACAGTTTGTTTATTTCTCCTTTTCTTATTCTCAACTGTTATCTTTCTTGCGCGGCTCTATCGACGATGCCCCTCTAATAAAATTCTCGTTGTCTATGGACGCGTTGGCGGCAGTAAAACTGTTCAATGTTATCATGGCGGCGGCACATTTGTATGGCCTCTTATCCAAGGTTACGCCTTTTTAGACTTAACCCCTCGTAACATCCATATTCCTTTAAAGGGAGCTCTCTCTCATCAAAACATTCGAGTGAATGTTCCAAGCACCTTCACAGTTGCTGTCGGCATCACACCTGACATTATGAACAATGCCGCTGTGCGCTTGCTCGATTTAGATCACAAAGGAATCGAATCGATGGCAACTGAAATCATCGTTGGCCAGCTCCGTTTGACAGTCGCTTCCCTTCGCATTGAGGAGATTAATCAAGACCGAGAACGTTTTTTAGAGTCGATTAAGAAGAATATCGAGCCTGAGCTTCATAAAATTGGATTAACTCTTCTTAACGTCAATATCACAGATATTACAGACGAGTCCGAGTATATTGATAGCATTGGGAAAAAAGCCTCTGCAACCGCTGTCAATCAAGCCAAAGTTGATGTGGCTGAGCAGGAAAAACAAGGGGATATTGGAAAAGCGCTTGCAGAAAGGGATCGGAGGGTCTCTGTTGCCTCTTTCAATGCGGAGGCTGTCAAAGGAGAAAACGATTCTAAAGCACAAATCGCTTTAACAAACGCTATACTCGCCGAAAAAGAGGCTGAAGCGGCTCAGCGAAGCCAGGTCGCTAAACAGTATGCGGAAGCAGAAATTCAAAAAGCGCGTGCGCTAGCTCAAACGCAGTTTCTGGAAGCCGATCAAATTGTTCCTCAAGAGATTAAAAAGAAAAAAATTCAGATTGAAGCCGAAGCTGAGGCGCAAAGCAAGATTTTAGTCGCAAAGGGAGAAGCCGCCGCAATTCTTGCTATGCGGCAAGCCGAGGCAGAAGGAATTCAAAAGCTTTTGGATGCCAAAGCAAAAGGGTATAAACAACTCGTTGAAGCGTGTGGGAACGACGCCAAAAGCGCCTCTACGATGCTTCTCATTGAAAAATTGGAAGAAATTGTTAAACTTCAGGTTGAAGCAATTAAAAATATCAAAATCGATAAAATTACCGTCTGGGATAGTGGCGATTCAAGTAAGGGGTCTTCAACTTCTAACTTTATGAGCCAACTCGTCAAGTCCCTCCCCGCCCTTCATGATGTCGCCTCAATGGCAGGACTTGAACTACCGAAATACCTCGGACAAATCCGCCCAGAAGCCCTTGAAGAAGAAATCGCTCTACCGAAATAAAGGTTTACATCTTCTATCTGCTGTGGTAGGCTAACTCCTTTATTTTGTGGAGGTTTCATGTCAATCGGATCAAATGCCAGCAGACAGCTGCAAAATCGATCTGTTCTTGGTATTGTGCTCATGATTTCAGCGCTTGCTCTCTATGCATTAGCAGACGCCCTTATCAAGCACTTGATGAAGACCTACTCTGTTGATCAAGCCGCTTTTTTGCGATCCGTTACACGGCTTGTCCCTCTACTTGTGATGATGTTTTTTCAAGGAGGCGTTAAAAAAGTCCTTGGAACAAGTCACCCTTTGCGCCACGCAGTCCGACTCCTTGTCAGCCTCGCCTATACCTACTCTTTCATGTATGCCTTTTCTATCTCCTCTCTTACGACGATTTACACGCTCAGCTATACCTCTTCCCTCTTTATGATCATCTTGAGCGCCCTGATGCTCAAGGAGGCAGTTTCTTGGGATCGATGGGTGGCCGTTGGCATTGGGATGGTTGGTGTGGTCATAGCTATGCGCCCCGGCACTAATCTCTTTGAGATCGCTGCCCTTATAGTTCTTTTTGGAACTTTCGCAGGCGCTTTGAACAAAATTTTGATGCGCAAACTTGCTGCTACAGAGCACAGTTTAGCAATTGCCATCTACCCTAATGTAGTGATGATGCTCGCGACATTCCCTTTTCTCATCAACAAATGGCAGCCGATGCCGCTGGAGCATTGGGGGCTCTTTGCCATTGTCGGTGTCATTGCAGCAACGGGACAATATGCAATTGCTCAAGCCCTTCGATTTGCTCAAGGATCTATCTTGGCTCCTATTGACTACTCGACTCTTTTCTGGGTTGTTGCCTTTGACTTGTTCTGGTGGAATAAGCCGCCTGATGTGTTCACCCTGGTCGGTGCTGTTGTCATCGTTGGAAGCAACCTGTACATCCTTTATCGCACCCGAAAAGAAGAGACGGCTAAAAAACTTGCCGCTTCTAAAGTAACTTGAGAGGTCTATGGACTTGAAAGGTAAAAAAGCATTTATCGCCGGAATTGGAGACGATCAAGGATATGGCTGGGCGATTGCCAAAGCCCTTGCAGATGCAGGAGCTGAGCTCCTCATTGGTACTTGGACTCCGATCGTTAAAATTTTCACTCAATCATGGGCTCTTGGCAAATTTGATGAGTCGCGCAAACTATCAAGCGGAAAACTCATGGAATACCTCAAAGTCTATTCGCTAGACGCTGCATTTGACAAACCAGAAGATGTCCCAGCCGAGGTTCGCGACAATAAACGGTATCAAGGAGCCTCTGGATACACCATTTCTGAAGTAGCAGCCAAGGTTAAAGAAGAATTTGGGGAAATCGACATCCTTGTCCATTCCCTTGCGAACGGACCTGAAGTTAAAAAACCTCTCCTTGAAACCTCTCGAAATGGCTACCTTGCCGCCGTTAGCTCTTCCGCTTATTCTTTTGTCAGCCTTCTTCAACACTTTGGCCCTCTCATGCATAAGGGGGGCTCTACTATTTCTCTGACTTATCTCGCATCAGAGCGCGCCATTCCAGGATATGGAGGAGGGATGAGCTCTGCCAAAGCAGCTCTCGAAAGTGATACCCGTACGCTCGCCTGGGAAGCAGGACGCAAATGGGAGATCCGCGTCAACACCATTTCTGCAGGGCCTCTTGGAAGCCGTGCCGCAAAAGCCATCGGCGCAATTGATCACATGATTGCTTACTATAAAGCCAATGCCCCCCTTGCTAAAGAACTCCAAGCCGAAGAAGTCGGCCTTGCCGCCCTCTTCCTAGCCTCTCCAGCAGCCTCCGCCATCACTGGCGTTACCCTTTACGTCGACAACGGCTTTCACGCCATGGGAATGCCTGCCACAGCTGTTCTTTAATAACTAAAAAAGAGCCTTTTTATCCGGATGAATTTGAAGAAGAAACTCTTCGCAAGGAATGCAAAGGATACCGTCCTTTTTAAGGCGGGTGCTTCCTCGGAAGAGAAGAAGAGGCACGCATTCCGGATAGTCTTTCTTAAATTCTTTTAAACTACGTAAATCACGAGAATGAATTCTAGAGCTGTTTTTGACTTCAATAGCCCAAAATCCTTCAGGCCCTAGCACAATAAAATCGACTTCCAACCCCCCTTGCGTACGCCAAAAGCTGATTTGATAATTCCCAACTTGGCTGTTAATCCAGGCTTTAATATGTTGAGCCACTAATCCTTCAAGAGCAGCTCCTTGTAATTCTAAGCTTTGATCTTTTAAGCTTTGCGGCCTTAGAGAACGAAAAACTCCCGCATCAAAAAGATAAAGCTTGGGATGCTGGGAAAGCACTCGCTGAGCCCTTTGAGAAAAAATGGGAACAATAAATGCTAAAAGCAGATCCTGTAAAATCTGCATATAGCCCTCAATTGTTTTTCTAGATATCTCGCATTCACGAGCAATATTCGAAAGATTGATTTGATTAGCATGAGAAAAACTAATCACTTCTAAAAAGCGAGCAAAGTCATCAATCCTTCTCACCAGACCCTCTGCATAAACTTCTTCTTTGAGATAAATTCCCGCGTAAGTCTGGAGAACTTCCTTTGGAGATTCCGAAAGTATAATCAGTGGAACCATCCCTACTTCCAGGGCTTTTTGCAAGTTAAAGTGAGATCCGAGCTCTCCTGCAAAAAAGGGAGGCATGTATTTCAAAAGAGCCCGTCCTGCTAACAAATCAACTCCCGCCCTTTTCAATTTTCTAGCACTCGATCCTGTGAGGATGAATTTTAATCCCCTTTTTTGCTCTATAAGACCGTGAACTTCTGACAAGATCTCGGGAATCTTCTGTACTTCATCAATGACTATCACCGAATCATCAGGAAGAGCTCCTACAACCTCTCTCAACCTCTCAGGGGCTGCTAAATAAAAGCGAAGAACATCAAGGTTTAAAAGGTCAATCCATAAGGCCGTGGGATATTCAGATTTTAGCCAGGTTGATTTTCCCGTTCCCCGAGGGCCAAAAAGGAAATAACTTTGCTTGGGTGGCTTGAAAAATCGAGGAACAAATTCCATACACTCCAACTTTTTTCCCTTATTATGCCATTTTTTGCCTAAAAATGGCAACTTAAGGGGAAAATTTACAAAAAATACTATAATCGGTTGATTTAGAAAGTGTTACGCTGCTCTTCGAGGACTATAATTAAATTAAATGAACGTATTTTTCACCTTGAATTGCCACTTTTCGCCCAAAAATGGCAATTAAAGGTGAAAAAATTGGTCTTTTTACTCCTTAAAGCTTTCAACGATTTTATTGGAGAGGTGAATCGGGTATAAGACGAGGAATAAAATGGTTGAAACAGCGATTTTAAGAAAGCTGAAGAAATATCTGGAAAATGTTCGATTTTCATAGCGAGGGTTGATCTTTAAAATGAGGGTCGGCTCAATCCCCGGCGGTCTGGTATGAGCCTCAATCAACGTCGGCTCTGTTTTCGTTAAGACGGCATAAATTGTAAAATGGTCGGATTCAGGATGAAAGCCGATCGATTTGATGAGATCTTTGTAATGAAAAAAGACCCGTCCATGGATTCTCGACATTCCTCCTTTCATGGGGATAAGCCCAGGCGCAACATAGGCATGAACTTCAACTTGCGATCCGTAAGCTTGCCCTGCATGGTAGGCTAAGGCTCCTCCTAAGCTGAGACCGTAACATTCGACTTTTTCTTTTCCTGCGAGCCACTGGTCAATCTGAGGTTTCCCCTGTTTAAAAATATCTTCCCCCACAGACTTCGTTGGATGTAAGTCGCTCCAAATTGCCTCAAAAAATCCAGAGGCTGCTGGATAAGGGGTTCCTTGAAAGACGAGCATGGGAGAGGCCTTATCCTGGGTAGGATCCAGCCCATAAGCGCGGATTTTCCCTTCAATCAAGGGAATGTATTTCAGCTGGTAGGAAACGAGCCTCCATTGATCATCGATTCGCTTGAGCAAATGCAGGATGGCTCCTTGCTCAAAGTCGAAATACGGCAGAAGAGCAATTAAGTTCCCTAAAAACATTTCGGCAACTAAGGGGTCCCTCTCCTGCCAAATGAGGTTATGAGCAAGAAATTTAAACACCTCTTGAAAATGGGTCCGATATTGAGCGACAAGCTTCGGATCGTATTCTAAAAACATTGCTTTTGCAGATTCCTGATCAAGGGAAAGATCCGTCAAACGCACTGTTTGATCGAGTAAAAAACGGAGAACAGGTAGATTAGAACACTCACTCATAAGAGACTCTTCTAAATGAAGGTGCTCTCCTTCAATACTTCGAATGGTCTCCCTAAATGTTTGCTCAAGCAAGTCCAGCTCTACAGGACTGAGTCGTAAAAGATGAGCTCCCCATGACCCATATCCTGCATTTTGTACAGCAATTTTTCGGAGGCGCTCCCACTGCGATTGAAGCAGTGTCTGCTCAGCTGGGGAAAACGCGTGAGAAATCTTCTTAAATAGAGATTCGTCAAGCTTGTTCAAATCAGCAGCAGTCCGCATATATCCCAACGGGTTGAAATGCGAGTCTAACGAGGCATCTTGACCTCCGCTCAATGGTTCGAAGAGAAATCGCCCAATCAAAGGCTTCGGAGGGAATTGCAAAACTCGCTTTGGAGGCCAAATTCGATGATTTTTGGGCAGGGCCGGTTTCTGCGCAAATTGACATACTCGACCTAGAGTAGGCTATTTGCGCAGAATCCGGATCCTGCCCAAAAAGCGCGGATTTGGCCCCAAATCGGAGTTTTACAACTCCCTCTTCATGCTGAAGGGCTCCTTTTTGCCCTGGACGGTTGGCAAAAGAGAGATGCCCCCAAAACCTCCCTTCTCCCTCAACGAGAGAAAAGACGATTTCAAACTTTTCGCTTCCCGAAGCCACGTAAACAGATTCTCCCATTTGAAAGGAGGTTGCTTTTTTCCCAGAGACTGACACAGTCGTCAGAGGATGTCGGTTGAGGAAATAGGCGATTTCGACTTCATCTTGCACCTCTTTAGCAGAGAGATCGATCAAAATAGAGCTCTCTTCTTCAGCGACTTCTCCTTGTGTATGCAGCATAGAGGAGTGCGTAGGGCTCCCCTCTCCCCAAAACCTTCTAATCCACTTCTTCTCAGAAGATTTCTCAGGCAAAGAAATCGTCTTTGGATCGATTAAACTTGCCTGCAAATGAACCGGATGGTCCTGAACTGCTCGATCTGAGTACCGTCCAGTCCACTGCCCCAAAATTAAGTCGAAGAGCGTCACTGCAGGCTCCCCTCGGTCTTGTTTTTGAGCCCCTTTAAAACAAAGAGCCTTAAAATCCCATAATTGAAGAGCAGCCGTTTGATCATCTCCGGTGATTTGCGTCTGAATTAAAAATTCAGCCCAATCCTCAGGAGTTTGAGGATTGACTTTAATAGCAATCGGCATTAAAAGAGCTTGGAGCCGAGTTCTCAGCGCCTCTCCCAAAACCGATGAAAAATCTCTTAGGAGAATTGCAGCAATCAGCGAGATTTTTTGCAAAAGAGCACGAGAGCGGCACTGAGGATATTCATGGAGATAAACCGGAAACCCTTCTGCGGTTTGAAAGGCGAATAACTTTTCTAAAAGATCCTTTCCCTCTAAAACGTTATCTGCGGTTTTTGTGCGAAAAAGGGCAAGAATAAAACAGAAATTTTCAAAAACAGGAATCGTTTCCCGAGCGTGCTGCCGATGTTCTGCACAATGATGCACAAAATGGGTGATCGGACTTTGCCTAAGCCGTCCGGCCTTGAGAGCTAAATCGAGTGCTTTCATACCGTTTAACTGTATCATAGTTGAAAATAAACAGATAATCCCCAATGATGAAGTTCATGTTATTATTTCTTTTCACTTTCCTTGCCGATGTTACGCCAGCTCCCTCAGAAGCCCTCCCTAGCTATGAAGGAGCTTTTTTAAAGATGTTCTTAACGCTCCTGGCTCTCATCGTTGGAGTGATTGGAACGGTCTGGTTCTTGAAGCGACTTTCCGGAGCCCGCTTTGGGGGCAGTTCAGGGCAGTCGTTGAAAGTGCTTGAAAAAAAGGCCTTAAGCCCCAAAACCATGCTCTATCGCATCGAAGTTGAAGGCAAGCAAGTCGTGATTGCCGAATCTCAACTTGAAGTCAAATCTCTCATGACGCTCGAAGCTACAAGCGAGGAAGCACCCTCTTAGGGATTTATGACAACCTCTAGCGCCTCGGTAATTAAACTCATGACGATATGCCATCCTGCAGTGCTTCTTGTCACCGACGAGCTAAGCAAACTTAAACTTATACCTTATTGCTGTTAGATGCTGCTGCTAAGAGCTTTTGCGTCAACTCGTCGTCTTTTCCTAATGTCTTGACACAATAGGGATAAACTTCTTGTATCATCCGGCGCTGATTTTCAGGAGTTTTTTGTTTCTCTAAACAAGCAATAAGATTTTTCAAGTATAAGATTAAATCAGGGTGTTTTTGATCATATACCTTACAACCAATCAAAAAGGCTTTTTGATGGGAGTTCAGCGCCTCGCTTGCCCGCCCGAGGGCTTGGAGGGTCAATCCGATGTTATTGTAGCTTGCAGCCACAGTGGGGTGGTTTTCGTCATAGACAGCAAGCCAGATCTTGAGCGCTTTTTGAAAGGAGTCCAGCGCCTCGCTTGCCCGCCCGAGAGCTTTGAGGGCCGCTCCGATGTTATTGTAGCTTGCAACCACATGGGGGTGGTTTTCGCCATAGACGGCAAGCCAAATCTTGAGCACTTTTTGATGAGAGTCCAGCGCTTCGCTTGCCCGCCCGAGGGTCCTCAGGGCCAATCCGATGTTATTGTAGCTTGTAGCCACATCAGGGCGGTTTTCACCATAGATGGCAAGCTCGATCTTGAGCGCTTTTTGAAAGGAGTCCAGCGCTTCGCTTGCCCGCCCGAGGGCTTTGAGGGTCAATCCAATGTTATTGTAGCTTGCAGCCACAGTGGGGTGGTTTTCGTCATAGACAGCAAGCCAGATCTTGAGCGCTTTTTGATGGAAGTCCAGCGCTTCGCTTGCCCGCCCGAGGGCTTGGAGGGTCAATCCGATGTTATTGTAGCTTGCAGCCACATCAGGGTGGTTTTCACCATAGACGGCAAGCTGGATCTTGAGCGCTTTTTGATGGAAGTCCAGCGCTTCGCTTGCCCGCCCGAGAGCTTTAAGGGTCAATCCGATGTTATTGTAGCTTGTAGCCACAGTGGGATGGTTTTCGCCATAGACAACAAGCCGGATCTTGAGCGCTTTTTGATGGGAGTCCAGCGCTTCGCTTGCCCGCCCGAGGGTTCTCAGGGCCGCTCCGATGTTATTGTAGCTTGTAGCCACATCAGGGTGGTTTTCGCCATAGACGGCAAGCTGGATCTTGAGCGCTTTTTGATAGGAGTCCAGCGCTTCGCTTGCCCGCCCGAGGTCGCCCAAGGCCGCTCCGATGTTATTGTAGCTTGCAGCCACAGTGGGGTGGTTTTCTCCACAGACGGCAAGCCGAACCTTGAGCGCTTTTTGATGGGAGTCCAGCGCCTCGCTAGCTCGCCCGAGGGCGTCCAAGGCCGCTCCGATGTTATTGTAGCTTGCAGCCACAGTGGGGTGGTTTTCTCCACAGACGGCAAGCCGAACCTTGAGCGCTTTTTGATGGGAGTCCAGCGCCTCGCTAGCTCGCCCGAGGGCGTCCAAGGCCGCTCCGATGTTATTGTAGCTTGCAGCCACAGTGGGGTGATCTTCGCCATAGGTTTTTTGCGCGATTTGAAGTGCTTTCTGATGCCGCTGAAGCGCTTCTTGAGCGTTGCCCAACGTCTCTTCAACCTTTCCTAAAGCAAGAAGCGCATCGACATCGTTGGGGTTTAAAGCAACGGCTTGCTGGCGGGCAAGTTGAGCCTTTTTGTACTGAAGTGTTTTTTCATAC
Source organism: uncultured Rhabdochlamydiaceae bacterium (assembly GCA_963712275.1). Lineage (GTDB taxonomy): Bacteria > Chlamydiota > Chlamydiia > Chlamydiales > Rhabdochlamydiaceae > PALSA-1444. Next base: position 1,409,441 of record CAVQHD010000001.1, on the reverse strand, counting down.
GCTTCTCCTTGGGTGAGAGGGCTTTCATCGTAGAACTCGCTTTTGCAAAAGGCTTCCTTCTTAGAAGTGGCTACAAACTCTTTCGCACAGGCATGAAATGGCAAGATGACTCGGTAGATCGCTTGAAGCTTGTCTAGCGAGGTGTCATCTAAATACAGTTTGGGAGGAGTCTTGCCGCTCTCTGGCTCGTCTATAGACAGTGATGGATTCTCCGATGTGACTGTCGCTTTGAGCCACGTCGATGTGGTTTTCTCTACAGGCGGCGAGTCGGATTTTGAGCGCTTGTTGATAGGGGTCTTGCGGCTTGTTAACTTGCCTGGAGGCGTAGAGGACTGATCTAGTGTGACTGTCGCTTTGAGCCACGTCGATGTGGTTTTCTCTACAGACGGTGAGCTGGTTTTTGAGAGCTTTTTAGCTTCCTCTTTTTTGGTTTCGGGCTGCTGAGATTCAAGCTGGAACAAAAACTCTTGCTCGGTTTTATAGAAGAGGTGGGCTTCGATACGTAAGGCAAGGACTTGACGGAGGGCTGTTTTGAGGTTTTCAGCTCCTTTTTTAGAGAAGACTCCTAACTGGAGGAGGGCGTCGATTTTATCAAAGCTGCTTTTTGCGGAGATGTTGTAGAAGAGGGCAAGGCTGCTAAGGACTTCTTGGAGGGGGCGGTAGAGTTCTTTTTTTATCCCAAAGGCCTGGAGGGTCTCTTTTTCCTTGGAGAGGTCGGGCTCAAATTCCTTCAAGTGGCCGTATAAAAGGCGGAAAGCAAGGTCGTGGTGGAAATTGGAGATAGCTTTATGAGAGATTTTGGGCAGTTTAAGTTTTTGAGGAGTTGCTTGGGCGACTTTGTCTTTTGCTTTCTCATATTTCTTAACTAGCTTTTCCTCTCCTGTAATGAGGGAGACGCAGTTGAGGGTGTTGGTGAGGATGATGTTTTCATCCATCCACTGGTGGGTTTGAAAACGAGCGAGCTGCTCAGGTGCTGCAATGAGCTCATACCACCCTTCGACTCCTAATGGGGTGTTGCCTCCGGTGTCGAGGCAAAAGCCATTTGAGGTGGGACTGGGCTCTCCTTCTCCAAAGACGGGGAAGGTGGTTTCTCCGAGGTTGATGATGCGGAGTTGTAAAAAGTGCGAGAGAGAGCGGAAGTAAGTAAGGGCTTCTGGACTTTCTTTTTCGATTAAAAATGCAAATTCAATGTCGGAGTAGGGGCACATTTCGCCTCGAGCCATCGAACCCGTGGCTATGGCTGCCCATCGGACGGGAGGAGGTCCAAGTAGTTGTTGAGAAGTGATGATGAGATGAACGAGTATCTCTTTAAAAGCCTGGGTTAAGGTGGCTGAGATTTCTTCGGCGGGTTTCCCTTGTTGGAAGGCGACTTCACAGGCTTGCCGGACTTCTTTCAGATGCCTGCGATCTTTTTGTAATGTGCTGGTATAAGAGGGGTTTTCAATGCCTTGAGTCTTGAGGAAATAGCCTTCGACACGCTCAAGTCTTCGAAAGAGGGACCGTCTTAAAGGGAGGCATTTTTTTGAAGGGGGCAGGATGGCTAGCGCGGAGTTTAAAAGCTTAGCGGCTTTGAGGAGGGAGTTGTGCTGACTGATGGGGTTTTGATGCTGAGTGTGGCTGAGTTCGATGTAATGGTCGCTGAGTTTAAAGAGATAGAGGGCCTGCTCTTGAAGGTGGTTGTTTTTCTTGGCTTCTAAGAGACAGTTAAAGTAATACGCTTCTCGATCTTGAGAGGTGGCTCGCTTAAAGTCCGATTGCTTGGCGTCTAAGAGGGTATAGACGATCTGATCTTGAGAGTGGTGAAGAGCGAGATCAAGAGGGGTATCTCCATTGATATTAGGAGTGTCGATGGAAGCTCCTTTTGCATCGAGGAGTTGTGCACTTTTGACGTGGCCATGTTTGGCTGCCCAGTGGAGGGGGGTATAGCCGTAGTTGTTACTTGCTGTGGGCTGTGCTCCAGAAGACAAAAGAAGATCGACGATGTCGGGTTTGGGATCTGCCCAGACAGCTTTATGGAGGGGGGTTTTGCCATCATGGTCTTTGGCATTGATGAGCTTTTGACATCCTGGATGGCTTAAGAGGTCTTTGAGGAGGGGGGTATTTCCATAAAAAGCGGCGGCATGAAGGAGGGTCTCTTTTTCGACGGAGGGGATGTCAACACGGGCTTAATGCTGAAGGAGGCACTGGATGGCGGTGCGGTGGCCTCGTAGAACGGCGAGAAACAGAGGGGTGCGATGGGAGTGGTCTTGGGGATCGATCTGAGCTCCATGCTCAAGAAGGGTGAGGATGTTGTCTTCATGGCCGGCTTGGGCTGAGATATGGAGGAGGGTTTGTTTGAAGCGGTTGGAGCTATTGGGATTGGCGCCTTGTTCAATGAGATAGGCGAGGGTTTTACTACAGGGGTGTTCGGCGATTTTGAGGATAAAGGAGGGGTCGGCTTGGATTTGAGGTAAGAACATCTTGAGGATGGAGAGGTGCTGTCCATAAGCGGCGAGATGAAGAGGGGTTTCCTGTTTACTGCTCTTTTGCTGGAGTTGGGTGGGGTCTTGTGTATGGAGCCACTGGGAAATTTCAGCATACCCTGCTGCTGCTGCGATATGCTGGAGGGAGAGGCTGTCTTTTCGGATGACGGCAAGGAGGGTGGTATCTTGGCTGTGGAGCCATTGGAGAATGGAGAGTTTGTTTCCTTTAACAGCTGCATAAAGAAGGGTTTCTCCGATTTCGTTTTTTTGTTTGAGTTGCTTAGGATTTTCGGTGATCCAGCTTTTGACGAAGGAAAGGTCTCCTTTTTGACAGGCGGCATAGCAGTCGGAAAAGTAATAGGTTTGTTTGAGTAGAAGCGCTGGAGTGTCGACGGAAAGCTCGACCCAAAAACGGGGGAGGGTTTGAGATCGTTGGAAGACGACGAGCTCATCCCAAGCAGGCTGTTGATCTTTGTAGCAGGGGTAATAGTAGATGCAATCGGGATCTTTGGGATTCGTTGAAACGACGGGAATATAGTGGGCGTTGTAGTTTTGGTAGGCTCCTTTTCCTTCTAAGATTTTCATGTCGGTGCCTTCCTGCGGGGAAGGGACGTCGTTGATGACGGGATACGGCTCTCGCATAGAGACCCAGGAGAGGAGGAGGTGGCCTTGAGAGTAGAAAGAGGCATAGTTGGCGCTGTTAGTAAAATAAATGCCGCTGCCGAAGAAGCCGATGTCTGTGCTGCCTATAGTGGTATTAGAGGGGGCGCTTGAGTCGAAAAAGTGGTGTTTACCAAAGTATGTAAAACCTGAGGAGCAGATGGATTGGCACTTATCGAAGCTGCTGCCATGCCAAAGGGGTAAAACTTTAGCGAGGGAGAGGGTATTTTTCTGCTGCAGGCTGGCGATTTCAAGGGGGGAAAACTCACTGGCGGCCTCTTTCCACCGGTGGATAACCCATTTCTTTTGTTGAGATCCTGCCTCTTCATTCCAGCGGGGGAGGAATTTGTGGGCCTCTTCTTCGATGTTGATGAGCTCTGCCTCGAAGGCTGCTGTATGGAAGGAGTGGTGGATGCAAGAGATTTTACCGATGCTGTAGTTTGTCGGTTTTGTTCGCAGAAAGCACTCAAGGACGAAGTCTTTCTCAAGGTCGGTAGGAAGGAGCACACAGATCTTAAACCGTTTGCCTGGAAGGTCGGGCTGCTGGGTGAGTCTCTGAAGCAGGGCTGGGCTCATCATCCATGGGGTGGTGGGGACAGCGAGGAATTGCTTCAGACTGGAGGGGTCTTGATTTGGGCTGGAAAGCGCCATAAACACTCCGATAAGGAAAGAATTGAGTTTTGAGGATGGCTAAATAAAAAATTTATTGCAACTTATAAAAATCTAGAACATAGGATTTTGTAATATCCAAGGATTGACATTTGTCAATTCTAGGATGCAAGCTTATCCAAACAATGACATTTGACGATTTTAGGATATTTTTTGCTAAGAAGCTGTACTAGAAGAACTTTGCTGCGCACAAAATTTCCCAGTAGCCGGTTTTTTTTGATCCTACCCGTCGTAAAACGCCTGCATCTTTCATTTTTTGAATATTTCTCATAATTGTAGTTCGATTTTTACCAAGCTTGGTCATAAGCAACTCATAAGAAGCTCTAGAATCCCCATGAATAATTTCTAAAATCTGCTGTTGCAAATAAGATAAAGGTGCATTTAAAGGTGCATCTTGCATCTTTAAAACCTCTTTATTCGGCAATTTTTGCATCTTTATCCTTAGAACAAGGGACGTAAAGAGGCATCCATCACGATCATCAATAAATTGTATTTGCGGCCAATCCTGCAACGCGCGTCTTACTCCGGTTCCAAGACCCCTGTACGGAAGTAATCCTTTTGCAACAAATGAAGCTAAAATGGGATTACGCTGGATGGAGTTTCCCGCCCGGATTTTTTCAATAGTAAGATGATCAGGTAAATGACCTGGATTAATGATTTCCACGCGATCTTCGAAAACGAATAACCTTATTGGTGCGCTAATAAAATAATCTCGATGAATGAGAGCATTGACTAAAAGCTCTTCAAAAACAGTCTGAGGAATCTCAGGCTCGCCTACTGTATTAACTCCTCTGTGCTTTTGTATTTTACGTAAATTTCGCATGATGAATGACAAGGCTCCTTGGAAAATCATCGGGAGCGACCCTTCAAAATCCTCACTATCTAAATAGCTGTCGGCTAAGCCCCTGCCAGCAAATGTAACAGCCTTAACGACAAATTCTGGTTTATAGAGCTGAGGTTTGTCGCCAAACAAAAGGAGGCCGGCAAGATTTAGCCGGTTATTAGTGGATAAGTTCATGTTTTCAAGAAGCTTAAGTCTTTCCTCATTTGAGTCAGGCAACACTTCATGATAGACATCTTTAAGAAAATCCAAAAAACGGTTTGAATTTATAGCCTCAACCCCTGCTCGTGTCGGAACCTCATCTGCATGGACAAGATCAACTTCCTGGAAAAGACGTCTCAGTTCCTCTTTAGAATGGATACGTCTTTTATCTGCCCCGCTTTTCAACCAAATGACACCTTCATTGTCAAAATAAGGCTTATCAATTCCTTCAGAAATCGCTAATACAACTACTATCCGATCAGACGCCACAGAGATGTTTTCAGTGTGAATAGTAATTGGGCTTTTTACATGTTGACTCGCGCTATTGCTGATTAGCTGATTGACCCTATCTACATCCCTGGTAGAAAGACCAAGCAAATTTCCTTTATTTGACACGCCAATAAAAATGCGGCCTCCGCAAGAATTAGAAAATGCCACCATCTCTGCAGCTAAAGAATCACCATTGCGAATGTCTTCTTTGAATTGATGACGACTGTCTTCGCCTCGAGAGACGACTTTTTTTAATTCGTTTAGATCCATACATGAATAGTATAGGTAAATTATTCTTAAAACTGAAGCTTTTGAATCACTTCGATGGTCTCATCCAGCTGCTCAGACGTGTGTGCTGAGGAGAGAAAGTTCGCTTCGTAAGGAGAAGGAGCAAAGTAAATATTTTGTGAGAAGAGGCCTTTAAAAAAATGAGCGTAGAGGTCTTGATTAAGAGGTGTGAGCTGCTTTAACGCCGGCATTCCGAAAAAGGGGGTAAACATTGATCCCACTTGAGTCACGCATCCAACCAAGTTTTCATCGGCCATTTTTTTTCGCAGCGCATAGGTAAGTTGAGAGGTTTTCTTTTCAAGGGCTTCATAAAAACCGGGTTGTTCAATGATTTCAAGAGTCGCAATTCCAGCTCGCATTGCGACGGGATTTCCAGAGAGAGTTCCTGCTTGATAGACTTCCCCTAAAGGAGCCAAATGATTCATGAGATCTGCTCTTCCTCCAAAAGCCGCCGCCGGAAACCCTCCTCCAATGATTTTTCCAAGGCATGTGAGGTCGGGTGTAATCCCGTAGAGCCCTTGCGCTCCTTTCAGACCCACTCGAAATCCGGTGATCACTTCATCAAAGATCAAGACAATGCCACGCCGCGCTGTCTCTTCTCGCAGCATCGACATAAAATCGGGATCGGCAGGAACAACCCCCATATTGCCTGCAATCGGCTCCAAAATCACCGCAGCAAGATCATTGCGACTCTGCAGCACTTGCCTGCAGGTGGAAAGGTCGTTAAAAGGGAGACAGAGCGTATGCCGAACAAAGTCGTTTGGCACTCCTTTTGAAGAGGCCTCCGGGTTGAGTTGAAGCGTCCCCGATCCTGCTCTTACAAGAAGAGCATCAGAGTGGCCATGATAATGACCGATAAACTTGACGATTGTCTGCCGACCTGTAGCTCCACGGGCAACTCTCAAAGCGCTCATCGTTGCTTCAGTTCCCGACGAGACAAAGCGAATTTTTTCAATCGAGGAAAGATGGCGGCAGATCTTTTCTGCAAGCCGATGTTCATATGGAGTGGCCATACCAAAAGTAGACCCTTGCTTCATCTGCTCGAATGCCGCCTGCACCACTGCCGGATGCGCATGCCCTGCAATCAACGCACCCCAGCTGCCGCAATAGTCGATATACCGATGCTCATCCGCATCCCAAACATAGGCCCCTTCCCCTCGCGTTGCGATGAGAGGAGTCATCTGCAGCCCTGGAAATGCCCTCACCGGAGAGCTCACGCCTCCTGGAATTATCTCCCTCGACGCTTCAAAGATGGCTGTGCTATTCTCTCGATTTAACATCTGACTCGGAAAGTCCGGTGATCTGAACGACTTGCTTCATAGAAAACCCTTGTAGAAGCATCTTTTGGGCGACTTCTAAACTCTTTTCTCTCTTCCCTTCTTGGATCCCTTCTTGGATCCCTTGTTTTCGTCCTTTTTCTTCCGCTTTTTTCAGGGTATTCGTTTCGATTCTCAGCCATTTAAGATGGTCTTCATACGCTTCTCGCTCTTCAGGGCCAAAGTTCATCACATCCAGCACATGGAGGGCCTTTTGCAAAGACGGATCGTTTAAAGGGGCTGGCAGGTGATCTTTTTTGAGCAGATCATGCCGCGTTAAAAAAGCGACCCACATATCGAGTGACGTTTTCACTTTAACGATCAGATCGGAGAGCTCTTCTGGACGGTTGCTGCAGAATTTCTTTAGCTCGATGGTATGCAGTTCTAAATCTTCAAAATAGGGAAGGTGGCTCGCTTGTTCTCGGATATGGAAGACGTTGTGGTATTTTTCCTCTCTAGGAATCGATGTGAAGTTGAGGATATGGATTCCAATAGCTTTGGATAGTAGAGCGTAATCTTCAGCGGCTTTGAGCTGCTCCGTATACAGCTTTGCCCAATAGTAGAGGGCTCTTTTATCGTAATCGGCTTCATCACTGATTTGAATTTCGATATTGAATCGCTTCCCATCTTTGCCTTCGGCCTTGATGTCTAAGATCGAGAGCTTATCTTCTCTAAAATTTTTAGGGTTGTAAGGGTTTAAAAGGGTCACATCGGTGACTTGATCCTCGGGTCCTACAATCGAGTTAATGAGCGAGATTAAGAGATCTTTGTTCTCTTCAACGCCAAAGATCTTTTTAAAGGCAATGTCAACACGAGGGCTGATTGTTTCTATGCATGACGCCATGGCTAGATTCTACATGAATGGCATTTTTTTAGGTTGTAAATCTATTTTTTTGAATCTTCTGCAAAGCTAAGAGACTACCTCTTCTAAACTGGAGTTAAAAATAAAGCCCCTGCACAATGGAAAAAATGCGATGGCTTTTTTTGGTCTCTCTTATACCGGCGATTTTATGGGCAGAAGAAGCGGCGCCTACCCCTTCGGCAATTGATTATAAAGTGCACTTTCTGGGGCTGGATGACCCTGCGGCTCTTAAAACAATCAAGGGAGCTTCTTTTTTAACGACACTTAAAAAGAAAAAGCCCATTTCAATTAATGCGCTCCGGTTTCGCGCAGAGTCTGATATTCCCGACATTTTGAAGGCGCTGCATGCTCATGGGTATTATGAAGGGACAGCCCAGGTGCAGGTGGCTGCTGAAGGAGATGATGTTGAAGTTTTTGTGATGATTCAGCCTGGGCCTGTTTACACGATTGGGTCGCTTGAAACATCGGTCACATCCAAGGGGGTTGTCTTAAACTGTCAGTCGATGGCCCCTGAAGCTCTTGGAATCTCTCTTCACTCCCCTGCTGAAGCTGTTAAGATCATCGACGCCGAACAGAAAGCGCTCTTACTGCTCAGTGAATGCGGCTACCCTCTTGCCCATATTCTGGACCGTCGGATCGTTGCCGATTATCAAACAAAAACCGTTTCCGTTTACTTCTCTATCGAAGCGGGTCTTTTGTCTCGGTTTGGGCCGACATCTGTGACAGGCGCTCCTCATATCAAGAGAAAACTATTTAAGAATAAAACGGCTTGGAAGCAAGGGGATTTATATGACGCTCGCCTCGTAGAGACAACCCAAAAAAAGCTTCTCGATACGGGACTTTTTAGCTCTGTTGTCATTTCACACGATCAAACGGGAGAAAAGCTCCCGATGAGAATTGAGGCGCTCGAAACTAAGCATAAACGGATCAACATCGGCGCCAGCTACCAAACGTTCTTTGGTCCCGGATTAACGTTCGGGTGGGAGAATCGGAATGTGTCGGGGCTTGGGCGAACGCTTTCTCTGCAAGGCGATATCACCGCCCGCACACACACGGGTACCGCAACATTCTTTGTGCCAGACTGGTGGAAAATCGACCAAGACTACGTCTTCCAAGGGCAGGCACTCCAAGAGTCGGTTTTTGCCTACCATGAACGATCGTATAGTCTGACGCAGCGCGTTGAGAGGCGCATTGAAACCAAATACCGAGTCTCTCTGGGACTTAGACTGGAACGTTTAATCGTTTCAAATTCTGTACGCGATGGAACTTTTACACTTTTAGAGTCGCCGCTCTACTTTCGATTCAGTTCCGCAAACCACCTGCTCAATCCAACAAAAGGGGCAACGCTCACATTCAAAACGGTTCCCTCGATTAATTTTTCGAAAATCAATCGGTATTATCTCTACAACTCTGTCATATATGCTTTTTACCTTCCGGTATCTCATTTTCTTGTGATCGCAAATCAGGTGATGGGCGATCTGATCTGCAGCAGCGGCCTCAGCGCAGTCCCTGTCCCCAAAAGAGTCTTAGGAGGCTCCGATGAAGATTTGCGCGGCTACCGCTATAAGACCGTCAGCCCGAGAGATGGACATAAACCAATTGGAGGCCGTTTTGGCCTTTTTTACACATTTGAAAGCCGTTTTCGACTCAGCCAGACCATTGGACTTGTGCCGTTCTTTGACCTTGGGCTTGTGGAACTCTCTTCTTTTCCGAAATGGGACGAAAAATGGTATAAGTCAGTTGGAATGGGGTTTCGGTATTTTACATTTTTAGGTCCCATCCGGCTTGATGTCGCTTTTCCCCTTGATCGCCGAAGGAAAATCGACTCGCATTACCGAATTCTTGTCAGCATAGGTCAGACATTTTGAAGAAATTTTTTTTAGCACTTCTTTCATTGTTTCTTATCGCCTGTGGAGCGCTCCTCCTGCTTCAAAGCCGCTGGACTAAACAGCAGCTCGTCCACATTCTTCAAGAAGTTGCACTTCAAGCTGGCATCAAGCTGTCGATCGAAGAGATCAAAGGAGAGCTACCTCTTAAATGGAGCCTTTCTAATATTCGTCTTGCTCTTCCAGAGGGAGACCTTATCGAGATTGACCAACTTCGACTCAGGTTAGCTCTTCTTCCTCTTCTTCGAGGGCAGCTAGGCGCCAGTTATCTCCACGCAAACCATACAACTATCTTTTTTACGCCCCGTCCCTCCCAAGAAAAGCCGTCCCATCTTGTCTTACCCCGCTCTTTTTTTCTTCGAGCGGCAAGCTTTGATCAGATCACCTTTGTGAATCAGAAAACCCATGAGCATATGGACTATAGCCTCAAAGGACGAGGTCGCTTTAGCAAAAAGACGAAATCGTTTTTCGTTGAAGCTATGATCCATTCTAAAGAGCTCGATGCCACTGTCAGTTGCAGCGGAAGCCAAGCAGCCGATCAGATCGAAGCAGACCTTAAACTCAAAGTGCGCTCCCAAGACGCCTTTAAGCCTTTTTACGCGTTCCCTGCAGAAACAGCCTTTGACCTCCAAACCCACGCTAGCGGACCTTGGATTACATGGGAATCGCTCCTTCTCTCTTCCCCGCCTCAAATATCCGATAGGCCGATCTCCGGAACGATCGAGCTCAGTGCCGCAAAGCTGCCTCTCCCTTTTCATCTGTCTTCCTTACAAACATTCTCCCACTTCTCCCTCTCTGCAGACAGAAGTTGGAGTCTTCATCACCTTTCCCTGCAAAGCAATCTCATCGAAGTTGAAGGGTCTGCTGAATTCTCCTCCCGGGGGATTCCAACCTCACTTCACACGCACCTCTCTCTTCCGGATCTCTCTCGCTTTTCACCTCGCCTGAAAGGGCAAGCCTCAGGAAAGTTAGATCTTCAAGGTAACAAGCTCGACTTTTCAATGGCAACCCCTGAGCTGATCTTTGATCAAATCGCCTTTGCTCAAGGCGAAATTGTGATGGCTTCTGAGGCCGAGAAAGATGTTTGGAACGGATCTGTCCAAATGGCAATTAACCACCCCACGCTGGGAGGCCATGCCTCTGCACATGTTCATTGGACTCCAGAGAGATCTATTGAATTGAAAGATCTTGATTTAACAGCTCTTTTTGGCCAGGCCGCAGGCGATCTCTCTTTGTCTCTCCAAGATATGAAAACAATCACTGGCGGCATCTCCTTTCAAATCACAGACCTCTCCTTGCTCTCTCAGCTCGCCTCTACAGAGCTTGCAGGAAAACTTGGAGGCTCTCTGCAATTTGAAGGGAGCGAGTGCAGCTGCCATGCGATTGGCAAACACCTTAAAGTGAATCAATTTCTCTCAACGCGAGTTGATCTTGACCTGGCCCATGTGAAACTACCCCTTCAAGGCTCTTTAAAACTAAGCTCCGGAGAGGCATATCTACGTGACATTTATTTGTCATCATTTACCTATGAGATGGGATGGAATACGGTCAATTGGAACTATGCTCTGCAGGCATCGGGCGATTGGAAAGGGCCTTTTGAAATAACTTCTCAAGGAAAGTTAACGCTCCTTCCCAACCAGTTTGAGTTATTTTGCGATGAGCTGCACGGCCGCGTCCTTGAAAAACAGCTCTTGCTGAGGCGCCCTTTTTACTGTGGCCTTTCGCATGAATCTTTCAAACTTGAACAGCTTGACCTGACAATTAACGAAGGAGCCTTAAAACTCTCTTCCGCATGGACTCCTTCAAAAGGATCGCTTAAACTCGATGCAACCCATTTCCCTCTCGATTTCCTCACCCTGTTTTCTCCTCGATTTTCACTCAGCGGCCTCTCTTCGCTCGACATTGACCTCGATGCCGCTTCAGATCAGCTTACAGGTCACTTGAATTTACTTCTCGAGCACGCCGATATCTATGCTTCAGGAAGCAACCAACCGATTCAAACAAAAGGAAACATCCAAGCCCATCTTGCAAACGGCACTCTTCAGCTCCATACTCATCTTGTGGCAACGGACCATCAGCTATGTGAAATCTCTGCAACCCTTCCTGTTTCCTTTCACCTTGAGCCGCTTCACCTGAAGTTCGATCCCGACCGCCCTCTTGCCGGGCAATGTACGATTGAAGGACATGCAGAGCAGCTGTTCGACTTCATCAACCTGGGATCTCAGCGCATCGGCGGCTTTTTATCCTGCCGTTTGCTATTAAGCGGAACCAGTAGCGAGCCTATTTTGCATGGTCCCCTTTCCATCCAGAAAGGGCTTTATGAGAACTTTTTTATTGGCATCGCCGTCAAAGAGGCCGATGTGACAGCAGAGGCAGTTGGACGGAAAATCGTCGTTGAAAAAGCGCATGCCACTGACGGAGAAAAAGGGACCTCTGAATCAACCGCCGTGTTCCATCTGACAAAAGGGCTTCCATTTTCTATCCAAGGAACCATCCACCATTTTCGCGTCATCCGATTCGATTGGCTCACAGGCGCCTGCAGCGGCCCCTTTACAATTGAAGGAAATCTCGATCAGGCCCTTGCGAAGGGAAAACTAGAGCTCGATGAGGCCAATGTCTACATCCCCGACCAGCTTCCCTCCGACCTTCCGGCGCTTCCCGTCACTTTTATCAATCAGCCCCCCTCCCACCTCCAGCGGCTTACCTATACAGAGCCGTACCCTTTTTACTACGACCTCGATATCCACGGAGACCACGACCTCCGCCTAGAAGGACGAGGGATCAATGCTGAACTCGAAGGGGATATCCACATGACAGGAAAAAACCTTTCAGTCATCGCCTCAGGGACTCTTCACACAAAGAAAGGAAAATTTTCATTTGCAGGCAAAGATTTTTTAATTACACAAGGGGAACTTATCTTTTCAGAAGAGTCCTCCTTTCTGAATATCACCAGCAGTGTCGAGCTCCCCGCGCTCACCGTCACGGTTCACTTTCGAGGAGCGCTCAAATCCCCTCAATTGATCTTTGAGTCGAACCCCTCTATGCCCACCAGTTCGATTCTCGCCCGCATCCTCTTTAACAAAGATGTCTCTGAGCTTTCCGCCACCCAAGCACTTCAACTCGCCAATACCATTGTCACCCTCTCAGGGGGAAGCGCTCCCAATGTTTTGGAGTCGATCCGAAAAAATCTAGGAATCGACAGACTCTCCATCTCTGCCTCGGAAGAGACAGGACTCGTTTCGGTCCAAATTGGGAAATATTTGACCAAAGGCGTGATGATCTCTCTTACTCAAAGTACAGAGAGCAGCTTGGTTAAAGTTGAGGTCGAGCTTAAAGGAGGATTTGTTCTCGAAGCAGAAACCCAGGAAGACAATCAAGGAAAATTTTCATTTAAGTGGAATAAAAATTACTAGTTCTAAAAAAAGAATGCTTCGTGGTATAGTTATCTTGCAACCCGAGGTTTTTATGTTCAATATACCAAATATCCCAAGTGTGACATCTTCCTCAGCTCTCTCCCCCGCCACTTCTACAACTTCACTCGTCGATGAGCTCTCCGAGCAAGCCATCAAAGGCGAGGTAAACTTAGGTCAACTCATTGCTAAGACCTATCTCATCATCGAAGACCGCGCTAACAATAAATCAAATTTAAAAATTGACGAACTCGAGGCCCATGAAAAAAAATTAGAGATAGTTACCCAATTTTTATCTACCCTCGAAACTCAGCTCGCTGCAAACCCTAACGCCAAAGAAGTCGACATGACCGATAAGAGCGCTCTCATTGAAGATCTACGCAGAGCCTGGGATCATCCACTTCTCGGAAAGAGCAAGTGGAGCTTGGAAGAGGCTAATGCCCTTAAGACAGGCATTACACGCCATAGTCAAATCTATATGCAGCAAATCCACCACCTTTCCTCAGATGTCAGCCGCGCTATCGAAGAAGGAACCGAGTTTCTTCAAATTTTTCGCAAGTTGATCGAAATGAATGACCGCCTCCACCAAACCTTCACCTCCAACCAAAAAACGCGTTAAAAAAATAATGGATCTTCAAGCCCTCTACTCAAATGCCGTCTCAGAGTATGAAGCAGGCGCTTATGAGAAAGCGTGCGATGGTTTTTCCCATCTTTCGACAATTGCCCCAGCGCAATCGGACGTATGGAAAGGGCTTGCTGCTTGCCATCAAGTCCAAAAAAATTACACGGAGGCTCTCATGGCTTGGAGTGTCGCCGCTCTATTAGACACGAGCGACCCGGCTATCCACTTTCACGCAGCCGAGTGCCTTGTGGCTCAGGGCAATCCCTCCGAGGCACGTAAGGCAGTTCGGATCGCCCTTGGGCTTCCCTGCAGCGAGCCGTTTTTAGATCAAGTAATTCGTCTTAAAGAGGTCATTGAAAATGGTTGAACCCCTCACTCCTGTATCTTCCCTTTCTGCAGCCGCTGCCCCTATTAGAGTGCTCTCTACTTTTGAGCCTTCAAAACCTTTAATACCCCGCATGCTGAACCTTCGAGAAAAACTCTCAAAAACAGCCGATCTCGCAACGCATAACCTCATCGACCGCTTAGAAAATGAAAACAATCAGCTTAAGCTCTGGAGCAAAGAGCAGCTCGACCATCTCCTTGCGAATGCAAGCCTCTCTTGGGCCGATCAAGCTTGGTCGTATCTCGAAACAATTGCAAGCAGTGTTCTTGCCCTTTTTAATGTTGCCGCCGGCAGCTACTTAATCGCATCGAATCAAGGAGCCTCCGGTCATTATCTCATTGCGGCAGGAGTTCTCAACATTCTTCACACCGTCTTTACAAAGTACGGCATGTGGGACTGGATTGCAGAGACCTTGGCAGAGAAAAATGAAGCGAAGCAGGCCCAGCTAAAAATGATCTTGCCTCTGATTTCTTTCCTGCTAAGCACAGCAGCCTCCATGAAAGGGATGCCCGGATTAAAAGCCACACCAAACCTCATGAATATCCTCGATTGGCTTCGAGGGTCGCTATCAACAGCCACAACCGTTGGTGGCCGCTGTTTTTCCATGAAAAAAGAATGGACGGCCGCTCGCACTAAAGAGATTCAAGGGCACTTAGAATTTCATAAACAAAATACCGACCTATTCTCTCGTCTGGTCGATTTTTCCATTCAAGAAACAAAACGCCTTAAATCAACAATAAAAAAACCCATTGTGTCACTCATGCAAGCCGCAACTCTTGCAGCCCAAAAAGTTTAGGAGGATCTTATTATGCCAATACCAGCAGCTCAAAGAGCCGAAAAAATTTTACTCAGCATCTCTCATGAATTAAGAAGTATTCAATTAGACGCCTATAATGGCCAAGACCGTACCGCGCAAGCGATTCATAAAACCTATCAGTCGCACGCAGGAAATCTTTACCAAAAATCGGGGCTGGAGCTCCTTAATTTGGTAGGTTCTCTGGCGATCCCTTATCTCGCCTCTAGGCAAATAGCTTCCTTGTCAGCCACCATTCAGGATTACCAATTGTGGGCACGTAACGATCTGATGAAACCTACTGACGCCAATAAATTCATCAAAGAACTTAATTCAGACATACAAAACATCTCCGAGAACGCAAAACAAACGCAAGAATATATGGGCAAAGCAGTTGGTGTCGCATCCTCGCTGATGGACCCTTCCAATATGAAAAGTCAAACAGACGCTCAACGACTTCAAACAGCCCAAAGTGAGCTTGGAACACTCCATCAAGCACTGCAAAGCGCTATTCAAACCCATGAAGCAGCTCTGCAGCGTCTTCAAAACGTTGAAAATTCAACCCGCAACGCTTAAACTATTTTTTAAACCTCCCTAAAAACCTCCGATGCAGTACAATGCGTTGGAGGTTTTTATGATATTTATCTCTCGATTTTCAAGTCCCTTGGTTTCCTGCATCCACAGATACGGCTATGAGACACCTCAATCTCAAAAGCTTTTAGAGGCTCTCCAAAATTCATCCTCTTTTGAACCCATTAAAAATGCCCTCTCCTACCTTGCTACCACCTCGCACCCCAAACTCGAAACAGCTTTAAGGACAAAAATCACCCCCTCCAACGTGCAACCCCTTGCATCCTATCTTCTCCTAGAAGTTCCACACCTCCTTGAAATCTATTACAAAGTTACCCCTTTTGACGCCTTCAAACCAAAGGACATCGACATCGTCCAGCATGCACAAGATGAGGCCTGCTTTATGCCTCATCCAACAGAGACCTCATTTGCATCCAAATTCACTTCCCATCTCGCCTTAAAGCCAGGGGTTATCGCCCAGGTTGTGAACTATGTGGTTTCTATCGTTGCATGGTCGTATCACATTAACCTAAAAAATCCTCCTAAAAGTTATGGAGCTGCTCGAGCAGAATGGATGTTTTTTCGGAGCTTGATAGGCGATCTTCAGTGGGCTGGAGTTGCACTCTTAACCTACTTTGTCACCGTGCGAAAAACAGTGGTAGCAAGCTTGGCTATTTTTACCGTTTTGGCCTGTATGAAAGTCCTCTATCATTGGTTGGGATTCGATCAGCACTTGCAAATCAATAAAACGTATATCCAAGAGCTCACTTCCACCGAAAATACGTTTTCAGTTTCCGAAGATGAGATGAACAGACTTATCACCTGTCTTTGTACACCTTCAGAACAGCAGCCCAATATCCCCATTCTTATAGGCCCTCCGGGAGTAGGAAAAACTCAGCTTGTTAAAATTTTTGCTCAAATGATTAGCTCTGGAGAAATTCCCCGGCTGCGAGGCAAACAAGTCTTTCTCGTGAACGCACCCGAGCTTTCTCAAATTGGAGATTGGGCTGAAGGGCAATATCGGTCCCGCCTGGATGGTCTGCTCGAGGAAATTAAAGATGGCAAGGCTATCTTATTTATAGATGAAGCACATACCCTAGCAAGCGCAGAAGGGTATGCTGTCGGCGGAAAAGGGCTCCTTTTAGAGGCACTTAAAACCAAACTCCTTGAGCGGCATATCCTGTGCCTCTTTGCGACAACACAGGAAGAATACGAAAACCATATTGAACCTAATAAAGCCATTGTCGATCGATTCGACCTCATCCACGTAAAAGAGCCCAATTTAGAAAAAACCAAACAAATCCTAAGAAACCAATTTCTCCATGGCGAAGTCGATATTGATCCCAAAGCAATTGATGCTGTTGTGGAAACGGCAAATTTCCATCCCGAAACAAAGAACCGAGCGAATCCCCGCAAATCGATCCTTCTCATGCAAAAGGCCATCAACCATGTCTACAGCTGGACGCCCCGCCAGTTAAAAATCTCACGCAATACGCTTCAATCGGAGATCAACGAACTTCAACATGAACTGAATTTACTGGCCCGGGACAATCCTTCATGGAAAACAGCCCCTGAAACCGCTCAAAAACTTGCGAAATTAAAAGAAAAACAAAACAATTTGAAACAACTCAATACAACGATAGCAGCCCAATCAGCGCTTCACCAACAGTTTGTGACCCTAAAAGAGCTGCAAAACACCTATCGGCAACGGAAATACACCCTTGTGCACAAGCTTGCAAAAGCACCACACGAGGAAGATATAAAGGGCCTTGCCTGGGTTGAGTGGATCATCCTTCCCACCCTTAAAAAACTCGTTGATCAAACAATCGAAGTCTTTCTAAAAGAGTATAAAGAAACGATCCCCGAAAAAGTGACCGCAGACACTGTCAAAAAGCTTCTGTCTGAGCAAAAAGAGTGACGGAGCTCAGTGGGTTTTTGAGTGAAGAGCTCCTTCTCTAACCCAGAAATCAATTATAGTCTTGCAAACAGCATCAGAGATGCTATTGCTAAAAAAGATAATTACAACTACGTTTGGGTTATGGGTGGCTCTCTATGCGTATAGATCCTTTTCAATGCTCCCTTCTTTGGATGTTATGCTGCGGTCCTGTATTGGGGGATGCAGTAGATAGCAATTGCGACATGCAGCCTATGCTACTGGGGGATGTGGTAGATAGCAATCGTGACGTGCAGCCCACGCCATCGGAGGCTGCAGTAGATACCAATTGCGACATGCAGCCTATGCCACTGGGGGATGTGGTAGATAGCAATCGTGATATGCAGCCCACACTATCGGAGGCTGCAGTAGATACCAATTGCGACATGCAGCCTATGCTACTGGGGGATGTGGTAGATAGCAATCGTGACGTGCAGCCCACGCTATCGGAGGCTGCAGTAGATACCAATTGCGGTGTGCAGCCCATGCGCGCTTCTATCCGTTACTCCACTCCCAAAGGAATCGGCTATAAAACCGGCTATACGACATTAGAGGCTTTTCTCGCTCCGAACATTCTTAAGGGCGGTTGGCTTCCCTTCCTGGATCTGCGCGGACATGTGTTTGACAATGGCAAGCTCGCGGCCAACGCAGGCATTGGCCTGCGGCGCCTAGGCTCCTCGCGTGTGTGGGGAGTTAATGGCTATTACGACTATCGCAATACGTCCCATCAGCACTACAACCAAGTCTCCGCTGGACTTGAATCTCTAGGCAGAGTCTGGGACTTCCGGATCAATGGCTACTTTCCAATAGGACGCAAACAAAGTCCTTATTTTCACCGCAGCACATTTTACGCTTTTCAAGGCAATTCCATGCTTATCAAAAACAAACGGGATTTTGCCATGAAGGGCGCAAATGCAGAAGTGGGTCTTCATGTGGATTTTAAAAAAGACAAAACACCGCTTTACTTTGCAGGAGGCCCCTATTATTTGACGGGGGTGGGTAAGACGACGTGGGGAGGAAAGCTTCGCGCTAACATCGAACTATTCAATCGGTACTTGCGCATTGAAGGCATCACCGCCTACGATCACTTCTTCAAGTGGACTGGCCAGGCGCAAATCAGCCTAAATATCTCCTTTGGAGGGAAGAATCAAGTAGGCAAATCTTGCCCATACGCGATGACCTTGCAAAGGCGCGCGGTGCAGAGGGTGGATCGCAATGAGATCATCCCCGTGGGAAGGCAGAGCACCACCTCTCCTGCCATCAATCCAGAAACAGGTAAACCTTGGATTTTCTGGTTTGTGGATAACACCAGCCATTCAGCCGGTACGTATGAGAACCCCTTCTCAACGCTTCTAGACGCGCAAAATGCCTCATCGGCAAACCAAGGCATCTACGTATACCCAGGCGATGGAACGACAAACGGCATGTCCAGCGGCATTCTTCTACAAGACGGCCAGCTATTTCTTGGTGCCTCTATAGCGCATTCCATCCCAACGACAAGGGGCACCATCATCATCCCGCCTATGGCCTCTAGCTTGCCGAATATTGCCAACACGACAGGTGCCGGAAATATCGTCACTTTGGGCAATAATAACACCGTCTCAGGATTCTCTATGATGCCGACTGTAGACACGACTGCAAACGGCATTTATGGAAACGGTATCTCCAATCTCACTGCCGATCACAACCTCTTTGTCTCATCTACCACCATTACGACAAATGGGATCTCTTTGATCAACCCCTCTGGCCGAGTCCTCATTGACAGCAGCACCTTTAATGGATTTACGTGCAATAACGCTAGTCGAAACGGCAATGGGATCTACATCAAACTTGATAGCGGTTATTCTCTTGATGTCCTGAACATCACAGGAAGCTCTTTTAGCAACCTTAGCCAGCCCGGAGGGGGTGGTGGTGGTAATGGCATTAACATCTTCTCGGGCACAATCGGCACCTTCAGCTCTTCTGGCAATACCTTTAGCAATATTAGTCATGGTGGCACTGGTATTACCAACTTTGGTACAATCAGCTTCTTCAATTCTTCTGGCAATACCTTTAGCAATATTAATCATGCTAATGGTATTATCAACAATGCAACGATCAGCTCCTTCAATTCTTCTGGCGATACCTTTAGCAATATTAGCCATGCTAGCAATGGTATTGTCAACCATAGCATGATCAACACCTTCAGCTCTTCTGGCAATACCTTTAGCGATATTAGTGATGTTAGCGTTGGTATTTTCATTAGTAGCGGCATGATCAGCACTTTCAGCTCTTCTGGAAACGCCTTTAGCGACATTAGTGGTAGTAGCATTGGCATTATCAACAGCGGCACGATCGACACCTTCAATTCTTCTGGAAACGCCTTTAGCGATATTAGTGATGTTAGCATTGGCATTATCAACAGCGGCACGATCGACACCTTCAATTCTTCTGGAAACGCCTTTAGCGATATTAGTGATGTTAGCATTGGCATTTTCAATGCCAACATAATCAACACCTTTAGCTCTTCTGGAGATATCTTTAGCAATATTAGCAATAACAGCAACGGCATTTACAATAGAAATATAATCACCGTCTTTAATTCTTCTGGAAACAGTTTTAGCAATATTAGTAATGGTAGCGTAGGCATTAATAACGGTGGCACAATCAACACCTTCAGCTCTACTGAAGATACATTCAGCGGGCTTAATAGTAGCTACGGTATTTCCTACACGTTGAACAATAATGCCGCCAATGTTTCAGTGAATATAGTTGGAAACACCTTTAGCGGCACCACCGGTTTGGCAAATGGCTTTGCAAGCAGCATCACTGCTACTTCAGGGACGTTATGCCTAAATTTTACAGACAATATAGCAACACCCACTTCAAGCCCATCTCCTTATCTATTCGAGCAAACTAATGGAGGCACATTCAACCGAACGGCCGGATCGGACGACACCACAAATACAGGTGAAATCGAGTTCATCGGCACAGTTAACCCTACAGGCTCCTGTTCGCAATTACTTGAGCAGAAAAAGTGATGGTGCTCAGTGGTTTTTTGAGTGAAGAACTTTCTCTAACTCAGAAATCAATTTTGGGATATCTTCAATAACAGTACTCCAGATAATACGATAACTGATGTCAAAATATCCATGTATTAGTTGGTTTCTCATACCAATCACTTTTTTCCAAGGAATATCAGAGATTGCTGCTTTTGATGGAGAGGTTACAGCATTGGCCGCTTCCCCTATCAAAAGTAATTCTCGAATAACGCCACCTAAAAGCAGTCTATCTTGCTCTAGATCAACCATGCTTTTATTTGCTACGTGTTGACCAATAGCCTGCGCTGCATCCAGCATATGACTAAGCCGGTTTAAATCCTTCTTGTCCATATAGTAGGTATGATTGTTGGAGAACTTCTTTTCTAAAGAGCTTACTAATATCTTCGGGAGTTCGAAGGTCGACCTCTCTTCCAAGATTTTGCGAAAGCTCTTCTTTCATTTCAACAAAACTAAACAATCCAGGAGTATGTTCTGAATCAAATTCTACTAATATATCAACATCGCTTGTATCAGAAAAATGGTCTGATAACACAGACCCAAAAAGGGCCAGCTTAATGATGTGATGTGTTTTGCAGAATTTCTCAATCCATTTTTTAGGGATTTCAATCCTTGGTCTTCCCAGGTACATATCTCAACACTTCATCTTGTCTATGATTGCATTTTATACACTAGGAAAACGAAAAGCTATCTAAAAATTACATTGGCTACAACAGCGAAGGATTTACAGATGAAGCACTTGTTCTACCGGTTTAAATTCTTTTTTCAACTTTATTTATACAGCATCAGAGATTTATTGCTAAAAAAGATAATTGCAACTACATATCAGGGCCTTCTGATGAAAAAGTTTTGACAGTCGCGTAAAATTTTCTTGGCTATAAATCAAAGTCTTTTGTTTTCATCTCTCCGATATAGGAGAGTGAATATGCCCAGTCGAAAAACCAGAGACCCACGATTTTCTGAACTAAAACAAGACATTGATATAGAACAATTTGCAGGCTCCGTCCAAGGAGCTTTCCCAGATACGGATGACCCAAGGCAGCTTTCCAAGATCCAATACCCGTTTTGGTTTTTGATGTTGGTCATTCTTAGCGGATATCTCAGTGGAGCTGATACTGTGGCCGATCTTGCCGTCTATGCCGAGCTCAATATTGAATGGATCAACAAGTCAGTCAATCGGACTTTCCCAGCGCCCTCCTATGATACACTCTGGTGGCTTCTTGCAAGGTTATCCCCAGGGGTTTTTAAGCAATTGCTAAAAAAGTGGTTTGCGAACATTCCTCAGCAATTACAAGACCAACTACTTGTCATCGACGGCAAACGTCTGAAGGGGGTCTCTACGACAGACAGTCTCGTTCACCTTGTCGAGTTATTTGCAGCCGAACAAAGGCTTGTACTGGCCCAGGAAAAAGTGCCAGATAAGTCGTCAGAGCCAAGAGTAATTGATGCTTTGTTGAAAGACGTAGATGTAAATGGCGCCCTGATCTCGACAGATGCCCTTTTTGCTCATGTTGCAAGTGCACAAAAGTTTTTAAATCATGGAGCTGATTATCTGATTGGACTCAAGGGAAACCAGGGGAATTTCCATGCTGAAGCACAGAATTTTTTCGATCAGGCTCGAGAAGCCGAATATGAAGAAGTCGAAGTGGAAAGGTATCTTCCTTCTCCAGAAAAAGGTCACGGTAGAATCGAACAACGATCGATATGCGTATGTACAGTATTGGACTGGTTGCCGCAAACGGCAACCTGGCCTGCCTTAAAGGCCATCGTTGAAGTAGTCTCTGAAAGGGAGATAAATAGTAAAAAGACTTCCGAAATCCGATATTACTTCTCAAGCCGAAAAGGCACCGCAAAGGAATTTGCAGGATGGACCCGAGGTCATTGGTCAATTGAAAATCCTTTGCATTGGGTCTTGGATGTAATCTTCAAGGAAGACGATGCTCAAGCAAAAGCTGGGTTCATAGCTGAAAACATGGCTTTTTTTAGGCGTCTTTCTATGAATATAATCAAAGCAATAGACCCCGACCGAGGATTCTCTACTGCTCGAAAATGTTGCACTTATGAGCCGAAATATCTCAGAGGAATTTTAGGCAAGATATTTGTGAGGTAATCTGTCAAAACTTTTTCATCAGAAGGCCCTGAACTACATATGGGTTATAGGGTGGTCCTCTATGCGCATAGGTCCTTTTCAATGCTCTCTTCTTTGGATGCTCTGCTGTGGTCCTGTATTGGGGGCTGTAGTAGATACCAATTGCGGTGTGCAGCCCATGCGCGCTTCTATCCGTTACTCCACCCCCAAAGGAATCGGCTATAAAACCGGCTACACGACGCAGGAGGTTTTTCTCGCTCCGAACATTCTTAAGGGCGGTTGGCTTCCCTTCCTGGATCTGCGCGGACATGTGTTTGACAATGGCAAGCTCGCGGCCAACGCAGGCATTGGCCTGCGGCGCCTAGGCTCCTCGCGTGTGTGGGGAGTTAATGGCTATTACGACTATCGCAATACGTCCCATCAGCACTACAACCAAGTCTCCGCTGGACTTGAATCTCTAGGCAGAGTCTGGGACTTCCGGATCAATGGCTACTTTCCAATAGGACGCAAACAAAGTCCTTATTTTCACCGCAGCACATTTTACGCTTTTCAAGGCAATTCCATGCTTATCAAAAACAAACGGGATTTTGCCATGAAGGGCGCAAATGCAGAAGTGGGTCTTCATGTGGATTTTAAAAAAGACAAAACACCGCTTTACTTTGCAGGAGGCCCCTATTATTTGACGGGGGTGGGTAAGACGACGTGGGGAGGAAAGCTTCGCGCTAACATCGAACTATTCAATCGGTACTTGCGCATTGAAGGCATCACCGCCTACGATCACTTCTTCAAGTGGACTGGCCAGGCGCAAATCAGCCTAAATATCTCCTTTGGAGGGAAGAATCAAGTAGGCAAATCTTGCCCATACGCGATGACCTTGCAAAGGCGCGCGGTGCAGAGGGTGGATCGCAATGAGATCATCCCCGTGGGAAGGCAGAGCACCACCTCTCCTGCCATCAATCCAGAAACAGGTAAACCTTGGATTTTCTGGTTTGTGGATAACACCAGCCATTCAGCCGGTACGTATGAGAACCCCTTCTCAACGCTTCTAGATGCGCAAAATGCCTCATCGGCAAACCAAGGCATCTACGTATACCCAGGCGATGGAACGACAAACGGCATGTCCAGCGGCATTCTTCTACAAGACGGCCAGCTATTTCTTGGCGCCTCTATAGCGCATTCCATCCCAACGACAAGGGGCACCATCATCATCCCGGCCATGGCCTCTAGCTTGCCGAATATTGCCAACACGACAGGTGCCGGAAATATCGTCACTTTGGGCAATAATAACACCGTCTCAGGATTCTCTATGATGCCGACTGTAGACACGACTGCAAACGGCATCTATGGAAACAGAATCTCCAATCTCACTGCCGATCACAACCTCTTTGTCTCATCTACCACCATTACGACAAATGGGATCTCTTTGATCAACCCCTCTGGCCGAGTCCTCATCGACAGCAGCACCTTTAATGGATTTACGTGCAATGACGGTAGTAATAACGGCAATGGGATCTACATCCAACTCGATAACGGCAATACCCTGGATCTCCTGAATGTCTCAGGAAGCTCTTTCAGCAACCTTAGCCGAAACGGAGGAGGGCTTGGAGGAAACGGGATTTTGACCCATAACAGTGGCCTAATTGCCACCTATAGCGCTTCTGGCAACACCTTCAGCGATCTAAGTGGTGGTGATGGCATATACAACGACTCCGCTACAATCACCGTCTTCAATGCTTTTGGAAACATCTTTAGCAATATTAGTACTGGTAGTAACGGCATTTACAATGGAGGCATAATCACTGCCTTCAATGCTTCTGGAAATACCTTTAGCAATATTAGTAGTACTAGTAATAGCGCAGGCATTTACAACGGCGGCGGCATAATCGACATCTTCAATTCTTCTGGAGATATCTTTAGCGATCTTAATGAGGATAGCTTTGGAATATACAACGAAGGCACGATCGACACCTTCAGCTCTTCTGGAAATATCTTTAGCGATGTTAATTTCGCCGCCGGCATTTTCAACTTGGGCATAATCAGCACCTTCAGCTCTTCTGGCGATACCTTTAGCGATATTAGTGATAGTGGCATAGGCATTGTCAACGGCGGCATAATCAGCACCTTCAGCTCTTCTGGCGATACCTTTAGCAATATTAGTGGCGGTGGCGCAGGCATTCTCAACTTGGGCATAATCAGCACCTTCAGCTCTTCTGGCGATACCTTTAGCAATATTAGTGATGGCGCAGGCATTGCTGCCGGCGGCATGATCAGCACCTTCAGCTCTTCTGGCGATACCTTTAGCAATATTAGTGATGGCACAGGCATTGCTACCGGCGGCATAATCAGCACCTTCAGCTCTTCTGGAAACACATTCAGCGAGCTTGATAATAGCTACGGCATTAACTATACGTTGAACAATAATACCGCCGATGTTTCAGCGAATATAGCTGGAAACACCTTTAGCGGTACCACCGGTTTGGCAAATGGCTTTGCAAGCAGCATCACTGCTAGCTTAGGGACATTATGCCTAAATTTTACTGACAATATAGCAACACCCATTTCAAGCCCATCTCCTTATCTATTCGAGCAGGACAATCCAGGCACATTCAACCGAACGGCCGGATCGGACGACACCACAAATACAGGTGCAATCGAGACCATCGGCACAATAGGCTCCTGTTCGCAATAAAAAGAAATAAAAAATATTTGATTTTTTGTCGTACGCAAGGCCCTGCCCAAAAATCATCGAATTTGGCCCCAAATCGGAGTTTTGCAATTCCCTTATTAGATAGAAATCCCCTAATCTGCCATGATGAGAGAAGGGTAGGCAGGGAGGCCTAAGCATCATGAGTCTCAATAATGAGCAGGAGCAAGCGGCTGAGCCTTTACTCGCATGGCTAAGGGGCCGCTTTAAGTTCATCGAAGGGGTTGGAGAGTATGTCCGACTTTGCGCTGATGTTGTGAAAGTCTCCGTGAAGACTCCCCCTTCACTTCGCCTGCTTTTACAGCAACTCTATAACATTGGGGTGACGTCCCTTCCCGTTGTGGCCATTACCGGCTTTTTCACGGGGCTTGTCCTGGCAGCTCAAGCTTTCTATCAGCTGTCAGATAAAGGACTTGCAAGCGTCACGGGACTTCTAGTTGCCAAAGCCATGATCACTGAGCTGGGGCCTGTCCTAACTGCTTTTATGGTGACAGGACGTGTAGGGGCTGCCATGTGTGCAGAGCTTGGAACCATGCGAGTCACAGAACAAATCGATGCACTAGAAACCATGGCGGTCAATCCTAAACGGTACCTTGTCGCCCCGCGCTTTTTAGCCGGGTCGCTCATTATGCCGCTCCTGACTGCTTTTGGCATGGTCATGGGAATTTTTGGGGGATATTTGATCTCTGTCTATTTCTTTGGGATGACGCCGACCGGGTATTTTGACCCGATGCCGCAACATATTACGATGTTTGATCTTCTCACAGGAGTTGTGAAGGCTTTTGTTTTTGGAGTTCTCATTATGACCATCTGCTGCTATAAGGGGATGAAAACGACAGGGGGCGCAGCGGGGGTGGGCCAGGCAACAACAAGTAGCGTTGTCATTGCCTACTGCTGTATTTTATTTACAAACTTCTTTCTAACCCTTGCCTTAAATACGTTTAGAACGCAACTCCAAAAGATTTTATAGTGATGGAAAAACCTTTAATCTGTATTCAAAATCTGCATAAATGCTTTAACAAAAATAAAGTGCTTGATGGACTGAACTTGGATGTGAATGAAGGTGAAACTCTCGTCATTCTAGGCCGCTCCGGCATGGGGAAAAGTGTCCTTCTCAAACACATGATCGGTATTTCTAAGGGAGACGAAGGGACAATTGATATTGGAGACATACGCATCTCAGACCTCCATGGTCCTGATCTCTATAAGGCCACGATGCATATGGGAATGCTCTTTCAAGGAGCTGCTCTCTTTGACTCGATGACCGTTGAAGAAAATATTGCCTTTTTTTTGACAGAGCATGGAGATCTTCAAACAGCAGAGCCCCTTTCATCTGCCGAAATTCAAGAGAGGGTTGGTCATGCGCTTGAAACAGTAGGACTTGCTGGGACAGGAAAAAAAATGCCCTCTGAGCTCTCAGGAGGGATGAGAAAAAGGGCAGCGCTAGCCCGGCTCATCGTCTATCGGCCCTCCATTCTTCTCTATGATGAGCCGACAACCGGCCTTGACCCCATTACCGCCTTCCAAATCAACGAACTCATCGTCAAAACACAAAAAGAGCTCAAAGCCACCAGCATTGTTGTCACGCATGATCTTTTGTCTGCCCTCTATGTCTGCGATAGGCTTGCCTTGATCCATCAAGGTAAAATTGTTCATATTAATCAACCTGAGGCTTTCATGAAAATCGATGATCCTATTATTGAATTCTTAAGAAAGACAATAACTCAAGACCCCCTTAAAATTAGAGAGCTCCATGTCTAATTCAATTAAAAACTTTATGATCGGCCTTTTTTTACTCTCTTCTATTGGAGTTTTGGTCGGGCTCGTCATGTTCTTAAAGCCGTCTGTTGGAGATGAAAAACAAACGATCTTTGTCCGTTTTTCCAATGTGAACAAAATTAATGTCGGCACACGTGTCTTATTTGCAGGCAAGGCTATCGGAGAAGTGACAGCCATCAATGAAATTTACCATGCGCGAGAAACCCAGCCTACCGACCAGCTGGGAAGGTTGTTTTTCTACCAGCTGACACTCAAAATTGACTCGGGTGTCCGCGTCTATTCAACCGATGAAATTGGCATGCAAACCTCAGGCCTTTTAGGGGAAAAATCGATTGCAATTGTTCCAAGATCCCCTTCCAAAGGAATGACCCCTGAACTCATTACCGACAAAACACCTTTTTACGCCGATTCTGTCGACCCGATTGAGAACACGTTCAACCGTCTCTCTGATATCGGCGATAAGATGGATGCCACCGTCGACCTTGTTAAAAACTGGTTT
Organism: uncultured Rhabdochlamydiaceae bacterium; assembly: GCA_963712275.1. Taxonomy (GTDB): domain Bacteria; phylum Chlamydiota; class Chlamydiia; order Chlamydiales; family Rhabdochlamydiaceae; genus PALSA-1444. The sequence continues at coordinate 1,382,164 of CAVQHD010000001.1, read as the reverse complement.
ATTCAAAATGAAGGAAAGCTCACAGAGGCGACGACCTCTTTTGCCTCAGCCATGACGCAAATTGATGAGCTGACTCAAACAATCAACCAAAATCAGCTCGTCTCCCAAGTGAAAGAGGCAACCGTTGCGCTCACAGGCTCCATGGAAAAAATCGATGCCGCTCTTGGTCAAATGAGCCAGGAAGGGGTTTTTGATAATTTAGGAGCCGTTGCCTCGAACCTAAGCAGTGCAACCCTCTCTTTTGATAAGATTTGCCAAGAAATCTCCTCCGGACAAGGAACCTTTGGCAAGCTCATTCAAGCCGATGATCTCTATCTCCGTTTGACAGCTGTGATGAGTAAAGCTGATACTCTCATGAATGACATCAACCACTATGGAATCTTGTTCCACCTCAACAAAGGATGGCAACGGACCCGAACAAGGCGTATCTCCAGGCTAGAGGCGCTTCAATCCCCCGTCGCTTTTAAAGACTATTTTCAAACGGAAATCGATCAAATTAATACCTCGATGTCGAGGATTTCACTCCTCATTGACAAAGCAAAAGATGAAGAAAAAAAGCAGGTGGTGGATTCTTCGCCCTTTAAAGAAAACCTGGCCGAACTTCTCAGGCAAATTGATGAGATGTCTGATAATCTTCGTCTCTATAATGAACAATTATCCCACTCCCTAACGCCATGAAAGAACCCCTCCCTTACGCACAACTGACCAAAGGATCTCTCCTTCTTGCAAGCCCTGAGATCAACACAGGCCTTTACTTTCGAAGCGTGATCCTCCTCTGTGAACATGGCCCGGCAGGTTCCTTCGGCCTCCTTATTAACAAACCCCTGAACGTTGAAATCCCCGCAGAAATCCTCAATCTTAAAGAGATTGCCAATCCCCACGTTCAACTTCGAGCCGGCGGGCCTCTGCAGCCCAACCAAATGATGCTCCTTCATTCTAAAGACCTTGAAGGAGATCGAAATCTCAAAGTGTGTGAAGGAGTCTACCTTGGAGGTGACTTTCAATTTCTCCAAGAAGCTGTCTCTGACACAAGCGGCCCTTCTGTTCATCTCTGTTTCGGATTTTGTGGATGGGGCCCAGGACAACTCGAACAAGAGTTTCTCACAGGGCTCTGGTTTTTGCAGCCCGCCTCCGCCCAAACTGTATTTGAAACGCCTCCCGACCAGCTCTGGCGCTCTACCCTCCGACAGATGGGAGGCAAATACGCCACCCTGTCAATGATTCCTGATGACCTTTCTTTAAACTAACGAGCCAGTTGTAAAACTCGCTCTAACGTTGATCACGGTAAAAGTCGATAGCGGAAAAAACGGCTTGGGTTGCCGCGTACCCAAAGGAGAAAGCTGATAGAGGAATCGCACGAACCAACGTAACCGAGCGGCTGACCTCTCTAGAAGCCCGGCTAGTAGAACTGATCGCACGAGTTAAAGACGGATTTAAAATCATCACCACAATCAGCATAACTCTAGTCAAGGTTTGATATTTGTCACTTGTCAAAAGCCAAAAAACAGATAGAACAGATCCTGTGACCATTGGCTCAAAATAACCAGTTAATATTATGGAAAGACCTCTAAGCGCTTCTCTCCCTTTATCTTCTGCAGGCATCTGCTGAATATATCTTTCTGCGATGAATGAAATGGCTGATCCTAGGACAAAAGAGCCCCAAAAGACCCTTTTATTTTCCGGTGAATAAACCACATAGCTGCATAGGCCAGATAAAAGTGTTCCTCCTGCAGCAAAACCAAACATACCCGATGATTCCATTAAAAAAGCCTCCGAGAGAGCAAAGGGTATCACTTAAAAAGGTTTTTATCTATTACGAACTTTGATTTGGATAAGCTCAATGGAAAAATAAAATAATTTTTTCCTCTATCAAAAAATAATGGAGAAGGAATATAAGTCCTTTTTTAAATTCAACAAAAGGATTTCTTATGGCGCTGTCTGCACTGCCAAAGTTTGTTCAGCAAACCACTTATGCCATGATAATGCCCTTCACCAATTGGATTGAGCGCCTTGACAAGGAAATAAGACCGTATTTCCCTGGGATCAAGCCTATTCATCATGCAGAAAAACATAAAGCAGACCTCCTTCTGCAAAAGTTGGATAAAGGCTACTACCCTGTTTTAAGCAGGGAAGGCTGGGAAATCCATCAAAAATATCTCAAGGATAATCCATCTGAAGCAAAAAAACAAACTTGCATTATCAAAGTCATGCAAGCTGTAAGCTTGACAATTGGAGGAGGAGGAGCCTATAAAATCCAAGAATATTTCTTAAAAGTTCGAGGTCTTGAAGAATCACGGGTAGGACTTTTTACAAATGTCGTGATTTCCTTTATGTCTGCAGCTAAATGCTGCCAACTCGCAAGCGACCATATACGTAAAGGACTAATGATCGGCTTAGAATTAGAAGAACGGTTCAAAGTATGGAAAGAGCAATTCTATGCTGTCGATGCAAGAACAATTGTTAGGACTTATGAAGAGAAAGATGAAATCCTCAGCGGATTTCAGTGTTCGTTCTCTTCCGACCTAATCGTTCATGCAAGCTATAGCCCCAGTGGATTATGGGAACTTAATCAATTATTAGAAGCTCGGGCTGAAAAAAAGGAAGGAGACTATGTTCGTCCCGAAGAAGTCAAGGAGTGCTATGCGACAACTATGATTGTTCACAAGCGCATTATTTTTCTGTATGAAAAAGCACTTGCTTCCCTCAAGATGTCAGACGCAACAAAAGAGACGGCACAATTTAGGAGGAGGATCGACAATGCCAAACAAATCGCTGATACAGCTCTTGCCACTGGGCTTAGAGAGGATAGTAATTGGATAACTGCTCTTGTTCGGCAAGGGAGAATAAGTTCAACAGAGAACAGGGAAGCAATGGCCTTGACGGATGAGCTCTACACAAAGAAAGATTTCAGCAAAGAAGAGATATGGAACGAAGAGTGGAAAGGAAAGCTGGCAAATAGATTCAAAAGACTGTTTTATGAATACCCTGTCAGGGCACTTAATCTTTTCCAATAGAGGAATAAACCTCATTGGTTTCTTAAAATTCGATGGGACTAACAGTATGATATATCACCATAATGCCGCTCAAGTTTTTTTCGGAGGTGTCCAATGACCACTGGATCTATTCAGCTATTCCTTTTTCCACCGCTATTTTCCAAGGATCTAAAGGTATTGGCATTTTCTTATTTATCTGTGGTAGACCTTAGAACAATATCAATTGTCAATAAAGAATTTAACGATCTCTCTAAAGACAATTATATCTGGAAAAAGAGACTAAATGAATATTGCCGCTCTTTTCAGTTAAATAGGAAAGATAGTGAAGATACGTGGGATAAGCGATATGCTGCCAAATTTCATCTAAAAGACCTTCTAGAGTTTTTTAAATTTATTGGTGGACAAGACAAAGAAGGACAGCTAAACGATTTGTTTAAGCGGCTTCAAAGCAAGCGACGGAATTATGCCTTGAACGGCTTTCGCTTCGATATTTTCAAGCACTTCGACGAAATTTATAATCCATCAGACGAAGTGACGACTTTTGCAAGGAAACATCTTTCGAAATGGTTGGATAAGTTTGAGCAAACTTATCAAGGTGAACATAAATTTTACAAAGCTTATAAACATATTTGTCTTACCTATCGAGGAAAGACACCCTTTGAACGAGAATATTTTGCAAAGATAGATTTTAGCCCCATAAATCAATGGTTATCAGAGGGCAAAAAGTTATCGGGTATGTCCTTTTCCCTTGACCATTTACACCTTTTATTCTTCTTTTTCCAAGAGGATCCCGAACTAGGGAAAAATATTAAATTGCTTATGGAAGATCTTTATCGATCGAAGTCCTCTTTTTCCACTTCCCAAAAGATCTTATTCGCCCTACTGCTTGCAAGTTTGTTAGGTTTAGCCCTAGGCGCTCGAAAAATAAGACATTTTGCAGCGCCTATTTTCAGAGCAAAGCTATAAGATCAGTCACGCCACATCGGTGATGCTGATGTTTTTTAGGGAGATCTCGGGGAGGATTTTGACGCAATTTTTTAAGACTTGATCTCGATTCTTATTTAAAACAGCCTCAAAGTGCTCAAGGGCTGAAAAGGCCCGTTGGGTTCGCGCGGTGTCGATAGAGCGGCGGCGGATAAAAAGGGCTGGAAGAAACAGGGAGAAAAGGAAAAAATCTCGATCGGTGCTTGTCCAAGAAGCTGCAGATGAGAGCATCCGCGTAAATCCGTAAAAAGAGGCGGCCATTGCAGCCCCTGCATCAATTCCGTCTTTACAACTAAAATTAAGCACATCGGGTTTCTCTTGATCGAAGTACCGCAAGACGATGAAAAAATAAAGAATTTCAATGAAATCAAGCCGCTCTTTCCGATTCAAATGAGGTTTATTTTCGAAAAACTGGTCGTGCACAAACTTGACTAAAGGCTCAATCCATCCTTTTGGGGTCTTTCCAGGTGGAAAATAAAACCCGCATTCCTTGCCACTTACCACCTGGTCAATGCATGTGATACAAAACTGCTTTGCATCATCGAGATCGCCATACGGATGTTTCTGATGGTAAAAATCGGTATCTTTGGGGAGTGTGATCAAATGAAAAGCGTGAGAAAATTCTCCCTGCTCCGACAGTTTTTCTAAGAGCTTGCACCGAAACTGCTCTTTCCACGATGTACGATCTTGCAAATTGACATAAAGGTGCTTTCTTTCGCCAAGTGCATGAAGATACTCTTTAAATTCAGGTACAATCTCCGCACTTTCTAATGTTGTTTGATGAATGGGCATCGGTGTATGGATGACTGTTGTATGAAGATCTTCAGTCGTAATGTTAAAAATTTGTCCTGCATTATTCTGCTGGAGGAGAGGGTTGAACCCTTCTTTTCCCTCTTCCTGACGAAACATCTTAAGTGTTTTCATCAAAGGGCCTGAAGGGTAGTTCCTAAGTTCTTGTAATAACTTGAGTTCTGCATCTGCAAGAGATGCCCAAATAGATTTAGAAGAATCTAAATCCTTCCCTATCAACGCATGAAGGATCTCTAGGTCTTGATCGCGCGCTCTTGCTTTTAAAAAGAGAGTATGGCTCATGAGATGCATCAATTTGAGGCAATTTTGATCGAGTTCGGATTCTGCTTTTCCCTCCTTCCATTTTTGATAACTTTCTGTTTGGAGCGCTAAACGGAAGTAATAGAGAAAATCGCTCCAATAATTCGTTGCATATTTGCCTTTGGAATTGTGACGGAGATTTCTGGGGTTAGCTGCAAGAAATAAAGCCATAATTGCCTTATTCATCTGCATCAACGTGTCGTGATCTTTATGCTGAAGGGCTTCTCTGTAGAAAAGATCGATTAAATCTGTGCACTCCTGCACCATTTTTTGAGCGGAAAGATGAAACTCTCTATCCAGAGCAGTTTCCAGCTGGCTCAGCAGATCTTCTCGCTCATCGGAGGAAATAAATGTTTCATCGAAATTCCCAACCATGCGGAGATGCCTGAGCAAATTAGATGTAAAAAAAGGAGTCCCATCATCGTGGGTGATATAAAATAACTCGTAATCTCTATCCTGACGAACTGTATCGAGATCTTGCAGAACTTGCCTCTCATTGTCGGTGTTTAGCTCTCCCCCTTCTTGCTCCCAATCCTCTTCAACAGAGGCTTTGCTGACTTTGGAAAACACTTTGGAGAGGTAAAATTGTTGCAGTTTTTTGAATTCGGAAATGGACTCTTCTTTTCCCTGCGTGTCTTTGAGCGTCTTAGGGAATAGCTCGGCATATTGATCGACTTTGCGGGCAGCCTCCCCCGCAAGCTCTATCATCGCTCGAACCCCCTTTTGCATCTGAGGATGGGATAGCTCCTGCCGATCTTTTTGGTAGAGATGTTGTAAGTAAGTATTGATGGTCCGAAAGGTTTCGCGAACGGTTTCTTGGTTCTCTTCCACTTTTGCAGGATCAAGCCACTTGGTTTTCTCTGGTTTTTCAACGTCCAAGTCAACTAAATGAGATAAAGTATCGACAGCTTCTAAAACAGTTGCTTGGCTTTTTTTCTTTTTAGCCATTATTACGCCTTTTTTTATTATTATAGTATTATTTATAATAATAATCTTTATAATTATAAGTTATTTATAATTAGATAAATAAAGACTTAAGTGCGAAAAAGACAAGGGCAGAGGCGACCGCTCCGCCTGGAAGCGTTAGAACCCAAGCAAGGACCATTTTTTTAGCTGTTGACCAACGGACCTGATGAAGCCCTTTGGCTGTTCCCACTCCTGTAATGCTTCCTACAATGATATGCGTAGAACTTAAAGGGATCCCGAAAAGGCTGGCGATAAGGATCACAAACGACGAGCTTATCTCTGCAGCAAATCCATCGATTGATTTCAGCCTTGTGATTTCAAATCCCATGGTCCGGATAATTCGAAATCCCCCCGAAGCTGTTCCAAGCGCCATGACAACAGCGCAAGAGGCAATCACCCAGAGCGGAATATGAGGAGTGGGAATAAGCCCCGCCGAAAAAAGCCCCAGCGTGATGATTCCCATGCTTTTCTGGGCGTCATTGAGTCCATGCGAGAGGGCAATCACCGCAGAAGAGGCAATCTGGCAACGCTCATAAAGCCGACTGTTTTTATTTGATATTTTCAGTAGAAAGCGCATAAACCCATAAGCGATGAGAAGCCCCACGATAGGAGAGACCGCCATCGGAATTAAAATTTTAAATAACACCCCCTTCCAAAGCACTTGCTCCACCCCTCCAGCAAGTAGAGCTGATCCAAGGAGCCCTCCAATTAATGCGTATGAAGAACTGCTTGGAATCCCAAAATACCATGTGATAAGATTCCATAAAACGGCTCCGACAACCGCTGCTAAAACCATTAACTGAGACGCTTCATGCGCGTGCACTAAACCTGTTGCAACGGTTTGAGCCACCCCGCTGATTTGAGTCGCCCCTAGAAAATTGAAAATGGAAGCCATCAAAATAGCAACTGCGGGCCTTAAAGCCTTTGTTGCAATTGGAGTTGCAACGACATTGGCGGCGTCGTGAAATCCATTTGTATAATCAAAGAGAAGCCCAAAAAAGACGATGAGAATGACCAGTTCCATTAATTTCTTAGATACCGGCAATAGACATTTAATAAAAGATAAGATAAATGGAAACGAAGGAGAGACTTTATGCTGTTCATGACTCAAGCTCTTTTAATATCAGCTGCGTTATTCGGAGCAATGGTCGAAGGTGACCGTGTTGGAGAGGTCCGGGTTGTCCCTGTAGAACGAACTCCTGAGCCTAATGAAGTTGAAGTACGAATCGCTTATCCTCGCGAAGGAGAGATCGTCAAAGAAAATCCTGTTCGAGTGCAATTGCGGCTTGAGCTCTACCCCCTCGGGGTCTTTAGCGACTTTCCTAGGGCAAAAGAGATTCGAGATTCAAAAGATGGGCAATCTTTGCATATTATTGTCGACGGAAAGCCGTACCTTTCAGTCAATGAAGCCATCGACGAAATGTCTGAAACCGAAGAGATTGACTATGATCAAACCGTTGAAATGAAAATTCCCTATAAGCTTGCTCCGGGGTTGCACATTCTTCGGGTGTTTCCAGTTCGCTCTTTCGATGAAATGCTGAAAGGTCCCAGTGTGTTCACGACGGGTTCTTTTTATGTCGGAGAAAAAGGGTCTTCCCCGACGATTGATCTTTCAAAACCATTTTTAACTTATAATCAACCTCAGGGAACCTTCGACGCAAAAAAACCGGTCCTTCTCGATTTCTTCGTCTCCAATACCCAGCTTTCCAAAGACGGCTATAAAGTCCGATTAACCCTTGATGGTTCCGACAAGCGGATTTTAACGGAGTGGAACCCCCACTACATCTATGGGCTCAAGCCAGGCTCGCATACCATTAAAATCGAACTCCTTGATCCCAACAATCGAATCCTCTCCCCCCTATTTGACGACCTTGAGAGAACGATTATCCTGAAGTGAATCAGAGCATAGGATGTTATAGCAAATGTTTGAAACTTTTGCCCTCTCGCGTTTATTTCCATTTCTTCACCACCGAGGCACGGAGAAGGATGAGATTGCACAGAGAAAAAAAAGAAAGATTCCTGATGGAATTGCAAAAGTAACGATCAACAAAGTAATTTTGGGGACCTAAAAAGGTATGTTGCTGCACGAACCCCCAAAATCACTTTGTTGATCGTTACTTTTGCAATTCCATCTATAAGCGTATCATTTCATCCGGTAACGACAGCGCGGAAACCCAGTCCTTTAGGACTGGGAGGAAGCACTGCTCCCTCTTGATTTTAATCTGCTTTTCTTTTAAAGTTGCACGCATTTAGAGTGTCCAATGGCATTAAGTTGTCTCTGGCTCGGGAATTTCCCGACTCTATGTATTTAGTCTTCGGACTGGCGCAAGAAACAGACGCTTAAATCTGACTCTTGCTCAATCTATCGGTTGAGCAACGGGCGTGAGAGCTATAGTGCTCGAAGTAAACCGTCCGTAAGGTGGACCTATAGGGTACCATAAATCACCGCCCTTCGGGGTTGGGTGTCAAAAAGCTTTCGCGTTTAGGCGAGAGTTGTTTACGGCTGGAATTTTCCTCTGTGCAATCTCATCCCTCTCCGTGCCTCGGTGGTGAAGAAATGGAAATAAGCGCGAGTGAGCAAAAGTTTCAACTATTTGCTATAACATCCTATGCTCTGTATCCTATGCTCTGTTGGAATGAATAGAACTTATTGACTTAAGAGCAAGCCCTCCAGTATGATCCATTTCTCCTATGCGGCTATTTTTCAAGGTTTTAGTACTTATTCTATGCTGTTGGGGGACTGCCCGTTTTTGCAAATTACAAACGGGAAGCTTTACAATTGCCCGCATCTCATCCCAATTACAATACCACCCAGAATGGGAGGTTCCCGCTCTTTCGGAAAACGACGAGCAAGAGATTAAAAAAGCTCTCTCTCAGCCATACTACTTCTTTAGTAAGGGAGCGCAATCGTTTGTTTTTGCCTCCGAAGATGGAACCGCTGTAATTAAATTTTTCAGACACCATCACCTTTCTGCTCCCTCTTGGGTTCGATTTCTCCCACTTGCTTGGGCCCGCCACTCGATCCATAAAAAAAACTCCAAACTGAGCAAAGATTTCACAAGCTACAAGCTTGCCTACGAAGTGCTCCGTGAAGAGTCAGGCCTTCTTTACCTTCATCTCAATAAAACATCCCACCTCAATCTCACCCTTGATCTCGTTGATAACCTGGGAATCCACCACCCCCTTCCTTTAGATCAGTACGAATTTGTAGTTCAAAAGCGGGCTACCCTTGTCTATTCCGCTTTAGAAACATGGATCCAGAAAGGGGAATTCGAAGAGGCAAAAAAAGCGTTAACCTCTCTTGTCAAGCTTCTGACCGTCCGATCTCAAAAGGGGATTTTTGATAAAGACCCCGATCTCAACACCAACTTCGGCTTTATTGGAACACAGTCGCTACAAATCGATATTGGACGTTTTAAACGCAAACCCCCTGCCGTGGATCAAAATGAACTGATTCGGATTACAGACAACCTTCATCAGTGGCTCATGCACCGGGCGCCCGAGCTAGATCGCCATTTAAAAGAAGAGCTTTTGAATGAAGTATAAAATATTGATCTTATTTTTCACGGCTGCCATTGCTATTGGGTACTTCTATTTTCAAAAAAATGACCGGTTTATGGTCATTGAAATCCAATCTCATCGACCGCATGAACCTGCCTTTGAAACAAGAGCTCTTTCCCAGGAAGAGTCCGATGAAGTCAGCCATGCCCTTAATCAACCGTACACCTATTTAGGGTGCGGTGGGCAAGCATTTGTTTTTTTCAGTGCAGATGGACGCTACGCTCTGAAGTTTTTTAAACAACGGCATTTTCGTGAGCCTACCCACCTCAATTACATCCCCTTTATCCAAAAATACCGACGCTTAAAATTTGCCAAACGAAAAAAACGGATCCACCAAGAATATGGAAGTTACAAAATCGGCTTTGAAGAGCTTCCCCATGAAACAGCCCTTGTCTACCTGCATCTCAACCCAACAAACCATTTCAAGAAAACAGTGACTCTTATCGATAAACTCCAAATAGAGCACCATGTCGATCTAGATTCGACAGACTTTATTCTCCAAAGAAGGGCTGAGCTCGTTCCCAGCACAATCTCTACTCAAATGAAGGCGCAAGATATTCAGGGGGCAAAAGAGACAATTTCTGCGATTGTGAGCCTCATTGTCCATCGGTGCAAACTTGGATACGGGGATAAAGATCCGAATATTGCAACCAATTGCGGAATTTTTGAAGGCAGAGCCATCAAAATCGACGTGGGACGATTTTATCACGATCCTCGAATGAAACATCCCTTATTCTTTAAACCAGAGCTCCTTCACCTCACACGCCCCTTTAGAAAATGGCTTTCTATTCACCATCCCGAACTCGTCTCTCATCTTGATAGTGAAGTGCAAAAAGTGATTTTTCATGAATAAGTGGAAACGCTTCCTCTATTTTTTGCTCTTGATTGCAGGGTTCAATTTCTTTGAACATTTTGCCCACAAAAAAACAGATGGGTTCTCCCTCCAGCGAATCCGTTTTTCTAGTGAGCCAGTAACAAAACTCCAACTTGGGGACAATGTGAAGGAAATCCTTCACCAACCCTTTCATTATCTCGATTGTGGAAACCAATGCTTTGTCTTTGTTTCAGAGGATGGCAATTATGTTTTAAAATTTTTCAAATATGCCTCTCCCACCGTTCCTCGGTTCATGACCACCATCCCTCTTCTAAACCGCTTCAAACCTCTGCGACCCCACCGATATGCAAAAATGGTTTGGAAAAAGGAGCGAGATTTTCAAGGATATCAACTCGCCTACGACAGGTTTCAAAGCGAGACAGGCCTGATTGCTGTGCATCTTCATCCCACACAAGTCTCTTTTCCTCAAATCACCTTGATCGACAAACTCCATATCACCCATCAGCTCGATTTAAACACCGCGCCTTTTGTTTTGCAAAAGCGAGCAACTCCCGTCTATAAGCAACTGCGTCAGTGGATCGCCTCTGGAGAAACCCACCAAGCTATCCAAGGCGTGACAGCGCTGATGCAGCTTCTGAAAAAACGGATGACCCTTGAGCTCCAAGACGATGACGTTCACTTTTATTCAAATTTTGGTTTTGTTGGACAAACCGCGATTCAAACCGATCCCGGCCATTTTACTCAAGGAACTTCTCCTAACCCTCTTTTAGAGCTTCAAACAATCTCGCATGAACTGAAAGAGTGGTGTGAAAAAAATGCCCCTTTTCTTACCCTTTATATTGAAAATGAAACCCTGGCTTATTAGATTAATTTCTCTAGCAGCTTTTCTCTTTGTTGGAATCGCCTCTGATTCCTTCTCGTGGGGATTCTCTCTCGCACGTCACCAGCTTGCGGCACCTTCCTCTTTCGCCTCCCATGGAGAGTTTCCAGCCCCTCTCCTTAACCAAACATGGACCCTGTTTGCCGAAGGAGGGCAATCGTATGTCTTTATCTCAGAGGATGAAACCCATGTCCTAAAATTTTTTAAGGATCAGCCAAGGCCCTGGCTTCAATGGCCTTCTTACCAAGCCAAAAAAAACAAAAAACTGACCCGAACTCTTTCTGGATATGCACTCATCTATGAAAGATGCCGCTACCTCTCTGGAATTGTCTTCTTCCACCCGCAGATCTCTTCATCTTCTTTGCCAGCTACCCTCATTGATCGCCTTGGGATATCCCACCCCATCGACTTAAAATCATACCTATTTGTTCTCCAGAAAAAAGCGCAACCCTTAAAGCGGCCAACAACTTTGAATGAAAAAAAACAACTTCTCGGTGACGTCAACCACCTCGTCAATACCTTAAATCAGGCCCACCTTCAAGACCATGATCCTAGGCTTCATCTCAACCTCGGCATGTCGGAGGGACGCCTCATCCTCATCGATCCCGGCCGGATCGTTCAGTGCAATGATCCTCAGCCCCTTCCCCCTGCTAAAATCGAAGAACTCCTCCAGTGAAACATCGAATTGGCTTCCCAAAACGAGCTTGGACCAAATTCTTAATAGGTTGCGCTCTTTTTATTCTGATCGAGAGATTTTGCCATGTACAAACAGGCAGTTTCTCTCTTGCAAAAATGGTCTACGTAGGATCTCCTCCTTCCCCCACTTCGACAACTTCTTCCATTGAGCTTAAACAGCCTCTCCGTTTCCTGGGAGCTGGAAAGCAATTTTATGCATTTGAAACCGCCGATGGAAACTATGTTGTCAAATTCATGAAGTGGAGCCGACGAAGACCCCTTCCCTGGCTTGAGCATCTCCCCTTTCACACATGGGTAGCACAATATCTTGCCGCCCGCGCCCATCGAAGCGCCTTCCTTCAAAAGAGCAGCAGGCTCGCTTTAGACCACCTTTCTCAAGAGACCAAGCTTGCCATTCCAGCTCCCGTACCCACCTGGACTCTCATTGATAAGCTCGGGATTTCCCACACCGTTGACAGCCGATTCACCCATTTTTATGTTCAAAGAAAAGCCCTCTCATTCACCCATTATTTCCAAACGCACCCCTCAGAGGCTACACCCCTTCTTCGCTCCTTTATCCATACCGTTGCCGCGCAGTGCCAGCAAGGCATTTGCAACCTCGATCCCGTCATCGATCGCAACTACGGCGTCGTCGTATCAGAGACACCTCAGGTTATCCTCCTCGATATTGGCTCGTTTCTCGCCTCACCCAAATTGCACCACTCTGCCGCTGTCCATCAAGAAATCATCCTTGAGCTTCTTCCCCTTCGCGCTTGGCTTCAATCGCACCACCCCCAGCACCTTCCCACCTTTGATGCTCTTCTAGGAGCCTTACCTCTGAATTTTTTTGTGACATCATTTTTAGAAAATGGTATGCTTTTCTGAAAACGGAGGTGAAAAATGTCTCGTAAAGCTTTTCTAAAATCTTTTTGGTCGTTTCCTATTTTTCGGTTCCCCTCTTTCCTTGAAGAAAACAAGGAAGAAGGATGGCCTGAGTACTTTAGCGAGCCATCAGGTCTTTCTGTCTTTGAAGACGATAAAAACGTTACCATCGAAGCTGCTGTTCCTGGGCTAAAACCTGAAGAGATTGAAATGACCTTTGAGAAAGGTATTCTCTGGATCAAAGGAGAAAAAAAAGAGGACGAAAAAAATAAGAAATACTACCGCAAAGCCTTAAGCTCTTTTTCATACCACATTGCCGTTCCTGGCAACATCGACGAAGATGCACAACCTGAAGCGACATGCCATCAGGGCATTTTGCGTATTGTCTTTACAAAAATCTCTAAATCAGAACCCAAAAAAATTCCGATCAAAGCTGGTAAATTATGACAACACGCCTGCAGCAATGCCGCCAGTGGCTGGCAACTCAAGCAAAATGGGGGGAAACCCTAATAGCAACTGCGATAACACCTCCTTCTAAGGCGGAAAATAAAAGTGTTGCCAAGTGGCAAAAGATCGGCCTTTCCAACAACTTTTTGGTCGCTCGTGTTGGCGCGCTAATTGCCAGCGTAGCACCTATGTATGTCTCCACTGCTAAGACTTTAACACACGGATTTGGAACCCTTGATAAACCCATCCGAAGTATTCTTCACCTCGAATTTTCTAAAATCTATCCTAAATTTGCCTTAGGAGCGGCTAAAACAGCCCGTTCCATGTTCCAAGTCGTCTGGATTCCTTCCATAGCGATCATAGGTGTCTTCCTTCCAAGAAAAGCCTACTCATCCCTTCTCCTTGAAGGAAGCGTCTCAGATGTGCCAGAGCAGGACCAAGCCCCTGAAGAAATGACTCTTACTAGTCTGACTACAGAAATTCAGGAGTTGAAACAACGAGTAGATGCTCTTGAGGATTCTCGGCAACGTATCCCGACATCATTCCCTTCTGCACCATTTTCGTCACCCATTGCTAGTAATCTGGGAAGTGGATTCTAAATGACTTTCCTAACTCTCTCGATGCTCTTGGTGGTTAAAAAAATGGTTTACCACCGAGCGCCGAGAGAGTCAGGAGAAGGTCTTTACACTCTGTAGATGAGCCAAAGGCCATGGAGACCATTGGCCATGGATTGGACGGCCATCGAAGCCAGAATCAGCCCCCCAATACGGGTGACGATATTAATGCCGGTGTGCTTTAAGACCTTCTCAATGTGGCTTGCAAAGTAGAGTACAGTGCCTGTTGTCAAAGCCACAAAGATAGCGCAAAATGAGAGAAAAAGGTGGTTGACAGGGCCAGACCAAATAGAGGCACCGACAAGCACCGTGGTGATAGCGCCAGGGCCCGCCATGATCGGCATCGCAAGGGGGACAACGGCGATAGAAGCTTTACGCACCGCTTCGGTTTGATCTTCTGAAGTTTGCTGAATACGGCTAGGCTGAGCATTTAACATCGAGAGCGCGATTAAAATCAGCACAAATCCCCCTGCCATTTGAAAGGCGGGGATCCGTATCCCAAGCGTATCGAGAAAGGGAACCCCAATCCACGTCGCTACAATAAGGATGATCGCAACAGCAAAGCTGGCTTTGATAGCAATTTTTTTCTTTTCTTCAACCGACCTCCCATACGATAGATTCAACAAAGCAGGAAGCGCTGAAATGGGACTGCAAACGGAAAGAAGTGAAACAAAATAATTGACGATATCTGAAAATTCCACTGTAGACCTATAATTGTTTCATATCAAAAACCCATTTTTTGCAAAATTTATTTTAACATGATCAATGAAGCCTTTTTTTTTCTCCAGGTAGCCGTTGTGGCAAGTTCTGTGCTAGGCGCCCGCAGGCTTGGCAAAGAGGCAGTCATGGTTCTTGCTGTTCTTTTGGCACTCCTCGCCAATTTCTTTGTCCTGAAGCAAATCTCTCTTTTTGGATGGAGTGTCACCTGCAGCGATGCCTATGCCATTGGGCATCTGCTGTGCTTAAACCTTCTTCAACAAACTTTTGGGAAAGAGGCGGCAAAACAAACGGTGGTGATCTCCTTTGCCACTCTTCTACTTTTCACCGTTCTTGCTGAAATTCACCTTCTCTATCATCCGAGCCTCTTTGATCAGAGCCACCCTCACTATGCTGCTCTTTTGGGCATTGCGCCGCGCCTTCTTGCCGCCTCTCTCCTCACGTTTTACTGCGTTCAGCAGCTCGACCTCTTTCTATTTGGGCAGCTTGCAAAACAGATCTCTAGCTGGCAGCTCCGCTCTTCGGTGTCAATGGTCATCACTCAAGGAGTCGATACCCTACTCTTCACACTCTTGGGGCTTTACGGCGTAGTCGAGGAGTGGACTTCGATCTTTTGGATGAGTTACGGGATCAAATGTAGCGCTATTGGTGCGATGTCCCTGCTATTAAACCGTCGCTTAAATTATGAAGTTTGAAGTCCTGCACACCTCATCAAAATCTCGAGCGCGCGTTGGGCGGATCCATACTCCTCATGGAGTGATCGACACCCCGAATTTTGTGGCCGTAGGAACCAATGGAACTTTGAAAGCCTTGGACAACAAAACCGTCCAAGAGATTGGGCTTCAGCTGATGTTTTGCAATACCTACCATCTCTTACTACAGCCAGGGACTCAAATCATTCGGGAGGCGGGAGGCATTCATACGTTTATTAACCGGAG
This sequence comes from uncultured Rhabdochlamydiaceae bacterium, assembly GCA_963712275.1. Taxonomy (GTDB): domain Bacteria; phylum Chlamydiota; class Chlamydiia; order Chlamydiales; family Rhabdochlamydiaceae; genus PALSA-1444. The sequence goes on along the minus strand of CAVQHD010000001.1, from coordinate 1,366,562 downwards.
GCTGCCGATTATCACCGATTCCGGAGGGTTTCAGGTGTTTAGCTTAGCGTACGGCTCTGTCGCAAGCGAGCTGAAGAGCCGCGGCATAAAAAAAACGGATGGAACTGTTCTAAAAGTCAGTGAAGACGGGGTTCTTTTCCGGTCTTATCGAGATGGAAAAAAAATCCTGCTGACACCTGAGAGCTCCATTGAAGCGCAGAAAGACTTAGGTGCAGATATCATCATCCCCTTTGATGAGCTTCCTCCCTACCATATCGAAAAGGAGGCGCTTATTGCATCTCTAGACCGAACGCATCGATGGGAAGAGAGATCTCTAAATGCTCATCTTAAGCATCCTCAAGGGCAAGCCATCTATGGAGTGATCCATGGAGGGATAAACCTTGAGCTCAGGCAAAAAAGCTGCGATTTTTTAAAGCAACTTCCTTTTGATGGCTTTGCCATTGGAGGAAGCGTGGGGAAAACCAAAGAAGAGATGATCGGAATGCTCACCTCACTGCTCCCTCAGCTTCCTGAAGACCGCCCGAACCATTTACTGGGAATCGGAGATTTACCCTCGATTGCAGCCTGCATTCCCCTTGGAATCGATACTTTTGACAGCTCGTATCCAACAAGAGCTGCGCGTCATGGGATGGCGCTCACATTCCAAGGCCCCCTTAACCTAACGAAAGGAGAGCAAATGTCCCGATTCCAGCCCATTGACCCAAGCTGCTCGTGCTCAACCTGCCTCCATTTTACCGTGGCTTATCTCAACCACCTCTTTAAGGCACGAGAAGTGACAGCGCTTACCCTCACAACAATTCATAATCTTTATTTTATGGTTGAACTCATGGGCCGCTATCGAGAGGCGATTGCCTCCGACTGGATTTAAGAGAAAAATAAGAAAAGAATATAATTGATGACTTTTTTCCTTTGTCCTGCTACAATCATTCCTTCTTTAACAAAGGTGTTACCAGATGAGTCAATTAAAATTTGATAGAGCTTTAAGCTTTAGCATGCAAACAGTTTTAAACCTTGCTACCACTTTTGCAGCGTTGAGATTTTCTCTCATTAACCGTTCTACAGCTCCTGCCTGTGCAGTCGTGCCAGTTTTGTTTTCCATTGCTCAAGCCGCACTCCAAAAAAATTATCGCTTAGAGAAGGGGTATTATCTTGCTTCATTTGCCGGGATGGCAAGCGTTGGAGCTTTGTTAAAAACATCTTGGAAAGCAAACCTTTTGATGTCCACACTCTTCACAGCCTTTCAATTTATCTTTAGCCACTTCCCAAAAAATGCTTTAAGCTCAGCAAAACCTACAACTGAGCCGATCACTTCCCGCCTGACAAGTTCAACAGATCATGCAATCCGCCCCACACACCAGTACATTCAGCTCGATATTACAGCCAATTCCGAGCAAAGCAAAAACGTCTTATCTCCCGTTGAATTTATCTTCTGTATTGATGTCAGCGATAGTATGAATGGCCCTCGTATCGAAAAAGTCAAAGAGGTTTTAGGTTCTTTTCTTTCTAAAATTGGAAAAGAATTAGAAATGAATAAAGAACGTCTACTTTACATTTCTTTAATTACTTTTAATCACAAAGCAGAGACTATTCAAAACAAAGTCCAAATAACTAAAACCAATTTGCTTCAGCTTCAATCTGTAGTTAATGCGATCAAAGCAGCTGGAGACACATCGATCATGGCTGCTCTTGAAGAAGCGACTCGTATCCTTGGAGATTCAGACCGACCCAATAAGATAGCAGCCTTTTTTGTGTCACCTCTTACCCAAAGAGTTAATACATGCGTAAAAAGTTTAATTTTTTTAACAGATGGAGACTCTGCGATGAAAGAACCCCGTGTCAGGGAGCTGCAGGAAATATGGAAAGAAAAATCTGTGAATTTATTCGCGGTCGGCATTTCTAAAGGCCATCGAGCAGATATCATGCAAATGATCGTCTGTGATCAGACAAAACGGCCATTGACTAACGCATCGTATCAATGGGTTCCAGAGGCCAATGAACCTAGCACAGAAGGAACCTCGCTAGAAGATGCTACGAGCGCAATCTTCTCCCAAACGCTCAACCAAAACATTCAATCGATTTCAGTTCGCCCAACTTCTAGTCCAGCTCTACAGATGTTGAACACCAAGCAAGAAAAAGATGGCTCGTTCATACTAGGAGCGCTTTCGGAGGGGCAAAGCATCCAAAGGTTCTTTTATTGCAATTCCCCTGCATCTACAACCATCTCTCTAGAGTTTTCAGTCCAAACTCAACAGGGCAATCATACAGTTCAAATTAGTGACGAATTAAAAGGCACATATTCTGCTGATATTCATCGAACAGGAATCAAACAGCGCATTGTAGAGATGCTTAGAAAGTTAGACTCTATCAATGACAAAGATCAGAGAACCGCGCTGTCTAGACCTGTTCTTACCGAAGCAGAGGCTCTTTCTAACCCCGACGAAGAGCTAAAGTCTCTTATTGGTGACCTGAAGAAAGCGATCGAAGAAAGAGTTTGCGCGGATCAAGATGCATCCGTAAGACGGCAGCGGATTGCTCGAGGACGCGAACTAACGGCTAACACCTAAATGAGTAAATTATAACAAAAAGAAATTCATGCTTAGAATCATTGGAGCCATTTCCCATGCTTTTTCCACTGATCATGCGATGAATTCTCCTTCATCTCATTCTCAGCCTTACTCTCGCGTATTCGCAATGTCTTGGCAATGGACAGTCATTAGCACCGTGGTTCTTTCGGGAACGATGTATTTGATTTATCGATTTGCAAAAACCCTATTCAAAAAACCTCCCTCCTCAGCAGCAACGCCTTCTCTATCCCCAGTCACTTCAACTTCTGCTCCCTCTACTGCCGCTTCATCGCAGAAGCAGACACCACCCTCGCCTAGCAATCCAGAAACTCGATTGCAAAGGGGAGGAGCTCCTATCCTAAAAGAAGGTGTAGTCCCTCTAACCCCAGACGTAGCGGACGAAATTCCTCTTCTTCAAGCCCTTGATTGGCAGAGACCTAGTGCTATTCGATACAACCTCATCGGAACCCTCAAGGGCGGAGTATCAGTCTCTATTGGAATGCACGCTTCTCTTCTGATACCAGGAGGAAATGCTCTTTACCATAGGGAGGTGTCAACACTACCTGGCTGCCCGTTAATTCGAATCTATCAAGAGCCTACTGAACGGATTGAAATCTATTTTAGCGATCCTACTTATGCCTTTCGGTCCCACGCACTTCTACATCAAACCATTGGACTAAAATGTACATGGAAAGAAGTCGATATGCCGCCCGAAGAAAGCGGATTTGATTACTATCGCGGAGCCATCGTTTTTGATGACCCAATCTCTTTCCTGTTTTTCACGCGTCATCTCTGCTCTCAAACTTACAAAAATATAGATGAGTATTGCGATGCTCGCCATCAGGACTTACCCGAGTGTTCTTTGATCAAGAAAATAAAAGACGCTAATCTAAATTATTCCATAGATAATTCCGACATTGCTGAGTGGACAGAGAAGGCTAAATCTATTTTAGTCCCCCCTCAAACTCTATTTGTGCCCCCTAGGATGTATGCTCCAGGAATTTCAAGAATCATCGGCGCTGCAACATCCCTTTTAATTCCGGGTTGGACTTCGCTGAGAGAAGCTTCTCTGCACCAAGGGATTGTCTATGTTGAACTCGATGAACAAGGGGGCCTTTCCCTCTATTTCCCAACAATAACAGAGTCTGGGAAAGTGATTAAAAATGGGGCTTGGCACGCTCAAGAGACCCACAAAGGGTTGCAAAAGATTGGCATCTTCTTTACTCATCACGACTTGTCCAAAAATCCTTTGAAAAATGAATTTGGAGTTTATGGAGGAGCCCTCCAGTGCAAAGATCCTGGAATCATCACTCTCTATTTAATGAGAGTTTGCTCGCTTAGAAGAGAAGAGATCTTGGAATTCATCAAGATCAAAAAGTTGGAAACGACCCAATTTGGGAAAAATCTTGAAATAACGTGTAAAAGGAAACTCTCAGGAGAAGACAATTACACGATTAAGATCCTCATGTGTAACGACCAAGGGATTCCTTTGGAAAAAATCTCGATCAATTTGTCCAAACTCTCTTGCCAATCGATTCCCGATCTTCCCCATGAAGTCAGAAATCTCGACGTCAAAGAGCAGCTTGTCCAGACTTTTAATAAAGTGAAAGGCTCCATTGCCCCTTATGCAGACGGAAAATCGGTAGAAGATTTACAGCGAGGTATCGGACAAATCATTATGGTTTTAAATGGCGACCCCTATTCAGGCGTTCCAAAAGGCGAAGAAGGGAAAAAATTTGTCCAAAAAATGGTCTTTGTCCTTAAGCATATCTTCTATTTGCTGCCGCATGCTCAGGATCAAGAAAACAAAGTAGATATCAAGGCCCTTTCTTTGGCGCAGATGGCAATTGGTGGGCTTGCTTGCGCTGGAGGGCATGTCCAAGCTATTCTTTCTGTCTATCAATCTCTCAAACAATTTAGCCCACTTCAAGCGCACCATACAGCCCAATCTCATCTCAATCTTGCCCATGTGGATCGTGTAGTGACTGAAATTATAGATAAAGAGCTGCAACAACTCCGAAGTACTATTTTCCAGACCCTCGTTTCAAACTACACAAATCAATATGGCGGAGATCCTGCTCACTTTAAGAATAAAGTCTTGAAAGCGATTGGAAAAATCCGTGGAATCCCAGGAGCTGAAATGGCCGACTACCTGGATCCTTATGAAAAATGCGCGCCTACCTTAGACCAAGAGCAGATGCTCAAAGATTTTGATAGGAACTACTCTTTAGAAGAGATCTTGAATTATCTCAACGACAAAATTCGGTATGAAAGTGCCAGTGTAAGTATGGATCCGATCATAGATTTTCTCATAAGACATGCTCCAAAAGATATCGATTCCGAAGATTTTCTTACCGATACAATCAATGGCAAACACCTCAAAAAGCCTTTTCTCATTCAAATCCTCATCATTGCCGGCCATTTTTCCTATAAAGAAAAACCCCTGTTTAATTATACTGCGCCCACCCCAAAAGTGTGAATTTGGGCTGCGCCAAAGCCCCTAGGATCGACGATCGCAAATTGGCTTGTATTGGATTAATACTAACCAATTTGCGATCGTCGATCCTAGGGAGCTTTCGCGCTAGCCGAAATTCACACTTTTGGGGTGGGCGCAGTATAACAAGAGGCGATCGTCTCCGATTGGATGTGAGAAGCCTCTTCAAGCTGAGATTTATAACACTTATAGCACACAGGAAAGTACCTCTCTTCTGATCCCAGTTGAACTGTGGGCCCTTCCAAAGTTGCCTTCCCTTCCACGTGCTTTAAATTCATGATTGACTTCCGATTGCAGAAAAAGCAGGTTGCTTTCACCTCTTCAATTGAATCGGCAAGCTCCATCAATCTGAGCGATCCAGGAAATAATTTCGTTCGAAAATCGGTTCTAAGTCCATAGCAGATAACCGGAATATCTTTTCTCAGGGAAATCTCTCGAAGCTGATCGATATGCTCCATTGAAAAAAACTGCGCCTCATCAACAAGTAGGCAGCTCACCCCATCAAAGTTCAGCTGCGTCAGATCGGTGGTCACATTCACAAGCACATCTGCTTGCATTTGAAGCCCTGCCCGGGATCTGATCTGATCTTTCCCAAAACGGGTGTCTAAATCAGGTTTGAGCAGAAGAACAGCTTTTCCCTGCTGCCGGTAATTGTGGGCAACAGCTAGGAGATTGAGCGTTTTCGCACTTCCAACAGTTCCATGTCTAAAATAAAGTTTTGCCATTTTGACTTTCCTTTGACGTTTCGAAGGTTTCGTGACATACTAGCTTCGGTTGAATGGCAAAAGATCGAGCAGAATTTTTGCTATTCAATCGGATTCGGTATACGTTAAATCATTTGACAATTTTTGAGGAGGCAACTTTACAATGCTCTCTGATATCAAGATTCGGACCCTGGTGGGGTCGGGAATGACAACCTATCTCCAAAGTATGACGAAAGTGCGCCATGAAGTCTTTAGTGAAATCCCCTACTTTCAGCCTTGGGGGTTAGAAGCTGATTTAACATACTTAAAACATTTGAGCCAAAGCCCAGATGCGATTGCTGTCCTCGTCTTTGATGGTTCTAAAATGGTTGGGGTTTCCACGGGCATTCCACTAGATGAAGAACTCCCATCCTTCCAAGAGCCATTTATTAAGCTTGGACTCCCTCTTAAAGAATACTATTACTGTGGCTTGTCCGCTTTGTTAAAACCGTATCGAAACCGAGGACTTGCCCACCATTTTTTTGACCTTCGCGAGAAACATGCACTCCATCTCAAACGCTTCTCTAAGATTTGCTTTGCCTCTATCCTTTTCGATCCAAAACTCAGCTCGTCAATACCCCTTGCCAATCTTGAAATGTTCTGGAAAAAACAAGGGTACATTGAGCATGCCGAAATGTTATGTTATCCACCGCTCCTAGACTATAATTCCAGAAGAGCTTTTAAGTTTTGGATTAAGCAGCTGGTCTCCTCTCCCTCACCTCAAGTGATGGATACTGAATTGAGCGCTCTTGTCTACGATTAAGGATTGGGCGTTAGCTCAAAAGAACCCAGAAAGGTCTCGTGCTGTTGATCTTTAGGAGTATTTGGAAAATAGACAACCCAGAGCTTATAGAGGGTATTGCCGACAAGAATCAATCTTCCCTCAATTTCATTTTCCCCCTCTTTCATCCGGAAATCCATCGCAGGGTAGTTTTTATGCTTGACGATTTTTTTCTCAACAAGCTCCGCGCCCGGCATATGCTCTAGAACAACCTGGATCGCCCCTTTTAGAAGCGTATTAGAGCCAAAAAGCTTCCATTTTTTTGGAAGGTCAAGATAGCTGACAGAAAACTCTGCTTCCTTATGGACTTTAAATTCACTCAAACTGATAGGCTCTCCATTGGGAACTTCAAATGTTTGCGACACTTGCTGAGGCTTTTTAGGAAAATGAACCTGAAATCGTCCATCATCGGAAATATATTGAATCCATCCGGAGCCTGCAACCTGCTTTTCGTATTGAACAGCCGCCTCCGAAATATCTTCCCCTAAAAATAGGGTGCTTCCTGCACTACAGGCCAGCATTAAAGCAATAAGGTACCTTTTGAGCCCTATCGGCTTCACGATCAGGGGATGAGCCCTATCGAAGAAAAAGGCCCTTTTAAAGCTCTCTTTCCAAGATAGCAGTGGGAGCGTCAATCCAAATAATTTTTTACCAGGTGTTGTTTGCCAAGCATACAGAAGAATTGCCTCAATCGGCGCCCAAACGATTGGAACCACCACTGTCCATAAAATAAATATTTGACCTTCTAGTTCAATCGGAAGGCAAAGCGCAATAAAGACCGTCGCCAAATAAAAAAGCCCGTAGTCAAAGACCCGAGCTAAGAATCGTCTTAGAAATGAGAACATTGTACAATCAATTATACCCGATTCTGTGATTTGTTCCAATCAAAAAAAACATTCTCTAAAGCTGATAATGAACAACTTATGTTAAGATTAAAATAGATTCTAAAGATAATCTTTGAGAAATAGCTTTATCTGTGCATCATCAGATCGTATTCCATACGATAATAGTGAGCATGCCCATCATCGCTTCTTTCTTTCCAATAGTCTTCAAATGTTGCCCAAGAGTCAAGGCATGAGGCATAATCATCAATTTCTTCATCCCATCCAGAGGAATGTATGGCTTGTTGAATAATATTGTGATGTGTTTTTATCCCGTCATACTCAACATGTTCAGTTTTTTAGCATATTCATCTGGACCGATAGACCTTGATTTCGCACATTGATCTATTTCAAAAAAGATTTTTTGCTGTTTAAAATTTATCATTTCGAAAACAATAGAGCTTAGCAATTGATTTTCAGTTTGCCCTAATTGAACAATAATTTCACCTTCTAAAAAATCGGAAGATGCAGAAGCTTCATAATTAATAGAGTCTGTTTTATTTAAATCATTTAATTTTAAAAAAATACCATCTCTTTTAGAGAGACTATTTTTTTTCTGTTCGTTTACAGCTTCTTCATATAACTCTTTAACTGGAGGACATTCATGTATACGCTTCCAAAGATGATCTTCTATACTCACTTCTGAAAGAACATCGCAACTTAATTCTTCGTTTTTATAGGTTATTTTATAATACTCTCTATCTTGATGAATAACACTTATTTGAGAGCATATTGCCCAATTTTTATACTTATTATTATTTAAATTTATTATAGTCATATAGTTAAAAATGATATTATTATAATATTAATTATAATATTAATACAATAAAAAGTCAAATATTTATTTATAAATTAATAAGATATAAGTTGTTAGTTATTAAAAAGATAAGAGCGATGCGGTCGTTGCAAAGCTCGGGGTTCGCCAATTTTCGGGTTCTTTTGAACCAGGCCCAAAGACTTGAAACTTTTGCCCACTCAGGCTTATTTACATTTCTTCACCACAGAGGCACGGAGGAGGATGAGATTGCACAGAGGAAATTTTTTTCCTCTGTGCAATCTCATCCTCCTCCGTGCCTCTGTGGTGAAGAAATGTAAATAAGCCTGAGTGGGCAAAAGTTTTAAGTCTTTGGGCCTGGTAGCAGCACTTTTTATTTGCATGAGAAACTCTCTTTCAGGTAGCCTCCTTGCGGGAGTTTCAACCCTGTAGCAAGTCAAAAACTAGGATATGAGTTATGCGTCGTTCGATATGTGTCTGTGAGCCAGCTGCCTGCTATGCAGGAGAAGTGGGGATGTTTCAATTCATTTACACTCCGGCTGCAACCCTTCCTAAAGGAGCCAAGCTGCGGTTTGACCTTGCCACCCAGGGACGCCCCATTGACTGGCAGCTCCCGCAGGCGAATCCCAAAGAGAAAAAAAACTTAATTTGGGCTCAGCTGCCCGGTGGGAAAGCCATTGGAGCCAAAATTATTGATAAAGGGCCTTTAGCCTCTCATCAGTATGAATTCGTCCTCACACAAGAAATTAAAGCAGGCGAGAGTCTCACTATTTTCATGGGATCTCCTCTCAAAGGATCAGAAAATGGGACTCGAGCTCAACACAATGTCCAAAGACGGCGCCCTTTTCACCTCTATATTGACCCGCGAGGGAAAAACGACTTTAAAGAACAAGAGACATTTCATATCGACATTCGGGGAAACATCCTTCATCATATCCGGATTTTAACCCCCTCTCTTGTCGCTAAAAACAAACGTTTTGATGTGCTCGTCCGCTTTGAGGATGAGTATGGAAATTTAACCAATTACGCTCCTGAAGGGAGCTTGATGGAACTCTCTTATGAAAACCAGAGAGAGAACCTGAATTGGAAGTTATTTATTCCTGAAACCGGTTTTATCAACCTGCCCAATCTCTACTTTAATGAAATCGGCGTCTACAAAATCCAACTCCATAATCTCAAGACAGGTCATAAATATTACTCTTCTCCCATCAAATGCTTGTTAGAATCAGCTACCATTCTCTGTTGGGGACTTCTTCATGGAGAATCAGAAAAAAACGATTCTCAAGAGAGCGTTGAAGCCTGTTTAAGGCAGTTTCGCGACGAAAAAGCTTTTCAATTTTACGGAGTTTCTCCTTTCGAAAGCACAGAAGAAACCTCTGTCGACATGTGGAAGTTAATTTCACAACAGATCGCAGAGTTCAATGAAGACCAGAGATTTTCTACCTTTTTAGGATTTCAATACCCTTCGGAGGAAGGGCTACGTCAGATTGTTTATTTTAAAGATCAAAAACCTTTGCTTCGACAGAAAGACGCCAAAAGCAATCTGCTGCCAAAAGTCTATAAATTATTGAACCCAAAAGAAGCCATTGCCATTCCTCAGATGACAATGGCCAAAGGATTGGAAACAAACTTTTCCCACTTTGACCCTGAGATAGAACGAGTGGTCGAGATTTATAACGTTTGGGGATCGTCTGAATGCTCAGCAAAGGATGGGAACCCGCGGCCTATTCGTCCAACCTCTAAACCAGCATCCAAAAAGGGGCTCCAAGAAACAGAAGCCGGGTCGATCATTAAAGCCCTGAAAAAGAACTGCCGTTTTGGTTTTGTCGCAGGAGGGCTCGATGATCGCGGGGTGTTTGAGAAGCTTTTTGAGGAAAACCAGGTTCAGTACTCTCCAGGACTCACTGCTATTCTTGCCCCGGATCACTCAAGAGAAGCTCTTTCCCATGCCCTTCAAAACCGGTCTTGTTATGCTACGACAGGCCCGCGGATCATCCTAGGACTTCACGTCGCCGGCGTGCCTATGGGAGGAGAGCTGAATACCAAAGCAAAGCCAGGCCTTGCACTCAACCGACATATCACAGGATATGTCGCAGGAACCTCTTCTCTTAAAGAGGTTGCTTTGGTCCGTAATGGATCGGTAATCAAAACATTTCCAACCAAAAACTACTTTATCGACTTTACCTATGATGACATGGAACACCTTTCAAAAGTCTCTCTCTCGGGAGGAGAAGGGAAGCCTCCGTTTATCTTTTATTATCTGCGCGTCACACAATCGGATGGACATTTAGCTTGGAGTTCTCCGATTTGGGTTGATGATACCGACATTCAAATAGGAGCGACCTCAAAGAAATCCAAAGGGAAGTAAGTGACGCAGATCATCTTAGGTTCTCAGTCCCCTCGAAGGCGTGAGATTTTAAATCATTTTTCGATTCCCTTTATCCAAGTTCCTTCTGGATTTGATGAAGAATCGGTTCCCTATGCAGGGAGTCCGCAAGCCCATGCGATGACCCTCTCTCAGAAAAAAGCGGAAATCCTTGCTCTTCAGTATCCCCAGGATGTGATTCTAACCGCCGACAGTGTGGTTTTCTGCGAGGGAAAATTATTTAATAAACCCCGTGACGAAGAAGAGGCCTTTTCATTTTTGAGCACGTTTGCTGGACAGTGGCATTCCGTCTATACAGGCGTGACGACAAGGCGAGGGCCTCTTGTCTTTACAGATGTGGAAGAGACAAGAGTTCTCTTCAATCCTCTAACTCCAAAACAAATCAAACAATTTCATCGCCATTGCTACTTTTTAGATAAAGCAGGCGGGTATGCCATTGAAAAAAGTGGAAATTTGATTGTATCTCGCTTAGAAGGGTGTTATGACAATGTTCTAGGACTTCCAATCAATACAACCCACAGGCTCCTTCTCAAAGTAGGGATTGATTTATGGGATTTTTTAAAAAGCTTCTAATCGCTTTAACCCTCATTGCCTCAGTCTCCCACGCCCTTGAAAAAGAGCATGTCACTTATCTCATGCAGTCAAGAGAAATCGAAGGGGCTTTAGCTCTCTATGATGAATATAAAAAAGAGATCGGCAGGCACGATTTTGAAGTCCTCGTACAAATGGGCTCAATTATCCTGCAGCAAGGGATCAAAAGCGAGGATCCAACCATCCAACTCTCCAGCCTTTACGGCACACGTGTTGCCAACCTCTCCTCATCGCTCGATATCTTGGAACAAGGAATCCGGAGCTCTAATTTAGAGACCCAGCTCGCCTCCATTCAGATGCTCGCCTCTCTTCACGATGACCGAGGCGATGAACTCTTGACAAAGGGGATGGCATCTCCTTTTCTCATGGTTCGCATGGAGGCTGGTTATTACCTTGCAGAAAGAAAACACCGCAAAGCAACGGGGCATCTTGAAGCGCTCATGGTAAAAATCCCCCGGGAGTGGTGGTTTTACTTCCCTCAATTCTTTGCCCTTGTCGGCACCCACGATGCGATTGAAGTGTTAAAAAGACTCATGGAAGATTCTCAATCGATAACCCGCGTTGAAGCCATTTTAAATGCCGCGCGTTTTGGGCGGGATGACCTCCTTCGCCGCATCAGGGCTCATGCAACCCATTGCCATCCTGATGAACAAGAAGCAGCTGCGACAGCTTTAGGTCTTCTCAAAGACTCCCCTTCCATCCACAAGCTCGAACATCTAGCCAAAAACCCATCCCCTTCAGTCAAGCTCGCCGCCTTCAGATCTCTTTACTCCCTCGGGAGTACAGAGGCCCTTTTCCCCATCTTCGATTTGGCAAAAAAAGAAGACCTTTATGCAATTTCTCTTTTAGGAGAACTTCCTGGAGGAGAAGAGATCCTCTCCGAGCTGCAGCTCCATCAAAACATTCACGTCCGGCTCAATGCCACGCTCTCTCTTCTTTTTCGACGCGACTCCAGGTGTTTAAAAACACTCTTTGAATTCATTCTTCGAGATTCTAAAGATTTAGGATTCCAACCCATAAGCTCCCTCGGCCATTCATTGATGGCCTGGAAAGCCGTCCCTTCACTCAGGCAGCACCAAAAACAACTAGCCATGGATCTTTCCGGCATCACGCTGCAGCTTCGGCACCAGATGCTTGCCGCCGCCTTAGAGCTTTCCGAAGACGATTTTTTAACCGTTGCTTCCAAAGTTTTTGAACATCGGGAACTTGCCCTCATCCCCTTCCTCGTTCAGCTCCTTGAAAACCATGCCACTCCAGGATCTTTGAGCCTTTTGAAAAAAAATGCCGAGTTTGCAGGGGCCCCTCTCATTCGGATGTACTGCAACCTTGCTCTCTTTCGCCTCAAGCAAGAAGGCCCCTATGAAAAACGGCTCAAGTCATGGATCACCGAAACACAGCAGCTCGAGATGGTCCGCTTTAGGCCCTCTGTTCCCTGGAATATGAAAACAACCCTTTCTACCTATGAGCTAACCCCTGAAGAAAGCACCCGCCTTTTACTCGAATGTTATGAAGTGCTCTCAGACCAGCACGACGAGCAAGGGATCGAAATCCTCCTCCAAGGCCTCCGAAGCGGCCACCCCAAGAACCGGTACGCCCTTGCCGGCCTGCTTATTCGTACTCTGCAGTAGGCTGAGATTCTCATTTTGTTTCATTGCAGACAGTACAACAATGGCATGAAAATTATTTGTATCTTTACTTATTGATTTGATTTCCCTTTTTCGTGAATGCGTCTAAGTAATAGCTCTTTCTGTTCTTGATCGATTTTTTTGCTCCATGTTTCACTCATCTGAATGAAGCATTCATGATGATCATTTTCTACTAAGTACAGAGGGGTAGCTTGGTTGATCAAATGCTGAAAAATGAAGCTGGTTATAGAATAAGGCAAGTCTTTAGAAGTAAAAATCGTGATTAGAGATGGTGCATGTATGCTTCCCATGGCATCAACAGCAGCCCAGAACACCTCAAACTCTTTATTATTGAGAGCCTTTTGAAGCAGATCCAGTAGTTGGGACATGTGGTTTTCTCTGACATGCTTTGCCACCTCCCTAAAAACCTCAGCAGCAACACTGCGCACCTCATACTTTTCATCATTGAGAGCCTTTTGAAGCCAATTCAATAGGTCGGGGATGTGGTTTTCTCTGACATGCTTTGCCACCTCCCTAAAAACCTCAGCAGCAACACTGCGCACCTCATACTTTTCATCATTGAGAGCCTTTTGAAGCAGATCCAATAGTTGAGGCATGTGGTTTTCTCTGACATGCTTTGCCACCTCCCTAAAAACCTCAGCAGCAACACTGCGCACCTCATACTTTTCATCATTGAGAGCCTTTTGAAGCAGATCCAATAGTTGAGGCATGTGGTTTTCTCTGACATGCTTTGCCACCTCCCTAAAAACCTCAGCAGCAACACTGCGCACCTCATACTTTTCATCATTGAGAGCCTTTTGAAGCAGATTTAGTAGTTGGGGCATGCTGTTTTCTCTGACATGCTTTGCCACCTCCCTAAAAACCTCAGCAGCAGCACTGCGCACCTCATACTTTTCATCATTGAGAGCCTTTTGAAGCAGATCCAATAGTTGAGGCATGTGGTTTTCTCTGACATGCTTTGCCACCTCCCTAAAAACCTCAGCAGCAACACTGCGCACCTCATACTTTTCATCATTGAGAGCCTTTTGAAGCAGATTTAGTAGTTGGGGCATGCTGTTTTCTCCGACATGCTTTACCACCTTCACAAGAGCCCCAGCAGCAGCACGGCGCACCTCAGACGCTTCATCATTGAAAATCTTTTGAAGCAGATCCAGTAATTCGGGGATGCGGTTTTCTCCAACATGCTTTGCCATCTCCTTAAGAGCCTCAGCAACAGCTGGGCGCATCTTAAACTTTTCATCATTGAGAACCCTTTGAAGCCAATTCAGTAGTTCGGAGAGATGGCTTTCTCCGACATACTTTGCCACCTCCTTAAGAGCCCTAGCAGCAGCCCAGCGCACCAAAAACTCTTCATCATTGAGAGCCTTTTGAAGCAGATCCAGTAGTTCGGAGACATGATTTTCTCCGATATCCTTTACCACCTCCCCAAGAGCCTCAGCAGCAGCCTGGCGCGCATCAAACCATTCATCATTGAGAGCCCTTTGAAGCCAATTCAGTAGTTCGGGGACGTGACTTTCTCCGATATGCTTTGCCACCTCCCTAAGAGCCCTAGCAGCAACCCCGCGCACATTAAAGACTTTATCATTGAGAGCCTTTTGAAGCAGATCCAGTAGTTCGGGGATGTGGCTTTCTCCGACATGCTTTACCACCTCCCTAAGAGCCCTGGCAGCAGCCCAGCGCATCTCAAACTTTTCATCATTGAAAGCCTTTTGAAGCCAATTCAGTAGTTCGGGGACGTGGTTTTCTCCGATATCCTTTACCACCTCACCAAAAGCATTAGCAGCGGCCCAGCGCACCTCAGACTTTTCATCATTGAAAGCCTTTTGAAGCCAATTCAGTAGCTCGAGGACGTGGTTTTCTCCGACATGCTTTGCCACCCCCCCCAAAAACCTCAGCAGCAGCCCGGCGCACCTCAAACTCTTCATCATTGAGAGCCTTTTGAAACCAATTCAATAGTTCGGGGACGTGGCTTTCTCCGATATGCTTTGCCACCTTCTCAAGAGCCCTAGTAGCAGCCCAGCGCACCTCAGACTTTTCATCATTGAAAGCCTTTTGAAGCCAATTCAGTAGCTCGAGGACGTGGTTTTCTCCGACATGCTTTGCCACCTCCCCAAGAGCCCTAGCAACAGCATGGCGCACCTCAGACGCTTCACCATTGAAAGCCTTTTGAAGCAGATCCAGGAACTGGGGCATGCTGTTTTCTCCGACATGCTTTGCCACCTCCCTAAGAGCCCCAGCAACAGCATGGCGCACCTCAGATTTTTCATTATTGAGAGCCTTTTGAAGCAGATCCAGGAACTGGGGCATGCTGTTTTCTCCGACATGCTTTGCCACCTCCTCAAGAGCCTCAGCAGCAGCCTGGCGCACCTCAGACTTTTCATTATTGAGAGCCTTTTGAAGCAGATCCAGGAACTGGGGCATGCTGTTTTCTCCGACATGCTTTGCCACCTTCTCAAGAGCCCTAGTAGCAGCCCAGCGCACTATAGAAGACTCTTTATCATTGAGAGCCTTTTGAAGCAGATTTAGTAGTTGGGGCATGCTGTTTTCTCCGATATCCTTTACCACCTCCCCAAGAGCCTCAGCAGCAGCCTGGCGCACATCAAACCATTCATCATTGAGAGCCCTTTGAAGCCAATTCAGTAGTTCGGGGACGTGGCTTTCTCCGACATGCTTTGCCACCTTCTCAAGAGCCCTAGTAGCAGCCCAGCGCACTATAGAAGACTCTTTATCATTGAGAGCCTTTTGAAGCAGATTTAGTAGTTGGGGCATGCTGTTTTCTCCGATATCCTTTACCACCTCCCCAAGAGCCTCAGCAGCAGCCTGGCGCACATCAAACCATTCATCATTGAGAGCCCTTTGAAGCCAATTCAGTAGTTCGGGGACGTGGCTTTCTCCGACATGCTTTGCCACCTCCCCAAGAGCCTCAGCAGCAGCTGGGCGCATCTTAAACTTTTCATCATTGAGAACCCTTTGAAGCCAATTCAGTAGTTCGGAGAGATGGCTTTCTCCGACATACTTTGCCACCTCCTTAAGAGCCCTAGCAGCAGCCCAGCGCACCAAAAACTCTTCATCATTGAGAGCCTTTTGAAGCAGATCCAGTAGTTCGGGGACATGGTTTTCTCCGATATCCTTTACCACCTCCCCAAGAGCCTCAGCAGCAGCCTGGCGCACATCAAACCATTCATCATTGAGAGCCCTTTGAAGCAGACCCAGTAGTTGGGGAATGCGGTTCTGTCTGACATGCTTTGCCACCTCCCAAAGAGCCTTAGCAGCAGCACGGCGCACCACAGACGCTTCATCATTGAGAGCCTTTTGAAGCCAATTCAGTAGTTCGGGGACGTGGCTTTCTCCGACATGCTTTGCCACCTCCCAAAGAGCCTTAGCAGCAGCACGGCGCACCACAGACGCTTCATCATTGAGAGCCTTTTGAAGCCAATTCAGTAGTTCGGGGACGTGGCTTTCTCCGACATGCTTTGCCACCTCCCCAAGAGCCCTGGCAGCAGCCCAGCGCATCTCAAACTTTTCATCATTGAAAGCCTTTTGAAGCCAATTCAGTAGTTCGGGGACGTGGTTTTCTCCGATATCCTTTACCACCTCACCAAAAGCATTAGCAGCAGCACGGCGCACCTCAGACGCTTCATCATTGAGAACCCTTTGAAGCCAATTCAGTAGTTCAGGGATGCGGTTTTCTCCGACACGCCCTGCCACCTTCCCAAGAACCTTAGCTGCATTTATGCGCACACTATTGTCTTTATTACTGAGAGCTGATCGCATAAAATCAGAAAAATCGTCAGACAGATATTCTTTTTTAATGAATCGGCTTAAATTCAAAAAAAACCAGCTTATTTGTTTTTCTGAATCTTCCTTTTGCAACTTTTTCACGACTTGCAAAAATGCTCTCTGAGAGATCGACATTAATTGGCTGAGACAAACCGGTGTCATTTCATCTTTTGAGACATACTCCACAAAATTGGCAATCTTATACTTCTCCCAAATTATGTCCTCGAGTTTGGGGCTGCGGCATTCATCAAGGCAAGATAAGACAAGTTCTGCTTGGTAGCTTCCGATCAAATCGATTGGCTCGCTATAAAGCCATTCGAAGAACGTCTCTAAAGCTTTGAGGTTTTTATTGGTTTTTTGCCAGATACAGCCGCTTAGCATGCGTATGACAAGATGAAAGTGCGGCTTGTACCGATAGGCCTGGATGAAATCCCGTTGCTCCTCGGTTGGCAAGCTGCTGATCGATTCGGCGATGGCATATTCCTGGTAAGTGAGATGAATAAAATACATCTCTCCATTTTCACCGCACCCTTTGACCAGTCCTGTGTTGATGAGGTCTTTGCTGCTAATAGTATCGAACTTCTCATCTCCTAACGCATCATCGACTAATGTTTTTGGAAGGATGAGTTGCTTACTGTCGAGGCCTTTTAAGGCAATCCTTCCAAGAGCTTTATCCAGAAGCTGCTTTTTTGATCGTGGGAGCTCTTGGCCTTCAGCCTGTTTGCTTTGCGCCCATTCAAAAAGACGGCTGGTAACCTTAGAAAACATCAAAGTCAAGGTTTGCGGAAACTCTTTCTCTCCTTTTTGCCATAAAGCGCACAGAATTTGAAGTTGGATAGGGATATGGGCAATTGTAAAAAGATCGCTGTGAGAGCGGAGGTTGCTTAGAAAAGTCTTCAGCTCTAGACTTTTTGTATGGATAAAAAACTTCTCTGCATAGACCTCGACTTGTTTGTCAGTAAACCCCATGTTTTCAACGATTAGATCGAAGTTACTATGGATGTTCGCGGTGACTCCAGGTCTTGATGTGAGGAGATAATGTTTGATCCTGGTTTTTAAAAAACACCGTTCAACAGCTTTTATCACAGCTGGAGAAGCTTCATCCCAGCCATCGAAGATTACGAGAATTTTATCTGGATGATTTTGAAGTTCTTGAAAAATCTTTTTTTGGTGTGCTCCTTGGTAGCAAAATTCGGAAATGGCATTACTCAGCCATTCATCCGGATCTTGGAAATTTTTAAAGCTATTTTGCTCTATCCAGACATTTAAGTCTCGGAGTCTAAGGTGATAGACAACTGCAAATTTCCCCTTAAAAAGGATTCCCAAAGCCCAGTCGTAAACAATTTTCTGACAAAGGGTACTTTTGCCAATCCCAGCTCTTCCAAGGATTAAGACTTTCGTCACAGGGTTGCCACTGCGGTCGTTAAAAAGGGTGTCAATTTCAAGAGATTCGTCTGGATGATGAAGTCGGGTATAGATTTCGCGAAGGGAGTCTTTTTCAACCAAATGAGGGTCTCGTACTCGGATTTCCTCTTCTTTTTTTTCTTGAGAAGCGCTGAAGACAATCGATAGCTGAGTAAAAAAGCTTTCTATAGGAAATTCTGCGTTCGTCAAAATTAAGGGAAGAAAAGCAAGGTGGCGAAGGTAGCTCTCTTTGAGAAGAGTGTAAAGGTCTTTTTGGGTAGCTTCATACTTTTCCTTGATTTGGTCTAGGAGTTTGACGTCTTGAAGATATCGATAGATTGCGCTGATCCGAACGGCTATGTTGCATTCCCGATGGTGATCTAAAACCGGGCTTTTCTGCTGTTTCAAAAACTGAAAAGCCCATTCCTTGGGAGGGTTATGTTGTATTTGAATCAGTTCGAACAGGGAGGCGGGCGATTTCATTTTGTTCCAATGAAAATACTTCCCCTTAAGTTCTCCTTCAGAAAAGATGTAGAGGAGGGAGCTGTCAACAATGGCACATAAACCATGAAACTTTCTTTCTGTGCCTTCAGGATCTTTAAAGGCCATTGCTCCTCGTAAAAATACAACCCTTGGAAATAGCTGTTTTAAAAGGGCCTTTAAAACATCTTCCTGAAGGAGAGCCTGAAGAAGTTCCGTGCAGGCGGCACGATGGAGTGCAATGAGGTTGCCTTGGTCATCCATCACGGGAGCTCCGGAGGATCCAGGCATCGTATGGGTTGTGTAATGCAAGGTAAACAGGGTACTTTCTTTCACAACATTGTCTCGAAAGGAGACTTTTTGAGTACTTGAGCCGTTGTTTTCAACGGGGTGGTGAATGATGTTGGCGTAGTTTCCCATTTTGAGTTCGGGAGAATTGAAGATAGAAAAAGCGAGATGGGAGATACTGGTGATTTTTGGGTGGGACTTGATAGAAACGATCGTAAAATCGAGCTTTATTTTTGTGATAGGTTTAAAGCCCAACCGATCTGGGGTTGAGCTTGTGCAAAAGAACTGATCGGGGTCAAGGTCTACCGCGACCCCTTCTTGGTGAGGATTGGTATAGAAAAACACCGCTTGGGCTTTGCAGGCGGTTTCTTTACTCTCAAGGACATGATGATTGGTCATAATCAAGTCCTTGCCAATTAGAAAGCCGGTCCCTGATTGGCCTGTCTTTAACACAATACGGCAAACAACCTGAGTTCGCTCATGGAGCCTGCGAAGCACGTCGGTATCGGTATACCCCCCTTGTTGCAAGGCAAGCCTTGCATGTGTTCCTGCGATATCCTTTTGAGTAAGCGGGGTGGTAGCCACAATAGCTTTATACGGAAGGCTTAGTCGTGATTTCTAAATATTTCCACCTGGCAATTTTGCTCACTCCATTGGCAACTTCTTCAAAGGTGAGAAAACGATCTTTGGGAGCAGTTTTGTTTTGTTCATTAAATCGAGTCCCATCTTTCATCATTCCCTGAATTGAGTAGATACAATCCAAAAAACCACAATTACTGACCTCTTTCTCAAAAGGCTTATCACAAGCAGGGCAAGTTGCTTCGCAGCACTCTTTGGCCATGTTAAAGGTGCCCATACGCTTGGGAATATAGACGGTTTTTTGAAAAGCTTTGCAGACTTTGTTAGTACAGGGTGCCTTTAGGCTAAGTCCCTTATGGAGGTGCCTCCATATAGGAGTGTCCTTAGTAACGGGTGTTGTAGGGATAGTTTTTGGGGTGTCAGCAATGACAAAGGAGAAAGCAGAGAACATTTCTAAGGCTCCAGCCGTAGCCTTCTCTTGCTTGGCTACCTTATCTTCTTCTTGGCTAGAGAGCCTTAGGGTTAGCTCAGTGCCGTTTTCGAAGCCGCATTCCTCTAGAGTATTATTTGCATCAAGAGAATTGCCTTGATATTGAATGTCAAGCCGTCCAAAATCTGGAATCGCTAATTTTTTGCTGACGATTTTTTTCAACCCTAGGAAGGTCAAACGCTCGGGAACTTGAAGAGTTAATGTTTCTTCTTTATCCTCTGAAATTTTAATAGTCAGCGAGAGCATGTTAAAGTGAGCTCCTGGAACCGTCACTTCATATACATCTTGACTTAGAGCAAATTGAACTCCATTTTCTGGCAGTACATAGGACTTAAATCCTTTGAGATGGCTGGCTGGAACTCCATTCACCCAAACTTTTGATAAAGCAATTTGGGTGGTTTCTCCTACTTTGAGGCCTGCTTCGAGAAAAGAGAAATGATCGAGTTTGTTTTTTTCTTTAGCAACGTTATGAGAATAAAAAGCTGTTAAAGTTCCTACTGAACTTTTATAAGAACGCTGTATAGACATAAGATGCCTCCTTTAGTTGAGGGTTATATTTAAATATTTCCATCCAGAAAACTGACTAATCATGATGCCTTGGTGTGCAGGTAGTTTTTGATTTGCAATTTTAATAAGGGTTCCTGCTTGCTGTCTTCCTTCAAGAGTGTAGGTAGCATTGTGAAGGATAAAATGATCAATGGCATTAAAATCAATTTTGCAGGAAGGGCATGGAGTGGAGTAGTAGACTTTTGCTATATTAAATAGTCCCATACCAAGTGAAACCCACTGGTTTTGATGTTTTGGATTACAAGTAGCTGAAGAGCACTTGGCAGCAATGGAAAGGCCAGGAGAAATTGTCGCAGAAAACGTTGCCATATCAACTATAAAAGCGCCGGGTATTGGAGAATGAGGGGAAATCCTGGTAGGGAAATCGACACCAATCTCTACCCAAAATCGGGGAAGGGTTTGGGCTTCTTGAAAGACAACTAGCTCATCACAAACAGGTGCTTGATTATCATAGCAAGGGTAATACTCCATACAATCGGAATCGGTGGAAATCGGTGCGACGGGAATGTAATGAGCGTTATAAGCTTGATAGGCCCCATGCCCTTCAAGCATTCCCATATCCTTCCCTTTTCGAGGATGAGGAATATCGTTGATGACGGGAAAAGGCTCTTTCATTGCAACCCACGCCAAGAGAAGATTGCCCGTGCTATACATCGCAGCATATTTAGCGCTGTTGGTAAAATAGACTCCGCTGCCATAATAGCCTGCGTCTACATTTTGAAAGGTTCCTAGTTGGGCATCGGGGTTAAAGAAATGGTGCTTTCCAAAGTAGGTAAAGCCTGTAGAAGCAATGGAGTGGCAGACATGTTTAGCTGTTCCATGCCACAGAGGAAGCATTCTAACATTAAAGTAGGTGTCTTTACGCGTAGGTCTCTGGATGGAGATGGGATAAAACTGATTGACTTGCTCTTTCCAACGTTCAATGACTTTTTCTCTTTTTTCTTTAAAAGTTCCTTCATCCCACTCAGGCTTAAACGTCTTTGCTTTAATGTCAATTTTTTCGATTTCTGCCTCAAATGCCTTAGAAAGGTGAGGTGTATGAATGCAGTAGATATTACAAATGCCATAGTTCGGAGGCTTTTGATGGTGAAAATATTCCAGGATAAAGCGACATTCGGGATCGTCTGAAAGGATTTGACATTTTTTATAAAGCATCCCTCCCGCTTCCCAAGGTTGCTGTGAAATTCTAGCGAAAAGTGCTGGGCTGATTTGCCAAGGGGAGCTTGGCTCAGAAAGGCAACCTTTTAATGTTTTTGGAATTGTCGTAGCTGAACTGACGGCAGCCATTTTTTCCTCCTTGGTTCAAAAGATTTCTAACAAGCAAAAAAACAATTTAATCGGAAAGAAAAAAATTAGCAAGTGGGATTTTTCGACATACTAGTCATTTAGAAAACCAACTTGCAAAGCTTTCGCTTTTCAATTAAATTGTTTTTTGCTTGTTAAAAATCTTTTGAACCAAGGAAGAAAAATGATCCTTGTCAATTCATTCAAGACTAAACCTCCCATATAATGCTATGGCTACTACTTTTCTCACTAAACAGGACGCCGTCGGAACAAATATAAAGGCTGTCCTGCAACAGGGAAGCTATTCTGATACGGAAGTGCTTCGCAGACTCCATGAGCGAACCCAGGTTGTGTGCCGTATTGTACTGGAGACAGGCCAATCAGGGACCGGCTTTTTAATCGGCAAGGACTTGATTATGACCAATCACCATGTCCTTGAAAGTAAAGAAACTGCCTACAAAGCCAAAGCGGTATTTTTCTATACCAATCCTCACCAAGAAGGGGTCACGGTCGATATCGACCCCGATCAGTTCTTTTGCACAAGCCCAACCCCCGATCGGTTGGGCTTTAAACCTATCACAAAAATAAAGCTCGATTTTACGATCGTTTCTATCAAGTCCCATCCGAAAATCACCAACATCTCCCATCTCGCTTTTTCCATTTTCAATTCTCCCGAACTCAAAATAGGAAACTACGCCAACATTATTCACCATCCCGTTGAAAACAACGGCTCAAGTACTCAAAAAGTCTCCTTTCGAGACAATGTTGTGAAAGAAAGTACCCTGTTTACCTTGCATTACACAACCTACACGATGCCTGGATCCTCTGGAGCTCCTGTGATGGATGACGAAGGCAATCTCATTGCACTCCATCGTGCCGCCTGTAGAGAGCTCCTTCAAGCTCTTCTTAATGAAGATGTTTTAAAAGCCTTTTTAAAACAGCTATTTCCCAAAGCTGCGTTTTCACAAGGAACAATCGTCTTTAAAGACTCTCAATGGGTAGGGAGGCAATTTCAAGGTCTATGCGCAACCATCGACGATTGCCTTCTCTACATTTTCCCTAAAGGAGAGCTTAAGGGAACATACTATCATCAGAACAAAATGAAATCGCCTGCCTCCTTGTTCGAACTGATTCAGACTCAACATAACCCTCCCAAAGCATGGGCCCTTGAGTTTTTAAAACAACAGGACAACCCAGTTTTAGAGTATCACCAAGAATGCAACACAGCCGTTCGGATCAGTGCGATCTATCAACACCTTCAAGACATCAAACGCCTAGACCAAATCAAGGAAAGGTATGAAGCTACCCAAAAAAATCTCTACACCCTTCTCAAAGAGAGCTACCTTCGCCACCTTGCTTTTCTTCCCTTAATTTTGACGAACGCAGAATTTCCCATAGAAAGCTTTTTCACACAATTATCGATCGTCTCTAGTGCCTCCCAAGAAAAAAAAGAAGAAGAAGCTCGATCGCGAAATCTCCACCTTCTTGAAAAAGACTCCCTTCGCGAAATCTATGCACGACTTCATCATCCAGACGAATCTCTTGAAATCGACGCCCTCTTTAACAATCGCAATGACAAACCCGTGACAAAAGTTTTAGTCCTTGGGAAAGCCGGCATTGGCAAAAGCACCCTTTGTCAGAAAATTACCTACGACTGGGCATTGGGAATCCTTTTTAAAGAGAAATTTGCGGTGGTCTATCACCTTAAACTCAGAGTGTTAAATGTCTGGATAGAGGAAAATAACTTTAAAAACTTCCAAGATTCGGACGAATGGCTGAGTAATGCCATTTCCGAATTTTGCTACCAAGGAACACATCAAAAAAAGATTTTTCAGGAACTTCAAGACCATCCAGACAAAATCCTCGTGATCTTCGATGGCTGGGATGAAGCTTCTCCAGCAGTGATAGAAGTTATTAAGCAATATTTTCTAAAAACTAGAGTCAAACACTATCTCCTCACATCGAGACCCGGAGTCACTGCGAGCATCCACGGTAACTTCGATTTGATTGTCGAAAATATGGGCTTTACTGACAAACAAATCGAGGTCTATACAGAGAAATTCTTTACCCATACCAAAAGTTCAGAATTAAAGACTTTTCTGAGCAACCTTCGTTTGCACAACGATCTTTTTACGATTGCTCATATCCCCATCCAGCTTCAAATTCTGTGCGCTTTATGGCAAAAAGGAGAGAAAGAGTTTCCGCAAACTTTGACTTTGATGTTTTCAAAAATTACCAGCCGTCTCTTTGATTGGGAGCAAAGTAAACAGGCTGGAGGTAAAGAGCTCCCCCGCTCCCAAAAGCAGCTTCTCTATCAAGCTCTTGGAAAGATTGCCTTAAAAGGACTCGACAACAAACAACTCATCCTTCCAAAAACTTTAATCGATGCTGCTTTGGAAGATAAGAAATTCGATACCATTAGTAGCAAAGATCTCATCGGCACAGGGCTCATCAAAGGATGCGGTGAAAATGGAGAGATGTATTTTATTCATCTAACCTATCAGGAATATACTATCGCCGAATCGATCAGCAACTTGCCAACTGAGGAGCAACGGGCTTTCGTCCAGACCTATCGGTATAAGCCGCATTTTCATCTTGTCATATGTATGCTGGCTGGCTCTATTTGGGAAAAAACTCATCAAAACTTCGATACTCTAAAGATGTTTTTTGAGTGGCTCTACAGTGACCCTGTTAATCAATCATCCGAAGAAATGCTCAAGCTCGGTTTCGGGTGCCTAAATGAATGCATAGGCGGTTTTAAGGAACTACCGCCCTTTGATCAGTACTTAGCTCAAAACATTCTTATCTTCGAAAAGGTTGCTCAGAGTAACGATTTTTATAAACACACCTACACACTGAAGTACCTCTATACCAAACATTCAAGCCTCATTTCCCAGGCAGATAAAAAAGGTATTCTTCCTTTTTTGGGGGTATGTGTTGCAGGAAACTTAGAATTAGCAATATGGCTTCTTGAAAAAGACCCTTTGCTCATCGGCAAATTTACGCAGGAGGGCGCAACCCCCCTTTACGCTGCTGCTGCAAAAGGCCATCTGCCCATAGCTCAGTGGCTTCTTGAAAAAGATCCTTCTCTTCTCGGCAAATTTACGCAGGATGGCTGGACTCCCCTTCACTCTGCTGCTGCAGAAGGTCATCTACCCATGGCTCAGTGGCTTCATGAAAAAGATCCTTCACTCCTTGGCAAATTTACGCAGGACGGCTGGACTCCCCTTCACGCTGCTGCTGTAGAAGGTCGTCTACCCATGGCTCAGTGGCTTCATGAAAAAGATCCTTCACTCCTTGGCAAATTTACGCAGGACGGCTGGACTCCCCTTCACGCTGCTGCTGTAGAAGGTCGTCTACCCATGGCTCAGTGGCTTCATGAAAAAGATCCTTCACTCCTTGGCAAATTTACGCAGGACGGCTGGACTCCCCTTCACTCTGCCGCTGTAAAAGGCCATCTGCCCATGGCTCAGTGGCTTCTTGAAAAAGATCCTTCTCTTCTCGGCAAATTTACGCAGGATGGCTGGACTCCCCTACATATTGCTGCTGCAAAAGGCCATCTGCCCATAGCTCAGTGGCTTCTTGAAAAAGATCCTTCTCTTCTCGGCAAATTTACGCAGGATGGCTGGACTCCCCTTCACTCTGCTGCTGCAAAAGGCCATCTGCCCATGGCTCAGTGGCTTCATGAAAAAGACCCTTCTCTTCTCGGCAAGTTTACGCAGGAGGGCTGGATTCCCCTTCACGCTGCTGCTTATGAAGGCCATCTGCCCATGGCTCAGTGGCTTCATGAAAAAGATCTTTCTCTTCTCGGCAAGTTTACGCAGGACGGCTGGACTCCCCTTCACGCTGCTGCACAAGAAGGTCATCTGCCCATGGTTCAGTGGCTTCATGAAAAAGATCTTTCTCTTCTCGGCAAGTTTACGCAGGACGGCTGGACTCCCCTTCACGCTGCTGCTGCAAAAGGCCATCTGCCCATGGCTCAGTGGCTTCATGAAAAAGACCCTTCTCTTCTCGGCAAGTTTACGCAGGAGGGCTGGACTCCCCTTCACGCTGCTGCACAAGAAGGCCATCTGCCCATGACTCAGTGGCTTCATGAAAAAGACCCTTCTCTTCTCGGCAAGTTTACGCAGGAGGGCTGGACTCCCCTTCACGCTGCTGCACAAGAAGGCCATCTGCCCATGACTCAGTGGCTTCTTGAAAAAGACCCTTCTCTTCTCGACAAATTTACGCGGGAGGGCTGGACTCCCCTTCATTCTGCTGCTGCAGGAGGCCATCTGCCCATGACTCAGTGGCTTCATGAAAAAGACCCTTCTCTTCTCGGCAAGTTTACGCAGGAGGGCTGGACTCCCCTTCACGCTGCTGCACAAGAAGGCCATCTGCCCATGGTTCAGTGGCTTTGCTTACAAGATTCTCGGCAACCTTTCCTAAGATGGAATGGAGAAACTCCCTTCAAGATAGCTACAAGGTATCATCAAGCAGAGGTGGCAGAGTGGCTGCAGATACACTTTCCTAAAGGGTGTGAAGAAAACATGTCTGAAAAGACCAAAGAAAAAATTCCTAAGGCGCCTAATCAAGAGAAAAAAGACACATGTTCTTTATCTTAAAGACTATTTTCTCTGTCTTAAAGATAGAAGCCTTAGTACGACGAGCAAGAGATCGAAATCCTCCTCCAAGGCCTCCGAAGCGGCCACCCCAAGAACAGGTATGCCCTCGCCGGCCTGCTTATTCGTACACTGCAGTAATTGAAGACCTAAGCGACTAAAATTGCAGAAAAGCCATTGATACTACACTGATAAAAGACCTTATGGTTTTCCAACTTTTGGAGTAAATAAAAAACAAGCGTTATTCCATCACCCTTAAGAATCTTGCGATCAGGTCCATAAAAACTCTTTTCCAGATAATAAAGCGTGTTTTCTAGCGAACTGAATACACTTGTATTAAAACAATACAAAGGCCCTTTATTTGCATGGTTTGCATTGCTAGAATCTTTCACCCTATTCAGCTCTACGACAATTTGATCTAATGCTTGCTTGAGTATGTCCTCTTCAGCTGTTGTTAGAGGATTATTGTATTCTTGAGATGTTTTTATGGCCAATTTGATCTCTTCAATAATAGCATTTTTTATCCTTGTCGTGAGACATATCTTGGAATGCCGCCTACTTTTTAGATAAGTTTGTAAATCTATATAGCCTATTTGGATAAGTTTTTTGCCCTCCAATTCTGATGCACTGATCTGTTCATTAATACCTTCAAGTTGTTTAGATGAAAAATATGAGGAAGCGACCTGCATAATCGCACTTCTATGATAAGGATACATATAAACAAGTCCTAGTAGGCTACTAGTAGAGGGTTCTTTCGGGATGACCTTCATAGTCTCTAGATCAATTAAGCCAATCTTTAGTCCTTCGTCTGTCATGAAAAAAGGAACATTATCAAAACGGGGTTTTGGATATCCTCGAGGAAAGCACTGTTTGTTGTGATATTGCACTAAATCAGATAGGTTAGATTGAAAAATAAAATGGACAAATGCGCAAATAACTGGATTTAGTTCTTGTTGATGTGCTACATATAGCCGCTGCTGATCAAACGTTGGAATATGTTGGAGGGGAAGTCTTTCTTCAATAAGATAGTCATTGTTTACAACTCCAAGATCTTTTGGAATAACAAGAAGAGTTGATCCACCTTCAATTTTTGAGCAAATTGCACGAGCACAACGCATGCGTTCTAAACGACGTTCACACTCAAGTTCTGCTTGTTTAAGAATAATATCTGGAAATTGTTCAGGAAAATATACTTTAATAGTCCCGTGGCTAGCACGAGCCATCCCCTCTAAGACTTTCGGTGTTAAAAGAAATTTTGAAATCTCATGTTTGTAGGTTACTTCATCTTGCTGAGCTATAAAATCAAATCGGGCAATCGCAAGCGGAAAAACTTTATCTTGATGATTAGCTTCCTGATAAGTATCTTGATCGGCTTCTTGATAAGGTAATGCATAGACACTCCATTGCCGCTGTACCCGAGAGACATATTCGCCACGTCCAACTTGTTCAATAGCAGCTGGGATCTCAGCCCAGGACAGGCCAATGAATCTTGTTAAAACCATCATATCTCACCACCTTTATTATTAATAATAAATATTATATACAATATATTTAATAAAATCAATTAAATAATAAGTTATTTAAAATAAGACAATTCCAAGAACGATATTATACTAGGGCCTTCTGACAAGGCAATCACGTGAAGATTTTGCTTGATTCTAAAGGGATCTCATTCATCGAATTGCGCTGGAGAGAAGGCAGATTGCCTGTCGCTAGCCGTATGAACAAGCTCCCAGAGCAGTCCTCCTCTATAAGCTGGCCTGTCATACCAAAGAGGTTGATAAGAACAAGCAGGAGAAGGCCTGGAAAGGTATTTCATTTCTTGATCAAAAGAATCAAGCTGAAGGAGAACGGTATCTGCCAATCCTCTGATATCTTTATCTCCTACAATTGCCTCATATGCTTTCCGAATCTTCTTTTCATCTCCCGAATGACGGGCAAAACTGATTGCCGCAGCTAAAACAGAACAGGTTAGAGCCTCTTGACCAATAGCAGATATGCGTGAAATCCGTGTTAACTTTCCAATTGCAAATAGGCAAATCCCAGTGAGAGCCATAAGCACCGCTAAGCAATAATCTACACCTTTTCCTCCATTGAGCTTATCCACTTCGAACTGCTGCTTAACAAGCTCAGCAAGATCCTGTTTCAGCTTAGTTTGCGCTTCTATTCTTTTGAGAGTTTCTTCTCCCCTAACGAAAAAAGGTTGACCTTCATTATCTAATTCCTTGACAACCTTTAATACTTTGCTCGTATGCACAAAACAGCCCATGGACTGAACTATTTGGAAAGCTGCTTGAAAATATTTATTTGAAAAATAAGACAGATGCTGTGGGCGATATTGATCAGAAATCGAATCATTTAGTATGCGTTCTTCAAAGATGTACTGGTTGATCCTTTTTCCTAAACAAACACCAGCGTTATGTTGGATTGTCATGACATAACCAACCCAGAACTGTCTAGAATGGGGGTCAATTTTTGCCGACATCTATACCTTATCTTACCTCTTCATCCGCAGCAGAGATCTCCTCATGTACCAAAAAAAGGAGCGGTAGCATTAACCTGAGGGTTAGGATAGATAGGTACAAACGAAGGCTGAGGTGCGCTCCAAGATGCTAGATTCATATCATCATCACATGCAAGCAACATAACAAGAATTTGGTTTGCCAACTTCACAATCTCCTGGTTGTGCTGACGGATTGTTGCTTTATCATCCCAGTGAACTCCTAAGTTGAATAGAGCAAATGTAACAGAAACAACTAAAATAACTTGCCCTGCCGTTATCACCCAAGGAATCACAGCAAATCCTCCAACGGCCAGAACTCCACCTCCAATAAAAGTTCCAAGCGCAGCTAAAAAATAGCTTTTAGCTTTTCCAGCATTGAGACTATCCACTTTAAGCTGACGGTCAACAAGACTCTTGAAATCGCTGTAAACTTCAGGTTTTTGTTCCTGTGAAAGATATTCTGTAACCGCTTGATGAACTTTTTGCGTATAAGAAAACGTGTTGGTATATCGCCGATAAGAGGTCCATGTCTTTCCTGTTAAAAAAGCACTGATTCCCGCTATCAAAAATCCCAGCCATTTTGCCCGATTAGCGCGCGCCTCTTCCTCTGCCTCTTTTCGCTCTTTCTCTGTTTTGGGTGCGGAGGATGGTAGAGGGGCTACGGATACCCCGTGAAGATGTGAGCTGAGATCCCAATTCCAGCTCTGGTCTGTATAGTTCAAAATGATAGGGCGGTATTCAGCGCTAATCTGATGTTTCACTCTGTCAAATTCCGCTGGGTTGGGATCGATGTTTAAATCCGTTCCAGCATTGGCTTGAGCTGTTATCGTATAGTCTTCTAAAAATTTTTTTGATTGAATCTTAATCGTCATTGGTTTTTACCTCTTGTTGCACAAGGATTATACCAAAACATCTCTTAAATCTCGAGAATTAAGTGCTTCCCCCGGTATCCTAGAGGTTTTATGCGATTAAAAAAATTACTTATCTCTTTTTTCTTAGGCGCGGCCTCTTTTTTGGGAGCGGACGATTTTGACATTCAGCTTAAAAATCCCTTATTTTCCCAGGGGACTATCTCGTCTGATGAGGGGGGGGTGATCACCGGGCCCGACATCCGGATTCAGGCAGAACATATCGCCTACACCCATAAGACAGAAAATGGGCTGCAAATCAAAAAAGTCCATGCAAGTGGTAACCTTTTACTTGAATATCAAGGACGTATCTTCGTGGGGGATGAGCTCGACTATGACTTGATGGAAAGAACAGGAGTGATGAAACAGGGGCGGACAGCAACAGACTACTGGTTTGTAGGGGGCGATGAAATCGAATTGATGAAAGATGGCAGTTTCTCAATTGCCAACGCTTATCTCACAACGGTAGAAAGTCAAAATCCGTGGTGGCAGCTCCATTCTTCAAAAATTGGGATTTCAAGCTCTAGTCTCCTTTCGGCAAAAAATATCAAAATCCGGTTTTTCAATATCCCCATTTTCTGGTTTCCAACCTTCAAGATTGACCTTAAGCTATTAAGAGAGCCTCCCATCCGGTACAAGTTTATTTGGGATCAGGTGCTCAAGCAGAAAATCTCAATGCGGTATGAGCTCTACTCGACGGAGACATTCAGTCTGTTCGGCAGGCTCGACTACCGGTTTAAAAGGGGGCCTGGCGCTGCCATTGAAACCAACTATCGATCTATCGATGGAACGACGTTGTTTCAGACAAAAAACTACGGGGCTTATGACAAGATTGTCCCTGATGAACATGGCAATAAGCGGTTTCGTCTGCAAGGTCTTTTAACATCTTCTTTCCGCGATGATAAGACCCGGCTTCATTTGAGTTATGACCGTCTAAGCGACGATAAAATGCCCCAGGATTTTAAGGGGGATAATTTTGAAATTAATACGCAAAAGCGGACGATTTTATGGGTCTCTCATTTGACAGATCATACGGTCTCTCATTTTACTCTACAGCCTAGAATCAACCCGTTTCAAAGTATCAATCAGCAGCTTCCCTTGATAACGGTAGGCATTCGACCTCTTCCCCTGCGGGAATCAGGGATCATTTTTGAAAATCGGTTCTCAGCAGGATACCTCAACTATGTCTACGCAAAAGGGCTTGCCGACGAGCTGCACACCTCCCGTTCTGCCCGCTTAGAAACCCGAAATACAGCTTATCGACGGTTTGAGCTTGGACCTCTCTGCTGGACGCCGTGGCTTGGATTTAACGGGATTCTCTACAGTAATACGCCGCATCATCATGGAGCAGGACAAGCTCTTGGGCTTTACGGGTTTCGGCTAAGCTCCGCCTTATACCGATCGTTTCCATCGATGCTCCACAGGCTCGAGCCGTATCTTGAACTCCGTGGCCAAACATCGCCGACCATTCCAACCTCGAACCATTTTATCTTTACAATCGAAGACGGCGTTGCAAAACAATCTCTTTTCAGACCTGGGATGACGCAATCGTTTTACTTTTCCAAAGGCTCCTTTCTTCCTGATACTACCCTTGATTTATATACCAATATTTTCGCTGGGACGACAGCCTTCCACCGTGCCTTGCCTAAATTGTATGCGACCTGCGAGCTCGCATACCCCTCTTGGCTGATTGAGACCGACTTTATTTATAACTTTCAGGAGTTTGTCTTTGACAGGGCCAACCTACGATCAGCTTGGACCTTAAGTGAAAACGCAGCCTTGACCTTGGAATTCAGGCACCGAAGCCGGTTCGATTGGAGAAAATCAGACCACGATAACTACATCGTCGATATTGTGCGCCCTATTGAGGAGCTTCTCCACTCCCCGCTTTCAGACGGCCGCAATACGATCTTATCGAAATTTCAATTCCGATTTTCTCCTCTTTGGAAATGTTACTTACAATCTCATCATGGGTGGGGGCGGAAAAACGAGCCTCGATATGATGCATACGAAATTAAGCTCTCCACCCTGCTCACGGGTCGCTGGGAGATTGAATTTGGGTACAAATACTCGCCCTCTACCCGTGAATGGATCTTCCCATCTATTAAACTCCTCAATGCAAAATTTTAAATATCTTGATTTTAATTATTAATTAATTATATAATGTTTTATATCAATTTTTATAGAAATTAAATGACACAAAATACAAATCTTTATTTGAAAAAGCAGCCGTTTATATACTTGCAAGAGGCTGTTGGACCCCTAGGGAATCCGATTGTTAAGCTAGCGCTAAAGGGCTTCAACATGAACGGGCAGTTTCAGCAATCACTCGACCGGTTTTTGGAGTGGGGGGTGAGCCAAATCGCCTTGCAAGGCAAGGAGACGCTTGCCAAGCGCAGTTCAACTCAAGCGCCTGATTTTCAACAGAATAGAAAAATTCTTTTTCCTGTAAGGGCAGCAGAAATCATCTTAGATGCGCTGCAAGCGATGGATCAAGCGGAAGACATTTCTGAGTTGCACTCGATCGTTAAAAGTAAGGTCTGCCAGCTCCGACATGCTTACTCATCTGAAGTCTTGGATAAAAATCGTCAAACAGAAGAAGGCATATCAATTGCTCATGTATTCCTGCTCAATCAAGTGGGGCTCAGAACCATTCAGCTGGTTTTACCCAAGCATTGCATCGTCTTAAGTGGGATATTGAGAAAATTCTACTTGGATGACAAACACCCGATGGACCTGCAAAAACTTCTTCGCGACCCTGTCAGATCTTCTAAGGTTGGATATGTCATGAGAAACCTGACGAAAATCGATCAAAAGGCTTGTCCTTTGACTAAACATTTGGTATTGCTGCCCCAACGCTTTTTCAACTCATTTTTAGCCACTTACGTAGACACAGTCGTTCAATCAATGAATCCCCATAAGAAAGCGACCCACCTTCTTGGCGTTCAAACGATCGAACTGAATACTTTTCAACTACGCGTAAGCCAAGAGAATTATTATTCCCTCATGGGAGTTTCAAAGGAGCAAATCAACAACAAGCTTCAATTCTCAACGCCTTCCGCGCGCAAGGGAATCTATCTTTACCCTCATGACAAAATTCCAAGTCTCATGGAAGGTAAAGAGTTTATACACACTGATCACGAGGTCTTTTTGAGAGTTCCAGATGCCGATAATCGGGTCGTTGCCATTTCCAAAGAGGGATTCCAAGTATTGGAAAAACTTCAGCTTAAAATGACGCAAGACTTATTTCATTTGATGCAAAAACTCAATAGGCTTTTCCCTGATCATATGGTGACAGCAAGAGTGAAGTCGGCCCGTTCCTTCCTCGATAAATGCGGCCCCGAGTTTGACAGCTGATTTTTGCAAGTTTCTGTTTTATAGCAACTTATGAAAAATAAAAATACGTGTGCCACTACATTTTTAAGGGAATAGGCGGATCTAGAGTGAAATATGTTTTAAGACTTTTGGAGGAATTGGCGTACCGATAGCCTTGAGAAGCTGTGCAGCATTGCCTTTGATGTCGTTCCTAACCCACACGAGATTATCTTTGAGCTTAACAGGCATTGCTCTTACTTCTGCTAATTCTTGCATGGCCTCTAGTACGGTTAGGGGTCTCTTGCCAATCTGACCTTCATCGATCGCCTTGCTCTCCAATATCACTCCTTTTTCTCGGAGCAATTTAGTCATCTGCGCTTCGCAAAAGTAGGCGAGAAAGCACATGGTGAGGTGCCCTCTAATGCGATTGTCATTCCAGTGATAGAGGGGACGAGTTTTGAGAGTCCCTTTGATTTCTCCAAACGCATCTTCTACTATCCAGAGGTGCTTATACGCAGTGAGGATCTCGCTCGCGTTCATCTGATCCGCGGATACATTGGTGATGACTCCAAAAAAACCATCCTTAAGCGCTTCCTTTGCAATTGCCTCTTTGTTGAGTTGAGGGGTGCCATCTTGTAAACCAGCAACGTATTTGTTGTAGTTTTTGTTTGTTACAAAATCCTTGGGAGTCGTTTTCTTTTTCTTGAAGATCTTCTTTGTGAGTTTTTCTAAAATGTCTTCTCGGGTTTTTCTGTCGCGTTCAGCGCGTTGACGGGACCATGTGATGATACAACGGTCATTGCCATGCTTTGTCTCATACCATTCTAGACCGTCGTTCACTTTGGTAAAGCGGTTGCGATCGTAGAATTCGTCATGACGCTGTTTGATCTGCCCTAGTTTCATGCCTACGATAAACTCTCCGTCCCTTTGATGCCCGCACAGAGTTCGGATATGGTCCAGATTTTTTGCAGAGAAGAGCCCTCGATCGGCCACAAAGATAAATCTTCGCACTTTGAATTTGGTGCGTATCCGTTGGACAATATCAACCAGAGTTGCTCCCTCGAAAGTATTGCCAGGGTAGACCTCAAAACCAAGAGGAATGCCGTCAGTGTCAACGAGTAGCCCGAGTATGATTTGCGTACAATCGCTGCGCATCTCTTTGGAATATCCAAAACGGCGAAGCTCTCCTAGGTCTTCTCTGGTGCTTTCGAAACGCAAGGTGGTGAGATCGTAGAGGACTACATCGACTGATAAGGTGAGTAGATTACGATTATTCCAATACAGCTCATTTTCTATCTGTTCTTTATGATCGCTAAGAAAATCTAAGGATCGATAGAAGTACTGTAACTCGGCTTTCTTAGAAAGCATCTCTGGATACAACCTATCTTGCCATCGCTCGAAAACCTTGAGCTTTGAGCTTGGTCGAAGGAAACGACATATGATCATAGTGAAAATGACTTGACAGAGGTCGAATTCCAGTTGAGGATGTTGTGCAGTGATTTTATGGAGAATACGATCAATACCAAAGAGGTTGAAGATATGTTGCACGGCTAAGAGAGGCCCCAGAGTATACGTGTCCTCAATATCGAGTGATTTGGCTGCCTCGACTGCGGTAAGAATTTCTTTATGTTTGCTGATGGCTGAGATCAACTTATCGAGTCCATCTTCTCCCACTTTTCCTAGCGACAGCAGAGTACGTTGTCTCACCTTGCCTTGATCACGATAAGACTCCACAAGATGGTAGTAAGAGACGCCCTTTTTATTTTTAGTGATTTTTATGAACATAACAACATAGATATCGTGTTCATTTCTTTTTTGTCAATTTTTCATTGATAAATTTTTCCAATGGTGTTCATTACATTTTCCGGTTTTTCCAAGACTCCTCATAGAGGAACAGGCTCAAAAAACGCGATTAGCTGTCAAACTCGGGACTCAATAGGCTTTTCCCTGATCATATGGTGACAGCAAGAGTGAAGTCGGCCCGTTCCTTCCTCGATAAATGCGGCCGTTTGTGTGAAAAAAACCAATTAGAGCAGTCAAAGCAATCGATTACTGCGGCTGATATTGTCGATGGATGCGGCTGCCGGATTACCTGCTCTTCTTCTTCTGAAATTTATGAAGTAATTCAAGTGCTTAGAAAAGAAGGAGTTGAATTTCTCGAGTTGGACAACAAATATAACACCATCCGCAAAGA
Organism: uncultured Rhabdochlamydiaceae bacterium; assembly: GCA_963712275.1. Taxonomy (GTDB): domain Bacteria; phylum Chlamydiota; class Chlamydiia; order Chlamydiales; family Rhabdochlamydiaceae; genus PALSA-1444. The sequence goes on along the minus strand of CAVQHD010000001.1, from coordinate 1,331,308 downwards.
TGGAGCTTACAAAGTGATCCCTTGTACAATGAAAGATTTAACAACAGGCCTTATATTTGAGCTTCAGATCACAACTCTTACAAGCACCACAGTGGCAGATCTATTTCACAACGTGATCTACAAAAGAAACACCATTGGGTTGAACCCGACAAAGGAAGAATTGGAGGTTGTTCTATCAATGCAAAGATTTGGTGCTCTCAGCGAGACTGCCAGTCTTGTTGCCAAAGAGCCCATTGTCCTGACAGGGCCTTCTGATGAAAAAGTTTTGACAGTCGCGTAAAATTTTCTTGGCTATAAATCAAAGTCTTTTGTTTTCATCTCTCCGATATAGGAGAGTGAATATGCCCAGTCGAAAAACCAGAGACCCACGATTTTCTGAACTAAAACAAGACATTGATATAGAACAATTTGCAGGCTCCGTCCAAGGAGCTTTCCCAGATACGGATGACCCAAGGCAGCTTTCCAAGATCCAATACCCGTTTTGGTTTTTGATGTTGGTCATTCTTAGCGGATATCTCAGTGGAGCTGATACTGTGGCCGATCTTGCCGTCTATGCCGAGCTCAATATTGAATGGATCAACAAGTCAGTCAATCGGACTTTCCCAGCGCCCTCCTATGATACACTCTGGTGGCTTCTTGCAAGGTTATCCCCAGGGGTTTTTAAGCAATTGCTAAAAAAGTGGTTTGCGAACATTCCTCAGCAATTACAAGACCAACTACTTGTCATCGACGGCAAACGTCTGAAGGGGGTCTCTACGACAGACAGTCTCGTTCACCTTGTCGAGTTATTTGCAGCCGAACAAAGGCTTGTACTGGCCCAGGAAAAAGTGCCAGATAAGTCGTCAGAGCCAAGAGTAATTGATGCTTTGTTGAAAGACGTAGATGTAAATGGCGCCCTGATCTCGACAGATGCCCTTTTTGCTCATGTTGCAAGTGCACAAAAGTTTTTAAATCATGGAGCTGATTATCTGATTGGACTCAAGGGAAACCAGGGGAATTTCCATGCTGAAGCACAGAATTTTTTCGATCAGGCTCGAGAAGCCGAATATGAAGAAGTCGAAGTGGAAAGGTATCTTCCTTCTCCAGAAAAAGGTCACGGTAGAATCGAACAACGATCGATATGCGTATGTACAGTATTGGACTGGTTGCCGCAAACGGCAACCTGGCCTGCCTTAAAGGCCATCGTTGAAGTAGTCTCTGAAAGGGAGATAAATAGTAAAAAGACTTCCGAAATCCGATATTACTTCTCAAGCCGAAAAGGCACCGCAAAGGAATTTGCAGGATGGACCCGAGGTCATTGGTCAATTGAAAATCCTTTGCATTGGGTCTTGGATGTAATCTTCAAGGAAGACGATGCTCAAGCAAAAGCTGGGTTCATAGCTGAAAACATGGCTTTTTTTAGGCGTCTTTCTATGAATATAATCAAAGCAATAGACCCCGACCGAGGATTCTCTACTGCTCGAAAATGTTGCACTTATGAGCCGAAATATCTCAGAGGAATTTTAGGCAAGATATTTGTGAGGTAATCTGTCAAAACTTTTTCATCAGAAGGCCCTGATTGTCCTGACGGAAAAGCTCACAGACGAGGCACTGATTTCCGCCCTTGACCTATTGAGGGAAATCGTAGAAACTGTACTTCAGAAGCAACGAAACCAACAGGCAAAACTATAAAATAAGAACTCTATGACCATTTCATCTTTATGCATTGTTTTCGAAGTCTCCAGAGTAGAAAGTGGACGAGTGGCACCTCCTTCTTCTTACCTCTTTGCAGAGGCGGCGGCTGATATAAGCAAACTGACTCAAAAAGTTTTGGAATTATATAAAAGCCGTGGCTGCTCTGTGCAAGTGTTTATGGGCAGGTCTGTCGAAGAGCTCACTACGCAAGCGGTTATTCCAGTGGATGAGCTTTTAGGGCCCGTAAATAAATAATTTCTTAGCTACGCCTTCTTTTCTTAGAATCTAGAAATGTCCTGCTCATCGAAAACTCCTTAGGCACTCGGTGCTTCTCTGTCGATAGCTCCTGTTTTTTCATTTGAGCATACCGTTTTGCGTGCTGTAGACTCCGTATCTGTCCTCTTAATCGACGAGTTGCCTTATCAAAAAAATCCCAAAAAGCTCTGAAAACCTTAAACAATTGTGTGCGGACTTGTGCCTTTAAAGAAACCGCTTTATCTGAAGGGGTATACTTTGCAACTTCTCCTTGAACGATTTTTTCCATCAATAAAGGCACGATTTTTTTATCTTTCAGAATAAAAGGAAGGCCATATCCAATCATTTTTTTTATCCCCTTAGCCCATCGATAATCTGCATAGGGGCTAAAAAGAATCTCATTGGCGCTCAAGTAGAAATCATGGACTTCATCCTCTGTTAAATCAGGCTCTTTTTCTGCTTCATCATCTAGGCGTGTCGATGTGCTTCTCATCAAGTGAATCAAAGCAAGCGGCAAATAACAGACCGCATGGACTCTAAGAAGCTGCTCCATTTTATCACGATTTGATAGGGCAAATCCAATCAGCTGTATTTCCCCTGCTTGAATCTGGGATGTCATTTGCTTAACTTTTGCAAAAATGGTCTCAGAGTTACGATTTTGAAATATTTTTACAATCGCCCATTCAGTCATGCTAAGCCCTGCTGCATCATATATCTTATTGTTAATCAAAGAAATAACGTCACCTTGAATAGCCGCTTGAGGGTTGATAAAGTATTCGATGGCAAGCTGGATCTGAGGATCTTGGACCACTTTTCGATACTGGTTCAACGACCGAACCATGACATTGGTGGCGATTTTATCCTCAATGACCCCTTTTAGAATGGAATGAGCCATCCCTCCGACGAATAAGTGGCATTTCAATTGCGCAGCCAGTTGCTGAGGGCCTAAGAAAACTTCTCCACACAGCTGATTGACTGTTTTGATCACTTCTCCAGGATTGTACGGATTTGTGGTTGAAGGCTCTCGATGATAGATTTCAACCGCTAAATGAGAAAGAGGTTCGGCATAATACCCTGTCACACCCGCAACCGTTTTCATGGCAACTCCGACCACACTTGCAACAAGGGTTAAAGAGAGGGGAACGGGAATCGATCTTCCTACGGCTTCCACTAGATCTCGAGCAATTAAACTCTGTAATGCTCGAGTTGGATGGGAAGCAGGCGTCTTTTGACCTATGAAAGCCTGCCCTTCCATTCCCCCAAGAATCATTCCGGCGCTTTTAACCATGAAAGCAATCGCCTGCAGCTCTGCCGACGCATCAGAAGCCAGATACGATAAACTGATCGATAAAGCCCAAACAGTCAGTCCAGCTGCCGCCCCTGCAGACCAAACAACCCACTCTTTTTTTGGGGAAGCCTCTTTTTCATTGGAATCTGGGATCATCTCTCCAGCAGCTCTCCTGACCAAAGAAAAGGCCACCACGGCTTCGGGATAAGATGCTCCTAAGGCTGTGCCTACTGATTGCGCCATATGAGATTTACCCTTGGCAATCAGGTGGGCGCCTCCTAGGCTATTTGCCACATTTTGAATTTGGCTCAATAGGGAAGGACCCTCAGGAGCGGCCGTGATAGGAGTCCCGTAGGTATGTTTACATAAATTTACAAACTGGTTAATAAAACTATGTGGAATCATATTAATAATTAATTATACACTAAAAATTAAATTAATTATAATGTAATTTTTGCATTTAAAAAAATTATTTTAATGATTAACTATCAACAACTTAGAGGGAGCTCCCTCTTTATGCATACTTAAGCTTGAGGGCCCGAAGCTTACCTTCAACGTCGTGCAGAAATTTCTTTTCCACGCGATCGATGAAGAGAACGCCGTTGATATGGTCATTTTCGTGAAGAATAACCCGGGCGTTCATCCCTTCAAGCTCTTCGATCACATGAGTCCCATCGAGGCGTGTCGATTCAACTTTGATTTTGATCGGCCTTTCAACAGGAAGATAGATTTTAGGAATTGAAAGGCATCCTTCATCTGTGATCCATGTCTCTGTGCTATGGGATACAATTTTCGGATTGATGTAAACAACAGGATCGGCAGAAAGAGTCCATTTGTCATCTGTCGCATGCAAATACCGACGAAGAACAAAGAAGCGGATGGAGCGGCCAATCTGAGGGGCAGCAAGCCCGATCCCGTTATTGCTGTCCATGGTTTCAACCATCTCTTGGGCAAGATGACGGATCTCATCCGTGATTTCTACGATAGGCTCTGCTTTTTTGCGCAAGATGGGATTCCCATAGTAGCAAAGAGGCAGGTTCAAGGGTGCATCTCCTCAATTGTCATAGGAAGAGATTCAACCGCTCCCTCGCTGATAGCTGAAGACCAAATCGAGAGCAACACACAGGCAATAATAAACACGACCCCAAGCCAAGCTGTAAATTTTTTAAGAACAGCTGCTGTTGAAGTTCCAAAGAGCGACTCTCCGGCATCTCCTCCAAATGAAGCTCCAAGTCCCAAACTTTTGCTTTCTTGAACAAGAATCGTAAGACAAAGGACCCCGCACAAAAGAACAAAAAGAACGATGGCAAGATAAAATAAAAACATCATACTCCGTAACCTTGAATAATCGATGTGAATGAACGTACTTCTAAGGATGCACCACCTACCAGCACGCCGTCAACTCCTTTTATGCGAGAAAGGAAGGCGGCATTCTCATGCGTCACCGACCCTCCATACAGAACCGGAATGCGCTCTGCAGCGGCATGCCCCCACATTTGGGTTAAAACGGCACGGCAAATCGCGTGCGCCTCTTCAATGACTCCAGCAGTTGCACTCTGCCCTGTGCCAATTGCCCAAACCGGCTCGTAGGCAATAACCCCCTCAAATAAAGAGATTTTTTGAAGCGCTTGTGTTAATTGGGTTTTTAAAATAGCCGCTGTTTTTCCCTCCTGCCTTTCTTCATGCGACTCCCCAACGCAAAGAAGAGGAATTAGACGATGATTTAAGGCCTGCTCAATCTTCAGGGCAATCTGGACGCTCGTTTCACCAAAAAGACACCGTCTCTCTGAATGGCCGATGATGACAAACCGTGCTCCAGCATCAGCTGCCTGAGCTGCCGAGGTCTCCCCTGTAAAAGCGCCCTGAGACTCAAAATAAATATTTTGCGCTCCTATCCAGATGGGTGACCCTGTGGTCCGCTCTGCTGCGAGGTGTATGAGAGTTGCAGAAGGGGCAATCCAAATCTGCTTCTCTTCATCCTCCAGCTTGAAGGTCTTAAAAAAATCTTCCACCTCGCGTCTCGTCTTGTGCATTTTCCAATTGGCGGCAATAATAGGCTTACTTTTTAACATCCTTCCATTGTAATCTAAAGGAGAGTGCAAATGCAAGCCAGTGGCATTTTATCCGTCTCCGAGCTGACCCTTTCGATTAAAAAACTTCTTGAAGGGAGGTTTCCAGTTGTCAAAGTTCAAGGAGAAATTACCAATTTTAAAGAACAATCTTCCGGACATCTTTATCTAACCCTAAAAGATGCCGAAGCGCAGATCTCCGCCGTTTTATTTCGAGGCAATGCAATAGGACTTACTCGCCTTCCCAAAAACGGCGACCAGGTGATCGTCCAAGGGGAAATCAGTGTCTATGCCCCTCGAGGCAATTACCAACTCATTATTCGACAGCTGCAGTTTGCAGGCGTCGGCGAACTTCTCTTAAAACTCCATACCCTTAAAACAAAGCTTGAAGGGCTGGGGTGGTTTGACAAAGGGCGTAAAAAGCCGCTCCCCACCTCTCCCAAAACAATCGGTGTTGTCACAAGCCCCACGGGCGCTGTCATTCAAGATATCTTAAATATTTTAAGCCGCAGACATGCGGGCTTTCACCTCATCTTAAGCCCTGTGAAAGTCCAAGGAGAGGGCGCAGCGCAAGAGATCGCCAAGGCAATTGATGAGTTCAATCGGTACCAGCTTGCCGATGTCCTCATCATCGGCCGAGGCGGAGGAAGTCTTGAAGATCTCTGGCCTTTTAATGAAGAGATCGTCGCGCAGGCCATTTACCGCTCCCAAATCCCGGTAATCTCAGCTGTCGGCCATGAAACCGATTTCTCCATTTCCGATTTCGTGGCAGACTTGCGCGCGCCCACCCCTTCTGCGGCCGCAGAGATTGTGATGGCCGCTGCAGATCAGCATCTTGCCCACCTTAGCGCCCTTCAAAAGCGGGTCGATCAATCGATGGCTTACCTAATAAGCGCCTCCCATCAAAAAGTTCAGAGCCTTCAAAGGCACCCCCTTCTTTCGTCTCCTTTTGCCCTTCTTGAAAACGCATCTCAACGACTCGATGACTACGCCGATAGAGCCGAGCAGACTATTAAGCAGCTTCTCCACTCCAAACAGCTCCAGCTCGAGGGGCTCAAAAGACAGCTGACGGGCGCCGATCCCCGCATCCGGATCGTCCATCTCAAAGAAAAACTTCAGCAGCTCACCGCTCATTTAAAAGCAATTGATCCTAAAAATCTTTTAAAAAAAGGGTACTCCATTCTCTTTCGAGAAAACAGCCACTCAGCTATTGTTTCTTCTAAAGATCTCCAGATCGATGATCGAGTTCGGATCGTTTTACATGATGGAGCTGTGAAAGGACAAATTTATGAAGTTTGAAGAGGCATATCAAAGGCTTGAAAAAATCTTGGAGGCGATGAATTCGGGCAAAGTTGCCCTCGACGACTCCTTAAAGTTGTATGAAGAGGCCGATAGCTTGATTCTCTCCTGCCAAAAAAAGCTCTCCGAGGTGGAAAAAAGAATAGAAATCCTCGTTAAAAATCGAGCCGGCGAGCTCATCATAAGCGAAGCAGGAGAGCCTGTGAAAGAATCTTTCCTATGATCGTCGCTCTTTTCCCCAGCCACCATCTTCGGCAATCGAAGGAGCTTGCCTTCAAAGTTCGAGAATTTTTTTTGACACACGGCGTTCAAGTCGTGACAGAGGACTCCGACGCTGAAGCATTCAACGCAACTCCCCTTTCCAAGGCCGACCCTTCCGCTATTGATTTTATCCTCTCTCTTGGAGGAGACGGGACTATCTTAAGCCTTGCGCATCAATACCCCAACATCGATGCCCCCATTTTAGGCATCAATACTGGCCACCTCGGCTTTATGGCCGACGTGCAGATCGACGATCTCTATCCTAGCCTGGAAGATCTCATCAAGGGAGCCTATACCATCGAAGAAAGACTCATTCTGGAAGCAGCCTCTTGTTTTGCAGTCAATGACATCGTCATCCATAGATCCCCTAATCCCAGCATGATCGAAATTTCCATCCATGTCGGCGGCCTTTACCTCAACACCTTTGAAGCCGACGGAATCATCATTGCCACCCCCACTGGTTCGACCGCCTATTCTCTAGCAGCCGGCGGACCCATTGTCAGTCCAACGCTTGAAGCAATCGTCATCACCCCCATCTCTCCACATACCATCTCCAATAGACCTATTGTCCTGACCGCAAACCAAGAGATTCAGCTCCAATACCTCAGCCCCTACCCTCCCGTCGAGGTCAGAGCCGATGGACTTCCCCCCTTCCCTCTTGCCACGGGCGAAACATTTCGGATCCGCCGCAGCAGCCGCAAATTCAAACTTGTCAACCTCCACCGACAAGACTATTTTTCAACCCTCCGCTCCAAGCTCCGCTGGGTCGGAAAATCAAGATAAAAAAATTTAGTTTCTTTAATTTAATTAGTTTTAAATCTGTGCTTAATTAATGAGTTTTGTTATCTTCATTGAAAACGATTTCGGAGGAAATATGTCAAGCTTACTGATTCGTACTGAACAAAACCCTGTTTTAACACATTTAAACATAGATCCATTTAAGGGTGAATTCCAATATAGCCCTTCACTCACAAATATTGTTAAATCTTTACTCACAAATATTTTTAAATCTTTCGCGCAAGGATTTCCTTTAATTGCTGCTGCCTCTCCAATCCTAGCGGCTCCTCTCCGTATCCTTCCTGATTTTTTCTCATGTGCTACAAACCCATCCGCCGAGAAAATGGCGAAAGGAGCGCTCTCAGCTTTTTCAATTTACGCTTTTCTCTTTGCTCCTGACCAATTTAAAGTTCTTGAAGCTGGACGTGCTTTCTGGGCGCACTCCAAAGAAATCTATAACGCCTATCAGAACAATGAACGTATTGAAGGCGTTCGCGCTTTTCTCCACTTAATGGTTGATGCAGTGAATCTCACTCTTATTCGCTATAACTCTTTAGAGCTTCGGTTCCTCTCCCACTCTTTGCAACTCCTCGCAGGAGCATTAGACCTTAAAAAAGCATGGACTAACCGATCTTACCTTGAAATGGGAGTTCATGGAGGGCTTAGTATCCTCCGAGCGATGAATGCCGTTTCAACAGGGAAAGAACTTTATGCCGCTTTCCAACCGGCTTCTATTTCTTTAGCTCCGATTCCTTTAGAGCAAGACCCTATTCCATCAAAGGACCCAGCCCCTTCAACACCAAACCTCGCGCAAAACCTTTGCTCAGCTATCGACATTCCGCAAGCAGCTGTTCTCTTTGAGAAAGGCACAGGTTCTGCAGAACTCGGCTCACTGACCGTTCTTCAATATTTAGGGGCAGATTCCTTTTCTGGAGAGTCTTTCCTTGTGAAAGATGTCGATGGGAAAACCAAAGTCCTCAAACGACTTTTCACGCAAAGTGAAAGAATGGCAAAGTTGGGAATTTCTCACCTCTTCACCTCCCCTATTCAACTCATTACAGCAATGGCCGGCAATGATTCAAGAACACGAGAAGTCTCGCAAGCACTTGCTATCTCTCAAGTGGGAGATCCCAATATTATTCAAGTATTCAAAGCCATTCAAAATGTCTATTCCAAAGAGATTATGCAAAAAAGCGGCGAAAAAGTCGTTCAAGAGGTGAATGATATCTACCTCTTGATGGAACATTTTGATGGAATTTCTCTCGATCAACTGAAATCCGTTTCTCTTGAGAATTTAACCTACTTAAAAACCATCGCTTCGACGTTATCTCGCGTTGCTAACTTGAAAAAATATTTTTATATTTCTTCTACTCATAAAATCAAGGTGATGGGCGAAAACTTAAAATTCGTTGACCCTGCCAGTTTCAACGACATGACCTATGCTTCGGGTTGGACGAATTGCATAAGCGCCTACCGTTCCATGTACGTTTTCTTTGTGGACCTCACTATGCTCCTCCCTGACAGAGAGAAGTGGCTTGCGCAACTCGAAGGGATCTTCAACCATTTGAATCTCGTATTAGACTATTACAATACTCCGATAGATGCACCAGCAGGCGTAAAAGCTGCACTCGAAGCACGTTGCAAAGTCATTTTCAACATCGACCTTCTGAAAATAACCCTTGCCAAAGTGCAAGCATTATTCAGCTCTGCAAGCTAAAACTTTCTATGCAAAAATAGTAGAAGCCTGTTAAATTTCGTTCTTGTTTATCATTTTTCTACCCATGAGGAGAGAGTATGTTTGCTTCATTGACTAAGTTGATTGACCGCCCAAACGCTCATATTTTCAATCACTTAGATCTTTATTATACTCCAACATCTTCAGGAAAAGACGCTCTTATCAAACAACTCATTGCGTGTGGGACAAGAGTATTTTCTTTAATCACACCGCTCTTTCCGGAAAAAGGAAGGTATGTGCGATGCCTTTTTGAAGCGGTTCAGATCTATGAAGGAATTAACGGAAAATCCAACAAAAATAAGAAAAATCGAGTTTTGGGAAGCATTGGTCTTATTTTTTCTGTAATCACAATCGAAGTTGGTTCTTTGAAGCCTAGTCTTTTAAAGAGCTTCGAAGTAGCTCGTTCACTGGTGATGAATGCTCTAAAACTTGACTTCAAAAGGATGCAGAAAAAATCCCATTTGATATGTTATTTAGACTTATCAATTGACATTCTCAACATTGCCACCCTCAAGTATGACTCTTTAGAATGTCGAACCCTATCCCTCTTTTTACAAGTCTGTACAAGAGGAATTGAGGCCTTCACTAAGAGAAAAAACTTTATTGAAATGGTTTCAAAAATCGGGCTGACGCTTCTCTGTGCTAGAAACTTCTGGACAGAGCGGCAAGCACTTCATCTTGCGTATCGATCAAGCTAATTTCTACCCATGAGGAGAGAGTATGTTTGCTTCATTGACTAAGTTGATTGACCGTCCAAACGCTCATATTTTCAATCACTTGTACTCTTATACCCCATCACTTGACAAACGATATGATTCTTTCACTAGGCAACTCATTGTGCATGGGACGAACCTATTTCCTTTAATCGCCCCGCTCTTTCCGGAAAAGGGAAGGTATGTCGGATGGTTTTTTGAAGGAGTTCAAATCTACGAAGGAATAAAAGGGGAATCTGATAAAGATAAGAAAAAGAAAATTCTGGGAATCGTTAATCTTATTTTTTCAGTCATCACTATTGGAGCTTACTCATTGAAACCTAGTTTTGTAAAGGACTTGGAAGTGGCTCGCTCACTGATAACGAATGGTGCAAAGCTTTGCAGCAAAAGGACGCTGAAGACTGGGTTGCACTTCACTATTGACATCCTCAATGTTGTCACCCTCAAATATGACTCTTTAGAATGTCGAACCTTATCTCTCTTTTTGCAAGTCATTGCAAGAAGGCGTGAATTCCTCCGTAAGGATTTGAACAAAGGACCTATTGAGGCTATTTCAAAAGGCGGGCTAATTCTCCTCTGCGCTAGAAACTGGTGGACAGAGCTGCAAGCGCTTCGTCTTGCGTATCGTCCTCCTTACTCCACCTGAAGCTCAAAATGAGATCCCCGGACAAAATAAATCGTCAGGGTTTCTTTAGCCTCTGAGTTGAAAGATTGGGTTAAATCCTCGTCTTTTTTAACCATTATTCACAAGAGGTTCTCTAATTTCATTAATATTATTTTTGCATTTTGATATATGCAAAAATATCAGCATCCTGATAAGATGATTTGTACATTCCGCATGGGCAGTCGCATGCGAAAGCCACGGGCCATAAACCCGTGGTTTGTTTTTTTATAGAAAAGTATGAGTCATCAGCGGGTAGCCGTTTTTGTCGATGGACTTAATCTGTATCATTCGTCTCCGTCTTATAGAGGAAGCTCGCTATGCAAAAGAGCGAAAGCTACTCATGCGCATAGTTGCCATGTTAACGAAAATAGCTCAAGGCAATTCTTTCGTGCCCGATTTTCCTCTTTCTTAAAAATAAGCTGGTGAATAGCTACGAAAAATCTTTATAGTTCATTTAAATTTTACTCTTAAGAGATAGGAGTGGGTCTCCACCTCTAATGTCAATCATATAAGAATCTGCTCCTAATCAGTTGGTTTTTTCGTGTATGAGAGATTTCAAGGGCAATGGTAAACACTACCCTTTTTGCTAGATGATGTGATTTCTAATTGTTTTTAAGGAGCACCGATGAATATTTGACTTCGCGAGCTGCACCGGAAGCTATCCCAGGAATGGTACGTAAAGGGTCTGACTTGTCTAACCCGTTTTTAATGGAAGTCCTTTCTTCGTTTAATTTATCACAATACGAACTTTCAGAATTAATTATCGCATTTAAATATTCTATTCTATACTTACTAAATTTTAATATTTCTTCGACTTTCCCTTGTAGTTCCTCCTTTTGAGCACTATTTTCGCAATTTTTCTCAAATATACTAAAAATTTTAGATAAACATAGAGATTCCTCTAATTCTAAACGAGTAATATTTATAGGATCGATTTTAAAATTATTTAAATTTCTTTCTGCGTTTTTTATATTATCTAATGAATCTTTGTGTGATGAGGATTCTCTAGAATAATACGTTGTTATACCAGTTACAACAGCTCCTGCTCCACAAATAAAACCTACTACAGGTGCTGAAATTGGCCCCATAATACCCAAAGCAGCTCCAACAACAGTTGTTATAGGTCCCGCATAAGTAAATACACTATTTACAACAGCAGCAACACCGTAACCAGTTGAAGTACTCTCTTTCTGCTTACGAAGCTCAATGAGCTCTGCTTCTAACTTTCCAATCACTTCTCGTTTAGTCCCAATCTGTTTTACTAACTCTCCAATATGAAAACTCAGATTATCTACTTTATCCAGTAGTGCATTTATGTCATTATCAATTAAACCTATACCTGAAGCTGAATTCGATGGTATATCTTTGACTTTCATTAATGCAGTCCTCTCACTTGGTAATAAAAAATAAGCCCTATATTCGGCTGTTAATTGAACTCCAATGGCCATGACAACCTCCTTGTGTTAGATCCTTCACTCATTAAGAAATCAATCTTTTAAATGAATTCTGAGTTTTTTTCAATAAAAAATTTCTTCGTACACGACAAAAAAAATTATTTCATAGAACAACCTCATCACTAACAATGTCCAATTTTCTCGTGTACGAAGCCGATAAAGCTCGAATTTGTATTGAGCACCTTGAGCGCAGTCTTTTGTCGCCTGTTGTCACTGATGCTTCATGTTTGATTTCTGTATCTCGCCCTTTGGAATATAGTCCTAAGCCTCTTTACTCCACCTGAAGCTCAAAATGAGATCCCCGGACAAAATAAATCGTCAGGGTTTCTTTAGCCTCTGGGTTGAAAGATTGGGTTAAATTCTCGTCTTTTTTAACCACTTGCAGGTGGACATTCAAAAGCTTTGCAATGGTATAACTTTCGGCTGTCGTTCCCCAAAACCCTTTTTCCGCCGCTTTTTTAAAGTAATGGGCAATGCGGCCCTCTGAGCGAAAAGGGGCTAGAGATTGTCTAAATTCATTCAGCTGAGCCCTCTTTTTTGTTTGATCTCTTCCTTCTGCCTCAATGACTCGAATAGAGCTTTCTTCCTTCCCGATTTGCTCATCCATGTCTTCAAGGTAGAAAGCGATCGCAATTTCAATGTGGTTTTGAAGCTCCTCATCTCTTGAAAGATTCTCTTCTTCCCACTGAATCACCTGCCTTCGTAGCTCATCGGGAGCACGTCTAAATTTCTTATTGCGATGTAAGTATTCAGCTTGGGCAACGGCTTCATATAAGCAATTGCCATCGGCAGGAATTGGGATAACTTTCTCATCGGTGATTCTTGGAGGAGCAAAAAACAATTCCACCCGTTTTTCTCTGACAAGCTGAAATTGAGCCTTCATCTGATTGAAAGCTTGAAAACAGCTCTCAAGCTGGGGAAGAGGTAGATACAACTTAAACTGCTGTTCTAACGCTTTAAATCGGTCTTCTAATTGCCTTCCCTCTTCTCCTCTAAGCTTTTTTAAACATTTGAACAAATCACCATAATCGGTTCTTAGTTGGCACTCTTCTTCAAGAAGTTTATATACCCCACCAGCAACAGGAACGGGTGGAACGGTCGGCGCATCTTCTGATTTTGAAGGCCCTTTTTTGTAGGAGAAAACAGAGGCTGTTTTTTTCAAGACAAAGGAAGCTGCAGCAAATAAGATGAGATAGGCGACATTTTTAACCACTTCAAAGCGTTCACCTGTCCAGCTCCTCTTATTGAGCTCGATGACTTCATGCAAAAACCACTTGGCGGATCTGCTGAAGGTCTCAGAGGAAAAATATTTTAAAACCGATTCTAAAGGTTGGAGTGGCATAGGCGATTATGCTACCAAGAGTGGACTAAAAAAGGTAGTTAAGAAAAAATTTTTCAAGCACGGTCTTAAGCTTGAGATGATGAAAAAGGGCGGTGCGAGCCTCGATCACGAGAGGAATGGCCTTTTCAAGCTGGAGAGGGGCATGCTGCCGGATCCAATAAAGCATTTCTTCAAACAGCCGGTCGGTTTCTACGGAGGAGAGCTCGCCTAACTTTTCAAGGTGCTTGGTCAGCAGGTGGTGCAGATCGGGATAGTTTTGACACTGAAAGAGGTCATTGAGAGGCAGAGAAGGCGTGGGGTGGTCAAGGCGGGCGAGGGCCTCTGCGACAGATCCTTCCGCAAGAAGGGCGATCTTTTGGGCATCAGGGGTTTTTGCAGAGAGAAATAAAACAAGCTCTTCCTCAGAGACAGGATAGAATGGAATTTTCGAGCAGCGGGAAAGGGTGGTGGGAAGAAGTGCTGAAGGCTGGGAGGTGAGCAAGATAAGCTGAGTATCGGAAGGGGGCTCTTCCAGAGTTTTAAGAAGGGCGTTGCTGCTGGCAGGAAGCATCTTTTCGATGTCGTGAATGATAAACATTTTGCAGGGAGCCTCAAAGGGGGGAAGACCAATTTCATCTATGAGGGAACGGATGGTTGCAATCGGGTGTTGGTCAGAATCAGGGTCTGGGTAGAGGATGTGAAGATCGGGGTGAGCCTGTTTCGGACTTTGAAGAAGGGCGCGTGCAAGCTCAAGGGCAAAAAGTCCTTTACCGACACCACGGGGTCCCTCAAAGAGGAGGACTTGAGGCACGCATTTTTGACATATTAACCGAGATAAAATCTCTTTAGCATGGGCATTGCCAATGAGGTGCGAGAAGTTGCATGGCGTGCTCGAAAACGTCATCGGGGGGCTGGGATCCATCGAGAACATGAAACCGTTTTGGCTCTTTTTTTGCAATGGCAAGGTAAGCTGATCGGATTTTTTGGTGAAAGGCGAGGGTTTCTTTTTCAATGCGGTCTTTAGATCTTTTCACTCGGCTTAGCCCTTCTAAAGGATCGATATCGAGATAAAGGGTGATGTCAGGCTCCAGATCTTGGGTTGCAAAGTGGCAGAGCTTTCGGATCCAATCAATCTCAAAGCCGCGGGCGCCTCCTTGATAGGCGACGGTGGAATCGTTAAACCGATCGCAAAGCACGATGTTTTTTTGATTCAGGGCAGGAAGAATCACCTCCTGCACATGCTGAGAGCGGTCGGCAAGGAAAAGAAATAGTTCTGTCCTTGCGGAAATATCCTTCTCATCATGATGGAGGAGAAGATGCCGGATGAGCTCTCCCGTCATGGTTCCCCCTGGAGCTCGAGTTAAAAGGACCGGTTTTCCAAGATGGGCGAGATGGGCATAAATTTTTTGAATGAGGGTGCTTTTTCCCGCACCCTCCCCCCCTTCAAAAGAGATGAACACCTGATCTAATTTCCCCCAGAGATGTCTTCGATTTTTTGAACTGCGACGACTTTATCTTCCTTGGGCAAGTTAACAAGCCGGACCCCTTGAGTCGAGCGGCCCATCACGCGGACATCTTTCATCGACATTCGAAGTGTTTGCCCGAGATTAGACATGACGACGACGCTCTCCTTATCAGTGACTGAAATCGCGCCAACGACAAGCCCATTTCTTTGGCTGGTGATGATGGACCGAACGCCGACTCCACCACGGTTAGTCTGTCTAAAGTCTTCCACTTTAGACCGTTTGCCATAGCCGTTTTCGCAGACAATAAGCACGGACTCTTGAGGTGTGACGACCTCGCAAGAGATGACGGCATCTGATTCTCCTTTGAGAGAAATTCCTCGAACGCCCCTTGCGACGCGGCCGATTGCTCGAACTAGGCTCTCTTCAAATCGAACGGCCATTCCACTGCGCGTAAAGAGCATGATTTGTTTATCTGCATGAACGAGGCGGGCTGCGATGACTTCATCTCCTTCATCGATATTAATGGCATAGACCCCTTTGCGGCGCGGAGAGCTAAACTCCGACAGCAGGGTCTTTTTCACAACCCCCTGCCGTGTGGCAAGAAGGATCGATGCTGTTTCCTCAAAGCTGCGGACTCGAAGCACGGTGGCAATCTTTTCCCCGCTTTGCAGATCTTCTAGAAGATTGATGAGCGGTTTACCCTTTGATCTGCGGCTGCTTTCAGGGATTTGCCAGACTTTAAGCCAGTAACATCTGCCAAGGCTTGTAAACACCATTAAAGTGTCGTGGGTTGAGGCGACGTAGATATCTTTGAGCGAATCCCCTTCCCGTTTCATATCCATTCCGACAACCCCTTGGCCGCCTCTGCGCTGCTCTCGGAATGTGTCGATGGGCATCCGTTTGATGTAGTCGTCTTCAGAGATGGTGATAATCACAGGGGTGTCAGGGATGATATCTTCCATCTGAAGCTCCCCTTCGGCTGCGATGATCTTTGTTTTTCGCTCCCCTTTGTGGTGTTTTTTGAGCTCTTCGAGCTCTTCCTTGATGATCCCGCGAACAAGAGCTTCGCTTGCAAGGACCGCCAGATAATGGGCAATTTTCTTCTGCAAATCCTGGTATTCTTCTTCAATTTTTCCACGCTCAAGACCCGTTAATTGATACAGGCGAAGGTCTAGGACAGCGTGCGCTTGCCTCTCTGAAAGGGTATAGCGAGCCATCAGTTCGACTTTAGCAATTTCTCTCGTGTCGCTTCCCCGGATCAGCTTCACAACGGCATCGAGGTGGTCTAGTGCCTTTAAATACCCTTCTAAAATGTGGGCCCGCGCTTCGGCTTTAGCAAGCTCAAAACGGGTCCGCCTGCGAATCACCTCTATACGGTGTTCGATCCACGAGGAGATCATATGCTTGATCGTCATCGTGCGCGGCATTCCTTTGTCAAGAGCCAGCATATTGCAGCCGAAAGTGATCTGCATGTCGGTGAACTTGTACAGCTGGTTAATGGTAACGTCGGGGATTTCGCCGCGCTTTAAGTCAAGTACAATGCGCATCCCATCCTTATCCGATTCGTCCCGAAGATCAGCAATCCCATTGATGGTCTTCTCATTGACAAGCTCGGCGATCCGCTTGATTAAAAGCGACTTATTGACGTTGTAGGCCAGCTCGTCGATGACGATTTTCTGCCGGTCCCCTTCTGGATCTTCGATGTGCATGATGCCGCGCAGCATGACTTTGCCGCGCCCAGTATGGTACGCCTCTTTGACTCCGCGGTAGCCGCAGATGACGCCGCCTGTTGGAAAGTCGGGCGCCGGCATGATCTCCATGATTTCATCGATGGTAGTCGCCGGGTTATCAATCACGCGGATCGTAGCTGAGATGAGCTCTTCGATATTGTGTGGAGGGATGTTGGTCGCCATTCCGACGGCAATTCCAGAAGACCCATTGGCAAGGAGGTTGGGAAATTTCGAAGGAAAAACAGTCGGCTCAACCTTTGTCTCATCATAGTTGGGGATGAGGTCTACCGTATCTTTTTCAAGGTCTTCCATGAGCGCAATCGCCGAATGGGTCAGCCTTGCCTCTGTATAACGCATCGCAGCTGGCGGGTCTCCATCGACGGAGCCGAAGTTTCCTTGGCCATCGATTAAGCAGTACCGCATGAGCCAGTTTTGCCCCATCCGTACAAGAGTTGGGTAGATGACCGTCTCTCCGTGAGGATGGTAATCCCCAGAGGTATCTCCGCAGATCTTCGCGCATTTTCGGTGTTTTGCCCCAGGGGTCAAATTGAGCTGCCGCATCGCATATAAGATACGCCGCTGAGACGGCTTAAGACCATCTCGAACATCGGGAAGCGCCCGTGAGATAATCACAGACATCGAATAACGAAGATAGCTTTCCTTCACTTCCTCTTCGACATTACGAGGAACAATTATCTGATCTTTTGCATAATCCATAGGTGTATCCCTTAAATATCGAGGTTCTTGACAGAGAGGGCTGATTTTTCAATAAATTCCCGACGAGGAGGAACATCTTCTCCCAGCAGCAGTGTAAACATCCGGTCTGCTTCCACATCATCGGGGGTTTCTACGCGGATGAGCGTCCGTTTTTCAGGATCCATGGTCGTCTCCCACAGCTGATCTGCGTTCATCTCTCCGAGTCCTTTATAACGTTGAATCTCGATCCCTTTGCGGCCGTTGACTCTGAAGAAATTGATCGCTTCTTTGAGAGTAAAGATCGGTGTTTCCCTCTCCTCTTCATCCATGATATCCAGAAGCTTTCCATCTGCAATGAGGTAGTGATCAAAAGAAAAGTCAAAGCCAGCAAGCCGGGATCGGAGCTGACCCATTTTTTCTTCCTCAAAGAGTTCTAAAAATGGAAGGGGCTTATAAACAAAAATCTTCATCTCTTCTGTCTGCTCATCTTGCGGGATGGAGGCAAGCGTTTGCAGATGCGTCTGGCGCTGCAGCTCCTCATCTTCTTTCTTAAACCTGACAAACTCATCATCCGAATAGACAAACTGAGATTGATCCCCTATTTTGACCTGAAAGCGAGGAAACTGCCCTTCAGCGCTGCGCGACTGCAAGAATTCACGGAAAGGGATCCCTTTCCGCTCAATCGAGGCAATCAATGCTTCAATGTCGAGAATCGCCTCCAAGAGAAGGTCGACTTCTTCTTTGGCCATGAGATCGGAAGCTCCCATCTTCCGCAGCTTTAGATCGCTTGTGCCTAGCTTCAAAAGATAGTCATCCATTTCTCGCTCGCTGTGGATGTACCGAGAGACCTTTTTACGTGTGACACGGTAAAGAGGAGGCTGCGCAATATAGATAAAGTTATTTTCCACGAGAGCTGGCATATGCCGGTAAAAAAATGTCAGGAGAAGAGTTCGGATATGGGAGCCATCGACATCGGCATCGGTCATAATGATGATCTTATGGTACCGAAGCTTTTCAAGATTGAAATTGTCTTTCCCAATCCCGCACCCAAAAGCAGCCACCATCGCGCCGACTTCTTGGTTTTGCAAAATTTTTTCAAGGCGCGATTTTTCAACATTTAAAATTTTACCTCGAATCGGGAGCACGGCTTGAAATCGTCGATCTCGTCCCATTTTTGCAGAGCCGCCCGCAGAGTCTCCTTCGACGATAAAAATTTCACAGAGCGCAGGGTCTTTTTCCTGGCAGTCGGTAAGCTTTCCAGGGAGCCTCAAGCTGTCGAGGGCAGATTTTCGAAGTGTGAGCTCTCGCGCTTTCTTTGCAGCTTCCCGCGCTTGAGCCGCAATGATCGACTTTTCAACAATCAACTTTGCAATCTGGGGATTTTCATCGAGGAAAACTGCAAGCTCTTCTCCACAGATCACCTGTACAATGGAGCCAACGTCGCTATTGCCAAGCCGCTGCTTGGTTTGCCCCTCAAATTGAGGGTTGGGAACTTTCACAGAGAGCACAACCGTCAGCCCTTCTCTCATATCATCGCCTGAGACAGCCAGTTTATCGTTTTTAAGAAAGTTGTGGTTCTTAATGTATTGATTCAAAACGCGTGTTAAAGCTGTTGAAAAACCAGAGACGTGCGTCCCTCCCTGCCGCGTTGAAATGTTGTTCACATAGGAGTGGAGATTTTCAGTATAGGTGTCATTCCATTGCAGCGCTACCTCGACATCCACAGGCCCATCGGAACCCTCCCTGTTCCCATGAATATAAATCGGTTTGGGAAAGAGCGGGATTTTATTTTCATTCAGATAAGCAACAAAAGAGGCAACTCCTCCCTCATAAAAAAGGCACTGCTCAGGGTGATCGGTATCTCTTTCATCGCGGTAAATGATTTTAATTCCTCGATTGAGGAAGGCAAGCTCTCTCAGCCTTTTGAGTAAAATATCGTAATCGTAATGGATAAGGCTGAAAATCGTGTCATCCGCCCAAAAATGAACAAGGGTTCCCCGTTTGGTCGTCTCGCCAACAGTTTTAAGAGCGCAAACAGGTTTTCCCCGTGCAAAGTCCATCTCATAGCTTTTTCCATTCTGGTACACTTGTACATGGAGTTTTTTAGAAAGGGCATTAACGCAAGAGACCCCCACTCCATGGAGCCCTCCTGAGACTTTATAGGTTGCTTTATCGAATTTACCTCCCGCATGAAGGATCGTCATGACCACTTCTAAGGCCGATACATCGCGACCCTGTTTAACTGATTCCTTCTCGTGACGACCGATGGGAATTCCACGGCCATTATCTTCCACCGCCACTGACCCATCTTTGAGAAGCGTCACAATAATTTCAGAACAATAGCCGGCAAGAGCCTCGTCGATGCAGTTGTCGACAACCTCATAAACAAGCTGGTGAAGACCTGCCGAATGCGTGTCTCCAATGTACATCCCTGGACGCTCGCGAACCGCTTGAAGCCCTTCCAAAACGGTAATTGAACTTGCATCGTAGATGCTTTCCTTCTCTTGCGTCATTGTCGTCATACCTTATATTACCCTATGCGGAAATTGATCTTCTTAATCGAATTCTCAGGAAACTTTTCCTGCAGTTTTTTTAATAAACCAGCTCCTTTTTGTCGAATCAGCAGACTCAATAAAGCCGCGTTTCCCACCTTTACCACAATAATCCCTTTTTCAAAAGAACAAGCTTCCGTCATTGAGCGCCATTTCGGATCGGCCACTTCCGCCCATCCCTTTAGCACCCTGTCTGGTTTCTCTTCATATCGAGTCTCTACTTCTTTTAAAAAAGAAGGGAGCAATTCTTTTAGATGCCGATGAGGTAAACTTGTCCTTTTTTTTAACATGAAAACCGGAGCGAAAAAGTTTATGAAGCCTACCATCAGAATATCGGAAATCGTCCTTATCTGCAACACCGATTTCTGCACTAGGCAAAGCATAGGAAATGAGAACAAATATTTAAAACTTTTGTCGAGTCAGGCTTATTTACATTTTTTTACCACCGAGACACGGAGAGGGATGAGATTGCACAGAGAAAAAAAGAAATTTTTCTCTGTAACTTCGTAGTCTGTTTCTTTTGCTTTAGTCATTTAGACACCCGCCATCAGCGCATTTAATCCAAGCGCAATTAAGAAATAAATTGACATCGAGAGAAAGTCATTAAAGGCCGTGACAATAGGACCTGCGGCAATCGCGGGATCAACCCCAATACGGGCGAAAAAGAGAGGGGAAAAAACCCCCAGCAGAGTGCTGGCAAGGCAGGCCCCCCAGAGCCCCACACTGACAATCAGTCCAACATGTGTCGGCACAATCTCATTACCTGAAATCCCAATCAAATCGAGCCCCCAGACCAGAAACCCAGCGAGCACTCCAAAAATCACTCCCAACGAAACTCCAATAATCATCTCTTTCAAGATCGCCTCTCCCTTGGTCCCTGGAGAAAGCCCCCCTGTTGCCATGCTTCGAACAAGCACTGTACTGCACTGAATGCCGATATTCCCAGAAAGGCCCGTCATGAGAGGGACAAAGAAGAGCACGAACGTTAAAATGCCCCCTTCATACCCTTGAACAGATGACATCAAGCTCACATTCAAAAGACCTGCACATAGGGTCACCACAAGCCAAGGAACTCTGGCCAGAAGCCGCTTCCACGTCGGCTCATGTTCCCGCACCTTTTCCCCAATCCCCGCCATTTGGGCAATCGTCTCGTCGGCCATATCTTCAATCGCTTCCATCACATCTTCGTACGTCACAACCCCGACAAGGTGTTCACCCGAGTCGACAACAGGCAAAGCCGCCAGTTTATACCGCTCCACAATGTCGACCACTTCCTCACGAGAAGCATCTGTATGCACTTGATGAAGAACAGGCCTCATCACTTGCCATAACGGTATCTCAGGAGCATTCACAATCAGGTTTCTTGCAGGGACATATCCTTGCAGCTGCCTCTCTGAATTTAAAATAAAAATTTGACGCGAGAGATCAATTCCTGGATGGTCGCGAATCACTGCTGCAGCCTCCCCTATCGTTACCTCCATTGGGAAGGCAAAAAACTCATTTGTCATTAGACGCCCCGCTGTATTCCGTTGGTGCTGCTTAATTTCTCGAATGCGGGCTGCTTTCTGAGGCTCGACCATTTCAATCACCCGTCGAAACCGTTTTTCCGGCATCACTTCCATGACAGCTACAGCATCATCGGGCGGCATTTGTTCAACTAATTTTTTTGCTTCTTTGTCATCAATCGATCTAAAAATGGCCGCCCGCGTGCTCACATCGGTATTGACCATGAAGGCAATTTTTCCTTCAAGCGCCGCTAAGTTTTCGTATAAAACTGGGCGGATTGTGGGAGGAAGGCGAGAAGCCGCATAGGCAAGGTCAATGGGAGAATGTTCACGGGCGATTTTAACGATATCGTCTAAAATGACCTTCGAGGTGTGCTTATGAAACGCTTGATCGAGCTTCTCTTTTAAGAGATCATCGAGCTGGCTTGTTTTGGAATTCATCAAAGAGGAAGGAGAAGAAGGCTGAGAGTTAAAATTTTCTCTTTCCATTGCTTCGTCTCCCACTCAACAGGTGCGCACGAGAAGTTTACAGTCTACTGCTTTTTTCACCTACGTTTTTTTAACTTGTTTTTCCCCTCCCCACCTGATAAGCTTTTAAACTCATCAAGGAGTTTTTATGTCCGCACATACAATAGGCGCAAGCTCTAAAAGCCTCTCTGACACCGCATGGGACGTCGGCAAGGGGTTTTATGTGCGAGGCATGCACGCAGTCTATGCAGTTGACAACATACAAAAAGCAAGCTATTGCTTAATCCTATCGGTTATCAGTACCGTAGTCGATCTGGCGCTTTTTGGAAGGGATGACTTCCTAGCTGTTCACTGCAAACATCTGCAAGGATATACAGGAGCTCTTCTCTCAAGAGTCGCCTCACGTTTAATCTTGGTTCTCAATCCTCTAGCAAATATCGAAACGTGCCTCATAGAAAATGATTTATTACCTATGAGTAACTCTTATCTTAATGCCTGGGATATGCCTCAGCACCTAGGCCAAATCATTCTTTTTCAACGAACAACAATCGACAAGCTTTATACCTCAGGCGATTTTTTGAAAAGGGAACTTGGGATTCGTCTCTTTGGACTAGCCTCTGGACTTGTCCTGACAATCATAGGAGTTGCTCTAACAGCCTTTGGAGCCTTGGCAACAATCTTCGCATTGATCACTTTCGGATGTTCTCCAAGGGTAAATGCGATTGCCTCTAACAACCTCCGATGCATCGCCTTAGTCCTTAATCAACCACACCAGGGTATTATTGGACTTTTTCGCCCTAAACATCTGGTTTCTTCCTCGTTGCACTATGCCCCTATTTAATAACAACCCCAAGAAAACATGACAGCATACACTAAATATTTTCCACCTGAAAAGATCCGCAACATCGCCATTATTGCCCACATCGACCACGGGAAAACAACCCTTCTCGATGAATTCTTGAAACAATCGAATATCTTTCGAGACAATGAAAAAGTTCCTGAAAGAGTGCTGGATAGCTACGATCAAGAACAAGAGCGGGGCATCACGATCTTTGCTAAGCATACTAGTGTCTTTTTCCAAGATTTTAAAATTAATATTATCGATACCCCTGGGCATGCTGACTTTTCAGGAGAGGTAGAACGGGTCCTAGGGCTTGTCAATTCGGTCCTACTCATCGTGGACGCTCAGGAAGGGCCGATGCCTCAAACCCGGTTTGTGCTTTCTCAGGCACTTAAAATGGGGCTTCGACCGATTGTCGTCCTAAATAAAATCGACCGCCCTCATGCCAACCCAGACCGTGCCTTAAATTTAACCTTTGATCTCTTTGTTGAGCTCGGCGCCACCGATGCGCAGCTTGATTTTCCTGTCATTTACGCGTCGGGCCTCAAAGGGGTTGCAATGAAAAATTTAACCGACCCCCAAGTCGACTTGACGCCTCTTTTTGAGCTGATTATTCAATTTGTTCCTGCGCCTCCTGGCAATCTAGATCTTCCTTTTCTCATGCAATCGACAACTCTCACCTACGATGACTACGTGGGCCGGCAGGCGTGCGGAAGAATCCTCGAAGGGAAGATTCGGAAGGGGGATGCCGTTACGAGGGTGAACAAAGAAGGGCATCCATCCGAACATAAAGTGGTCCGCATTGAAGGGTATCTGGGGCTGAAGAAAATCGAAATGGACGAGGCCGGCGTCGGCGATATCGTCAGCATTGCGGGAATCCCCGATGTGACGATTGGAGACACCCTTTGCTCTCCCACCCATATTGTCCAGCTTCCACCGATCGATTTAGCAGAGCCGACACTTACCATTGAAGTGATGGTCAACAATGGACCCTTTGTCGGTCGAGATGGAAAAAACGTAACGATGAATAAAATTCGGGACCGCCTGATGCAAGAAAAACGGGCAAACATCTCTCTTAAAATTGAGACGAACCGAGAAGAATCGATTGAAGTCAGCGGTCGGGGAGAATTGCATTTAGCCGTGCTACTTGAGGCCATGCGACGCGAAGGGTATGAATTTGTCATCTCCAAGCCTCGGGTGATTTTCAAAGAAATCGATGGGGCAAAGTGTGAACCGATGGAAAGCGTCCATATCGAGGTGCCTCAAGAATATTCAGGAAAGGTCATCGAAGAGCTCTCTCGACGGCGGGGCGAAATGCGCCTTCTTGAGACCAATGAACACGGCATCACAACTCTTCAATTCCTCATGCCGACCCGCGGGCTCATGGGGTACCGAAGCGAATTTTTAACCGCCACCCGCGGCCTTGGAATTTTAACTTCAATTTTTGAATCCTACGCCCCCTGGAAAGGAGAGATTGTCGGTAGGTTGAAAGGAGTTCTGATCTCAGGTAACCAAGGAAAAGTCACTGGCTATGCCGCTTTCGCACTTCAAGAGCGAGGATCTCTTTTTGTAGGCCCCGGCGAAGAAGTCTATGAAGGGATGATTGTCGGGGAAAACAGCCGCGATAACGACCTGATGGTAAACATCACCAAGGAGAAGCAGCTCACCAATATCCGCGCCGCAGGCAGCGACGAGAACATCATTCTCACCCCTCCTCGCAAATTTACGCTCGAGACCGCCATCGACTTCATCAACGAAGACGAAGTGATCGAAATCACTCCCAAGTCAATCCGCCTACGCAAACGGCTCCTCAAGGAAAACGAGCGCAAGCGATCCGAGAAAAAGACTTAGAAACAGGGAGCGTCTGTTCGCGTATAACCTGACGCTCCCCTTCCATTTGAACTGTTTCCATTTTGGAAACAGTTGCCCCCTGACTTAGCTCACCGTCAGTGACGAAAAAATTTGTTCTTGCATATCCCTCTAAAACCTTTCAAGAATTGTAACACGCTGCCTACAACCCATGCAAGGAAACGTCATTTCTTAACGTAGATCAATGAGACTAAATTTTGACCTGAGTTACATTAATGGCTTAACCAATAGAGGGAGATGACATTTTATGATACAACAAAAGAGAGCCAAATATTTAATTTCTATTTGTGCGGCGATACTACTTTCTAGCGCTCTGTTACTAGCCTTTCCATCCTCTGGGCCTACTATGGATGCCAGGGCTGTGCAGCATCAGTATGCAATGGTCATTGAAAAAGATCTGAGAATTCCATTGCGAGATGGCGCTTCTGTTTTCGCAGATGTCTTTCGTCCCTCTGACACCCATCAGCAGTATCCAGTGATTTTTACGTATGGACCTTACTGCAAAGAGACACACTTCGCCGATTTTGATCCAATGACTTATTCTAAATCCCCTATCCAAAATGAAAATATGGTCTGGGAAACCCCCGATCCTGAAACATGGGTCAAAGATGGCTATATCGTCGTACGTATTGACCAACGCGGAAGCGGCAAATCCCCAGGAGAAGTCCGTATTCTATCGAAAGAATTTGCAAATGACGTCTACGATGTCATTGAGTGGCTAGGCACCCAGCCTTGGAGCAGCGGCAAAGTCGGCATGCTTGGAGTCTCGTACTACGCGGTCTCACAATGGATTGCAGCCGAAATGCATCCCCCCCATCTCGCTGCCATCATCCCCTGGGAAGGATTTACCGATGCTTACCGCGATGCTACAAGGCAAGGAGGAATCCTTTCTAATGCCTTCATCAACGGATGGTATCACGGTCGAGTTCTAGCAGGTCAGTATGGAAAGGGCACTATCAACCAAGATATCTTAGCACAAAATCTAGAGATCCCTCACTGGCCAAAGGCTGTTGCAACAGCCGAGATGGCAACAGATCCATTTTGGACAAATCAGTTTCTCCCTTCTGCATCGAATCTTAAACAGATTCAAATTCCTGTTTATTCATCAGGTAACTGGGGTGGATTTTCCTTGCATGGAAAGGGAAACATCGAAGGCTTTCAACAAATATCCTCATCCCATAAATGGCTACAGATGCACACGGGCAGCTATGTGAGCAGCTTTTATAGTAAAGAGGGCGTTGCAGATCAAAAACGATTTTTCGATCAATTTCTGAAAGGAATCGACAATGGCATGTTATCGATCCCCCCAATAAAACTAGCCATTCGGCATGGCAGTGGGGACCAGTATACATGGCGCTACGAAAATGAGTGGCCTCTTGCCCGTACGCTATGGACTCCACTTTATCTGGATGGTCGTACAAACTCTTTGAATGCAATCGAACAATCCAATGTATCTAGGGTTGATTATGATGAAAAAACTGCTACATTTCTTACAACACCGTTTGCAGAAAATACCGAGATCACAGGGCCCATTAAGCTCAAACTCTGGGTCTCTTCAACGACAGATGACGCAGACCTCTTTGTCGCTCTAAAAAAAATCGATTCCAATGGAAAGGAAATGACTCAAGTGAATACTACTCCTACACCAGGGCCTGTAACCAAAGGATGGCTGCGTGTATCACATCGGAAACTGGACTCAAATCGTAGTAAGCCTTACCAGCCTTATCTCACACATGATGAAATTCTCCCTTTAACCCCTGGAGAAATCGCTGCAGTGGAAATCGAAGTATGGCCAACGAGCATGGTATTCGAGGCTGGAACCACCCTTGCTGTGGTTATCAGTGGCACTGACGACCCTACGACCGACACTTTCTTTCATAATGATCGCGCAGCTTCCATGACTACAATCTGGACAGGTGCAAACTACGACTCGCACATTTTGCTGCCAGTGATCCCCGGCTTCGACCGAATCCTCGATAGCGATTCCGGTGTAATACCTAGGTAGGTCGCTATATGATATTGAGGAATCCTCTGCGATAACCCAGGGAAATGGGTCAAAAAATGTCGGTATCTTTCCTCTGCAGAACACTTGAGTAGTTCTATTTCTTTTTGCTCCTTACGGAAGAATAGCCGCTCAGCCATCGCTTTTGCAAAACGTAACCAAGCGGGATGGTCTTGAAATAGCGGCTGGACATCTGATTTATCCCAGGACCAAACTTGGCACGATTCTAGAGCTTCTATCCAAATCTCGGATGGTCTTTGAAGCATAAAACTCGTATAGGAAGTACAGAAAGGATTTTGCGTATCTACAGCAAAATCCTTTGTGATGTCGCACCCCTCATGCACAATGTAATAACGGAATACCCCTTGATGAATAAAGAGCAATCGCTGACAGATCTCCCCTTCTTTTACAAATAGATCACCCTTTTCAAAGACAGCCTTCTGAGCTTTTGAAGATAATGTTTTGAGGTCATCTTCGGTCATTGCTGGAACAACTTTCTGTACGAAAGATCGAAATTTTTCGAAATAAACATCCATTATTGCCCTAATAATCGTTTGCGAATACCTTCCGGATCGTCAATTGCGATTTCTTACAGTTCATGCGTTATGCAATTTGCTCTTTGTCTTTTTTAATCGCTTGGCTAACGGCCCAGGCGCCGGCGATAATAAATGCCGTCCCAACATAGAGGTTCCACGTCAGTTTCTCCTGTAAAACAACTACACCCAAGAGCATCACAATGATGGGAATGATCAGCGTCGCAAAAGCGGCAAACGTCGCGCCTGCCTCCTGAATCGTCTTATAAAAGATGTAAAATCCGATCACCGTGCCGATGAGGGCAAGGCCGGCGACCCCTAGCCATGCTTGTAGAGGCGGAAAAGAAAGGCTAAAAGGATGATCGATGCATAGCGATAGAGGAAGCAGACAGGCTGTCGATACGATCAGCTGCAAGGTGAGGGCGACGAGCCCAGGGATTTTGGCAAGATGCGTCCTGGCATAAACGGTTCCGGTCGCATAACTGAGCGTTGCGAGTACCATGAGCAGCACGCCAAATTCGCTCGCTCCCTTCTGATCGAATAAAAAAGGCAAATAGATCAAGATGAGGCCTGCGAGCCCCGAAAAAATCCCTAGGACCTTTTTGCAGTTGAGCGGTTCATGTTTGCCGAAATAATGAGCAAAAATTGATGTAAAAATCAGCGTCAGTCCGTTGAGAATGCCTCCTAAAGAACTCGAAATGTAGAGCTCGGCAAAACTGATGAGGCAAAAGGGCAGAGCATTAAGCGTAACGCCCAGCACAACAAAATGCCTCCAGTACTGCCGGTAAGTCCATAAGAAATGCCGCTGCAACAGGCAAATCGGATAAAGAATCAACGCCGAAATGCCCACCCTCAAAAGAACTAGCGTCAAGGGCGGAACAGTATCGACGGCAATCTTGATGAATAGGTAAGACGGCCCCCAGCACAGGCCGCAAAGAAATATCAAGATAAAATGTTTGATTTTCATCCGCTTGACAGTGCGGAAATCCAGTCCTTTTAGGACTGGGAGGAAGCACTGCTCCCTAACAACAATTGTTGTTTTCGCGAACGAAAAATGCAATTAAATTCCGTTCGCCAAAATGACAATTGTCATTCTGGCGAACAAAAACTTTGCTAATTGCTTACAATCAAAGTCTTATATTTTATGTGATTTTGACAAAACTGCTCTTAAAGTAAAAATTATACGATTTCAGGCAATCTCACTCTTCACCAAGAGACCAAGAGTCGGAAGAGGTAGGATTCGAACCCACGGTCGGTTTCCCGACAACTGTTTTCAAGACAGCCGCAATAGGCCACTCTGCCACTCTTCCATGAGAATGAGCATTATAGAAATTTAGGCCTTAAGGGACAATCGGATTTTTCGAAAAAAAAATCAAAAAAAACCATTTGCTTAAAAAGCCATGCATGCTTAAGATTTTTCTTCTAACACTTCAATGGAGGTTTATATGAGTTTTCTTGATCCGTTATCCGCAGGAGCAAATGCTTTTGTGAGAGTCTCTTCAATACCAGTAAGTGCATTGGTTAAAAATTCTCCTCAGATCTGGGGACTTAGTGCAATAGCATACGTTGCTACTCATGTTGCTACTGATAATGATTTGATCAAAGACTTAGATGCTAGTGCCACTTTTAAATATGTGGCAGTTGTGAGTGCTGTCTATACAGCTTTCACGGCAGTACTTGCTTCTGATCTAGTGTCGAAGGAAGTAAAAGAATCGCCTAAACGTGCATGGGCAATTGTAGTCACAAATGCTGCAGTTGCCGGGCTTGTAATAAAGCAGCTTTTGAATTTAAAGCTTTCCCTTCCTCAGTCTGGTGCTTTAACAGTGCTTGCACTTGGCGGAATGAGCTTGATCGATTGGGCATTCGCTCCTAAAGGCACGAAAGGACCAGAACAACCGCAAAAACCAAAAGACTTGTAATAGTTACTAATTCCTATTATGAGCCTCTCTTTACTGCTGAAGTGTGAGAGGTTTAGAAGGGTGCCTTTGAAGACACCCTTCTTTTAAAACTGAGTCAGAAACCGAAGATCATTTTCGGAAAAGAGACGGATGTCATCAATGCCATACCGAAGCATGGCAAGCCGCTCAACCCCCATCCCCCACGCATATCCCGAGTAGATGTCAGGATCAATCCCTCCATTGCGAAGTACTTCTGGATGAACCATTCCTGCCCCAGCAACTTCGAGCCACCCTGAATATTTGCAGAGGCGGCATCCCTTTCCTTCAGACTGTCCCTCACATTGGGTGCATCGAATATCGATTTCAAGAGCCGGCTCTACAAAAGGAAAATAGCTAGGCCTGAGCCGAGTTTCGACCTTCTTTTTAAGAAGCTTGCTCCAAAATTCTTGCATTGTTGAAAAAAGGTCTGCAAAGGAGATATGTCGGTCGATATAGAGCCCTTCAACCTGGTGGAAAAAGACATGCGAGCGAGCACTGATATTTTCATTGCGATACACAGTGCCAGGCGCAATGACTCGGATAGGTGGAGTTGCTTTTTCCATCACACGGAGTTGCGTATTAGAAGTATGAGACCGCAAGAGCCGCTTCGCATCAATATAAAAGGTATCTTGCATCTCTCTCGCTGGATGATCGGGAGGAAAGTTAAGCCCCTCATAGTTATACCAATCGGTATCGATATCGGGGCCATACTGAACAGAAAATCCCATTCCTCGTAAAATGTCGATGATCTCGCTTAAGAGTTGCGTGAGAGGATGAGCTCTCCCCTGCAACTCACGTCTCCCGGGAAGTGTGACATCTATTTTTTCGAGATCGATTTGACGGGCCAGCTCAGCTCCTTGATACCCGATATGTGCTTCATGGCAAAGGGTCTCAAGCTCAATCTTTAAATCATTGATTTGCTTTCCTAGCAAGGGACGCTCGCTGGCGGACACCTCTCGAAGCTGCGTCATGAGAGCCTGGAGCGGCCCTTTCTTTCCTAAATATCGGATCTTGAGCTGCTCAACATCTTTGGAATCTTTGACTTGAGTCAGCTCTTGCTTGAACTGCTGGCGCAATTCTCCGATATGTTTATCCATGGGAAACGAGGGCACTTTTGACATGAGCCGCAATCGCTGCAAAACCTGCAGGATCTTGGATCGCCATCTCCGTGAGCATTTTTCGATCGATTAAACACTCTGCTCTTTTAAGGCCATGGATAAACTTGCTATAGGAGAGCCCATGAAGATTGGCTCCTACACCTAAGCGGTTGATCCATAGGCTGCGAAAATCCCGTTTCCGCTGCTTCCGCCCACGGTAGTTATAAGCCATCGCTTGAAGAACGGAATTGGATGTTAAACGACGGTGATTTTTACGATCGCCAACAAACCCCTTGGCTTGCTTGAGCAAACGTTTCCGTTTGCGATTGCTATAAACTGCATTGGTTGCTCTTACCATACTATACTCCCATTAATCGTGCATACATCTTCGTCTGCCCTTTATCAACTAAGGTATCCTTTCTAAGGCGACGTTTTCTCTTAGAAGCTTTGCCTGCCAGCAAGTGGCGGCGACCCGGACGACGACGTTTGATTTTTCCTGTTCCGGTGACTTTAAACCGGGCTAAAACCGCTTTGCGGGGCTTCATTTTAGGCATTAGATCTCCCTTATTTCTTTTTTGCTCCGGGCGCTAAGACCACGAAGAGCGCTTTTCCAAATAATTTCGCAGGTGCTTCAGGAGACGCGATATCTGCTATCTCTTCGCACATCTTTTGAACGACCTGAAAACCAAATTCCGGGTGAGCCATCTCACGACCTCTATAAGTGCAAGTGATTTTGACTTTATTCCCTTTTTTAATAAATTCCCGAGCATGCCGAAGCTTTGTTTGAAGATCATGGTCATCAGTATTAGGTTTGACCTTAACCTCCTTCACTTTAACTTGGTGCTGAGACTTCTTTCCTTCTTTCTCTTTTTTCGTTTGTTGGTATCGAAACTTTCCATAATCGATAATCTTACATACCGGAGGATCGGCAGTTGGGGCAATCTCTACCAGGTCGAGCCCCACTTGTTCTGCACGCCCTACAGCATCCATGAGCGTTAACACTCCAAGTTGATGTCCATCTTTATCAATGACTCGAACACGCGGAGCACGAATTTCTCTATTGATTCTCAAGCAGCTTTCACCTATTTGTTTCTATTATATCGAGCCAGTTGCAAAACTGGCTCTATCAAGTAACGATACTACAAGAAGCTCTTTCACGCATCAATTTTTTAACCTTCAATCCTTCCTTCCCATCGATCGGCCATCAGCGCAATACACCTTTCGAGTGATAAACAAACTGTCATCTCCACAATTTTAGATTTTTGATCCACTTGTAAAAAGGAGATCATCCATTTTTGACCTAGGCGATCGATCACCCAAAATTCCAACTGCGAACGATTTCCAATGCTTCGCTTGGAAACGATAGGTAATTTGTGTGCATCTAAAGCTTTTTTAAGGGAGAGGTCCATCTTCCCAACACTAACCACCTGGTAATCAAAGGCAAGGATTTTAAGGAATTTTGTAATGATATGCAAGAAGGAATTAATCTCTTCTAAGGGACCCCAGCTTTGATCCGATCGAGAAAAAGGTGCGTCCCATGGCTCCTGTAAGCATTGCTGTAATTTTTTTTCTTGAAACTGAACGGCTTTTCCCTTTCCCAACCGGATCCAATCCATCAAGATTTTTTTCCGTTCGATCTCATCTTTGGAATGAAACATTACAAGGTCAAACCCTTCATAAAGCTCTAAAATTTTTTTTCTCAATTTTTCTTTTAAAACTTCCGCGGGCGGCTCCCAAACCAAATGCTCTCCAACCCAACTGACAAGACCAAGCTGTTCTAAATATTTTTGAGGATCTTCAACCGCTTTTAACTGGCGAGCTTGCTGCTTTAAGCTGTCTTTTAGCAAAGCTCCCGTTCCAAGCAGCCGAATCCCCTTCTTAAGGGGTTTGTAACAAACAAGTTTAAAATAAGGAATATCTCCCGTTGTCTCTGGAATATCTTCTTCGGCAAGAAAGAAAAATCGGTCGAGCTGAAGCAATCTAATAAGCCCTTCCTTTTTTCGAACTTGCTGAGCAAGTTTTTTTTCTCCATGGTGCTCTAGAAGCTGAGCCGCATTGTGAGGGACCATATTTAAGACTTGAAAAGGGATTTTTTGCTCAGCCCATTCTCGCATTCTTTCTTCGAGTAAACTCATTAAAGAGGTGCTAAATTCCCCATCAAATCTGATATCGCAAAAAAAGCAGCGGGAGGTCGCTCTGATCTGATCAATTTCTGCCTTAGGAAACAGTTCCTTAAGTGCAATAGCAAGTAAATAAGAAAGAGAGAACATATAAATGGGATATAGCTGACTCGAACAGCTGACCTCCACGATGTCAACGTGGCGCTCTAACCAACTGAGCTAATACCCCTGATAGGACGGAGGAGAGTCTAGCCGATTCAAATCTTTTACCGCAAGAGGCCCGAAAAAGCTGGGTTAAAACAGAGGAAGAGTATGTTTAAGAAGCTGTCTTAAAACTCAGTTTCAGTTGTTTTGGGGGCCCTTTTGGCCCATTTCTGTTTCTTTTTTGGAGGATAATAGAGGATAATATACGAATGTTGATATTACCCCCCAAAAAAGAAACAGAAATGGGCCAAAAGAGCCCTCAAAATCGACTGAAACTGAATCCGTTAACGGGCTCTAAACCCCACCTAAAAAAAGCCCATCAATTTTGGAGAGAATATCTGCGTCCGACAGACGTCGTGATCGATGCGACCTGCGGCAATGGAAAAGATACCGCAGCCCTTGCCCGGCTCGTTCCACAAGGGCATGTTTATGCCCTTGATATCCAAGAAGAAGCCTTTTTGAAAGCCCGAAAAAACGTCCTTTCTTCCAATGTCACCTTTTTAAAACAGTGCCATAGTGAACTGAGCGGCATCTTTTCTCATGAAATTAGGCTAGTCGTGTACAACTTAGGATATCTCCCTGGTGGTGATAAACAGCTTACCACGATGACCCAAACGACCCTTAAAAGCATCTCTTTAGCCCTTCAACTCATGCCAATGGGCGGGGCTCTTTCCATCACATGCTACCCAGGCCACCCTGAAGGAGCATTGGAAGAGCTTGCCCTGCAAGAGTGGTCTCTGACCCTTTCTCCACAGAATTACCACGTTCAATGGTCAACCTGGGGAAAAGGATCTCCCTCTTTATTACTAGTACAGCTTCTGAATTAGAAACTGTCCACGGATTCAGTTTCAGTCCAGGATCTTTTGATGAAGAAGAGTGGAACTGATACTGTGGCCGATCTTGCCGTCTATACCAAACCCAACTCTATGTATAGTTTCTGTATCAACCAGTCAGCCATACTGATGTCCTCCCTGCGCGGGCGCTTTACCCCAAGTTTATCAGCATTTGCATTTAATTCTTTGTGTTGTGTCTCACGTCTTATCCTATCATCTTCAAAAGCCCTTCTCCCCGGTGTCATACAAGCTAACTCAAGGGGAGTCGCTTCTCGACCAATCTCAAGAGCCAGCTGTCGCAATGAATCATCAGTGAGCGGGGGTTTTTTGCAATTACGCCCGAAGCTGTAAGGAGTGTACCCGTGACGCCGAGCAAAAACAATCCTATCAACATCAAAATCGAATCTTTTGGAGAGCTCGAATGTGAAGATCTGATATATTGCCATTAGCGCTGCCGATTTTGTACGCTCGATTAGAAAAGGAAGCATCTTAAATTCTGTTAAATCCTTCCAAGACTTGCATACTCGTCTCACAGGAAGGCATTCTCTTTCAGTCATAACTTCATTAAAAATTTTCTTTTTCACATCTTCGGGGACAACCGCATTAAACTCCAGAGCTTCTGGATTAACAATCCTATTAATAAAATTATTAACACTATTAACTGCTGTTATAAATACTGACATATTAACTCCTTTTATAATACATTTATTAGTTCATCTTCTGAGTTATACTGCGCGTAGGCCAAAAGTGTGATTTGAGGTGGGCGCAGTATAGTTGAAATTTCTTGATCTTGCTTGCAATTCCTCGAGTTGTGTCTCATATTTTGCTTTCTTCTCTTCTAAATGCTTTGTCTCCCCTGTCAAACGAGACATCTCAGAGGCAGTCGGTTTTCGATAAACCCCGAATGAATAAATAGGGTTAAGGACAGCATTGTTTCCAAAAATCTGTTTTCTTATTTCTTTTACTGCAAATATTCTATTATTAATTAGATGAGGAAGTCTTGTAGCCTCTGTCAAATTATGCCAAGACCTGCATACTTGACTTAAGGTAAAGATATCTTCTTTAGCCATCTTAAAAATTTTCTCTTTCACTTCATCTGGAATAACTGTATTAAAATTCGCATTTTTTGGATTAAAAACTTTATTAAAAAAATCTTTAGCTCCGTTAACGAATCCTGTAAATATCGACATATTAACTCATATATAATAATTTTAAGTAAAAACTAATTATAGCAATAATTTTAATTATTGTAAACCTATTTTTTAATTTACACGAGATTTTGATATCTATTCATTAAGCACTTAATAATAAGCAAGTTATATATAGGTGCGGAAAAGTGAGCAAGAGCTTCTTGATCACGATCTTTCTCACCCCCAAAATGAGTTGTACAATCCTTTCTATATTTATTAAAATATAATTAACTATTTTATAAATCTAACAAACAACTGATTTAATTATAATTATTTGTACTATTTGATAACTAATGAAAATAGGGTATAATTAGGCTATCTCGGAAACCCATTGATTTAATCCTTAATAAAAAGTATGAGGTGGGAGATATGGATCTTAACGTAAATTCTAAACACTACTCTGCTGTGTCAGAGTCGATCACGTCTGTCGAGGATGTTCTCTCGTTTGTTGAAAACACGCTAGAGTCCGAACCTGTGACGGATGAAATTCGCGAGCAACTTTTAGAAAAATTGAATGTTGCCTCTCACAATCTGTCCTCTCTTGAAAAAACGGCAACCCAAGTCAACCAATTTGCTCAATCGTATTTTGAGCAGCTTCGGAGCCGAGCGATTGTTCTTTACGGAGAAGTCGACGATTCTTATCTCCAGCATGAAGTCATCGTATTGCAAAATGAGGCAGACCAGTTAGCCGGCACCATTGTTAAAAAAGATTTTCAACTGATTGCCCTTCGAATCGAGGCATTGAAACAACACCTATCAAAAATTTTAAACGAATTTAGTCCAGCACTTCAAGAGCGGCGATCCATTGTTGCTGCAAGACTTGTTTTGGAAAAAGCAGAGGCGTTTCTTCGAGGCGAAAAAATGGAAGAACTTTCTTTAACTGAAGATTCTTTCCTTGAAGTTGAGGAAATCTTGGAGGAAGTGGCTGAATATTTAGGGGCTAATAATCGAGGAGCTCTACGCCTTTTGATGCGCAGGCTCTCCCCGATTCAAAAAAAAATTGTCTTAGCTTATTTGGAACCGAAGGATCTCCTCACGAGCTTGCTGCATGATATGGAAGGATCCACAAACCAAAATAGCATGATCATGGGCTAAAGCTATCGCCTCTGAAATGGACTTGCAGCATGTAAAATGAGAAAGGCGGAGCTCTTCCAAAATGCCTTTTAACTTGTCTGTCGAAGCTGCTCGAGGGGTGGAGGCCTGAACAAGAAAGAGATGCTCAGCTTCCTTAGCAATTTTTTGAAGGCATGTTTTAAGATCTTTATCCGATGAAAGGCCGATAATGGCATGAAATTTTTTCGTCGGATAATGCAGCCTCCACGCCTTTAATAGGCTCTCAAACCCTGCCGGATTGTGAGCCACATCCAAAACAAAACGACCGCACGTTTCAAAACGGCAGGGAGGTTTATCCAAAAGTCCTTTCTCTAAAGCCTCCTGTTTGATCGTAAAATGACGAGATAGCTCTATAAGCGCTGCACGCGCCACTGCCCGATTTTCCACATCATAATCTCCTTCTTGGGAAGAGACCTGGATTAAAGCACTTTGATTGATGGCTGCCTGCTTTAAAATCGGAGCTAATGAGGCAGTTGGACCTAAGACGATCGGAATAAAGGGCTTGATAACCCCTGATTTTTGATAAGCAATGTCGTCCAACGTAGGACCGAGTATTTCAACATGATCTAATGCCACAGACGTAATGATAGAAATAAGAGGATGTATCACATTTGTCGTATCACAAAAGCCCCCAATCCCTGCCTCAACCACGGCGACCTCAATCTGCATTTCTTTAAAATATTGAAAAGCAAGAAATGTGGCATAATCGAAAAAGCAGAGATCGGGAAACCTTTCTAAAAGAGAAGGAAGGTTTCGTTCAACCTCTATGAACGGAATTTCAGCGCCGTTGATTTGAATTCTCTCGTTAAATCTCTGGATATGCGGAGAGGTGTAAAGGCCGACCCTATACCCCGATCTCTCCAGCGTTCGGGCAATTTTCGTTGCCACAGACCCCTTTCCATTTGTTCCTGCCACATGAATTGTTGGATACGCCTCATGAGCGCTTCCTAAACTTTGAGCAATCTCTTCGATCTGCTTTTGGTTTCTAGGAACTTGCCGATGACGTTTTGTAAAGAGCTGCTGAATCAGATTACTTGACATGCTCAAAAATTTGATAAAAAATGTCTTGGCTGATCCCTTGACTTCCTAAAGACGCCTCAATTGAGCCCTTTCCGTGAAAATCAGAACCTCCGCTCATCAGAATCCCCTTGCGACGGGCTATTTCAATCCAATAGGTGGCTATTTTTTCAGAGAATTTAGCATACCAACACTCAATTCCATCAAAAGGCCTTTGAAGTAAACGGTCCACAGAAAGTGAAGGAGGAAGAAGATGCGGATGGGCAAGAAATGCTTTCCCTTGAGCAAAATGAATCACGTCAATGGTTTCATCTACGCTGATGCTTTCTCCTTGGGCATAACAACACTGCCCTTTTCCCAAATACCGATGAAACGCTTGCCGTACAGAGGAGACATACCCCTTTTGAACCATCGCCTGGGCAATATGCGGACGACCGACAGTGCCTTCTCTAACTTCAAGTTCTTCTAAAGAAATGTCCATTCCATAGGCGCTTAATTTTTCAATGACCTTCTGATTCCGGTGCTGCCTTCTTACTCGATGCCTCTTGCAAAGAGCCTGAATTTCAGGTGAAAGTAGATCAAAATCGTACCCTAAGAGATGGATATCTTGCTGC
Source organism: uncultured Rhabdochlamydiaceae bacterium (assembly GCA_963712275.1). Lineage (GTDB taxonomy): Bacteria > Chlamydiota > Chlamydiia > Chlamydiales > Rhabdochlamydiaceae > PALSA-1444. The sequence continues at coordinate 1,294,011 of CAVQHD010000001.1, read as the reverse complement.
TCAAAAACGCATGAGAACTCCACCCCAGTGCCTAGCAAAAGCTCTTCTTCCTCAGCAGCCAGGATCGCTTCGGCATAAGCAAGGGTTGTATCGTGATCGGTGATTGAAAGAGCCCGAAGTCCACGCTCTTTTGCCATTTTAACAAGCTCTCTAGGAGACAAAGAGCCGTCAGAGGCTTGAGAATGGCAATGAAGATCTGCCCACGTCATCTTATTGTCTCCCTAGGAGGAATGACACGAAGCTCCATCTCAAGACGGTGTCCTGTTTTTTCATAGACGATCTTTTGAATGTAAGAAGCAAGGGCCAGAACATCACCGGCAGAAGCAGATCCTTTATTCACAATAAAATTCCCATGAAGAAGCGACACTTCGGCATCGCCTATTCTTTCCCCTTTGAGTCCGCACTCTTGAATTAACTGTCCTGCAGAAATCTGCGCTGTATTTTGAAAAACACATCCAGCCGATGGCTCTGAATACGGCTGTGTTTTTGTCCGGTAATCAATCAAGGCAAGCTGGCGGGAGCGAGCTTCTGAAGAGGTTTTCAATTGAAAGCAAGCAGATGCTATCCCCCCCTTCTTCTCATGGAAGGAAGTCCATCGATAACCCCATTTAAGCTCGCCTTTGCTCAAGATTTCTAGATCTCCGGTTTCATGCACGTAGGTGACTTCTTGCAACGTTTGGAATGTTTCATTTCCATTTGCCCCTGCATTCATGAAAATAGCGCCTCCGACCGTTCCAGGAATTCCTGAGGCAAATTCAAGCCCTTCCCACCCTTTACGCGCTGTTTGCGAGCCCAGCAAAGAGAAACTGTAGCCTGCACCAACAGAGATCCTCCCTCGATCCTCTTCGATAAACTGTATCTTGTTGAGAATGATTGCCCCATCAAATCCTTCATCGTGAAACAGTGTATTCGACCCTTTTCCTAAGACGAGATACCGAATCCCTCTCTCACGACATCGACAGATCGCTTCTTGAAGCTCTGAAACTGTTTGAACTTCAGTAACATACCTTGCAGGGCCGCCGATTTTAAATGTTGTCAAGTCCTTGAGAAAGCGCCCTTCTTCAAATTGCATGGATCTCTTGTGTATAAACAGCATCTAAAATCGCATTAACAAACTGTGCACTTTCCTTCGTTGCGAATTTTCGAGCTAAACGAATCGCCTCACTGATAGCCACTTTAGGCGGAACCTGTTTGGAATAGATCATTTCAAAAATTCCTAGACGTAGCAGATTTCTCTCAACCCGAGGGATCCGATTGAGCTCATATTCCGTAGAATGGGTTTGAATCTGCTGATCAATCTCTTCTCGATGGAGGAGAATCTGGCTTACAATCTCTTGAGCATGGTAAAGAGATTTTTTAGTCGTTCGATGGTATTGCATTAAAAAAGGGACCATATCTTCGCCCAGCGCTTGAAAATCGTCACTATAGAGAAGATGGAACACAACTTCTCGTAATTTTTGAATAGGAAGCGCCATAGGAAGGAATCTTATCATAAACAGTCTAACTAGTAAATACGCGTATATGTTTAAAACTTTTGCTCACTCATGCTTATTTCCATTTTTTCACCACAGAGGCACGGAGAGGGATGAGATTGCACAGAGTAAAAAAAAAATTTACTCTGTGCAATCTCATCCCTCTCCGTGCCTCTGTGGTGAAAAAATGGAAATAAGTCTGAGTGAGCAAAAGTTTTAAATATCTGCTCTAGTTTCCTATGCCCTGTATCTCCAAATATTTTTTGACAAAAAGCACCATCCTTTGCTACATTTATTCGTTTGTTTTGAGGTATAAAAATGCGCGGAATTTTTCTTGATACGGAGACAAATGGACTCAACCCTTTTATTCATCGATTGCTGGAAATTGCTTTTAAAATTGTCGATCTCAAAACGGGCGATATTTTAGATCAGTATGAAACAATGGTTTTACAAACGCCTGAGGACTGGAAACGAAGCGATCCTTTAAGTCTTCAAGTCAATGGATTTACCTATGAGATGCTCAAACAAGGCATCCCTCCTGAAAAAGCAGGAGTCGAAATCACAAATCTACTCCAACAAAATCAAATCCATCGATCCAATGCTGTCTTTATCTGCCAAAATCCTTCTTTCGACCGTATCTTTTTCTCTCAGTTAATTGACCCCGATATCCAAGAAAATTTCAAGTGGCCGTATTATTGGCTTGATTTTGCATCCATGTATTGGGCAAAAGCCATCCACTTAGGCCGCCAAGCAGAAGCAAAGCTCCCTTGGAATACCGGTTTTTCAAAGGATAAAATTGCCGCTGCCTACCATCTTCCCCCTGAGGCGACTCCCCACCGAGCGATGAATGGTGTCAGCCACCTTCTCCTGTGCTACCAACATGTCATTGGCTACCAAAAAATATGATTAAAACCTTTATTAGATTAGTTGTTCTATTGGGCGGGATCGTCCTGTCGTTTGTGGTGCTGATGCCGCTTTTGCCGAGCAAGGAACAGAGGGGGCAGGGCAAGGTGGCTGAAAAACCGTTTGTCGTTGTCATTCCATCGTATAACAATACAAAATATTGTGAGCAGAACCTGCTGTCGGTGCTCGGGCAGGAATATGGTAACTTCCGGGTGATTTATGCTGATGATGCGTCAACGGATGATACCTGGGATAAGGTGAACGCGCTGGTGGAGAGATCTCTGATGAAGGAGAAGGTGACGCTGATCAGGAGGGAGAGCAATTTTGGGTCGGTGCGAAATCTGTATGAGATGATCCAGATGTGCCAACAGGACGAGATTGTGGTGAGAGTGGACGGGGATGATTTTCTTGCCCATCCGTTTGTGCTCAAAAAACTGAATAAAGTGTATGCCGATCCAGAAGTGTGGATGACGTATGGGAATTACCTGGACTATCCATCGTATGTGCAAAAGCCTAAACTGTGTGAGCCAATACCCTCGTATGTGAAGCGAAGACGGCTTTTTCGGCAGTATAAGTGGGTCTCAACACATTTGCAGACTTTCTATGCGAGCCTTGGAAAAAAAATCTCTCGGGATGATTTGATGAAAGAGGGGATCTATCTCCCGATGGCGGGTGATGTAGCGCTCATCATTCCCCTCCTTGAAATGGCAGGGGAACATGTGAGATACATCGACGAGGTGCTCTATCTCTATAACCGGATCAATCCGATCAGCGATCATAAAAAAAATCTAGGCTCCAGTCAGAGTGCGAGAGATATGTCCGCTCGCTGCCCGTTTATCCTTCTGCTATGGAGCGCTGAGCAGTAAGTTCCGCGCCCTAAAAAATTATTCGTTGATTACAACTCTTTTCATCCCTACAATGACGCTCACATTTTAAATAAAATATTATGAATATCCTTGATGTTCTGACACCTCTTATCGAAATTTCCGTTATTGCCGTTATTTTAAATTATTTATTGTCATTTTTCTGGAAAACCCGGTCAATGGACCTGCTTCTGGGCCTTCTAGCTTTTTTTGTTATTTTTTCCATCAGCTCCATCCTTCACCTGCCCATTCTTTATACAATTATGACGAATCTCGCCAATGTGGCTGCGGTTGGACTTATTATTATCTTTCAGCCAGAACTGCGGGTTGCTCTATCAAAACTAAGTTTGAAAGGAAAAAGGTACCGCGAAGTGACAGAATTTGATAAATTCTTAGATCAGCTGACTAATTCCATCTATAGGCTTGCAGAAAAGCGGATAGGGGCCTTGATTGTTTTAGAGCACACGGAAAAACTAGATGAATTTGCACAAAAGGCAGTCGTGTTAAACGCAAAATTTTCTTCAGAACTCCTAGAAACGATCTTTGCAGCGTCAACACCACTCCATGATGGCGCTGTGATTATTCGCGACATGACAATTGTCGCCGCAGCTGTTATTCTTCCTCTTGCCGATGAATCGAGCGAAACTTCCAGATCATCGATGGGCACACGCCATCTGGCGGCCCTAGGAATCTCTCAGCTGACAGATGCCCTTGCAATTGCTGTCTCAGAAGAGACGGGAAAGGTTTTTATCTCTCGAGACAAAGCAACTTCTCGAGGGGTCAAAATCAATCAATTTAGAGGGGTGCTTCATAGCATCTATACACCTCAACCTCCACACCAACACAAGAAATTTCGACTTACAGAATGGATGGGGGGTTAATGAATTTTCTCCGCTATCTCTTTGTAGATCATTGGGATCGAAAAGTGACTGCCCTCTTGCTGGCCATTTCTCTCTGGCTGATCGTCAATCACTCGCTTACAACAACAAAGACCGTTGAGAATGTCGCTGTACGGCTGATCAATATTCCGGCAGGAATGACTGTCGATGGCCTTCTTCCTTGCGGCGTTCTTTCAAAAAGGATCAGTATTTCCTTGCAAGGGAATAAAAATCATCTCAAGGATCTTACATCGAATGATCTGGAAGTTGTTCTTGATGCAACAGACAAATCGGAAGAATGGATTGCCACCATTTCACAAAAAAACCTGATCTCGTTAAATCCCGACTTTGATCTCTCCAAAACCGTCAAGCGAGCCCAGCTGCAAAGGCTTCCCATTTCTTTCACAAAGCTCGTGACAGAAAAAATTCCTGTTATTGTCACTCATCCCATTGGTGAAGCCCCTCGAGATTATCAATTTCTTGATGTATGGCCCTACCGCCTTTCACTCACCGTCTCTGGACCTGAGGAAAAAATTAAACAGGTCAAGGCTAAAGGAATTAACCTCACCTTCAACCTCAATGACATCTCTCGTGATGAGCTCGAAGAATCTGAATCTGTATCCGATGAAATCTCATTTAGGGTTCCCGAGGAGTGGAAACAAGTTGAGCTCCCCTTTCTAACAGACCGGCCCCTCGTCATCGATGATCCTCAGGCACAAGAACTCCGAATCGATTTTGTCAAGTCTGACCTTCATCCCATTGCAAGACCTGTTCCTATTGCTCTCTTTTTTCCTACTGAGTATACCAGCCAACTGAACCCAGAGATGTATTCCATCGCTCTGAATAGTATAATTGAGCAGTTTCATGGACTGTTTATGATACGCACACCCTTATTTGCAAAAGGAGCAAGCCGCCTTTTTGTCGAACTTGTTCAAGATATGATTCAAGTCTCCATTCTCGTTCATCCTAAAGACAATCAACTCGATTGGTGCATCCAGTTTCAAAATTCACGGGTACTTGAAGACCGGTACGTCTCTATCCTTCTCTCCGATGAAGAACACCATCATGACGATCCTGGGATTGCTAAACAAAGAGAAGAGTATTTACGTAACCGATTTCGAAGCTACATGAACCGTTTTCAATTGTTTAAGTCTCAAACAGAGAAACTCGAGCTGATGGTGGTGCTGAGCCAAAATCATATCAATATCAAAGATGTGTCGCATGAATCGAAGTAAAGTCGCCTTTATTAAGCGGGACTTCCATGTATCAGGCGGCTTAGAAAAAGTGACACATCATCTTTTAAAAGCCTTCCTAGACAAAGGCGCTAACCTTTCCTTTTTCACCGCTTCTTCAGCAACTCCTCCGTGCCCCACCTACACTTACCGCCCAAACAAACTCTTACCAAAATTTTTACAAGTAGGGCAGATCAACGCTTTTGATCAGTGGGCTAAAGAGAAGCTCTCCGCCTCCTCTTTCGATATCATCTTCAGCATGGACCGAGGATCGATTCAAACACATCACCGAGCAGGAAATGGCGTCCATGCAGCCTATTTAGATCTCCGCTCCTTCCTCGAAGGTCCGCTTAGGAAAGTCTCTTTTGCCTTAAACCCGCTTCATCGCCTGCATCTTAAACTTGAAAAACTCACTTTTGAATCGGAGACTACACAAGCGATTATCGTAAATTCTGCACTCGTTAAAAAACAAATTCTAAGCTACTACAAGACTCCTCCTTCCAAAATTCACATCATTCACAATGGAGTCGAATGGAAAGAGGTTGAAGAGGAGTTCAATGATTCGATGGTTCATCGAAAAAAATACCTTCACAACTTAGGCCTAAACCCTTCTGTTTTCCACTTTCTTTTTGTTGGACATAATTTCGAGCGAAAGGGTCTTAAGACACTCTTACAAGCCCTGCCCCTTGTCTCAAAGGGCTCCAATCAAAACTTTCACCTTTCCGTTGTAGGCTCTGATAAAAAGCTCCCTTTCTACCAATCTCTTACACGAAAGCTCAAGCTTGAAAATCAAGTCTCTTTCTTTGGAGCTGTGCCAACGAGTAAACCCTTTTTTCTCGCCTCGGATGCCCTCATCATCCCCTCGATCTACGACCCTTTTGCCAATGTGACTGTCGAAGCGCTCGCCTTAGGACTCTTTGTCATCTCCTCTAAAATGAATGGAGGACACGAAGTTTTGCAATCCCATTCAGGAATAACCCTTGAAAATTCCCAAAACCCCGAGGAACTTGCCTCCGCCTTAGAAAAAGCTCTCGATCATCCGAAAGAGCTTCTTAGAGCAAGAGCCATTCGAGACTCCATTGCCCACCTAGATTATTCCCTTCAACTTGAAAAGATCTGTCAGCTATGTCTTGGTTAAATTATTGGATCTTTCGGATTTTCACCTATCCTCTACAATTCCTCTCCTTCCCCACGCTTCATAGACTTGGCCAAGTCATCGGCCTTACAATCTATTACCTCTACCCCAAATACCGAAAAAGAACCCTCTCCAACCTCGCGCTTGCCACAGCTTTAAATCTCACCCCCCGCCAAATCGTCACTCTTGCAAAAGCCTCTTTGCAAAACTTGGCCATCATCACCCTCGAATACCCCCGCCTTTACCGAGAAAAAAAGATCTCCTCCATTGCCCATTGCGAAAATCCAGAAGTGGCAACCTCCCTCCTTAAGCAAGGGAAAGGAGTCATTTTTTTCTGCGGCCACCAAGCCAACTGGGAAATTCTCTTCCTCGAGGGGACCAGCCGAATGCCTGGCGTTGCCATTGGCCGCCCCATTCACAACCATCTTCTTTATGACTGGACCCTTCGGCTTCGAGAAAAATTTGGAGGGACTATCATCGCCCCTAAAAATGCTTATCGCGCTAGTGTCAAAGCATTAAAAGCTGGAAAATTTCTCGGCATCGTCGGCGATCAAGGAATGCCTGATTCAGGATTTTCATCTCCCTTCCTTGGAAGAGAGGCGTGGACTTCTCCTCTCCCTGCCCTTCTCTCTAAAAGAACAGGGTGTCCCATTATTGTCGCCACCATCCGTCGCGAAAGCGGAAAATACCTCATTCACTATAGCAACCCCATTGAACCCCAAGAAAATACCGACGCCATGATGAGCCAAGTCCTCTCTCTTTTTGAAGAGAGCATCAAGGCAAGACCTCATGAGTGGCTCTGGATCCATAATCGATGGAAACAACAACTGCCCGGCCGATTAAAAAAGCCGTTTCGACACGATTCTGTTGCCCTCATTTTTGGCACCGACCCTGAAGCCCTCGACTGGCTCCCCAAACTCCGAGAACTCTATCCAAGGGAGCAACTCACAGCCTTCGTTCCAACAGCAATAAACTGCTCCTCATGTGAAGTGATTCCTTACGAACATTCCGATCATTTTCCTGCTGATTACCGATTCAAGCTCGTCATTAACTTCTCTCAATTTCCTCATCTTTCGCGCCATTTCAAACGTTTAAGCGCACTGCGCATCTTTCATTTTTCCCACCCTAAGGAGATGATCCAACATGCCTGTCCATCGATTCTTCCTTAAAGATCCTCTTCAGTCTCCTACAGCCGTGCTGACTGGCCCCGAGTTTCATCACCTCAAACACGTGATGCGGATCCGCCCTGGAGAAACCATCGAGCTCGTCAATGGACAAGGAACAGTTGCCAATGCTGAGCTGACCCAGATCAAAGACTCGGAGGCCCTCTTTGAAATCCACAAAAAAACCCAATCCCTGCCCCCTTCCTTTGAAATCATCCTAGCCCAAGGACTGACAAAACCCTCTCTCCTCGACTGGATTTTAGAAAAAGGAACCGAGCTTGGAGCGACCCAGTTTTGGCTCTTCCCAGGTGATCAAAGTGAAAAAAAGAGCCTCTCCTCGCATCAACTCCCCAGACTGGAGCACCTCGTCATCAGCGCGCTCAAACAGAGCAAGCGACTCTACCTCCCTTCCATCCTCCTTAAGCCCCCACTCCATCAGTGGAGCAAACCCGATGCAACCCTTCTTTTTGGGTCGCTTTCACCAGCTGCTAAACCCCTCCAATCTAGCTACTCCTCCCCTCTTATCATCGTCATCGGCCCTGAAAAGGGGCTTTCCCCAGAAGAGCGCCTCTTCTTGGAAACCAACCTCCAAGCGACCGGCATCTCGCTCCATCCCAACACATTGCGCGCAGAAACTGCCGCCCTCTGCGCCCTCAGCCAGCTCAGCTATCTTTATTCTTTACAAGCCTAAATAAAATAATTACTTGCTATCAAATGGACTTTATATTAAAATATAGTTTATATTTATAAAATTTTAATAAAAAAAGGAGAAACAAATGACTCAACCTATTACAAACAACATATCTTCTCTAGAAGCTTCCTTGGAGGCTTGCCCGCAAGGACTTGCAGGAAGAGATCAACGGATAAAACTACTCGGCTCCCTCATTGCAACAGCGGAAGGGTATGAATGGCGATCAAAAGAACATGAGAGGATTTCTAAAATATTTTTTAAGCATTTTCCTCTTCTACCACCCGAAGACTGTTTTCCTCAAGGCAAGGGAAATGAAAAGATAAAAGAATTATTCTCAAAAGCAGAAATAGTCCTATGCCGTAAGAATTGGTCAGGTTATTTTAAAACTACATTAGATTCTTTTCAAAAGCAGCTGCCACCGAGTCAAAAAGAGAGATTTTTGACCCTCATGCCGCTTGATTTAGTCGGATGTGACGATCAAGCCAGTATCTGCGAACTCAACCGTCGAAATGCAGAAGGACAGCTCGATAATGCTACATTTGAAAAATTCTTTGATCACCCCGTCAAAAATGGATATTTTCTTTATAACGGCTCTGTTTTTATTCAATGGATATCGCCTCAACTTCTAGAACGTATATTAAATCATTATCAAAACAACTTTCATATTAATGGAAATATTGTTTCTGCATTTAATGAAATTGAGTCTTTTTCGGAAGCCTGTCAAAAACTGTTTATTTTTGCAAATTGGTATTCAACACATGCAAACAGTTGGACGCCTTATCGTCAAGCACACCGACTCTTCTTTATCTTGGACATGGCCGCATCTCTTTTAGCAAAAAATCCTTGCTCGGGCTTTAAGAAGTTAACTGGAAGAGAAATTCAATCCTCAAATTCTTCTAACGCCCTACTGACACCATCAATAATCCGTAGCTGGATTCCTGCAAAATACTCTTCATGGGATGTTTTTGCAGCAGATCTAGAAGATTGCGATAAAGCCAAAGGAAAAGAAACACTTGCCAAGTTTTTTGAAGGATAATTCGTAGGTTATTGAGGGAGTTGCAAAACTCCCTCTAATCAAGTAATTTCGTAACAGTTCAGATACCCCCGCCTTCGGCAAGACAGGGGGCATCTGAAAAGTGGCATGAAGATAAAATTTAACTTTTCATCGTAAGAGTTTTTTGATACCATGTTAGCATGAATTATTCGACAGGTTCGATACCAAGTCTTTCCGGTGAAGTTTTTGATTCATTGCCCGAGTCGATCCGTTCATATATTCGTTATCTCGAAGCAACCATTCAGCAACAGCAGATCCGCATACAACAGCTAGAAACCCGTGTCCAAGATTTAGAAACTCGTCTATCGAAAAACAGCTCCAATAGTAGCAAACCTCCTAGCAGCGATGGGTTGAAGAGAAAGCCAAAAAGCCTACGCAATCAATCGGGCAAAAAACCAGGAGGACAACAAGGACATGTCGGAAAAGGTCTTGCTCAAGTCGCAAATCCTGATTTAGTGGTGACTCATACGCCTACAAGCTGTAACGGATGTGGATCGAGTCTCAGTCAAGTAGCGGGTGTTTGCACTGAAGCGCGACAAGTCTTTGATTTACCCCAACCAAAAATCGAGGTAACAGAACATCGTGCTCTGGAAAAACAATGTCCTTGTTGTGGAGAGTTCAATAGGGCAGCTTTCCCTGAGAATGTTAGAGGCCCCGTTCAATATGGAGAGAGAGTTCAAGCACTAACAGCTTACTTTGCCCATCAACATTTTATACCTGTTGACCGTGTATGCGAAATCTTCGAGGACATTTTTGGCATTGCTATTTCACCAGGCACTTGTGCAAATGTTGACGAAAAGCTCTTTCAGAAGCTCGAATCGTTCGAGAGCAGTCTAAAAGTATACCTGTTAGCAGCACAGATTCTGCATTTTGATGAAACAGGGATGAGATGTGAGAAAAAACTTCACTGGGTTCACGTAACCTCATCACAATGGTCGACTTTCTACATGATACATTCCAAACGTGGGAAAGAAGCAATGGATGAGGCGAATATTTTATCCCAGTTCCGAGGGAAAGCGATCCATGACCATTGGTTTCCTTATTTTTCTTACGAACAGGTTGTGCATGGGCTGTGCAATGCCCATCATTTGCGGGAGCTTACATTCATACATGAGGAAAAAAAAGAAGGTTGGGCAAAACGGATGAAAGACCTTCTCATTTTTGCAAAAAATGAGGTCGAGAAATATCTAGCTCAATGGGTGCTTCCCAAAGAGGTTTTACACCAGATAGAACAGGCGTATACACAAATTATTGCTGAGGGGCTTGAATATCACTCGCGACTGCCTCCCTTGCCTAAAGGCAAGCGAGGCAGGCAAAAGCAGAGGGATGGTAAAAACCTTCTGGACCGGTTCCAAGAGTACCGTAGCAGTGTCCTCCTCTTCATGTACGATTTTGCAGTACCCTTTACGAACAATCAAGGAGAGCAGGATATTCGTATGGTAAAGCTCAAGCAAAAGATCGCAGGCTGTTTTAGAACTCCCAAAGGAGGCCAGATTTTTTGTCGTATTCGGAGCTACTTATCGACAGCCCGAAAACAGGGCTGGAATATCTGGGATGCTTTATCCGAGGCCATAAAAGGCTGTCCACGGCTATTAGAAGTGCGTCAAGAAGTCGTCCCGTTATTAATCGCCGTTTAATCCTCTTCCATTTTTTTCAGATACCCCTATCCTGCCGAAGGCGGGGGTATCTGAACTGTTACAAAAGGAGAAACAAATGACTCAACCTATTACAAACAACATATCTTCCATAGAAGCTTCCTTGGAGGTTTGCCCGCAAGGACTTGCAGGAAGAGATCAACGGATAAAACTACTCGGCTCCCTCATTGCAACAGCGGAAGGGTATGAATGGCGATCAAAAGAACATGAGAGGAGGTTCATTACATCTAACCTCTCGATGCAAAAGAGGATTCCTAAAATATTTTTTAAGCATTTTCCTCTTCTACCACCCGAAGACTGTTTTCCTCAAGGCAAGGGAAATGAAAAGATAAAAGAATTATTCTCAAAAGCAGAAATAGTCCTATGCCATAAGAATTGGTCAGGTCATTTTAAAACTACATTAGATTCTTTTCGAAAGCAGCTGCCACCGAGTCAAAAAGAGAGATTTTTGACCCTCATGCCGCTTGGTTTAGTCGGATGTAACGATCAAGCCAGTATCTGCGAACTCAACCGTCGAAATGCAGAAGGACAGCTCGATGATACTGCATTTGAAAAATTCTTTGATCACCCTGTCAAAAATGGATATTTTCTTCATAACGGCTCTGCTTTTATTCAATGGATATCGCCTCAACTTCTAGAGCGTATATTAAATCATTATAAAGACGACTTTGATATTACTAGATATATTGTTTCTGCATTTAATGAAATTGAGTCTTTTTCGGAAGCCTGTCAAAAACTGTTTATTTTTACAAATTGGTATTCAACACATGCAAACAATTGGACGCCTTATCGTCAAGCACACCGACTCTTCTTTATCTTGGACATGGCCGCATCTCTTTTAGCAAAAAATCCTTGCTCGGGCTTTAAGAAGTTAACTGGAAGAGAAATTCAACCCTCAAATTCTTCTAACGCCCTACTGACACCATCAATAATCCGTGGCTGGATTCCTGCAAAATACTCTTCATGGGATGTTCTTGCAGCAGAGCTACAAGATTGCGATAAAGTCAAAGGAAAAGAAACACTCGCAAAGTTTTTTGAAGGATAACTCTTTTAAAAATCAGGTTAAAAGGCTTAACAAGGCTTCCTTCTGGTCCGGGTGAGCAAACGCAAGGCTAAAATAACCTGAGGCGCAGATTGAATTTCGTCTAGAAAAAGGAGGGTTTTTCCCGCGATTGAGAACCAAAGGCTTTCTTTGCGGTTTGTTTTTCCAAGCCATTAAGTGCCAGTCGATTAATCTTTTCATGCTCAAAAGATAAACCAAAATCCAATTTTTATGCTCAAAAAACAAACCAGCCCGTGAAAGAAAATCTTAAGCACTTAAGAATGAATGACTTTAATAATTAGCACAGCGCTTAGAAATCAGTCCCCGCCATCAGCTCAGCTGCCTCGGAAGCCTTACGGTTGATGTAACAGGATGCACAAACTCCTAACAAAACAGCTCCTCCAGCTGTAAGCCCAACTCCTGCGATTTGTACATCCTCATGACCAAGAAACATTAAGCTTGGGCCAACGACCAAGCCTGAAATGACTCCCAGAAAAATTCCTGCACAAACCACTACTTTATGCACTTTGTCGGGACAAAAATCTGAGACTCTTTCTGTCAGCGTGTACATGAATCTCTGCCCTTCTATCACTAACGGTCTATTTTGAACGCCTGCAACCATAGCATCTCCTTTTATTAAAAAATTATCTTGTTGATCGTGTTTCAATTAAATAAAGAGGATATTTTACACAAAATTACCTTCTAGAGGTAGTTGCAAAACTCAGGGTTCGTCGATTTTCGGGATTATTTTGACCGATTTTCGATCCAAATTGCGGGGGTAATATACTGAAAGTCGATATTACCCCCGCAATTTGGATCGAAAATCGGTTCAAAAGAACCCGAAAATCGACTGAACCTGAGTTTTGCGAGCTACCTCTCTAGTAAATCAAGAAAAATTATCGTAAATCGATGATGACTTTTGCCACCCGCTCCAGTTATACTGACCTTTTTATGAGAGCAAGATCGCTAGGAACACACGACGGGTCGTTTCATGCAGACGAAGTAACGGCAGCTGCGCTTCTGCTTGTTTTCAATCGGATCGATCGGGATCAGATTATCCGGACTCGAGATAGGAAAGAGCTGCAGCACTGTGAATACGTCTGTGATGTAGGGGGCCTTTATGACCCCTTGCAAAAACGGTTTGACCACCATCAAGTCGATTACGCAGGGGATTTAAGCAGCGCTGGGATGGTGCTGCTCTACCTATTTGATCAAGGGATCATCGATCGAAAAAAGTTTCATTTTTTCAATCAATCCCTTGTAATGGGAGTCGATGCCCATGATAACGGCCGCGTCACGTTTGAGGCTGGAGTCTGCACCTTTTCACAGGTGATCTCGAACTTTATTCCCCCGATCTACGATCCTCCCCCAGCACTAATGCGGCATGCTTTTGATGAAGCAGTTGATTTTACAAAAGGGCATTTGGAGCGGCTGCTGGAGCGCTGGGATTATATCGAGCAGTGCCGCCTCTCCGTCGAAGAGGCGATGCAGAAAGCGCAGAAGACGCTTGTGTTTGATCAAGCAATGCCTTGGATGGATATCTTCTTTGAGATGGAAGGAGAAAAACACCCCGCCCTCTTCGTCATTATGCCATCTGGCTCTCATTGGAAGCTTCGAGGGATTCCTCCAAATAGTCGGGATCGGATGAAAGTTCGGTGTCCGCTTCCTGAGGCATGGGCCGGGCTCATGGATGATGAGCTCAAACAAGCCTCCGGAATTCAGGGAGCTATTTTTTGCCACAAAGGCCGTTTTATCTCTGTGTGGGAAACAAAAGAAGATGCTATCAAAGCTTTAAACAAGGTTTTAAAATGACAACGATTTTTGGGAAAATTATCGCAGGAGCTCTTCCGGCGGAGAAAGTCTTTGAAAATGACCGCATTTTAGTGATTAAAGATAAACACCCTGTCGCCCCTGTTCACTTATTGATCATGCCGAAAAAAGAGATCCCCAATCTGCAAGCTGTCAGCTCAGAAGACCTTGGACTCATTACAGAGATCATCCAAGTGGCGCAAATGCTCGCTCGGCAGTTTGAAATTGAAGATGGGTACCGTCTTTTGACAAATAATGGAGAAGAGGGAGGGCAAGTCATTTTTCACTTGCACTTTCACCTCATTGGAGGGCGCCGGCTAACGCACCTCGCATGATCTACTTTTTGCCAATTCTTCTCGCTTTTTTATACCCAAACAACTTGAAAAGTTGGGAAACAGAAGAGAGCGCAGCACGGCATGTTTTTTCCTATTTAAAAGTCCATGATCCTCAGGCAGCTGTCGATGCCGCAAAAGCAGCCTTAGAGGTTTATCCTGATTCCAAAACAGTTCGGCTAGCCTTTATCCAAGCGCTTGCAGAAAAAGGAGATGAAACCGCTGTTTTTCAAGAGTGGAATGTGATGCGCTCTGAGTTTCAAAAAGATCGGAGAGCTGTTGAGATTTTAGCCTGGAGCGTCTTAAAGAAAGGAGAATTCTCTCCTCAAGTTCACATCCATCTCTCTTCCCTGATTGGGGCTGCTCTGACACGCGACGTACGGGCCATTCCTATGCTCATTTCAGCACTTCGAAGCTCTAATGCATTTCTCCGCCTTTTTGGAGTTCGTTTTGCTGCTGAACTCGGAGATGGGCCTCTCCAGGAAGAGCTCACCAGGATGACCCAAGAAGAACCGGTCTGGTTTGTCAGACAAGAAGTGATTCGAGCTGTGGGAAAGCTCCGAATCCTCTCTTTAAAACCCCTCCTTGTCAAAATCGTCGCAAACCCTCGAACAGTTGCAGAGGAAAAAGCCGAAGCTATTCTAGCCCTTGTCCAAATGTACGATGGAATTCGAAATACCGATCTAGAGCAGCTGCTGACAAGCTCTCGTGCAGGCCTTAGGCAGCTTTCCTGCGAACTCATTGGCTATTATGACCTTCCCACAGCAAGCGACAACCTAAAAAAACTCCTTCGAGATTCCTCACCTGACGTCCGAGCAGATGCCTTGCGAGCGCTGGGAATCCTTCAGGAAAAAATCGAAATAGAGACCCTTAAAAATTTGGCCAGTGACCATCATCCTCAAGTTGCAATCACAGCTTCTTGGGTTCTCTGCCGCCAAGGAGAATTAGAAGGAGTCGAATCATTAAAAAAATGGCTCTCAGATATCCATCCTCGCTGGCGCTGGATGGCAGCCGCTATGCTTCCCAGGTGTGGGTCGATGGCTTATCCCTTCATTAAAGAACAAATGGATGCTCACGAAGATCCCTTTGTTAAAGCCAACCTGGCTTTAGGGCTCGTAGGGCAACGGGTTGAGGTTGCATCTGCCTGTCAAGTGCTTGACGCTTTTTTCTGCAATCCTGAAACAGGCCGTTTAATGTGGGATGATTCCTCATCGATTCATATGATCGTTCCGAATGTAGTTTATCATATTGACCAAGTGCAAAACTATCCAAAAATGGTCGATCAGCTGACGCGGCTCGATCTTCTCAATCTTCTCTGCATATTGAAATACCCCAAAGCTCAAGAAACCGTGAAGAAATTTGTCAAAAATGAAACATGGGAAGTGACAGGAGCTGCCGTTGCTGTTTTACTTCAGGAAGGCGACGAAGAAGCTCTTTCTATCATTCGACAGCTTCTCCATGAGCCTGACTGCCGCATTCGGGTTCAGGCAGCTCTGATGCTTGCCATTTACGGCAATGATCGGACCGCCATCAAGACCCTGCAAGAGGCCTATCCTCAGGTCAGCCGAGAAATGAAAATCCAAATTCTCGAGGCCATTGGCCATGTGGGAACACAAGAGTCAATCCCTTTTTTAATCGATATTCTTGGCGAGCCTTTTCAACTTCTCCGAGTCGTCGCAGCCTCTGCCGTCATTCAATGTCTCTATCATTGAGGGAGCTCTCAAAGCTCCGATTAAATAAATAATTGATGCAAAAGAGCTCCTTGATTAGGATGAGGAAAACTTCACAATAACAAAAGGAGTCCTCAAGCTTATGATGCAAAAAATCATGAAATGCGGGTTCATCGGCGGTTTCATTCTCTTTCTTTGGGGTGCAGCTGCGTGGACGGTGTTACCTTGGCAAATGAATCAATTTAAACAGTTTTCAAATGAAAAAGATGTCCGTTTTGCAATTAAAGACAACGCACCTGAAAGTGGCCTCTATATGCTGCCTTCTTTGAACTATAATAATCAAGATCAGCTGGAGGAAGCAAAAAAACAAATGGCTGAAGGTCCTTTTGTATTTGCTTCTGTGATGGTAAACGGCAAAAGCCCCAGCATGATAGGTTCTGCGACAGCAGGGCTTATCGTGAAAATTATCGCAGCTTGCCTTGTCGCTTGGCTTCTTTTCCAAACGCGGCTTGAGTATAACAAGTCTGTCCTCTTTGTGACAGTCGTTGGAGCGCTCATTGGCCTTATGGCAACAGCTCCTTATGCGATCTGGTTTGGATTTCCAGGCACTTTTGTCATTTCATCTATTATCGAATCGGTCTTTGGTTGGTTTTTCGCAGGTCTTGCGATGGCCAAACTTGCCGGCATCCGAAAATAGTTTCTAATCCTCATTCGGCCCGCAAGGGCCGAATGCTATTGTTTCTCTTTCGAATATCCAATCACTTCCCACTCAACGCCCTTTTGATCTTTCCCTTTGCCTTCTCTAAGCAAGGTTTTTAAACGCTCAAAGTTTTCACGCTGGCTCTCAGTCACTTTTCCGTTCTTTTCGTAGGTGAAATTTCCTTCTTCAAGCCAACTCTTATAAAAGAAAACAGGAACTATATTTAGAGAGTCAACTTCTACCCAGGCACAAAGCGACTCAACAAACATAGGAGCAAGAAATGAAACTTCTTCAATCGGATCGGGATAATAAGCAAAGTTAACGCGAGGGTATATGGAACGAAGCTCTTCGATTTTCGTTAAACAACGCATCTTGATCGCAATAAAGGGATTAGAATGGCCATTTTTTGGATTTGTAATAATTCCTTTCATTACCGGCTCGCTCATTTTTTCGACGGTGGGGCTGTCGTCTTGCGTATACAAAGGCAATCGATCTACAGACCCCGGCCCACCAAATAATTCGTCCAGCGTTGCCTTCACCTCGTCCGGGATCAAATCACTTTTTGTGGAAACTTTGGGATCCCCACCAATTGAATGTCCAATAATCTCCCACTCAACGCCCTTTGTATCTTTTCCTTTTCCGTCTCTAATCAGAGCTTGCAAAAGTCGAAAGCCTTCTGCAGCATCAGTAAAATCTCTCCCATCACGGGCTGCATTAGGAAAGAAAATGGGGCCATTGACTAGACTAGATAGAGCTTGATCAGGTAGAGCAGGAACTTCCATCTGCTTCCCTAAAAGATAGAGAGGGTAAATAACCAAAGCTCCATCAGGGAATAGGAAATCTAAACCTTCAGCTTTCTTTACACGCTGTACTTTGATCGCAATAAAGGGATTGGCCTGGTTATTTTTTGGATTTTTAGTCACTCCTCGCATGATAGGCGCACTCATTGTACCAAGTTTAGGACTATCATCTTTCTCATAGAAAGGCAGCTGATCAAAAGAGCCTGGCCCTCCAAAGAGTTTATCCAACGTTACCTTTACCTCATCTGAAACCAAATCTTCTGCCTTAGGAACTTCTCTCTTTTCCTCTATGATGTAAAAACCGTAGATCGACCGGAGCATAATCTTGGCAATTGCCATTATCCCAGGGAGCCAGCTTAATGCCATTTGCAAGTGGATAGCTCCTTTGATTTTGGAAAGCGCTGGAACTCGAGCCGCGATAAGATAGTTGAGCAGGGGAGCGCTGTAAGACATCACCTTCAAAATTATTGACCACGGAATTGCTTTGTCTGCCTGCAGCCTGACTCCCTCCCTTCCCCCTTGCACTTTGCTCAGCTCCACAAGTGCCACGCGGCCACCCAAATCAAAATAGGCGTCGACAAACTGGATCAGTGTTGGATACGGATACGGATACTTGACGGGAACAAAAAAACTAAGCGACCGAAGCGTCATGCACTTACCTTCTGATTTAATAGTTGAGGAATAAGCTCCCCTAGAAGTGTTTGGTGGCTAAAGCCTGTGACTTTAACATGTTGCAATGTGCCGATCAGGCGGTCATCGCCAGCAAAGATCACCTTTTTCCAACACCGGGTGCGTCCTTTCAGTTGGGACTCATCTCGAAGGCGGCTCTCGACGAGGACTTCGACAACCGAGCCCAGCATCCCTTTTTTCTCCTGAGCGCCGATTTCCTCATATAAGGCAAGAAGCCGCTGCAGCCTGTCATTTTTGACTTCCTCTGAAATATCGTCCTTCCACCGGAAGGCGGGGGTGCCTTTGCGAGCGCTGTAGGCAAAGAGAAAAGCAACCGAATAACCGATCTCTTTAAACCGATCGTAGGTTTGCTGAAATTCCTCTTCTGTCTCTGTTGGAAAGCCGACAATGATATCGGTTCCAAGGGAGACGTTTGGAACGATCTCACGAAGGAGGGCCACTTTTTCAAGGTATTGCTCGACTGTGTAGATGCGATGCATCTTTTTTAAGATGCGATTGGAGCCCGCCTGCAGAGGAAAATGCACGAATTCACAGGCAGATGGGAGATCTCGAATGGCTTTCATTAAGTCAACCGTAATGTCGACAGGATGAGAGGTCATAAACCGCACTCTGGAAAGCCCTGGGATTTTATCAAGGCGGTAGAGAAGATCATGAAATAGGCAAGACCACTCCGGCTTATCCTTACCATAGCTATTGACATTCTGACCAAGGAGGGTAATCTCTTTATACCCTTGACTAACAAGCCGTCTGCACTCCTCTTCGATGCTCTCAGGAGGGCGAGAAACCTCTTGACCTCGAGTATAGGGGACAACGCAATAGGTGCAAAACTTATCACATCCCCGAATAATTGAAACAAAGGCCTTCACTGGATCGTCCCGTTTCGCCACAAGGTAATCAAGGTTTTCCTCAAACTGATCGTCGGTTCGGATGGCGGGGCGGCCCGTTTCAAGCACCTCATCAAGGACTGTGTTCAGCTCTGAGATGTTATTGGTTCCAATGATAAAATCGATATGAGGCAGCTTGCGGAACAGGGTCTCTTTTTTCGTCATAGCCATGCACCCCGTGACGCCGATGAGCGCTCGTTTGCCTTTGGTGCCCAGCTTACCGATTTTCCCCATGACCTTCCGCTCAGCCAAATCTCGAATGGAACAGGTATTAAAAATGAGAAGATCGGCCTCATCCTCCACGTCCGTTCTCTTAAGACCCCGCTTTTCTAAAAGCCCGACCATGATCTCCGAGTCGAGTTCATTCATCTGACAGCCGTAGGTGCGAAGGAAAAAATTTTTGAGCTGTCTCATCTGCTTTACATACTCCCCTGGTTAGGTTTGGGCTAGGTTTGGAGGAATTTTAAAGTAAAGGGGGGTTCCTTTCAATTCGAGAAATGCCAAAAAATGCAATTCATTTAAAATCAATAAGTTATAAATTAGTATTGATATAATTAATATTTTATTATAAAATAGTTAATATTATATATTACAAATAATAAAAACAATAAGCATAAAAAATGACGTCTGTATCAATATTAAACTTACCAGATGAAGCAAACATTCAGACTCTATCATATCTTGATATGCCAGATCTTGGGACAGTGGCAAATGTTTGTACAAAGCTTCGAGAGCTTCAAGCAGATAGAAGCCTTTGGAAAAGATTTCTAGATTTTTTTCAAGTACCCCTTCAACCAAATTGTTCTGAAAAAGAATCTGTTCGGCAAGCTTTTCTAACAACCGAGCTTACCTATCAATCTGTGAATGAGAACGGCGAAATTTGTGTAAAACCTTGCGGAATGCTCAATACAATCCAGAAAACAATCACATTTTTTGTGAATTTTTTTACCGAACAATCTGAGATCTGTACAGTAGCCATGACTCATCCTTTAGTTCCCAACCAATCTTTTGTTGTTTATGCGTTAGGCAGTGAGCAGATTCCTTCTGCAGTTGTTAAAAATGAAAATGGAAGGATCATCAACATGGTCGATACCACAAATAAAACTGAAGATGAGCGCCAGCTTGCCTGCAGAACCCAAGACCCTGAAAAACCATTTCATCAATTCAATCTGGTTTTACAGCCCGCGGACAATGACTTTTTTACCCACTATTTCCAAATAAGCATACAACAAGCTTTCGAAAGTTTTGTTAACTTCAACTAACAGCGGTATTTGTTACGTAAATAAGGCCTGCTTTTAAATCTTTTTTACCGAAATTGATGAGCAGGCCATATTTCGTGTTGGTCAAGCGAAGATAGGTTAAAATCTGAGCGTGATAAAACGAATAATCTTGAGGGGTCGCTTTGACCTCCACAATCACTTGATTTTCGACAATCAAATCGATGAATAAAGGCTCTCTTACTTCTGTATTCTTATATCTTACAGCAACAGGACGCTGGCGCTGATTATGCATCCCTCTTAAAAAGAGCTCATGGGATAAGGCGGACTCATAGACAGTTTCAAGAAGCCCCGGCCCTCCAAGGAGTGTATGGACTTCATAGGCAGCATCAACGATTTGCGAGGTTAGAGTGCTTTCAGCTGTTTTTACGTTCATCAGGAGTAATGATACTAAAATTTTTTACTTTTCCACAACTCCTTATTTGCAATAGGATGGGCATAGGAAACTAGAACAAATAGTTGAAACCTCTGTTGATTCATACTTATTTATATTTTTTCACCCCGGAGGCGCGGAGAAGGATGAGCTTGCACAGAGTGAAAAATTTCTTTTTTTGCTAGAGCAAAAAAGAATGTTTTTTTGCAGGAATGTTTTTTGCTCTGTGCAATCTCATCCTTCTCGGTGCTTCCGTAGTGAAAAAATGTAAATAAGCATGAATCAACAGAGGTTTCAACTATTCGTTCTAGTTTCCTGTGCCTTGGCAATAGGATGAGGAATCAATGGAAAGCTATCTCTCATTAGAACATGATGACCTTGTCACTCCTGATGGCCAAATTGAGCAGATAGAGCTCAAAAACAGCTCTCAAGGCACAGCTCGCCTTCGCATTGAAGGAATCTCTTCTGCCTTTGCCGGGTTTCAAATTCCGAAGGAGCTGATTCTCTTTAATTTTAAAAGCACCCTTGCTCAACTCGGTCTTAACGCAACGCTTGTCCATCTAGACCTCGATGACATCCACCATCAGGCCGTCTGCGAGCTTCAAATCACCGCTATTGGAACGATAGCTGAATCGATGCTCTCTCTCCTTACAAAAGGAACCTTTATCGGAAAGTTGTTTGCCGCCGATGATCGGCGTAAAGTCCGAGACACAGAATACCTTTCCCGTATGTTTGGAAGGTCCGATCGCCAAGGAAGGCCTCTCCTTTCTCTAGGAGGGCTTCAAGGGTCGAGCGAACTTATTTTAGAGAAAATTGAAGGGCGTACCGTTGCTTTCCTCACGCTGCTCGATGGAACTCTGAACTATGACGAAACCATGAAAGGGTTCCTCCCAACGCTTGCCAAGGGGCTGCATGACCCTTCTCTTCAACTTCGGAAACTTCTCAAACTGCACCAAATCTGGAACCAAGGGGCTCCCCGTATTGTTCACGATAGAGAGATCCTCCTTGTTCGTACACTACCTCTTTACGTTCGCACGGTGTTCGGGAGAGTCGTTCAGGAGCTTCTCCCTGCAGGCATTTTTCATACCTCTGCCTCTATTCTCCAGCCTGATACCGAAGCCTCAGGCGACGTCTATGAGCTTTACGGAAATTCCCAGCAGGAACTAAGGGATCTTCCCATCGAGTTTTATACGCTTGAGCCTCACCGCGAGCACATTTTTTTCTCCGATCGTGACCAGCTTCAGGCAACTCTCGAAGATCCACAAACCCTCTTCCACGCCTTTGAGACAGCCCCTGCACCGCTTCACCACCTCGCAGCTGTTTTTATAATGAAGGGAGCGCAGCTTCTTAGCCTAACCCCCTCCAGCTGGATCGCACGCGAGCCTCGCATGAGTGAATTTCCTGGAGTCATCAACCCTTCCAGGCAATCAGCTGCTGTCGAACGGTATATCTACCAGCAACCCTCCTTTCCATTTTTAAAGGCCATTGAAGACGGTGTAATCATCAGCGAAGGGGTTTTACTCACCCGGTATTTCCCCTCCCCTCTTTTAAAACAAATGCTCCTCAACGACCAAATTCATCGATATTTGAAACGGATCTATTTTCAGTTTCCTTCGCTGACCTATGGGGATTTTTTCTCTCATGAAGACCGTGCCATGCTTCTCGATCTTGCCAAATTTGGCATTCCGACTTATTGGGTAGATAAAGCGAGCCAATCAATCTTGCAATACCTCCCAAAACCGGGAAAAGACTCTGGCATGTTCGTCCCAGCTGAATTTGCTGAAACATTTCTTAAAGCCACTCTTTTTGGAATCTATGGATCAAATCTCATCGAACCCGACTTTGAGAAAGATCTCACCTTCCTTCTTCAGGGCCTTCTTAAATTAAAAAATGAAATGCATCATCCTCTCCTGAACCCAGAGACTCCGATTGCTTTAGTCACAGGAGGAGGCCCTGGATCGATGAGCCTTGGAAACCGCGTTGCCAAATCCATCGGTATTCTCTCCTGCGCCAATATCATGGATTTCCGAGGTAAAAAGGGAGCTGTTCTAAGCGAACAAAAGCAAAATCCATATATCGATGCGAAAATGATGTACCGACTCGATAATCTCATCGAGAGACAAGCAGAATTTAATCTCAATTTCCCCTGGTTTTTGATGGGAGGATTTGGAACTGATTTTGAATATGCCCTCGAAGAAGTGAGAAGAAAAGTAGGAGCAGCCCCGCCCACCCCAGTTCTTCTCTTCGGGCACCCCGACTACTGGTCTGATAAAATTTCTCACCGCTTCCAACGAAACCTTGAAACAGGCACAATTGCTGGCTCCGAGTGGATCAGCAACTGTTTCATCTGCGTCAAAAATGGCGCAGAAGCCCTCCAAGTCTACAAACAATTTTTCAGCGGAACGCTAAAGATCGGCCCTCAAGGCCCTGTGTATGACAAAGGATTTGCTGAACTTTCTTAAAAACCCCAAGATAGACCTACTTCTCCATATTTCGTTCGCTTATTGAAAAATTGTCCTTCATAAGAAAACCCTTCATGATACTCAAGATAGAGGCGCATTTTACGGCCAACGCCTTGAAGCTTGCTGATTTCATACCCCAGCTTAAACGTCATATCGATATCCCATCCGTGCTGCTGCCAGTTTTCCATATGGGCCGCAAAAAAGGGCGTTCCATAAAGGCGGTGATAATAGAGCTTCTGACCAAAGAGCCGGACCTCGGTTCCCCACATGACATAAAGAGGCTTTAGCTTAAATGAAGGATCGCTATGGACAACAGTTCCAGGGCCCCCATAAACCCTTAGTCCACTCGAAAATTGATAGGATGAAATCCAATCGATTGCCTCGAAACTCGGGTTTTTCCGTTTTTTGACGTACTTGGGATGATCTACGATAAACTCATCCCCTAAGTGACCTGAAATATGGTACAACAAAAGCCTGAAAGACCACTTATCGAAGGCATATGTTAGAGGAATTCCCACCTTGTAATCGGTGTTCATGAGCTCGCACTCACCCTTATTTCGGCGAGGAACATGGCTAAAGTTAAAGACAGCCCATACCCCTGCTGTGATCCCTATTTGAAGATCCCCATGGCCATTCCAGATATGATTCCAGCGGAAGATTGGAAAATCATCCCCCAAAGAAACCGCCACCGCCTTCCTTCCCATCACATCATCCCCTGCCCTGTAATTCACTGAATAGACCGGTTCCCTAGGATCTGCAACAAGCGGCAGAAATAAAACCGTTGATTGAGGAAACCAAATCCCGGACATGCGCGGAGCTTCGGTATATTTTTTGCGCGCTGTTGTCTCTTCTGACGAAAGCGCTTCTCGCACCTCCACCGACTTGACCCCCGGCAAATCTTGAACATAGGAGATAATACTCTTCGCAATCAGGTCATTCTTTGGAAGGTTATAGAGAATCACATGGTGATCTTTAACAACCACAATGACGTTATATTCATAGTAGCTGATGTCAATCAGAGCTTGAATATACCCCTCAAGATAGGGATCTGTCGCATGCTCAAAACTCTCGACAGGAAGAGCGTCCCCCCTCTTGATCACAGAAAGTTCAGGGTCGATTTTGGCAATTTCATCTTCCTGGGCGCCCAAACTCAGCGCTAGAAAAGAAGATAAAAGTAACCCGCGAGACAGCATAAGGCTCCTTGGCTCCTATTCGTCTCTATACCGAACCGTCTGATAAAATCCAAAAAAATTTTTTACATTGCGCTAACAACCCAAGAATAGTATGATCCTCTACCCATGGGGCAATAGCTCAGGTGGTTAGAGCAGCGGACTCATAACCCGTCGGTCCCTGGTTCAAGTCCAGGTTGCCCCACATTTCTTTCCGAGTTTATCGCACTAAAAATGAGCTGGTTATGCAATAGCATCAAAACCAGACAGAAGTGCGATTTCTCTCCGTGGACCATTTGTGGACCACTCGCCTACAACAATTGGCGATAAGCCCAGCAGCTAACCTTTGAAAATTTAAATAAAGGTAAGCTTGTGAAAGGCATCGACAAACGCACCCACAAAGACGGGACGGTATCTTACCGCGCCCGCGTTCGAATCAAAGGA
Source organism: uncultured Rhabdochlamydiaceae bacterium (assembly GCA_963712275.1). Classification (GTDB taxonomy): domain Bacteria; phylum Chlamydiota; class Chlamydiia; order Chlamydiales; family Rhabdochlamydiaceae; genus PALSA-1444. The sequence goes on along the minus strand of CAVQHD010000001.1, from coordinate 1,269,313 downwards.
CATCCCGTCCTCATCCAATCATTCGCCTCCAAAACTCTAGCCATGAAATGGAAACGCGATACAGAATCGGCGATTGAGCAAGGCAAATATGCATATGACAAACCTGGCAGCAAAAATACTCTAGCCGAACTGATCGACCGTTATATTGAAAGAGTTCTTCCGTCAAAGCCAAAAAACGCAAGAAACGTCCGCCAACATCTTCTCTGGTGGAAACAGGAACTGGGGCATTGCCTCCTTTTGGATATCAAGCCAGGCCTCATCGCACAGAAACGCGATGAACTACTTTCTGGGCTGACTTACAAAGGCACGATCCGTTCTTCAACAACTGTTGTCCGCTATCTTGCCAGCTTGTCTCATGCCTTTGCAATCGCTGTGAAAGACTGGGAATGGATCCAGGAAAATCCAATCATGAAAATCTCAAAGCCGAAAATTTCAAATGAACGAACTCGCTTCTTAAACAATGAAGAAAGAATGAGACTCATTAAAGCTTCTCAAGAGAGCGAATCAAAAGGACTCTACCCAATTGTTATACTCGCTCTTTCAACAGGAATGAGAAGAGGAGAAATCCTCAATCTCAAATGGAGCGATATCGATCTAGCTCGAGGTTCAATCCTCTTACAAACCACAAAGAATGGTGAGCGGCGTTTCATTCCTCTTGTCGGAATAGCTCTAGATCTTTTGCGTTCAAAATACGCCAATCAAACCCTTGACTCTCTCGTATTTCCTGCTCCACATTCTCCATGTAAACCTATCGACATTCGTTCTGCTTGGGAAACCGCTCTGAGCAAAGCCAATATTTTCAACTTCCGCTTTCATGACCTTCGGCATACAGCCGCTTCCTACTTGGCCATGAATCAAGCTAGTCTCCTAGAGATAGGAACTCTGCTGGGCCACAAAACCGTCCAAATGACCAAGCGATACGCCCATCTTTCCAATGCACATATCTACTCTACCGTTGCAGCTTTAAACAAAAAAATTTTCGAATAGAGAGACAAAGAACACACACACACCTCATGGCAATGATTTTGTGGTTTTACCTCTGACCGTCTCCTGCTTTATTCAAGCGCTCCCCTTTTGCTCAGTTCTTCTCTCAGCTGATGTTCAGATGTGAAAAGAATCGCGTCAATACCCATCGTTTTTGCTGCTTTGACGTTTTCTTCCTTGTCATCAATAAACACGATTTCTTCCGCTGGAAGATTCATTGTTTGCAACAAAAGTGCATAAGCTTTTGGATCTGGTTTTTCAAGTCCCATTTCGCAAGATAAAAGGCACGGTTTGAAGGGTTCATAAAAGCCGAAATCACGGATTAGCTTTGTGTATCGATCATCAATGTTGGATAACATTCCTACACGGATTCCATTTCCTTTCAATTGATCGATCAGCACATACATGTTTGGGTCTGCCCCAACGCTCTCTTTAAGCGTTGCTGTATATTTTAAAGCCCAGTCTTTTGGGAGTTGAATGCCTCTTTTTTGAGCAAATTCGAGCCAGAAATCGATGTCTGACTTGCCCGCCTTAATTGCTTTTCGTTTCTCTAGGTTAGCTGCTTCGAATTCGTTTTCAGAGAAGCGAAATGAATCGCACATAAAGTTTACAACAACGGATCGGTCGTTGAACCCGATTACATTACCCCAGTCGAAAACAACGGCTTGAGGAGCTGCAATAAGGGAAGTGGCTGTGAGGGTTGATGCGATCAGGGAAAATAGTGTTTTTTTCATAAGAATAACCTTTCATTGAAATTAGGGAATTGTAAAAACTCTCCGCAACTCGCGCAATAACTGATCAAACCGTTCCTGTAAATGTTTTCCCGCATTCCGATAAATCGCAAGCACGCGATATTGGGAGGTTGCGGGTTGCCACATCACAGGATACAGGTTAAACTTTTTTGCTAGAAAATCGGGCAGAAAGCCTATTTCCTGAGATTCCGAACAAATATTGGCAATCAGAGACCAGCTTGGAATACGGGATTTGACTGGGAGGGAATATCCATGCACTTGTTGCCAGCTTTGCTGTAGCGACAACACTTCCATTTGATCCTCAGGAAGTAAAACTGGTTTGAGAGAGGCGTCTTTATCGCTGGAATAAAGTTGAAAATGGCCTTTTCCGACTTCAGCTGCAACGACTCCCTTCCATGGAGCATTATCGAGAACAAGAGCAATATCAGCTTCATCATGCAAAATAGCTGCATAGGCATGGTCAGGGCGCATATGTTTGAAATCGATGTTATCGATGGAAAGTAAAGCCGGTACCGCAATTTGTGCAATCGCGTGGGTTGTAACGAGACGTATGGGGATCTGATCTTTTGAAATAATTAAGTCTCGCAATTGTTTGATCCAATTTTCTAGACGTGGAAAGAGAATCTGTCCCTCACGAGTGAGTCGGAATTGCCGTTTTTCGTGGGTACATAGAGATACTCCGAAAGCAGATTCCACCCGTTGAATTGCCGTGCTTGTTGCGCTTTGGCTTAGGTGATGAAATGAAGCCGATTTTCCGAGATTTTTCATATGGGCTGCTGTAATAAATAATTCCACGTCAGCGACACGTAAATTTTTTAATGAGTTTTCAAGTTTTTGCAATAATTTTTCCTCGAGCAATTGAGTAGTATCAACAATGTTCGCCAATTCTTTCACAAAAACCTCCGATCTTTCAAATCGATTTTTTCGATATTGGAAATCGAATATATCAACAGTACAAATAAAAACCAAGAGGTTATCCTACTATTTTTGATAAAGGAGTCAGATTCATGGATAATACAAGCGGTATATTGCGATTTTTTCAGTCGATTTGTCGATTTAACTTTGGAAATTTCGAGAAAGAGGAATTTAAAAAATTTCTTAGAATGGGTGTAATTTTTGCATTAGTGATTGGGGTCTATTGGACGTTACGCCCACTTAAAGACGCAGTGTTTATTCAACTGGTAGACAAATTGCAGCTCCCTTTCGCAAAAACTGTCTCTGTCCTAGCTCTTTTGCCGCTGGTGATGTTCTATACGAAGTTGCTTGAAAAGACCTCGAGAGAAAAGATGCTGGTGATCCTCCCCATTTTTTATGGAATCGCAGTTGTTGTTTTCAGCTTTTTGATGATATGGTTTCAGGCCCCTGCTGAGACAATAGCGAGTCGTTCATTCTTTTTCTTGGCTGCCACCAAGGTGGTTGGTTATCTGTTTTACGTTTTCGTGGAGAGTTTTGGCTCTTTGGTGATCGCCCTCTTTTGGGCATTTGCAACCGACACAACGAATGCGGGTCCAGCAAAAAAAGGCTTTCCTCTTGTAGTTGCCATCGGTCAAATGGGAGGAATTATTTTCCCCTATAGCATAGGGGGGCTTCCTCATCGACTGGGACTATCTACGGATGCATTATCTATGATGTGTTTGGGGATTCTAACGCTACTCATAGTGCCTATGGTACGATACTTTTTGCGAGCTACTCCAAGTCATCTGCTCACGTCTTTTCACGGAAAAAATGAAACAGCAGTAGAAAGCAAGCAAGAACCTGGATTTTTAGAAGGGTTAAAACTTCTCCTCAAAAATCGATATCTTCTTGGCATTTTTGCTGCGAATTTCATTTATGAAGTCGTGGTGACCATCTTTGACTTTAATTTTAAAATAGCAGCCAGCTCTGAATACTCAGGCGTTGCACTGAGTAACTACCTAAGCATTTATGCTTCAAGTGTAAATATCGTGTCTTTGCTCTGTCTTTTACTTGGGATTAGTAACGTAACTCGGTTTCTCGGGGTAGGTGTCGCATTAGCGGCAATGCCTGTTATTGTTGGAGGGGCTCTTTTAGGCTTTTTGAGCTTGAACTCTCTCACATTCCTCTTCGCTCTCATGGTGGGCTCAAAAGCCATTAATTACGCACTTAATGGTCCAGCTCTTAAACAGCTCTATATCCCCACAACCCCGGATGTAAAATTTAAGGCGCAAGCATGGATAGAGACATTCGGTTCGCGATCATCTAAACAAGCAGGGTCGATATTCAATATGTCTTTAGCTCCCCTTCAAACTGCTTTTGGAACATTGGCGGGCAAATCGCATTACCTTATGCTAAGCGGAGCATTGTGCTTCCCTTTACTAGGCTTATGGTTCATCATTGCTATCTTCTTAGGAAGATCTTTTCGAAAAGCCATCCATGGAAACACTGTAATTTGTTGAGATAAGAAACGTCGCTTTCGATTATGAGAGCGACGTTTGTTTTATTATCATGAAGCACTTTGACCTCCTAGTCAAAGGAGGGATTGATTTAAGGGTGGGTTTTGCAAAAAAAATCCTCCTTTTTATTAGCTCCGCAAAACCCCTCCCTAAAGTCTCCCCAGTATGTCTCACAATTTATCATTTTGCAGCCTCCGAACTATCCTCTGACTTTTTAGGATCTCCTCCTTTGATTTTCGAAAATCTTCCTGCAAGATCTGAAGGGGATGGTTTAGCGTAATCGGCATAAGTTGTCCCTGTTCTAAAATCACCATTCGATCATTGGGGATCTTTTCCTCATTTTGCTTTGCTTGAGCAGTATAGCCATTGCTGCTAAGAAATTGGTTGTACTCCCAAGCAAGCTTTTGCTGAGGAGTTAGGCTTTTTTGATTTCCCTTGGGAAGCTCAGGAAGGCTAGGCTGTTGACAAACCCACATCATCAGCCCGATGGGACTGTCGACGTTTTTCTTTTTTTTCACGAATTCTACAGCATGAGCCACACGATATTCGCTATAGAACATTAGGGATCTTTTCTCCTGATCGCTCAAATCCAATCCATCCAAGCATTTGTAAAAAGTGCGTGAATAGGCTGCTGCAGCTCTTTTTTCTTCTTCTTTTTCTTCCTTCTTTGTTAGTGGCGACTTGCTGGCGACGGGTTGGCTATCTCTTGGCGGCCTGAAGGCGATTTGATGGCGATCCGTTGGTTTTTCTGATGGTTGACTGTCTTGATTTTCCATAGACAATTTTGATGGCTTTTCTGATGGCGATAAGGTGGCGATTGCTTGGTCAACCGTTGGCTGTGCGATGGCGACTAGATGGCTATCTGATGGCGCTCTATCATCTGTTTCATCTGACTCCGCATTGATATCCAAGAGAGATATACTGATAAGAGTTGCTATCGTTCCTCTAGTGGTTGCTTGAAATTTCACAAGTCCATCTTTCTCAAGTTTCTCCATAGCAGTTCTATACTCAGACCTAGTCAAGCCAATGGTGTCATAATCTCCGAGGAAAGCTTCGTTAGCTTTGAGCTTGTGGACCGAATAGGTCGGGTCTATTCGCTTTGCACGAAAACCTATTAAAAGAAGCAGCAAAAAAGCTGGACGACTATCTTTAAGCAGATCAAATGCTTCTCGATAGAGTTTTACAAATCCTTCGGACGTTTTCATGGCTGTACTGCGATTTTAGCGTTTTCCTGGACTTCGGTCTCCTTTTTGCGGGGTCTGTACTTTTTCTCCGACACCCACTTAAAAAAAGCCTTCTCATCAATGAGCCAGGTGCGATTAGGACGCTTTAACACTTTGGCAAATCCATTTTCGTTTCGAAAAAAGATCAAATGGCGCATTCCACCGACTGGAGGCCATTCATGAAACTCATTCCATTTCGACACAGGGATGAATCGTGTCTGCTTTGAGTCCTCCGCTATTCCCTCAACGCTTTTTTTCGAATCTTGTCTGTCGTTTCTCATCTCATACTCCTCTGCTATTGCAGTTTGAATTAAATAACCGCATTTTATGGCAACTTGCCGTGGTTAAAAAATGTCTTCGGTGGAAAACATCCAAAATTCATTGAGTATGAGTGGATTAGAGATCGTCGAAATACGAAGTAAAGTCGAAAACGAGCTTTGTATAGCTGTCTTTTTTGGGACGGCCATTTCTATCCCGCCTCTGCTGCTGAGGAACTTCATTCATGGGTGTCGCTGAGTCGATTACCCAGCCATACACTGTCTTGAAGGGGTATTTCTGAAGCTTAGAACAGTGCTTGTAGATGATTTGCGCCATCTGACGAGTTGAAAGATTTGAAAAATTCTTTCTCAGCTTTCTTGCTGCACTCCAAGCAAAAAGCATGTCTTCTCGTTCTTGAGCAGGCCGTCTCTTTGAAAAAACGGCTTTACCTTCTATTAGAAGCCATGCTGCGGTAAGTGCTGGAGCCACATAAAGCCCAGCCCTTTTAACGTCCCTATCTTCAATCGCATCATCCTTCAGCCTACCTTTATGAACGAGCTTCAGCCAGTCAACCGGAAGGGCTGTGCAAACTGTTTTTCCATATTCCAAGCAGTGGGAGTGAACTGTTATTTTCCCCTTTTTAAAGCATTCCTCGAAGAGGTCATGATACCTTTCGAAGTCAGGGCAGAGTTTCTTTTCCTCTTGAAGGCTTTCTAAATCAGGAGCTTTTAGACCCAAAATGTAGTAGGCTGCTGTCCTGGCGGTCCAATAATCATCTTTCAAACTCTTATAGATCTCTTCTTCAGTCAAAAGCTCAGATCTCCAAAACTCTCGAGTCGGGAGTAGTTTACTTTCTGGGTTGCTCATTTTTGACCTCCCGATAATTCTGAAAAACTTTGGTTTGAAGAGCCTCCACCATTGCATGCATGTGCACGCTAGGAAGATGAACATAGTGCCTTGTCATTTGAAGAGTTTCATGGCCAAGCAGTTCTCCGATGACCAGCGGGTTATTTTCAATGGTGGCTGCACAGGAAGCAGCCTGATGGCGCAACCCATGAAAAACAAATCCCTCTATACCAGCCTTATCCAAAGCCTTTTCCCAAGCGGATCTAATATCAATAGGTCGACTTGGACAATGGGGGGAAGGAAAGAGAAGACTATCCCCTCGCTGATTTGCTTGGCGATTCTGTAAAAGGTTTAATAACAGTCCTGTGATAAGAATCGATCGCGGCCTGCTATTTTTGGTCTTCTCCAAGAAGATAATCGCCTTCTCATCGCTAAAGTTGATGTCCTTCCATCGAAGGCTCATAATTTCTCCTTTGCGCATTCCTGTACCAAGTGCAAGAGCGACAACCAAAAACAAGTCCTTTGAACCACTCTCTTCGCATGCCTGTAGAAGCCTCTTTTGCTCTACTTCATCTAAAACCCGCTTGCGTCCCTGTGCTTGCTTGGGCTTTTCAATCTTGAAGACGGGGTTTTCTCTCAGCCATTCCCACTCTTTGACAGCCTTTGAAAAGACATGCGAGAGGCTGCTCAAATAGCGCACAACAGTAGAGGGAGAGCGCAGCTTGCTATCCCTGACAAAACCTGCAAGCAATTCATCCCGCTTTTCAGCGATCAGGCTCGGTCTTATCTGAACCAACAAGAGATGCCCAAGCTCTTGCTTCCACCAAAGCAAATGTCGAAGAGTATTTTTTGCATTCTTTGGTTTGGAAGGAAGAACCCTTTCTATGTACAGATCGATTAATTCTGCAAGAGTGTGCTTCGTTGCAGGGTTGGTAAATTCGTACCTGTCGTGTTCAATGGCTGATTCCATATCCCTCTTCCATTTTTTAGCCAGTGTCTTCGATTTGAAGGACCTGTCAAAATACTGCCCGCCCTTCATCCGAATGCGCACCCGATAAGACTGGCAATGCTTATGCGTCCGCATCGTAATTCCTTTCAGGTCATTATCAGCTCTATACAAGCTTTCTCTCTGTTCCATGTTTGCTCCTATTGTTATAGCACGAGTTTAGTTGTAATTGTTTGAATTTTATCGCAAACTGTTGGAACGAAAAATGGCGTCAGTGGAGAAAATTTAAAAGATCACGCTTGTTGAATAGATGTGGCACATTGCATCAACGAACTTAAGTCATTGATTTTCAAGAACACTAACTTCTTATCTGTTCACCGGATTCAGCTGTTCATTATTTATTGAACAGTCACAACCAGTGAACATCTAAAAGGCAACAAAAGGATCAGAGAGCCGTGACATTCTGTAAAAGAGGATCTGCACGATCCAGCAGAGCAACGATCGTCTTTTCAGGAACAGGCTTGTAATCCCAGACTTCGACGGAAAGATTGAGTTGTCGATCAACGAGCTTGTTGGGTCGTTTTTCATGAACATGGCCATGAAGTTGAAAATGAGAGGGCGCGGGTTGACTAGGGATGTGAACAAGCTCGATTTGGTGGCGGCCGATCTTGATGAAAGCTGACTCTAGAACAAGCGTAAATCCAATCGTATGCATTTTAGCGGGAGTTCCATCATGGTTGCCTCGGATGCAAACCTTATTTCCATGAAGACGTGCGCAAAGACTGGTAAGAAAGTGAGTCGTACCTAAACCGAAATCACCCAGGAAGAAGACTACATCCTGCGGCTCAACAAGAGCATTCCAATTCGCAATAAGTTTCTCATTCATTTCGCTGACGGATTGAAAAGGACGTCCAGTATAGCCGATGATATTGGCATGAGAGAAGTGAGTATCGGATATGAACCATCTATTCATTTCTAGCTCCAGCAATCATTAGCCGATTCCTACGAATTGGCTATTATTTTCAGACAAAATTGGGAGGAAAAAATCCCTAATTTCGAATATCACTTTTTCAAGGGGCACCGGATCATGTCCAATCCCTTTAAGAAAGGCATCCCATCGTTCCAATGTTTTTGGCATATTATAGAAAGCTTCAGAAAATGCCTTTGGGATTTCCCGCACAACAGTTTTCCTATTTTGAAAGACATCCTTAATCACAGGAGCTATCTTCTCTGGTTTGATCTGAAACTGATTGACAATTGTCCATATGTCATAAAAATCCTTCATCCTGCTATTTGCAAGGCCAAGTTTCACCATTGCATCTAATTTTTCGGCAATCATTGTCTCCGGTGTATATCCTTGAAGCTCAGGGGAAGGAAAATCTAATAATGCAGGGTAATCCACAGTGGCTGGCTTAGGGAAAATCTTGTCGCTGAACCCGATATCGATTCTCAACGGTAGTTTAGCAGTATGCAAATGTGCTGAAAAACGGGCTGACAGGCCAGTGTATTCTGTTTCAACTTGGGATTCGGCAAGAATGAGCTCTGTAGAATTGAATTCGATACCGTCTTTTAGAACAGGATGAGAGCAAATTTCTTTGAGAATTCGTGAAATATTTTCAATAGAGTTGCTAGCTTTTGCGAGCAGGTCTATATCAACAGTTGCACGGTGTGTCGCAGGATCCCAAACCATTAACATTAGACCTCCTTTCAAAAAGAAAGATCTTTTATGCTGGGAAACACTCAGACGATATAAAAATCTCTCCATCGCATAATATCTAAGAACTTCCTGCGTGGGGCGATTTTTTGCTAAAGCAATGTTTTTTAATCTGCTGCAAACAGACTCAGGTAGATTTTTCTTTTCAATATTCATGGCTATTGACTCACAATTGTTTCAATGATGGGTTGAAGAATTTTTTCAACACGACATATCTTTGCATAATCGTAGAGCTTGTCAAGGTTTGTTCGACCTTTTCTCCAATACTCTTTTAATGCTTCTAGAACGACATCCATTCCAATTTTTTGCCGAAATTTTAGACAGTCGGCTAAAGTTTTTTCGATGCTATAGATTTTAACAGGAAATCCATTCACTGAGATTGTTTCAATGCCCGCCTCATAAGCGCCCTTAGAATACCAAAAACAACGTAAGGGAGGATAGCCGGCTTGAGGTAGTCTGGAAGTTCTAGGCAGGGCTATATAGACAAAATGAGGGATTTGAGTTGTTAATTCATAGTAGGATAATGCAGAGATTAGGCAGATAACCCCCTGAGGAATTCTTTTTGTAGCCAAGACCAAATCGGGTTCTGAAAAATCAGGCATAGAAGCCAGTCGAAAAACACCTCGGCCTAATGATTCAAGAATTCCTGCATCGCGAAGCCTGTACAAATAGGTAGGGTGTATCCCTAATTTTATAGCTTCAGCGGTACGTAGGATACCATTGTGCTGCCGAAAAACCTCTATGGGATCAACTTTTTTTGACTTCATATGATAGAAATGTTTGCACTTATTTGATTCTGTATGCATTATTATCATTTAAGAAATTAGTAGTCAACCTATACCTTAACATTCTTAGGATAAGAGATATCTTTCTGTCGAAAAGGACATAAATCATGCAGAATCCAAATGACATCCACTTGGTGACTCCCTCCAATCTAGAAGATCTGATTAAAGCCATTCAGGATGCAAAAAGAGAACACGGGCCCAAGTTAATGTATCGAGGTCAAAGGAATGCAGCCTGGGAAATCAACTCCTCTTTTTCAAGAGGTTTTACAAAGGAAACCCTGGAAGTGATCCGTAACCCTTTAACTAGGGAAGAGGTTAAATCTTACGGAATAGCTCTTATGTCCTTCTTAAACTACTTTTTATCAATGAAACCATCCGAGGAAGTGATTCGGAAACTAAATGGACAGGGGTGCCGATATTTTGAAGTAACTCGGCACCACCAACAAAATTTCTTAAAATCTAAAATTCATGGCATTAAAGAGATTAATCTTCCTGGTTCTCCAATAATTGATTTTACATTTGATGCATTAATAGCCTTTTTCTTTGCAAATTTTGAGATCGACTATACAACTGAGGGTATACAGCCAAAACTCCTGGATGCTCGTTCGACCGACGCTGCTATTTATATTGTTAATTACCAAGCTTTTGAAATTTATACTACTTTTGGGGAAATCCTTTTGTCTTACAAACTCTCCGATACCGAGAATAGGGGGTTCAAACGACCCTGCATTATTTCTCCATTGCACCAACTAAACGACAAAAACGATATGAAGCCAAAAAGGCAACAAGCCTTCTACGTCGTTCACATAGATTCTCGCTATTCGCTCGATAGCTCCCTGTCTATCATCGAAGCCTCTATGGGCAAAAAAATGTACTCCAAGATAATAGTCCCTAAAAGCTTGTTTGAAGAATGCAGGGAATTTCTTTTTAAGGAGTTGTAAAGACAGGCAAAACCCTCTATACTCCCCTTGAAATTATTGGCCATTTAAATGGAAGGGAAACTCCAGCTTACCCAAAAATCATCCTCCTGTACCAAAATCGCCCTATTCCGGTCCCTTTTCCGAGGCCGTGAAGATCTATACCCTCGGCGATTTGAAAGTAAGAAGACGGGGAAATCAGGCTATTCACCCGCGTGTGGTAACGAATGGGTACGAGGAATTTGCGAAAAACCAAAAATCAAATGTTCTGAATGCAGATACAGGCGATTTCTTCCTGTAGCAGACGATGTAGTTCGATGGCATCTTTCCGGTCAAGATGACTTTGGAAAAGACTTTGTCATGGGCCTTTATCCAATGTTGTTGGACGAAACTTGTTTCTTCCTGGCGGCTGATTTCGATAAATCCAGCTGGGAAGAGGATGCACGTGCTTTTCTCAAAACCTGTCATCAGTTGAATTTACCCGCAGCATTGGAACGTTCTCGATCGGGCAAAGGCGCACACGTCTGGCTCTTTTTTACTGAAGCAATTCCAGCAATACTCGCGCGAAAACTAGGCTGCCATATTCTCACTGAAACAATGGAGCATCGGCCAGATGTCGGGCTAGATTCTTATGATCGATTCTTTCCGAATCAGGATACACTGCCTCAAGGTGGATTTGGGAATCTCATCGCACTCCCTTTGCAGAAAAAAGCTCGAGATCTTGGAAATAGCGTATTCGTAAATGGGGATTTAATTGCCTATGAGGATCAATGGGCATTCCTGTCGGGATTACGAAAGATTTCTCGTCAGGAAGCCGAAACGATTGTCTCGCTTGCTGAAAGGAAGGGCCGCATCGTTGGAATGCATCTCAGGATGAGCGAGGAAGACGACATTACTCCATGGAATAGGCCATTTATTCACAACAAAACAGTCCCTGCCAGTATTGACCTGCCAGAAAGTTTGGAAATCGTCGTTGGAAATGAGATCTATATCCCCAAAAATGGGCTATCTCCGTGGTTAAGAAATCGGTTGATGCGCCTTGCAGCATTTCCTAATCCCGAATTTTACAAAGCTCAAGCAATGAGACTCCCAACTCATGAAAAACCAAGAATGATTTCATGTGTTGCAGATCACTCTGATCATATAGGACTGCCACGAGGTTGTCTTGAGGATATTTGTCTCCTACTCTCTGATCTGAAAATCAAGTCAGTTATTCGAGATGAACTGCAAGCAGGGACTTCTGTTACGGCAAAATTCCTGGGCGAATTACGTCCTGAGCAAAAGGCTGCTGCTGCTGCAATGCTTAAAACAAACTTTGGCGTTCTGTCAGCAACGACTGCATTTGGCAAAACCGTTATTGGCGCATGGCTCATCTCCAAAAGGAAGGTAAATACCCTGATCCTTGTGCATCGAACGCAATTGCAAGAACAATGGATTGAAAGACTTTCCTCATTCCTTGAGCTGCCGAAAAATGCCATAGGTCGTATTGGTGGAGGAAAGAGAAAGCCTACAGGACTGATTGATGTAGCAGTAATTCAAAGCCTTGTACGTAAGGGAGTCGTTGATGATATTGTCTCTCAATATGGCCATTTAATTGTCGATGAGTGCCATCACTTACCAGCTTTCAGTTTTGAGCAAGTGGCCCGTCAATCTAAACCCAAATATCTTACAGGACTCACAGCCACTCTGACACGAAAAGATGGCCATCATCCGATCATCCTTATGAGATGCGGCCCTGTGCGCTACCGAGTAGACGCCAAGGCTGCAGCTGAGTTGCGCCCATTTGAGCACACCGTATTTGTCAGGCCAACCGCATTTTCTCCTATCAAGCCGGCAAATGAAGATACTCGCCTTCAATTTAATGATCTATATGATGAGCTCATCCGAGACGAAGATCGCAACCAGCTAATTTGCAATGAAGTCATTTATGCAGTTCAAAGCGATAGGTCACCTCTAGTGCTGACTGAACGAAATGAACATCTCGATTGCCTGTTCGAACGGCTTTCTCCACATATTCACCATCTAGTTGTGCTTCGCGGCGGAATGAGTTCAAAGGAAATCGCTCAAGTGACCAGCCGAATAGCCGCCATTCCTGCAAATGAGCCTAGAGTTCTGCTTGCAACTGGCAAATTTGTCGGTGAGGGCTTTGATGATGCCCGCCTGGACACTTTATTTCTTACCATGCCCATTTCATGGAAAGGAACTATCGCTCAGTATGTTGGTAGGCTGCATCGTCTATATGCGCATAAAAAAGAAGCGCAGGTATATGACTATGCTGATCTTGGTGTGCCGATGTTAGAGAGAATGTTCAACCGGCGCTGCCAAGGTTATGAAGCTGTGGGATATAAGATCCTACTCCCCGCTAGTGCCATTCCTGGGTGGCCGGCTCAAATTCCGCTTCCCGTTGATCCAGCTTGGAAAGCAGACTATGCGGGTAGCGTCAGACGGCTCATCCGTGATGGGGTAGACATGCCTCTTGCGCATCTGTTTGTTCAAGTCGCTTCGATTCTCCCTCCGGAAGCAGAGGGAGCGAATCGTGCTCGAAGCGCAACAGAAAGCTTCCTATTCCGTCGTCTTGAAACGCTACCTCAGACGGCTGGACGATTCCAGCTGAATACAGAACTTGATATTCCATTCGATGGCTGGGGTCGAATGGAGGTAGATTTGCTCTGCTCTGAAGCACACCTTGCAATTGAACTCGATGGAGCCCAGCATTTTGGTGATGCTGATGCATATCGCCGAGACCGGCGGAAAGATGCTTTATTACAAGAAAATGGCTACACGGTTCTGCGATTTTTAGCTGAAGATGTAGGTAAACGTCTTGATGAGGTCTTGGATTCTATTCTTCGCATCCTAAGCAGATGCCAGGAGAAGAAGACGACAACAGACCTTCGTTTGCAATAGATCAAAAATAAGAGCTTTCCTTATAATTTTCCCCCAATAGAAGAGGTCCATATGAGCGAGTACCAGTACTACGAATTTCAAGCCGTGGATCGGCAGTTGTTTGATAAAGAAATGAACGAACTCCGCTCTTTTTCAACACGCGCTGAGATCACGCCGCATAGTTTTACCAATGATTATTCCTGGGGAAGTTTCAAGGGAGATGAAGATCGTTGGATGGAAAAATATTTCGATGGATTCCTTTATTACGCCAATTGGGGCACTCACATCTTAAAACTGCGACTCCCCTCCGTTCTTTTAGACTTCCAAACTGCGCAGGATTACTCCAATGGCGACAATTTTTCAGCCCGTCTTAGCGGCGATAAGGTTATATTAGATTTTCTCTCTGAAAGCGAAGATGGCGGTGACTGGGAAGAAGATCTACATCTTGCTCCCTTTTTAAGCTTACGCACAGACTTAGGCCGTGGCGATTTACGCTGTTTGTATCTAGGTTGGGTATCTGGTTTACAAAGCGATGAGTATGATGAAGAAGCACTCGAACCTCCTGTACCCCCAGGCTTGCAAAATTTAAGCCCTACTCTCGCTAATCTTGCCGATTTCTTACGAATCGATTCCGATCTCATTAATGCAGCAGCTATCAATAGCCCTTCATTAGAAGATATTGCCCCCAGTAGTGCAGATCTACGCACTTGGATTGCAACGCTTCCAATAAACGAAAAGGATGATCTATTAGCCAATGTTTTGTCAGGCAGCATGCAGAGAGATCAAACTGCAGCTCTTCAACAAGTGAGCCGCTTTACTAAACTATGGCGATCACTGCGAGAGAACAAAAAAGAGAGCCTTAAACCACGCACAGTCGAACAACTCCTCAAGCAAGCGGAACTCGTAAGGCAAAATAGAAAACACCTTGAAGCTGAGAGAAAAGCCGCAGAATTAGCAGAAAAGCAAAGATTGCAAAAAATAGCTCGAGAGAAAAGGTTAAATGAAATTAGGGGCCAGGAACCTACCCTATGGGCACAGATAGAATCTCTCGCCTCTGAAAAGAAAGCAAAAAGTTATGACAAAGCGGTCGAACTGCTAACTGATTTACGCGATTTAGCTGCTCGTACTGAGACTTCCGATTTTCAATTAAAGCTTAAGAATTTAAGAGAAAGACATTCTCCTAAATCGTCATTCATTGAACGCTTACGAGTTTTTTCATAGGGGCGCTAAGCTGTGGAAAATGAACAGCAGGAAAATATTTACTTTACCGAAGCAACCCTGAAATCTCCCCCCATCAAACCCTGAAGAACCCTGAAGTAAAACTCTTCAGGGTTCCTCTCTCAAAAAACTTCTTTATTTGATCCTAACAAATGACTGACGTATCATCGTATCTATGAAATTCAAAAAATTTATCAGAGCTGAAGAAGGGGAAGAAAAGAATTCCGTCGTCTATTATGACGAGGGCGGCAATAAACTTATCCGCTATTGGAAAAGATACCCGGATGAGCCAGATGATAAAGTCAGTACGAGGTCATGGAGAAACAACAATCCAGGCAACCTCAGAATAGGTCCTTTCGCAAGAAGAAATGGATCCATTGGAGAGGCTGGGCTACCACCAGGATCTAAACCAACAGATCCAAAATTTGCTGTCTTTCCAGACTACGAAACAGGAAGGAAGGCACAAGCAAAACGTCTGAAAGAAGGAGATCTTTATATTGACTTGACATTGGAAGATCTTCCCAAAAGGTATGTTGGAGTAAAGCTTAAAGATCCTGATACAAAGGAAGTAATCGATTACAGAAATGCCATCCGAAAATTCACGAAATTCGACATGAAAAGGACTATTCGATCCCTCAGCGAGGCAGAATATGAACAGCTGCTTGATGCCATGAAAAGACACGAGGGATGGCGAGATGGCCGTGAAGAGTCGATTTTTGTGAAAAAAATCCTCAGTGTTCATGTGAATAGTAAGCGCGTAATCTCTGAGTTTTTAGTAGGCGATGACTGGGAAAAGCAATGGATCTCTAAAACATCAGCTATCTCTCTTGCGGAAGCAGGCAGATTACATGCGATTGTAGTGCATACAAAACCGGGCGTTTATCTACGCCCCGAATATCATAGCACTCCTTTCAAACAACTCATTGTCCCCTCTTCTGTTGCTTAAGTTTTTCTTGAAAGAGCTCTTCGTTTTACTTACTATCTCTTCCCATGTACAGTTTCTTAGCACAAGCTTTCACGATTCTTCTTTCCTTTGGGGCTGGAGATTCCCTTCATCCAATTGAGTGCGAATCAGAACTTTTCGAAACGGCTTTTGATACGAATGTCCATGTTGAGGCAAGCGTGTCGTATCCGCGTGTGCCAGAAACCACCCCTCTTGCACGCTATGTGAATGAAGCTGTAAGGAAAGAAGCGCACAAATTGCACGATGTCTTTGTACAAGAGATGAGCGCACCACAGGAAGAACTTTGGGAAGAGGATGGAGATGAACGAATATTGCGCTATGACTTAAGCTTGGTCCATTCTGCTCCCGATTTGATGAGCTTTTATGGCAGCAAATATCAATATCGAGGCGGCGCTCATGGTTCTGTGCAGTACATAACCAAAACATTCAGCCAGCGAGATGATACAATTCGTGAACTGTCCTTGGATGATCTTTTCCTACCTGGATATCGAGAATGGCTTTTCCAGTGTTGCGAAGACCATTTCAAATCAAATCGATGCGGGTACTACGATGAAGATGAGCACTCTTGGATCGGATGCAACCCTGAACATTTAGATGCTTTCCTTCTGACTAAAAAAGGCCTTCTCCTTCTTTTTCAGAACTATGTTGTGAGTGGATATGACGACTGCCCAACAACCTTGCTCATCCCCTATACCAAACTCTCTCCTATTGTAAATCCTGATAGCTCTTTTTCCGTGGACCATTTGTGGACCACTGACGTACAAAAAAGTGCGATAAATGACGACAATTCGCAGTAGCTCGAAAGGCTGACTTTCCGCTATGATTTCGGGGAGTTAGCTGCTGGGAAGTGGCGTGGGTGCTGCGGACTCATAACCCGTCGGTCCCTGGTTCAATCCCAGGTTGCCCCATTTTCTTATCTCGTTCTGTTTCAGCGAATTCTCGCTGACACTTCCTCTTGTCTACAATCCAAGCAGGACATTATGTCAGAATTTTTGTCAAGATTGCACTCTTTTTTAGTTTAGAGCATAATGCTATGACATTCCTATAAGGGCTTCACCGGGTGGACTAAAGTATGACACATGAAAAAATTTGCCTCGCAAGTGACAACTTTACAACTGTTCATCCTGCCGTCATGGAAGCGATCTCAGAAGCAAACAAAGGATACGCCCCTTCCTATGGGTCAGATGCGTGGACTGCTGAAGCTGAAGAACTCATTCGTCATGCCTTCAAGGCCTCCCCAAAAGTATTAATCCTTCCGAATGGTACGGGAACAAACATACTTGCTCTCAAACTGGCCTGTAAAAGACATGAATCCGTGATATGCACTGATATTGCTCATATCCAATACCAAGAAAGTGGGGCGGCCGAATCCATTGTGGGCTGCAAGCTTTTAAACATACCTCATCAAGAAGGAAAAATTACGCCTGAAGGCATCGCCAAAAAGCTTAAAACGGAAAGAGCTTTTGGAAAACATTCCACATCTCCACGAGTACTTTCCATTACACAACCTACAGAAGTCGGAACCCTATACTCTTTGGAAGAGCTGAAAGGATTATCAAAGCTATGCAAAGAGGAACATCTTCTCATGCATATGGATGGGAGCCGTCTTTACAACGCAGCTGTGGCCTTGAAGGCTAGCTTAAGCGAAATCGCTCAAGTAGCATCTTTAGATATTTTATCTTTAGGAGGAACAAAGAATGGTCTCATGGGTGCTGAGTCACTGGTAATTTTTAACCCAACCTTGCAAGAAGGCGCTGACCATCTGCACAAACAAAACTTGGGACTTATGTCGAAAATGCGTTACCTTTCAGTGCAATACATTCCCTTTTTTAAGAATGAGCTTTGGCATACTCTAGCTAAACATGCAAACCACAAAGCTCAAGAAGTCGCCGCTTTAGTAAAAGCAACACCCCATCTTTCTCTGAGCTATCCCGTCGAAACAAACCAGATCTTTTTTACTGCGCCTACCTCATGGGTACCCCTTATTCAAGATAAAATTCTTTGCTATCCATGGGATCGAGAAAAGAATGAAATTCGATTCATAACATCCTGGAGTACCACCGAGCAAGATGTAAAACATATAAAATCAGCCCTCGCTGAAATATCCCGTAATCCTATTTAAAAAGGCATTGCTATGACCACTCCTCTTTATCTTCATGATGCATACCTCAAGGAAATGGAAGCCACGATTGTTGAAGCCACTAAGGAGAGCGATAAGCGATGGCTCATCGTCCTTGATAAGACAATTTTTTACCCGAGAGGCGGCGGTCAATCAACTGATCAAGGATTGCTTTTTACGGAGAACTGGAAAGGCAAAGTGAGTCAAGCCCTGCAAAAAGAGGATAAAATTATCCATCAAGTTGATTGCGACCTACCTCTACCTATTGGGAGTTTAGTGAAAGGCACACTTGATTGGGACAGGCGTTATCTCCATATGCGTTTGCATTCGGCTGGCCATGTTGTAGACTTCGCTTTATACCTCCTAGATTATTCTCCCAACCCACTTATGCCATTCAAGGGTGATCATGGGAAAAAACCAGTCATCTATTATCAAGGGATCGTGGAAAAAGATTTTAGAGAAGACCTTGAAAACAAAGCCAATGATTTGGTTAAACAAAATCTTCATTTCTCATTTCGTTTTGTTAGCTATGAAGAACTGGAAAATGAAACGATCTACCTTCAGCCTGGATTACCAAAAAACAAACCCTTGAGACTTCTTACTCTAGAAGGCGTCGGCAGTGTTGCAGATGGGGGAACTCAGGTTCACCGTACAGCCGAAGTAGGCCACATTTCCATCTTGCCTCTTGAAAAACAAGAGGGTATGACGCTAATTCACTACCGCCTTGTGTAAAGGCTAAAAAATGTGAATGCAAGCCTATGCTTAACATATCCATGCTTCAACAACTCCCTCTTGACTTACTCGCCAGGCGAAGCCTTTTGCCAGAAAGGCCTACTCTAATAGCTCTTACAGGAAAACACGTCCGTCTTCGACCTCTTATGATACATCGTGATGCACGACAACTTTTTGAAGTTTCTAATGGCAGTGCTATTACCCTGAATGAGTGATTTATCCACGCTTACGATGCTGTTGAACCTCTTGGCCCTAAAGGGCACGAGATTCCTAATTCATAGCTCCCAACTTAAAGGCAGCTCCAACAGGCTTTTACCCGCCATTCCAGCAGCTAGTCTATTAAGACAAGGATGGTTTAACAAAGTAGCGGAATTCATCCAAGCGCTAAAACACTTGGTTTTCTTCCGTCAACGGATAAAGAGCCGTTTGTAAAATTTTGGATTTAGATTCAACGGCATCTTTCCAAAAAAGCTCGGGCTTCTGAAGAACCCCTACAGCAGTATCGTGAACTGATTTAATCCGTTCATATTGTTTAGGCTCAAGAATTTGAAGTGTTCCAGCAAATTCGGAAACATCTTCATTTCTAAGCCACCGAGCAGCTAATACTGCATCTTGTTTAACATCACCACGATAGTAAAACTCAATTTGGTCAGCATATTTTAAATATGTATCGTTAATTCTCTGAGGAAATAACAGCCCTTTTTCTTTTACATCTTGTTCTGTTGTTTGTACAAAAGTTTTATCTCTTTCTTGAATAGAACTCCAACGAACGTCATCTGGAGCTGATATATGGATCAATCTGATTGTGTATCCCTGGGCTTTGAGGAATTCAAAAAATTTACCTGTTGCGGGACCTGATGAGGTTGATCCAAAGTAAAATGCGTATTTTTCTCGAATTAGGTTCCCTAAAATTAAGTGTGTTGCAGCATTAGATCCTGGACGCCATTTATTATATGCATTTTGTCTGGCAGCCATTGATTCATTGCCACTTGCAATGTCTGCAACATATGTTCTTGTCTGATTCTTTAAACAAACGTCGTCAGGGCATACATAGGCATAGTTTTTGCCTTCATGTGCATTAGCCTCTAAATCTTGCTTTAGTTTGATGGTTTTACCAGCCCCTGGTGCGCCAGCTGTGATAATAGCTAAACTTTCCTTAACAGGATTGGTTGCCAAAATGGTTTGGTATATCTCATTAATATCAAGGCGTAACCTTTCAGATTCTTCACTTGTATAAACTTTAGGATTGTCAAATGCTTTTCCAGATAGAAAACACTCTAAATTTTTTTCAGGTAAAGAATATTCATAGCTCTCATTATAAATGAGATTTAAATTGCAAACATCACTGCTAACATGGCCTGCCATATTGTCCTCCGTTAATGTGTTTTTTGCATCCAAAGCCACAATAGCCAGCAAAAAGGAAGCAACAAATTTTACTAAGAGGGAGCTCGCAAAACTCGCTTTGAAGGCCAAATTCGATGATTTTTGAGTAGAGGATGATTTTTGGGCAGAGCTGCTTATCGAATTTGGCGAGTTTTGCGAGCGCCCTCTTATGGCTGTTTTATGCTGAATGATCATAGGGAAAGCAGTCAGTAAAGTCAAGAAAAACCTGAACTTTAAAAATACAAAGCACGGTGCAATATTTTTGCCAACTGCATCAATCAGCAATAAGGTTGGAAGCATGGCATCAATACCGATCCACCCACTGCCGTTATTACTCTCCTTCGGCTTTGGCTAGTACAAGCGCAGATTTTTTATAGGTTTAAAAAATTGATCTTAATGCTATATCGAATAAAACTGAATCCGTAGACAGCTTCTAAAGGCAGGTATGGGCCGTTTTATTTTTTGTGCAGCAATTCTGAGCGGTTTTGCGACTGCTCATGCAGAAAAGAAAACCTGTACTGACGGCAAACAACATTATCGAACGACCATCCGCCATATTGAAAGCGGCGGTATTGGCTATAAAGATGGTTATACGACCTTTGAAGCATTTCTCGCATCAGATCCAAGCCAATGGACAATCACCCCTTTTCTCGATGCCAGAGGCCACGTTTTTAATAACGGAAAATGGGCAGCAAATGCCGGCGCTGGATTACGAACTCTGTGGAAAAATCGAGCTTATGGCATAAACACTTACTACGACTATAGAAATACAGGCCGCTTTCATTCGAATCAAATTGGAGCTGGTCTTGAAACTCTCGGAGAGCTATTTGACTTTCGGATAAACGGCTATTTACCTGTCGGTATAAAGACCAGCAATCCTTATGCTACTACCTTTGGAACCTTTTCCGGCAATTACATGTTTGTGTCGCAAAAGTATCAATCTGCGATGAAAGGGGCTGATGCTGAATTTGGCTTTCATTTTGGAAAACCTGAATCATTCGATTTCTATGTAGCAGCGGGTCCTTATTATTTTATAGGAAAAAAGGATCCCGCCACCTGGGGCGGAAAAGCGAGAATCGCTGGTAGCTTCAAAGACATTTTAACTCTGGAAATCAGCGACTCATATGACCGAACCTTCCATAATAAATTCCAGGGGCGAATCTCTTTAAGCTTTTCCTTTGGCCCTAAATCAAAAGTCAAACAACAGGGACGCACTTGTAAAGTAGCAAATACACTAAATGACCGAATGCTGCAGCCGGTGGGTAGACAAGAGATCGTCGTCATTCATAACACAAGAAAAAACACCGTCGCTATTGATCCTGTCTCAGGACTCCCCTACTTCTTTGTGTTCGTCGACAATACAAGCAGTTCAGACGGCACCTATGAAAGTCCTTATCATAGTTTAGCTCAAGCACAAGGCAACTCCTCCCCGAATAACATCATCTACGTATTCCCTGGCGATGGGACAACTAAAGGAATGGATTCAGGAATCTCTTTAAAAGCAAATCAGAAGTTTTGGGGCTCTGGCGTTAGCCACTCGATACAAACTTCTAAAGGGATGATCTTTATCCCCGCACAAAGCAGCTCCCTGCCTACCATTACGAATACCAATATCGATACAGATGGCAATGTAATCACCCTGGCGATCCATAATGCCATAAGCGGTTTTATCATTACATCTGCAATGAACGATGCCATCTATGGAGCCGATCCACAAAGCTTGGAGGTCTCTTCTTGCACGATCACAAACACTGCTACTTATGCGATCGAGGCTTCCTTTTCTGGCAATGCCTCTATATCCTTAACAAACAATCAGTTTTTGAATAACGTTAATGGAGTCTTTTTGACTCTGAATGGAACATCCACCGTTCTCTGCTCGGATAATACATTTACAGGCCAAACTTCTATCTCTAGCGTTCCGTTGGAAATATCAGCTCATAGCAACATCCTTGCTGTCGATATCGAAAATAACACCTTTAACAACAACACAACGGGCAGCATACGGTTTAGCCTCGATACCCTCGTCAATGCCGATATTATCGTGCTTAACAATACGATTACAAATAACGGAACAGGATCTCAGGCAAGCTTAGGATCGAGCTTTGTTGTCCTTCCAGTCGGAACGACGGATCATTGTTCGATCGCATTAACAGGCAACACATTCTCCGGAAATACATCCAATGCTCTTTACCTGCATACGAGTGGCGCATTTACAACTCTTGAAACCACAGTATCTGAAAATATAATGTCTAATAACGGACGCTCTGCTCTAGTTTTTGCAACCCCCGTCGATACTTTTAGCCTGGTTGTAGCAGACAATACGATCGTAGGGGCCAATGATAACGGAATCGCCGTTATAAGCTCTGGAACTACCTCAACCGGCAATATAAAAATTAACAACAATACCATTACAGATATTGGAAATGCGTCAAATGGAATTGCTATAAACCAAGACTTCTCAACTCTTAGCCTAACAATACTAAATAACGAAATTAACAGCTGCGAAGGGACAGGAATCCTCACTTATGCTCCCATAGGTATCGATTCCCTGACATTGAACATTTCGAATAACACGATCAGCAATTGCGAAAATATGTCATCAAACGCTGCCTCAGGCCTGGATATAGAACAATATACAAGCCTTGTGGGTTCCGTTACCAATAACACGTTATCAGACAATACAGGTGTAGCCGTAGTTATTGGTTCCGACCTATCGAGCCCTACAGCCTGCCTAACTCTTACTGGCAATAACAGCAGCACTGATTATCTTCTAACCAATCCGGTAGATGGTTTCTTCAACTTAAGCCCTTGCAATGTAGATATCGTTAACATAGGCGTGATCAACACTTCGGGCATCATCGATCTTATTCAGTCTTGCTCCAACCCCATCCCTTGTACTCCGTAAAATGATCGAAAGGGGAAGGCTCTGATCTAATCTAAGGTCCAATCCAAAATGACTTTGCCTGAATGGCCCGAGCGCATCACTTCAAATGCTTTCTCATACTCTTGGACAGGGAAGACATGGGTAATGACAGGGGTTACATTGAGTCCACTCTCGAGCATCGCAATGGTTTTATGCCATGTCTCAAACATTTCACGGCCATAGATTCCTTTGAGGGGGATGCTTTTAAAAATGATTTTTGTGAAATTAATTTCTGAATCCTCTGGCAAAATGCCAAGGAGGGCGATTTTACCCCCGCTTTGCATCGCATCGATCATGCCGTTTAAAGCTTGAGGGCTTCCAGACATTTCAAGCCCTACGGTAAACCCTTCTTTCATATTGAGCTCTTTCATGACCTCAGAAAGCTTTTCTCTGCCCACATGAACCGCTTTTGTCGCTCCCATCTTTTTTGCTAGATTTAAGCGGTAGTCATTCATATCGGTAATGACAACAGAGCGGGCCCCGACGTGCTTTGCAATGGCCGTTGCCATGATCCCAATCGGTCCAGCGCCTGTGATTAGGACATCTTCGCCAGCCAGGTCGAAGGAGAGAGCTGTATGCACGGCGTTTCCTAAAGGATCAAGCATCGATGCCACAGTGTCTTCAATCGTCGAAGGAAGAACAACCACATTAGAGGCTGCAAGCACAAAATAATCTGAAAAACAACCGGTGCAGTTGACTCCAATCCCGATCGTATTGCCGCAGAGATGAAATTTTCCTGCTCGGCAATTGCGGCAGTTACCACAGACAAGATGCCCTTCACCAGAGACACGGTCCCCTATTTTCACTGTGGAGACGTCAGATCCAACTTTTTCGACAATGCCATAAAATTCATGGCCGATCGTCATAGGCACAGGAATGGTCTTCTGGGCCCATGCATCCCAATTATAAATATGCACATCTGTTCCGCAAACCGACGTCTTTTGAATCTTGATGAGCACGTCGCTAGGACCCATTTGTGGAAAGGGGGCCTCGTAAAGCCAAAGTCCAGGTTCTTTTTTTAACTTTCCTAAAGCCTTCACCTAAATCACTCCTAATTGCCGGCCCACCTTTGCAAAAGCCTCGATTGCATGATCAAGATGTTTTTTCTCATGCGCTGCCGACATCTGGGTTCGAATGCGGGCCTCATCTTTGGGGACCACAGGATATGAAAATCCAATCACATAGATCCTCTCTTCTAATAAACGCTCTGACATTTCTTTAGCAAGCATGGCATCTCCTAGCATCACAGGAATGATCGGATGGCAGCTTCCGGCAAGCTTAAACCCGAGCGATCCCATCTCTTTCCTAAAATATCGACTATTTTCCTTGAGCTTCTCTCTCAGTGAATCACTCGATTCTAATAGCTTGAAGACTTGGAGGGAGGTCGACGCAATGACGGGGGCAAGTGAATTGGAGAACAGATACGGCCTTGAGCGCTGTCGGAGCCAGTCGACGATCTCTTTGGGACCGCTTGTATAGCCGCCTGACGCGCCGCCCAAAGCCTTTCCTAGAGTTCCCGTCAAAATATCGACTCGACCCATCACCCCACATTCTTCATGGGTTCCTCTTCCTTTTTGCCCCATAAAGCCGGTTGCATGAGAGTCATCAACCATGACAAGCGCATCGTACTTATCTGCCAAGTCACAAATTGCCTGCAAATTTGCAATAACCCCATCCATGGAAAAAACTCCATCGGTTGCAACCATCCTGAAACGGCACTCTTGCGCTTCTTGCAACGCTTTTTCCAGCTCTTGCATGTTATTGTTCGCATACCTCCACCGCTTTGCTTTGCACAGCCTTACCCCATCGATAATGCTCGCATGGTTAAGCGCATCGCTGATAATCGCATCCTGTTCGGAGAGAAGCGCTTCAAAAAGACCGCCATTTGCGTCAAAACAAGAAGAATAAAGAATCGTATCCTCCATCCCTAAAAATTGGCTGATTTGAGCTTCAAGTTCTTTATGTACCGTTTGCGTTCCGCAAATAAACCGGACAGAGGCCATCCCATAGCCGTATTTCTCCAGCCCCTCACTAGCCGCCCGTATCAGGACGGGATCATCGGCAAGTCCCAGATAGTTATTTGCACACAGGTTGAGAAGCTGTTTTTTTTGAACCGTAACCTCTGCATTTTGAGGCGAGCTCAGAATCCGCTCTTCTTTATAGAGCCCTTGACTCCGCAATCCTTCGGTTTCTTTTTTCAAATATTTAAGATAATCTTTTTTTGACATATTTCGACCTCTAGAGGGAGCTCACAAAGCGCGGATTTGGCCTCAAATCGGGGTTTTGCGAGCTTCCTCTCTAGATATAATCATCTCAGTTATGCTATTATTTTAGCCATGATTACCCGTCTTGCAACGTCTATGAGCCCATGGACCTACTCCCCCAACCCTTTGGCCCGTATGATGTCAAGGATTGTTTTTGTTGCCCTCTCATCGTTACTTGCCCTTGTACCTTTAGTGGGGGTCGCTATAGGAGGCGCTGTCGTCATTGCCTCTGTTCATTTAGGCGCGTGCTATTTAGTCCGTCTGTTTATCAAATATTGTTTTAAGGGCATTGATATCCCAAAGGATATCATCCCCCACGTTCCCAATACGATCACTATTTACTGCACACCCGATCAGTTTAAAGAAAAACATATGCGCGCAAAGGACCTGCCACTGACGATTAAGTTACCTTTGCTTGTCGAGGATGAAACTGCAACTTCATTACCTGAGGGATTGGATACCCCTGAAATGTTGGTTAAAATCTGTCGTTTTTTACACTTTACAGACTTCCAACACTTGAGCATGGCTTCAAAAAGATCTTATTTCATTTGCAAAAACAACCGCGAACATTTGTATAAGCCTGAATATTTTGCTAAATATTTAAACTTCTCTATTTCTGAAGAGTTGTTTAAAAAAACAGCACCTTTTGATAACTATATGCTTTATTTTTTCCTTTGCAAAAAAATCTGTGGTAAAGCAGAGCGTCCTCGCAACAATGATTGGCTTTCCCACACCCATCTGGGTTCATTGTTTCCACGACACCTGATTGAACAAATAGGGCCCTTCACATTTTTGTCGATTCCGTATGTCGATGACTTTACAAAAGCCGCTCAGCATGCGATCGAACGAACATCTATAATAGAGACACCTTTCGGAGGAGAAACAATTCATTGGATAAAATTACGATTCCGAATGAAAATCAACGACCAAATTGTTGTTCAAGAGATCGAACAAATAGCAGTTCTGGGATATGGGGTTAATTGGCGTTCAATGAGCAATACCGACACGAATGGACTGTGGAGCCAAGGTTTATTACTTGGGAAACAGGAGTGCGATTTTTTAATCTCCCTCCTTAAAAACCCAGAAGGGGCGCAAATAAACAATCAATATTTGCATCTGAACAGAAAGATTTTTCCACGCAACCGCGATGTGCCAGGCACGACTATTTGTCAAATCCATGCAACCTTAGATCCACCATTGAGCAACCTACTTCAAGAATAGCGAGATACCTATGATCAAGTTAAGCTGGGCAATCCACGATATCGGGCGCAGTGCTCATGGTTTGTACCATGCTGCAAATCGCGAGCAGAAACTGCAAAACATGGAAGCACTGATTTTAGGGATGGCGAAAGCGGCAGCGGCGGCTTCTATTTGCCTATCTCTTTATACAGCCCGCTTTTTAATCAAACAACCTGGACTTCAATATGCCCTGGGAGGGCTCACTTTTTGTATTCATCCGCTCGCCACCTTAGATGCCCTAGGGACCTCTCTCTGTATCGAT
The DNA here is from genome assembly GCA_963712275.1 of uncultured Rhabdochlamydiaceae bacterium. Taxonomy (GTDB): domain Bacteria; phylum Chlamydiota; class Chlamydiia; order Chlamydiales; family Rhabdochlamydiaceae; genus PALSA-1444. The sequence goes on along the minus strand of CAVQHD010000001.1, from coordinate 1,242,490 downwards.
GGACTTTTTCTAATTATCACAGCTTATATTCCTCATGGAAAAATCTCAGCAGAACTCCGCAAAATGGAGCAAGCGGCAGTAGAGCAGGTTCGGGCAGAAGGATTTAAGTTCTATAGCTTTTGGGCGCACCTTTGGGGGGAAAAGGTCCCACCGGAAACAAAGCGCAGGCTGACAGAAGTGTTCAAAGCCATCACAGACAAATACGATTTTACTCAAATTAATGCTTGGGCAGTTCCGATGGCTAAAGATTGGGCTGAGGGGCTCACATCGATGAAGTACGCCGCTATATGCGGAATCGGGGCTCTCTTTGCCAACTCTATTCCTCCCTTCTCCTGGTTAGATCGAAAGTTAATCGATTTATCAAGAAGGCTCGCTCCCCGTCTTGTCTAGTAAATTGCTTGCATTAGGATAAACTTGCATCTTCTAACGCCTATACCTTGCCGGCATTAAATTTATCCCACAACGCTTTCTTAAACCACGCAGGCATGTTATCCGTTTTCATTTCTAGAATGTGACCGTTGGTAATTTCCGCAAGCCAAACATGCTCATGTGTAGAATTGTCAAAGATATAAGCACGATGAGTGGCTTGAACAGCATCAGTCAATAGGTCTAAAGAGCGGTGATACCGTGTTGTTATTTTATCTTCTGGTACTGAGAAGCTGTCTTAAAACTCAGTTTCTGTCGCTTTTTGGGGCTTTTTGAGCCAATTTTCGCTTTATTTGGTGGGGGGTTATATCAACTTTCGTATATTACCCCCACCAAATAAAGCGAAAATTGGCCAAAAATCCTCCAAAAAGCGACGAAACCTGAGCTTTAAGACAGCTTCTGAGTGTCCTCCCCTGCTTACACGGTAGCGCACGCGCGAAATATTGATAGACGGGTCTTTTGTAGCTACATAGTAAAGATAAGTACGATATCCTCTAAATTGCGCTTTTCGAAGCAGCTCTATCTTATCGGGGAAAGACATGACAGTTTCAAAAGTGAACGATTTGGAGTGTTCAATGAGCTTTTGACGAATAAAATCAGCGGCAACGGAGGCAAAATAAGCATTGCTCCCCACATCGTGAAAACTCAATTTATTATCATTAAAACGCAAAAATTGTGTCTCATCAAGACAACCTGCTCTTTCTAATAAAGGTGATTCCTGAAAAAATTTTAGAATCTCTTGCTCTGCTGCTGTCACTTGGTAAGCCTCCAAATCAAGAAATCCCCTCTCAATCTCTTTTTCAATTTCATCAGGATTGACATAAACACCAAGAAGCTCCCGGCGAATCATTGTCTTGAACGTACTCTTGCCTGACCCATTCGGCCCAGCAAACATACGCAGCCGAAGAACATCTTTATTCATTGAAGTTCCAGTTTTTGCCCTGGAGTCACAGGTGTGGATGGAGGAAGGCGCTTAATAATTTTCCGTTTTCCATCTGGAAATACTTCAACAAGATTGTCATTCTCGCTCATTAAGACACTACTGCCGGACGCCAGAGCCGCCCAGTACGCTTGTTTAAATGCCACTTCAGCAAGCTCTGGAATGTGCTCTTCCAAGTAGTCAAGAGCCTTTTCACTTAAAGCCATGAGTTTTTCTCCATTAAGTTTAGAGGCAGAACCTTTATTCTAAAAGATTTTCTCCATTAAAACCAGTGAACAGTTAAGAAAAACTAAAGACAGCCCGGAGAATATCTTTTATCTAACTTATAATTAAGATGATAAAAAAAATTATTTGGGGAATTCTTCGATATGTTGCTCCCCATTTCTTCCAAAGTAGATCGCTTTACGACCCTTAACGAAAACCATGTAGCAGACAACACCAGAATCCATAATTTTTCTAATGAATTCCTGATATTTAATTTCTCCAGATTGAATCTGTTTAATGGCTCTAACAACACCTTCTGAATTAAAGGAATCAGCAACTTTTCCATGCTTTTTTAAACAAGCAACTGCGTGTGCTGTATTTCCAGCATAATATGTCTTACTTGAATGTAAAAGATCAGCATAGTACAGCTCAATACCTGCTTTCATCAAGCGATGAATAACCTCAGGAAAAGTGATTTTTTCTTCGTCAGAAAGAATGGTACATTCATTGGCTACATCGTAATGCATTCGAAATCTCCTTTTAAGTTCAGAAACTCAGAAACGATCGTTCGCTTCATGGACAAAAATGATCTTTAAAGTGTATTTTATTTTCAACTTTAAAAAAGAGGAGCTGCACTTCTTCCCAGTCCTAAAGGACCGGGTTCCTGTGCTACCATTGCAAAATGAAACCATCAGAGTATGTGACAATTGTCGTCACTGTCCCAGAAACACATGCCAATGCAGTAAGAGAAGCCATGGGAAGAGCAGGGGCTGGTAAAGTTGGAAATTACTCCTATTGCAGCTATTCGGTGAAAGGAATCGGCCGATTTATGCCTAATAAAGGTTCTAATCCTTATCTTGGAAAAGAAGATGTTCTAGAAGAAGTTGTAGAAGAGCGCATTGAAACAGTCTGCAACCGCGCCATCCTGGAGCATGTACTGGAAGAAATCAAAAAAGCCCATCCCTATGAAGAAACGGTCATTGATATCTACCCTGTCTATGAGATTGGACGCAAAAAATCAGGGAGCCGTGATCTTCTGTAGAAGGGAATCTGCGCGATCCAGCAGAGCAACGATCGTCTTTTCATAAAAAGAAACTATATACTAAAATGTTTTAAATTATTATAATTTATATTAAGTTAATAATAGATATGTAATAATAATGACAACATTAACTAGCAATTATAATCCTTTGATTGTCTCCAAATGGTATCACGCTGATCCTCAAATAGAAAAAATGAGAAATGAGTCTTGTTCAGCTAGGCTCAGTGGCAGATTAGTCGAATGGATTAAGGCAAACTCTTCTATTCAAATCCTGTTAACTCTTTCCACTTGAAAAGACGAAAAGACATTGATTGAAACTTTTACGCTTTGGCACTACAATTGTGTCATGCCGCTAAAATTTATTTTTATCACGGGCGGGGTGGTTTCTTCTCTGGGGAAGGGGCTCACTGCTGCCTCGATTGCCATGCTGCTTGAAGCCCGCCGCCTGAAGGTCGCCATGCTGAAACTCGACCCCTATCTCAACGTCGATCCTGGCACCATGAACCCTTTTCAGCATGGAGAGGTCTATGTCACCGACGATGGTGCCGAGACTGACCTGGACCTCGGCCATTATCACCGGTTCACAAATGCAACGATCTCGAAGGCTTCTAATGCCACTTCAGGGCAAATCTTTGACGCTGTGATCAAGCGGGAAAGACGAGGCGATTATCTTGGAAAAACCGTCCAGGTGATTCCACATATCACCGATGAGATTAAAAAACGGATTTTGGATGCTGCTCATCAGCAAGAAAACACTGATGTCACAATCGTTGAAATTGGGGGGACCGTCGGAGATATTGAATCGCTTCCCTTCCTAGATGCGATTCGGCAATTTCGTCACGAGAGACCCTCCGATTGCATGAACATTCATCTCACCTATGTCCCCTTCCTCAAGGCCGCAGGAGAGGTTAAAACCAAGCCGACCCAACATTCTGTCCAAATTTTAAGAGAGATTGGGATCATTCCTGACATGCTGCTGTGCCGATGTGAAAACCATCTCTCCGATGAGATCAAAGATAAAATCAGCCTATTTTGTAGCGTCAGGCGAGACCTTGTCATGGATGAGATCGATGTCGAGTTTTCGATCTATGAAGTCCCTCTAAGCCTTCATCAAGAGCAGGTCGACTCGAAGATCCTTGAATTTCTAAGACTCCCTTCTCGCTCTGCCGACCTACAAGCATGGCAAGCGATGATCCATAAGCTCAAAAACCCAAAACAAAAAATTGTCATTGGGATCGTCGGAAAATACTTGCAGCACCAAGATGCCTACAAATCGGTCTTTGAAGCCCTTAAACATGGGGCAACGCAGCACCAAGTGACGCTTGAGATCCGCACCTTCGATTCGGATAAAATTGTGCAAGATGGCAAGGTTGCAGAAACCATTGGCGGATGCGATGGATACCTTGTTCCTGGAGGGTTCGGCGAACGTGGTTGGATAGGAAAAATTTTAACTTCCCAATATTGCCGCGAGCATCAAATCCCTTACCTCGGCCTTTGCTTAGGGATGCAGGTGATGTGTGTTGAATTCGCCCGCCATGTGCTCCACCTTCCCGATGCAAATTCGACAGAAATTGATCCTCAGACTCCTCATCCGGTCATTTGTCTTCTAAGCGAGCAAAAAGAGGTTAAAAATCTCGGTGGATCGATGCGGCTTGGCGCTTACCCTTGCACGCTTAAACCTGGAACGAAGGCAGCTCAAGCTTATGCGACAACTGAAATTTCCGAAAGGCACCGTCACCGATTTGAAGTGAATGACACCTTCAAACAAGCCCTTCAAGACAAAGGACTCATCGTCTCAGGGGTCTTTCCAGAGCAGGGGCTCTGTGAGATCGTCGAAGTGCAGGATCATCCCTGGATGGTCGGCGTCCAATTTCACCCGGAGTTTAAGTCAAAACCTGGCCTTCCCCATCCTTTATTCAGAGACTTTATTGAGGCCGCCCTTAACTATCATAGATCTCATGGGTAGAATAATTGGTCTCGATTACGGCACAGTACGGATTGGAGTCGCTACCTCTGATGAAAGGCAGATCGTTGCCACACCTCTTGCCACGATTCAAAATAAAAGTGATTTTCTCAAGCAGCTTGAAGAGATCTTAAAACCTCTCGGAGTAATCGATCAAATTGTGGTCGGCCTCCCCTTAAAGCTCAGCGGGCAAGATAGCCCTATGACAGAAGAGGTCCGCCGATTTGCCAAAGCCCTCGAAGAAAAGCTCAACCTTCCGATTGAACTATGGGATGAACGGCTGACATCTGCCCTTGTGGAAAAATCGCTTCTAGAGACTGGTGTCCGTCGCAAAGAAAGGGCGCAGCTCAGCGATACGCTCGCAGCGACAGTGATGCTGCAGTCGTATCTGGACCGAAGGGAGACTCTATTATCATGACTCCCCTCTACGAAGGTAACCAGCGACGATTCACAGAGCCTTGCATCATCGTGATCTTCGGGGCGACGGGCGATCTCACCGCTAGAAAGTTGATTCCAGCTCTTTACAATCTTCTACGCGATGGACAGCTTCCCTCTCAATTTGCCTGCGTAGGTTTTGCCCGCCGCCCCAAAACTGACTTGGAATTTCGGAGTGAGATGAAAGAGGCGACGCAAAAATTTTCTCGGGTACAGCCCATTGACGACTCTCTTTGGTCCCATTTTCAAGACCATCTCTTCTACCATATGTCGGAGTTTCATGAAGATGAAGGGTATGTTCGGCTAGAGAAACAGCTCCAAGATCTCGATCACCAGCTCGGAACGAAAGGGAATCGGATTTTCTATCTAGCCACTCCTCCCAGTTATTTCCCTCTGATCTGTGCAAAACTCAAAGCACAGAGCTTGATTTATCCAGAAAAAAACAATGAATCTCCTTGGTCGCGCATCATCATCGAAAAACCGTTTGGCCACGACCTTTCTTCCGCACAGCAATTGCAACAAGAGCTCCTAAGTAGCCTCTCCGAAAATCAAATCTACCGCATTGACCACTACCTCGGAAAAGAGACCGTACAAAATCTTCTCGTTTTCCGATTTGCAAATTCTATTTTCGAGTCTCTGTGGAATAATCGGTATATCGATCATATTCAAATCACCGTCGCAGAAGATCTTGGCATTGGAAGCCGCGGCCGTTTTTTCGAAGAAGCAGGACTTGTGCGCGATATCGTTCAAAATCACGTGATGCAGCTCGTCTCCCTTGTCGCCATGGAACCTCCATTTAGCCTCGATGCCAATGCCATTCGAGACGAAAAAGTGAAAGTGCTCCAAGCGATCCGCCCTTTGGAAAACGGAGATGCCGTTCTAGGGCAATACGGCCCCGGCCTGATCGATGGAAACGAGGTGATTGGATATCGCAAAGAAAAGGATGTCTCTCCAGAGTCGACTGTTGAAACCTATGCCGCACTTCGGCTTCATATTGATAATTGGAGATGGGCAGGCACCCCTTTTTATCTTCGTGCAGGGAAAAGACTTCCCAAAAGAATCACTGAAATCGCCGTGACTTTTAAAGATCCTCCTGGAGTTCTTTTCCAAAATATCCACCGTAAAAATGACCCCAATGTTCTCGTGATTCGGATTCAACCCGATGAAGGAAGCTCTCTTAAAATCAACTGTAAAGTTCCAGGCCCCTTCAGCGCCGTGCAACCCGTGAAGATGGATTTTAAATACGGCTCCTACTTTGGCACGACTCCTCCCGAAGCGTATGAACGGCTCATCTATGATGCGATTTTAGGAGATTCCACCCTATTTGCTCGGCAAGATGAAGTCCTTCTGTCGTGGAAACTTCTCACCCCAATCTTGAAGAAGCACCGCACGATCCCAACTTATGCCGCTGGAAGCTGGGGCCCTGATGCAGCCGATCTTCTCGTGAAAGCCGATGGAAGGCATTGGAGACTCATTTGAAAAATCTCTCCGAAGAACTCCGTAAACTTTGGAACCCTTTAGAGGGAAGCGGCATCATGCGCGCCTCGCTGTTCAATTTAATTGTTGTCGCTCAAAAAAACGATCGGTGCGCCTATCTTCGAACCATCACCCGTAAAGTCACTGAAAGGTTCCCTTGTCGAGTCATCTTTATCCTCCTCTGTGATGACCTAGAAGAGCTTAAAGTCCAAGTCTCGGCCACAACAGGAAACAGCGGTGTGGGCAATATCGCTTGCGATATGATTGAGATTGAGTCCCCCCCTTCTCAGACCTCTAAAATCCCTTTTCTCATCCTGCCCCATTTTCTCCCCGATCTTCCTATCTATCTCCTCTGGGCTCAAGATCCTTTGGCAAGCGCTCCTTTGCTCTCTGAGCTTCAAAAATGGGCGACCCGTTTTATCTACGACTCAGAGGTCACCGATAACCTGCCTCTTTTTGCACAAACCGTCCTCGCTCAGTCGAAAAAAGCAGGACGAGAAGTCGCTGATCTCAACTGGGCTCGAACAGAAAATTGGCGCGAGCTTCTTGCCGCCACCTTTTATTCTTCCGCTCGTCTATCTTCCCTTCAGCAGGCGCAAATCCTCCAAATCGACTACAACGATTTTCAAACGCCCTTTTTCTGCCACACTCAAATTCAGGCTCTCTATCTTCAAGCATGGCTTGCCGCCCGCCTTGGATGGAAACTCTCTCATGTAAAGGGCTCTGTTTGGACCTATGAAACTTGCGAGGTTTCTCTTCACCCTAAAAAAGACCCGCATCTTCCTCCTGGGACCGTTCTCTCCATGGAGATCTCATCCAAAGATCAAACCCATTTTTCTTTCCACAGCGACCCTGATCACCCTTATCAAATCCGAACCCTTTTTTGCGACGAAGAAAAATGTGATATCCCCTCGCGCTACGTTTTCTCAAAATCTCAAACAGGCCTCTCTCTTGTAAACGAAATCTACCACTCGGCACCTAGCTCCCATTTCTCTCAAGTTTTGCAGTTTTTCAGCATGCATGGACCAGGAGTCCAGGAGCATTTATGAACCCCCTTAACGCTACACTGATCGTCCCTGGAGACCACAACACGACCTTGCACTACTGCGCAGACCATTTTGTCACTCTTTGCCGAGATGCCATTGCAGACCATGGATTCTTTGCCGTTGCCCTTGCCGGCGGATCCACCCCTCGAGAGATTTATGAGATTCTCTGCCAACCCCCTTGTTCAACCGAAATTGCCTGGGATAAAGTCCACCTTTTTTGGAGTGATGAGCGGGCAGCTCTTCCTACCCATCCCGACAGTAACTACTTCATGGCGATGAAAGCAGGATTTGAAAAGATGCCCATTCCACCCCATCATATTCACCGAATGGTTGCAGAAGAAGAAATTCAATTGAATGCTCAAAAATATGAGCACGAAATTCGGACCGTTCTAGATGAACAAGCCTTTGACCTTGTTATGCTAGGAATGGGAGAAGATGGGCATACCGCCTCGCTCTTTCCCTCGACTGAAGGGCTTCATACGACAGATCGTCTTGTGATTGCAAACTACATCCCCTCCAAAAAAAGCTGGAGGATGACGCTCACCTTTGAAGCGCTCAATGACGCTTGGGCCACTGTCTTTTATGTCTTTGGGGCACCGAAAGCCGACATGCTTGCCCATGTCTTTAGCTCAGACCCTCATCTTCCATGTCAAAAAGTCGGAACGCCTGACCATCCAGCCCTCTGGATTGCAGATGAAGCCGCGGCAGGCGTCCTTGGGAAATCGTAGAGAGAGCTTCCTCGAGGAGAAAGCTCAAGACATCAAGCTTAGCTTCTAATCCAGCTGATCGTACGGCTCGTGAAATCAAGAACAGATTGAGTCAAAGGAAAACGGCCAGGACCCATTTGGAATGGGCTAACCCATTTTAAAGCTGCATTAAAGGCGTCAGGCTGACCCGCTAAATGGGCTAACTCACTCGCTGCGTATCCTACCAAGCCGGTGACAACAATAGAAGCCACAAGATAAAGATCGGTTCTCTTTTTCCCTATAGGACGAAAGTTGTATCGAAGTAATTGATCCATTAATCCGGACTTTTTTTCTTCTTTGGGCCTTAACCCAGCTTTCGCTGTAGCGTAGCTTTTCTCCACTAATCTACAGACGCCTTCGAAAGTATAGGTCGCTGCAAGTCCGAATGATACGGTTGCCACTCCCCTTAAACCTACATTCAAGAAACTTTTTGCATAATCCACTGCTATTGCTGTCATGATAAATCTCCTATATGTTTTGTATTTTCATCTTAACAATTGAATCCTAAAAGGAAGGAGCTTATCAAAATCTCCATATTTCTGCATTAACTACTTTTTTTTTGTGAAAACTCGTCGATTGACACTGCAAATAGATTGCAATGGAGCTATAATTGAGTTATTAAAAATATAGAGAGGTTTTATGGGTGCCTATTTACTCCGTGTTTTTCAGTGGATCTGCCGATTTAACTTTGGCCATTTTGAAAAGGAGGAATTTAAAAAATTTCTTCGCATGGGGCTTATTTTTGCCTTGATCATCGGTGTCTACTGGACGCTAAGGCCTTTAAAAGACGCGATTTTCATCCAACTCGTCGATAAGCTGCACCTCCCTTTTGCTAAAACGGCTTCAGTGATTGCTCTCCTTCCTCTTGTGATGTTTTACACTAAGCTTCTCGAGAAAAATTCGAGAGAAAAAATGCTCATGATCTTGCCGACATTCTATGGAATTACCGTCTTGTTCTTTGCCATCTTGATGATCTTTGCTCAAGCTCCTAAAGAGGTGATCGATGCTAGATCCTTTGGGCTCTTGATGGGAACCAAAGTGCTGGGATACCTCTGGTACCTTTTTGTCGAAAGTTTTGGATCGCTTGTCGTTGCCCTCTTTTGGGCGTTTGCAGCCGACACAACAGAGCCGGCCTCTGCTAAACGGGGATTTCCTTTTGTCGTCGCGCTCGGTCAAATCGGAGGAATCATTTTCCCTTACACCATTGGAGGACTCCCCCATCGACTAGGCCTTTCAACAGACACTTTATCCATGGTCTTTCTTGGGATTTTTACACTTTTGATTATTCCTCTCGTTCGGTATTTTTTACGCGCAACCCCTTCTCATTTACTCACGGCCTTCCATGGAAAAAATGAGAAGAAAGAAGAATCTCAGCAAGAACCTGGGTTTCTAGAAGGGCTCAAGCTGATGTTGAAACACAAGTATCTATTGGGCATCTTTGCTGCAAACTTCATCTATGAAGTTGTGGTGACAATTTTTGATTTCAACTTTAAAGTTGCTGCAGGGCACCTCTTTACCGGCGTTGCTCTGAGCCACTACCTAAGCTTATACGCCTCCAGCGTCAATATTGTCTCTCTTGCCTGCCTACTTCTTGGAATTAGCAACATTACCCGATTTTTGGGGGTTGGTTTTGCACTCGCCGCAATGCCCGTGATTGTCGGGTGTGCGCTCTTTGGCTTTTTGACATTGGATAGCCTTTCCTTTTTATTTGCTTTAATGGTTGGATCCAAAGCGATTAACTACGCCTTAAATGGCCCCGCCCTGAAACAGCTCTACATCCCGACCACTCCTGATGTCCGTTTCAAAGCGCAAGCGTGGATTGAAACCTTTGGCTCCCGCGCTTCGAAAGAAGCAGGATCGCTCTTTAACATGCTCCTCTCGCCTTTGCAAAAAGCCTTTGGAGCTGTGGCAGGCCGCGCCCACTACTTAATGTTTAGCGGCATTTTTGGGTTTCCTCTGCTCGCCCTTTGGTTCATCATCGCGATTTTTTTAGGGAAGACCTTTCGCCGCGCTATCGATAACAAAAAGGTGATTTGTTAAATCGGTATTTTAGAAAAATCGATGATGGATCTTTTAGAATGAAGATTTCCTCTCAAGCTGCTTAGAAGCTGTCTTAACATCTGACTCGGAAAGTCCAGAGATCTGAACGACTTGCTTCATAGAAAATCCTTGTAGAAGCATCTTTTGGGCGACTTCTAAGCTCTTTTTTCTCTCTCCTTCTTGGATTCCCACTTGAATTCCAAGTTGTTTACCCTCTTGGATTCCAAGTTCTTTTCCTTCTCGGATCCCTTCTTCTCTCGATTTCCTTAGGGCATTCGTTTCAATTCTCAGCCATTTAAGATGGTCTTCATACGCTTCTCTCTCTTCAGGGCCAAAGTTCATCACACCCAGCACATGGAGGGCTTTTTGCAAAGACGGATTGTTTAAAGGAGCTGGCAGGTGATCTTTTTTGAGCAGATCATGCCGCGTTAAAAAAGCGACCCACATATCGAGTGACGTTTTCACTTTAACGATCAGATCGGAGAGCTCTTCTTGACGGTTGCTGCAGAACTTCTTTAGCTCGATGGTATGCAGTTCTAAATCTTCAAAATAGGGAAGGTGGCTCGCTTGTTCTCGGATGTGGAAAACGTTGTGGTATTTTTCCTCTCTAGGAATCGAGGTAAAATTGAGGATATGGATTCCGATAGCCTTGGATAATAGAGCGTAATCTTCTGTGACTTTGAGCTGCTCCGTATACAGCTTTGCCCAGTAGTAGAGGGCTCTTTTATCGTAATCGGCTTCATCACTGATTTGAATTTCGATATTGAATCGTTTCCCATCTTTGCCTTCGGCTTTGATGTCTAAGATGGAAAGTTTATCGTCTCTAAAATTTTTAGGGTTATAAGGGTTTAAAAGGGTCACATCGGTGACTTGATCGTTAGGTCCTACAATCGAGTTAATAAGCGAGATTAAGAGGTCTTTGTTCTCTTCAACGCCAAAGATCTTTTTAAAGGCGATGTCGACACGAGGGCAGATTGTTTCTGTGCATGACGTCATGGTTAAATTCTACACGAATGACATTTTTTTAGGTTGTAAATCTATTTTTTTAATCAGGTGATCGATTTGTTGGGAGTAATATCAACTTTCGTATATTATCCCCAACAAATGGATCAAGAATTGGCAAAAATAATCCCAAAAAACGACGAAACCTAACTTCGTAGACAGGCTCTTAAAAGATGAAACCTATTTGGAAATTTTCGTTTACATTGCAAGATCTTCAGCGCCGCTGTGAAAACTCCCTCGTCTCTCACATGGGGATTGTCTTCATAGAAATTGGAGCTGACTATTTGATTGCCGAGATGCCGATTGAATCCCACCATCTGCAACCAGTGGGCATTTTGCATGGAGGCGCCTCAGCAGTCCTTGCAGAAACCCTTGCCAGTGTTGCAGCCAGTTGCGTCATTGATTCTGAGCGGCAAACCTGTGTCGGCCTTGATTTAAACATCAATCACTTGAAGCCCATGAAGTCAGGAATATTGAAAGCCAAAACATTCCCCTACCACATCGGCCGCACAACCCAAGTCTGGTCGATCGAGATCCGGGACGATCAGGCGCGGCTCATTGCCATCAGCCGCCTAACTGTGGCAAACCTTGACAAATGAAAGAAAAGTTGTTTTTTGCGGCAGAGCTTGCCGCTGCATGGCCTTCTCACTTTCCTCCAGGTCGGATTGTCGCTGAGGAGTTTCGGCATCTGACAATAGCCTTTCTAGGGATGACCGATCGAGAAGCTATTTTAAAACAAATCGATCAAATCCCACGTCCCTCTTGGCATATAGGACCTTCAGGACTTCTTCAAAAATGGATCTTTCTTCCCACATTCTCTCCTCGAGTTGTCGCAGCTGAAGCCTCTTTTTTTCAAGAGAAGGAAGCTTTTTTCGAGTATCAAAAAAACTTATCGGAGCAGTTTAAAACTCTTAAAAAAGAGCTTCTTCCCCATGCCACAGTTGCAAGAGCTCCGTTTGATCCTGCGGCGTGGAGCCATTTCCCCTGCCAAATCCCATTTTTCATTCGAGGCATTGCCCTCTGGAAAAGTTTAGGGCACTCTACCTATGCTCCGATTTGGACTGATCCATCGATCTCTCCATTTGAGGAGATCGAGCATACAGCCGATCTTGCTTACACAATTCGGGGGCAAAATTTTTCTCAGCTGGCTTATCATGCACTTCTTGCCTTATCATTTTCCTTTCCCGCTTTTCGCTCCTACCTTGATAAGCTTTCTCCTTGCAACTCCTTTGAAGAGATTGTCCACCTACTCAACCAGTGGATTGCCGAAATCGACATGCGCGAGGGAATTGGGTTGAAGGCCGTCTCCTACCATGCTAATATTGCCGCAAAAGAGAATCACCTTCTCGAATGGACGATGATTGTCGATGTCTAAGCTTAAAAAAATCGCCCCTGCGACCTATGAAGTGCCGCGTGAAGGGGGGATGCTTGTCCCAGGACTCATCATTGCCTCATCTCAGCTCTTACAGACGATGGACCTTGAAGAGCCCCTCAAACAACTCCGCAATGTCGCTTGCCTTCCCGGCATCATCGGATATAGCATTGCGATGCCCGATATCCACTGGGGGTATGGATTTCCAATTGGAGGGGTTGCCGCCATGGACATTGAAACAGGCGTGATTAGCCCCGGAGGCGTCGGATATGATATCAACTGCGGCGTCCGGCTTGCCCTTGCCCCGATCTCCTTCCAAGATCTTTCCCATGATCAAAAAGAGCGGCTGATCCACCGAATCTTCTCCAGCGTACCCTCTGGAGTCGGCCATGGACACCATGGCAAACAACTCTCTGAAGATGATTACAATAACCTGACACGCCGCGGGGCTCGCTGGTCGGTTGAACAGGGATATGGGTTTCCCGAGGATTTAGATCATATCGAAAGCGGCGGGGTGCTTGAAGAAGCCGATCTCTCCGTAGTTTCATCTCTTGCCAAACAACGCGGACGAGAGCAGCTCGGCTCCATTGGATCTGGCAATCACTTCGTCGAAATTGGAGCTGTCGGGCAGCTCTTCGACCCCCGCATTGCAAATCAATGGGGTGTTGAAGAAGGCATGACCTACATTTTGATCCATTCAGGATCTCGAGGTTTCGGCCACCAAATCTGCCAAGACACCCTCAACCTCTTTTTTCACAAAGGGTTTGCGCGCCATCTTCCTGATCCGCAGCTGGTTTCCGCCCCTATTCAAAGCGTCGAAGGGCAAACCTATTTTCAAGCCATGGCAGCTGCTGCCAATTTTGCCTTCAACAACCGGCAGCAAATTTTGCACGCCATCCGGAAAGCGTTTCACGAAACCCTCCAAATACAGCCCCGCACAATCAAACTCCTCTACGACGTCTGTCACAATATCGCCAAGTTTGAAACCCATATTGTCGATGGAGCGCCCCGCCGCCTTTGCGTCCACCGTAAAGGAGCGACTAGAGCCTTTGGGCCAAAAGCACAAGAACTCTCCCCTCTTTTTCAAGCCACAGGGCAACCTGTTCTAGTGCCAGGAGATATGGGGCGCGCAAGCCACCTCATGGTTGGCAAAGGGAATCCTCTGACATGGTGTACCGCCTGCCATGGAGCCGGCCGCACCTTAAGCCGCATTAAATCAAGCAAAGCATGGCAAGGTAAAGATGTCTTCGACTATATGTCGTCTAAAGGAGTCAAAGTCCTCGCCTCTTCCGAGGAGACCGTCAAAGCAGAGATGCCCAACGCCTATAAAGATGTCGACGAAGTCGTTCAAGCTGTCGAGGAGGCGCAGCTTGCCGATCGCGTCGCCCGCCTCACGCCCGGCCTTGTGATTAAAGGGTAAAAATAATAAAATTGATCCTTCAAAAAAGCAGTTGTTCAGTATGAGCCTAGAAGGGATCTATCGATATTTTACAGCCGTTGTGAAAGCCACTTCCGAATCCATTTGGACACCTTCCACCCCTCATTCGACCCCGCAGCAAAACCCTGAAAGCACTTTAAGCTCTCTTGAAAAGCCTCAAAGTCCCTACAAAAAAGTGATGGATACACTCTCTTCTCTCTGGCAATTTCTTTTGCGCCATACGTTCCTAGGATATATTTTCTCGCCAGCCAAAGAAGATCCTCCTGCTGTTACGCAAGAGGCTCAGCGAGAAGTTCCATGCCTTTCGCAAGACGGTTCCAAGGACACAATGATAACCTCTTCTATGAGCCCTGAAAAAGAGCCCCCTACCCCGCAAGAGGCTCAGGAAGAAGATTTATACTCTGAGCAAGACAACTTTGGGGATTCAGCAACAACCCCCTCTCCGTCCATCTCTTCTATGAATCCTGCAAAAGAGCTCCCTATCCCACAAGGGGCTCAGAAAGAAGACTTACATTCTGTGCAAGACAACTGTGTGGACTCAGCAACAACTGCACCTCCGCTCATCTCTTCTATAAGCCCTGAAAAAGAGCCCCCTACCCCGCAAGAGGCTCAGGAAGAAGATTTATACTCTGAGCAAGACAACTTTGAGGACTCAGCGACAACCTCCTCTCCACCTATCCCTTTTAGGAGCCTTGAAGAAAAACTGCAAACTCAGGCTCTTTCTCAATACAAAGAAGCAACATCCAAAGGAACAATACATATCGCTTGGCGTACGACGTATTACATTGGGAGGGATCAATCTTTCTCTTTTGCCACAACAATCCAATTGCTAAGTGGAGATTTTCTTAAAGTCAACCCAAACGACCGAATCCACCGCTGTGTTATTAACATTCCCAACCAACAACCTAAAGAGATAGAACTCCCTTCTTCCCTTTTTTCTCAAGCATGCATTGATAATCAACTCTGGTTTATTTTAGAAAACCATCTTTACGTCTTAACCTTGACACCCTTTCTTCATCAGTACATCACTGGGCGAATTGAGGAGGTTTCTGTTGACGAGTGTCTAAAAACTGGCAAGCAAGAATTAAATTATTCCACGAATCGTTTTTTTGATGATGAAGATGTGCCTCTTGACTATTACCAATGGGGTAAAAATCTTTTTGCAGGAGTTTACCTTTCTCCTCAAGCCAAATACATCGAACTTGGAACAGATAACGTTGTTCCTTTGAATTCGAGCCGTTTACAGCCTATTTCTTCTGATTTACCAAGCCCTAAAATACTCTGGCAAGGAGAAAAGAAATATGAATACTGCGTAAAACTCGCCGCCTGTGGAAAACCTCGTATTGACATTGTGTATGACCAAAACCTGTTACATATCCATCTTCTTCATAGAGACATGGCAGAGAGATTTCCTGACCTCAAAAAAACAGGATATATCACACTACGCTCTGAACTTCCCATGGAGCTGTTCCTAGTGGGATCTTTGTACCGCCCTAAAAAAGCCGTTGATGTCGATCGAATCAAGGCTTCTCTTGATGACACGGGAATATTAACCATCTACGTTCCTTATATCTCAAAACCGGATGAGGAGCTGAGCGATGCTGCTCTGTAGCGTGATCGCCTCGCCAAATTGCCCTTCATATCGCAAGGTGGCTGCAAAGCGGTCTTCCTTGAAGAGGAAGGTCAGCCCCATGCCAACATCTAAAAGACTGCGGGAAGGGTAAAGACCTTGAACGGTAAACCCACAAGGGACTTGCCTGAACGTGGCACTTAAGTCATGCCCATGATATCTGTTTTCATAAACCCAACTTGCCTTCAGATCGTGCACCCACTTTCCATGGGAGCGAACAGCGCACTTTGATATCTTTAATCCTACCTCCGTTCGAATGAAAGAGGAGATCGAAGAAGCAATGGAAAAATTTAACGACTCTGCCCCCCTCTCTTGAAACGCCTGCTCCCATCCTCGGATATAATCGATGGCTGCAAAGGGAGTAAGTGAGACTCGAGGAGCAGGGTGAAGAACAATTCCCCCATCCAGATGCGCTAGAAGTGACTGTCCTCCATGCGTGCTCAAAGCCTTCCGGCCAAAGAAAGGGATCTGGCGAGTGGTATCAAAATGGGCATACGATCCCCAAGCGGTCCCATTAAGATAGCCATACCGCCCAGCCCAGCTCAAATAAGGGCCTGCCGAGACCCGGTTAGTTCTAGAAGAGCCCCGATTTTCCCTCCAGGTCAGCTCTGCGTACCCATATTCAACCCCGATTCCAAGATAAAGGTTCTCTGCTATCTTCCCATCAAACCCCAAAACGGCTGCAAGTGCAGGAGAGTGGTAACCCACTTGATGGTCTGCCGGCCGCTGATCGGTCCAGTTTCCTCCAAGGCTTGCCCATACGTTCCAAGGATGGCAACGAGAAGCTTCCCACTCACACTCAGTTCTGTCAAATTCCGCCATTCTCCAAGAGATAGCCTGCTGAGCAAAGAGGGCGTTATTTTGCTCCGCCACCGTAAGCGCTCGAAGCTCGGAGGGTTGCATCTCCTCTAAGATCGATTTCACCTCGTCTACTGTGAGAAAAATAAGGTCCGCAATAAGTTGTTCAAGATCGTGATCACTACGAAGATTTTGGAATGTAATACATTTTGAAATCGCCCCCGCATTTCCGCTGTGAATGATCTCAAAAAACGGCGTAATCGTCAGATCGATCTCGACAGATCCCGGGAGAAGCCGGTTATAAATAAATTCGATATCAAGAAATGGATTGCTCTGAACAAACGACTGGAACTGACCTACCACAGCACCCCCTGCGGAGGTAATGATCGGATAGGTCGTCTCCGCCTCATAGTTCCCACGGGCTGCGCTAATAACCACTTGCGATCCACTTTGAATCGTCACGATGCCGCTGACAGCCAGTTGGTCCGACGTCGTCGGTGTTAAGTCGGCAATAAACGTCGACCCCGGCTGAAATGTGACATTTCCAGTGACCGTCAAAACAGGATCTGGATTGATCGTGCCCGCTGTATTGACAGACCCGGTGATCATTCCTCCCCCTCCTAGAGTTGATCCACCTCCAATAGACACCGTTGGAGCCGTCAAGTTGCTCCCTGCCGCAATGTCCAGCTGAGCTCCCACCACAGAGACACTGCTTTGTGAAGGAGACCCAGATAATGTGAGGACTCCTCCGCCGCCGACTTGTAAGACCCCTGTCCCCGAAAGAGGACCTCCATACGATCCAGCAAAGACTTGGTTGAAAAAGAGGGTGCCGTTATTGGCAATCGCCCCTTGCAGACTTGACGTCGTTCCCTGAAGCGTAGCCCCGCCACTAACAGTCGTTCCTCCGGAATACGAGTTCATCCCTGTCAAAACTTGCGTTCCCGTCCCCTGAACAATCAGCTGCCCCCCTCCTACAATTTGTCCAGGAAACACCGTCGTAGTCGAGGTATTTAAGGTTAAATTGCCGGTTCCAAGAGAAACAACTCCACCGCCGACTAAAGATCCAATCGCTAGGGGATTGTTATTCAGTGATAGAGTTCCTGGAAAATTGACTGCAACAGGAGCTGCTGAAGCAAGACCATTCGGAACTCCCATTTGAAGAATCCCTGCATTGATAGTCGTCCCGCCCGTATAGGTTTGGGGAGTCAAAAACGTCCAAGAAAAGGGACCTTGAAAAACAACAGAACCACCTCCGCTGATGACGCCTGAAAAATTAGCAGAAGAGGTCAGTATCACCGTAAGCTGTCCCGTTCCTAAGGTCACATTACCCGCCCCTGTCAAATTCCCCACCGTTTGTGAAAAATTATGCAAATCAAATGTCCCCCCATTCACCGCCACGGCGCCCCCTGATGGAAGAGCTTGCGAAGCGCCGAGCTGAAGAATCCCTCCATTGATAACTGTTCCCCCTCCATAGGTGTTTGCCCCTGAAAATGTGATCGTCGCAGACCCATTTTGAACCACGCTCCCAAGG
The DNA here is from genome assembly GCA_963712275.1 of uncultured Rhabdochlamydiaceae bacterium. GTDB lineage: Bacteria > Chlamydiota > Chlamydiia > Chlamydiales > Rhabdochlamydiaceae > PALSA-1444. The sequence goes on along the minus strand of CAVQHD010000001.1, from coordinate 1,224,401 downwards.
CCGCTGATCGCCCCAGAAAAAACCGCAGGATTTGCCCCCTGAATCGTTAAAACTCCCGATCCAAGTGCAACAGATCCATTTCCTGCAAGAAGGGATACCGTTTGAGAAAAATTATTGAGATTAAAAACACCCGGAGTATTAACCGTCAGAGTCCCTGTAGTATTCAGCGCATTATTGACACCCAAGATAAGACTTCCTCCACTGACAACCGTCCCTCCGTTATAAGAATTTGCCGCCGTCAGCGTTAAGCTCCCCGTTCCACCCACCGTCACAGACCCTGTCCCGGAAATCTGTCCCCCATAGCTACTAGCTCCCGTCGTCATTATAGTGAGTGCAGCCGATCCAAGCGTCACATTGCTCGTCCCCGACAGTCCACCGATTGTCTGTGCAAAATTGTTCAGATTTAAAATCCCTCCGCTCATCGTGACAGAACTGGCCAAAGGAAGAACCGTCGCGCCGCCGCACTGAACCACTCCCCCTGAAATGATTAGCCCGCCTGAAAATGCATTCGTAGCCGTCAGGACCACAGTTCCCGTCCCAGCTACAGTCATGCTTGCTCCCCCACTGGCGACTCCCCCGAGTGTCAAAGCCGCCGCGCTGTTTTGTGTGATGAGCAGATTCGATGTAAGCGTCAGGGGCGCTGAAATTGTTTGAGCCGCCGTATTTGTATTCGGAACTGTGATGGACGCGCTGCCGCTGCTGATGCTAAACGTGAGAAAGGTGCTTCCGGAGGAGAGAATCTGGTAACTGTTTGTGCTATTCAAGGTGAGCGATCCAATTGTGGGGCTGATGTCTAATGTCACCGAAAGAGCTGGCATATTTGGAAAAATCGCTGAGTCGCCCTGGGCGTTGGGAACCGTAGCAGGATTCCAATTAGCGGCTGTCCCCCAACTTCCACTGACATTGCTATTCCACGTCGCTGTTGTCCCAAACAAAAAACTCAAAGGTAGAAGCGATGTTAAAAGAAAGAATTTATTCATCTTTCCACAATAGCCAAGAGACCGCCTATCTGTCAAAAATATTAAATGGTTACAAAAGATCCCGTTTTTGGTACAATTTTTTTTCAAATGAGCCTTGAAGAAGGACAAGAATGGGTTATTTAACCAGCTTAAAGAATTTAATTACAACAGAGCTTGATATCGTCTCGACTGGCATCATCAGTGGATGGTTGAACAGTGCGGCTAATAAGTGCTTTCAACCCGCCCATGATTTATGGGGTGGGCGGACAGTCACTGTACTTTTCAACTTGAATAAACTTCCTACTCGGATCTCAGAATTTCCTATCCCCATTAAACAAGAGAAAGGATGGATGGTAATCATACTTGCTTATAAAGTAGGTCGGTTCTTCTTGGCTTGTATTGCCACCCCATTTGGTCTACTTTTTCGATTTATTTCTATGATGAATTCAGATGTTCGAAGTGCTTTGAGCGGTAAATTCCTTAAAGCAAAGAAAGTTGTTCCTCCATTGAAGAGACCTCCTTCTCCTGAAAATATTAAGAACCCATCGAAGTCAGTCCAAGCTCTTACCCTAACTTCCCTTCATCATCTTACTCTAACTCTAACTTCCCATCATCAAAAGGAATCAGATAAATCCTCGTATCTTGATCTGGCAATCCTTAACTCCAAAGCAACTCTGTTTAAAAGTTCAACTAGATCTTCCGTAGATACCAACCAGCCAATAATAGAAGATTGTGATGATACTGCAGAGCCTGATCCTCTCTCCCAAACCCTTTCACAACTTCTAACCTTCGATAAGACTGATGAATATTTTAGATATTTATTTGATCACCGCGATGACCCCGCTATCAAACAACTGATAGAAGATCATACATGCCAAGGAATGAACGTACAGCGCGACGCTCATCATATCAAACTACTTCTAGCCCTCCTAAAACAATTTCACACCCACCATAACAAACACTGTGACCTCCAATTTATAAATTCACAGTGGAATGAGTTGATGGCAGCAGCTTCTTCTGCCACTGATGATGCAGAATTTCGAGCATTTGTGGATAAAACGATAGGGGTATACGATCGAATGGGAGAGGCTATAGCTGAGGCTATGCAAACAGCCTCTGCCTTTTTTATTGAAATCTTACAAACAATCCCAGAGAATTTAAAAAAAAAAATTCAAAATGATGAATTAAAATTTAAAAGGATGATTCTATCAATGACAGTTCCTGTTTTTGAATTCTTAAATCCAGCAGTTGTTGCTCAAATAGAAATCGCCAAAATATTCATGCCCGGCCCTTCTAACAAAGACTTCCTTACTGATCTTGCTAACGGACAAAATGCAGCAAATTTGTATCCGCGTGTCATGAAACATTTGAAAAACGCCGAGCTGACTCAATATGTTCCTTCCAATGAAAACATTAAAAAATTCGCAGAAAAGACAAAAGCAGCAATGGCTTCTCGGATGTTTGCGCTGCTTTCCTCAGGAGGATATCCTGCTCATCCCCAGACAAACGGAGCAAACAATATTCCGATACACTCGGGACCACCCACGTTCGATGAAGCCTATTTTCAACGGCAAGTGAATCTCTTCAAAAGCCTTTCCCTAAAAGAGCGTCAGCAGTACATAGCAGAGCTACGCGTCGATTTCCAATGGTTACAAGAGCAAGAATTACAGCTAAAATCCCAGATGAATTCACAACAGCTGAATCCTTCGGAACAAGAAGAGGCACCTTTTAAACTAAATAATATATCAAATACAATTTTATTTACGCAGAGATTTCTCAAGGAGATAGAGTCTTTCTCCCCTGAACAATCCCCTCTCGATGATATATTGGATGAGGTTGATGATCTTACCTCATTAGATGATCCAATGGAGAGACCCCAACCACGCCCTTCTTCAGATGAAAATACGGGAAAACAGATAGAACCCCCTTTATTGACCCCTGAAGAGGAACTCACTTTTGGTAAGGAAAATTTTAATAACTGCGTTGAACTGGCTAAAACTATGTCTCCCGAAGATCGTTCAGAAATTATCTCAAACGCAAGTAAAGCATTAGGAGATGAGAAAAAAGCTTTGGACGAGTTAAAAGATAAGCTTTCTTCATCAACCCTCAGTCCTGCAGAAACCGCGGAATTGAATAAAAGATTCAATCTTTCACAAAGAAAAGTCTCTCATTACAATCGGCTTGTAGAGGAACTGCAAAAAATTTCCCAGGATGCCCTATTGGATGATGTTTTCGATGAGTTTAAAACCACTAGCACGTTAGAATCCAGTGCTCCGAATCTCAACTCCGTGGCGGCGCAAGGTGTCGAGGGTGCGGCTCACCTTGGAAGCGTCGATGGCTCTACAGAGGCCGGGAATGACGGCGACGGAAAACCCCTCAGCAAGAGCATCGAGGGCGGAGTAGAGAACGCAGTACTCCAAAGCAATCCCAACGAGCACAACGTGGGTGGTCTTGCGGCTGCGGAGATAAGCGGATAGACCTGTTGACTTCTCATGGACGTTGTCGTAAAAGGCGCTATAGCTATCGATAAAGGGATCTGTCCCCTTGTGAAAAACCGCTTCAAACTGATCTTGGGAAAATCCTGGAGTAAAATCGGCGCCTTTGCTTTTCTCGACACAGTGGACTGGCCATAGACGCTGCGCCTTTCCCTAAATCATCACGGTACCTCCCACTTTCTTTCCCGGATGGGTGGCTGCGAAGCTGCAGTGATTGGGAGGATGCCAATCGAGTGATGCAATCACATGTGAAAAGTGCGGCATGAGCTTTAAGATGAGGGGAACAATCTCAAATGCCCCTTCAATCCCAAGGGCTCCACCTGGCATAAAATCGTTTTGCATATCAACCACGAGTAAAACTTCTCTCATGCGATCTCTTTAAGGAGTTTGAGCTTGAGGTCATAGAGCCCCTTTTCAAGACCTGCGAAGTAGGGTTGAGGATTTAAGAAGCGGCGGATAGGGAAAGAGAGCTGCCTCAGCTGCTCGTGGGCATGCCGCTGAATCTCGGGCAAGCTTAAAGGAGAATGCAAACGTCTTCCTTGCCGAAGAACAGGAACGAGAAGATCTTCTGAAGAGAGCCTTGAGGAAAATTGACGTGTTTCAGCAGGATTTAAAGGGTTAACCCCTTCCCACTCACGGGGAGTATCATTCCCCAGATTGTAAATAAGATCCCCTGCAAACCCTGAAGAGTCTGAAAACCGCCTGATCTGTAGAAGCCCAGGATCTGTTACCTTCGTGAGCTGCTCCGACCGTTTCAATTTATAAGTCCAGCGGTCGGAAGGCGATCTCCGAACGGCAGAGAGCTTATAGACGCCATCTAAAGCAGGTTGCATTTGACCCGTTACAAGGTGGGTGCCGACGCCCCAGAGATCAATACAAGCCCCCTGCCGTTTGAGATCGGTGATCACAGTCTCATCCAACTCATTGCTGGCCATGATGAGCGCTTTAGAAAAGCCGGCGGCATCCAGCACTTTTCTCACCTCACGGCTTAAAAGGGCAAGGTCGCCTGAATCAAGCCTAACCCCAAAAGAAGGTAAATGGAGCTTTTGCGCCACTTGCACAGCGCGGCGGGCTCCGCGAATCGACTCATAGGTATCGAGAAGAAAAATCAAGTTGTGGGACATTGCACGTCCCCACGCCTCAAAGGCCTCTTCTTCTGTTGGAAAAGCCATGATCCAACTATGCGCATGTGTTCCCTTAACCGGAATACTAAACAATTTGCCTGCAAGAAGATGAGAGGTCGACTCGCACCCTCCAATAAATGCCGCTCGAGAAGCAGAGAGCGCCCCATCGATCCCTTGCGCTCTCCGAAGTCCGAATTCAATGACAGGATCGGGGGAAGCTGCAAGGCAGATGCGGGAGGCTTTCGTCGCAATGAGCGTTTGAAAGTTAATGACATTGAGAAGAAGGCTTTCAAGAAGCTGCGCCTCAAGAATTGGCCCCCGGACACGGAGAAGAGGTTCGTAGGGGAAAACAACAGTTCCTTCCGGGACAGCGTCAATGTCGCAAGAGAGTTTAAACCGGCTGAGTCCATCTAGAAACTTTGGCTCAAAAAGAGGGACCCCCCCTTCCCCTTGAAGCGTTGCAAGATACGTGAGATCCGAGGAAGAAAACTGAAATTTTTCTAAAAGTTCAACCGCTGTCTCCAGACCGGCAGCCACCCCGAGACTTCCACCAAACGGTTTTTTTCGGAAGAAAAGATGAAACACCGCCTCCATCTGCGAAAGCCCCTCTTTCCAATACCCATAGGCCATCGTCAGTTCGTATAAATCAGTGAGAAGAGACGTCGTGTCTATCATTGCAATTCAGGGTAAAACTGATAAATCCGCCTCTTTTTCTCCAGTAGAAGATCGATTTGCCGCTGAAGGTCGATTGCTTGAGCCCTTTCCCGATCTGCCTTTCCCCACGCTGTATAAGCATCATCAATCCGTCCTGTTCTATACTGCCACTGATCCCCTTCTTGCTGATATTGCTTAGCCAAACCGATATGCTTTTGTTTTTGGATTTCTAGCTTTTGAACCTGGGCATCGATTTTTTGGATCTCCTGACGGCACCCATCAACTGCTGAATCAGCTCTTAAACAAGAGATGATAAAAATGGCAACCCACCACCATTGTCTCATATAAAGATGGTATAATAAAAAAAAAATTTACACACAAGCTGTCGATAGGACCCCCCAAAAATGAATTGAAAATCGACGAAACTTTTTACCGGGATAGGTTCTTCGATTGCCATAATTAACAAAATAATTTATACTGCGGATATGAAGAAGATCGTTTTCTTAATTATATTTCTATCAATTTCGACTGTTAATGCATTTTCATTAAAAGACAAAATTATTAATGGAAAAAATGGCGATTATGTCGTCACAGAGCAGGGGGGAATGACATCTGTTCTCTTGATCCGCTCCCTCACCACGTCCCACCTCATTCTAGAAGAAATTGATATTCCCTCGCTCAGTCGTCCATCAAACGATGACAATTGGAAAGCATGGATCTGTCATGATGCTCCAGGCCACACCGCATGGATTTCTTACCTTATTGACCTGAAGGAAAATAAGCTGCAAGAGTGTTATTCTCACTCACAAGGTGTTTGGTTGCCGACTCAAGATTCGCATCAGTTTCTCCCCCGTCTTCTCTCTCTTTCCCTTCAAAAAACGGCCCAACAAAGCCGCAAACGGATCGGACCGCCTCCTCAGGGAGGAGAAGCAGATCGACGCTCGATTTGGAACCCTTCTGTCATTGTCGAAGGGCAAAAACTTGAAAAACCCTCTATTACCGCATGGACAACCGCATGGCCTGCTGATGACTCGATCATTTCCGGCTGTGAAATTGAAGTTTATTTCTCTTCCCTTGCCTTTCCTGTATGGATTGAGGTTCGAAGCCCTCATTATAAAGCCACGATGCGAGCCATTGATTCAGGTCATCACATGACCTCCCCCAGGCCTCTGGTTTTTCAACAGTCCCCCCTTATTTTAGGTCCTGGAAAGTTAAAAAAAGACCATCTTGAGCTGACGATCCACTGTCCTACATATTACACTTCTCTTAAAGTGCTTGCGATCGACCTCTCAGAGCCGCAGCACCGATTGGTTGAAATCTGCCACTCTCCAACCATTGAATCCTCCTCCCTAACGCTTGAGCTTCCTCTGCAAACATTGGAGTCCAATTTTACCGCCGGCCACCGTTACCGCTGGGTTTTAATTCCTACGGCTTATCCCGACCTCGTGATTTACTCTGAACAGATCTTTCAGTGGTAGTTGAACCTCTCCCAGTAAAATTTTTCGTCGATTTTCGGGTTCTTATGAACAATCTTTCCACATTGCCACTTTCTCTCTAGAAAAAGTTTTTTTAAGTCACTGATTTAGTAAGTTATGAACAATTTTTCCACATCAGGCCATACCAGGATGGGCTCCTAGTCAAAAATTAAAATTAGCATGGAATCCTCCTCTCATGCTAGTCTCTATAAAAACTATGCAAAAATGGTTTCAACTTCGCAAAATCAAAAAGTTTTTATTTGCAGCGCATCATCGATTTCAAAAAGTCGAACGAAAACTCGAACCTCCGATCCAAGCAGAGATTAAGAGCCGCCTTTTAGAGCTGCAGGAAGCAATTTTATCTAAGAATACCCATCGATGCAAGCTCCTCGCAAGCTCCATTCAAAGCCTTTACAAGCAATATCTCAAAAAATCTCTCTTTGAGCAACTACGAGATTTTATTTTTGGAATCGGGGTCGCTCTTTTTATTGCCATTCTTATTCGGCAGGTGTGGTTTGAGCTTTATGAAATTCCAACAGGGTCGATGAGGCCTACGTTTAAAGAACAAGACCGCCTCTCGGTTTCAAAAACAGATTTCGGAATCAATTACCCCTTAAGACCGGGACATTTTTATTTCAACCCCGACCTCATCCAACGGAATAACATTGTCATTTTCACAACTGAAGACATGGATATTCGGGAAGCAGATACTGTTTATTTTTATCTTTTCCCTGGGAAAAAGCTACTTGTTAAGCGTCTCATTGGAAAACCGGGCGATACCCTCTATTTTTATGGAGGTCAAATCTATGGGATCGATGGAAGTGATAGAGACATTACCCCAGAGCTTCAGCTCCCTGAGCTTGCAAAAATCGATCACATTCCCTTTATCTCATTTGAAGGGACCCATATCTCAACCACCTCCTCGGTGATTCCAGGTGTTTACTCCCCAGTGATGATCTACCAAATGAACGAGCCGATTGCACGCCTTTATGCGTTAAGCCCAACCCAAGCTCGGGGAGAGCTGCTGCCCCGAGTTTTAAAACAAAATCGCGAGATCCAATACGACCAGCTCTGGGGCATGGGGAACTTTGCTATGGCCCGCCTTCTGACCAAAGAGCAAGTGCGTGTTTTAACAGATCAAGACCCAAGTCAGATGGAAGAAGGCGTACTATACCTTGAACTCCGCCATCATCCAAGCTTATCAGGAGCTCATATGGGCTCTGATGTGATGCATCGACTACGTCCTTTTGTGGGCCTTTCAACCTCTGTGATTCCCCTTCAAGAAAAACATCTCAAAACGATCATGCAAAACCTGTATACCGCACGTTTTACCATTGAAAAAGGGGTAGGGTATCGGTATGGAATCAATCCCAAAAAATATGGAACTCAAGCTTTTTTTCCCTATCTTCCAGGAATTCCCGATGGAACCTATGAGTTTTATTACGGAAAAGCCTTTGCAATTGGGTGGCAAGGAATTTCCCACGAACTCCCCCCCTCTAACCCCCTCTATTGGTTTGATGCGCAGCGGACACAACTCTTCTTCAATATAGGAATGGAATTTGACACTAGGTACAATCCCCAAAGCAAAGAGCAATCGGTTTACCCTTCTCGATACGCTTACTTCCGAGATGGAGATCTTTATTTGATGGGAGCACCCCTGATTTCTAAGAATGACCCCGCGCTCACCCGCTTTATCGAGAGAGAAAAAAAACGGCAAGCAACCTCTCGTATTTCTTACCACCCTTTTACCGATCAAGGCCCTCCCTTCCTTCCGACAGGAGAGCTCGATATTGAGACGATTAAGAAGTATGGGCTGACTGTTCCACCCGCCTCCTATCTTGTCCTAGGGGATAACCATGCCAATAGTGGAGATAGCCGCGAATTTGGATTTGTCCCTGAGGCGAACCTTCGAGGAGGCCCTGTATTCATTTTCTGGCCCCCTGGCTCTCGGTTTGGAGCCCCTAACCAGCCCCCTTACCCCCTCTTCAACCCCGGCCGCCTTTTCATCTGGACCCTTGCTCTCATCGGTTTTGGCACCTGGAGCATCCTTCACTATCGCAAGACACGCCTCCCTCTCAAGTTTAAATAGATCTTTTCGAAACTGCATGCAGGTAAAAACAAAAAGGAAGCGCTACTTTAGGCAATGCTTCCTTTGTTTAAAGAGATGCAGTGTTAAAGAGGGAGTTTTGCAACTCCCTCTAAAAACTAAGAATTTCTTAAGTCTTTTTCTCTTTTTTATCTTCAAGTTTTGTAGGTGTCGTTGTGTTGGATCTAGTAGAATCTGAATCAAAATTTCTACCAGAAAGTTGAAGCATCCTAGGATCTACCCCTATGGAAGCTGGTGATACAGACCCTGAATCAAAATTTCTAGAAGTCCGTTGTTTAGACTTCTCAAGATCGCTCCCTTCAGATCGGCTTTGTGGTGTTCCAACAGGAATTTGAGATGTTAATGGAATAGTTTCAGATGCATTTGGCGGACTAAATCCCCCAACTCTTCTAGGCGGCAAAGGCGCTGTAAACATAAATGCAGAGGCATCAAAACCTGTTGATGAATCAGGCAGTGTTCCATCAGGAGCTGTGGAATTCTCAGCTTTATCTTTCTTATCCTCTTTAGACTTCGTAATTGTAGGAGTGCTGTCACCAGCCTCTTTCCCGAAATCATCATCCGAACCGCTATTAGGAAAAAGACTCCTCGCCTCTGATCCCTTCTTACCACTTGTTCTGTCTTTGACTTCTGACCCTGTACCCTCTGGCTTATCATTAGTAGCCCTAGGCCCAGGTTTTGGCTCTGTATCCTCTGACCCTTTGTCTTCTGGCTTACTATTAGTCTTAGATCCAGAATAGTACCATGTGATTGCGCACCTTGTGAGGCTATAGCCTGCTGTAACAATAGCTATCAACCCCAGAAGTTTTCCTAGGGAGACAGCATTTTGGCTACGACTGTTTGTGCTAAAATTTTTAATTTGCTTAATATCGCTAAAGTATTTTCCAGCAACATCGATAAACACATTACTTATATTACGAAAATAAACTGCCATGACTAAACCTTTGTTAAATTAATTAGCATCCGTAGGGTCCTTGCTTTTTTCATCTTCTGTTTTTGTAGGCGTCGTTGTGTTGGATGCAACGGAAACTGCTGATATAGATCCTGAATCAAGATTAAATCTATTTCTAGGTTTTCTAGGCTCATCAGCAGAATTCTGCTGCATTGAAGATTGAGTAGAGCGAGGGGACGGTGAGCTAGGTGGGGTGTTTGCGTCTAAAACCTCCATAACAGCAGTTTGAGTTTTCTCAGCTTCTTTAGGAGGGTCTGGTCTTTCTACAGATATTTGAGGTGGGTTCGAACTTTCTGACACAGCAGCAAGTTGTTCATCAGTCTCACCATTAATTGCACCAAGTTTTTCAGCAGCTTTATTAGCAACTTCGTCAGCAGCTTTAGCTGCCTTAGTGGCTTCCTCAGCGACTTTCCGAGCAGCTTCAGCTTTGTCAGAGGCTTCCTGAGCAATTTGTTTAGCAGTTTCAAATCTGTTGTTAGCTTGTTCAAGAGCTTTATCAGCAGCGTTAGCTTTTTCAGCAGCTTCCTTAACAGCAGTTTCTTTAGTATTTTTGTCAGCTTCTGAAGCATTCTTCGCAGCTTCCTTAGCAGTTTCAGCAGCTTTATTAGCTTGCTCAGCTTCTTCTTTACGAGTTTGAACTAGTTTGAGAGCGTTCTCTAAAGCAGCTTTTGCCTTAGCAGCCTCATCAGCAGCAGCAAGAGCTGCTGTATTAGCTTCCGTAAGATCTGCAGTTTTCTTCACACGTTCATCTTCAGCTGCATCATAATTAGCTTCTTGAAGTGTTTTTTCCTTTTTTTCTGCCTTTGTAGAAGTGCTGTTACCAGTCTCTTTCCCGAAATCATCAGAAAAAGGATTTAGTGAAATGAAATCATCATCATCCGAGAAATTAAGAAGCTCTGTGCCAGCCCCACCTTTCTTACCGTCGTCATCGCTTAGTCTTGTAGGATTCCCGTCATTAGGCAAAGGATTCCTCGCCTCTGGTCCCTTCTCATCTCCTTTTCTGTCTTTGACTTTTGGCCCTATACCCCCTGGCTTACCATTAGTAACCCTAGGCCCAGGTTTTGGCTCTGTACCCTCTGGCTTTTTGTCTCCTGGCTTACCATTAGTAGCTCTAGGCCTAGGTTTTGGCTCTGTGCCCTCTGGCCTTTTGGCTTTTGGCTTATTATTAGTCTTAGATTCAGAATAGTACCATGTGATTGCGCGCCTTGTGAGGCTATAGCCTGCTGTAACAATAACTATCAATCCAAGGAGTTTTCCTATGGATACTGTATTTTGGTCACGGCTATTTGTGCTAAAATTTTTAATTTGCTTGATGTCGATAATAGATTTTTCAGCAAAACCGAAAACCCTATGACCTGCAGTCCAAAGAAAATTGTAGGCTGTATCGCGAAGGTGAACTGGCATAGCTAAATCCTTTGTTAATTAAGTAGAGATATTTAATCACGTTTATGAAATTTAATCAAGTTAAAACAAAATTTTAATTAGATTGGCAAACTCACACCGGATGAACAACCTTCTGCAGGGTGATGATCGTCGGATGGCCGTTGATCTCCTTCGTTTCTCCTGAGCAGAAAGTGAACTCAAAGCTAATGGCAAGGGTTTCATGACAAATATACTCCCGGTGCGCTTCGAACGCTGTGCGGACCTCTGGTGAGGTTTGAATTTTCACGTCGATCCGATCGGTGACTGCAAAACCGCTCTCTTTACGGAGGGTATTGATTTTGTTGACAAGCTCACGGGCAATCCCTTCCAAAATAAGCGGCTGGGAAAGGTGGGTGTCAAGAGCCACGGTCAGCTTCCCTGCTGTGGTTGCAATAACTCCAGGATGAACTTCTCTTTCAACAGCGACATCTTCGGATGTGAGGGTAACCTTTTCCGCCCCCAGAACAATTGCCACTTCCTTGCCAGAGAGAAGCTCTTCAAGCGCTTGGGGGGAAAGTTTTTGAATTTCAGCTTGCGCCGCATTCATCTGCTTGCCGACTTTTTTTCCTAGAATGCGGAAATTCGGCTTGGCTTTGAGTCTCACAAACTGTGTTTCATCAGTATGAAACTCGATCTTTTTAACATTGAGTTCATCTGCAATCAAAGACTCTTGCCGTTTGAGAATGGAGAGGTGGTGATCACTTGCGGAGATAAGGTGGGCACAAGAAAGGGGCTGGCGGACTTTGAGTTTATGCTCTTTGCGAAGTCCATGTCCTAAGCTAACAACCTGTTGCACAAAAGACATCTCCTCTTGAAGCTTCGGTCTTTTAAACCGGCTGCTAGGCTCTGGATAACAGCAGAGGTGGACAGAGATCGGATCTGTTTGCTGCCGAAGGTGTTGATAAATCGCTTCGCTTAAAAATGGAATCACAGGAGCTGTCAAGAGACACACGGTATGAAGCACTGTATAAAGAGTTTGAAACGCCTCAAAGCGGTCTGGGCTGGCTTCATCTGCCCAAAATCGAGACCGGGATCTTCTGATATACCAATCGGTCAGTTGATCGACAAAACGAGTAATCGGGATGACTGCTGCTTGCAGCTCATATGACTCAAACGCTTGCGCCATTTTCTCTATAAGCTCTTGCAGTTCGGATAAAATCCATTGGTCCATTTCAGCCGTGGGGGTGGTTTTCATCTCTTGCGGCTTGAAATGGTAAATGGTTGCATATGTGGCTAAAAATAGATAACAGTTCCAAAGAGGAATGAGGACTTGCCGAAGGATAAGCTCGACTCCACGAGCAGAAAACCGGAGATCGTCGGCATTCACGGCAGGGCTGCTGAGTAGATAGAGTCTCACTGCATCTGCCCCGAATTGATCAATCACTGCACTAGGTTCAGGGTAGTTTTTGAGCCTCTTGGACATCTTCGTCCCGTCTTCTGCAAGCAGGATGCCGTTGACAATCACGTTTTTAAAGGCAGGTTTGTCAAAAAGAGCAACGGAGAGAACTGTCAATGTATAGAACCAGGCTCTCGTTTGATCGATCCCTTCTCCAATGAAATCAGCTGGAAAGGCATTCAACGTAAAGGCTTCGTTTTCAAAAGGAAAGTGGTTTTGAGCATACGGCATCGACCCTGATTCAAACCAACAGTCGAACACCTCTGGAATCCGTTTAAATTGTTTCCCTTGATGAAGAAATGTTAAATCGTCAATAAAATGGCGGTGCAAGTCGGTGATTTGCTTGCCTGTCTTCTCTTCGAGCTCTTTGACACTCGAAATCACAATAATCTCTCCATCATCACTGCGCCACAGGGGAATCGGCGTTCCCCAATAGCGATTGCGGGAGATCGCCCAGTCGCGTGCATTTTCCAGCCATTTTCCAAACCGTCCTTCTTTAATGTGATCTGGAACCCAATGAATCTGCTCATTTGCCTTGAGAAGACGATCTTTGATCTTTTCAACAGCGACAAACCAGGTGCGGATCGCTTTATAAATAAGCGGTGTATCTGACCGCCAGCAAAAAGGGTATCGGTGCCTGATCTGCCCATGACGGATCAGCCGCTTTTCCCCTTTCAGACGGCGAATAATTTCCTTGTCCGCATCTTTGACAAAAAGCCCTTCGTAGTCGGGAACCTCAGAAGTATACCGGCCGTTTTGATCGACGGGGCAAACAGGCTCAATTCCTTCCCGTTCGCAAAGGAAGAAGTCAGCCTCTCCAAAGGCAGGGGCAAGGTGAACGATTCCTGTTCCCTCTTCGATTGTCACAAATTCATCGACCAGAACGCGGAATAGCCGATCATCACGCTCTCTGGCATAATAAGGGAAAAGAGGGCAGTAGGCCGCTCCTTTGAGCCTCTTTCCTTTAAACATCTCCAGAATTTCGAACTTCTCAAAGTTTGCTTTAACGCGAGCTTCTGCCAAAATGAACAGGCGGCCTGTTTCCAGATCGCGGATCTTAACGTAATCAAGATCAGGATGGACAGCAAGCGCAAGGTTTGAAGGGAGCGTCCATGGCGTCGTCGTCCATGCAAGAAAAGAGACTTCAGGATCATCTTCCAAAGGAAATGTCACAACAATAGAAGGATCATCGACATCCCGATAGTTTAAGTTGGCCTCGAAGTTGGAAATAGGGGTGCCCAGTTTGGCAGAGAAGGGCATCACTTTAAGTCCTTCATAGACAAGCCCTTTTTTATAGAGCTCTCCGAACACCCACCAGACCGACTCCATGAATGATTTATCCATCGTATGGTATGTCTGCCTAAAATCGACCCACCGACCCATTCGAGAAACTGTTGTCTCCCATTCCTGAGTATATCTTAAGACAATTTGCCTGCACTCTTCGTTAAAGTGAGCGATGCCAAACTTCTCAATGTCGGGAGCCCCAGAGAGCTCTTTTGCCTTTTCAATTTCGTTTTCGACGGGAAGCCCGTGGCAATCCCACCCAAATCGCCGTGGGGCATAATACCCTTTCATCGTCCAAAACCTTGGGACGACGTCCTTGATGGTTCCCGCTAGAAGATGCCCATAGTGAGGGAGGCCCGTGGCAAAGGGAGGACCGTCATAAAAGGAAAAAATAGGGCCGTTTTTGACCCTTTCCAACGACTTCTGAAAGATCTCTTCCCTCTTCCAAAAGTCCAAAATCTTGAGTTCTCGGTTCGGAAACGACTCAGATTCACCCACTTCAAACATTTTTCAGACTCCAATTAAAATCCTTTTATGGTAGACTATCTCCTATTATGATACAATACATTCGGGGGTGAAAGGCTTCGACTAGGGAGCTGAAGACCCGTGGCATGCGGAGGTTGTCGATTTCCTCCTTAAACCAGCGGCAACAACATAATTGGCGAAGAACAACTTCCCCAAGCTGCTTAAGCTTAACCGCTAACAGTAGCCGATAGCCCAGCGTCCGACCAGGAGCTTTGGAACTATCGTCATTTTTCCTGGTGTGGCCCTCCATCTCTCCTTTGAGTGGAGATCGCCGAGATTTTCGAAGGACGAGTGATCAATTGTGGGGCGTCTTCCAGCATGATCATTTGTATTTCGGAGACGATAAGCATGTAGTCATGAGTGGGATGTTCGCTTAGGACGAGAGTTCGAATCTCTCCACCTCCATCCAATTTTAAGGCTTCAGTTTTACGACTGAAGTCTTTTATTTTTAGTGGCATACACACAGAAATTCAACCTGAAAAAATTCATCTGCGTAAAGTTCAATTACGCACTAGACTTGATGAAACTGGGATAAAACCCTACTCTTCTTATCCATTTAGCCAACAAGATGTTGGCCAACTGGCAATAAGCATTTTTCACGAAAAATAGCCTCTTTTTGTGAAATCTATGGTTTTCTTAAGGAAAAAGCCATTGAAGAATCAAACTTACTTGAAAGAGTAGCCAATCACAAAAGCATTTATTTTGCATCAGCTTGGGCGAGCTATAGCACTGCCAAAAAAGGAACGCTGAAACTCGTGCCACCGCCTCATGTTTTGAAAGAACTTCAAAAAGATTACGGGTTGATGGAGTCCATGATTTTTAGGGAGATTCCAGCATGGGAATTAATCCTAAAAACGATCGGGCAATTTGAAGAAGAATTTAAGTAACAGTTCAGATACCCCCGCCTTCGGCAAGACAGGGGGCATCTGAAAAGTGGCATGAAGATAAAATTTAACTTTTCATCGTAAGAGTTTTTTGATACCATGTTAGCATGAATTATTCGACAGGTTCGATACCAAGTCTTTCCGGTGAAGTTTTTGATTCATTGCCCGAGTCGATCCGTTCATATATTCGTTATCTCGAAGCAACCATTCAGCAACAGCAGATCCGCATACAACAGCTAGAAACCCGTGTCCAAGATTTAGAAACTCGTCTATCGAAAAACAGCTCCAATAGTAGCAAACCTCCTAGCAGCGATGGGTTGAAGAGAAAGCCAAAAAGCCTACGCAATCAATCGGGCAAAAAACCAGGAGGACAACAAGGACATGTCGGAAAAGGTCTTGCTCAAGTCGCAAATCCTGATTTAGTGGTGACTCATACGCCTACAAGCTGTAACGGATGTGGATCGAGTCTCAGTCAAGTAGCGGGTGTTTGCACTGAAGCGCGACAAGTCTTTGATTTACCCCAACCAAAAATCGAGGTAACAGAACATCGTGCTCTGGAAAAACAATGTCCTTGTTGTGGAGAGTTCAATAGGGCAGCTTTCCCTGAGAATGTTAGAGGCCCCGTTCAATATGGAGAGAGAGTTCAAGCACTAACAGCTTACTTTGCCCATCAACATTTTATACCTGTTGACCGTGTATGCGAAATCTTCGAGGACATTTTTGGCATTGCTATTTCACCAGGCACTTGTGCAAATGTTGACGAAAAGCTCTTTCAGAAGCTCGAATCGTTCGAGAGCAGTCTAAAAGTATACCTGTTAGCAGCACAGATTCTGCATTTTGATGAAACAGGGATGAGATGTGAGAAAAAACTTCACTGGGTTCACGTAACCTCATCACAATGGTCGACTTTCTACATGATACATTCCAAACGTGGGAAAGAAGCAATGGATGAGGCGAATATTTTATCCCAGTTCCGAGGGAAAGCGATCCATGACCATTGGTTTCCTTATTTTTCTTACGAACAGGTTGTGCATGGGCTGTGCAATGCCCATCATTTGCGGGAGCTTACATTCATACATGAGGAAAAAAAAGAAGGTTGGGCAAAACGGATGAAAGACCTTCTCATTTTTGCAAAAAATGAGGTCGAGAAATATCTAGCTCAATGGGTGCTTCCCAAAGAGGTTTTACACCAGATAGAACAGGCGTATACACAAATTATTGCTGAGGGGCTTGAATATCACTCGCGACTGCCTCCCTTGCCTAAAGGCAAGCGAGGCAGGCAAAAGCAGAGGGATGGTAAAAACCTTCTGGACCGGTTCCAAGAGTACCGTAGCAGTGTCCTCCTCTTCATGTACGATTTTGCAGTACCCTTTACGAACAATCAAGGAGAGCAGGATATTCGTATGGTAAAGCTCAAGCAAAAGATCGCAGGCTGTTTTAGAACTCCCAAAGGAGGCCAGATTTTTTGTCGTATTCGGAGCTACTTATCGACAGCCCGAAAACAGGGCTGGAATATCTGGGATGCTTTATCCGAGGCCATAAAAGGCTGTCCACGGCTATTAGAAGTGCGTCAAGAAGTCGTCCCGTTATTAATCGCCGTTTAATCCTCTTCCATTTTTTTCAGATACCCCTATCCTGCCGAAGGCGGGGGTATCTGAACTGTTACGAATTTAATTGTATTACGCTGAAGAGCAAGTAGTCATGAAAAACACCTGCTATAAAAATTTGCACTGATTGGCTTGCCTGGAATTCGAGCACACACATGTTGAAATGACTGCCAAAAGCGGCCAAATTGCGTATAAAATAACTCAACAAAAAGTAACACCTAGGCTGCGAAAAAGATGTTCAAGTTTAAGATTAAGAAGAGTTCGCACTCAAAAAATCACCTAAACGCTCAAGTAGGATTGCATTCTGACGCATAACCTTGAGGCTTTAGAATCCTCTCTAAATTTTAACGCCTGCTTCACGGTTATCCAAGATTGTAAAAGAAATTGTTTCCTTCTCTTCCCGCAGGGTGTTGTAAATAGTCTCATTTTTAGCGTGTTGTTTTTCAGCATCGGAGGCGAATCTATTGTTCTTACACTTATCGGCCCAAGAGTGGTTTGGAAATGTACGGGAAGTAGAGGGCGCTTGTGGGATGTGGACAAAAGAGGATGCGTCTTTTCTATAGAAAAAATCACGTGCAGAATCTGTGCTACTACCGGAGTTATAAGAACAAATGATGCTCCCTGTCATATATTGGAAGATTTTGTCCAATTTCTGTGCATTGATGTCGTCTCTATTTAATTGGATCACTTTTTTTTTGAGGTCGACTTTAGCCGATGTCTCAGGGTCTGTAAAGACGCCGATATTATCGAGCAACTTCTTCCATAGATCGAGAGGAAAGCTGAGATTCAGTTTATCAACCAAGGGAATCGTTCCGCGCATTTTGTTTTTGATCGATTCAATCTCTTGAGCCTGCTCTGTGGATAACGGGATGGGCGTGGGTTGGGGGGTAGATTTAGGAGTAGACCGTTGGGAGCTTTTTCTTGAAAAGAGGGCGTATGCTAACAGTGCAACGATCGAGACGGCTGCTACCCCTACAAATAGGGTTTGATAAGAGGGTCTATAGGCAACTAAGTTAACGGACATATTAAAGTCTCCTTTTTGGAGCGACATTTTACCTTTCTGATTACTTAGAGACAATACATAATTCTTATCCATGAAAAAATCCTATAAACTATAGAGCCTTTAACCCTCAAGTTGAATCCGTTTAAAGCTCAAGATAGTTTAATTAGACGCTTGAGGTAGTTGGAAAACTCGCTTACTAACCAATTTGCGATCGTCGATCGTAGGAGCTTTGGCGCTAGCCGAAATTCACACTTTTGGGGTGGGCGCAGTATAGACACAACGGAAAGATGCATTTTTGCCCAGCCAAAAGTTTTCTGAATGCGTCAAATCTCGAGGCCGGGTTGAAAAAAATCGGCCTTTTTTATAGAAAGAGGGACATGGAAAAGGAATTAGAAAAAGCGAGAAGCCTTCTTAAAGAAGAAGGCATTGTCTTTATTCAAATTGGATCGAATGAGGGCGTCATGAGCACCGACCCTCTGTGCGCCTTAATCTTAAAGGAACATTGGAAAGGGATTTTAATTGAACCCGTGCCTAGGATTTTCGAAAAACTTAAAAAGAATTACGCAGAGCATCCTCAAGTATTTTTTGAAAATGTGGCGATTTCTGATACGAGGAAAATAGGCAACTTTTACATGGTTGATGAAACTTCTGAATTTTGCAAAACCCATCCTGATTTAGTGAATGAAGCAGGTGGACTCTGGGGCGATTTGGTTGGATCATTGGATCTGAATCACATCCTCAAATGCAAGCCCTCTCTTTCTGCCAAAGATATTAAAACTTTTCAAGTCGAATGCGTGACTCTACAGGACATTATCGACAAATATCAACTCAACCGCATCGATGTGCTTCACATGGATGCTGAAGGTCATGATGAAGCAATTTTGCTATCGATTAATTTTGAAAAAATTAAACCAAAAACCATTATGTTTGAACATGTTCACATGACATTCGAAGGCTATCTGGCATGCACAAACCATCTTTATTCTCATGGATATTCTCACATCTATACAGGTGAGCGAGACACAATTGTAGGCAACCCCTGGGCTTAGGGGAAGAAATTTCTAAAAAAACGAGGTAGTTGCAAAACTCGCTTTGGAGGCCAAATCCGCGCTTTGCAACTACCTCGAATGGTAACATATACTGCCGGAAAAAGTTCTCAGCCTTTTTATGTCAATAACCTGTTAAAGATTAACAATATACATAAATCAATCGGTAGATCGATTAATTTTTGGATTTTTTAATCGACTGATCGATTAAAATAAGGTTATGGTGACACGAGGCAAATTAAAAAAAGCGTTACAGGACTGGCAGCAATGGCTGAGCAAAAACAGCCATTTGATCGTCCCCAGAAGATCCCTTCTTAGCCAACAAAAGGATCTCTGTCTAGCACTGACTGGAGTGAGGCGTTCCGGAAAATCCTCCATGACAGTCCAATTAGCACTAGGGAGACTAGAGGAGACTTTCTTTTTTAATTTTGAGGATCCGATTTTTTTTCCAGGGGCCAGCGTTGAAGTGCTTGATCAACTCCTCTTACTCTACGAAGAAGAAATGGGAAAGATGCCCAAACTAGTCATTTTGGATGAGATCCAAAATGTCCAAGGATGGGAGCGGTGGGTGCGAAAAGCTATCGACTTAGGACATTACCAAATCGTTGTAACTGGCTCTTCTTCTCATTTATTGAGTTCTGAGATCGCGACAGCTATTTCTGGACGAGTTATCGAACAAACTATCTGGCCTCTTTCCTTTCCCGAATATTTATCATTTTTGTGTAAAACACCATCTACGGAAGGAACTTGGTTACGCGCATTAGAAGATTATCTGCGTTGGGGAGGCTTTCCAAAAGTCATCTTAACACCAGACGAAAATGATCGGATCATTTTATTAAAACAATATCTTAGTGATATTGTGCTACGAGATGTTATTGCAAGACATTCTATCAAAAATCAACAAGCCTTACATCAAATAGTTAGTTTCTATTTAACGGGACTCAGTTGTTTACACTCCTACAATTCCCTGCGAAAAGCTTTTGAAATTTCGATTGAACTAGCCTCAACGTTGACAGGTTATTTGACACAAGCTTTCCTTGCCTTTGAAATGAGCCGTTACCATCCTAATCTCAAAGTACAAGCCCGCGACCCTAAAAAAATTTACGTGATTGACACGGGCCTGCGCACAGTATCTTTGCAATCCGATCGAGAAGACTGGGGCCGTTTGGCGGAAAATGCTGTCTATTTAGAATTAAGGCGTAGAGGCAAACAAACATTCTATTATAAACAAGTGCAAGAAGTCGACTTTATAATTACAGAATTGGGAAAACCTATAGATGCAATACAAGTGTGCTATTCCGATCTGGAAGATCAAGAAACGCAGAGCCGCGAGATCAATGCTCTGTTAGAATGTTTGCAGGCCTTAGAACTTCCATCGGGAAAAATCTTAACACTTTCTTTAGAAGATGTGCTCTTAAAAGAAGGGAAAACGATTCATTTCATCCCTCTCTATCAATGGCTCTCTAAGTAAACAACTTTGCCATGGCCGCAAGAATTCAAAAACTATGGAGGGAATTGCCTCTACAGTTGGGCGCTGATTGTATGAAGGAATTGTCGATACAAAAAAAGAAAAATCTCGCTCTTGCGTTGCCAGAGCATTTCTGGTATTCTTAAGAATACTTGGAACAGTCTAATATGCCAACAAAGATCATTGATCAACAAGTGCAAAAAACCGATCTTCTCGACCTGGAATTGAAAAGCAGGGGTGGTGCTTTTGTTAAAGCCGTCGTCGATGTGGAAAAAGCCATTATGGTTGCTGGAATGACAATGCATTCGGATGGGGAAGAGATCCTTTTAGAAAATGGATCAAGACAAGCAAACCTCTGGGGAATCAACCTCTACCTTCAACAATCTGGAGATGAATGGATTGAATACGATTCTATAATCAACCTGAGACCGTCTCATGGCAATGCTTCTCGAGGGGTTGATGATCCTGCAATCCGCCAAAAAATTCTAGAAATCGTCAATCAATTGGTCAAACACGCATGATTGCAGATTTAGACCACCTAGAGTCTGTCCGCCCTAGTTGGACGAAGTTTTCTCTCGTTGAGCAAATGGCCAATATTGGGAGCGAAGTCAGCCGAGCTCTTCGATCCAAGGGCAATCAAACGCGCTACTGGGGTGCCGTCACTCGAGCCTTGGACTTATTTTGGCTCACGATCGAAGATCCTCGGTGGAAGGGCCGTCGAAGAGAAATTCTACGCGCCCGCGAACTCTTTTCCGCTGCTGCCCTCGGAAGCGACGAATTCAAAACATCGCTTGAAGATTTAGACCGCTATTTTGATTGTTTCGCTTGGCTTGCTAGATCAGGCCGTTGAAAGAAGAGGCTATATCCTTCAATTGGCAACAGTATAGACATTGTTACTCTATCTTTTTTCTAATCAGCTAGTAATTCTCCAGCCAAATCTTTAGCCAACCTTCCATCAACCGAACTATTGAATTTCATGACAGCCTTCATGACCAACCCTAGATCTTTTTTTGTCTTGGCTCCAGACTCGGCAATAGCCTGCACAACGATTCTTTTGGTTTCTTCAGCAGAGAGAGCTTTAGGTAAGAACTCTTGAATAATCATCAGCTCCCTTTTTAACCGCTCAGCGATATCAGTGCGGTTAGCGCCTTGAGCCTGTTCAAGGGTTTCTTGAAGGCTACCGAAGTAGTTTTTGAATAGTTTTATAACTTCTGCGTCAGGAAGGTTAGCACGTGCATCCACAGCCAATATTTTTGATTTGAGCATACGCAATGTATCAAGTCTAATCTGATCTCGGGCTCTCATTGCTTCTTTGATCCCCTCATTGATTTTTTCGATAATCGTCATATTATGTCCCTATTTATTTCGATTTTACACTGAGCAGATATTCAGCTATCTAGAGAGGTAGTTGCAAAACTCAGGTTCAGTCGATTTTCGGGATTATTTTGACCGATTTTCGATCCAAATTGCGGGGGTAATATCGACTTTCAGTATATTACCCCCGCAATTTGGATCGAAAATCGGTCAAAATAATCCCGAAAATCGACGAACCCTGAGTTTTGCAACTACCTCTAGAAGCGATTTGACTAAAATCTGCGCCAGCCATTTTTCGTACTCATCTGATGTCCATCCTCTTTCGACAACCAACATTCGATATATATCGCGACCCGTCATTGTCCAGAGAATATCGCGCGCTTTTTGTAGAGTCAATCCTTTTGCAAGAATCTTCTCTTTCATCATCTTTTTGACATACTCTCCCTGCCTTTCATAGCGCCTCTGTTCTCTTTCCTGCTCGAGCTCCTTAAATTCCGGTGCAACGACAGAGGCGCCTCGCAAAATATCCATCACCTCTCTTTCAGCATCATAGATTTGGCGCGATAACTTTGCAGTGATGCTAAGGCGTTTTTTGGGAGACTTCTCTTGCATAGAATCATCGACGAGTGTCCCGCGTTGCTGTGAAGGAAGGGCCTCATCGATGAGCGATTGCAGCACTCCTCGTTTCGATTTAAAGATGGCATAAATCGTTGGCATGGAGACTTCCGCAGCTTTTGCTAGTTTGCTGATGGTCACGCGATCAAATCCCTCGGTCTGAAAGAGCGCTTGTGCAGCCTTCAAAATATGGGATTTTGTCTGGGCTGCCTGTAGATCTCTGGTTTCAGAATTGTAAATTCTTTTTTTAAACTTTTCCATTTGGATATACCTTGCTATAATCAATATGGTTTGCTAGCATGAATCTCGTATTGAGTATAGGGTGCTATATTCGATGACAGATGTCAAATGTTTAACAAGGAGATCGTTATGAAAAAAAAACCTGTGGCACTCGCTGAAGAGTATTACAAGCTGGTGGGAGAAAAAAATCTAGAAGGAATCAAAAACTACCTGCACCACGATGTGGAGCTTCACGGCCCCGTAGGAAATTTAAAAGGGAAAGAAGCCGTTATTAAAGCTACCAGTGAATATATGAATTTATTCGAGTCTCTGGCAATACGATCTAAATTTGGCGCTGGAGACCAAGCTATGATCGTCTACGCTGTAGACATCCCTGGAATTGCTAAAGGCTTCCCAGCTGCAGTGCTACTCAGTTTTCGGGATGGGCTGATTGTCAAAAGCGAGCTGTTCTATGACGGCAGTCGTTTTATGCAGAGATAAAAAAAGAATTCGCAAAAATCGATAAGACGAGTTATTGACATTAGTGTCATCTTCTTGTATTATGAAGCAACGATCCAATTGAAAGTCGTAGAATATTTGGAGTCGCTGCAGTGAGATTATTAACGGCACTGAAAACTCTACAGAATATAGGGGTTCCAATTCTACAAACAGAAGATGCGGCATGTCTTTTGAAGTTAAGCAATGAGCACACAAGCCAACTGCTGAGACGCTTATCTCTTGAAAAACAGGTCGTGCATTTATCAAGAGGGTTTTGGGCCATTGATGTTAACATCAATCCTTTGTTAATCCCAGAATATTTAATCGCTCCTTTTTCCTTGTTATGTTTCGTTACAGACAGCCCTTTATCATCATGGCATGATCGACCAAATCCCTTGCATTATCTCTGTAGTATCGCCTACTCGCACACGGCGTATCTCTACACCTCTAGCCACGATTTCAGCGCACCATATTGCTCCTGAATTCTTCTTCGGATATGAAGTTGACCCAGAGACTCTCGTAAAGATGGCAACACCAGAAAAAGCTCTTATCGATATCTTTTACTTAAAACCCGCGAAATCGCTTTGGTTTAAAACGCTGCCTGAGGTTGAGCTACCTAAAGCATTCAACACTAAAAAAGCCTTTGAAATGGTTCGCAAAATCCCCTCACCTTCTAGACGCTCTCTTGTTGAGGCATCTCTGCGCTCGATGTTGTAAACACATCATTCACAGATTGAGGCTGGTATTGACCTTTAATATTTTTTTTGATACACATAGCCCCTATTACTTATGAACAACATAGGGATTTCTGTGAAAACTCTGTCAGTTTTAATTGTCTCTTCTTTTTTTGCTAGTCTTAGTGCATCAGCCGCACCGGTCAAGCCACCAAGTAACGACTGTTTACCCTACTTCCTTGATTGCCGTAGTGTAGTGGGTGAAATTTATGCCGATCTTTTATTTCTTCAGCCCAACGGAAGCTCTCTTTACTATGCAGCACAGGCAATACCTCTCGATCAATCTATTAACGGTGGAGTCGCTTTACAGGCTCTTGCCCCAAACTGGAAAATTTTCGAAATCTCCCCCAATTACACTCCCGCTTTTAAGGTCGGGACTGAGTTGCTCTTGTCCCCCTCCAATATGAATCTTGAATTAAGTTGGGAACGTGTCTATTCAAGCAAAACAGCCTCAAAAACATTGTCTACGACTGCAGATGAAGGGGCTCTCATGATTGGACCTTTGTTCGATATAGGACCCAATTCTGCTGCTTACACAAAGGCTCACGGAAAAGTGAATTTCGAGTTTGATGCCGTAAATTTAGTTTTTGGACAAGGATTTTGTACTTTCAAGCGTTGGTATCCGACTCTTTTTGTAGGCATAGGGTTTACTCGTATTAAGCAATCGTTGAAATCGACCTATTCCAATGCTGCTAATACCTCTGTTCGTTCGGTTAAGACCCATTCTACTTTTACCGGCGCAGGCCCAAAGTTTGGCCTTGATTTTGACTATCGAATCGTTTCTGATTTCTTTTTTAGTGGAACATCTTCATTCGGTTTAATGATTGGCAAGTCGCAAAACGGGGCAACCTACAAATCCGATGCCCCCTTTCTAGTCGCTAATAATGTCCCTGAGCCAAACACTCAAAGAACAACCGTTCCTAATAGAACGCAGCTCGTCCCTAGTTTTGAAGAAAAGCTGGGATTTTCTTATGTAGGATTATTCAAATGCTGCAGAGTAAAATTTAGCGCTGGATACCAAGCCGAGATCTATCTCGACGCAGTACAAACAATCGATATGACAGCCCCCCAAGTCATCCCCAGCCTTGCACCTGGCGCCACCCCCGATTCAGGAGTATATGCAGTTGGCTTTGAAAGAACCTTGAGCAATTTTATCTTAACCGGCCCCTATGCCTCTTTAAGCCTCGATTTTTAGCCGAATTTAATATGTTCTTCAAAAAAGAATTTAAATTTTTAAGGAAAACACCAATGGCAACCAAATCAAGAGCTTATACAGTCGGTTTCTTATTGTTGTGGTCAACATTTTCATTTGCAAGTGAGCCTAATACCGTTGTTGCAACGATTCCTGTAGGGAATACCCCGGCGGGAATAGCGGTTACCCCTAACAATCTCTTCGCCTATGTGGCAAATAACAACAATAGTGCACTCCCTGGTGGAGATACTGTTAGTGTATTAAATCTCACATATAACACCCTCGCACAAACCATTGGCGACAGTAGTTTTAACGAGCCCTATACAGTCACTATTAATCCAGCTGGAACAAAAGCTTATGTAACCAATAGCAATAGCACAACTGTGACTATTATAGATTTAACCACTAATACAGTTACAGGCACGATCGGTGGTTTTGATGGCCCCTCGGGTCTGGTTATAACCCCTGATGGAACTCATGCCTATGTCAATAATTACGGAGGCCCTGAAGGTGTTGGAAGTGGTAATGGAACAACGGTGAGGGTGGTTGATCTAAACACCAATGCCATTATTGGATCGGCACTTACGGTGGGACTTGCTCCTGCGGCAATGGCTATAACGCCAGATGGCGCCTATGTCTATGTTGTTAGTTATGTCGATGGTAATCTAGGCACCGGCACAATAAGCATCATAAAAACAAGCGACAACTCTGTACAGCTCAATGCCATTACAGGTTTTTCCGGCCCCTTTGCAATTGCAATAACACCTAATGGCAAATATGCTTATGTAACTAATTTTGGGAGCAATAATTTTTCACCTGTAGGCACCACAGTAAGTGTTGTTGATCTAAGCAGCAATACCATTGCTGCAACGATCACTCTTGGAATACAACCTTCTGGCATTGCCATTACACCCGATGGGTCCTTTGCATATGTTTCTAATTATAGCACTATCTATAATGGCGCTGGATTTACCGATTTAACATCTAGCCAAGGGGCTGTTAATATTATCGACATTCAAACTAATACAGTAATCTCTCCAATCATAGGAGTTGGATTCTCTCCTGATACAATTGCCATATCACCCAATGGCCAATTTGCATATGTGAGCAATTATGCTTCTAATACAGTGAGTATCATAGCATTGCCGTCAGGACTCTATGATATTAATCGATTGAGGCCACACTATTCTCTACAACTTGATGAAACAATAAAAAAACTGAATAAGGCAGGACTATGATGAACAACTGGCAATGGTTTTTATCGATGTTTTTACTTTCGGCAAGCGTTGTCTTTACTGATACGTCCAAAAATAAAGAAATGCCTCAGCCTAACGCTAAAAAGCCCCAAGGATGGTCTTTGGATGTCGGGGGCGCCTATACCTGGATGTCGGTTTCAACTCCTCCTACCTATTCAGGAAGTACTGGCGGCGCTGTAGGCAAACTCTCCTATCAGCAACCAAATGCTTTCTTTGGTCAAGCACGTTCTACGTACAACCTCGGACGATTATCGAGTTCATTAAATAAAACGAAATTTCATGAATGGTACTCAGAATTTGTCGGAGGATACTGTTTTTCTCCTCTTAACAATTGGATGATCACTCCCTATGCAGGCTTTGGACTTGATTTTCTCTCTGATCATCATACAGGTTATTCCTCCACCGCCCCCATCCAACTGAACTATACTATTTACTATGCCATTGCTGGGCTAGAAACTCACTATACCTGGCAAAATTGGATGCTAGGATTGCAAGTCGATTGTCTTCCTACTTTCAATCAATACCTTAGAATCAAAAGCTTATCTGGAGCTGCCTGGGTGCTTAAAAATAGAACGGGCGCAGAAGTACATCTTCCTGTTACCTACAGATATGCAAAGGATTTCTGGTTAGAATTTGCCCCTTACTACCGATTTTTACCTATAGGAGCTTCAGATGCCCTGGGTCTACCCAAAAGAAACCTCAACCAGTGGGGAGCTTTTGTAACTTTTCGCTTTTTTCTTTAATACAATAGTGAGACAATTATGTTACTTATAATCAATTTCGGCAGAGGAATAGGACCGGTATCGGCAATTTTTTCTATTTCCACGACAGGCTTTGAAGCCAGGCAACGGCCAACAGGGTGGGCAAGCCATTCCTGAGCCGTTCGAACAACTCCAATTGCGCCTGATTCTTCCCGGACCGCTCTTTCTAACGCTTCCGCATCCCACTTACCAATTTGGTAGATTTTGGTAGCAAATTGGTAGTACCGTAAGATTTTTTTATGGAAAAATTCTTGACAACTCCATTACAAGGAAAAAAAGGAGTAACAAATGGAATTATCAATATTTTTAGCTAAGCTGCTCGGAATTTATTTATTAATTATTGCCGCTGACCTGCTTTTCCGCAGGCATGAGCTGGAAGGGGCAGTCAAAGACTTTGCCTCTTCAAAGGGACTCCTTGTTTTCTCAGGATCGCTTTCCCTTTTGCTGGGTCTTGCCATTGTGATTGCCCACCCTGTCTATCAGATGGATTGGCAAGGCTTCATTACCTTTGTAGGCTACCTTCTAATCCTCAGAGGGCTCTGGCGGATTGCTTTTCCAACGCGCCTTCAAAAGAAGCTTGTCTCTTGCTTCCATCGAGGATATTGGGGCATACTTCTTATTTTAGTAGTCCTAGGAGCGTATTTGACCTATTTAGGATTTACTGAGATTTAAATAAAAGATCGTAGAGTTCATAAAGTTGAGCCTCGAGCTGCTCTATCTGTTTTTTGATCTGACCGAGAGACTGCAGCAGCTTCGGGGATGTTTCTCCTTTTTCAAGGAGGCCAAGCTTTTTTCTCTGCTCATCTTCTAGGAAGGTTATTTGTTGCTCGCGCTCTTGAATTTCTTTTTCGATCGGTTTTAAAGCCGCTGTCTGTTCTTTTCGATGATGAGGCTCTACTTTCTTAGAAGCAGGTTTTTGTTTTTTCTCTTCCCAGCCGACTTTTTCGAGAAATTCATCATAGGTGCCAAGAAAAAGAGTTTGTTTTGCCTCTTCGCAGTGGATGACCTTATCTAAATTGAGCCTTCTTAAGATGAGCTCGCTATGGGTCACCATCACCACTGATCCAGAAAAATCCTCCAGCGCTTCTATGAGAGCTTCGATCGATTCAATGTCGAGATGATGCGTCGGCTCGTCCAAAAGAAGAAGGTTGCAAGGATGGGCGATAATTTTCCCGAGCAGGACGCGGCTCTTTTCACCACCGGAAAGAAAGGAGATTTTCTTAGATGAGAGGGTGCCACTAAAGAGCATCGATCCAGCAATACCCTTGATTTCTGTAAAGTTCAGAGAGGGGTTGGCCAAAGCAATTTCCTCTTCGATCGTGTGATGGCGACTCAGTTGCTCAATATGCGTCTGGCCGAAATACCCAATTTTAGTGTTGTCGGAAAATTCCAAAGAGCCGCGCTGGGCGGTCAGGTCGCGCCCTAACAGTCTTAAAAGGGTCGATTTCCCACGCCCATTTTTTCCAATGATGCCGATCCGCTCGCCTTTTTCTATTTCAATTGAAACATCCTCAATCAGAGGCGCTTGCGTATAAGAAAAACAAAGGTGCTTTGCATCGACCATTTTTTTGCCCGGAAAGGGAGCCTCTTGAAAAACGAAGGAAAGCTCGGATAGTTGGTTTAATTTTTCTAAGACCGGATCCCTTGCGATCATTTTCAACTTCGACTGCGCCTGGCTAGCTTTAGAAGCTTTGGCTCCAAAACGGTCTATATAGCTCTGCAGATGAGCTCTTTTTTTCTCTGATTTGATCCTGGTTTTTTCATGGAGCTCTTCTTCAAAAAGAACCTGCTGAAAAAAATCGATTGAAGACCCTTTGATTTTTTTTAACTTTTCTCGATGGATGCCCATCGTATGCGTTGTCACGCTGTCCATGAAATCGCGATCGTGCGAAATGAGGATAAATTCTCCTGGCCAGCGGCTTAAAAAATTTGTGAGCCAGCGGATGGAAACGATATCAAGGTAATTTGTCGGTTCATCCAAGAGAAGGCACCGAGGATGTGATATCAACACTTTGGCAAGATTCAACCGAAGTTGAAATCCCCCGGAAAATTGATGGGGAGAGATCTCTAGATCTTGTTCTGTAAATCCAAGTCCAAATAAAATTTTCTCTGCTTTGTAGAGATCATCCTGCTCATCAGGAGGCAGTCCAAGAGCAGCTTCCTGGAGTAGGCTGGCCTCCGTAAAATGGATATGCTGCTGCAAATAACCGATGCGGTAATTTTTTGGGATGCTAACCGCTCCACGATCGGGCTCAATCTCTCCATTGATTAAGCGAAAGAGAGTCGATTTCCCCGACCCATTCCGGCCGACTAGGCCGCACCGCTCCCCTTTTTGAAGGGTGAAAGAGGCTGCTTCAAAGAGAATATGGCCAGAAAAAGCAAGGGTCACCTGATCAAATTGAATCATAAATTTCAGAGGATGCAATGTAGCAGAAACAATCAATCCATGGTATAGTTTTCGGATGGCTACGCTCTCTAAGAGAGGGTTTGCAAATTCAGATTTCGTCGCTTTTTGGAGGATTTTTGGCCAATTTTCGCTTTATTTGATGGGGGTAATATACGAAAGTTGATATAACCCCCATCAAATAAAGCGAAAATTGGCCAAAAATCCTCCAAAAAGCGACGAAATCTGAATTTGCAAATCCTCTCTAAAGATCCTAATGGCTGCCCCTACCTCCAATTAGCTCCGATGGAAGGGGTCGGCGATACCGCTTTTCGCAAGGCAATGGCCTCGATTGGAGGGTTTGATGAGGCTGTTAAAGATTTTCTTCGGGTTCCGGCCAACGCTCATATTCCATCGCTCAGCAAGGTCTACTGTGCTACCGAACTCTCCCCGATTCCACTTGCTGCGCAGATCATGGGATCTGACACCGACTTGATGGCGCTCATGGCGCAAGAGCTCATGCGCAGAGGAGCGCCGCGCATCGATGTCAATTGTGGATGTCCTTCCAATACCGTAACGGGCCGAGGGGCAGGTTCCAGTCTGTTAAAAGATCCTGATGCCTTACATCAAGTGGCGAAATCCGTCGCTGAGGCTGTTTCGATTCCCGTCACCGTGAAAATGCGTTCAGGATATGAGGATATTTCATTATTTAAGGAAAACCTACTGGCAGCTGCGGAGAGCGGGGTTCGATACATCACGCTCCACCCAAGAACCAAGGCGGATGGGTACGGCCCTCCTGCAAGGTGGGATCTCATTGCCGAGGCAAAATCTCTTCTGAAAATACCCGTTGTAGGCAATGGAGATATTCTCAATGTCGAAAATGCCTTGAGCATGCTGCGCATCACAGGCTGCGATGCCTTGATGATTGGACGAGGAAGCGTGATCAATCCTTTCATTTTCCATCAAATCCGGGCCCATTTTGCTCAAGAAAACTACACGCCTAAGTGGGAAGATTTGATGCGGTACTTCGATGTTTATTTAGCAAGTATGGCTCCCGACACTTCTATGAAACTGCGCGTGAATAAACTGAAACAGCTGCTCGGTTTTTTATTTAAAAGCACCCCCAAACTGCTCGAGCATAGGCAGCAAATTCTAAGCTCTGCGTATCAGGACCCCGATTCTCTTCACCAGTACGCCAAAACTTTTTTACTTGAGAATTGGGTTATCAGTTATTCTTGAGCTCTACCGAATTTGGTTGAGCTGATGTTACTTTTGCTTGTATTTTCTTTTTTAGGGGGGATTTTTACAGCCCTTTCCCCCTGTATTGTACCTGTGCTTCCTGCTATTTTGGCTGCAGGGGTTGCTGAAGGACGGCTTCGTCCTTTAGGCACCATTCTAGGCCTTATTTCCAGTTTTTCTTTTTTTACTCTAGCCCTTACGTGGCTCGTTCATACAACTGGACTCTCTCCAAACATTCTCCGTTCCGTTGCGATCGTCCTTATTTTCTTTTTTGGCCTTGTAATGACTTTTCCTAAATTGTCCAATTGGTTTGCAAAAGTGACAGCTCCCATTGCAAACCTCGGTCAGAAAATCCCAGGGTCAAAGCAGCGCCCTGGTTTTTGGGGAGGGATTTTTTTTGGCTTAGCTTTGGGTCTGCTTTGGACACCTTGTGCAGGACCTATTCTTGGAGCGATCACAACTCTTGTCGCTACTCAATCGATCAATGCGGCCGCTGTTTTGATGACCCTCTCTTATAGCATCGGAGCGGGCATTCCGATGTTTCTTTTTGCCTATGGCAGTGCAAAACTCATCCAAACCTCCCGTTTTCTTTCCCGTTATTCAGAGCGGATTCGACAGTTTTTTGGCGTTTTGATGCTCTTGTTTGCTCTCTTATTAACATTTAATTGGACTATGCTTCTGAATGAGAAATTATCCCATTTTTTCCCTGAGCTGCTTTCGGAAAAGAACCTCCCTATTGGGAAACAGTTAAAGGCCATAGAAGGGCAAGAGATTTTATCGGAAAGTGGAAAGGCCCCAGAGCTCACTGGAATTGTCGGATGGATCAACTCCCCTCCCCTCACTTTATCTCAGCTGAAAGGAAAAGTTGTTTTAATCGATTTCTGGACCTACAGCTGCATCAATTGCCTGAGAACTCTTCCCTATCTTAAAAATTGGTATTATGATTACAAAAGTTATGGATTTGTCATTATTGGCGTCCATACGCCTGAGTTTGAATTTGAAAAAGATTACAACAACGTCAAACAAGCTGCTGAAAGATTAGGAATCAAATATCCCATTGCCCTCGACAATCATTATGCGACTTGGAATGCCTACCATAACCATTATTGGCCAGCCCATTTTCTCATTGATCAAGAGGGGATTATTCGTATGGTGCACTTTGGGGAAGGGGCTTACGTTGAAACAGAAAACGGCATTCGCGCGCTTTTAGGATTAAATCCCTTGGAGATGCAAGAACCAAAGCAGACCACGCGCTTAATTTCCCCTGAAACCTACTTAGGACTTTCTAGAGGCCGCAGCTACCAAATGAGTGTGACTGCAAACCAAACAGTTGATTATCAATATACAGCCCCTTTGAGAAATGATCTAATAGGACTCCGAGGACCCTGGCGTGCAGAAGAGGAATATATTTTGGCGGAAGGGGATAACAGCTATCTAGATTGTAATTTCTTGGCAACACGTGTCCACCTCGTCTTAGCAGGATCCAGCCTAGCTCCCCTTGAGGTTATCCTAGATGGCGAATTTCATGGCAAAATTGAGATCGATGGCGATAGAAAATACGATATCGTCACCACCTCTTACAAAAGACATCTGCTCTCTATAAAAGTGCCTCCAGGCATCAAAGCTTATGCCTTCACTTTCGGGGATGATTAAAATTCTGAGAAGTTTACTTCTTTCTCGAAGGAAGCTTAAAGATCTCTCCGTCAACGACAAAAACGCCTTTTCCGCAATAGTGAATCATACGCGCCCTTTTTTTCGCAGGCCTGATCCACGCTTTGAGAACCTCTAGGATGAATATGTTGTATTTTGCGGCCATTTTCATATCGATCACCTTGCACTCAAGGTTCGCATAACACTCTGTCAGAAGCGGGGCTTTTACCTGCGAAGCCTCTTCCTTTGCAAGCTGAAATTTCTCAAACTTATCGACGGTGCGCCCCGACGTATTTCCAACCCCGACAACTTTTGCAGCTAGCGCAACAGTGGGGATATTAATTACGCACTCTTTTGTTTTTTTTAAGACCTTAAAGGTGGCATTTTGATCGCTGATCACACACCCTAAAATCGGCGGCTCAAAATCGATCATCATATGCCATGACATGGTCATCACATTAGCCTTATCCTCGTCAGCAGTCGTAACCATCACCACAGGTCCCGGCTCAAGCAATCGATAAACTTGTGATAAAGGGATAGATTTTTTTGTCATAGGGATCTCAAACAACCATGTGCCATAAAAACATTTTACATTCAACCTTAGATGTAACGATTAAAACGATGGAATTTCTTTCGGGGCCTTGGCTCTAACTTTTATCGTTGTATCGTTTCCATCGTTAATCGTGTTGCTGCCATGTAACAAAGTACTCCTGCTATTTTTCTATCGACCTACCAGAAAAATTCGCATATCGCGTATAACCAGGATCTTTTCAAGAATTTGCTTTCCACCACTTATAGTTGCATCCCTTTACAATCAGCACTTTGCTAAAATTCCACTGCATACGGTACGATTAATTCTAGTACCCAATGGCAGAAAAAACAGAAAAGGCGACCCCGAAAAAGCTACGCGATGCGCGTAAAAAAGGGCAGGTTGCCAAGTCTCAAGACTTTCCTTCCGCATTCACCTTTATTGTATCGGTTGCCGTCACCCTTTTTAGCACAAAATTTCTTTTTGAGCAGATGGCTGGGTTCATGGTAAGCACTTTTAAAAGCATTGGGAGCACAACCGACTTCTCTTCCCGCATTGGAGGCATTCTGGGCCAGTCGCTTCTAGTCATTCTGCAAAGCACTCTCCCCATTGCCCTCATTACGGCCTTCATCGGCGTTCTTGTCACCTTTCTGATTGTCGGTCCCGTTTTTTCAGGAGAAGTCCTGAAAATCGATCCCAAAAGACTCAATCCTGTGACAAACCTTAAAAACATGTTTAAGATCAAAACATGGATTGAGCTTTTAAAATCGATTTTAAAAATTGCAGGCGCGATGATTTTGATTTACTCGGTGATTTACAATAGCATTCCCGAGATCGTCTCTACTGCGGCTATGCCGCCTGTGGGGGCTGCAGTCGTCTTTTCCGATTTCTTGTTTAAGGTGATCATCCGCGTTGGTATTTTTTTCTTGATTGTAGCCATTTTTGACCTTGCCTTCCAACGGTATAACTTCGGGAAAGAAATGAAGATGGAAAAATTTGAAGTGAAGCAGGAATTCCGCGACACGGAGGGAGATCCCCACCTCAAAAGCCGAAGACGACAGACGGCTCAAGAAATTGCTTACCAAGAGGGGCCGATATCGGCAAGAAGGGCACGCGCGATCATTACAAACCCTATTCACCTTGCTGTAGCCATTGAATACCACGAAGAAAAAGAGCCCGCTCCCCGTATTGTCACGATGGGACAGGGAATCGTTGCAGATCAAATCGTCCGGTTTGGGCAAGAAGCAGGTGTTCCTATCATGAGAAACGTCTCCCTTGCACAAACCCTTTCCCAGAAAGGGAAAATCGGCGATTATATTCCAGACGAGACATATGAAGCCGTTGCGGAGATTCTGCAGTGGGTAAAACGGCTCAAAGAAGAAGGAGAGCTCTTCCAATGAAAAATTTCTGGCAATCCCTAGCCCGTCTGCTGGGAGGAGAAAAAGTTCTTAAGGTCCTTTCTCAATCGAGCGACGTCATTTTAGCCTTTTTCGTGATCACGATCATCATGATGATCATCATTCCCGTCTCCCCGACTTTTTTGGATAATTTGATTGCCATCAACATGACGGTTTCTATTGCCCTGATGATGGTTGCTCTTTACATTCCCAAAGCAGTTAACTTGTCGATGTTCCCCTCTCTTCTCCTTATCACAACGCTCTTTCGCTTAGGAATTGAAATTTCTGCCACAAAGCAAATTTTACTCTACGCCTATGCAGGCCACATCATCCAAACCTTCGGAAACTTTGTAGTAGGAGGAAACTTTGTCGTTGGCGGCGTCGTCTTCTTAATCATCACGATCGTTCAATTCATCGTCGTCACAAAGGGTGCGGAGCGTGTTGCGGAAGTCGCTGCCCGGTTTACCTTGGATGCGATGCCCGGTAAACAAATGAGCATCGACGCCGACATGCGCAGCGGGATCATCGATGCGAATCAAGCGAGAGAACTTCGCCTCGCTTTGGCCAAGGAAAGCCAGCTGTATGGAGCGATGGACGGAGCGATGAAGTTCGTCAAGGGAGATGTCATCGCGGGAATCGTGATTGCCGTCATCAACATTATCGGGGGTCTGATTATCGGGGTCTCTATGCACCATATGTCAGCGCTTCAGGCAGCCCAAACCTATACCCTTCTTTCGATCGGCTCAGGCCTTGTCTCCCAGATCCCCTCTCTTCTCATTTCAATGACAGCAGGGATTGTCACCACCCGTGTTTCAAGTGATAAAAAAGATTCTCCTCTTGGAAAAGAAATTAGCACTCAGCTTTTAGGGCAGCCAAAAGCGATCATCATCGCTGCCGCTGTTCTCCTTCTGATGTCGTTTATTCCAGGCTTCCCAAGAACGATCTTTATCATCCTTGCCCTTCTTTTAGGCAGCATTGGCACAACCAGGTTGTATAAAGCGAAAAAAATGGCCGCTAAAGTAGCGACCGGCGCTGTTGCGGGAATGGGGGGGGCCGATGTCGAAGGACATACAATGGTCCGAGGCCCCAGTGACGAATATGCCCTGACGCTTCCCGTTATTCTAGAAGTTGGGAAAACCCTCTCTCAGCTCATGAAAAAAGACCGGGGAGGGATGACATTTATCGAAGAGATGATCCCCAAAATGCGGCATGCCCTTTATCAAGACTTAGGGGTCAGGTTCCCGGGGGTCCATGTCCGCACCGACGCTCCGGGGCTAGAATCTGATGAATATGCGATCTATCTGAATGAAGTTCCTGTCGTCCGTGGAAAAATCCCTGAAGGGTTTCTCCTCGTTAATGAATCCTCCGAAATCCTTCGAAAATACAACCTTCCTTTCACCCAGACAAAAACGGTGTTTGGACAACCTTCGATTTGGGTTGACACGAGGTACCAAGAGGTTCTCCAAAAAGCGGGAATCAAGTTCTGGAAAGCTCAAGAGGTGATGATTCTTCATCTCTCGTACTTTTACCGCATGCATGCGAGCGACTTTATCGGCATCCAGGAAGTCCGAGCGATTTTAGAGTTTGTTGAAAAGTCGTATCCCGATCTTGTCAAAGAGGTCACCCGTCTTGTCCCCCTTCAAAAGCTCACGGAGATTTTCCGCCGCCTTGTCCAAGAGCAAATTTCGATTAAAGACCTCCGTACCATCTTAGAGGCGCTCAGTGAATGGGCTCAAACGGAAAAAGACACCGTTCTTTTGACAGAATACGTCCGATCCTCTCTCAAACGGTATATCAGCTACAAATACTCTCAAGGACAGTCAGTCCTAGCCGTCTACCTCCTCGATCCCGTCATTGAAGACATGATCCGCGGCGCCATCAAACAAACCTCTGCCGGCTCCTACCTAGCCCTCGATCCTGACTCTGTTCAAATGATCATGCAAGCGATGCGCTCCGTCATCGTTCCGACCCCAGCCGGCGGCCAGCCCCCCGTCCTCCTCACCGCGATCGACGTCAGGCGATTTGCCCGAAAACTCATCGAGGGAGAATACCCCGACCTTCCCGTCGTCTCCTACCAAGAGATCGTCCCTGAGATGCGCATCCAGCCGCTGGGGCGGGTGCAGCTTTCTTAGAAGCTGTCTTAAAACTCAGTTTCTGTCGATTTTTGGGGCTTTTTGAGCCAATTTTCGCTTTATTTGGTGGGGGTTATATCAACTTTCGTATATTACCCCCACCAAATAAAGCGAAAATTGGCCAAAAATCCTCCAAAAAGCGACGAAACCTGAGTTTTAAGACAGCTTCTTAGAGTGACCGTACAATCTTTTGTATTGATCTGCTGAAACGCGCCTTCAAATAAGCCATGAATATTCCTTCAAGCAGGCGACCATTTGAGGAAGTGATTGTTTTTCCAAGATTGCTAAATATTCATCCGAGCTTTTAGGAGGATTTTTTAGACTTAATCTTGTCTCTTGTACTGTACGCATAATTTTGGCTGGAGACAAATCCAGTAAATGCCGCAAAAATTCATCAGGATGTTGGGCATCGATGTCATATTTAGAAATGGCCCGTAAGGGAAAATCCGAGAGATTGTAGGTTACAATTGTTTGTGCATTTGCTCTGATAGCTGCTGCTAGAACATGTCGATCCTTGGGGTCTGGCAAATTTAAACCCCCGATCAATTCTTCATATCCTTCGACAAGACAATCCCTGACATGCAAATCCATCTTAGATCGCGTTTTCTCTAACCGTTCTTCCGACAGATCAGGACGATTTTTTAAAAGATTGCGCATCCATTCTCGATGGATGTCCTTTGTCCATTTTGCCTGATAAAGATCGGTCATCGCAAGCCGCATCAATAAATCACGAAGAGGAGCTGGGTAGAGGACACAAGAGTCATAGATGACAATAAAATTAGCCATTTAATATCCCATGTCTAAATTTTGCGCCTCTTCTGTCAATTCATCTAAAATTTTATGACGTGCTTTATCGATTTTAGCTTTATAATCCATTAAATCTTGAAATAAAATACGTCTTCTTGTTCCTACTTTACGAAAGGGAATCTTTTTTTCTTCTAAAAGACGAATAAGGTATGGGCGTGAAACATTCAGTAAATCAGCGGCTTCTTGAGTAGTGAGTTCAGCATGAATAGGGATTAAGGTCACCGCGTTCCCTTCAGCCATTTGAGTTAAAATAGTGATCAAAAGATTAAAAGCAGAAAAGGGTAATGTTACAGTGTTGCGGTGATGATTGTCCGTTTCAAGCAAAATATCAATAGATTTGGCTTTTTTCAAAGTTATTGTAGACAAAATACGGCTGGATATCCGAGCTAACTCTACTTCGCTTTCGCTTGGCATGATAGGGTCAGGAATACGAAATGATTGAATACCCATAGAATACTCCTTGTATTGTAGTTCTTATTCTAAGATAGCATTTATTCGAAATACTCGCAACAAAAGAAACTTTCGAAACAAAGACCACGCTAGAGTGAGTTGAACCTATTGATTTAAAGACCGTTATCTATCACTAAAAGAGTTAATGATAATACAAAGAGTTTGTTAAGAAGTCGGTTTTTTAGTATACTTTTTTGCATGATAGGTTCAATTTTGTCTCTAGTGCCTTCTTCCGCCTCTCCTATGGGGCAGGTCTCGACTTGGTCATCAAAGTCGATATCAAAAGTCGCTTCCAAGGCCATTTTCAGAGGTGCAGCTTCTGTAGAGCAAGCCTTTTATCGATTACCAATCCTATTAAAAATCCCGACACTATTAGCAACTGCTGTAATTACTATGTTTATTTTAAAAATTTTATTTGCCATTTTCGTAGTTGCACTACTTGCGACCTTTCTTTTCATCATTATTTTCATCGCGGTTCTTGCACACAAAACTCGCCTATTTTTGCTGGATCGATGGCCTCATGCTTTTTCATCATTTTTTAACGCTCCTCCTCCTATTCCCTCTCATCAAATATCCAAAGTCCCCTACACAGTTTTTGTCAGAGATCCGCTAGAAGAGTTTAAAAAAGTCTATCAAGAATCGAAAGATTTGCCAGAAATGGTCAAGTTTGCAGATAAAATCTCATTAACTGCTCCAGAACCTGTTCCCGCTTTGCAAATCACTGAGATTTTCACCCAGTGTTGCAAATACCTATCGCCGGTGGAAATAGGAAGACTTGCACGTACATGCAAGGCTTTATATATTTGCTATGAAAGCGACTTCTTTGCAGGCAGTACCACTTATCCCTTTACTGCCTTAAAAAAGAAGTTTTCAATTGAAATCAACGAGTGCCTTTTCCCACATTTTAGAAAATTTGACCAGGATCAGCTTTATTTTGGCCTTTGCAAAAGACTCTGCGGCCATCCCGTTGGTTATTATCGCAAGGAAAAGCCGAACTATGGCAGAAATTTGATTCGTCATTTAATCGAGTGCATAGGCCCATTTACGTTTTTATCTATCCCCTGTCTCCCTAACTTTGATTCGCCTGCTAAACATCCCATTGAACGAACCTTTGCCGAAGATAAGCTATTGAATACGAATATTGAGACTCGCATAAAGCTCCGCTTTAGAATGAAAGCTCCGGACGGCACCATTTACGTACAAACAATTTCAGAAGAATTAGCGCAATGTCCGTGGACGGCTTGGCCCCTAGCTAAGGGCGTTAACCGAGAATCGTTAACTGAAGAATGCGTCAATCAGTTGACTTGCTTGATTCAAAATAAACCCATCCCTCTTTCTAAAGGGAAACTTTTCCGCTACCTCCAGAACCACCCCAATCAACAATTTGTTGAACTGGCTTTAGATCCTCCCCTCAGCTCGCTCAAAGAAAGATTTACCTAAG
The DNA here is from genome assembly GCA_963712275.1 of uncultured Rhabdochlamydiaceae bacterium. Lineage (GTDB taxonomy): Bacteria > Chlamydiota > Chlamydiia > Chlamydiales > Rhabdochlamydiaceae > PALSA-1444. The sequence goes on along the minus strand of CAVQHD010000001.1, from coordinate 1,185,386 downwards.
CATCCTATTGGACGATCTGTTATAGTCTCTCTGACAAAGACAGCCCTATGAGCACAGAACTAAAGTACTTGTTATTGATTTTTATCATTTTCATTGCAGCATGCATTGAGACTGATATTTATTTGCCTGCCTTTCCAGATATGATGGAATGGTTTTCCGCTTCGGAAGGAGCCATTCAAAGCCTTCTTACCTGGAACTTCGCCGGAATTTGCATTTCAGGCCCCCTTTATGGGCCTCTCTCCGATGCTTTTGGGCGTAAAAAACCGCTTATGATAGCGCTAGGAATGTTTTTAGCTGGAAGTATCGTGACCCTTGTTGCACAAAGTTTGGATCAAATGTTATGGGGGCGTGTTCTACAGGGGCTTGGTAGCGGAGGGTGCTTCACGCTGGGAACGGCGATTCTTTTCGATGCCTTTCAAAAAGATCGAGCCATTTCAGCACTCAATACACTAAATATGATTATTCCTCTCACAATGGCGGCCGCTCCGATGATCGGCGGATACCTCAATCATGCGTTTGGGTTTCGCTCTAACTTCCTTGCCATTGCGATTTTTGTTTTGATCAGCTTTGTTGTGTGCAGCCTCTTTTTCAAGGAGACGCTTTCCAAAGACAAACGGACATCGTTTCAGCCAAGAGCTGTTCTAGGAGATTTTAAACAGGCCTTCTGCAGCGTCTCTTTTTGGCAACTCACCCTTGCAACAAGCCTTTTATTTGCAGGCTATATCGCTTTCCTTTCAGGGACATCGGTTCTCTTTGTGGTTGAGCTAGGAATGAGCAAGTCTCTCTTCCCCTTTTTCCAAGCCGCAATCCTGGGCGCATGGCTGGTGGGAAGCTTTGTCCTAAAACGGTCCATTGCTAAATGGGGAGCTTTAAATGTCAAAAAGGCGGGAGTTATCTTATCTGCCCTTGGAGGACTTGGATTTGGGGTCACAGCTCTCTTCGCACCGCGAGACCCTTACCTTTTGACCAGTGGAATTCTGCTGTATGCTTTTGGAGCTAATTGGATTATTGGGCTCTATTTCCCAGAAGGGATGGAAATCCTTCCCCATATTAAAGGAATTACTGCAAGCCTGCTCACAAGCACAAGGCTTCTCATCGCAGCTCTTGTCGTCGGACTTGCAAGCGCTCTTTACAATGCGACTATCTACCCACTCGCTGCTATTATTGCCGGAACCGTCGTCTTGATTCTTCCTATTCTTTTCATGTATGAAAAACGGCGTGCTCAAATCCCAGCACTCTCAGGAATCAGCTACGATTCCACTGCTCAGCATTGATTTGACAGGAGCGCCTTATTGCATAAACCAGTGTAAAATACCGAGCGCACCGAGTTTAATTTTTTTCTCGGTGCTCTTGGTATTTTACACTGATTTATGCAATAAGATCCCCGCACAAGCATTCCAAACCTCGTCTATCGGGGACAAAATGTCTCCACCAATACGAACTGAACCTTTCATCTTCCCAAACAAACTTTCAGCATCTTTTTCGTTAGGGACTAGCTGTGCTAGAGATTTGTTTTGTTTTATTTGATTCGCTTCTTCCATGGCTACATTATACTCACAATCTCTTTTTACCCACTTTGTAAATAAATTATTTTAATCATTTTGAGTCCTCTGGTATGAGGAGGGATATGCCTGGAGATGATTCTGTCCCTAGTGTCGAAAGGGTTCAGCAGCAAGCGGCTGCAAAACAAGCAGCACTTAAACACGCTGCTGCCCAGCGATTACTTCAATATTCTGTTGTCCAAGAATCGGCCCGGGAGGAGTTTCAAGAATGGGGTGATTTAAATGCTTGGAACCCTTTGGCCCTGGCCAGAAACTTTCAAACACTTGAAAAGCGAGGCCGAGAAAAGACAAGGCCAGATGAGAGCGCAAAAGCCGAAAAAGAGGAAGAAGAGATTCAGATCGTCGACAAGCTCCAAGAAATTTCTGAAAATTACCAGCGAAAAAACCCTGAACTCCAAGCACGTACGCTTCTCTCTATTCGGGCACGTATTTCAAAAAAAGACTCGGCTGAAGAAATTTTAAGAAAACTGCGTCAAGTCTACTCTGATGTGGCTCTTGTCGATGAGGCTCTCGATTTTTTGATTGAAACAGCAGACGCCGATATGCGCTTCACCTTAGAGGAAGCAAAGTCTGAGTTATACCGAACCTCAGAAAGAGAGGTGAAGGCGGGACGGAATATGGGGATCCAAGCCCGCAATTTCTCTGCCCAAGGGCTCGGATCCCCCACAGCTTTAAGGGATCTCTATCGCAGCTTAACTGCCAATCCTCGAGATGCCATCACCCTTTTCCAAGAACTTTCGACCAATTATGCCATGGATAAAATGCGGGTCGTAGTTGACTTTATCCTCCATTCACTCGGCGCTGACATCAAATCAAAGGGTCCTTCCATTTCACGAGAAGAACTCCAAAGGATGATGACAGAAACCCGCAACATGCAAGCGATCTTAGGAGTCTACCGGTATTTTCTCTCGCGGATGAACCTGATTTCAAGCTCTTTCAATCGGCAAGGACTTGTCGTTCCTTCTCGTATTACCTTTGATCTTTTAGCCCGCCTCTTTGTGAAATTCCTCATGGAAAGGTACCCCAGCGTCGAGAAAGCGCTCCTTCTGTCCCACCAGCTCGGAATCGCCAATGAAAAGCTTGCCCAGCTGATCATTTATCTTCAGTATCGGGATGCTATGAGACAAGTCGCTCCAAGACTTTTCCGCGATGAGAGGCATCGGCAAGAGCTGCTGCTCTGCTTTATGGAGACTCTAGAGGAACTAGAGGAGAAGCTCAAAGAAGAGGAAGAGAAACAGAAGAAAAAAGGAAAAAAAAGATAATGGATCAATTTGCCCTTGTTCTTGCTGATTTAGGTGCCCTAATCGATGTTCCCCTCCATCTCGATCACAATCGATGCTGCTCTCTTTATGTCAACAATGCTCTTCATATTCAACTCCAAGAGGAAGAACATAAACAACGGCTTCTCATGGCAACATTCATCGGAGAGCTTCCTCCAGGGAAATTTCGGGAAAATTTAATAAAAGAGACGTTAAAAGAAAATCATCTTTTCCCACGGATTGGAACATTTTGTTATAGCCCCCGCAATCATCAGCTCGCTCTTTTTACCTATGTGACTTTCGTTGGCTTAAGAGGAGACCTTCTTGCCGATGCTCTCGAAGCCTTTCTAGACTATGCCTTTTCTTGGAAAACAGCCATGGAGACAGGACAAACCCTCCCGCGGGGTCATGTTCTACGAAAGACAGGCCCTTCCATTTTTGATATAAAATGATATCATGGGAGAATGCACCGCTTAATTTTTTTTATTCTTCCGGCTCTCCTGTTGGGAAAGGACCCCGTCCTGAAAACCCGTCTTTCAAGTTTAGACCCTTTATCCGTGGCAGAACATCTGGCATTTTATGAACTTTACCCTGAGACCGCTGAAGGGAAAGAGGCTTTGTCGCATGCGTGGCACCTGCTCTCAGGAGGTCAAATCGACCCTAAAAAGCCGATCCTCCCCCTTCCATCCGTCGATATCCGCCCTTTAATTGCCCTCATCACACGAGAGCAATCTGAAAAACCTGTTAAACTCCAAGCAACAGAGCTCGATGCCGTTGAAAAGCTCGCTGAACAGTTTCCTAACCGGTTTTTAAAAGGGCATCAGATCTGGACGCGAGATCAGCTCTTGATACTCGAGCCTCATGAAGTCGACTTAAGCCGAGGACTTCTCATTGAACAGTTTAATGAAAATGTGGAGGAGATTCGGCAATATGAGGCAGCTCTTGACTTGATGGCCCTTCAGATCCGAGCCCGTCTTCCTCAAACGGCAACGCCCGAAGATCAAGTCCGAGAGATCAACAACTTTATTTTTCAAGAGATGAAATTCCGCTTCCCTCCCCATTCAATTTATGCAAAAGATATCGACCTTTACACCTTTCTTCCTTCTGTCATGGATAGCCGCGAAGGAGTCTGCCTAGGGGTTTCTATTCTTTATCTCTGCCTTGCTCAGCGGCTGGGACTCCCGCTTGAAATTATCACACCCCCTGGACATATTTACGTCCGTTTTCGCAAGGGGGCTAAAGTGACCAACATTGAAACAACAGCGCGAGGAATCAACCTTCCCTCTGATGTCTATTTAGGAATCGATACACGCCGCCTCCAAGAGCGCAATTTGAAGGAAGTCATCGGCCTCGCTTATGTGAATGAAGCTTCCGTTGCTTGGGGCCAAAACAATTATACTAAAACGTTGGAGCTCTACCAAAAAGCCCAAGCTTACCTTAAGTCAGATCCTCTTCTCGATTTATTCATGGGGCTGAACTTCCTTTTTGTTGGGAGAATAAAAGAGGGAAAAGCGCTTCTTGAAAGCCTCCGAGGACACACCTTTGATTGGGCCGTCTCTCCTGAAACGATTCCTGATGATTATTTAAACAGAAAAGTCAATGTCGAAGGAATTAAAGCCGTCTTTATGCATGTCGATGAAACGCGCGAGTCCATTTTAGAGAAACAAGCTGTCCTTGAAAAAATCATTAAAAGATACCCGCAGTTTCGAGCAGGATTGCTCCAACTTGCCGTCACATGGCTTCAACTCGGGCGAAACGCCGAAGCGGAGGCAATCCTCCAAAAATACCATCAAATTGACCCCGAAAACTCTGTTGTGGAATACTACCTCTCTGTCATTGCAACTGAGCGGTTTGACTATAATAAAGCATGGGCCCATCTTCAACGGACAGAATCAATTCTGCAAACTCGCGACCACCGCAGCCCAGCTCTGCGCGGCCTCCGCTATTTTCTCCGCCATCATGTCAGTGATTGAAGAAAATAGGGATTTCATTTAAATAAAAAATTATGAAAGCGATTCGTATCATTTTTCTCGCAGCTCTGCTAAGCTCGGTCAACCTGCTGGGTCTTATTCGCTTGAGCGACCTGATGTCTCAAGATGAGCAAAAAAAGACCGGCATTTCTCAGCTTTCCGCTGTGCAGCGGCAAGAATTGGAACGGTGGATGAATGAAAAGTTTGTCCTCAAAACAGTCCATCCTCCAGCTCCGCGGATCACCCTCGAGCAAAACCTGCAGAACGGCGCGCAGCTCGTCTTAAGCGACGGATCCATCTACGAAATTGCCCCCACCGATCGATCTAAGACAACCTTTTGGCTTACACCTGTCTCAATCACAATGAGCCCCAGCCAGGACCTTGCTTACCCAACTTTATTGACCAATACCCTCACAGGCGTGAGCGTCCGGGCCAAACAGACCCAGCCTCCCCGAAGCCAGCCGGCTTCATCTCCTCAGCTCTAAAATAGATTGACTAAAAGAATTGCCCTCCTCCATAATCCTTCTCTAGTTAAAACCAGAGGGAAAACTTATGGCAACAGGACTATACCCATCATTATCCAGAGACGTCGTGCCTGTGATAAATGTGACAGAAGTTCAAGGAACCAGGCAGGCTCAATTTGAAAAGTGGGACCACGCTTTTAATAGCCAACGTGATACTGTAGCAAAAGCCTTGGCCTCTCAATTTGCTAAAAAAGTTTTAACAGACTTGCAAACTCAATTAACAAACCCTTTCGGAGTTTTCCCTACTTCACAAAACAAAAAATGGTTCTATTTTTCTCTTGATATTACCGATCCTACTACAGCTTTACAAATAAAAGCTCTTTTGGAAGATAAAGGCTGCTTATTTGCCGAGTGGTGTGAGCAATTTACACCAAAGAAAAAAACTGAAGAAAACGCGCCGGTAGTTCCTGAATTTTCGCCAGAAATTGATCGAAAGTTTTTTCGAGAAAAAGCGCATCTTTTACGTGAATCAGTACGCCCGGCAATGCAAGCAATATTTGGTCAATACCTCACAGACTATAAAGAAGAGTGTAAGGGTTTATGTTTAGGTGTAGATCTTTCAGCAGCGACTTCCCAATCTTCTCTTTCCCTGGCTTCTTCCTCTACTGATCACAGAGATTCCAAAACAACGATCAAGGTTCAAGCCTACATCAGTCAAGAGGACTTACCTGCTTTCGTCCAAGAACGAGACAAAGTCGAAGAGCAAAAGCACGTGGCTCGTTCATCGAGGATCAAGCCTTGGGTTTATGGTCTCATTGCCATCTTTGCGATCATTTTTTTCAGAAAACGGCTATTTGGCTCCTTTTGAGCTTGATTCTCTTCTATAGAGGATTGAGTAGGTAGGAGCGAGCCGTAAGCCGTTTCCTATATCCTGTTTATTGCGCGCTTTCTTTCTCCTAATATTATATCTAGCTGAAAATCAACCACTTTCATTATTTTTAATATATTTAAATATTAATTTTATTAAATCTTTAAATCATATATAATAATATTATTAATAATAGGTTATTTATGATACCAGGCGGTCACATAGTGTTCCCTTCCATGATAAAGGGTCTTACTTCTTGTTTAGAGCAAGTCAACAACTCTTTAAAAAAACCTGTAGGATTTCTTCAGGATGGGCTGAAATTTGGCGGACAGATTGAGGCAACAGCCGATCTAAGCAAGCGAGCCGAGAAAGAGATCTCCTCCGCTACTTCAAACTTCTTCCCAGTCACAGAGCTTGCCGTTGATCTTTTAAACCTAGAGCAAATGATTGAAGGCTCAAACAAAAAGGTCAATGGAAAGCCTTTAAAAATGATGCTTTTGATTTTATCGACTACGACACGTTTAAACAAAGTCATCATGAAATACCTCCCAACCGATGAGAATGATTTTGCCCTGCCAAATGTCATCTCTCAACGGCTTAAAGCTTTTAATCTTTTCAATAAGTTTTTCAGTTGCGTCATCACCTGTGCAGAAAGTTTTCAGAAACCGCCTTCTGCGCAAAAGGCAGTGAAAATCGGATCAAAAACCGTGATCGCCTCATTGACCCTTTATCTCTATTTCTTTCAGCATAAACTCATGAAGGCTTATCTCAAGCCCGTTACCGCAGTTAATGACCTGACAAATGATGTGCTGGCCTTATATGATCGATCTCATAAAATTATGAAAGGTGAAGACCCACTTCAAGTATCAATTCTTGAGGTTTGCTCGACCCTCTCTTCTATTACATTATCCATTCTCGCTTTAGCAACCCTCTGCTATGGGGAAGCAGTTCAGCTCCCTTTCCTCGTGTTCATTTTGACCTCAGTCCGTCTAGGCTCTCAAGTTTCACTCTATTGTCTTGGAGCTTAAAGGCTTACAATTCAAGATTTTTAGTCACTGAAAATCAATAACTTACAGTTTAAAAAATAACTTTAATTAAAGTAATTAATTTACTATAATTATATTAAAGCAAATAAAATAAATAGGTAATTATATGACAAATTTAATAAGTTTTACATGTCTATCATGGAATGATAAAGTCGCAATACGTGAACAATTCTGTCTAGGTGAATACGTTTCCCCAAAAGAAAGAGAATTTACCCTACCCCCTCAAGCGGCGGCAAATCCTCCAGGACCCAATTATTTTAAGTGGTTGCCCCCTGAAGACGTTCTATACATTTTAAATCTTGCAGGCGCCCCTGTCCAAACATCTGAAGTCTGTTGGGACTTCTGCCAACTGAGCAATGATCGTACGATGCGTTGTTCCCTCGCCGATCTTTTCCCCAACCAACCTAGGAACCTTCCTCCAGCCCAGCTTCAGAATAAAATATATCAGTCTCTTAATCAAGAACTTAAAGATTTGGGGCTCAATTCTTCGATCCTAAAATGCGAGAGCGAACCTTCAACCTATGCCTATGTCGATCGAGTCATCAAAGCAAGAAATTTTTGCCTAGTCTGCTCAAGGCTGCCGGGGGTGGCTGTCGATCTTTCTTCTTCTCCCTCTACCATCCTTGCAGAAGCTTCCCGCCTTCAGACTTTACTGCAGAATGAGTTGAATAACCCTCTTTCCATTATTTCATCGATGGAGACTTTAGATTTGAAGCAACTCAATCTCACAAGACTCCCTTCTGAAATTGGAAATTTTCGAAGGGTGAACAATCTTAATCTAGATCAGAATAAACTTTCCACGCTCCCTTCAGAGATCGGCAACCTTCAGGCTTTAAGAAGCCTTTCTGTCAATCATAACACTCTTACAACACTCCCCCCACAAATCACCTCTCTTCGACGTTTAGGCAATCTTTCTCTCAATCATAACCATCTTACAACTCTTCCTTCAGACATAGGTTCTCTGCGCCAAATGGTATTCCTTGACCTAAGCCATAATTCCATTTCACAAATCCCCTCTTCTATTGGAACTCTTGGCCTTTTAGGAGAGCTTCGCCTCTCTCACAATTGCCTCAAGACACTTCCACAAGAAATCACTCATCTTCATAATTTGATGAATTTGCACCTGAGTAACAACTCACTGACAGCGCTTCCTCCAGGGCTAGAGACTCTTGGCCGCTTAGATTTCGTTGATGTCAGCTATAATTGCCTTCCGTTTATTCCAGCTCAGTTTTTCCACCTGCCTGGCGCACAAGCATCCCATTTCCGTCATAACCCTCTGAGTTTTCAGCAAAGGCTGCGTATTGAAACAATTGGAAGCTCATTAGCTTCCTTCTTTTAATAGATCTCCTTTGAGACTAAGGAATCTACTTCTTGCGGCGGCGTTAAATAATTCAAGAAGAAACTGGGGATATTAAAGACATCGGCAAATGGCGCTTCTACAGCAAAAAGACGCAAGGCTGAAAATAAAGACGTAGAGGTGTCAAAAGAGATGTCGCCTACCTGTGTAAAGGAAGGGGCATAGACACCGGCAAATGGGGGCAAGATTACAGGAGGGGTAACAGGAGGAGCAGGCGGCGGCGTTGGTCCAGATCCGCAATTGAGAAAACTGGTGCTATCGGAGGCTGTAAACCCCTCTGCAAATGTGATGGAAAAGCGGTTTGCAATTGACTGGATTGTGCTCGATATGACAGGGCCCTGAAACACAATCCCATCCACCCCGCTATTAAAAAGATCGATCCCATTTGCCTGGACAAGTCCTGAGACATTGACCCCTTTGGAATAATCAACGACAAAATAGCTTAAATTTGAAAGGCTCTCTAGTTGGGCAATGCCGTTTGTCGACCCATCAATAGCAAACAAATCCAGATTCGCTCCGTTGATGTTCCCCGCTTGGATATTTTGCCCCCTCACAACAACCCCATTAAACCCGACTGTCACAGGACCTGTGATGGTAATGTTTCCAGGAGAATCTGCCCCTGCGGCATCTAAATCTTGACCTGAAAAGAGCAGTGTGGGGAGCACCTGCCCTCCCCCATTGATTCCCGCTCCTCCTGTCGCAAAGATGGGGCCGCGCAAACTGAGTCCTCCAGTGGTCTCAATGAGAACATCTCCACCCTTGCCTCCTACATTGGAAGAGCCTGGAAAAGCAGAGGTTCCCCCCGCATATAACCCAAGCAGGTTGACAGAGCTCCCAATTAAGGTGACATTGCCTCCATTAAACCCAGCTCCAGGCGCCGTCTGCCTAGCGCCTGTTGAGTTAATGATAGCTTTATAATAGGGTCTTGTGGGAGGAAATGTATAGGTCAGAACAGGTAATGGAAAGCCGCCATTATTGGTCAGGTAGTAAAAATTGATGACCCCTGCAGTATTGATAAATACCGCCCCTCCATTTTGAGGGGGATTTCTCGTTAAAACCGGAACGCCAGTTGTGAAAAGCGACCCTTCAAATAGGGTATTTCCTGTCCCATTCAATTGAGTAAAAGAGCGGCATTGAATGATGGGAGGGGGAATGCCCGCAGAAAGGGGCTGAGGCGATACGACGAGATGAACATTGTTAGCTGTTTGGATTAAAATATCGCCTAAAGGATTTAACCCAACGGAATTATCAAAGACAATATCTCCTGCAGCGCTTAAAGTCAGATTCTGCTGAGAAGTCGGGGTATTGGCTGTGATAAAATTATGAAATGTAATCCCTCCCGTATCCGAGAGGAAAGAGGTTGAAGCCAACATTTGGAGAGCAGCCCCGATAGAGATATTTCCACTGGCATGAATGGTGCCCGGTGGAGATCCCGCCAGGGCACCGACAAGAAAAACGCCCGCGCTAAAAGGCGTTGAAACAGTCAAGTTCCCGATAGGCGTGGCTGCCCCGATCGATCCTTCACAATTCACGGAGATATTTGCAGTTGTACTTAAATCCCAGGGGCCATTTCCATCGCCGTTCACATCAAAGTTAAAGATGATCGCATTCGAAGCTGTCAGTGTTGTACTTCCCGTTAAGGTGATCGGGGTGCTGAAAACCATGGTATTGGTGTTAATCGTCCCATTTGTCGTCATCATCCCACGAACCGTTGGACTTTCCGTCGTGTTAAATATTAAGGTTACGCCAGAGTTGGTTGTGTTGATGTTAGCGGGGGTTCCAGGGACTCCAAGGGCAATGGTGCACGATCCAGGGGCATGCCCGCTGGAGTTATTGGCTGCAAAGATCACAGTGGAGTTAAGGGCAGCCGCATTGATCGTAGCTGTATTAATGACATAGCTATTAGCCGATCCATCATTCATCTCAGCAAGGGTTGCGGTGCCACCCACATCGACAATTTGGATCGAATAAGGGTCGATTTTCCATGTGCCGCCCTTTCCTTTGGGGGCAGTCGTATCATACCGCATGGTGATCGCCTCGCCTCCCCTGCCGCTCGATGTTTCAATCAAGCCTCCGTTTCCTCCTTCAGGGCCCCCTTTGACTGTGTAAAGGCCGTTGGTGATGGACCTCTTATCTGCCCACTGGACAATTGTTCCTCCATCTCCTTGGATCAGGGCATCTGCAGCAATGACGCTTTCCTTATCGCAGACGGTTTCTTTGGCGGTCGGGTAAAGATCTTTTCCGCCTAAGCCTCCTCCAAGAAGGATGGTTCCTCCTCCTAAGGGGCCGGAGACATCGAGATGCCCTCCTTGAACGGCAATTTTCTCCCCTTGAACAATGATTTCTCCCCCTATGCTCTCTTGGCTTGTGGCATCTAGCGTCCCTGTTATCTGGACTTCTGAGCCTTTTTCTCCATATAAATGAATACGTTCGGCCTTAGAGATGCCTCCATGATAGATCAAAAACGACTCGGGAGATCCTGAAGCTAAAAACGTGCCTTCTTCTGGGATATGATCTTTATCACATTTGACAAAGAGGTGTTCTCCTTCCCGTCCTAAATAGAGATGGTCTCTATCAACATAAAAGATCGCCTGTGCATCGACGTTGCCATTTTGGATGACTTTAGAACCGATTAAAACCACTTCATGTCCTGACAAATGACCTAGCACTTCCACATTTCCACAAATTGAATGAAAATGGTCACGGCCTTTCAAAAAATCGGCATCGCTTAAATGGGCTGCTGCAACGATGAGGGATGCGACATTAACGATCGAATGAGGGCCAAACATCACCCCTGCTGGATTTAAAAGGTAGACAATCCCATTGGAGGTTAATTTTCCGTCGATATGGCTTGGGCACCTGCTGTCGATTCGGTTGAGCACGCGGTGCGAGTCTTTCCTCATTTGAAATCGGACGGTTTCATCTCTCTGGATCTCAAATGCTTTAAAATTTAAAATCGCTTGATCAGACGCATGGATTACCATCTCTTTTCCCTGATGCTGAAACTCTGCGCGGCCATGGCCAATGGATTCCAGTTCAGGATTTGCATATAAAGAGAAGGAAAAAAAGATCGAGGCTAAAACTAAGGATCCGTCAATAAATAGCTTCCTCATCTTTACCCCTCTAATACATTAACACGGCGGAAAAATACGATTGATGATGCCCTTTATCAATGCCATGGGCCGATTTCAAGGCCGTCCCCCAATCGTATTTCAATACAAGGTTGCTCCATAAAACAAAATCGGCGCCAAGTCCGATCCCTTCCACAGTGAAGTTATTTTCTCCTTTCACGGGTCGGTTATTCGTCGTTCTTCCTAGATCATAAAAGACCCTAAAAACCAGATCCCAATCTGCTCTTCCCTTAGGCTCTGCAGGAGTCCATCTCAGCTCTTTCCCAAAGAGTTTGCTCTTCCCGCTGCGAGTTGGTTTAAAGGCCTGCGGAAGGTGAAACCGGTACTCGACCGACGCCAAATACAAATTATCTCCGGCAACAGTCGATTGAGGATACCCTCTCACAGTACTCACTCCGCCTAAAACTCCCTCTAATTCAGGGATGAGCCTAAGGTTAAACGCATTTTGGAACTGTCCCAAAACAACGACCTCGCTTGCCATCCGCCTTACACGCCGATGTATCACAGGTTCAAGGTAAAAACTCCAGTATAAGTTCGCTTCAATCAGGGCCCAATTAGGGCTTAAATTCTTCCTTCCTAACGCATCTAATCGATGCCTGACATCCCAAAATAGGCTGCTCATCGTACTTTCAAGCTGAACAGTTGCAATGATTTTTCGCTCGAGTTTGAGTTCCACTGCTTTCAGTCCCAAAGAAGGGAAGATAAAGTTTTTCATCACAGAAGGGTTCAGAGCATGCTGCCGATTATGAATATGCCGGTATTCAACAATGCCGAACCCCTCTAAGAAAAATTTGTTTTTCTGATAGAGCGTCGCGATGAACTCAAGATCGACGATCCCTTGCGTTCCTCTAAATAGATTGGGCGCTAAGCCAAACTCGGCCGAAATAAAACGGTTGTAATTGCCCGACACACTCCACCTTTTTCCAATCGCTTGGCCAAAAGGGGCTTCATAGGATGCAAAAACCGTATAAAAAGATTCATTCCCATCGGTCGAGTAATTTAACCTTAAAATATCATCATGGCCCGTGAGCTGCGTGTGTAAAAACCCAACCGATTCTTGCCACTGGTGAATCACTTTAGGAATGTTATTTGTCGCAGAGAAATAGAAGTGGTAAGGGCGCTCTTCCGTGATTACAAAATCGAGCGTTACTCCTCCAGGTGTATGCGTCGGGCCGATTTCAAGGTCGACCCTTTTCCCCGGGTGGCGATTGAGGGAGTAGAGATAGTTATTAAGGCTGTCTGGATCGACATAAGCGCCAGGATACCCTGTCGATGGATCGGGAAGCGGCAGAGGAAAATTGTCCACAATTCGATCCGATTGCTTCTGAACATAGGCGGGCTGCTTGAGATCACTGCTCTCTGAGGCTTTCACAGCGACTGATTTGATGACTGGCACAGCGACTTCAACGACAAGCTCTTGCTGACCTTGCGGACGGAGATCGCGTCCTTTTGGCGTCATTTGATTGTCGCTGATGGCCAAATAGGTCCAATGGATCCCCTTCTCCTCAAAAAACTCATGAGCTGCCTCTAAAATGTCAGCTAAAGCTTGTTTAGAAAAATAGTGCACTCCCGATTGGTTCATTTCTTGAATAGAGGGGCGCACCTCTCGATAAGGCGTTGAAAGGGTCTCTTCTTCGTGCGAGGAAAAATACCCTTCTGGTGTTTGAACAAGAGAGACAGAGATAAGGCTTAACTCTTCGAGAGAGATATGCTCTGGATGGTTTTTCACATATTTAAAGACAAAGGTGGAAACAGGATAGAGCTCTATAGCAAAGCAGCGCACATAGAAGAGGGTGAATATTACCAGTAAAATTTTCATTGAAACACTTGGTTCTGCATGGCGTTATCGTTCACCTGTCCATTGGTCACAGTCACCTGGGAAAATTGCCCCACGCAAATTGACGGCGTGAGCGTTGTGAAATCAGTGACGACTCGCCAATATTGCGAATTCTTAAACCACATGATGGCGCTGCTTCCGTTCATCTTCATATTCATCTCACTAAAATCTTGGATCGCCTGATATTTAGCTGTCTGAGCAGCGGTCAGCGTTGTTTGCAACATCGCCCTTGCATAGACATTCATTCCATACCAACAGTTAAAATCCTCTGCAATACTCTCCTGGTTTCTTCCGCTGGCATTCGGGTCGTACTGCATCCCATTGGCAACACTATGCCCTTCCCAAGGAAGGCCGTAACGGTCATACGGCAGGTCTGGATCATTTGTAAAAGGGTTATGCACATCCCTCCAAAGAAAGTCTATAAAATCTCGCACCTGATACTCTTGATTATCTGCGCCAAGCACAGGCAGTTCAACCCAAAGAGGGGCGCCTCCTCCATAGGTTAACTGCCAATCTGTAACCATGGCAGAAGCTAAGAGAAAATAACCTGCAAAGAAATGGTGGTCGTTATAGATGTAGTTTCCGAAGTCAGAGCCTGAGTCATTAATCTCTTGAAGATTGGGCCCTTCTGGATAGTCTCCAATGCCTCCCCCTCCATTAACGCAGATTCCTCCCGAGGTCCGATCGGCAACAAAAAAGTTAATCCCCGGCGTTCGATTGATCAAATAGGCCGATAAGACACTGATTGCATTATCAATAAACGGTTTCGACTCTGTCGGAATGAGCCCCGATTGGCCGGTGGCATTTAAAAAATAAGCAATCGCAAGACCCGTGTTAGCCAGCATAAAGGCTGTTCTTAACCCTGTATAGGCGTTATTCAAATAGACCTCAGGAAAAAGAGGGAGCGGGTCAATAAGGTTGGGAAAAATGTTATTCAGAATGTTGTTAAGAGTCGTGATTTGAAGCCCTGTAAATGTGAATGTACTCGGAATAAACAAGTCGGTTCCATACCACGATGGGAGCCCTCCTTCTAAGAAGGTCACAGTCCCATTCAACGCTTCCGCTGCGTAAAACGTCCCTTTAATAACGTCATTATAGATAAAGTTCTGTAAGGGCTGCCCTCCTCCTGGAGTTGTGTTCACCACACCTGCTGTAAGCCCTTGCAAATATTTCCAAAAAGGGAAGCAAACGAGCGTTTTATTCGAGCCGTCTCCTGGGTTCACAATCGGCGAGAGCGTATAACTCCACGTGATTGACTGGTTGGTATACGAGATATCAGCCTGGATGGGGATGTACCGGCGGTGTGCGGCATAGACTCCATACGTGTCCACAGGCGCCGTGATAGTATAGGGCGGAAGCCGCCTTTGAGCCGCTTGAAAAGTAGAGATATCGGAACTCAAAAACTGCGCTAGCATCATGTTAAATTGAAGAAGAAAATAGTTGGAGGTGACAATTCCATTTCCATATGTCTGATTACCCACTCCAGGAGCGGGGTTGAAATAGGCGTAGTAATTGTTGTAGTAGGTGTTCGCCAAATTGTAATCTTGGAGCGCGATGATCGGCATCATGACCGTAATACCTGACGGGTCTGGATGGAAAGGATCTCCTCCTGGAGGATTGGGAACGCTAAAACATCCCCCTGTGGGAGGGGTCCACGGGGAACCCAGCAGCTTCACAGTATACTCGTGAAAGAGCGTCGCCCACCCTCCTGGCTGATTCGGAGTGAGAAGATAGTAGCTCATCGGCGTTGGAGCAATCGCTTGCACCAGCACCGTCCTCCACCACATGCATGAAAGGGGCACATAAGGACAAGCCGGATCTTCAATCGCACAGTTATTAGGCGGGTTCGATGAGTCACTGGCATCTCCTGTATTTTCAGGATTGTAAAACGTCGCTTGATTCCATGTCGAACCCGCCAGCGGTAGCTGATCTTGACTCGACACCGTCGCCAGGCGAATAAACCCTGTAAAGGGGACGGTCGCCGTTAAGATAAACTTATTGCCGGGGACTCCAAGCAGCGTGAATTGAATTGGAGTTGCTGCGCTATTTTCTGCAAAAATGATCAGGGTCGCCGGCGGATACGGCGGCGGCCCCGCTAGCCCTCTAGGAAAAAAGATCTGAAAGCTCCTTCCTGTTACAATACTTCCGTAAGGAAGGTATTGGATCGCTCCGCCATCTACGCTAATCGGAACCATTCCCGATGCATCGGCTAGGCTTTGCTCGCAGGCAATCGCAGGAGTCAGGTTTTCATAGTAAATATCATGAAACAGATTCCCCATGACGTGATAATCTTGGATGAATCCCGCAGTCCCATTAACAGGAGTATAAGTCACCACGCACGTTGCTGAATTGACCACATTTGTCGAGATGTTAAAATAATCATTTGGAGCTCCTTGATTCGTCTCTGTTGCACTTAAGAAGAAATTAATCGAGGGCGCCGTCGCCAAATTGGGAAGGTAAAGCCCCTTTCCATAAACGGGAGGGGGATTGCTGATTAAGCTATCCGTATTAAAATTGTAGGCGGGGATAATGAACGCAGGGCCCGTGCGGCATAAATAAGCCTGGAAAGGGCCCGTCCGCACAGGATTGATAGGACCGACAAGCCCTGGACCTGAATTAACCCATGTATTTTGATTGATGGCGCACGGGTTCTGAAAATTCTGAAAATTATTTGTGGTCGGCAGTTGATTTGGGTTCAATCGGTTCACAAGATTCAAGGGAGCATTCTGATTGACAGAAAGAGAGCCGAAAGCATCAAGAGGCGGAAGGCTCAGCGTCTCACAGTTTCCGCTATTTGTCCCTTGATTTCCTAAGTACCCCCCTTGAGTAATCGGACAGCTGGCTGCCTGAAGCGGCGGTATCCACACCGAGGAGAGCAGCGCCGCCGAGCTGATCAAGACCTTCGTTATTTCATAGAATCGACGCGCTGGACTCGCTTGCCCTTTCAACGCCATAGAAGATGACTCCTACGTATGGATTTTTTGAGTCAGTATCCATACAACAAGATTTTTAATAAAGCTAATTTTTTATCTGGATTTGGACAAAAATGGAGGCTGCGTTAAAGCTTGCAACATGAAGATTTCCTCTTGAGCTACTTAACATCCGACTCGGAAAGTCCAGTGATCTGAACGACTTGCTTCATAGAAAACCCTTGCAGAAGCATCTTTTGGGCGACTTCTAAACTCTTTTTTTTCTCCCCTTCTTGGATTCCAAGTTCTTTTCCTTCTTGAATTCCAAACTGCTTACCCTCTTGGATTCCGAGTTCTTTTCCCTCTTGAATTCCAAGCTGTTTGCCCTCTTGGATTCCGAGTTCTTTTCCCTCCTGAATTCCAAGCTGTTTGCCCTCCTGGATTCCAAGTTCTTTTCCTTCTTGGATCCCTTCTTCTCTTGATTTCCTTAGGGTATTCGTTTCAATTCTCAGCCATTTAAGATGGTCTTCATACGCTTCTCGCTCTTCGGGTCCAAAGTTCATCACATCGAGCACATGGAGGGCTTTTTGCAAAGACGGATTGTTTAAAGGAGCTGGCAGGTGATCTTTTTTGAGCAGATCATGCCGCGTTAAAAAAGCGACCCACATATCGAGAGATGTTTTCACTTTAACGATCAGATCGGAGAGCTCTTCTTGACGGTTGCTACAGAACTTCTTTAGCTCGATGGTATGCAGTTCTAAATCTTCAAAATAGGGAAGATGGCTCGCTTGTTCTCGAATATGGAAGACGTTGTGGTATTTTTCTTCTCTAGGAATCGAGGTAAAGTTAAGGATATGGATTCCGATAGCTTTGGATAATAGAGCGTAATCTTCTGTGACCTTGAGCTGCTCCGTATACAACTTTGCCCAGTAGTAGAGGGCTCTTTTATCATAATCGGCTTCATCGCTGATTTGAATTTCGATATTGAAGCGCTTCCCATCTTTGCCTTCGGCCTTGATGTCCAAGATCGAGAGCTTATCTTCTCTAAAATTTTTAGGGTTGTAAGGATTTAAAAGGGTCACATCAGTGACTTGATCTTCAGGTCCTACAATCGAGTTAATGAGCGAGATTAAGAGGTCTTTATTTTCTTCAACACCAAAGATCTTTTTAAAGGCGATGTCGACACGAGGGCTGATTGTTTCTATGCATGACGCCATGGCTACATTCTACACGAATGACATTTTTTTAGGTTGTTAATCTATTTTTTTAACCAGGTGATCGGTCATGATTTCCGCGCCCTTGTTGATCCTGCTGAAGTCAATGGGTAAACGGATCTTTGCGTAGGAAAAAAATTTACTCCTAGGACTAAAGCTGAGAGTTTTGTAGAATATTTCTCAATATAAACGGAGATTTCTATGACACAAGACCTCATGGCTGTGATCAATACACCCTATCAGAGTATCGAGACATATCAGGTCTTAAATAACACCCTAAAAAAAGCGGTCGTGGGGATTTCTTTTTGGGGTAACAGATATATTTATGCAGAAGGATGCAAAGGTTATTGTCCACTCGTAGACCTCTACCGACGCATCTATCAATTAGAAAAAAAAGATAACCAAAAAGGAAATCCCAACCACAGCTTAGAAGAAGCTGCTATTGGAAAGGAAATTGTCCTTCAAGTAACTCGGTTGAGCAAGGAATTAGCGTTCCCTTCATGCACAAATAAAATTATTATAGCAGGAATAGCAATCCATATTATTCGTTTGTTAGATATTATTAAGCAAGATCAACCTATGGTAAAATTAATAGCAAATATATTAATTATTGCCGGGATTGTTAGCTATGTTTTGTTTATATCAAAAGGAATCAAAGACGGCTTGTTATATGGTCCTACATGGCATTGGCATAATAATACCGAATTATCAAATAAATTATTTAAAAATTAAGAGAAAAAGACAAACATATGAGTATCTGGAACCCAATTTCTACTTTTGTTAATTATTTTTGCGGATCTAAAAATACGGATTTAATTACATCTCAATAAAATACAATAAAAACGCGTTGGAAGAACTTAAAAAGAATAATTCTGATATAAAAAAAGAGGTCCTTAAAGCCAACAATTGTTTTACCTGGTCAAGGGATAAGCTCAAAATGGTCGATATTGTCTTGGAAGAGACGGTATGGGACCGTTTGGTGGCGGTGCCGATGCCCCATCTTAAAAACGAGTGAACACTTGTTAATTTCTCTATCTCAGTGCTAATCTATCTACAGCAAGGACCAAACCGATGACTCCTCAATTGACAGAAGCGGTTGAAAGCGCATTGCAAGCGGCAGTTGAAGAAGCCGCAGCGTGCCATCAGACAGAGGTCAGCGACCTTCATCTCTTGCAGGCTCTATTTTCCGATCCGGGAAGTTATTGTTCGACGGTTGCCCCTTCCCTTCAGCTGGATCGTGAAAAATTTCTGGCAAAACTCAAGGCTTTAATCCAAAAGCTTCCAACGTATGAAGGATCTTCTAAGCAGCCTGCCATCTCCTCTTCTCTTCAGTCCATTCTTCAGGAAGCGCAGGGAGTTGCAAAAAAATGGAATGATACCTTTATCTCAAGTGATCATTTGCTCCTTGCTTTTTGGAAACATCGGCGGGATCTTTTCGCGAGCGGAGCAAAAAATGCCCCTCTTTCCCTTGAAGATGCGGAACTTAAAATCAAAGAAATTCGAGGAGGTGCGCAAATGGACTCGCCGACAGCTGAACAGGGACTGCAAACCCTTGATAAATATTGCAAAAATCTCACAACGCTCGCCCGTGAAGGAAAGCTCGATCCTGTCATTGGACGGGATGAAGAGATTAGACGGGCGATACAGGTGCTCTCCCGCCGCACTAAAAACAACCCTCTTCTGATTGGAGAGCCAGGTGTTGGAAAAACAGCCATTGCCGAAGGGCTTGCCCAGCGCATTATCCAGGGCGATGTTCCCGACCCATTGAAGGGAAGGCAGCTCTTTGCTCTCGACATGGGAAGCCTTATTGCAGGAACAAAATACCGAGGAGAGTTTGAAGAGAGGCTGAAAGGGATTTTGAAAGAGGTAGAAAAAAGCGAGGGGAAGATCATTCTATTTATCGACGAGGTCCATACACTCGTTGGAGCTGGCGCTACAGAAGGGGCTTTGGATGCCGCCAACCTGCTAAAACCTGCGCTTGCCAGAGGGACCCTCCATTGCATAGGGGCTACGACTCTTGCCGAGTACAAAAAACATATCGAAAAAGATGCTGCCTTAGAGCGCCGTTTTCAGCCGATTCTCATTGAAGAGCCTTCCCTTGAAAATGCGATTGCCATTCTTCGAGGTCTTCGAGAGCGGTATGAAATCTTCCATGGAGTCCGGATCACGGAAGAGGCTCTTCACGCAGCTGTTTTTCTATCGAACCGATATATCTCCGACAGGCAATTACCTGATAAAGCAATTGACCTCATCGACGAGGCTGCTAGCTTGATCCGCATGCAGCTCGGCAGCCTACCCCTTCCTATCGATCAGAAAGAGCGGCAGCTCGCCTCCCTTATCGTCAAACAAGAGGCTCTTAAGCGGGAAGATTCTCCCCTTGCTAAAACTGAGCTGGAAAAACTCGCGGCAGAAATTGGCCATCTGAAAGAAGAACTGGTTGTTTTACGAAGCCGCTGGAATGAAGAGAAGCAACTGATTGAATCTCTCAAGGAGAAAAAAAACAAACTTGAGCAGCTGAAATTCCAAGAAGAAGAGACAGAACGGCTTGGAGATTACAATAAAGTGGCTGAAATCCGGTACAGCCAAATTCCGGCTGTTCAGAGAGAAATCGCAGAGGTTCAAAAAAAGCTAGGCGATCAACAAAATCGGCTCCTAAAAGAAGAAGTCGACGAGCAGCTCATTGCACAAATTGTGTCGAAATGGACAGGCATTCCTGTCCAGAAAATGGTGGAAGGAGAAGCCACCAAGCTGCTAAACCTTGAAAAAGCTCTTTCAGCATCGGTCATAGGCCAGCCGTTTGCCATCCACGCTGTGAGCGAAGCGATCAGACGCTCTCGAGCAGGGCTCAGCGATCCCGAGCGGCCGATCGGCGTCTTTTTATTCGTAGGACCGACAGGGGTGGGTAAAACAGAGCTTGCAAAGGCACTTGCCCGCCTCCTTTTCGACCAAGAAAAAGCAATGATCCGGCTTGACATGTCGGAATACATGGAAAGGCACACCGTTTCTAAGCTTATCGGCTCTCCCCCCGGTTATATCGGCCATGAAGAAGGAGGACAACTAACGGAGGCCCTTCGAAGACACCCTTATGCCGTTGTGCTCCTCGATGAAGTTGAAAAGGCACATCCTGATGTCTTTAATATCTTGCTTCAGATTTTTGACGATGGACGTATCACCGATAGCAAAGGACGGACTGTCAACTGTAAAAACACCCTTTTTATCATGACGTCCAACCTCGGATCTCAAGAACTCTTAAATTTTCTTCAGGAAAAAACCGTTTCCAAAGAAGAGATCTTGAAAATTGTCGATCCGATCTTGAAGGCCCACTTTAGACCTGAGTTTCTTAACCGTTTAGACGATATTTTACCCTTTCTTCCTCTTCAGGAAAAAGATATGGAAGCCATTGTCTCCTTGCAGCTGGGCCACGTTCGAAGCCGCCTGCAGGAGCGGGACATTCAGCTGGAGTGGGGTCCAGCTGTTTCTGCTTATCTAGCTGAAAAAGGGTACAATCCCCTCTTTGGAGCGCGCCCACTCAAACGACTTATTCAAAATGAAGTCGTCAACATGCTCTCAACTGCCCTCCTAAAAGGAGATCTCATGCCGCACCAGACCATCTCCCTGGAGGTCCAAGCAGACAAGATCACTTTCTCTAAACACGCCGGCAGCAAAGCACAACGACCCCAAAAAAAGGAGTCCCAACTTTTAAGCTCTCAGAAGAACGGCTGAGAATATAAGGCACCACTGTCGCAACGACGCTGACCACGTGCATCGAGAATCCTAATTGGTGCCCTATCAGGTAAGCACTGATAAATCCTGTTAGAGCAGCCAGATGAGGAACACGCTTAAGCTCTTCTTTTTTCTGCTTAAGCTCTTCTTCCGGCATCTCCTGCTTAACAGCATTTAAAAGTACGACAACAACCGCATGAACCATTACTGCGACCCCCGCAAGCATCGCCGACTCTGCCCCTGCGATGATATTTCCTTGCGACCACGCAGTACCAATGACAAATGAACCGGTCATGCTTTTGACGCCTCCCCAAAGGGTATCCTGAGGAAGGGAAGGAATCCACGTATTTAAATGGCGTTGTGACGAGTCTGCCCATGCGCGGCAAGAACTCCAAATCGTTGTCATATATTCGACCTCCTTTCAGTATCGGAGGCGCAGTATATATTTAAGATTTTGATTCTTTCAAGAAATCTTGAAATTGATCTTGCAAAGACCGAGGAACCACCTCTTGGATGCCCGCTTTGTCATACATCAGGAAATAGGTGCAAGCGACCATAATTCCGAGTGCTGGGCTGAAAAGAGCGATCAGAAGAGAGATCCCGCATACTCCGGCTCTCTTCAAAGAAAGCCATGCGCGGCGAAGGTGCTGCGTTACTTTAAAAGATCGCTGAAAGGTGATCAGGCTTAAAGGGAAAAACAGGACGATTTTAAAGAGAGTCCATAGAGCCCATGAGAGATCGCCAATGAGAAGCAGAAAAAATAAAACACGAGCTGTCATTGAAGAAAAAAAACGGTCCTTTTTGCTTTCGTCTGGAAGAGGTTCAGGGGCTTGGGAAGGAAAGGGCTCTGCTTCTTTTCGTTCAAAGATATCGTAAATCGGCATACTCATCTCTTGGGTTAGGTAGACCTATAAAGTAATCGATCCAAGCATTAAAGTTCACTTGAATTTGAAGAACCTATCTCAGTAAAATTTTTCGTCTTAAAAAATATACTTAACAAGTCTCCGTTTCCAGATCAACTATTTTTTATATGGCAAGTTGCCTCTTGAGTGTTAAGCACGTCTGTGCTATCTTTTTCTTTTTTAGCGAGGATATATGCCCAGACAGTGTCAAGTAACAGGAAAAATTCCTGTGCGTGGTAAAAGTTATGCGATTCGAGGGATTGCAAAAAAGAAAAAAGGAGTCGGCCTTAAAGTGACGGGAATTAAACGACGCCGCTTTAATCCGAATCTGACCAAAAAAAGGTTTTGGCATCCGGAAGAAAAGCGATTTATCACGTTGAACGTCTCTGCTCATGGCATACGCCACATCAATCGGCTGGGTTTTCCGGCTGTTGTCCGTCAAATGCGCGCTCGTGGTGAGAAGGTTTAAACTTCTTCTTTTAGTTATTGTCTGTGCACTCTTCTACGGCTGTCTGATTAAGGCAGCCCTTTCTCCCAATCTTCCTTCTCCTGAAAAGCCGATTATTTTATATTCCAATCAAAAGCGGGACGACTTTCGTTTAGTTCTCAAAAAAAGCTTTGCTGCAGCCACTCAGGCAATGACCCTTTGGATGTATGCTGCGACAGACCCCCTGCTTCTCCGCCACCTCCAAAAGAAAGCCGATGAAGGCGTTCATGTCACCCTTCACTTTGACAAGCGGAGCGGGACTCCTTCCCTTCCAGACTCTCTTCATGCAAGGGCTCTAAAAAGCAAAGGGCTTATGCATCGAAAAATTGTCGTGATCGATGGTGCAACAGTTTTTTTAGGCTCTGCCAACATGACCTCCTCTTCCTTGCAGTTGCACGATAACCTCTCGATTGGACTCTATCACAGCGGTGTTGCGCAGTTTTTACAGTCAGGATCTCACGGCAACTACTCTTTTCAAATTGGGACTCCCCCGATTCAAGCGCTTCTATGGCTTCTTCCCGACTTAAATGCTCTCTCAGAACTTGAAAATCAGGTTGACTCTGCTAACTCTTCGATTTTCATTGCGATGTTTACCCTAACGCAAACCGATCTTTTAGATGCGCTGATCAGAGCACACAGACGAGGGGTCTCTGTGACGCTTGCGCTCGATCGGTACACTGCCCGAGGCGCAAGTCAAAAAAGCGTTAAAAAACTTTTAGAAGCAGGGGTTGAAATCCTCTTAAGCTCAGGACTCCCCTTACTGCACCATAAATGGGCCTATATCGATGAAAAACAGTTGATTTTAGGATCGACAAATTGGACAGAGGCGGCCTTTCGGAAAAACCATGACTGTCTTCTCTTTTTAACTCCTCTTTCTCCCCTTTTAAAACAGCAGATCGAATCGATTGCCTCCTCCATCCGCCTAGAATCTGAATCTATCCCGATAAAAAGTTTCAGTCGATTTTCGGGATAGGTTCCTATTCCACTCTTGTGATATAGATAAGGATTATGTCACTGATTTCGATGGCATTCTCTCTCTTCTTACTGATGGACCCGATTGGGAACATCCCCCTTTTCATCTCTGCTTTAAAAGAAGTTCCCTCTAAAAGACAATTTCAGATTATCTTGAGAGAGCTTCTCATCGCTCTTTGCATCATGGTGGGGTTTCATTTTGTGGGGGATATACTTCTCACTGCTCTTCACGTGACCCAATATGCCGTTCTCATCTCAGGAGGCATTGTTTTATTTCTTATCGCTTTAAAAATGATCTTTCCTTCTAAAACCGATGTTGAGGTCCCGGTAGCAAAAGAACCCTTTATCGTCCCCCTTGCGATTCCCCTCGTTGCCGGCCCCGCTGTCCTTGCTGCAATTATGCTCTATGCAAGGCAAGAACCGCAGACCTTTTTAACACTTGCCGCCATTGTCATTGCTTGGGCTATCTCAACTGTGATTCTTCTCACTTCAGCTCTCCTCAATAAAATTCTAGGCAAACGGGGCATCCTCGCTTGCGAGAAATTAATGGGGCTCATTTTGACGATGATATCGATCCAAATGTTCTTAGAAGGAATTGCTCAATATATTCAAGCGTTGCACTAAATACGCTCGAATTTGCCTTAAAAAGGCTGCCCACAAAGCTCTTATTCTTCCAGCAGTCTTTTGCTGTGAAGATTCAGAAATTGGAGGGGGCTTCTCATGAATTGTCAGGATTGTTCTATCGACCATCTGCGAAGAGAGGGAGGTCATCGTCGTAAATGCATGCTGCTTTCCTTCATTTGCAAAGAGAATCCCGTACCCTTGTTGGTAATGGACCGTCTGCTGAATCCATTGATAAGAAAGGGAGCGAAACCGCAAGTCCCCTCCGCGCCAGCCCTTCTCATCGTTTAAAAGAATGACAAATGTGTATCGACTATCGTCTTGGTGAAAATCCATTTTGTATTCTTGCCCTGGCATCATTTGATGCTGAACAAAAGAGATACCCATGAGATGGGTTTGGTTTTCCCAGTGCATCTTTTTTGCAAGAGTCTGAGCAGCTACTTCAGCCGCCTCTTTTAAAACAGGATAGTTGTGGGCATATCTATATTGTTGGGAGATTTCGCCGGAAGAAATTTCTCCATTCTCATCAAAAGAAATCGGAAACCAGCTGTCATGAGGATCTTCGTTTTCGTACCCTTTCGGCTGAGCCTTTCTAAGCTCCCATCGTTTAAGCCTCTCTTCAGGCCAATAATCGTCGGTTTTGCTTTGCTGATTAAAACAACGGACAACCTCTTCCGTTTGACTGCTGTCAAAAACAGGAATTTTTTCTGCAAATGAGATCAACCACGTTGGGAATGAAACCACTGCTCCGTCAATACCTTTTGAATGGCTGGCCTTCAGATCCTTCGAGTTTTAATACCCGTCCGCAGCCAAAAACCGTTTGGGTTTTCTGATCGTAGAAAAAGTAGAGAAAAGGAGAGTTGATTTTACATTCGGGATCGCATGATTGGAGGCCTGTGGGGCTATACGCTGCTGCAGCGATTTCAACTCCATTTTCGTCCATTTTAAAGAGGGTCCGAGAGACGATTTTATCTACCCGAATCGGACGAGGATTATTTTTCACGGTGACTAAAGAGCCGTTAAAATTTGCACCTTTAACACTCTTCATTAACTCCCAGTTTTCAAAATCCTTTAACAAATCCGTTTCATCTTCAGAGGTAAATTTGGGAACCTCAATGATTAATGCTTTCCGTTTTTTGAAGTTAGGAGAAGCTATAAAGTCCATCAGCTCCTGAAAATTCCCTTCCTCCATTAGGCTATTTATATAATTCTCGTAACTAAAAAGCCCTACAAACCCTACATAATCACGCGGTCGAATGGGCCTTGCGATCACCATTGAAACCTGGCCATGAAAGGGCAACTCTAGAATATCGAATCTGGAGCTTAATGACCCACTGCTAAAAACATCATGACGTATCTCATCCGTTCCCCTACTCATCGTCTCCACAGAAGAGATACTCCCATCGAAATTGTAGAAGTTCTTCCTTTGGGTTTCTCTTGCATTGAAAGGGTAGACCCACTGACCGCCAAAAATGGAGGTCGTTATGAAGATGCAGACTGTTTCAGGATTTAAATTTTTCACTAAATCCTTAATTTTCCCCTCTGTCTTCTGTTCTATCCATGCATTCGCTTTTTGCTCGGCCTCTTCCGCAGAGGTAAAAACAATGGCTTCAGGTTGATAAAACGCTACCTTACGGAAAGCTTCTTCATTTGCAATAGTGTCTGTTCGAAGGGCTACCGCATGAGCAACCTGGTAAATCAACTCTGTCGACTTTTTTCTCACTTTTTGCACCGTTTGAACAAATGTGCTAAGAAGACCCTGATTTTGCTCTTTAGTTTTTTCAGCTCTATCTTCTAGGGAATTGTTGTACCTTTGGAGCCCCTGATGCAACATCTCTTCCGTAAATTGATCATCAATGTGAAATTCTTTTGCAAATGTCTGTTTCAAGGGTGCCGGTGCCACAGCATAGATTAAAGAGAGGATTGCTAACAGGTTAGGACTCAAAAAGAGAAAATTTTTATCTTTTTTTACACTCGCATATTGTTGGTACATCATGGAGGAAAAATTATTAACTCGCTGAACCACAGTCCTCATCTCTTGAGTCATCGCTGGTATCTTTGGCTCACTCTTTAAGCCAACACCATTCGTGCTGTCCCTGCTACGGAGTCGATCGATTGCAACTTTTACAATCGCAGATACAGCAAAGGCTCCTAGGATTTGATATCTCGATGGAAGCTTGGAAACAATATAGGAGACCCATTGAGATCCACGGCTGTAAATAAATTGACCTACTTGGTATAAATGCACTACTTCCTCCTGGGAAAGTTAAGGATTTCTTTAAGATGCTTCACTCTTTTTGCCAGTTCTGTGGGATGGAGAGGCCAGCTGGGAAATATCATGCGCACAAAAAGAGAGAGTTTACTCCAAAATTCATCTTGCGGCTGGACGAAAACAACATGCTCATGAAAATGGGGCTCTGATTGCCCTGCTAAGCGGCCTGTTTTATGGTACCGGTACCAGGTATAACCAGAGTAATACTTGATTAAGGCTGCTGCAAGTCGCTCCTTTTCTTGAAACTCTTCTAAGGAGAGTTCTGTGAATCGTTCCTTATGCTCTTTTGTGACCAGTAAGAAATGAAGCCCTTCTTTTCCAAGGGGTTTGTAGTTATAAAGAACCTGAATATGGGTTCCTTCCCAAATTCCTTGAGAATTGATCACCCGCTCGTCACAAAAAGCATCGGTTGCAATCTGTTGGACCTTTGTGGAAGGTGATTGAACCTGAAACGATTGAAACTTTTTCTTAAATGACGGATCCACCTCCGACGTGCGCGAAAACTTGCCAAAAACAACGGCCGCCGTCACTTGAAATTGTAAAATCCAAGCTTTTATTTTTTCCGCATACCCAGACGGATACGAGGGCGGGTAGGGAACTATCTCCCACCCTTTTTCTTGGGAAGAGGTATAAAAGAAATAATTAGCACCCCACCCTTTTCTCGCCCATTGATGTTCCCAAAACTGAGCCACTTTTTGGCTCAATGAAAAGAGTTCTGAAACATCTCCTGCATTCTTTGATTCACAATAAACAGATCCCCTCGGAGCAAGCGCTTGAGAAGGAATGGTAATATCCCAGTTTGTTCCTTCGTGTAAACATGCATCTTTTATAACAGTAGCAGCCATATGGGAATTGATTTTATGACGAGCGATTCTTTTGCTTCAATAATTCTTTTCTCTTTTGACGAGAAATGGTATTTAAGAAATAGGATGAACCTCCATGAATACCAAGCTAAATTAATTTTAATGAGCGAAGGGGTCCCCATCCCCCCTTTTGGAATCGCGGCAAGCCGGGCGGAAGCTGAAAAAGTGATTCGCGATCTTCACCTGAAAGAGGGGGTTGTCAAAATCCAAGTGCACGCAGGAGGAAGGGGGAAAGCAGGAGGGGTCAAGTTTGGGAAGTCTCCCGAAGAACTTGTGCAAATCTCCGAGCAGCTAATCGGGATGAAAATGGTGAATAATCAAACAGGTCCTGAAGGGGCTATCTCTCATCATGTGCTCATCGCCTCTCCTCTCAAGATTGCTAAAGAGTATTACTTGGGGGCTATTATCGACCGGACGCGCGCAGAACCTATCTTGATCGCCTCCCCTGAAGGAGGAATGGAGATCGAAGAGCTCGCGCTCAAACATCCAGAAAAGATTTTAACCCTTTCCATTGCCCTTGATGGGACGATAAAGCCGTACCACCTCTTAAGGCTTGCTAAATTCATGGGTTGGAAAGGGAGCGCGCAAGAGGAGGGGATTAAAATTGCTCAGGCTGTCGCTAAGGTTTTCATTCAAAAAGATGGATCTCTACTAGAGATCAATCCCCTTGTGCAGGATGAGAAGGGGCATCTTTGGGCTCTCGATGCCAAGCTGAGTGTCGATGACAATGCTCTTTTCCGCCAACCGGAGATTGCGGCCATGTACGACCCTGCGCAGCAGTCAAAAAACGAGGTGGCAGCTAAAGAACATAATCTGGCCTACATTGCGCTCAGCGGAAGCATTGGGTGCATGGTCAATGGGGCCGGGCTTGCGATGGCCACGATGGACATCATTCAATTTGCTGGAGGAAAACCGGCGAACTTTCTCGACGTCGGCGGAAGCGCAACGGCCGAAAAGATTGCCGCGGGCTTTGAGATCTTGGTCTCCGACCCCCATGTGAAAGCAATTCTCGTCAATATTTTCGGCGGTATCATGAACTGCTCGACCATTGCAGAGGGGATTTTAACCGCGCTCAGGCACAAACCGCTGCAAATCCCCCTGGTGGTTCGCATGGAAGGGACGCATGTCGAAGAAGGGAAGGCGATGCTTCACAAGTCAGGACTTAAAATTACAACCGTCGACACCTTAGCAGAGGCAGCGACAAACGTGGTAAAAGCAATCCATGGGCATTCTCGTTAATAAAAAGACGCGTGTCATCACACAAGGGATTTCTGGGAAAGCAGGCCGTTTCCATACGGAGCAATGCATCCTCTACGGATCCCATTTTGTCGGTGGAGTCACCCCTGGCAAAGGGGGGCAGCAAATCCTTAACCTTCCCGTCTTTGATACCGTCGATGAAGCGTGCAAAGCGGTAAGGCCCGATGCGACGATGATCTTTGTGCCAGCTCCTTTTGCCGCAAACGCGATCTTAGAGGCTGAGGACGCAGGCATTCCTCTCATCATTTGCATTACAGAAGGGATCCCTGTTCGCGATATGATTGAGGTCAGCCGTGTGATGCGGCAGTCTAAACGGAGCCGGCTCATTGGACCGAACTGCCCTGGTATCATCACGCCAGGAGAGTGTAAAATTGGGATCATGCCGGGATATATTCACCAAAGAGGAAAAGTCGGAATCGTCTCTCGCTCGGGGACGCTCACCTATGAAGCTGTTTGGCAAACCTCTGAGCTTTCGCTGGGTCAATCGACGTGTGTTGGAATTGGAGGAGATCCTCTCAATGGAACTAACTTTATCGATATCTTAAAGCTGTTTGTCAAAGATCCTCAAACCGAAGGGATTTTATTGATTGGAGAAATTGGAGGAAGCGCGGAGGAAGAGGCGGCAGAGTGGATTCAAAAACATTGCCAGAAGCCGGTTGCGGCTTTTATTGCAGGAGTTACAGCCCCTCCCGGACGCCGAATGGGGCATGCAGGAGCAATTGTCTCTGGCGGAAAAGGGGCGGCGCAAGATAAGATCGAGGCTCTGAAAAGAGCAGGAGTTCATATCGCTGAATCACCAGCCCTTTTGGGTCAAACCATGTTAAAAGCCTTGCAATCATGAGAATTCCAGGAAAAATCCCCATTACGATTTCCCCCGCCTATTGGATTTTTACAAGCCTCCTCTCTCTCCTTTTGGCTCAAGGAAATCTGGTGCAGACACTCCTATGGATGGCTATTATTTTTGTCTCTGTCCTCTTTCATGAGTTTGGCCATGCACTTACCGCTTTACTCTTTGGCCGCCATCCCCGGATTGAGCTGGTCGCGATGGGAGGACTGACATACCACGATGGAGATAAACTCCCCTTTTGGAAGCAATTTCTCATCACACTCGATGGTCCTGCTTTTGGACTCATTTTAGGATTTACTGCAGTCTTTCTTCGCCCTCTTTCTATCTTTGCTTCTCCACTCGCTCAAACCATTTTACTTGAAATCAGCCTTGTCAATATTTTCTGGACCCTCATCAATCTGATGCCAGTGCTTCCCCTCGATGGAGGACAACTGCTTCGCATTGGGCTTGAAAAATGGCTCGACTTTAAAGGAGTGCGGTATACGTTTTTAATCAGCGGCCTCTTTGCAGTGGCTGCTAGCATGGGGCTTTTTGTGACACAGAACTTTCTTGCTGGAGCGATCTTTTTCCTCTTTGCCTTTGAAAACTTTGACAACTTTCGCAAAAGCCGCAATATCCGCCAAAGCGACAGAAAAGAAGAGCTTAAAGCAGCGCTCATGAGTGCGGAAATCCTTTTTCGAGAAGGGCACAAAGAACAGGCGCTAGCTGCTTTTCAGGCCGTGAGAAAAGCCACTGGCGAAGGGATGCTCTACGATGTCGCTACGCAATACACAGCGCTGATTCTCGATGATAAAGGAGAGCCGCAAGCCGCCTACGATCTTCTAAAACCACTTCAAGAGCGCTTAGACCCGCCGACTCTCCTTCTTTTGCACCGGCTTGCTTTTGACTTTCAAGACGATTCGATTATTTCTGCAATTGGAGCCGCCGTCTTCCAACTCTACCCCCTTGCGGAGGTTGCCCTGCGAAACGCCTATGCAGCCGCCCACCTGCATCAAGCAGAGGGAGCTGTCGGCTGGCTGCAAACTGCAAAGCAAAATGGACTCGAAAACCTTACCGAAATCCTTCTGGAGCCCACCTTTGATCCTATCCGGCATGACCCCGCTTTCGAGCAGTTTTGCCAAGAGCTTTGAATCTAGACAGAATTCCAGAAAGGAACGCCTTTGAGGTGTTTCAATATAACTTTCTGAGCTTCTTGCTTGAGAGGAAGATCTTTGATTGTTTTCCAAGCTGATGCAAAAGCCTCAGCTGTTTCTTGCACTGTATCCAAAACCAACTTTTCAGGAAGTTTCGCTTTCCCAGCAAAACGCTTAAATTGAGCGACTGTGAGAGATCCAAAATCCTTGCTGTCCAGGAAATTTAAAGCGAGATTATCTCCTGGAAGATAAAGAATTGTAGAAACAAAATCATAGGCAGGCGCTAATGCAACTTTATTCTTTTCCTTGTAAATGAAAGACCAATTTTTGAGGTGCATGTCTCCGTTTCCAATCAACGCATTAAAAGCAAAACGTCGAATAAATTCTACAATACCCTTCTCTCCAGTCTCTTTCCATACGACTTCTGCTATATTATGATAGCTTGCATTTGTGTATTTTTTTTCAGGATAGACTCCAAATACCTGCGCGAAATCCTCGACATGAATTCGATCTCCGGTAGGGGTCCGATCAAATCTCTTGATTGCAAAAACATTGTTTCCTCGAAACTGAAGATCTCGAGGCAATCCTTGTATTTCTTCGATTGGATATAAAGCGATCTCAGGAACGTCGATACCTACCATTCTTGCTAATTCCATTATCGTATATTCATTCTCGGGGACTCCTTGGAATTCAGCATGAGGAAGCTTTACGATCCATTCCCCGCCCACTCCATTGGCAGGAATGGTCAAACCATGGCCCGCTTTCTGAGTGGCTGAAAATTTCAGTTGTACTCCAGCCAACGAAAATCGTAAGGGAGAATCTTTGTTTTTTTTACTTTTCAATCTTACAGTATTAGACTCAGCAGGCAATTCATGACTATTGGCAGGTTGAGTTGTAAGAGCTCCAGGCAAATCTTGCCCAAGAACCCAAAGCAGGAAGAATTCATGTTGGGGATTGATGTTTGCTCGCTGTGCAAGATATTCCCGCAGGGGTCCTTCAGGCAGAAGGTTGGCAAAAAACGGCGGAAGGCGCGTTCGTGTAATTTTTATATCTGTAATGAGGTCCCCTAAAGCATCCTTAAAAGATAGGCTGAGAATAGGACGAGAAGGGTTGTTGATGTACCCTTCTTCAAAGGCAAATAAGTTCTTATCTCCAGGCAGACGAGTCAGAATACCAATGGGTTTGTTATAAAGAAGAACTCTAAGAAGGTCAACATTAGGTCTGGCTATCATCGTCTTTCTCTTCGTTACTTAGTCGATACATTGGAATGGCTTTTGAGGTATAAGAAGCGTTTTGGATCGCTTGGACAGTCGATAGATGGGTGCGGGAGACTAGTACAAGCTCTAAATCGAGCGCACGCGCAATCTGTATAAGACTTGATGTTTGTAGATCGACCATTCCCTGTTCAATCTTGGAAATGTGACTTTGCGGGATCCCTACCTTAGCGCTGAGCGCTCTCTGGCTAAGTCCCTTTTTTTCACGTGCAGACTTGATCATGGCAGCAATTTCTTGGATGGAATCAAGCATGATATGTTATACTATATCTTTCTATTTAATTTAGATACTATAATATATCAACTTAAGTGTCAAGACAAAGCCCCTGATTGCAGCCCCCAGAGCTTAGCATACTTCCCTTGGAGCTGTAGAAGATCATCGTGGGGTCCCTGCTCGATGATTTTCCCGTGTTCCATGACGAGAATCTGATCCATTAAGGAAAGGGTTGATAGACGGTGTGCAATGACAAGTGTTGTCCTTCCTTCCATCAAAAGCGCCAGACTTTGCTGAATCTCTCCTTCCGTGATGGAGTCGAGAGCCGACGTTGCTTCGTCCAGAATGAGGATAGGGCTATCTTTTAAAAAGGCTCTTGCAATGGCGAGCCGCTGCCTTTGTCCCCCGGAAAGCTTCACTCCCCGCTCCCCGACGAGGGTGTCGTACCCCTGAGGAAGAGCTATGATAAAGTCGTGGCACCGCGCCTTTTGAGCTGCTGCAATCACCTCTTCTCGGGGTGCATGGATCTTTCCATACTGAATATTCTCATAAATAGATCTGTGAAAGAGGTACGGCTCTTGAGGGATCATGCCTATTTGGGCTGCAACAGACTCCTTGGACATCTCGGCAATATTTTGTCCGTCAATCAAGATTTTTCCAGAGGTCACTTCGTAGAGACGAAGGAGAAGATGGGCAAGCGTCGATTTGCCGCTCCCAGAGAGCCCGACGATCCCCACCTTTTGCCCTGGTAAAATCTGAAGGGAGAGGTTATGAAAGATGGGCTTGAATGGGGTGTAGAAAAACGTCACTTGATCTAAAATAATTCCTCCCTGGGTTACTTGAAGAGGCGGGAGGTTATCTGATTCCTCTTCTTGACATTCTGAAAAAACAGAAAGGGCTTGCCTTGCAAGGCCAATCTCTTCGATCCATTCGACGAGCTGAAGGGCAAGGTAAAACGTTTCGTCGACAATGCCTGTTGTGAGCGTCAGCACAAGAGCAAAGTCTCCCAGCGTAATCCATCCCTGTTGATGAGTGTAGAAGAGGAGTCCGATCATCCCAATCATGAGGAAGGTGATGGAAAGGCCTTGCACAAATTTTAATCGAAGAAGATACCCGTGAAGATTTTTTTCTTCCTTCTTCATTCCTAGAAGGTACCGATTCAGATGCTGTTTTTCAAATCGTGCAGTTGCAAAAATTTTAATGTTCAATAGATTGGTCAAGCTATCAACGACGACCCCCATGACAGTGCTACGAGCTTCGGAAAAACGGGCTGATTTGGCAAAGGATTCTTTTGACAGCAAATAGGACAACCCAAAGAAAACGACCACCCAAACGATGAGTGCGGCGGCAAACAGAGGATGGACCATAAAGAGGGTTGCAACTCCGAGAAAAAAGAGGAGGGAGCGGGAAAAGAAATTGTCAATAAAGCTTGTAATGATCGTCGTGATCCCTTTAGAAAGATCGGATATTTTATTGGCAATGCTTCCTGAAAGATGCCGTTGGAAGAAAGGATAAGGGTAGGAGAGCAGCCGGCTTTGAAGAGTTTCAATGATCTCTGCTCGAATGGATGGAACCGTCTTCATCACTAAGAGGTCATACCACGTACTAATCCCAAGAAGAACGAGGGTTAAGATGATATATCCAATAAAGGGGAAAATGGCTGGGGCAAACCCATGCTCAGATGAAGCTGCGACAGTATCAATGATGGTTTTAATGAGGGCTGGACTCAAACAAAAGTGAACGGCCCAAAGAACGCCGATGGTCAAAAGACCGAGCAGAGGGACTAAGTGCCCTCTGCAAAAGGACCAAATAAATTTAGGAAGGGATAAATAGATCTCTTTATGCATACCTTCACGCTATAGACTGGGTTTTAGGCTTAGAAGCTGTCTTAGACACGATATACCCTTGTTTAAGCTCTGCAGCGTAGACAATCCAGAGTCCCATAGAGACGATGAGTGTTGAAAGAAGGATTTGCCAAGAAGGGATTTCCCCCAACAAAATCCACCCGTGTAAAGAAGCAAACACAGGACTTAAAAGCCCCATGAAAGATAAGAATGTCGCTGTGAATTTTTTCAGCAGCATGCCATATAAATTGTAACAAATAATATTGGAGACAAAAGCCATCAAACAGGTCCAGCTTAAGAACGAAAGGACCTGTCCATGAACAATAGGGGTGGGTGTCCAGGGTTCAACAATCATCGAGTGAATGAAAGCAATCGCTCCGCCAATGAGCATGCTACTTCCATTGGCCATCAAAGGAGAAACCTGCTGGTCTTTGACCATCAAACGGAGAAGAACCCATCCATAGACAGAGGCTAAAGCCGCCCCAATCATTGCAAGCGAAGGCCATGATAAAAAGCTAAATGCGGCCCAGAAGTTTTCAACACCTGTTTGCAGGACAAGAACAGGTAAAATTCCCACAAGCCCAAGCCCAAGCCCAAGCCACTTGCGCATGTTCATTTTTTCACCAAAATGAAGGTAGGAGAAAAAAGCGGCAAAGAAGGGAGAAAGGCTATAGATAAAACAGGCTTTAGCTGCGGATAGATATTGAAGTGCCCAAAATTCTAAAATATTTGTCAGATAAATACTAAACACACTCAATAAAAAAATTGATATCCATTGTCGAAACTGTAGCTTGAGAGCGCCCCGTTTAGCAAAGAAAAGGTAGGCCAGTAAAAAAATTCCTGCAAGAGCCATGCGGACTCCTGTTAGAAAAATCGGAGGGCTGTATTGTAGTGCAACTTTAGCAAGCGAGAAAACACTTGACCAAACTGCGTAGAGTAAAATAACTATTGAAATAGACATCCTAGCGCCTCTGCGGTTCGAAATATCATACCACAGAACTTCTCAATGGTCAATCAACTGTATATCAAAAAATTTATTAGTAATTCCAAACAAATGAGAGGTTACAGCTATTGTAATCTGTTTTTTTGCTATATTCTCCTTCATAGGCAACGGAGATATTCAGCGCATTGTTAAAAAAGGATCCCATGAGTGTAGCGCCCGGAGCGATTAAATTACGAGTGGGATAAATTCCCGAGACTGTGAATTGATTGGGCACATCGATGAGCCTTGCAGTGAGATGTTTACCTTTAAAGCGCGCCTCATTCACCCAGCTTAATTTGACGCTAGGGACAATATAATTTTTCCCCGCTGGAATGCAATATCTGCCCCCGATACCGACCTCGCTTCGAAGCATCGTTGCACTCGACTCATCCATGACGAGATCTAAGCTTTGAGCGCCGTGCTCTCGATAGCGAGCTTGGTGGGTATACATGTAGTCCAATTGACCAAAGGGATAAAATTGGAAATTTTCCCCTTTAGGCACCATGAATCCTAGGTCAACGTGGCCTGTGATACTATCTCCGTGATGGTTTGCCTTGGCGTGCCGGTCAATAGCTGCGAACGAAATTTTTCTAGAGTTATGATACCGGTTGTAAGCGGCAATCACAGATAGATTCATATAGAATAGGTTGCCCAGCCAGCTGGTGTAAGCACCTCCATAATAGCTATTGATGCGTCCATCTGCTAGCGACTCACTCCAGTCAATGTCGCTGTAGGTATAGGCACCTAAGATTCCAACGTAAAGGTGTTTGAGGAAAACGCAATCGATTCCGGCAGCTCCTACGACATTATCACTGTGAAAGCCGACCTGATCATCTTGGTGCTCTTGATGGAAAAAACCGCCACTCACATCTCCCCAAACACTCCACGGACGCTCCCGATCTTGAGAAGCGCACGTCATCTCGTGAAGGGTATTGGTTCTTTTTCTTAATGTTGAAGTGACAAGGGTAAAATTATTTTGCTGGTTAAGGGAAAGTCCTGTGAGAAGTGAGGGTTGCATTTCATTAAAGGCTTGATTGAGCTGCGCAGCATCCAGTGAATAGAGCTGTTGATAAACAAAGTAGAGATCGGTTCCTGGCGCTGGATTAACCCCAATTAAACTCTGAGCAATTTGAAAGGCATTGCCTGTGGTAAATTCAGTGAAGGAACCTATGCTAAGAAGTAAATCAATATGCGTGGGAAAATAGAGAACAATAGGGTGGAGCAAGAGAAAGCTATTCGTCACGTTACTGAATGTTCCTGCTATACTGCCGCCATTGACAATCGTAAATTGAGAGCCGTCCACATAGGAGCTCGGAGTGGGGAAAAGTTCTAGGGTGGCTCCTGGAAGGATGGTGACACTACCGGTCACGTTAAGAAGGTCCGTGCTAGAGGGATTAAACTCTATTTCCAAAGAAGAGCCAGCGTTAAACGTCGTATTACCAACGATATTGATGGTCCCAATAGAGTTACCGGGAGCAATCGTCCCACTATTCGTTACATCTCCTGTAATAGTTCCAATCCCTTGTAAAATGGTGTTTGCAAGCACTGAGACATTTGACGTGATCGAGCCATTGACTGACAAGGTTCCTTGAGCAACCGTTGTTATTCCAGAATAGGTATTGGATCCAGATAAAGTGAACGTCCCTGTGCCGGTTTTTGTTAACCCTCCAGTTCCTTGGATCATGCCTTGAAAGGTTGAAGAGTTATTGTCAGAGCCCAAAGTAAGTGTGCCGCTTCCCAAGGTCACTAAGCCACAGGGCCTTCTGATGAAAAAGTTTTGACAGTCGCGTAAAATTTTCTTGGCTATAAATCAAAGTCTTTTGTTTTCATCTCTCCGATATAGGAGAGTGAATATGCCCAGTCGAAAAACCAGAGACCCACGATTTTCTGAACTAAAACAAGACATTGATATAGAACAATTTGCAGGCTCCGTCCAAGGAGCTTTCCCAGATACGGATGACCCAAGGCAGCTTTCCAAGATCCAATACCCGTTTTGGTTTTTGATGTTGGTCATTCTTAGCGGATATCTCAGTGGAGCTGATACTGTGGCCGATCTTGCCGTCTATGCCGAGCTCAATATTGAATGGATCAACAAGTCAGTCAATCGGACTTTCCCAGCGCCCTCCTATGATACACTCTGGTGGCTTCTTGCAAGGTTATCCCCAGGGGTTTTTAAGCAATTGCTAAAAAAGTGGTTTGCGAACATTCCTCAGCAATTACAAGACCAACTACTTGTCATCGACGGCAAACGTCTGAAGGGGGTCTCTACGACAGACAGTCTCGTTCACCTTGTCGAGTTATTTGCAGCCGAACAAAGGCTTGTACTGGCCCAGGAAAAAGTGCCAGATAAGTCGTCAGAGCCAAGAGTAATTGATGCTTTGTTGAAAGACGTAGATGTAAATGGCGCCCTGATCTCGACAGATGCCCTTTTTGCTCATGTTGCAAGTGCACAAAAGTTTTTAAATCATGGAGCTGATTATCTGATTGGACTCAAGGGAAACCAGGGGAATTTCCATGCTGAAGCACAGAATTTTTTCGATCAGGCTCGAGAAGCCGAATATGAAGAAGTCGAAGTGGAAAGGTATCTTCCTTCTCCAGAAAAAGGTCACGGTAGAATCGAACAACGATCGATATGCGTATGTACAGTATTGGACTGGTTGCCGCAAACGGCAACCTGGCCTGCCTTAAAGGCCATCGTTGAAGTAGTCTCTGAAAGGGAGATAAATAGTAAAAAGACTTCCGAAATCCGATATTACTTCTCAAGCCGAAAAGGCACCGCAAAGGAATTTGCAGGATGGACCCGAGGTCATTGGTCAATTGAAAATCCTTTGCATTGGGTCTTGGATGTAATCTTCAAGGAAGACGATGCTCAAGCAAAAGCTGGGTTCATAGCTGAAAACATGGCTTTTTTTAGGCGTCTTTCTATGAATATAATCAAAGCAATAGACCCCGACCGAGGATTCTCTACTGCTCGAAAATGTTGCACTTATGAGCCGAAATATCTCAGAGGAATTTTAGGCAAGATATTTGTGAGGTAATCTGTCAAAACTTTTTCATCAGAAGGCCCTGACTAAGCCAGCTCCAGTTAAGTTAGCAATCGATTGATTCAAACTATTGAGGTCTAAAGTGCCACCGACTGCAATCGGAGAAAGTAGAGAAAAGGTATTTATGGCTCCAGCTTGAAACGTCCCAGCAGCAACAATTGTGGCTCCGCTATACATATTACTAAGACCGCTTAAAGTGAAAACCCCTGTTCCGACCTTGGTCAAACCCCCGGATCCGTTGATCATCCCTGAAAAGGCGGAGGGATTGTTATCGCTTCCGAAGGTTAAGGTCCCAGCTCCCAAAAGGACCATGCCAGACCCATTTAGATTCGCGATGGATTGATTCAAACCATTGAGACTAAGAGCAGCGTTGACTGTGAACGCAGAATTAGGGGAAAAGGCGTTCGTCGCTCCCGCTTGCAGGGTTCCGTCAGAAACAGTCGTTGCTCCTGAATAGGCACTGGTGCCAGCTAGAGTGAACGTTCCTGAGCCCTCTTTTGTTAATCCTCCGGTTGTTCCTTGGATCATTCCTTGAAACGTAGAGGGGTTGCCGCTATTTCCTACTGAGAGTGTACCGGTTTCCAAAGTCACCGTGCCAGCTCCAGATAAGCCGGCGATCGTTTGATCAAGACCATTGAGATCTAAAGTCGTATTGACTGTGAACGCAGAATTGGGGGAAAAGATGTTCGCTACTCCGGCTCGCAAGGTGCCGCCAGAGACGATTGTTGCTCCACCATAGGCGTTGTTTCCAGATAATCCAGATAAAGTGAAGACCCCTGTGCCGACCTTTGTTAACCCTCCGTTTCCGCTGATCATCCCTAAAAAAGTGGGCGAACTGTTGTCGCTTCCTATCGTTAAAGTGGCACTCCCCAAAGCGACAGTTCCAGATCCTAATAATTGAGTAATCGATTGATTAAAGCTATTCAAATTAAGAAAGGTGTTCACTGTAAAACTAGAAGATTGAGGTGAAAATGTATTTATAGCCCCCGCTTGAAGAGCTCCCGATGAAACGGTTGTTGCTCCTAAGTAGGAATTTGATCCGGTTAAAATCAGTGTTCCTTGTCCTTGTGTTGTGAATGTGCCTGTACCCGTGATTCCACTTGCCCAAGTCGTTGTGACTCCTGTATCAACTGTAATGGTTGCATTTCCCGTGAGCGTGGTTGTTCTGCTGATGGTAAAACTATTCGTAGTGATTTCCAACGTTCCATTTCCTAAAGTCACAGGCCCGCTAGAGTCCCCTAGGTTGCCATCACTTGCTATTTTCAAAGTGCCGTTGTTAATGGTTGTTCCGCCTGTGTATGTATTTGCAAGATTGTTTGTAGAAAAATCCAGAAGGCCTGCTCCCGATTTAATGAGCCCGCCGCCGGTTCCCCCGCCTGCACCTTGATCGCTTTCAATCGGTGATGGAAAAATGAGCGCTGCTGAAAGATTAAACTCCAAAGTCCCCCCTGACATCAAGAAAATATCTTGGCCAATACCTGAGCCATTATTTCCGCCTGGCGAGCCTCCCACCCCTCCTATCGCAGAATTGCTGCTAAAGCTCGGATCTACAAGCAATACAGAAGAGGTGTTAGGAATAAAGAGCGCTCCGCCCAAGCCAGCGCCTCCACCTGCTCCATAATCTGTTGAATTACCTCCTCCAAACCCTCCAAGGCGAGTAGAAGCGTTGGGGTCTCCTCCCCCTCCTCCACCTCCAAAACCACCTGAAATTGTATTTCCTATGTCAGGAAGGTCCTGTCCACGACCTCCGCCACCACCTCCAAAGCCTCCTTGCCCAACAACCCCGTCAGGCGTGCCGGTCAAGATACCACCTCCGCCTCCTCCAAATCCTCCATTAGACGAAGGAGATCTCCCTGTAAGGACACCATCCTCATTCTGAAAACCATAACCACCTCCGCCGCCGCCTCCATCTCCTCCACTTCCTCCAGTTCCTTTATTTGTTGGGGGAGGGGATGCAGAGAAAAAACCTCCTCCTCCTCCTCCAGGCCCTCCATTAGCGCCATTGAACGCCCCTGCTCCTCCATTCGGTGCACCTCCGGTGCCTCCTGCTGAACGATCAGCCCCATTTCCAGTGAACCCTCCTCCCCCTCCGCCTTGATTGACTTCCTCAACCTCACTTGCTGTCGCATTTCCTCCGTTACCTTGCAATCCCCCTCCTCCACCATGAACCGATATCGGGTAAGATATTCCACCTGTTCCTCCATTTCCAAAAAGGCCTCCTCCTCCTCCTCCAGCATTACCAAGAAGAGAAGCTTGGCCAGTACCGCCAGATCCGCCAACTGCGGTATTAGAGGTGAAAGTTATATTTTGAAGCGTTGCTGTCGCTCCTGGGGGAACAAATACAGCGCCTCCTAATCCAGCGCCTCCCCCTCCCCCAGCTCCTACGAGAGCAGAATTTGCTCCAGAGCCTCCCGTTACATTGCCCTGTTGGATAGTAACATTGCTGATACTGATTGGAGTTAGAGTTAAAAAGGGACTGTAAAAGAAAAAGGCGCGATAGCCATTGGCATTAAGCACTTGAGGCGTCGCAGGGCCGACGATGGTGGCCTGATTCGTAATAATGGGTAGTGAGCTGGCAAGTGTAATGGTTCCTAGGCCAGAATTAATATTAATGGTATTTGATCCTCCGTTGGTATTTGAGTCGAGAATGGCTTGACGGAGTGTTCCAGCTCCTGTATCAGCAGGACTCGATACTGTGTATGAATTACTAAATAATGAAAAAGGGATCAAGGAAGAGAAAAATAGGGCTAATGTCTTTGACACAGGGTCTCCTTCTAATTTGAATTATCGAACCTACAAAGCGAGCAGTTATACTCCGATCTATAGATCGGAGTATAAAGCCCTCTTTCAAAGGAATTCACTCAATGCGGATTGAGTAGAAGCGAGTGACTTTTCCATATTTGACAAGTAAAATAATTATTTTGTTTTGAGCTGTCTCAGAGATGGCTTCTTCATAATCTTCTGTATTTGAAACCTTCTTATGGTTAACCGCTTGTACAAGGTAGCCTGGGCGAAGTCCTGCTTTAGCCGCAGGAGATCCCGGTTTAACTTTGGTAATGATAACCCCTTCTTCTGAAAGCGAATATCCTAACTGACGGGCAAGCTCTGTTGTTAAATTTTCAACCTCAACACCCAATTTTTGTGTTACAACCGCGGGAGCCATCGATGCTTCCGAGAGAGAACCCAATTTGACCGAAAGATCGAACGATTCTCCTTTTCGATAGACTTTTAGCTTTGTTTCTCTACCAGGATCCATCATTGAAATTTGAATACGGAATGTTTCCGGAGATTTGATGGGCTTACCATCGAGCTCTAAAATAATGTCGCCCCGTTTCAATCCGACTTTCTCGGCAGGAGATCCTTCTTCAACAGAGGTGATTAAAATACCCTCGGCCTTAGAAAGATTGAACCCTAGAGCGATTTCTTTATCCACCGGCTGAAAAGTAATCCCCAAAAACCCTCGAGTGACACTCCCTTTTTGAATGAGTTGATTCATGACATAACGGGCCATGTTACTAGGGATGGCAAATCCAATTCCCATATAGCCACCACTCCGAGAAGCAATCGCCGTATTAATTCCAATCACCTCTCCATCCAGGTTAAGAAGAGGCCCTCCAGAGTTTCCAGGATTGATCGCTGCGTCGGTTTGGATAAAATCTTCCTGATCGGAAATCTTAAGCCCTTGCCTTCCTTTCGCGCTGACAACACCCACCGTGACAGAAGCCTGCAGTTGAAAAGGGCTTCCAATGGCAATTACCCACTCTGCTACCTCTAAATTTTCGGAATTGCCCAGCTCAAGATAAGGGTAATCTTGATTATCGATTTTTTCAATTTTGATGATGGCAAGATCTGTTCTAGGATCGGTTCCAACAAGTGTTGCCGACCGTACCTGACCGTCATTTAACGTCACTTCAATTTTATCCGCTCCCCGAATCACATGGTTATTAGTCATAATATAACCATCTGCAGCAACAAGAAACCCCGACCCCTGTCCAACCTGCGGCTGCGGTTGCGAAGGACGCCCCGGCTGAAGTCCAAAAAATCTGTTGAAAAACTCATCTCCAAACGGATTTGCATAAGGGTCTGAATATCCAAAATTTTCATTATCGGCAGGGTTGATTTCAACTCGAATGAAGACAGCAGCAGGCGTTGCCTTTTTAGCAACGGCGGAGAAAATCTTTGAAAAGCTTTTAGCACTGCAAAGACAGCAAGAATTGCCGTCCATTCCACAACAGGCTGCAGAGGTTGGCTCTTTCGGTATGGGAGCAGAGGCAAGCAGAAGAGATGCAGCAAGTATTGCAATCAGTTTCATGGGAATCTCCTTTTACTTCTTAAAAAGATGGTTAAGGGAGCTTTCAAATGCTGTTCGATGTTCCTTGAGATGGGAGTGGTGAGTCAGCTCCTCGATATGAATAGGAACAGCAGTGATATATCCTTGGGTTAAGAGAGTAACGTCACTATCATGAGGCTCTTCATAATGCTCCCATTTTCCTCCGAGCCAAAAATAATGGGTTCCGTCTGTCGGATGAAGCCGCTGGTCTAGATTATCATTCATAAATCCTCGGCCTTGCCGGGCAAGTTTGATCCCCTGAATGGGCTTAGAAGCGTAAGGAAAATTAACATTTAAAATTGTTCCTGAAGGGAGCGGGTGTCTAAGTGTATGCTCGATGATGGGAAGGAGGTAGGGCTTTAGAGCAAGATAATCGGGCTCTACATCATCTTCACATGAAAAGGCAATCCCAGGAACTTGTCTTAAGGCTCCTTCAATAACACCACCGACTGTGCCACTATAAAAGATTGTTCTACCAGAGTTGGAGCCTCGATTGATTCCCGATAAAATAAGATCGGGCTTTTCTGGCAGAAAAGCTTTTAATCCTAATTTCACGCAGTCTGCCGGCTTGCCGCTGACTTTCCATGCTCTTGCCTCTCCTGTCTCTTGTTGGGTCTCTTGAAGTGCTTTTGGAGGCCAGTTAACAGCCTCTTTACGTAAAGGGTTTTTGAGAGTGATGCCAACCCCAGAGCCTGAGGCATCGTCGGAGGGGGCCACAATCATGACATCTGCATCGTGCGCAATTGCTTCCCATAAGGCACGAATCCCTGGAGCATGAATGCCGTCGTCATTTGTAAGTAAGATGTTGGGTCTTTTGTTCATACTCATTATCTTACTCTAGGTTGATGTTTTTGCCTTGTTAAATCTGAGACTAGCACAATCAAAAGAAGTCCTAAAAAAAAGCCTGGCAGCATAGGAGAGATAGGGTGTGGAAGGAATTTGTTAACAAGCGGCCAAAAGGCAGCAATTACTCCTCCTCCTACAATTCCCGCCCAAGCGCCAAATTTATTCACTTTTTCCGAGTAGAGCGCAAGGATCACAAGAGGCCCAAAGGAAGACCCAATTCCTGACCAAGCATATTCAACGAGGTCGTAAATCGTACTGGTTTTTTGGTAGGCAATCAAGAAAGCGACAAGTCCAGCGACAATGACTCCACTCCTTGAGACAAATAAAAGCTCTTTTGAAGAGGCCTTTGGACGGAAAAATCTTTTATAAAAATCTTCGGTTAAGCTGGAACTTAAAACGAGCACCTGAGAGCTCATCGCATTAATTGTAGCTGCAAGAACAGCACAAAGCACGAATCCAACAACAAAAGGATGAAAGGAGGCTTGTACCATCTTAATAAAGATTTGTTCTGGATCAGCGAGCTTTGCATCAAAAAAAGGGATGCCCACAAGCCCTACAAGCGTTGCAGCCCCTAAAGAAAGAGTCATCCAACTCATCCCAATCCACTTTGATCTCGAAATTTCAGAGACGTTGCGAATCCCCATGAATTTTGTCACAATATGAGGCTGCCCAAAATATCCAAGACCCCATCCCAGCGTCATCGAAATGATCGAAATCCATGTCGCCCCAGAAAAATCGGGGAAAAATGATTTCGACAGATGGTGTATATCCATGCTATGAGAAATTCCAGGAAATCCACCCACTCCTCCAAGTAAATAGAAAGGGACAAACAAGATAACGAGGAGTAAAAAGCACCCTTGAAATAAATCGATCCACGCCAGTGTCACATACCCCCCTGTGAAAACATAGGGAATCACCACTAAAATCCCCAGGATAATTGCCACTCCGTAATTCATGTTAAAAAGAGACATGAGAAGATCTCCAAGTCCTGTTAAACCAGCCGAGATATAAATGGTGTAAAAGACAATCAAGATCAGCGCAGAGAACAACCGAATTAAGCCTGAGGTATCTCCAAGACGGCTTTCAAAAAAGGAAGAAAACGTTAAGCTGTTAAACTGCTCTGTTGCCACGCGGATTTTTGGAGCAATCCACTGCCAATTGAGGTACATGCAAATGGCGAGTCCAATTGCAACCCAAACCCCAAGCAGCCCTTGGGAAAAAACGGTGGCAGGATAGGCTAAAAAAAGCCAGCTGCTCATGTCGCTGGCATGAGCTGCGAGCGCTGTGAGCCAATAGTTCAATGACCGGCTTCCAAGGATAAAATCTGTATCTGATGCAATTTTTCGATATGAAAAATAACCAATGGCCAGCAAAATCATGAAATAAATCACCATCGCCGACAACTCAAAAGTATACACGCAA
Source organism: uncultured Rhabdochlamydiaceae bacterium (assembly GCA_963712275.1). Lineage (GTDB taxonomy): Bacteria > Chlamydiota > Chlamydiia > Chlamydiales > Rhabdochlamydiaceae > PALSA-1444. The sequence goes on along the minus strand of CAVQHD010000001.1, from coordinate 1,140,736 downwards.
TTTCTCTCCAAGCTCTAGAGGGAATTGCAAACTCCAATTTGGCTTCCAAAGCAAGTTTGCAATTCCTTCTTTATATTAAACTTTATACCGAATCCTATTGTTTTGTAGATACAAATACTTAGAAGCTGTCTTAGAGATTGCTCTAGTAAATCAGGAGAAGAGCAAAGACAAACGCAAAGAGAGAAAATGACTCTACGATTCCAAGTGCTGCAAAACACTTTCCAATGATGGCAGGTTGCTTGGCAGAGGCCTGAATGCCAGATGCGGCGCACATTCCTTGATAGACTGACGAAAAAAGGAGCGCAAGTCCCACAGAAAGGCCGATTCCAATACTGGAGAGAGCAGAAAGCGTCCCTGCTCGAATACTATCTCTCATTAAGAGCATGAGAACAAATCCGTAAATCGACTGAGAAGCTGCCATCGCAGACATTCCAATGAAGGGTCCATGGTTCGTCTCGACACGGCTCATCACAGCATGAGATGCCATTCCTCCGATTCCACATCCAATTGAACTTCCAATACAACCAAGCCCGAGAACAAGGGCAGGTCCTATCATGTCATAATTCATAATCTTCTCCTATGATTCTTTTTTAAGCTTTAGGGCCCGGCAATGAATAACTTCCCATCTTAAACCGCGCCAAAGCCCCGGGATTGAGTTGTCGGAGAGGGGGGGTGTATTCATCGATACTTCCCCCCTCTCCGACAACTCAATCGCGAGAGCTTTCGCGCGGTTTAAGATGAGAAAGTTATTCATTGCCGGGCCCTTAATTTGTGTAGAGGTTGAAACAGCTTGCCCCCACCGGTAAAGGAGTAATGATACCACTCGAGGAAATTAAGACGAAGCCCGTGGATAACTCCCCCCATAAGGCTTAGCAACATATTAATTCCATGCCCTGCAAGGATAACGACAAAGCCGACAAATAAACCGAGGGCTGACCCCTCTTGATTAAAGGTGCTAGCCATGATGGATCCGGCCAGGCCCAGCGCATAAAGACGCAGGTAGGAGAGGACGTCGGAAAAGACCTGCACCATATTGGCAATTTCACCAAGTCCCTTCAGACGGTGTTGGATCACAGCGGCAAAAAGGGCAAACCCAAGTCCGCCAAACAGGCATTGAAGACCAAAAGCTGAAGCAATGGATTTGGAAATCCATCCCATAAATTCGGGGATTGTAGTTGCATTTAGCATCGATGGGAAAAAGAGATACCCTCCGATCATAAAAACGACCCAGCCAAGGCCCGCAATATGCCTCGGTAGGTATCGAAGAAAGGACAGGCTGATGTGAATGATTCCTAAAATGAGGGTGAATTCCAAGATGATATTTCCTGTAAACTCATCTACAATAGGGTAAGAAATGACTTTCTTTTTCTGCACAAATGCACTTTGGAGCATCTCTTCTCCAGAAGTGGCTTTTTCAATCGCCGGAAATTTTTCACGCCACAATTGATAGACTTCATCATGCGCCGCACGATGGTAATCAGCTTTGCGCACGATAAGGGCATGAAGCGGAGAGATTTTGGCCAGCGGGCTGCCTGGGGAAAGCTTGAGGCCAAAATAGGAAGAGGTAGCGACCCCCCAAACAACGCAGACCCCTGACAAAATGGCAAAAAGTCGAAGGAGTCGCTTGTATTGCCCTTGAAGGTGGGGAAATTTCTTTTTAAGATAGAAAGCAAGGGCAAGAAATAACATTCCATACCCTCCGTCTCCGACAATGACTGCAAAAAAAAGAGCAAAAAACCAGAGGACCCATCGAGAAGGATCTCGATCTGTTGTCGCTGGAATATCGTAGATTTTGATGAGGTCTTCCCCAATTAAATCGGTGCCACGATTGTCAAGGCATGTCGGGATCCGATCGTCAGGATCTAAAGCAACCGGCTCTGCATGAATCTGCATCCCATCGATCAACCCATAGAGATTTGAGACCTTATTTTCCGGAAGCCATACTTGGATAAAAAAGAGGGAATTTTCAAGAGGATAAGAGACTTCTTTTTTAGCGGCCTGAAGATGGTAGTCGTTGAGCTCTTCGATTAAAATATCTTGAAAAAATCGGAGATACGTGGCTTGCTGCTTGAGGTCATGTTCAAATCGATCAATGGCATCCACGACAAAATCGAGTCGATTCTGGATTTCATTGAAGGGAGCGTCAATACGCATCTCGATCATTTCTTGAGGAGCGATGAGTTCTTTACTAATCGAGATAAAATAATCAAGATCGTATTCTGTCCCGATATAAATCAGCTCTTCTAAAACGGGTTCTTGTGATGCCCTGCGGCAGAAAAATTGGATTTTTCGTTTTCCTCTTTTTTCAATTTCAGCGATCTCATCCATTGAAAAATAGCCAAAGGGTGCAACACGCACCTTTTCAGCCTCAAGCAACCTTTTTTCCTCCTGCAGCTTCTCAAGAGATTCTTTCAATTCAACAACTCTTTCAGCAAGTTGTATCGCAAGAACAAGGTCGCCTACTGCGCGATAAGGTTCAACGAGGGGTTGTTTTTTAAGGATTTTGATCGCTCGAAGCAAGTTTTGAATCGTGGCAGGCGTTTCAGCGGATTTTTTTTGGGAAATCGTGATAAATTCTAAAAAACCTTGCTCTTGCGCTAAAGCAAAAAAATGATCGGTAGCTTCTTTTGTCCCTAGGATGAGATACTTGACCATATTTCTAATCATGCTGCCCCTGAGATAATTTTTTGCTTAGCAACCTTTGCTTGACACACAGCAGCTAGCTGTTGATCTCCTAAAAAAATTTTTATCTTGCGAATGTTTTCTTGAGTTTTTGGGATTAAAACTTTCTCGAATAAATTAACTCGAATGGAGACTTCTCGAAGTTCTTTTTCAAGAGCTGCTTTCCTCTTTTCAGAAATATGAATTTTTTCTCGCACAATGAGAAGCTTCCGAAGCCCTTCAATTGCAGAATCGAGCCAGACAGGGGCATCAAAAAGAAAATGAGCCGCCTCTTGAAAAATTACCTGTTCATAGATAGGGAGATCAATCCCAGCGATATTTTCAATCTGAGAGCGGACTTCGATGATTTTAACCGCTGGAAAAAGGTCGATAGCGCCTCTATCTGCCAGGAGCGCAACATAGGTATTAATCGTTTTTTTCTGACTGCTGTACTCTTGCCGAAGCTGCTCAATTGCCTGCTCTGCTTGGTTGACTTCTAGCTGCAAAAGCATTTTCTTCAGCTGCAAGGTAGGAAGGTATTTCTGCAGCTGGCCTAAACGGTACTGCTGGAATCGTAGTTCCGTTTTTGTCAGTTTTGCCATGCCGATTCCTTCTTGGGCCAATATTTATCGATCAATGTTTGTTTGATTCCAACTTCCTGGGGCTCGAAACACTCTGCAAGGGTATGCCACCCTTCATCTAAAGCCTCCTCCAGCGGAAGATTGACCTCAAGTTTCATCATGCGCTCTTCAAAAAGCCTTGAAAAATGCAAAATCTTTTCATCCCACCTAGATAGCTTGAACCCCATCGCCTGCCTTTCCCTTGCTTTACTTCCTTCGGCGTACAAACGGACTTGGGCATTTGCAACATCTCCATGATCCTCTCGTGTGACTTTTCCAATCACCTGCTGCTTAAGTCTGGAGAGCGACCCAAACGGATCGAGCCAGCTCTCGTCTGAATCCCGACCTCGACGCAAATAAAATTGCCCTTCCGTAATGTAGCCTGTATTGTCGGGTATTGGGTGAGTGACGTCACCCCCCGGCATTGTGGTCACAGAAATAATCGTAATCGACCCGCTTCCTTCAATATCGACCGCTTTCTCATATCTAGCAGCAAGGTCTGAATAAAGAGACCCTGGATATCCCCTATTCGAAGGAATTTGGTCCATTGTGATAGCAATCTCTTTAATCGAGTCTGCAAAAGCGGTCATATCTGTCAGAAGGACGAGAACATCTTTATCTTGGACTGCAAATTTCTCTGCGCAAGCAAGTGCCATATCGGGAACAAGGAGGCATTCAACAGCAGGATCTGTGGCTTGATGGATAAACATCACACTTTTCTCAATCGAACCTGCCTTTTCTGCATTTTCAATAAAAGCTTGATAGTCATCGAAACGAAGGCCCATGCCCCCAATAATGACAACGTCGACATCCGTTTGATTAGCGATCCGCATGAGCAGCGCGTTATAAGGTTCTCCGGCGACTGAAAAAATAGGGATTTTTTGCGATTTGACAAGGCAATTGAAGACGTCAATCATCGGGATATTGGTTCGCACAAGCTGATGCGGAACCACTCTGCGCACAGGGTTAAAGGAAGGGGTATGGATTTCGACGCGCTCTCCTATAATTGCAGGACCGCGGTCAATCGGATCACCCGATCCACTAAAACGACGCCCTAAAAGGGCCTCTGAGAACACAGCTTCCATCTGTTTACCAAGAAAAGTGACTTGGTCGTGCGTTGAAAGCCCTCGAGTATTTTCAAATGCCTGCAATGTGACCTTGTCTCCTTCAATTCTGAGGACAGAGGCATAGAGGGTCTCACCATTTTGTTTATAAATGCGTGCGATTTCGCCCAGACTGACATTTTGTGCGATAACAGTCAGAAGATTTCCTCTCATATCGACAATTCGGTCGTAGATCTTCTTCATGAGATTCCTTTCCCTGCGGCTTGAATTTTTTCTTGAATTCTACCATATGCCTTCTCATATCGCTCCGATTTGAACGGCATAAAATTCATATTCTTAAGCTCATTTTGAAGGTCAAGGAAAAATGATCGTGCGGCATCATGTTCCTCAAATTGGAACGGGGTCTCAAAAATATGGCTAATTAAGAGAAAGAGGGGAATTTGCCTAGGAAGAGGACAATAAGCATCTTCTTTATCAAATGCATTTTGTTGTAAATAAGCAAATTCATATAGCTCCGACTTCAGATAGGTAATGATATCATGAAGTGTGATCCCTTCTTCGCCAACAACCTCCATTCGTTTTCCAATCTCATCCCCTTCCCGTAGAATTTGAGCTGCATGCTTCACCCGCCTGCCCCACCCCTCTATCTGAGCATCCAACTGATGACCGACATCGTCTACATATTTGCTCCAAGAGATGAGAGGATCTATTGCCGGATACCGTCTGGCATCTGAACGAGCCTTTAAAAGAGCGATAAAAGCTCCCACAACGATCAGTGTAGCCTGCGTCACCGGTTCTTCAAAGTTTCCGCCTGCAGGCGATACAGTGCCTCCAATAGTCAAGGATCCGGTCGAGCCATTTGCAAGCTGTAGAACTCCTGATCTTTCGTAGAAAGCGGCGATTCTGGAAGATAGATATGCAGGGAAGGCCTCTTCGCCTGGAATCTCCTCCAGACGTCCTGACATCTCTCGCATGGCTTGAGCCCACCTCGATGTGGAATCGGCAAGAAGCAAAATATCAAGTCCCATCTGCCGATAATACTCTGCAATCGTCGCGCCCATATAAATCGAAGCTTCGCGGGCAGCCACAGGCATAGAAGAAGTGTTGCAGATGATCACCGTTCGATGCATCAGGGGGTCATTCGTATGAGGATCTGTGAGATGAGGAAAAGTACGGAGCACTTCGACTACTTCTCCTGCCCGCTCGCCGCAAGCAACGACAACGACAATATCGACCGCTGAATATTTAGCAAGATGGTGCTGGAGCACTGTTTTTCCAGCTCCAAAAGGGCCTGGAGAACAAAACGTTCCTCCTTTCAAGATTGGAAACTGGGTATCGATAATCCTTTCTCCAGTATCCATCATCTGCGTTGCTTTGACTTTTTCTCCAACCTTGAGAGGAATTTTCACGGGCCATCTTTGAACCATTGTCCAATGGTATTCATGCCCTTTCACATCGGATGCTTTCGCGATGACAGTATCGATTGTATAGCTGCCTGATTTTGCAACCCAACTTATCGTATATTCCCCAGAAAAGCTGAAAGGGACCATGATCCGATGATGAAACCTTCCTTCCATCGTATAGCCAAGCTCATCCCCTCGCCGCACAACCTTTCCTATTTGTGCAGTTGGATGAAAATCCCAATGACGAGTTCGATCGAGGGGCTGCAGATAAACTCCCCGCGATAAAAAAAGACCTGTTACATCCGCAACCTTTTCAAGCGGATTTTGCAGTCCATCGACAATTAACCCTAAAAGACCAGGTCCAAGCTCCGCTTCGAGCAAATGCCCATTAAACTCAACAAGGGTTCCTAGCTTAATGCCCCATGTATCCTCAAATACCTGCACTTTTGCTTCTTGACCTGCAATCTCAATAACTTCTCCTTTCAATTGGAGTGCCCCTAATTTAATAATAGCCGTTTCCCCTTGACGAATATTTCCTTCAAAAGCGACATGAAGCAAGTTTCCAAATGCTTTAACGACTTTTCCAGTTGCGATGTTTTTCATTTTAATTACCTACAAATGCTTCAAGAATAATTTCTCCCTTCGTCGGGGCAAGCTCATTCCACTGCTCTACAATGAGTAGCCTAGCCATATAAGCTAAGATCCAATCGATCGAAAATAGAGGTTCTTCCACAAGCTCCTCGATTTGTTTAAATCTCCAAGAAGAGATCATTCTAAACTGTTGCCAAGGGTCTGGTCCACATGAAAAATATTTTTCCTTGAGTGAAACAAATTCAAGCGGCGGCTCATAGGAAACTGCATCTTTTTGCGCAAGAATATGGGCAATAAAAGGATCTTTCCCATCTTCAAATTGAAGTTCGTAGATCAGGTCATGCCTGAGCTCTTTAGCTTTAATTGCCATGATGACAAGACGCCAGTCTCTCTCAAACGTTAGATATCTTTTAAGAAACCCCTTTTGCTTTGATATTTCCTCTTGAAAATAAGTTGAGAAAATCCCTGAAAAAAACCGGAGTTTTTGCTCTGTCGTTTCAAATCGATTCAAGAAATCAAATACATATTCAGGAAGATCCTCCTGTAAAAGAAGGGCTTGATCGAGCTGTTTCTCATCTAAATTGCCCTTGGAGTCTATCGTATCTTCCAAATACAGAGAGCGAATGTTATTGAGGTCAATCCATCGTCGAAAAACGACGGTTTTTTCTAAATCTTCGCCTCCAACATTCATTTGAATGCGCGCGATGAGCTCATCAAATGTTAAATCGACTCTCTCACCTAACACAAGCGGGGGAAGCGAAGCTGCGAGAAAATAATAATTCATTGATGGGCACTAAGCACGAATCGACGAAAATCTTCACGGACATAGTCTGCAACAAGTTCTGTAAATGTCGTATCAGATAAAGCAATTGTCATATTTTGACCAACCAGCTTAACCTCAATTCCCCCACCTATTGAGCTTAAAAGGACGCTTTTTTCTTTGAGTTTCTGAAGAATCTTAGCAGCAAGAAGCTCATTCACTTCCCGAGCAGGAGTCGCAGAAGAGATCGCTACACTTAAATCTGCTTCGATCCCTTCCTTCTCAATTGCCTGCACAGCCGCCTCTATCAATTTTGCAACAACTTTAGCTTCTTGAAGCGGCGTCTCCAATAAGCGTGCAATCTCTGGGTTAAATAGTTTATGCTCGATCTTTTCCTTTAATGCTTCAAGTGTTTGACGGCAGGCATGGGAAAGGGAGGCTTGAAAAATTGCCTTTTGCTGCTCAATTTCTCGATGGGCCTTTTCATGCATTTCTTTGATCTGATGATGTGCCTTTGCAACAATCTCATCTGCGAGAAAGCGTGCCGCCTCAACAATCTTTTCAGCTTCCATTTGAGCAGGCTCTAACGTCTCCCGTTTGAGCTCTTCACAAATTTTTTTAATCTTCTCTTTTCCTGATTCTAATCCTTTCATACAACTTTTCCTTGGAGGATGGGAAAAACCTTAACATAGTAATGAAATCCTGTGTAGGATTTTATTAGCGGTCGGGATTAGAAGCTGTTTGCAAACAGCTTCTAAGAAGCTGTGTCCTAAAACTCAGATTTCGTCTCTTTTTTGAGCCAATTTTCGCTTTATTTGGTAGGGGTAATATCAACTTCGTATATTACCCCTACCAAATAAAGCGAAAATTGGCCAAAAAAACCCAAAAATCGACAGAAACTGAGTTTTAGGATAGCTTCTAAACTTTGCACCCTCATCCATAGTTATTTCTAAATGTTGGTTATTTTTCAACTTGAAATCGCTCTATATTCGCGATATATTTGCAACTGATGTCAAAATACCCGCCAGCCCTTGATCAACTGATTGCCTCTCTTAAATTCCTACCAGGAGTTGGAACAAAAACAGCTGAACGTTTTGCTTTTCATTTAATTGATTGGCCCCAAGAAGCTCTTTTTCATATTTCCTCTCTTCTTTCCACCTTAAAGGAACAAGTGCTCCACTGCCCTAAATGTCATTGTTTATCGAGCCCTGATGGTTGTGAATTTTGCGACTCAAAACACCGAGATCTTTCACTTCTTTGTATCATTGCCAACCCTAAAGATGCCTATTCGATCGAAGAAACCCATGCTTATAAAGGCCTTTATCACGTACTCGGATCTCTTCTATCTCCTATGGATGGACGAAGTGTTGAGCAGCTCAACCTCTCCCCTTTGTTCGAGCGATTTAAAACCCTTCCCATCCGGGAGGTCATTATTGCGCTTGATTCAACTCTAGAAGGAGATGCAACAGCTCTCTATTTAAAAGAAAAAATAGCAGAACATGGCACTGCAGTTTCTCGACTTGCCTTTGGGATCCCCATCGGAAGCCCTTTAGATTATGTCGACGGCACTTCTCTCTTAAGAGCTTTTGTAGGACGGCAAGTATTTTAAAGATTAGAGAGGGAGCTCTAAGAAGCTGTTAAGAGTTTCTAAGGCTTACAAGGGTGGAGATCTCTTCTTCCGTTAGCTCTGTCAACTTAGAAATCTGTGAAAGAGGCAAGCCTTCCTTAAGCATGGCATGAGCAATTTCTAAAGACTTTTCCTTTTTGCCCTCCAGCTTGCCCTCCAGCTTGCCTTCTAGGATGCCTTTTAAAATGCCCTCCTGCAAGCCAGTTCGTTTCCCCTCCTCCAAGCCTGCCTGCAAACCAGCTTCTTTCCCTTCCTGCAGACCAACTTCTCTTCCCTCCTGCAGGCCTACTTCTCTTCCCTCCTGCAAACCAGCTTGCCTTCCTTCTCGCCTTCCTTCTTCAAGAGCATCTTTTTTTGCGGCATCGATGATACCTTGCGCATCTGCAGCATCCATGACAAGCTTGTCATACCATTGAAGCTCAGCTTCAGTCCAGCCGGCTCGATTTAGCACGTCGTAGGCTTCTTGGATTTCGGAATGTTGAGCTAGAACATCGTAAGTCGCATCATTCTCATTTGAGTGCTTTAAGAAGTAATACCACCGATCTTCAAGAGTCTTTAACTCATCAAGTTTTTTATTAAATTTAGGAAGCTCAACAAAAGTAAATGAAAAATCCTTTAAATCATGCTCATAAGATGAGTTATCCAAAATAATGTGATCAGACTTATACCGCTCTTTATTTGGAAAGACAACATAGTCAGTGATTGCAAGAAAAATCACCTTAGTCAGGTCATAGTACTTATGCCCAGGCCCAAAGTGAGCGCAATACGTTTTTGCCGCATAATATTGAGCTCTTTTCTCAAAGCCCTCGACTTTGGCAACCTGCATCTCAACAATAAACTTTATACCCCGCTGATCCCGCACCAGCACATCAACAATACTCTCTTTTCTCGCCTCAATCTCAGGCGGCTGCCGTGCATCCAAAAACTCTAGATCAACGATTTTGTGTTCTCCCTCAAGATGGAATACAGCATTCAGAAAATCGATTGGAATCCGTTTGTGCTTTTTAGCACCAAATACTTTCTTAAACGCCAAGTCATTTCTAGGATCTAAGTATTTAGATAGCATGAACATATCCTTTGTTCTGGAAAAAAGTATACAGGTTAAATGAGCAAATTGCAAGAAGATTCGAGGGAACAAACACAACATCATTGCATATTTCCATATCTTTTTTTATACTCGCTCTTCTTAAGGGTGTTTGCAAACACCCTCTTTAAGCAGGATCGTATGCCGAGTATAAAAAAAATTATTGCTTTTTCTTCTCTCTTCTTGTTGACGTGCCAACCATTCGATCTTTTTCCAGAGTTCAGCCCCTCCTCTGATATGTTGGAAAATCAACATGTCGAACGCGTAGATATTCAAGTTGAAAATCTTCCTTTAGGCGCCTCGTTTGATCCTAAGCCTGTTCTTGAGAAATTAAAAACAAAGGTCGGAGACCCATTTTCTCCTGCTATTTTTGACTCCGATTTGAAAACACTGGCCGATGAATATGACCGTGTGGAACCTCAAGTCAAAACTCAAGGCAGCCATGTCTCTGTCACCTTAAAAGTGTGGCTTCGCCCTACGATTCGAGAAATTACCTGGAGTGGCAACAGCCATATTAAAAGCAGTACACTTCGAAGCGAACTGGGAATGAAAGGACATAAAATTTTTAACCGAACCACTTTCAATAAGCAATTTAGCAAAGTCAAAGAATACTATGTCAAAAAGGGATATTTTGAATCCCAACTTTCTTACTCAATTATGCCAATTCCCGATACCAACCAGGTCGATATTGCCATTCATGTGATTGAAGGGCGTGCCGGTCTTGTGGATGAGATCATCTTCAGCGGCTTTACACGTAAAGAAAAAAGTAAAATTCTAGAGATGATCCATACAAAAAAATATAATTTTTTCACAAGCTGGATCACAGGAAATGGAATTTTACAAGAAGAAGCCATTGAACAAGATCGTTTAACCATTCTCAACCTCCTTCAAAACGAAGGGTATGGAGACGCTCAAGTAGACCTCCAAATTACCAATGCAGAAAAAGAAGGGCGCGTTGTCATCACTTTGACCGCACAGCGAGGCCCCCTTTTCCGTTTAGGACAGGTCTCTTTCCAAGGAAATACTCTTTTTACAAACGAAGAAATCGAAAAAGTATTTTTAGTCCACCCTGAAGAACTCTTTTCCCCTGAAAAGCTTCGAGCAACCGCAGATGCAATTAAAGATCTTTATGGACGAAAAGGGTACATCGATACCCATGTCCATTATGAAACCCAGCCTGCCATCGACCAACCTATCTACAAAGTTCATTATGAAATCGAAGAAGGGGCTCAATATAAAATTGGACTCATCCGTATTTTTGGGAATGAACAAACAAAAACTCATGTGATCCTACGCGAGTCGCTTTTAACACCTGGAGAAACTTTTGACTCAGTCAGGCTAAAGGCAACTCAAGAACGGCTTCAAAACATGGGATATTTTAAAAATGTCAATGTCTACCCTGTGCGGACGCAAGATGACCAAATTCTTGGAGATCACTACCGAGATATCTATATTGAAGTCGAAGAAGCCCCTACAGGACATGCAAGTCTTTTCTTTGGACTCAGTTCCGGTGACGGCGTTTTTGGCGGTCTTGATATCACCGAAACCAACTTCAACTACAAAGGCATCAGGAAACTTCCCAAGCAAGGCCCCTCAGCCCTTCGCGGCGGCGGAGAATATGCCCATGCGAAGGTTCAACTTGGATCTAAACAACGAACTTACCTAATTTCATGGCTCACCCCTTACTTTCGAGACACCCTCTGGCGTGTCGGCTTTGAGGCCTTTGTAAGCCAAAGCCAACTCCAAGCTAAAAAATACGAGATTGATTCTGTTGGCGGAAGTTTATTTGCCTCCTACCCTCTCACTCCTTACTGGACCCTCGGAACAAAATACCGAGCAAAACACACCAAAACCGACGTCTTCCATGGAGCAAGCCGTCAAGAAAGGAAAGCAGGCAAAGAAAAAGGGAACATCTCTGCAGTCTCTCTTTCCCTCAATTTTGACTCAACGGATCATATTACAAAACCCCACAACGGATTTCGATCTTTAATGGAAGCGGAGTTTGCAGGTGTTGGAGGAAACTTTTCATTTCTCAAATACAGCTATGTGAACAGCTTGTACCAACAACTTTGGCGCCGCGGCATCATGAAGTATCGGTGGGAAGCCCGCTTTATCCAACCCATTTGGTGGACAAGCGGAGCACAAGACCTGCCTTTAGGCGAAAGATTCTTCATCGGGGGCGAAAACTCTGTTCGGGGTTACAAAGCGTTTGATTTAGGAGATCACTATCACAATGGCGATCCCACAGGAGGAATCACCTCTTCGATTTTATCCATTGAATATTTGCAAGAGATTTTCTCCATCCTCGATCTGTTTGGTTTCATTGATGCAGGAGCCATTTCTCTGAAAAAATTTCATATTAATGGATACCAAATGAGTTATGGAGTAGGCGTTCGAGTTGAAGTGATGAACCGAATGCCGATTACCGTTGGGATTGGATTTCCCGTTAACCCAAGACATCATAGTCAAGTACAAAAAGTCTTCTTCTCAATGGGAGGACACTTTTAAACATCAATTATAGGAGAACATATGAAAAAATTATTAACCTTTTTAACTGTCACCTGTCTTTCTCTTCAGCTGTGTGCCGCAGAGCAGAAGATAGGAATTGTCAATTTTCAAACCTGCGTTGCTGAGTCAAAGCTTGGGAAACAAGAACAAAACGCCTTTGAAACAATGCGTAAACAACTTGTCACACTTGTTGAAGACACCGACAAACAAATGCGTGAAATTTCAGACAAGCTTCAAGATAAAGACTATCTTGACGGCCTTTCTAAAGAGGCCGAAGAGTCGATGAAAACTAAATTTGCGCAACTGCACGAAGAACTCGGACGGTATCAACAACAATACTACCAATTCATGAATCAGGGGCAGTATAAAATTATGCAAACAGTCGTCGGTGGAATCAACCATGCGGCAGACCAAATTGCCTCTAAAAAAGGGTACGATTTCATCCTCAATAAAGAAGCCTGTTTTTCTTACGCTCCTTCTCGAGATATCACCTCTGAGATCCTCAAAGAAATGGATAGCCATTTTGATGAAGAAGCAAAAAAACAAACCGCTTCCGCTCCTAAGCCTGAAGAAATTGAGAAAAAGTAATGCAGAAAAGCATCCAAGAGCTCGCTGAGCTAACAGCATCTGAGCTGATAGGAATTCCTGATCATCTGGTCTCCGGAGTCGAAGACCTTGAGTCTGCCGGCAGCTCGGATGCTTCCTTTCTTTCAAATCCCCGGTACCGTTCTTTCCTAGAAACAACAAAAGCCGGGGTGGTTTGCATTGATCCCATGACCGACCGTGTCCAAGGGAAAAATTATCTCATCTCTTCCGATCCCTCTAAAACATTTCAAAAACTAGTCGAACTTTTCGGGAAAAGTCGATTTCCCTCCTCTGGGTTTACCGCGATTCACCCCACAGCTGTCATCCACCCTTCTGCCTCCCTTGCATCCGACGTTACCATCGGACCTTATGCCGTCATTGACGCACAATGCCAAATTGGACGAGGAAGCATCATCGGGCCTCACGTGGTCCTTTGCGCAGGAGTCATTGTGGGCGAAGAGTGCCATCTCTATCCTCACACAACAGTCCGAGAAGGGTGCCGCCTTGGCCACCGCGTCATTTTACAACCAGGGGCTGTCATCGGCTCATGCGGTTTTGGCTACTCGACCGATGCTCAAGGAAGACACCAAAAACAAGAACAATTAGGAATTGTTGTCCTTGAAGATGACGTCGAAATTGGGGCTAATACAACTATTGATCGAGCTCGCTTTAAAGAAACCCGCATCTCTCAAGGCACGAAAATCGATAATCTCGTCCAAATCGCCCATAACGTCTGTCTGGGAGCCCACAACCTCATCGTCTCTCAAACAGGAATCTCCGGCTCTGTTAAAACTGGAAAATATGTTGTCATGGGAGGGCAAACAGGAACTGTTGGCCATATTGAAATCTCTTCAGGAGCCTTATTTGCAGCCCGTAGTGGCATCAAAAAATCGATTACCTCTCCTGGCAAGTTTGGAGGCAATCCCGCTATTGCTCTTTCAGAACATCAGCGGGATCAAGTCCACCTTAAAAACATCCGCAAACTTGCAGTCCAAGTCAGACAATTAGAAGAGAAAATTGCAAAACTTCAATTAAGCTAAATCCCCTCATCAATGTTTTGAAGATAAGAAACAATCCCTCCATCCTGATCCTCTTTTTGCGCAGAATGAAACTGTTCTTCTCCATGACCGTGAGAACCTCGAGCTTGCGATACTTTGCGAGCTTTTCGCAACGTCTCATGTAATTCCTTAGGATCACGGTGTTGAATTGCCAAGCGGGCAGCTTCCGACTTTTCTTCATGACTTCGAGCTTGCGATGCCATGCGAGCTTTTTGAAGCGTATCTCTTAACTCTTGCGGATCACGGTGTTGAATTGCTCTACGTGCAGCTTCTGATTTTTCTTCATGACTTCGAGCTTGCGATGCGATCCGAGCTTTTTCTAAAGTATGTCCAAGCTCTTGCGGATCACGGTTATAAATCCCTCTTTTTGAGATTTGTGATTTACGTGTAGGGCGGGTAGCGTGATGTACATGCCCTGCTCGACGGATTTTTGTTCGTATAGCCATAGTATACCTCTTCTTTAGGTTTTCGGTAAGCTGGGAGAATAGGCCGGGATAGGTTTTAAAAAGACCTATCCCTCCCAGCTTACCTAGGATTCCCCTTTGAAATCCTTGCCTCTATGTTTTTATTTTTTCTTTTTTTTGTAAACATATTGTTAACTTCACAACAAATGATAAAGACGGATATTTTCAATATACCATAGAGCATGTGATTCAAATGCGATTAAGATTGCGTTAATTTTTTAGATTTGGATATGGTTGATTTCAGAAGCACACAAAACAATGACAGGAGGTGCTCTATGAAACAACTATCTTTAAAAACCATTTTCGTAGCCTTAATAGGCAGCTGCTCTTTAAGTGGACAAAATTCTGATACGGTTGTTGTCAAAACAACAGAAGAAGGGACAAAAACCCTTATCTTACAAACATCAAAACGAGATCGTTTTTATTTTGGCCCAGAGGTTTTTTGGACCAACACAGCACCTGCTATTAAAGAGATTCATGTCAAAGACCATAGCATCTACTATGGCCTCACAGCAGGGTATGAATTCCTAAGGCCTAATGCTCTTTATCTTGGAATTGATGGATTATATGCCTTGGGTCGAATGCATATTAAAGCTCAGCATCAAAAAACTAAAATCTATCAAGGTCATGTCCCGGGGGCTTTTGCCAATGCGGAATTACGGCTTGGCTATAATTTTCATCTTCCTGAGTCTTTTTATTTGACACCCTTCATTGGGTTTGGCGGTTACCATGTACGACCTATCCAATCGATTCACTATGTCCAAAACTGGCTTTATGCAGCTATGGGGATGAAAACAGAATATGAGGTTAATCCTGATTTCAGTATAGGAGTTAATCTGACAGGCACTCATGCTGTTTACCTAGAACAGCGAATTAAAAAGCATAAATACTCCTCTTTTTATCATAATAATACCAATGTCTTTGGGTATGAAATCTCCTTTCCTTTGACTTTAAAAATAGGAGATGCCAAAAACTGGGCCTTAAGACTAGAGCCTTACTACCTCAAATTAAATAGCCATAGTGATGCAAATGCCATTGGGGGAAAGCTCACCTTTAATGTTTGTTATTAATAAAGAGGATGGTGAGCAACCCAGCCCTTGAATGCATAAGAGACTGTTTTAAGATGAAAAGTTGAAAATACAGCTACACAAAAACCCCCCCTTCCCCTTTAGGGGAAGGGGGGAATCATTCTCTCTTACTGGACTACAACAATTCCAATTGTTGTTTTTGCATCGGGCTCTTTACCTTTCTCATCAACCCAAGACTTTAAAGCCTCAGATTCTGTAAAGTGCGTCACAACTCTAAAACGAACTTCATAGATCCCTGGTTTTTCAGGAGCTCTGAGTACCCACTTTTCGGTACTTTTTCCAGCAACAGTTCCTAAGTAGTTGCCAATGGTCGTTTGTGCTCCTTCCCCCTTAATTCCAATGACTATTCGATAGAAAGACAAAGAAGAACATTTATTGGGATCAAGAAAGCAATTTGCTTGACATTCTATTTCTTCTCCAGGCTTTACAATAGTTGCCTTTGAATGACCGTTCATTTGAACGTTACTTAAGGTCGCAGGCTCTACTGTCACCTCATCTTCAATCATGCCATTCCAATTATACTCATCAAAATAAGACTGAAGTGCTGCAGCATCTCCTGCAAGCTCATCAACCTTCTTTTTGATACTTTCAGAAGCGCTTTCAACGCCCCTTTTAACTTTCTCTTTTAGATCTCTTGCATGCAAATTTGAATAACTCATCAAAAAAATAGAGAGGATAAAAGCAGTCTGTGCAATCCTCCATTTATGGTTTATGTTTCTCATAAAAACCTCCTTTTTTTGGTTTTTCCTTAACAAGATTTTTATGTTTCACGCTCATTTTATAGACATTTCAACATATCCTGCAATTTTTTTTGTCTGTGATAGGGACACATTCGTATCACTCCCCTTGCTCAAAATCAGATCTCTTGAGATAGATCAAGTTGATGACTGAGTATTATTATAAAACAGTTCGCGATGAAGAGTTTCAACTCATTCCTGAGGTGCGCGAAGGGTGCTGGATTCATATAGAAGATGCCACGAGTGATGAAATTGCCCTCCTTGCCCAAAGGCTCGGGCTAGAAGTAGCAGATTTACAAGATTGTTTGGATAAATTTGAAATTCCCCGCGTAGAAAAAATTCAAGGCACTGTTTTGATCTTTACCCGGTATCCAACAGAGTATGAAGCAGGTCTTTACACATCAACTCTCACAGTGATTTTAACCCCTCATTATATCGCTACAGTTTCCCCTCATCAAAGCCATTTAATTCACCAATTTATTGAGCAGAAAAACAAATTGTCGACTCTTCAAAAATCTAAACTACTGATTTCGCTCCTTTTAAAAATTACCCAAGAATTCACAGCCCATATTCGACGGGTTCGGCATAACGTTCTCCGGCAGGAAAAAGAGATCATTTCAGTTGATAGCGAAGACATCACAGAGCTGACAAAAAGTGAAGAGATTTTAAACCAATATATGGCCGCTCTTGTCCCCCTAAGAAGCGTACTGGAAGCGATTACTTCAGGAAAATACACAAATCTTTACGAAAAAGATCATGAACTCCTCGATGACCTTCTCAATGCCGTCAGACAGTCGGAAGATCTCTGCAATATCAGTTTAAAAAGCATTCGATCGCTCCGCGACTCTTATCAGATCATTTTTACAAATAACTTACACAAAACCATTAAGCTGTTGACCGCACTAACGATCTTATTCAATATCCCCACAATGATTGCAAGTTTGTATGGAATGAATATCTCTCTTCCCCTCTCAACGCACCCCTGGGCGTTTCTTTATATCCTCGGTGTCATCCTCATGATTGTTACAGCCGCCGTCGTCTACTTTCAGCGGAAACGGTGGTTATAGAGGGAGCTCTCAAAACTCCCTCATAACAAAAGAGCCGCGGGATGCTCTAAAAACCGTTGAATGGCTTTAAGGAAAAGCGCAGCTACAGCCCCATCAATCACGCGGTGATCAACAGAAAGCGTCAGAGACATCACTTTGCCAGCAATAATGCGCTCACCATCAACCACCGGCTTATCTTGGATGGCGCCAACA
The DNA here is from genome assembly GCA_963712275.1 of uncultured Rhabdochlamydiaceae bacterium. Lineage (GTDB taxonomy): Bacteria > Chlamydiota > Chlamydiia > Chlamydiales > Rhabdochlamydiaceae > PALSA-1444. Next base: position 1,123,227 of record CAVQHD010000001.1, on the reverse strand, counting down.
GCTAAAATCGCAGCTTGAGGGGGGTTGATAATAGCGCTGAAATCGGAGACTCCATACATGCCAAGATTGGAAATTGTGAACGATCCCCCTACATACTCTTCTCGAGCAAGTTTGCCTTCTTTTGCTTTTTGAGCCAGTATTTTGACCTCAGCGCTAATTTCTCCGACATTCTTATAATCAGCATGCCGGATAATCGGGGTAATCAGCCCATCGGGGATGGCAACTGCGACAGAAATATCGACTGTTTTGAATCGAATGATCGTTTGATTAGCCGAGTTAAAGCCGCTGTTGATTTCAGGCTGGGCTCGTAAAACAAGGCTGCAGGCGCGAATGACAAGGTCATTGACAGAGATGCGAAGTCCAGCTGTTTTGAGCTGCTCTCGAAGATCGAGCAGTTTTTCAGCTCGAATCTCCATCGTCACATAACAGTGGGGAATAAAACTCTTTGAAGCTTGCAGACGGGATGCAATGGTTTTACGTACAGGCGTCAGAGGCTCTTCTTCATAGGTGCCAGGAGCATGCTGTGGAGTCTCATGCCGTCCAAAAGTCACAGGAAGATCAGGCTGTCCCAAATCAAGATCTCGGCTCACAATCCGATGTCCTGGGCCTGTCCCTTTGACAGTCGACAAATCAATCCCTTTTTCTTTAGCTAGTCTCTTAGCAAGCGGAGAGGCGGGCACATACCCTTCTAGAGGCTGAGAAAATGTATACCCTTGAAGAGGCGGCTCAGGAATAAATGCGGGTTGAGATATTCCAACGGAAACGGTTTTTTTCTCATTAGACGTCTGGGAGGCCTGAGAGGCAGGAGCTGCGACAGCAAGCTGGGGCAAAGTACCTTCGGGTTTATACCCTTCAATGCTTTCCTCTTTCTTTTCAGTAAAAATCGCAATCGGTTGATTGACGATCGCAGATCCCCCTTCTTTCATTAAGATTTTGCGAAGATATCCTGCGTCAAGAGCCGCATGTTCAACCGTTGCTTTATCAGTTGCAATCTCAAGAAGAACTTCGCCTGCTTTAACAAAATCTCCTTCTTTTTTACACCATTTTGCAATGGTCCCTTCTTCCATTGTTGGAGACAGTTTAGGCATCGTCAGGGTAAATGGCATAGAGCTTTCTCCTATTTTAAAGTCTCCAAGATCGCATCCGTAATCCGTTCTTCCGTTGGCATTGTCTCTTTTTCAAGAGCTTTTGAATACGGCATTGGTGTGCTGCGTTGTGTGACACGGCGAATTGCAGCGTCGAGAAAGCCGAAACAATGCTCTTGGATTTCAAACCCCACCTCTGCGCAAATCCCCCCAAAATCATGTCCCTCTTCGACGAGGACAACATGGTGGGTTTTCCGAACAGAATTTGCAACCGTCGCAATATCGAGCGGTTTGATAGTCCGTAGATCTATCAGTTCAATCTGAATCCCTTTCTGTGCAAATTGTTTGACAACCTGCTGGCATAGAAGCACCATCCGTCCATGAGAGACTAGCGTGAGGCAGTCTCCTTCTGTGATAACCTTGGCTTTTCCAATCGGAACCAAATATTCTTCGGTGGGGATTTCCATTTTATCCCCGTAAGAGAGTTCATTTTCAAGAAAAAGCACAGGGTTGTTATTTCGAATAGCAGACTTCAGAAGCCCTTTTGCATCATAAGGATTGCTCGGAACAAGGATGATGAGCCCCGGAAGGTTGCCATAAATGGATTCAACACAGTGAGAATGTTGGGAAGAGACTTGAGCTGCTGCTCCATTAGGTCCTCTAAAAACAACCGGCACTGAAAAACGGCTTCCTGACATGTAATACATTTTAGCTGCGTTTGAAATGATTTGATCTGCAGCAACAAAAGAGAAGTTGAAACTCATGAACTCAACCACAGGCCGAAGTCCTGTCATCGCAGCTCCAATTGCAAGGCCTGCAAACCCCTCCTCGGCGATGGGGGTGTCAATCACCCGCTCCGGGCCCCACTTGGCGAGCATTCCCTTTGTCACTTTATAAGCACCCTGATATTCGGCAACCTCTTCTCCTATGATAAAAACACGGGAGTCGCGAGCCATCTCTTCATCGAGCGCCTGCCGGATCGCTTCACGCATTTCAATCAGCTGAACAGTCATAGGGCAAATACATCCTCTTCTAAAGTAATCGGGTCAGGCCAGGGGCTTCCTTCAGCAAATTTTAGCGCCTCTAAAACAGTGTTTTTTTGCTCTTTATCAAGCGCCTCATACTGCTCTTCCGTGATGATTTTTTCTTCCACAAGCAGTTTATAAAACATCAGAATAGGATCTCGCTCCATGCATTTTGAAAGAAGCTCTTTTGACCGATAGCTTGCAGGATCTGAAATCGAATGCCCTCGAAACCGCTCTGTGACAGCCTCAATAATGACAGGTCTTGATGTTGCTAAAACCTCTTCAAACACATGAGAAAAACCGGCATAACAGCTGAGTAAATCCATTCCATCGAAGGTGTACGACTTCATGTTGTAGCTCACCGCTTGCTTCTCAGCAATAGGCTGCGCAGCAATGGCCCGACTAACAGCAGTGCCCATTCCCCACTGGTTATTTTCAATGACGTAGATGCAAGGAAGGTCCCATAGAGAAGCAATGTTCAGAGCTTCATGGAAAGAGCCTTGAGCTACAGCTCCATCTCCTAGAAAACAAACGGCAACCCCCTTTTGCTTAAGGTATTTCATTGAAAAAGCCGCGCCTGTCGCAACAGGAACTTGCCCCGCTACAATTCCAAATCCTCCCAAAAGACGGTCCGTATAAAAATGCATTGACCCGCCGCGCCCCTTGGCATTCCCCGTAGCTCTCCCAAAAAGCTCCGCCATCAGTTCATTCGGAGTGGCGCCCAAAAGAAGGGCAAGCGCATGGCATCGGTAAGAGGTGATCCACCACTGATTCCGTCCCATCACCTGGACAGCCGCCGTCTGAATTGCCTCTTGACCCATGTAAGAGTGAAAAAAACCCCCAATTTTTCCCTGAAGATACGCTGCTTCTGCCCGAATTTCGAAATTTCGGATCAAAAGCATTTCCCTCAGGCAATGGAGAAGTTTTTCCTTCCCCATTGTCTTGAGCACAGTCTGAGGATCTGCCTTAAAAAAATGGTATTCAATCTCTTCTTTTTGCATCATCAATCTTCACCTTTCACCGTACTGAATTGAGAGAAATAAATCTACTAAAAGACTGAAGGTAAGGGACTGGTTTTCATCGTTCCCGGCATTGCATTGGGGTTATTCGTCACAGGAACCGTCGACACCGCACCCTCCTCAGGACCCACTTGATAACATCCCCCTAACACTAGCAAAAAGCCTATGAACAACACTATTTGATATTTCATAGAAAAAATAATAGCCCATTCGAGACATTATTGAAACATCTTTTAGGAAAGTAAAAAAAAAAATTTATTCCGTTGACTTCAGGTCACTTGCTGAAAATAGATGTAAAAATAGCCAAGCTTCTTAAAATAATAAGGGCTTTCTGATACGGCCAAGAATAAGGAGAAAAATATTTCATGGCTAAAATGCATGCAGATGAGTTTGAGATCGACCTGGCACTCGTTCAAAGACTAGTCGCAAAGCAATTCCCAGATTGGGCTGATCTGCCACTGAATCCGGTTCCATCTGCTGGCACAGATAATGCTTTGTATCGACTTGGGAATGATATGGTTGTGCGACTTCCCCGCATCGACTGGGCCGTGGAAAATGTGAACAAAGAATTTAAATGGCTTCCTAAATTTGCACCGTATCTGCCTGTTTCTATTCCTTCTCCTCTTGCTAAAGGGATTCCAACCGCCGATTATCCATGGCCTTGGTCCGTGTATCATTGGCTCGAAGGCAGTAATCCAATTGTGGGCCAAATTTCTGATCCTGAATTGCTGACCCAAGATCTGGTCGCATTTATTCTTGCCCTACATAAGATCGATTTGCAAGGTGGACCGGTTTCTAACCGTGGAGTCCCATTAGAGCAGCAAGATATCGAGACTCGCAAAGCTCTTAAGCAATTAGACGAAATGATTGATGTCCAGGCGGCAGCAGCCCTATGGGAAACTGCTTTACGAGCTCCTAAATGGTCAAAACCTCCTGTTTGGGTACATGGTGACCTATCCCCCGGCAATCTCCTCATCCAAAATGGCAGACTTAGCGCTGTTATCGACTTTGGAAATTTAGGCGTTGGAGACCCCGCCTGCGACCTGATTATCGCTTGGAATCTTTTACCAACACATATGAGACACGCTTTTCGCGCAGGACTAGGAGTAGATGATGCAACATGGCGACGAGGCCATGGTTGGGCACTATCTTGCGCTCTGATTGCACTGCCCTACTACAAAGATACTAATCCAGCCTTGGCAAATAATGCACGCTATGTGATCCAAGAGATTATCGAAGAAAATCATAAGCACCCAGTCTTTAACTTTGCGCCTGCAAAGCCTGCTCAAAGAGCCCTCATCCATCAATGGCTAAAACAAAAACACATTGAAGAGTGGATACATGGGATAGGCCTCCAAAATACCTTAAATGGCTTGGAAAAATTCTTTCAGGGAACGTCTGGCACTACCTACTGGATTGGTTACGATAAAGAAACTCCTTTTACATTCTTGATCACCTCCTCTGAAGGAGAAGATGTAATTACGCTGGATCTGTTTATTTGTGATTTAAATTACCTCGGGAAGGGGCTTGCCGTGCCCATGATCCGAGAGTTCTTAATCAGTCAGTTTCCAACTGTGAAAAAAGTATCGATAGATCCAGAAGCGACAAATACACGAGCTATACATGTTTATCAAAAGGCAGGCTTTAAAATTGTTGGAGAATTTATTGCAAGCTGGCATCCAGTACCTCATTATCAGATGGAGCTCTCTAGGAAAGACCTGTTCAATCCCAAGAAATAAAAAAGGCCGTTGAATACTTCATGGATAATATCATTACTTTTTATCAGCAATATCTCAATCTTCAGGGTGCCACCTTTTCACGCATCGAACATGAGGAGGCCATCGTTGCAATCGTCTATAAGGTGACACAACCTAGTGGAGCAGAACTCATTTTAAAAATATGTGAACGCTCAAACGACTACCTACGCGAAGTATATTTCCTGAAACACTTTGCTAGTAAGCTCCTCGTTCCACGCATCACCCAAGTTGTAGAACCAAATGCAAATATCCATGGAGCGATCTTAATGGAGTGTCTTCCTGGAAAATTACTTCAAAAAGCAGATTTGACAGATGCTTTAGCTTATCAAATAGGCTCTCTGCTTGCGCACATTCACCTCAGCCGCACGACTGGTTATGGTGATCTCACGCAACCAAGCAGCTTAACCCTCGATCCACGCGTTCATTTTACTTTGAAGTTTGAAGAGGGTTTAGACGAATGCCGTCATCATTTGCCTCAGGCTTTGATCGATCAATGCCGTAGCTATTATCATGCCCATCTCAATCTATTGGATTCGGTGGATGGTCCCTGTATGATACACCGCGATTTTCGACCAGGGAATTTGATCGTTAACAAGGATAAGCTCCAAGGAATTATTGATTGGTCCTCAGCACGCGCCAGTTTTGCAGAAGACGATTTTTGCCCTCTGGAAAACGGAGAATGGTCTTCTAACCCCACCATTAAAACATCTTTTTTGGCAGGCTATGCCAGCATTCGCCCTGTTCCCCATTACAAAGAACTGATGCCATTCTTGAGATTGAGTAGAACAATTGCTACAATTGGATTTACAGTGAAGCGAGGAACGTGGAAAAGTAGCAGCGCTGACTTGTATGGGATTAATCGTCGATTTCTTGATGAATTTTTTAAAGTTGCATAACAAAGAAGATTAGCCTTAGAGGCTCTTTTCCCACTACAAGATGAAAAAGGCAAGCCCCTTTGTAAACCCCTTTTTTGACTTTAGCCAAAAGGCGACATTTCTATTTTGCGTTGACACAGCTATTTTTTTTAAGTGACAAGCGTGGCAAATTAGAATACCATACCTTCTCGACCATTGTAGGATTAGGATGATAGGTCTAATAGCTTCTAGGAAACAGCTCCCAACTAACCAAAAATTTAATGGAGATTGCCCATGAAAAACCTATTTACCTTTCTATCTATTTCAACAACATTCTTCTATAGCGTGGCCTTTGCTCAAGGCGAGTCTTTTACTACCAATCAAAATCAACCTTCTAAGGAACATATGATGAAAAGTTACACCGTTGTTCAAAAGCCCTCCACGATAATAATGGGAATTGAATGCAGAACATCTAATGCTCCTGAAGCAGGCCCTCATGATATTTCAAAACATTGGGGGAAATTTTATAGCGAAAACATCATCGACCAAATCCCAAATAAAGCCTCCAATGAAGTCATTGCTCTTTATTGTGACTATGAAGGCGACTACACACAGCCATACTCTCTTGTAATCGGTTGTCCGGTTAGCTCACTTGACGCCATTCCCAAGGGAATGGTCACTAAAATTATTCCTGCTGGGTCTTATGCGGTTTTCCCCGCAATTGGAGAACATCCCAAAAGGTTAATAGAAACATGGGGCCATATTTGGCAACAAGCTGATTTGAAACGTACCTATACCGGTGATTATGAAGTTTATGGAGATAAATTTTCAGGTTCTCCTCAAGAAGTTGAGGTATTTATTGCTATTGAAATCGATCCTAATACGTGCAAGAATCTGTAATGCCCTCTTCTGATGCATCCATTGATACGGCAAGAAAGATCGAAGTTGTCGACTATGACCCAAAGTGGCCCGAATTGTTTAAATCAGAAGCAGAGCAGGTTAAACAAGCCCTAGGATGTAATTGCGTTCAGATCCACCATATTGGCTCAACTTCCATCCCTGGTTTAAGCGCCAAACCTATTATCGATATGCTTCCGGTTGTGCGGAATATTCAAGAGGTTGATAACGCGATAGAAGCTATGGAGTCCCTAGGATACGAAGCCAAAGGTGAATATGGCATGGCTTTTAGGAGGTATTTTCAAAAAGGCAAAAGTGTACGTACTCATCATGTCCATGTGTATCAGGAAGGGGACCCTGAAATCAGCAGATATTTGAAGTTCTGCGATTGGATGCGCTCTCATAAGGCTGATGCCGAAAGCTATGCTAGACTCAAACTAGAATTAGCTAAGAAATTCCCTCACGATATTCTGCAGTATTGCAATGGGAAAGATGCCTTCGTTGCAAGCATTGATACAAAGGATGGTTTTGATGGATGGCGTATAGTAAAAGCATTGACCGATCGAGAATGGAATGCGGTGCGTGCCTTTCGCAATAAATATTTTTTCAAATCAAAAGAAGACCCCTATACTTGGACATTCACACATAAAGATCACATCCATTTTGTCTTCTACAAAAATGCAGAAATAATTGGCTATGCACATCTCCAGCTTTGGCCAGAGAGTAGAGCCGCCCTAAGAATTATTGCAATTGATGAACAACACCGCAATCTTGGATTTGGAGGTCAATTTTTAAGGCTTTGTGAACGCTGGCTCTATCATCAAGGAATCAAAGAGTTACTCATTCAATCCTCGCCGGAAGCCTATAAATTCTATCGCCAGCATGGATATAGAGAAATGCCATTTAACGATCCTGATGGCTATGAGGGTGATCCACGAGATATCGAAATAGGAAAATGTCTTACAATTGATCGAATGGATAGACCAAAAATCTCCGTCTACATTGCTATGAGCATCGATGGATACATCGCCCGTAAAGATGGTAATCTTGACTTTCTCGATCGAGTCGGCGGATTTGACGAAGATTATGGATTTCAAAAGCTGCTGGGCAGCATCGATGCCTTAATTATTGGTCGCAAAACTTATGAAGTTGCAACAACAGTGCCAGATCCCTACCCAGGAAAAAGAGTGGTTGTCCTAAGCAACAGCTTAAATTCCGTCAGAAAAGACATGGAACTCTATTGTGGAAATCTGGCTGCACTGCTCACCAAGCTGCACAAAGAAGGGATAAAACATATTTGGGTCGATGGAGGAGTTACGATCTCTCAATTTCTAGATTTGCAGATGGTGGATTCTATGACTTTGTCCCTTATTCCTGTGATTCTTGGATCTGGGATACCTCTTTTTAATCCAACAGGCAAAGAACATGCATGCCGCTTGGTCTCTTCCCAATCTTATCCCAGTGGACTTGTTCAATTGATTTATGAGATGGATTGAATTCGATCTGTTTAAAAAGCTGACTCAAAGTTGAGATCCTATGATCCCCTAGAGAAAAAATCTTGTTGGCTAAGAAGCTGTCTTAAAACTCAGTTTCTGTCGATTTTTGGGGCTTTTTGAGCCAATTTTCGCTTTATTTGGTGGGGGTTATATCAACTTTCGTATATTACCCCCATCAAATAAAGCGAAAATTGGCCAAAAATCCTCCAAAAAGCGACGAAACCTGAGTCTTAAGACAGCTTCTAAGGCGATACAGCACATGAGGGCGAAGCAAATGACCTTCAGGAAGTTTGGGATGTTCAAAATCATCCTGAGAATTGTAGGTCATGCCTAGCTTCTCCATCAGTTGCCTTGATCGCCGATTTGTCATGGTAGTAAAGGAGACAACCTCTGGCAACTTGAGAACAGTAAAGGCATATTCAAGAACTCGCTTGGCTGCTTCAAAAGCATACCCCTGACCCCAATATTCAAAATCTAGCCTCCACCCAATCTCAATGCAAGGGGTAAAGTGAGCAGAGAAATTTTGATAATGCAGCCCGACAAAGCCGATGAAAGATGCGACACCTACGACTTCAACAGCCCAGAGTCCATAGTCTTTTTCCCGAAGCTCTTGTTCTATTCTTCCTGCAAGGGCGTTGCTCTCCTCACAAGAAAGAGTCGAAGGGAAAAATTCCATGACACGCTTGTCCATGTTCAGCTTGGCAAAGAGTGGCAAATCATCCTCTTTCCAGTGTCTCAGCAAAAGTCGCTTCGTTGTTAAGGCAGGTGCAGGCATAAGCTCGCACAAGTTTAGCGATGATGAGGAGGTTTGGTCAATTCAATTTTACCTGGATAGCTTCTTAGGCCGTTTATGGGGATTGGATGCAAGAAAGGCAGGCAAGGGGCTACAAGAGCGAAGCTTGATCGTATAAAATTGATTTTTGTAGGCATGGGCAACTGCAGGATCATGGATGACCAGCGCATTTTCTTGATGCATCCGGGCAGCTTCATAAGTCATGTTAAATGACCCTGTCCACACCTTTTGATCTCCAAACACACAATATTTGTTGTGCATGATGGAGCGGCGGCCTCTTTTTTGTCTAGGAGAGCCGGGGTTCCATACATGGATAGGGATCATGGCTTCTACAAGCCGGTGGAGAGGAGAATTTGCCCTGATTGAAAACCGATCGACAATCACCTCGATATGTACTCCCCGCTTTTTTGCTTCGATAAGTGCTCCGATCACTCCTCGATGGGTAAGGGTATAAATACAGACATGAATGCTTTTTGTCTCTTCATTGATCAGTTGAATGAGCTCCTTCTCTAAATGATCCTCCGGAGAAAAATAGACCATCACATGAGGTGTTGAGAGAGCCGCATAGGCTGGGACGCAAAAAAGACAAATAAGGACTGCTTGTAAAAGTTGCAAGAAAGGCCTACAATAAAGGTAAATTATGCCACTAAGACCAATTTATTACGATACAGAAACGACAGGAGTCCGCTCCGAGAAGGACCGTATCATTGAAATTGCAGCCTATGATCCTTTAAAGCAGGCTTCATTTGTCCAGTTTGTCAATCCTGGATGCCCCATTCCTTCAGAATCGACGACGATCACTGGAATCACGGATGAAATGGTTGCTGAAGCAGCAAACTTTTCTGTTGTGGGCGCTCAATTCATTGAATTTTGCGGCCCAGAGGCTGTCTTGATTGCTCACAATAATGATCGATTCGATAAACTCTTCTTAGAGGCAGAATCGGGCCGCTGTGGTCTTGTTCTTCCTCAGTGGAAATATCTCGATACCCTCAAATGGTCTCGCAAGTACCGCTCTGATCTTCCAAGCCATGCCCTTCCCTCTCTGCGAGAGGTCTACGGCCTTGAAGCCAACCGAGCCCACCGGGCGCTCGACGACGTGATGATTTTGTACCAGGTTTTTTCTATTATGATCGATGACTTGCCTATTGAGACAGCACTTGAATTGCTGAATCAATCGACAACCTTGGATCGGATGCCTTTTGGAAAACATCAAGGAATGCTTCTTTCGACCGTTCCTCGCAGCTATTTTGACTGGCTTAAGAAAAGCGGTGCTCTGGATAAAGGAGAAAACCGGGATTTAAAGGAAGCCCTTGTTAAGCTCGGAGTTATGTAGCCTCTACTAACTCAGGCTTTTTCTCTGAATGATGGAGAATTTCCCACATGAGGCGGAAAGGCTCACAACTCTTGAGAAGCTCATCTTTTGTCCCTTCAGCAATTTTTTCTCCATGGTCTAAGAAGATGATGCGGTCGGCATGCTCGATTGTTCCAAGGCGATGAGCGATGATAATCTGCGTGATTTGTCCATGAAGTTCGGCAATCGCCAGCCGAATTTTATTTTCACTGATCGCATCTAGCGAAGAGGTTGCTTCATCGAGGACTAAAATAGGAGCATTTTTAACAAGGGCTCTCGTGATCGCAAGCCGCTGCTGCTGTCCTCCAGATAAATTTTGACCTGCTTCCGCAACCATCGAGTCGTACCCTTTAGGCTGCTTGATAATAAACTCCTCCGCATGAGCGCGGCGAGCTGCTTCTATGATCTCTTCTCGAGAAAAGTTACGCCCAAATGCGACGTTAGCCGCAATCGTATCACAAAATAAAAACGGCTTTTGAGAGACAAACCCAATATGTTCACGCAGGGATTTCTGAGTATAAGCATTGATGGGCTTGCCATCTAATCGAATCTCCCCTTCTTGCACTTCATAGAGACGCGGCAAAAGCTGAACGATGGTCGATTTTCCTGACCCGGTAGGTCCTACAATTGCAACGGTCTCTCCTTTTTTAACAGTAAAGCTCACATTTTTGAGCACCCATTCTCCCTGATAACGAAACCAGACATGGTCGAACTCAATTTGGTCGTGAAACCCTGGCAACTGAATCGCATGAGGATGATCTTCAATTTCAGGCTTTAAGTTAAGAACTTCAAACATCCGTTCTGCCGCGACGACACCTCGCTGAATATTGGCATTTTCATCTGCAAACTTTTTGATTGCCTCGTATGACATTTGAAGAAGGCCGCAAAAAACGATGAGCTGAGAAATGGTTAGCTTAAGCGTTAGAAGCCCGAATAATACGACCGCCGCAAGGCATAATGTTGTGATAAGATGTAAGATCGGACGCGTGAGGAAGCCGTATTTGGCAGTTTTCCCTTCAAGAACAGCCATTCGATCATTTTGTTCTTTATATTTCTTAAAAGAGAATGACTCCATAGCAAAAATCTTCACCGTCTGAATTCCAGCTAGAAAATCGATGAGAACCGAGGCGAATTTCTCTTGGTTGGATTGGAGCTGCCTCGAAACCCGCTTCACCCGTTTAGCAAGGGTAATGATAGGAAGCACGATCATGGGAAGACCAAAGAAAATCACCATCGATAATTGCCAAGAGATATAAAAACAAAAAAGAAGCGTTAAAAAAATTGTAAAAGGAGTGTGAAGATAATTGGTGAGCGCAGAATTAATCGATGTCGCAATTTGACCTGCATCCCCCACAACCCTTGAAGAAAGACTTCCAATATTGTGTTTTTGATAAAAGCTCATTGGAAGCGCTTGAATATGTTCAAAATACTGCTGACGCAGATCACGGCTGACACGGATCGCCATGAGTTGCGTCATATAGCGGCTCCAAAAGAGAGAAATCGCTTTAAAAACAGCTACGCTGACTAAAATCGCAATCATCACTTTCAAACTTGAAACATTGCCTAGCTGCTGATGAACTTTCTCAATCACCCACTGAAGAGGATTATTCTCATGACTTTTACCTACAAAATCAAGCGCGGGAGAAAAAACGGCTTTCCCAGACATCAGCTGCGAAAGGGTGTCCGCATTAATTAGAACACCAAGAGCTGACACTTCAAGAGAATTTGCAACCGTCAGAAAAATTAACGTCAAAAAACTAACGAGAAGTAGCGATAAGTGTTTCCGATTTCTAAGGGCTGCTTTAAATAAAAGACTCATAAAGCATATTTTAGCTAATAGAGGAGTTTAATGAAACCTGAACCTATCCCAATAAAAAGTTTCAGTCGATTTTCGGGATAGATTCCTATCTCTCTAGTTGACCCATACGACGAAATTTTTGATACCTCTGTTCTACCAAAATCTCAATGGGAATGGCTCGGAGAATGGTCCACTGATCAAGAATATATTTTTTAACACCCGCATAGATGACTGCTGGGTCATGATGGGCTCCCCCAAGAGGCTCTTTGATCATTTCATCAATGATCTCAAGCTGGAGCAAGTCTTCAGCGTGCATTTTGAGCGCTTTTGCTGCAATTTCATTTTTAGATGCATCTTTCCAAAGAATTGAAGCACACCCTTCTGGAGAAATCACAGAATAATATCCATGTTCAAGCATGCCAATTGCATCGCCGATACCAATTCCTAAAGCTCCCCCTGAACACCCTTCCCCAATTAAAACAATGATAATCGGTGTTGGCAAACGAGCCATTTCAAAAAGATTTTGAGCTATGGCCCATCCCTGTCCCCGTTCCTCGGCTGCAAGACCCGGGTAGGCACCAGGAGTATCAATAAAACAGACAATAGGAAGGTTAAATTTAGCAGCAAGACGCATGCATCGCATTGCTTTACGGTATCCCTCAGGATGGGGCATTCCAAAGTTTCGTTTTAAACGGGTTTCTGTATCATGCCCTTTTTCTTGAGCAATCACCATTAATTTGAGGCTCCCCATCTTTGCCAAGCCACAGATGATAGCGGGATCATCCCGAAATAGCCGATCTCCACTTAGCTCGATAAACTCTTCGCATAAATTTTTAATATAATCAACCGCTTTTGGCCTCTCTGGGTCCCGACAGATGGCAACCCGTTCCCAGGAAGAGAGTTTGCTATAAATTTTTTTCTTCAGATCCGCAAGCTTCTTCTCCAATTTGAGCAAATCTGCATCCGATAAAAGAGGATTTTCCTGATGCTGTTTTTTAAACTTAGCAATGGTCTCTTCATATTCGCGAATCTGTTTTTCTCGAGGCAACATAGCTATTCTAGCCCTCATTATTTTTAGGAGACATCACTTCCATTCCTGGAAGCTGTGCCCCATGAATACTTTTAACAATTTCAACAATTGTAGGTCTCGTGATGACAATTGCAAAAAGCTCTTCCATATCTTCAAAAGCCATCTGAATAGACCCAGCGCTTTCATAACAGCCGATCATTTGTCTCGATTCGACCCAGCGAGATTCTTTGGAATCAAAATTCCAGGGAGCGCCGTGAATGCCTAGCCCTCTTTGAAAGGTTTTGGGAGGAGAAGCCTCCGTTTTTCCTATTTCTTTTCCAAACGGAAGCCACCGCGTTCCAAATACCCGAATCATTTCCACTGTTTCATCATGGAAAAGACCCATAATCCCCGGCTTATAAACGGCAATTTTGTCCCCCAGCATATATTTCCCTACTGGCGTCAAACTACCTGAAGGCGTTTCACTTTTCTTTCCAACCCCAATTCGGTATGTTTTGAGAAGGACTCTTTCATGGGTATCCAAGTCGATGTAATAAAATGCCATCCTACATTGAGAAATGTCGGCAAGAAGATAGAACTGAAAATGTTTATCTTTGCGAAAGACATTGAATTTGCGCCCCGGAGAAATTTTTTGAGTGAAGTAATCAGGTTTTCCATTCAGACTACGGGCAATAAAATGGCGCGACGTTGAGTAGTAAGATGCATAGTCTCCAATCCATGCGGGGCGCCCTTTAAGCCAAGGCACGCCACTTTCATAGACAATTGTTTCAACAATCGGCAGCTTAGGACCCTCTGTTCTAAAAAGCTCACCAACACGATCTAAGGCCGGCAGGATTCCCTTTTCCTGAACAAGGGGCTCTGTCATCCTTAAAGGTTTTGGAGGCGGCTGAACCTTCAGAACAGTTGAAGTCCTTGACCCAAGATATTTCTTAATACCAGCTGAAATACCAATGACAATGAAAAGGATTACAGAACCGACTAAAAGAATTCTTGGAAATCGCAAATCTTTTCTCCTTCAAGGAAATCATCATACCCGAAGAGGCCGTTTGTTTCAACGAATGAACCTATCTCAGTAAAATTTTTACTTGATTTCAAGCCTAAAAAGCTTCGATTCCTGAAAAGAAGGAAAGGCAACGAGAAAATCGGCGCCCCAGAAATAATCGCCCCCTGCAAGAGGTAGAACTTGCATCTTTAAAGCCGGATCGGGATGAAGCGTCATTTTCTCCTGCGATCCTTGAAGCTCCAGAGATTGGGCCCTCCCTTCATATCGATCAAGGGCTGTGCTTTTTAAATGGTGTTTTCCACCAATGATCAGCTTCGGGCATTTGAGAAATAGAATCATGCTTAGGGAAGAGGGAGTTGCAAGACTCGCTTTGGAGGCCAAATTCGATGAATTTTGGGCAGGGCCGGTTTCTGCGCAAATTGACATACTCGATTTAGAGTAGGCTATTTGCGCAGAAGCCGGATCCTGCCCAAAAAGCGCGGATTTGGCCCCAAATCGGAGTTTTGCAACTTCCTCGGAAATCTCGATATTTTTTTCTTGAAGCGCTATTTCAATCGTCACTTGGCCCGCTTGCAAACGAGCATCCAGCTCTATCCAAAGAGGAATTGCAGTGAGGCGGGTCCATCCTTTCAAATGACAGTGGTAGGCGGTTTTTTCCCAAAAAATTTCTTGAAAATGTCGTCTACATGTTCGGTAAATCCCAAATTGACTCAAATCGTCGTAATGGCCTACTTGAGGTCCCCCATTGACTAGGGCAACTTCTTTTTTATGAAAGGAGAAAAGACCTGAATTCCAACCACTTAAATGTGCCATAAAACTGGACTCAGGCGTCGAGAATTTCATGATTCCAACTGTCATCTCTTCTGCAAATGGACGGTGGTTCTGATACAACCCTGAAAACTCAGTAGGTGGAATCAAGCTGAGCAGTTGCAGGGCAAATGCGTTTGGATTCCAAGCTTGCTGACGGCAGATGTCTGCAATCTGCGCAAAACCATTTTGTCCTGTGAGCCGATAGGCCATCGTAAATAAAACATGATTCCAAATCGAAAGCAAAGAGGGACGAAAGGAGCGGGCGCAAGACCAAAGGGAGAGGTGTGGAGTCCCTTGCGCATCCAAGAGATGCACTTGCCATGTTGCAATTTTCAGCCCTGCCCTTTGAAGCAGTTCTTCCTTAAGACAAACACCTAAAATCATCCATACGACACCAAGCTCGGCAAGTTCTGTGGGCTCGGGAGCTTCTCGAGAGGTGCACCATCCAAACGTGTCGAGAAGCGCAACACCATTGGGAAGCTGGACAGGTTGAACTGGAAGAGGGTCGAGCTGCAAAAGGTGGGCGATCAGGGCAAAATAGGCTCTAGGAAGTTGCAATCCGTCATGATACCCTTGCTTGAAGAGGTCTCCAAACTCTTTCCTTAAGGTGGAAGAACTCTCCCTTCTTTCAAGAATTTTTAAGACTAAATTGTGGAGAAGAGAAAGATGATGATCAATATCTTCAGCTTGCTCTAAAATGGGCACAAAGAACCTTTAAATAACCTTTGAAGGAACAGGTTGTTTTTCGATCATCTTTTTCATCTTTTTGCCTGGGGTAAATTTCACAGCTGGACGTGCGGGAATCACGATTGCCACCGAGGCATTCTTAGGATTGCGGCCAATTTTTTGTTTTCTTTCCACAATCTCAAAAATTCCAAAGTCGCGAAATTCATAACGATCGCCTTTTGCCAGGCCGTCAGTCATTTCATCGAGAAATAGTTGAATAACATTACGCACCTCATTGGGATGTATGCCAAGAGCTTGAGAAATTTTGATAACAAGTTCCTTTTTCGTGATCGTTGCCATGTCTTAATCTCCCTGTATCTTAGATTTCATTTTTGTATCTTGTTGATTTTCAAGCAAGTCTTTTTGAAAAAAAATTCAGGGCATGGGAAATTAGAACTAATATTTAAAACTTTTGCTCACTCAGACTTATTTCCATTTCTTCACCACAGAGACACAGAGAGAGATGAGATTGCACAGAGGGAAAAATTTCTCTGTGCAATCTCATCTCTCTCTGTGTCTCTGTGGTGAAGAAATGGAAATAAGTCTGAGTGAGCAAAAGTTTTAAGTTTCCCGTGCTCTGAAAAAAATTATCTTAAACGATGTAAAGGAGGATTTTTTTCTTCCTACCAGAACCAAGAAGAATAAATTCCCCTCCAATCAAATGAGCTGCATGAAGACAAAGAAGAGGGTCTTTTACGCGATCATTATTGAGATAAGCCCCCCCTTGAGCAATTAAACGCGTTGCTTCGCCTTTGCTGGTAACAAGACCACTTTGCACTGCAATGTCGATATACTTTTTATCGATGACGTCACTTTTGGATAGTTGAACATAGGGAAGCTCTTTCATCATCTGACGAAAGACATCTGGATTCAATTCAGTTTGATGGCCCGGGGCTGCCGCTTCTGTTGCCCGAAGTGCAGAGTGCAGCCCTTCGCTCCCATGCAATAGCGCCGTCAGTTCTTCAGCAAGCCGTTTTTGCGCGCTGTTAGGGATATAATTTGGTTCTTTCAACTTTTTCTCCCACCGCCAAATCTCACCCATTTCGATCATGGTGAGCATTCGCATCAATTTAATGACATCTGCATCAGGAGTACGGTACAAATATTGATAGAGCTCATAAGGAGAGCTTCGATCTGCAGCAAGCCAAACCGCTCCCCCTTCTGTCTTTCCAAATTTTTTTCCATCGCTGCGGGTCAAAAGCGGGTGCGTCAGACCATAGGCTGTTTGGCCAAGAAGTTTACGAACCAATTCCGTTCCGGCCGTGATGTTGCCCCACTGATCACTTCCTCCCGCTTGAAGAACGACCCCTTCTTTGTGAAAAAGATGGTAAAAATCAAAAGCCTGCAAAAGTTGGTAGC
Source organism: uncultured Rhabdochlamydiaceae bacterium (assembly GCA_963712275.1). GTDB lineage: Bacteria > Chlamydiota > Chlamydiia > Chlamydiales > Rhabdochlamydiaceae > PALSA-1444. The sequence goes on along the minus strand of CAVQHD010000001.1, from coordinate 1,106,224 downwards.
TAAATTCTGTAAAGGAAATCCCCTCATCAGACGCCAAACGGGCCTTAACGCTTTCTTTTGCGAGCATCACATTCACACGGAAATATTTTCCAACATCTCTTAAAAAATCGATGAAGGAGTAGTCTGCAAACCAGTCATCGTTGTTGAAAAATAGCGGCAACGTTTTAGGATCTGATAAATTGAGAATCTTTTCAAAATGGGCTTTAATCCGTGTAATATTGGAGTTGATTGCCACGGGATCTAAGAGAGGCCTCTCAACGCTTTTTCCCGAAGGGTCTCCGATGCGTCCCGTCGCTCCCCCTAAAACCACCACCGGCGTATGTCCAAACTTTTGAAACCACCGAAGAACGATGATTCCGATTAAACTCCCCAAGTGAAGACTGTCAGCCGTCGGATCAAACCCAATATAAAGCTTGATCGGCTTTGCGCAAACATTTTTTAACTCCTCGCTTGTTACGGCTTCAACAAGCCCTCTTTCCTCCAGACAATTAATGATATTCACTTCTTTTACGCCTTTTTCAACTCAAGAGCTAATTCTTCCGCTAGTTTTTCAGTACTGCGGCTCATTTTGGCTGAATTCCGATTTTGATCGAAGAGAGAAATATCTTTTTGAACGGGCAGGCGGTCGGATGAATACCGCTCAATCCATTGAGCAATTTCTACCGACTTAGCTTTTAAAGCTTTTGATGTCAGCTGCCCCTCTGTCTTGCTAAGTTTTTTCTTGAGCTTGCTTCGCGCTTTTTGCGTTTTAGGACTTTCCTCAGCTAGTTTCTTGATCTGCGCATTGTTTTTTGGCGTCGTTGGCATCCTCTTTCTCCCTTATAAGTTGGAATCGGCAGTATAGTGTATTTCTTCAAAAAAAGTCACCCATTGTCAGCTGATGATCGACGATTGAGAGATAATGCACATTCTTTTTAACACCATAGGTTGTAATCATAGTCAAAAAAAGGGTTTTAGAAGTCTTTGTTTGCTCTTTAAAAACCTTTTTTTTATTTTTTAATTTTTCTATGTACGATTTGTCGATGACAAATTCCGAGTCGCTATACTTCATTTCACATAAGTTGATACATCTGTCTGCCCTATCGATAACAAGGTCTATTTGCGCTCCTTTATCACTTCCTTTTTTGGGAATATGGCGCCATCCTGATTCGATCGTGCTGATGCCAGAAATTCCAAGTGCTTTTTTTATAAATTGAATATGTTTTAGACAAAGCGATTCAAAGGCGCAGCCGCTCCAAGAATGCCACTTGGATGTATCATATTTTTTTATCCAATATTCAGGATCAACACTCTCTAAACTGATGGAGACATTTTCTGCAATCCAGGTTAAGTAGAAGAGTGAATATTCATCGACAAGCCGATATATTCCGCTTCTCTTTTTTTTATTAAATGAAGGCTCACAAATCAGGAAACCCGCATCCATCAGTTCTTCTATGATTCTACTTGAAGACCCACCCGAGGCTAACTTGACTTTACTCAGAAGTTCATCTTTTGATAGACCTTTCACTGCTTTGGCAAGCGCCTTAACAATCGCTATATGATGCTCATAACTCTCGAAAAGAGATTTATAAAGGTTGTTAAATTCATCATATAAGCCTCCCTTTGAGGAGAAGCATAACTCATTGATAATTTGGGGTGCGGATTTGCCCCTTGCGACATAGGAGAGGTATTTCGGAACCCCTCCTAATGCCATGTAGATATCCATAATCTGTTTTCTGTCTAAATCAATATGCCGGGATTTAAAATATTTTTCTGTCTCAGAAAGGGTAAACGGGAGCAACCGTATTTTTTTTGTCACCCTTCCATGTAATCCCCCTTTATTGTTGATGATTTTCTTAATAATCCAGGAGGCTGAAGAGCCGCAAACAATCAAAATCACATTTTTGTTCCTAGAGAGGTACCGATTCCAGAAATGCTCTAAAGCATTTAGAAAATTAGAACGTGGAGAAGCAAGCCATGGAACTTCATCGAAAAATAAGATAACTTTTTTCTCATTTGGTGCTTTTTCAATCGCTTCATTCAATAAAATAAAAGCCTCTCCCCAGGTTTTTGGAGGAGAAATTCTTTTTTCCGAATTAAATTTACGAGAAAATTCATAGGCAAACTGGAACAACTGCTCAGCCTTTGACCCTTCTTTCATCCCCGTTATCTCAAAATACACACCTTTGTTTTTAAAAAATTCACTAATCAGGTATGTCTTACCAATTCTTCTTCTCCCATAAACGGCAAGAAACTGAGGCTCGGTAGAATCATAAACTTCCTGAAGAGCTTGTACCTCCTCATCTCGACCTATAATTGCTTCATCCATGTTCATTCCCTAGTTTTCGCCAATTATAGCTAACAAAGTGGCGATAAGTCAATATTTTTCAGACTTATCGCCACTTTGATTGATAAAGGTGGCGATAAGTCTGAAAAATATTGACTTATCGCCACTTTAACAAAGACAAAGCACAGGAAGCTAGAGCAAATATTTGAAACCTCTGCTCACTCGCACTTATTTCCATTTCTTCACCACGGAGGAGGATGAGATTGCACAGAGAAAAATTTTTCTCTGTGCAATCTCATCCTCCTCCGTGTCTCCGTGGTGAAGAAATGAAAATAAGTGCGAGTGAGCAGAGGTTTCAAATATGGCATATATCTGCCATCGAATGTATGATGTTAGTATCGACGAAACTTGCGAGGCTGTGTGGGGAATTTAGTCAACTTAGAGGCGTGCAAAAAAGCCGCTGCAGAAAAAGCGATCTCCCTGATTGAGAAAGGGATGGTCATTGGACTCGGCACCGGGTCAACAACAGCTTATTTTATTGAAGCCCTTGGTAGCGCCTATCGGCAAGGGATTAAAGTCGATGTCGTTGCAAGCTCAAACGCATCCTGTCTTCTTGCTGAAAAAGGGGGGCTTCCTTTTTACGATATGACGTCTCTGACTTCTATCGATTTATATGTCGATGGAGCAGATGAAATTGATTCTCAAAAACAAATGATCAAAGGAGCTGGCGGAGCGCTTTTACGAGAAAAAATCTTGGCTTATATGAGCCGAGAAATGGCTGTTATTGTCGATGAAACCAAGCTTGTTTCTAAGCTAGGCGCCAAACCCCTTCCTGTTGAAATCATCCCCTTTGGCCAAGCAGCCACGCTCCACCATCTTCACCAGCTCGGCTACCGAGGCAAGCTTCGTAAAAACCCCGACGGAACGGTTTGGACAACCGAAAACAACAACTTGATTTACGATGTCATCCTTTCCTCTTCCGATCCAGCTAAAGCCCATGAAAAGATCTGCTCCATTCCAGGAGTGGTTGAAACAGGATTTTTCTTAAATCAAGCCGGCCGTGTGATTATCGGATTCAAAGACGGTTCCGTCGTTGTCTCTTGAAATTAATGTTGATTTTGTTCAACTAGTTTCGAAAGAGGTCTAATATGAGCGAATTGATTCCCTTAAGTTTTCACAAAATCTTGCAATCGCGAGCTTATACTGTCATGATTCTTGGAACAGACGAAAAAAAGTTTGCCATTTACGCAGAACCTCAAGTGGGGCAGCTTCTCCAGCTTCATTTGACTCACGTCCACCCATCCCGTCCCTCCACCTATGACCTCATGGAAAGAGCTTTTGAAGGGCTAGGCGTCAAGCTACTGCAAGTAGTCATCAACGATGTCCAAGAGACCACCTATTTCGCGCGTCTTTTTTTAGAACAATCCCTAGGAGCTCAAAAACAAGTGCTCGAAATCGATACACGCCCCAGTGATTCCATCATTTTAGCTTTAACCAAAAAAATTCCTCTTTTCTGCACCCGTGAAGTTTTCACGAAAACGGTTGCAATGGATGAGCACTAATAACTAACGTAGAATTGATGATTTGCAAGCTCCTGAATAGATCGAACAGCTTCTTCCGCATCCTCTCCGACAGCTTCAATAGTCACTTTTGCACCTTCGCCTGCGGAAAGCATTAAAATCCCCAATAACGATTTTGCATTGACACAAACCCCTTTATGATCAAGCATCACGCGAGACCTAAAAGCTGTTGCACATTTGACAATTTCTGTTGAAGGCCGCGTATGAAGTCCCTGCTTATTAATAACAGTAAACGTATCAACAACTTTTTTTTCAGCCATGAATTCCTAATTTGCACACAACTCCATACTCTTCTTCTTTTTTTGAAGCAATCATTTTTTTGTTGATAGCACTGTAAGTTCTTGAAACTGCTGAACCAAACTCTCAAAATGTGTCAGCGTCTCGCGAATAGGCAAGGGTGTGGTCATATCGACCCCTGCTTCTCGCAAAATATCAAGAGGGAAGCGACTTCCGCCTGAAGAAAGGAATCGCAAATAAGCCTCTGGCCCGTCTTTCAAAACCTTTTGAACAAGAGCATGGGCTGCCGAAATGCCCGTCGCGTACTGGTAGACATAAAAATTGTAGTAAAAATGAGGAATACGCGCCCATTCAATTGCAATCTCTTCGTCAATAACCACTGAAGGACCAAAATACTGACGATTAAGTTCGAGATATTCTTGCTTTAGATAGGCGGGAGTCAAAGGAATCCCCTGCTGAGCACTCTCGTGAAGTTTCAGTTCAAACTCTGCAAACATTACCTGTCTGAAAAACGTATTTCGAATATCTTCAATCTTTTGGTTAATGAGATAAGCGCGCTGTCTAGAATCTTGAAGATTTTTCATGAGATGAAGGAACGTTAGCTCTTCATGAAACGTTGATGCTACCTCTGCAAGAAAAATAGGATAGGCTGAATCATGATAAGGCTGATGCGTCCACGATAGATAGGAATGCATGCTATGTCCTGCCTCATGCGAGAGCGTCATCATATCATAAAACTGGCCATGGTAATTCATTAATATATAGGGAAAACTATCATAACAGCCGCTCGAATAAGCACCCGACCGTTTTTGGTCATTTTCATATCGATCGACCCATCGATCAACAACAAGCCCCTTTCGAAGAGTCTGTTGGTACGGCGGCTTCAAAGGAGAAACGGCTTCAATAATCCACTGAACTGCCTCATCAAACCCAACCTTCATCTCAATATCTGCAATCAGCGGAGCATGCAAATCATAGAGGTGCAGCTCATCCAAATTTAAAAGGCTCTTTCGAAGCGCCAAATAACGGTGGAGAACCGGAAGGTGAGCCCGAACAGTTTCGATCAACCCCAGGTAGACTTTGGGGTCGATATGATGAGGAAATAAGGCCGCCTCAAGGCAAGACTCAAATTTGCGGGCTTTTGCAAAAAAAAGATGTTTTTGCACTTCTCCATGAATAAGTTCGCTGAGTGTATTTTCCCACAGGTTATAGGTCCTATGAAGTGTTTGAAAAGATTCTTGACGGAGTATTCGATCCGGACTGCGTAAGTAAGTTAAATATTTTCCATGAGTCAGTTCATGAAAAACCCCTTGTCCGTCGACCACCTTTGGAAATTTTAAATCGGCATTATTGAAAGCCCCAAAAGCCCTTCCGGCCGCATCAAGAGCAAAAGCGGCACGCGCAAGCAGCTCCTCCTGAGCGGATTCTAAGACATGGGGCTTTAGGCGGACAATTTTCTCTAAATAAAATCGATACGGCTTTAAAAGAGGGTCTTGAAGCATCAACTCAAGATCTTTTTCACCGATTTGGAGAAACTCAGGCTCAATCCACGCAGTTATTTGTCGGAATTCGTGGCTCAGCGCCGTGATTCGGTGATAAGCTGTTTTATGCTGTGTCTCGCTGACATCTTCGTCATGCCTCAAGTGGGCGTACGTATAAAGCTTCGTTAGATGTCGATCTAATTCCAGATAAGCCTCTAAGAGCTGTACAATAACAGGAGCTCCTTCCTTAAGCCTTCCCCGAAATGTATTGATTTTCTGCCAATAGCTCCCCTCTCCCTGCTCCCTCCATTGATTAAAATCTTTATTCCACGCTTCTAATGAGGGATAAAATGCTTCAACATTCCACTTGTCCTGTAAAGAAGTTTCTAATCGATTCACCTCTAACTCCTTGATAGCCATATCATGATCGATTCATCAAGTCATAGTCAAGAGGGAGTTGCAAAATTTCCTTCACATTTTCTAGCACTCGCTCGGCATAATTGCTGCTTTTTGCAATTACCCTTGTGAAAAATTCCCCTATCCTTTAAACTACAGCCTTAGAAAACCTTTTTGAAGGAGATAAGTATGACACAACAAACTGAAAAAAAATTATCAATGAAACCTCTTGGCAACCGCGTTGTAGCCCAACGTTTAGAGCAAGAAGAAACTTTAAAAGGTAAGATTATCCTTCCTGACTCTGCTAAGAAAAAGCAAGAGACAGCAAAAGTAATCGCCGTTGGTCCTGGTCAGATGACAGAAGAAGGGAAAACGCTCCCAATGCCTGTCAAAGTCGGCGACGTGATTTTAATGGATAAATATGCAGGTCAAGAAGTCACCATTCAAGATGAAGATTATGTCATCGTCAAAGCTGACGACATTGTGGCAATTGTTAATTAACTTGAGGAGAAATAAAGAGTTATGGCTCATAAGAACATCAAATTTAAAGAAGATGCTAGGCAAAAGATTTTGCAAGGCGTACGGATTCTTTCCGCCGCCGTTAAAGTCACTTTAGGACCTAAAGGTCGTAATGTTGTCATCGATAAAAAATATGGCGCTCCTCGTGTCACTAAAGACGGCGTGACTGTTGCCAAAGAAATTGAGCTCCAAGATAAGCATGAAAATATGGGCGCTCAGATGGTCAAAGAAGTGGCCAGCAAAACAGCCGATAAAGCAGGCGATGGAACAACCACAGCAACCATCCTTGCCGAAGCGATTTATAGCGAAGGTCTTCGCAATATCACCGTCGGTGCAAATCCTATCGAAGTCAAACGAGGGATTGACAAAGCGGTTAAAACGATCACCGAAGAAATTAAAAAACTGAGCAAGCCAATCCAAAACAAAACTGAAATTGCCCAAGTTGCCACTCTGTCTGCAAATGGAGACACTGAAATCGGGGAAATCATTGCCAATGCAATGGAGCGAGTCGGTAAAGATGGAACCATCACCGTCGAAGAAGGAAGAGTACTGGAAACAGTTCTTGATGTCGTTGAAGGAATGAACTTCGACAGGGGATACCTTTCTCCTTATTTCATTACAAATGCAGAAGCGCAGGAAGCTGTTCTTGAAGACGCTTTCATTCTCATTTACGAGAAGAAAATTAGCGGGATGAAAGAGTTCATGCCCATTCTCCAAGCAGTTGCTGAATCAGGAAAACCTCTGCTCATCATTGCTGAAGACGTTGAAGGCGAAGCTCTTGCAACGCTCGTCGTCAATAAAATTCGCGTTGGCCTTAAAGTCTGCGCTGTGAAATCTCCAGGATTTGGCGACCGTCGTAAAGCCATTCTTGAAGATATCGCCGTCTTAACAGGTGGAACATTCATCACTGAAGACCTTGGATTTAAGCTTGAAAATGTCACCCTTGACATGCTCGGCCGCGTGAAAAAAGCAGTCATTGAAAAAGAAGAGACGACACTCGTTGAAGGCAGCGGCAAAAAAACAGCTATCCAAGAGCGGATTGCACTCATCCGAAACGAAATCGAGAAGAGTACATCTGACTACGATAAAGAAAAACTGCAAGAGCGTCTTGCAAAACTTGCGGGCGGCGTTGCCATCATCCGCGTTGGAGCTCCAACTGAAATCGAGCTTAAAGAAAAAAAAGACCGTGTAGAAGATGCCGTTTATGCAACAAAAGCTGCTGTTGAGGAAGGGATTCTTCCTGGCGGCGGTGTTTCTTTGATTCGTTGTATCCCAGCTCTTGAAAAGCTTGCAGCTTCTCTGAAGGGAGATCAGAAGATCGGCGTTGAAATCATGATAAAAGCGCTCATCTGGCCTCTTCGACAAATTGCTGATAATGCCGGGAAAGAAGGATCCATCATCGTTCAGAAAGTCATTGGGCTCGATACGTATGAAGGATGGGACGCTCAAAATGATGAGTTCGGCAACCTCATGAAAAAAGGGATTGTCGATCCTACGAAAGTCGTCCGCGTAACCGTGGAATTTGCAGCATCTGTTGCTTCCTTGCTTCTCACAACAGAAGCCCTCATTACAGAGGAAGAAGAGGAAAAACCAGCCGTTAACCCAATGGCAGGGGCAGACTCTTATTAATCTTTTTTGCTTCTTAACCAAAGGCGCTTTTGTAAAAAAGCGCCTTTCGGTAGGTAGGTGAGGAAAGTGAGATAGGGCTTTCCTCACTTACCTACCTTTTTTCTTTGTTTGATTTTAAAATAAAAAATTGATAAATCCACCAGTTATGAAGACCTTTTATAAAAGTCTTGCTGGGATTATTCTCCTCTGTCTGATTGGGGGGGTCATTTTTCTCTTTCTTTTATGGTCTCGTGTCCCTGATATGATTGCAACGCACCTCTCCAAACGACTCAAGGTCGGAGTTGAAATCGGAGATATGCGCCTCTCTCCCAGACAACTAACCATCGATCACTTTGAAATCCATAGTCCCACGGGCTTTGAACTTCCCAAAGCCTTATTAACGGAGAAGATCTCCATTAAAACCCCTTTAACCCACTTCCTCCACGATAACATTGAAATCGATCAGATCGTCCTCAGTAACATCTACATTGGCCTTGAATTCGACTCTCCTAAGTCAACTCGAGGCAACTGGAGCACAATTTTGGCAAATGCCAAACAAGCTCAGGATGAAAGCCGCCCCTCTGCTACGCAAAAATCGGTTTTGATTAAACGACTCTTACTCACGAACATCCAGGCAGAACTGTATTATCAAAGTGATGGCAAAGTTCGAAAACTTAAACCGATAAAGCAAATTGAGCTTCTCAATATCAGCAGTCAAGGTGGAAATTTAGGCGATCAACTGATGAATTCAGCTTTAGGAGAAGCGATTAAACAAATCTTCGTCGAAGAAAATCTCAAAGACATCTTAGATAAACTCCTTCAATCCCCAGCAGGAAACCCTATCCAACAATACTTAGCTCCCTTTAAGCGCTTCTTGAATTTTGTGCTTCAAGAACCAGAGGCTATCTTCGCCTCGAATTCTTTTGACGACAGCCCCTAAAACAACGTATCATGCAGGTCATGATTCATGCTTTTGCAGCTCATGGCCCCAAGCAGCCGCTTATTCCTTATGATTACCCTTCACCTCCCCTTCATCCCCATGACGTAGAAATTCAAATTGAGTGCTGCGGCCTCTGCTTCAGCGATGTGCATCTCATTGATAACGATTGGAACATCTCTGAGTACCCCCTTGTCCCTGGGCACGAAATTATTGGATCGGTCCTCAAAACAGGAGCTGAGGTCAAAACAGTCAAGGTTGGAAATCGAGTAGGGGTGGGTTGGCAATGCGACGCCTGTTTAAGTTGCGATAGCTGCTTAAAAGGAGATGAAACCTCGTGTAGATCTAAAATCCGAACATGTGTCGATAGACAGGGAGGCTTTGCAGACCGGATCGTTGTTAACTCTGAGTTCGTCTACCTGATTCCTCCTGAGCTCGATTCCAAAAGCGCAGCACCTCTTCTTTGCGCGGGAATTACCGTCTATTCCCCTCTTCGACTCTATCAAGTGCAAGCGCCCCAATCAGTTGCCATCATCGGTATTGGAGGCCTTGGACATTTAGCGCTTCAATTTGCCAAAGCCTTTGGCTGCGAAGTCACCGCAATCTCCACCTCTCGAGAAAAAGAGGCGGAAGCTCGAGAATTTGGAGCCCATCAATTCCTTCTCCTTTCCGACCTTAAACCCAATATGCCAGCTCAATTTGATTTCATCCTCTCAACAGTCCATGCAGACCTAGAGTGGACAGCCCTTCTACAGCTTCTAAAGCCTCATGGAAAGCTTTGTTTCGTGGGGATTCCCCCCTCCGATCTCAAAATTCCAGCCCGCCTTTTGATCTCAGGAAACCGCACCATCTGCGGCAGTGGTACAGGAAGTCGCTACCTCATGCGAGAAATGCTCCACTTTGCCGCCCAGCATCAGATTAAAGCCTTAGTGGAAACTCTTCCCATGACCCGAGTTAACGAAGCGATTGACAAAATCAAGAAGAATAAAGCCCGCTACCGACTGGTGCTTTGCTAGACAAGTTCTAAAATATTATGCTCTCCGGCAATAAGTTGCTGAATAAACCATAACAATTGTCCTTTCAGCACAGGAGTAGGGAAATTCTCATACGATCCTGCCTCATTGTAATACCAACGATTCTCTTTCATGTCGCGACAGATTATCACATCGACACTAATTTTTTGAGATTTCTTATATTTCGTTCGAATTAAAATAAAAGGTCTTCCTAGAGGATCCATTCCTCTCATGATGGGGTGTGTCATGCTAGAAGAGTCTACCTTCAAATAAGGGTTAAGCCCTTCTTTGCGAACACAGAGGTTGCATTTGGCGCTTTCTAAGACAGGGTATTGGTTAAAAGCTTCCACCCCACCAAGCGCGGCAACCAAATTTTCAGGATACCCATTTTTATTCATCTGCAAGTCCACAGCTTGGGGATCCTCTATAACCATTGGAAAACGATGAGGCACCTCAGGAAGCCGAGGAGGCGGTCTAGGCTGATAGATTCTTTTTCTAATCATCCAAATGACGGTTAAACCCACAAGTGCGACCAAGGCAACTAAGGCGACCTCGACGACTCTCGAAGTCCTCGGTGAAACTACAGGAGGAAAGAAATTTCCCTTACCTGAAGTAGGCCTGATTTGTGTTCCCATACGAGGTCTAATTTTACCTCACGCTGCCAAATGATCCAATAAAAAAATTCCACTCCACTTTAATTGTAAAAATATAACTAACTTATAATCATAAGTTAATAAATAGAATGTATTTTTTAATTAAAATGATTTATATTAAATTATACAAAGGATAAAGATTTGTGGCAGGAAAACCTCCCAGTTCCGATAAAGAATGGAAGAAAAAGCTCACACCAGAGCAATACCGCGTGCTCAGAGAGAAAAAAACGGAGAAAGCCTTCTCCGGCGAGTACTGGAATAGTGAAGAAGATGGAACCTATGTCTGCGCAGGGTGCGGTGAGCCTCTCTTCAGCTCAGAGGCAAAATTTAAGTCGGGAACGGGGTGGCCAAGCTTCACTCAACCGATTGATTCTGAAGCAATTGAATATAAAGACGACGTCGGTTTTTTCACAAAGCGAACCGAAGTCCTTTGCCACCGATGTGGCGGTCACCTAGGCCATCTTTTCAATGACGGCCCTAAGCCTTCCCGCACACGGTACTGCGTCAATTCCGTCGCCCTTAAGCTCAAGAAAAAGGCCTAAGAAGCTGTTAACGGATTCAGTTTCATTGGAAGTTGTATGCGATACTGGCTACTACTATGAAATACACACATACTGACGTCAGAAAGAAAGATATAATAGTATATCCTGCGACAATATGACCCATGATCGATAAAGGGGTATTCCCATGGTTGTTAACGGCACGCAGATGGGCGCCGTTCCGGATCAGCGCGTAAATGATTTTAATTTGGGAAAGAAGAGTAGTAGGGAGGGCAATTTTATTACCATCCCAGGCATCAAAAGCTTTAAGAAGCGGTGTGGATCCCGCTGGGTTGGTTTGATGAACATCCACTTCATGCGCTAAAAGGACATTGACTGTTTCACCCAGAGGTCCGTTTTGATGCCATTTCACAGCTGCCCAGAGCACACTCTCTCCGTTTGCCGTTTGAAAGTTAGGGTCGGCGCCGTAGAGCAAAAGCTGGCTAGCGATGGCGGCTGTTTTTGGGTCACTTGTACCAATACTGACTAAGGTGTATAAAGGAGTTTCCCCCTGATATTGCAAATGGAGATCAGCTCCTTTTTCAAGAAGGAAAGTGATGATCTCAACTCCGACATGATTGATAATGGCCTCGTGAAAAGCAGAGGGACAAGGCACTCCATTCTTAGGGATCATTAAATTCAAATCAGCGCCCTGTTCTAAGGCGAATGCGATCACGTCAAGCCTTTGGTGCTTGACGGCTTTGATTAAAACATCCGTGATTTTGTTGGTATAATCCTTGATTAAATGCTTTTCATCTCTAAAAATCGAACTCGCATGTTTAAGGATAAATTTTCTTGTTTTCTCTAGAGTTTTAGAATAAATGTATTTGAGTTCAAAATGCTTAAAAATTAATTCTGGGAGAGACGCTTCAAGTGTAGAAAGATTTCTCTGAAGCCGGACAGCCATCTTTTCTTCATATCTTCCTGCCCCAATAACGATGTCAATACCTTCGCGTTCTCGAATCCAAGGAAGATCGACACATTTAAGCTCCAAAATCATTTCTTTAAAATAATCACAACTTTCTTGAGACGATTCGCCTTGATATCCCCAGACTTGAGCCTGTTGCAATTTATAAACTTTCACAGCCGAATGAGCCTGATGGCAGAGGGGGGCAAAGCGATGGAGCTCCAAAACCCCGACACGGTGACAAATCTTAACCACACACTCTTGAGGTAGTACGTCGAACATTGAAGGACCGACTATCGGTTGAGAAATACCGTTTCTGGGAGAGGCATGGAGCATGATGGATTCGACATCGCCTCCTAAAAACGCATTAACATGATATACCATCCGGTCATTCTCCTCGTTTGATCAAAATCTAATTATTCGATATCCATATTGCATTGTTTAATAGCCATATTATTTGTGGCAAATTTTATCACAGAAATAACTCTTACTTCAAGATAATTATCCATCTATCTACGTATCTAAACAGAAATTAAAATTTTAATTTTTATTGCCTTAAAAGATTGGTTAAGTCGGCTTTAAGTAACAAAATACTTTTGAATCTGCATGATTCTTAGGAACGGAAAAATTTGACTTTCTAGTGCTTCCGTGTTAAAGTTTTCGCTTTTACTACCGCCAAAACCAAATTTCTTGTTGAAGAATCTGCGGAAAAAAAATTAAAACGTCAGTAATTTTAGGATTACATTATGGTAGATAACGCTGTAGGCCAATCACAAGACAAGCTCATTGTTTTTGAGGACAAAAAGATTCGTCGTGTCTTTCACAATGGTGAGTGGTTTTTTTCGATTATCGATATTATTCGTGTCTTAACAGAAAGTTCTGATTCGAACCGCTATTGGCCCGAACTCAAGAAAAAACTCATTGAAGATGAAGGATTTAGTCAGTTACTCGATAAAATCGAGCGACTGAAATTGGAATCCTCAGACGGAAAAAAGTACCTCACTGATACTGCCAATACAGAAACCATTTTTCGCATCATTAATTCTGAATTTCCTCTTTTAGTTTAGAAATAATCAGTTCTAAGGCCCTCTGGTTTTCTCCTCCGCGAGGGACGATTAAGTCTGCCATCTTCTTGCTAGGCTGGACAAACGCCTCGTGCATCGGTTTGACGGTGGTCAAATATTGGATGCAAACGCTTTCGAATGTTCGAGCCCTCTCATGAATATCGCGTTGAATGCGTCTTAAGAGTCTCACATCATCATCTGTATCAACAAAAAACTTAATGTCGCAATGGTTGCAGACTTCCGGAACAGAAAATAACAGGATCCCCTCGATGATAATGAGTCTATGTGGAAAAACCGGCTCTGTCTGTTGTTCACGCGTATGCGTCTGAAAATTATAGACTGGCTTTTGAATTCTCTTCCCTTTCTTGAGCTCTTGTAAATGGTGGGCTAAAAGGTCAAAATCAAGAGAGTCGGGGTGGTCAAAATTCACCGCTTCCCGCTCCTCGATCGAAAGTTTTGAAAGATCTTTGTAATAAGAGTCTTGGCTAATTAAAATAGACTGCCCTGGAAAAGCCTCTTGAATTTTCCTTGCAAGCGTCGTCTTACCGGAGCCGGTTCCTCCAGCGATTCCAATAATCAATAATTCATCCCCTCGCAGCATTTGAAAAGCAAGTAGAGTGATCAGTATCATCCATATCTGTTTCATTCTGTATCTCCTATGACGGGGTGTATAGTCAAACGGTTGGGAGAAGAAATACCTCACCACAGAGACACCGAGGAAGATGAGGTTGCACAGAGGATTGTTCTCCACTCTGTGCAACCTCATCTTCCTCGGTGTCTCTGTGGTGAGGTATTTTTTATCTACAGCTTTATAACTACACCTTTTGACTATGCATCCCCTATACGGGGTATATAGTCAAACGGTTGGGAGAAGAAATGCCTCACCACAGAGACACCGAGGAAGATGAGGTTGCACAGAGGATTGTTCTCCACTCTGTGCAACCTCATCTTCCTCGGTGTCTCTGTGGTGAGGCATTTTTTATCTACAGCTTTATAACTACACCTTTTGACTATGTACCCCCTATGATGTGTGCATTGTTCCTATTTCCTCCTTTTTTAGAAACCAAATTTTTCTTGGTGATAAAGGTCAGAGAGGGGTAGACTCTTTTCATGCATTTAAGAAGGCTTTTTATCATCGGGATACTCATTCTCTACGGCTGCACTAAGCACACAGGTGAAGAATCATCGCCTGTTTTCTCTCAAGCTCCTTCTCTTTTTCAACCTGAACCGAGCACCATGCTTGAGCGAGACAGCTATACATTAGCCTATGACGGTCGAATACGGGGAGCGAGTTGGGTATATGAAAAGCTGACGGCCTCTTCCTTAGACGGCATAGCAGATCGATCTCATTTTGACTTCATGGAAGACCCTAAAATCCCCCCTCTTCTCAGGGCAACTCAAAAAGACTTCAAAGGATCGGGATTTGATAGAGGGCATCTCTCCCCTGCAGCAGATGCACGATCAAGCCCAGAGGCCATGCGCGAAACCTTTTACTTATCTAACATCACACCTCAGAATCCACACCTTAATCGAAACTATTGGCTTAAACTTGAAAAACATGCTCGAAATCTGACCCAATCTTATGATGTCGTTTATGTGATCACAGGTCCCCTTTTCCTTCCCCAAGAAAAGAACAATGGAAAACGGTATGTTCAATATGAGGTAATTGGACCCAATGACGTCGCAGTTCCGACCCACTATTTCAAGGTTCTTCGAGCTAAAAAAGGAAATACCGTCAAGACCCAGGCGTTCATTGTTCCAAATCAGCCCATTCCAAACGACACTCCCCTGAAAAACTTCGCCGTCACTCTAGAGAAGGTCGGGAAAGCTGCAGGCCTCATTTTTAGGGAGTAGTTAATGACAAAAAAAATTTCTTTCTTCTCTCTCATTATTCTGATTATCGCAGCAATCGATAATATCAGAAATTTACCGGCTGCAGCCCTTTTTGGCACCGCCTTGATTTTTTTCTTTATCTTTTCTGCCATCGTTTTTCTGATCCCAACTTCCCTCGTCGCAGCAGAACTCTCTGCAGCATTCCCAGATAAGGGAGGCGTCTACCATTGGGTTCTGATGGCTTTTGGTCAAAAATGGGCAATGGCTGCTATTTGGCTGCAGTGGATCAACACGATGGTTTGGTACCCGACAATGCTCTCCTTCGTAGCAGGAACCTTGGCCTACTTGATCAACCCTGATTTAGCTCAAAATAAAGTCTACCTGATCTCGTGCATTTTGACCATTTTCTGGGGGCTGACGCTTATCAACCTCAAAGGGCTTCATATTTCGGCGCTCATTAATAATATCTGCGCGACAATGGGAATGATCTTGCCGATGATTCTTTTGATCATTTTGGGATTTATTTGGTTCTTGACCGGCAAACCCCTTCAGATTCACTTAAGCACGATGCCGCTCATCCCTTCCTTGACACATTCGACAAATTGGATTTCTTTAATTGCAATTATGGCTTCTTTTGTAGGGGTAGAGCTTTCAGGTGTTCATGTTAAAGAGATTCATCAGCCCCAAAAAAACTTTCCCAGAGCTGTGCTTATTGCAGTTATATTCATCTTTCTTTCCATGACGCTTGGCTCTCTTTCCATTGCCTCCGTCTTACCTGAAAAAGAAATCAGTCTAGTTTCAGGGGTGATGCAAGTTTTCAATAACTTTTTCTGCGCTTTTGGCCTTAAGCCACTGATGCCTATTTTAACACTTTTTATTACGATTGGAGCGATTGGAACCATGATTAACTGGCTCATTTCTCCTGCTAAAGGGCTCCTTCATGCTGCAGAGTTCGGTTTTTTACCTCCCTTCTTCTCACGAAAAAATCGAGCCGGCGTCGCCTTTAACATTCTTCTAGCGCAAGCTGTTTTAGTCTCCCTTTTCTGCCTTATCTTTCTGCTCGTGCCGAGCGTGAACGGCTTCTACTGGTTCCTCACAGCTCTAAGTACAGAACTTTATATGATTATGTATGTTTTAATGTTCTGTGCCGCCCTCCGATTGCATTATACTCATTCCAATCGGCCTTCTTCTTTCAAAATCCCTGGAAAAGGGTGGGGAATGTGGGCCACAGCTCTTGTTGGTTTGTTCGGGTGTTTAGTCACGATTATGGTCAGTTTTTTCCCGCCGGAGAACATCGAAACCGGAGGACCTATCCGTTATTTATTGATGATCTGCCTTGGCAATCTTTTGACGCTTAGCCCTCTTTTTCTCTTTTATCTGTACAAGAAGAAGAATTTGAAAGCTTAAGAATGATTCCAGGAAGTTCTTTTCGAGCGGCCCTACGTCCATGCTCATACAACCGCTTGTTTAAGTGATCTGAAAACAGCCCCACCTCGTCAAAATCCATTTTGATGATAATATCTGCTTGCGATAGTGATAACTCTCCGAACTTTTGATAAGAGATCTCTAGACTCCGCTTTGTCACCCCTAAAAGATGCCTTGGAGAGACTTTGGATAGCTTTTCATTGAGGTCAATTGCAATGACAATCTCGGCTCCATACTTTTTGGCAATACTCACAGGAACAGGGGAAGAGACGGCTCCATCCACTAGATAACGTCCATAGAGGAGGACAGGTTTAAAAAGACCTGGAAAAGCGCAGGAAGCTCGAACAGCCCTTGGAAGCTCGCCACTTGAGATCTCAACTGTTTCTCCTGTTATCAAGTCTGTTGCTACAAGAATCAGAGGAATCTTCAGTTCTTCAAAACTCTTCGCATGCAATGTTTTATTCATGAAAGCTTGAAGAGAGTTTCCCTCGACAATTCCAAAGAGAGGTCTAAAGAACGAATAGTCGAAAAGATCAGCTCGTTTTAAAGGGATAAAGGTTTGGGCAGTCCCTTCCAGCGTTGGTTGGTCTGCGTAAACTGCCCCTGCAATTGCCCCCGCGCTGCACCCAATGATTAAATCGGGTCGAATCCCTGCATTTTCTAGCTCCTCAATTGCCCCCAAGTGAGCAAGCCCCTTCACTCCACCGCCACCCAATACAAGAGCGATATGGATCGGTTTTTTTGGCTCAAAAGCAGGAATTACCACCTGCTGCTCGCCTGGCGGCAGCTGAAGCGAATGACACCCGGCGAGAACGAGCAGTAAAAATGAGTATATCCATGAAGACATATTCGAGGAATTATCCAAAATCTTGGGGTTATCAACAATCAAAATTAAATACTTTAATAGTAAAACTTTTGTTACTATTTAGTTTTTTATTTCATTTTATTTTAAATGAAAACAGTTATATACTTTGTCAAAAACAAGGATAAAATTATTATGGCAATAAATACTCAATTTGAAACATCCACGACGACAGATCTTCCGACCTCCCGCAGCCCGACCAAAAAGCCAAGAGAGCTTCAAAAACTGAATGAAGCGCTCGCAAAGGTGGCCCAAGTCACACAGCGGCCCCGCCCAACCCCTTCCATCGCCGCACATATCGATTCTCTTCCACCTCCCCCATCTCCTCAAGGAGGATATAAGCGCCCGTTACCATTCCCTTTTCTTAATAATCCTGAAGCCTCTAGTCCAACAAAAAAATCAAAACTTCAAGAGGCGCCTCCTCCAACTCCTAGAAAAATACCAATTGTCAAAGTACGATCCCCTTATGAGACGCTCCATAAAGATTTAACAGGCGGATATTTGACCCGTCCGACACAAGAAATGTTTCGCGTCCAGCAGATCGCCCAAGGATCGTATTCAAATGTCTACCGAATTGAAGGGCTCCATTCGTTAATCCCTTCCATTCCAAATGAGAACCTTGTTTTGAAAGCCTTCCATGGAGGAAACAAAAGCGGATTTAATGAAAAAAGTCTGAACTCATTTATCAAAAATGCAAGCCAAAATTATCGCCAGGCTTGCAATCTTAACCTTCCCATCGCCAAGATTTATAACCTAGAAGAGGCCCTTTCAGACCACTTTTTTATCCAGGAATATATCGCTTCTTCTGTGGATGTCTCGAATGCAGAACAAATGAGACAAGTTAAGTTATTCTTTGACATTTCACTTGGAGCTGGGGTGATGTTTGACCTAATCCCAGCAAATTTTCGCGTTCGTGAAGGTGGAACGGTGGTTTTAATTGACTTTATCGAAGAAGATGATGATTCAGTGTTTATGAATGACCTCATCAAAAAGTGGAACACATTTCTTTGCGAAGCTGGACTGGAAAAAGAGGCTGTTTCCACGATTATGAAAAATTTAACAGCGGGCTTTCCAGATTCTAATAAGATTTGGCTAACTGAAATTTTAGAGTCCGCAAAGCCTTTGATCTAACCGATATCCCATCAGGCCGTGATAGAGAAGGCCGCGCGAGCCAAAAGCTGTCATCACAAAGTGACGAGGGCCGACCTGCTCTAGCATGGGAAAGTAGTGAGCAGGATTTGTCACCCGTATCCCCGCCCTGCAATCTAAAACCGGCAGGGCAGGTTTTAAAAGCTCGACCGCTTTTTCAAGATTCACAGTCTCATTGATCTCCTCTCGCTCATACGTTGCTCCAATATGGCACTCAAAAGAAATCGGGGTCATCGCCTGATAGATTTTTGCCGAGATACTACGCTCCAAAGGCTCTTTTAAAGCGCAAGTCAAGACCTGCCCTTTGACATAATTAACCTTAAGCGTCTCTCGCTCCTTCAAAAAACGAATCCCCGCCCCAGCTGCCAGAACAATCCAATCATACTCTTTTAAAGAGGAGGAGTCGTCGATCTTTTCAATCACCAGCTGCACACCCTTTTTTGCACACACTTTCCAAAGCCCCTCCAAGTAAAGAGAAGGGAACACGGTGATCCCTGAGGTAATTAAGAATTTTTCGGGACCTAAAGAAACCACATCTGAACCCGGATTAAGGCAGGGACCGAGACGTAAAATCCCATTTTCCATGCAAACAGGCCGCCCTAAAGCCTCTTGGGCTTCATGAATCAAGGTTCGCGTCCACTGCATTGCCTCATCTGCATGCCAGCTCCGGCGCCCCTTTTCACCCGGATAAGGATGGAGAAGCCCTGATGAGATCCCCGACGCCCCGCCTCCAATCCCCTTCTGATCAAAAAGAGTCACCTGAAAAGTGCTTGATAAAAAATAAGCTGCCGCAAGCCCAGCAAAACCTGCCCCCACAACTGCTACTGTTTTCACGATTTCAAACGTCGCTGCAAGATCACAAAGCTTTCGGCAGCAAAGTTAAAGAAAAAAACAACGACGGGGGCAAGAAGCGCCGCAAATGGAATC
Source organism: uncultured Rhabdochlamydiaceae bacterium (assembly GCA_963712275.1). GTDB lineage: Bacteria > Chlamydiota > Chlamydiia > Chlamydiales > Rhabdochlamydiaceae > PALSA-1444. The sequence continues at coordinate 1,086,828 of CAVQHD010000001.1, read as the reverse complement.
ATGATAAAAAACCACTGCAGCCCAATGGCCCAGGTTCTTTCCGTGACAAAATAAGCCATCCCTGTGAGTGTGGCCGACAAGGTCAAAAAACCAACGACTACCACAATCGGAAGCAGCCCAAGAAGGAGTAAATATCCATGTAAAAACGGCTCCCGTCCAATTTTTTTGAGAACCTCCTCCGCAAGCTCCCAACTCATTGCCGATTTGAGGGCCACCACAGGAGTCAGAAAAAAGAGAAAAGCCAAAGAAACCAGGCATAAAAGAAGCGATCCAGCAATGACTAAAAAGGGGCCAAAAGACAAAACTCCACTGAGAAGCTCACTCATCGCAGGAATGGTTCTAAGAAGATAGAAAACTCCTAAGATAAACCACAGAACCAAATCAGCTGTTAAAATGGGAACAATCAGCGAACTGATGCTTGCCATCAGTCTCCAGGAATTTCTGAGGGTTTTATTGACAGAGAGCGGTTTCTGCTTCACCTCGTCATGGTAGAGGCGAATGAGAGGCACTGCCGCTGCCAAAAAAAGGGCCATGCAAAGAAACACAGGAACAAACGCCAGGCTTGCTCGCACCCAAGGATTAGCCCCAATCCACAATGTGTGGCTGAGCACGACAATAATTCCGCAGGCGAGAAGAATCGGAAAGATGAAAAAGACCTTCTTACGCGTCACGCTGAGTAAAAAAGCCCGATTAAATGCGAGTTCAAATTCTTGCCACATCGGTTACAAGTGTGTCAAAAGAGAAGTTTGAATTCAAGCACCAGTTGCAGAGCCAGCAGGGCATAGAAAATTAGAACAAATATTCGAAAACTTTTGTCAACTCATGCTTATTTCCATTTCTTCACCACCGAGGCACGGAGAGGGATGAGATTGCACAGAGAAAGAAATTTTCCTCTGTGCAATCTCATCCCTCTCCGTGCCTCGGTGGTGAAGAAATGGAAATAAGCACGAGTGAGCAGAGGTTTCAAATATTTGTCTTAGAAGCTGTCTTAGGCTCCTGTGCCCTAGCGGGCCCATTATAGAGATATTTTGGACGGACAATGGGGGTTCCTCTACCTCCGCGTGCCTCTAATCTTTCATAGACAATCTGGCGGGCAATGCCCACAATCCTTGAAAGGCCGAAAAGAATGGTGAAATACTCTGGATAATCAAAGCCTGCTGCGACAAGAAGCGTTCCAGAGATCGCATCAATATTTGGATGGGGATCGGAAACCTTGGGGTTTTCCGCCAAAACTTTTGATCCTTCTGAGCGGAGAAAAAGAGCAATTTTTACCAAAGGGTGGGAAGGGTAATGCTTTTCAAGATAGTTAAACAAGATGGTTGCTCGGGGATCTTCCACACGAAGCACCGCATGCCCAAACCCAAAAACCAGCTGATTTGTCTTAAGCCGGTCTCGGATAAATTTTTCGACATGCGTAGCTGCTCCGTGCTCTCCTACCTCTTGAGCCACCTCACGCAAAAACTCAAGGCAGTCTTGGCTTGCCCTCCCATGCCTGGGCCCAGCAAGGGCGCACATCGCCGCACTGATCGAGCCGTACATCTCTTCAAGACCAGAGGCAACCGCTTTCCCTACAAAAGTCGAAAGATTTCCCCCTCCATGGTCGTAATGCAGCACATTAAACAGCCGAAGAGCCTCGCCAAGTTGAGATTGGTTTTTCGCCGGCATATTAAGCATAGCGACAAAATTTTCCATATATCCAAGCTCAGGCTTTGACACAGGAGTAGCTCCCCATCCTGCATGGTGATTAATCACAACGGCAGCAATCGAGGGTATTTTGACAATTAACCTTTCACAATCCACCCTGTAATCTCCCTCCCCTTCAAACATCCCAGCAATCAGAAGCGCCGCTGAAAAAAGCTTCATGGAATGACCCTGCTTAGGAAGCTTTTCAATGGCTTGAACGGTCTCTTTTTTAAGAGCTCCATGCTTGCTAAGCTTTGCGAAATACGACTGAACCTCCTTTAAGCTACCCGCTTTCCCATGCATGAGGAGATAGATCACCTCTTCCGGCGTCCAACTTGCAAGCTCTGTGATCGAGCGCCCCATATAAAAAAGCCCTTTTTGGGGATCAACCGTCGATGTCGGACAGTACCCGACAGGAAACCCTCTTAAACCAGTGTCGAGTTGATCTTTTGTAATCTGAAATAATACCTCTTCCTTCATAGTAAATGCCCCACCAACGCTCTTTCTTCTAAAAGCTCTTGTTCTGTGAGCTTGATTTTTTGCTTTAAAAATGGATCCCACTCCAGATTTTTGACGATTTCAATGCGCCCTTTTCCGTCAGACCTGCAAGGAAATGAGAAGATAATGCCGGGTGCAATGCCATACGAATTGTCATCAGATGATAGCCCCATCGAAAACCACTCTCCCGGGGGTGTTGGAGTTTGGAGCGATTTCATCGCACCTAGCGCCGCCTGGGCCGCAGACGCAGCAGATGATTTTCCTCGAGCTGCAATCACAACTGCTCCCCTTTTTTGCACGTCGGAGATAAAGATCGTCTCAAGCCACGACCTATCACGAATCACTTCAACAACTCGTTTTCCCTTGATTTTTGCATTTAAAAAATCGGGAACCTGCGTAGAAGAGTGGTTTCCCCAAACAACCAGATGACTCACATCTGCCACCCCAACAGCCGCTTTTTTAGCAAGCATAGCGACAGCCCGATTTTGGTCGAGACGTGTCATTGAGAAAAAATGAATTCTGGAAGCGGCATGCTTCTTAGCAATCAGGCAATTGGTATTGCACGGATTTCCAACCACAAGGACCATCGCCTCTCGGGCTGCAACCTCCCCAAGTGCCTTCCCCTGTCCCACAAAAATGTGTCCATTTTCGGTGAGCAAATCCTTCCGCTCCATGCCCGGTCCTCGAGGTTTGGCCCCCACTAAAAATACCGTATCGACCCCCTCAAAAACCGCATGCGGATCGCTCCCAGAGCGAACCTCTTGCAGGAGCGGAAAGGCACAGTCTTGAAGCTCCATCTCCACCCCTTTGAGGGACTCTAGCGCCTGGAGTACCTCCAGCAAGTGAAGGCTGATCGGCTGCTCTGGCCCAAATAACCCCCCAGCCGCAAGCTGGAAAAGAAGACTATAGGCAATTTGACCTGAAGCCCCTGTAACCGCTATCCTTCTGATTTTCATAGACATCTGTAAGTTCCTTTCTTTCTTAACGATATAACTCATTAAGAATGAGTATTTCTAAATTAAGCCAAAAAAAATAGCTATTCCAATTTAATTATTTTTATAATAAAATTATTAATAATATGACAACAAATAATACAAACAATCAGGGAGTGACTTCTTATCGTGAACCGACGTACAACCTCCACCTTGCCCCTGTCAAACCTCTAAATGCCTACCTGCTAGAACCGATTGCAGCACAAGCACGTCCCTATGACAGCCTCCACCATTTAGTCGACCAGATTGTCCATGAACGTTATCGAGATCAGTGGGCCTCCCTCTCTCCCAAAAAAAAGAGTAAAATTCGAGTTCAAGTCGCTTACAGCTTAATGAATCGCCCCGATCAAGAAAGCTCTTTGGATATGAAAGTTCCCCTCGCCAAAAGTCTAGGGCTTTACGACATCGTTATGAGCCGCTTGAAGAAGATCGTAGGAAATGCCAATATCGATCTAGCCCCCCTTGCAGACTTTGTTTTTTCTGACCAGGGAATACATGATGGAACGCTTTTATACGTATGCGTTTTTCACGTAACTAAATCTCCCCTTCTTATAAATTTATTGTTTGGTGCAGTGATGGACATGCGGAAAGAGCTGCAAGACCTGACAAAAGGGAAGATGACTTATATCCGTCCCCCTCAACTGGCCGATGGGAAAGCCTATAAAGACCATAACGGCAATACAATTGCCCTCACCCAAACCATCCCTTCATCCTATGATCGCGATCATCCCGATGTTCAAAATGCGCGCCTCAACCTCAATCAAAAAGGGCATGTCATCTACTCTGCAGGACGGATAGAATCTCCTCGAAAAGCCCACCAAGTCATCAATTGCCTTGTGGACAAAACATGCTCTTCAGGTCAATTAACTAAGACAGATTTAATCCCTCAAGAAGATGGCACCTATCTTTACCCTTTTGTCGTTGAAAATATGGTCAGTGCAGCCCCGATTGCTGTCAGCGAACGGAAGTTTCTCCTTCAAGAAAAAGAAACTCTTGCAGATCTGACAGGGCAAATCAAAGTAGCCACTCTCGTAGATGGATCAAGGGTACAACTAAAATTACAGCCTATCTATTTTTCTACTCAGACCAATTACAACTCCTATTTTCCCCAATGGGGTGGGTGGAGCTCCACAGGAGCTGACATTGCGCAAGAGCTTTTTCATCAAGGAGTCAATACACTCGAAGCTATTTTCAGAAACCGAGAGGCGTCTTTACCATCCTCTCACAAAAAGGCCATTGAATTTTGCCTGAATGCCCTTAAAAATGACCGCCCCTCTGCTCGCGATCAACTGATTCTCCGAGCCTATATTTGCGAACTCTTGAAAATCCCCTACCACGCCCATTGCAAGAGCTCAAAAGATCGAACAGCGCCGATTGTCGCGATTAAAAAAGCGATTCATCAGTGGCTGACATTAGAGCAGTGGAAGGGAAAAAAGGATGTTCCTCAAGACCCTAGATTATTTTTCAAAGATAGTGCCTTTCGAGAACTCTCAGAGGCTGCTTTCTTCGAAAATCTCCCCATGACAGACCAAGGAGTTGGGTTTTCCGGAGAATTGGGGGGAAAACTGTATACGCAAAACCGAGGGTACGACTATCGACATTCTCTCTTTGAGCACACCCTTCCGACCAGCGTATTAACCAGCCGAAATGTTTATTCCCCTTCCCTTTTGCAACGGATTGCCACCGGGCTTGCCCTTTCCATTTTTTCTCTTGTAGTGACAACTCTTTATGTCGCTCTCTTTCCCATAGTTTTGGCAATTCTCTATGTCAAATATAAAGAACATGCCTGGGAAGTGTGGAAATACCTCTTTTTAACTCTTTTGATCTTACCCTTCCGCTCAGGGACCCGCGCAAAGTGGCTCGACCGCAAGTCAGAGACAATGCAAGAGAGAAGCTTTTGCAAAACAAATCATCCTACCCAAATCGCCCCTTCTCTTCAGATTCTTTTTGACAAAATCGAAACCCTGGATTCCAGTCAAAAGAAAGCGCTGATTAGATTTGTTAAATCAGGAGAACCAACCTCATTAAATGACGATCAAAAAAAGATTCTTCAAGAGATTGCGAATAACTGGGTTTCGCTTCAAATGCTCTACCAATCGAAAGGATCTCTCCCCTCAACCATGAAACAGCTCCTCGATGCTGCAAAAAACTCTCCCGTACAGCTATTTAAATACCTCAATCACTTTAACGAAGAGACCGTATGGAGCATGGTGGAGAAAAGCCATTTCTCCTGGCCTTCTGACAACTATGCCGACACATTGATCCGAGATGGGCTCGAAGGAGATAAAGATTTTCAAAAAACAAGGGACTTTCGAAAAGATTTCCCTCGCACTAGCTATGTCATTCAAGGTCAAAACAAATCATACGATTTTCCTCGTCTCTCTGATAAAACACAATTTGTTCCAACCCTCCAAAAAGAACTCTCTGTCTTTAAAACGACTGAAGGAATTCCTTTTCCCGTCCAAGAAGCACTAGCCCAATTCACTTCTCTTTCTTTTCTTTTAGGTCCTATTTGGGACGCATGTTCAGGGGACAAGCCTTTTAACTGTTCGCGCACCTTCACACTCCAGGAAGGAGATGATTCCTTTTTCTGGTTAAAAGTCGATGAAGAGGCTACAATTTCCTCACTTACTTTTAAATATTCCTACAGCTTCAAAATTACTAAAAAGAGTGAGACTGAATGGACAACAACATTGATGGCTATTTCTCCTTTCCAACCAAAAACAGCAGCAATTGACGACTCTTTATTACAAATAGTTCCCTCCGAAGACGTTCTATCGAACGTGCGCGAAATTAACTTTCAAGCATTCATGAACAATCTACAAATCAATCTGGAGAGTGCAGCAAAGTGGACACCTGATAAGGGCAAGCACTTAATAGAAGCTGTACAAAAACGGCTTGAATATCACTGGACTATTTTATCGACAAAGTTTGATACCTTTTTAGCTGATGATACGAGAACAGAGGTTGACGGGCTCCTAGGAAACTTTGTACAACAGTTTAATTGCGCTGAAACAGATGAAGGGAAAACGGTAATTGCCCTAACAGCAGATTCTTATATACAATTCCTTGAAAAGACCGATCCAATGTTCAATGTACAGGACTTCTTAGATGTCCTAGAGGATGAGAATTACGCTGAACTGAAGCCGCTTGGCCAAGCTATCCAGAAATTACGAGACTATCCCTCACAGAACAAACAAAGCAAAGCATCAACCCTTGCTTCCATGTATCATGGTCATGGCCAATCCCGCTCGCTTCTTTAAAAGACAGAGGGTTCAGGGAAAAAATGCGGCTACCTAGATTTGAACTAGGGACCTCGACATTATCAGTGTCGCGCTCTAACCAACTGAGCTATAACCGCCTAAACCATATTATGGAGGTTAGGAGACTCGAACTCCTGACCCTCTGAATGCAAATCAGATGCTCTACCAACTGAGCTAAACCCCCAAACAAATAAGCAAGCACCATACTTGAAAAAACCGTTTTTTCGCAATCTTTTTCCTTGAGTTCACATTCAGTATGTATTCAATTTTTGAAAGGTACCGTCTTGTATTTTTTTTCTTTTCGCTCTACAGTAAAAGGTACATGGGAAAACTTCTTTTTTTAATGGCCCGTCTTTGGGGTAGCTGATGCCTATTGCAGTGATTGGCGCCTCGGGGCACATCGGAAATAACCTCTGCCGCACGCTTCTTGAGCGAGGATACCAGGTGAAGGCTCTTGTTCATCAAAATGATCTTTCAATTGAAGGCTTGAATCTTGAAAAAAAGAAGGGAGATATTCTCCATCCTAAGAGCTTACGATCCTTTTTAACCGGCTGCAACACCGTTTTTCACGCGGCAGGAAAAATTTCTATTGATGGAGATAAAGACGGGATGGTCCGCACTGTGAATGTCACAGGAACCAAAAATGTGGTTGAAGCTTGTCTTGTAACTGGTGTCCAGCGGCTGATTTATTTTAGCTCCATTCACGCCATTGAACAATCCCCCGAAGGACTCTTAGATGAAAGCCGCCCTCTTGTAGGCCCCAAAGGTTTTGTGCACGATCTGGCAAAATCGGATGCTGAAAAAGAGGTCCTGAAAGGAGTTGCCCAAGGACTCGATGCCGTCATCTTAATTCCGACCGCGGCAATTGGACCTTATGATTTTCAACCTTCCCTTCTAGGGCAAGGGCTTTTGGCTCTCTACAATCGAAAACTTCCCTCCTTAATTGATGGAGGATTCGATTGGGTGGATGTTCGAGATATTGCAAAAGCCGCCATTGCAGCCATGGAACGTGGAAAACCCGGCGAGCGGTACGTGATTTCCGGCATGTGGAAACCGATCAAAGATCTGGCTTCCCTTGTACAAGACACAACAGGAGTACAGCCTCCCAAGTTCACTTCCCCTCACTGGCTTGCAAAAATGAGCGTGCCAATTGCAAAAGTGATGAGCCGTTTAACTCACACCCCAATGCTCTACACGCATGAAACCCTTGAAGTCCTCCTCCGATGCAACCGCAATATCAGCTCCCTTAAAGCCCGTCGCGAACTCGATTTCTACCCCCGCCCCCTGACAGATACCTTGCGAGACACCTTCGATTGGTTTAAGCAGCACGGCATCATTGTTTGAGTTCCTTCTGGAAATCATCCAAGCCATCACTTTGTCGGCGCCGACAAACCGATCACAGGAGAAAAAGTGGCGGTGCAAGTAGTTAACGATTGGCATCTCCCTTGCTTTGCCTGTCATCTCATTGTTTCATGCCGACCGCAGTATAGCAAGTCGAAGAAAAATGCTTTGCTTTTTGAGCGTTTTTAAAGTAGGTTTGGTCGCTTAGCAGAGAGGGAATATGTTGGAAGCCTCATTAAAAAAATTACGCCATCAACTCAGTATCTTTTCTTTGAGTTGGTGTAAATGGACCTTTTTCTTTTGTTCTCTTTTCTCCTGTCTCTCGGCTGAGATTTTGGAAGAGTTTGTCTTTGAAAATCCTCCCTTTGCCTCTTGCCATGCTTCTACATTGACACAAACATCCTCGGGAACGCTTTTATGTGCTTACTTCGCAGGGAGTGAAGAAGGGGCAATAGATGTGGGAATTTGGCTCTCAGTTCGAACATCGAAAGGATGGAGCACTCCTTGTCTCATTGTAAAAGAAAGTGAAGCTCCTTGCTGGAATCCCGTATTATTTACCCTTCCCTCAGGAGAGGTTCTTCTTTTTTATAAAGTCGGCCTCCGCCCTTCTTCTTGGTCAGGCGCAATTAAACGATCCTATGATGAAGGAAAAAACTGGTCTTCAGTAGAAAATCTGCCTGCAGGCATTATTGGCCCTGTGAAAAATAAGCCTCTTCTACTTGACAATGGAACGCTCCTTTGCGGTTCATCGATCGAATCATGGCATAGATGGGGTTGCTGGATTGATATGACTGCAGATCAAGGCAAGACGTGGAGTAAGAGTTATTCAATCAACCTGAAAGATAATGTTTTTGGAATCATTCAACCGACGCTGTTTTTCACTCCTGAAGGGAAGCTTCGCCTTTTGGCTCGCTCTCACAATGTAGGATATATCTGTACATCCATTTCAGAAGACGAAGGAAAGACATGGACAAATGCTGCTGCAACCACCCTTCCTAACCCTAATTCAGCCATTGACGCCATCCGACTGCATAATGGGCAAATTCTCCTGGTTTATAATCATTCTTCTAAAGAACGGACACCTCTTAATCTCGCCCTTTCAGACGATGGTGGACTGCATTGGCACTCTTTTCTTGTTCTCGAAGACGCTCCAGGTGAATATTCTTATCCCAGCATCATTCAGACAAAAGACAATTGGATTCACATCACCTACACCTTCAATCGCACCCAAATCAAATATGTTGCCATTGATCCATCAGAACTGGTGAATGCCCACAACGCAATTTTGCATTAAAAAAAATGCTTTACAAAAACCACATTAATCGCGCCACTAAAAGTGGCGCGATTAATCAAAACTCGCGTATAATGCTCTTCAAATGGCGCGATTAGAAGAATCGCGCCTCTTGATTAGGAGAGAAAATCGATGGTAAAGCACGTTTCTGATAAAATCTTTGATACCATTTTGCAAATAGTAAGCCGTTTTCCTCAGGGAGCTTCTGTAGAAAATATTTTAAGAACACTGACCTCACCCTTGCCCAGGCGCTCCTTGCAACGGTATTTAGCTTTTTTGGTGATGGAAGCCCGCCTAAACGCCTTGGGCAAAGCTCGCTCCAGACGCTATCTCTTGCCCATTACAGATACAGAACCTGTTATTTTTTCAATGAAAGATGCTCCCCTAACCAGTATCCCACTATCATCAACCGCTTTGTCTATTCAAGCAAATGTCCACGAGCCCATCCAAGCGCGCCGCCCGGTTGGGTATCATCGAGAATTTCTCAACAACTATCGCCCTAATGAGACCTACTATCTTTCTGAAAAGACCCGGAACCATTTATTTGAAATCGGAAAATCTCCAGATGCCGAACGTCCAGCAGGAACCTATGCCAGGCAAATATTAAATCGCCTACTGATCGATTTGTCATGGAATTCAAGCCGATTAGAAGGAAATACCTATTCGCTGCTCGAAACGGAACGTTTGTTGGAATTAGGGGAAGCTCCGGAAGGGAAGGATAGCATGGAAGCTCAGATGATCCTAAACCACAAGGCCGCTATTGAATTTATGGTAGAGTCGGCTGAGCAGATCCGATTTAATAGTTTTACTATTTTAAGTTTGCATGCTCTTTTATCAGACAATTTACTGCGCGACCAGAAAGCCTGCGGCAGCCTTCGCTTGCAACCAGTGGGCATAGCTAAATCGGTGTATCGACCGCTAGCAGTCCCGCAATTAATTCACGAATACTTCCAACAGATTTTAGACACAGCCGACGCCATTACAGACCCTTTTGAGCAGTCCTTTTTTGTGATGGTTCAGTTGCCTTATTTACAACCTTTCCTGGATGTTAACAAGCGAGTATCAAGGCTTGCCGCCAATATTCCCCTGATTCGTGGGAACCTATGCCCTTTATCATTTGTAGACGTGCCTGAAGAGGTCTATATCAGCGGACTTCTTGGCGTCTATGAATTAAACCGTATTGAATTACTCCGCGAAGTCTTTGTGTGGGCATATGAGCGCTCCAGCTCTCTTTACTCGGCAACACGTCAACAACTTGGGGAACCTGACCTCTTTCGTTTGCGGCATCGCAATTTCATCATCACACTGGTTGGAGAGATTATTCGCGGATGCATGGATAAGCAAGCGGCAGTGGCGGCAATCAAACAGAAGGCCTGTGATGCTATATCAGTGGAAAATCAGGCAAGATTTATTGAAATCGTTGAAACTGAGCTGATGAGCCTGCACAAGGGAAATATTGCCCGATTCCGGCTCAGACCCTCAGAGTATGATACCTGGCTGAAAACCTGGCATTAATACACATGAGAAAGCTGCCAGTAGGGATGAGAAAGGTCCTTCTCATACTCCCCTGTCGCTTCATTGTAGATTTTGATAGGGCCGATGTTCTCTCCATACCGCTCTTGAAGATACTTTTCCGTTTGGTTTGGAACAGAGACTTCAATTCCATCAAATTGCGCTTTGCGGAGAGGAAAAATCGTATCAAAGGAGGAGGGGAACTTAAATCTCCTCTCCCGGATTTTCCACGATTCAACCATAAAACTGCTCTCTTCATTGGAGAGGATATAGGTTAGGGTTCTTTTTTCTGGATCTATCGCATAATGATAAATATCGATATGGTTTCGGTTCTCTTTAATGTAGACACGGATATAGGTCTTGGGCAGGCATCTATTCGACCAATCCTGTACGTGATATTTTTCTGGATCGAGCTGATTTAAAACCCGCATGACATTTTGAAAATCGGGCAAAAGGACTGCCATATCGATATCTTTATCCCAGGGGATCGCACCTCCATATCGATAAGCGCCAAGGCAGGTCCCGCAATCAACCCAATATGGAATTTGATTTTCATTGAAGAGGGAAACAATTTGACAAAGGAGTTCTTTTTCTTGAGCAAGAACAGATTCTTCTCCAGGCCTTCGTTGATACTGCGGTGAAGGGATCGGCGTAGGTGTAGAAGAGAGCGGAATCCCCAGATGGCGGTAGAGATCGAGATTAGAGGATATCTTGACAGAATTTATGGCTGAAACCACTTTCGCGTGACGATCTCGAGTTGCCTGCGATAGGTATGCAAGCCCCTTCAAACAAGATCCAATCGGGAGAGAAACAGGAAGGCTTAAGAGAGAAACGGTGCTTTTAAACGCCAGGTAGTTGCGATAGTCGAACTGCTCGTCAAGGCGGTAGGTTTCTCCCTCCGGGGTTGCTGCTTTTCCACAGAGAAGATACTGAACAGGAGTTAAAACGAGATTTCCTGCTTTTTCAAAGCCTGTTGCATCTTGAGCTGACGTATTGAGAAACACATTGCCTGTAAGTAAATGGTAGGCTGTGACAACAGGCATCCCAAAATAAATGAATCCTTTTACAAATTGATCCCACATATTCCTCTTTATATATCCGAGAGGTCTAAGATGGATCAAGAAAATTTGTTTGGATTTTTCTTAAATTCATGATAGAAAAAATCTATGAGAGCTACTCTTCTAATAACAACAATTTTAATGACCTCCCTCTGTGCGGTCGACTCAGAGCTATCTCTACGGCATCGAGAATCTCAAAGCGTTGGATACAATCAAGGGTATTCAACTTTGGATTATTCTCTGACCTGCGAGCAAGCAAAGTATGAGTTTCTCTTCAATCTTCGAGGCCATCTTTTTAATGATGCTAAATCGGCAGGAAATATAGGATTTGGATTTCGGTACTTTTTAAATGAAGACTCTTCTCGTCTTGGAATCAACCTTTACTATGATTTTCGCGATACATCCCACTTTTTCGCGCATCAAGCTGCCGGAGGCTTAGAATGGGTCAGTCGCGAGGTGGATGTGAGAATCAATGGGTATCTTCCCTTTGGCCAGCAGCGAAGTTTCCACGAATATACATTCAAAGGATTTTCTGGAAATTCAGTCCTTGTTAAACGAAAACTCTACGCCACGCTTCCTTGTGTTGAGGGAGAAGTTGGCACACCGCTTGCAAAGCCATTTTATTTTGCAATTGGAACCTATTACCTTTTTCCTCAATCAAGCCATTCTCTACGAGTTGGAGATGCCTTGGGAGCAAAAGTCCGATTCGATGTCGATCTAGGACGGTACTTGACTCTAGGCGCGCTCATCACACATGACCGCCTCTTCCATACGCGAGTGCAAGGAGTTTTGTCGCTTCACATTCCTTTAGGTCCCTGGAAATCAAAAGAGAAGTTAAAAGAAAGGCCTAGAGACCTGCAACATCTTCCCATTGTCCGAAATGAAATCATCCCAGTTCAAAGCCGAAGGGATTCCAAGATCCCTTTCTTCTCTTCTAAGAATGAATTGGTCCGATTTGTGTTTATCGATAATACCGCTGCGCCTTTAGGGAATGGAACATTTGAGCGCCCCTTCTCCTCCCTCAAAGAAGCAGAAGCTCTCTCGCAAGAAAACGATGTGCTGTATGTCTTTCCTGGAGATGGAACTCCTCGGCGGATGAACGAAGGAATTGTATTAAAAGAGGGGCAACTTTTGGCAAGCTCTGGGTCTCCTCTCGAATTAGAGACGCTTGCCATCCCACCTCAAACACCAGGACACCATCCTGTGATGACAAGCATCCATCAAGACAAACCGATCATCGTAAATCCAGGAAACACCCAATTAAACAATTTTATTTTCATGAATCCCTGGGAATATTTAAGAAACTACGATTTTATTTCACCTTCCGTGGAGTCAGCCAGCCCAACCATCGAAAGCCCCTCCTCCTATTGGAACTCCCCTGCTTTAAGCGAGTGGGTTGACCTAGGAGATGCTCCGTCTGCTCAAGGCGGGGGATGGTTTAATTACTTCTGGAGCCTGGCAGGTCAGTGAAGCGAGCCCTGCGACCAGGAAAAAAATCAATCGGGTTTGCTGATTGACAATAGGATAATGGTCGACAAGTCCTATGGCTAAAAAAGCAAGAAGAATGGCAAAGAGCGTACATCCTTCAATGGAGCGGCGGCTCTGCCACCCCCTCCAAACAATGTTCGCACAATAGATCAGAAAAAAAGCAAGGCCGATACCCCCCGTTTCAATCCCGATTAAGAGATAGATATTATGAACAAATGTCGGCTGCACGCCTAAGCTAGTCTCGTATTTTGAAAGCGCGATCAGAGAATGATTAAACCCAACCCCAAGCCATGGATAATCTTGGATCATCTTCATTCCCACATTTTGCATCTCCACGCGGATCCCATCGGAGGCTTGAGTCAGCTGATTATAAGAGACAATCCCTCCTCGATAAAATAGCTGCGGGAAGAAAAGCGCCACTGAAAAAACAAAACCAAGGACAAGGGGCTTCCAAACTGCAGGGATCTTTTTCTGATAGAGGTAGTACAAAAGAAACCAAATCAAGGTCGCTCCCATAAGAGCAAATAAAGCTGCCCGAGAATACGATACAAACAACGTCAGGACTTGAATAATCAGAGCGATGGCAATCCATCCTTTTTTATTTTTTTCATAGAGCAAAAAAGTCATCAGAAGAGAAAAAACCAAGAATCCTCCCAGGATATTCGGATGAGGAAGCGTTCCTGCTGCCCGTAAAACAACTGACGGCTCTTGCAACGGCTTCAAAAGATAGTCTAGCGAAGTTAAAGCTCCCTTCGGCATCAAAAAGTGAGGCGCTTGGCTATGATTAGAGACAAGGGTTGGCTCTCCGACCATTTTAAGACCGAGTTGATGTTGCAAAAAGTATTGTGGAAGCGCCACGCAGCATTCTAAGATGCCGCTTAAAACAACAACCATTGCAATCGTCTGCAAAGCAGTTTTGATCGATGCCGTTATCCAAAAACGGAGGCAATACACAAACAAAGCGGCTATCAGAAGGTGGCCCCATCTCCAATAAGAAAGGGCATAAGACGAAAAGTCGCTCATCAAAATCGAAAACCCTGCTAAGGCTAAAAAAATCGTCAGATATTTCTTCTCATCTTGCCAAAACGACTGAAGATCCACCTGTTTTCGGTAAAGGCTCCATCCTAATAGCACCATTAAAAAAAGATCCGAGAGGAAAAGATCTGCATACCGTTCAAAGTAAAGAGGAAAAGACCACTCTGGGCGGATAAAAGAGAGTGAAAGAGGCTTCAGAAACTTATAGAATCGAGCCTGAAATGGAAGGAAAAAAATCAAAATTAAGGATAATCTAAACGTGAATGATAAAGCCATCTCCCTCCTTCTTTTTCAAATCGGCTTTTTTCGATAAAGGAGAGATCTTTTCCATTTTTTGATAGCCTTGCTTTAAAGGTCACAAAGCCAGCTTCATCCCCTTCCTCCACCTGCATGATATCAAGCCCTTCAAAGGTCGTGCCTTGGCAAAACTTCAAGATCTCCTCTCTCCACCTAGAGACAGGCGGCTGATGTTTTTTTAGAGCTGGATGAGTCGTGTCGATAATATAATCAGCCTTGCCCATTGCATAGGCGCTATACCGAGATCTCATGAGAGCAAGAGGTGTTGGCACACTTCCTCCCCCATGATAGGGACCGCAACACACTTCATATGTCAAGCCGCTGCAGCAAGGGCATAAATTACTCCGATGGGAGTTTTCGGAGCTCTTTAATGTGACCATGCCTCTTTTTTCCTTCTAAAACCTTTTGTTGGGCTCGTTTAGACCGTTTCCGCTTTTGCCTGCGCTTTTTTTCAATCAGCTGCCTTTTTTCACTCTTCACCTTTAGAATCTGCGTCTCAATTTTCTCACAAAGCTCGCGACGGGCAAAAAAACGGTTCATCTCTCTTGAGCGATCTCGCTGACATTTAATTTCAATTCCCGTTGGATGGTGCTTCAAATAAACGCACGAAGAGGTTTTCTGTAGATTTTGCCCTCCTCGCCCCGACCCTAAGATAAACTTCTCAACGAGATCCTCTTCGCGGATCCCAAGCTGCTCCATCTTGTTTCTCAGATGCTCCCACTTCTCTTGACTAATCATAACTACAGATCATATAAAAAGAGATTCACTTTTTCCCTCATCTTTTTTTGATCGGGCCCCTGGTTAATGAGAATTGCAAAGGCAATCTCCCCTTTATAGCCGGCGCATCCTCGAAGGAAAGACATCGACCCTGATTTAGCTCGAACCCCACCGTTCATTTCTGGAAGTGAGTCGAAAAATAGAGGAAAGTCAGGAGACTGTTTCATCTTCACAAGAATCGACACAAGCTGCTTGGGTGTGATGAAATTCTTCCTTGAAAGCCCCGAGCCATCCATCATATTCAGCCCATGCACATCGACCCCTTGCCCCTGCCAAAATTTTACCACAGCTCGCGTCCCGGCCGATGTAGATCCCTCCCCCTCCATTTTTTCTCCTATGCTTTTGAGAAGATGTTCAGCATATAAATTAAGACTTTTTTGATTCGCCCAGTAGATAATCTCTTTAATCTTGGGGGACCGAGTTGAATGGATCACAGCTCGCTTTTGATTCCGAGGCAAAGAATGGTGGCTAACTTTGATTCCTTTTTCTTCAAGCGCTTGTGTAAGAAGCTCTGAACAAAAAGCGGCAGGATCTGGAATTGATCCCCGAATTGAAAACTCTGCCACTCCCGCAGGAATTGTACCACGCACCAGCTGAATCGTGGAGAGTTCGGACCCATAGATACAAGCCTGATCTCCCGATCCAACAGCCCCTGTTTTAACTTCATTTCGAAGCAGCATCTTCGGAATGGCAGGCACAACTCTTGAAAGAATTGCCTCATCGCCCTCTTTCTCCCCTGGTTTAAAAAAGAGAGAATAATTGTTTTCATGAAAGGATAAGGCCGACGCACCCGCTCCATAGTAGTTGCCGAGATCTTCCCACGCCCAACTTGGCACAGCTTGAGCCTCCTCCCATTGCGAGCTGTCTCCAATCACATCGCCCCGAATCTCCTTGATCCCGAGTTTTTCAGCAGCCTGGACCCATGCCTTGATTTGCTCTTCCCATGAAAGAGAGGAAGCAACACGATTCGAGCCCAGACATGGATCTCCGCCTCCACGAATCAAAAGGTTGCCATGTAAAACCCCCTCCTTGATCTCTCCTTCGATTTCAAGGTCGGTTTGAAAATAGCTCTCCGCTCCCAAGAGATGAAGAGCTGCTCCTGTCGTTACAATCTTTAGGCACGATCCAGGAAAGAAACTCTTATCTCCACAGAGATCGACAATCACTTCTCCTGTGCGTGTATTAATCGCATAAGCGGCAATCGTCGCATGAGCCCACGCAGGGTCTTCCTCCCCCCATAAAAAGCCCAGAGGAAGCAGAATAACCATTAACAGCTGCAGCATAAGAGTTCTCCTTTCGACAAAGATAACGGAAGGCACAGATTTTTCAAACTGCTCCAATCGTAATCAAAAGAGCCGTATAACCCAAAGCGCCTAGTAAAAAAGAAAAGTAACCTGAATGCTTTTTTGTAGGGAGTTCATAGTGCAGCACATTTAAAAGAACGCCCCCTGCAAGAAAAGAGACAGCAATGGCGACGACTGCATTAGGGATATGGGTGAGAGTCCCGACAGCATATCCTGCAAAAAGAGCTGCGACCAACCACAAGCAGCCTTGATGCTGAAATAAGCGAGAGTTATTTAAACGAACTTGATGATCCCGAACAAAATAATGCATTCCCATTGCGATCGTAAAAAGAGAGAGAGGTTGCAACTCTGGACTTGTCGTATCGGAAAGGCTTGCGCCAACAAAAAAATTGAAGCACAAATAACCCACCATCTGCAGCCAAAACCACTCTACTTTTTGCTTCAATGTATGCTGCTCAAGTCCATAGTAAAAGAGCAGCCCAACAAACGCGATTAAATAAGCATGCCGATCAAAGTACGGAATGACCTCTCCAAATGTTTGTTTTAAAATCGGCTGCCCCTTTTCCAGGACGGGAAGAAGGTCGATGAAAACGTAGGCAAACGAGATACCTCCCGCAAATGAAAGAAACCGTCCATGCCAGACCCATCCGAGAACCTTTGCTTGATTGGCAAACAGATGAATCGCCGCTAAAACCAACACAGAGAAAAAGCCCATCATCTTCCCCTGGATAAATCAAAAAATCTTTATCTTCTAGTTTTTTGGAAAAATAAGAAATGAAAGAGTATAATGACTTTTCAAACTAAGGAGTTTTGACCAATGGCTTTAATCACCACAATTTATCAACTTTCCTCTGGTTATAACCTTCCATCCGCTGTTTTCGCATGCAGCTCAGCAATCATTGATCAAAGCCATTTAGCCTGGGCAAAACTAGAAGAACTTAAAACATTCTTCCCCGGCCGCATGAAAATTGAAGGTTCCAACGCTATTTTAACAGGTCCTGTTGCGATCCTTTCTTCTTCTGAAGGAGCTAAAGCTTTACAAGCCTATTGTTCTAAACTTAGGAAAATTTTTATTATAACATCTGTTATGGGTGTTTTAGTCAGTATTGCATCCCTTCTTCCGTTGAGTAGAATCCACCCTCGACATGGAGAAACCAAAAGAGGGGTTGCTTATTCTGCTATGCTCTATTTTACTGCATTCGCTCTCGCTGCTGTTGCCGGAATTATATTTGGCCGATTAGGCTCCCTTCTTCCGACAGAGCCTGGAATTTACTTCTACCAGTTTTCAGGTTTGACTCCTTCTCGCGTGCTGCCCCTTTCTTCCTAGGAAGATGTTTGCAGAGCAAGCTGGCCGCAGGCGGCGGCGATGTCTTTCCCTTTCGTGTAACGGCGCGTAGTAGGAATCCTCGCCTCCATTAAAATCTGATAGAATATTTCGATCGATTCTTTCGTCGGCCGGCTGAGACGAAGCCCTTCGACGGGATTATAGGGAATCAAGTTGATGGTGCAGGGATGTCCCTTCACCAACTTTGCTAGCTGCTCTGCATGGCAGGGTTGGTCGTTAATCCCTTCTAGCAACGTGTATTCATAGGTAATGTCGCGTCCTGATTTCTTGGCAAAATAGAGCATGGCATCCAAAAGCTCTGCAAGCCCATGTTGTCTGGCGTAAGGGATGATCTTTTTCCGAAGCTCTTGACTAGGAGCATGCAGAGAAAGCACAAGCTGCACGCTGAGATCTTCGTCTGCAAAACGGACAATTTGTTCCACAATCCCAACAGTTGATACCGTCACCTTTCTTTGCGAGATTTTAAACCCATTCGGATCGATGATACGACGAATCGCAGTCAATACATTGTCGTAATTTTCAAAAGGCTCTCCCATTCCCATAAAAACGACATGGCACACTTTTTCCCCAATTTTCGCAAGGAATTGATCAATCAAAAGAATCTGCTCGAGGATTTCGGCCGTCTCCAAATTCCGCATCAGCCCCTTTTTCCCAGAAGCGCAAAAAGCGCAGCGGGCAGGACACCCCACTTGAGACGAAACACAAACCGTGCGCCGCTCTGGAGCGCGAATCAGAACCGATTCGACAAACTGGCCATCTAAGAGTTCCCAGAGAAACTTTGTCGTCTCTCCGTCTACAGAATCGATCGTCCGTTTTAATTTAAGGCTCTGAATATAAAAAGATTGGGAAAGCTTATGACGGAGCTCCTTTGAAAGGTTCGTCATCTCATCCCAGGACCCAACCTTCTTTTGAAAGAGCCATTCAAGGATTTGCTTTGCATGGAACGGCTTTTCTCGCTTGTCCTTGAGCCATTGAACAAGCTCCTCTTCCTGTAAGTTATAAATTTTTTTCAAGTTGCCGCTGTTTTTTCTTGAGCTCGAAAAATCTCTAGCATATGAATTCGGACGCGGTGGGCAAGGCGATTCAAACGTTCATTTTCATGAATGGTCTTGCTTAGGTTCTTCATGGGGCTAGAACTCACGCGAAGAAGTGGAGCAAAAGGGGCTAATGCTATTTCTGCCATGTCTTTATCCTTTTTTAGAAGATATTTTAAACCATTTGGATAAAATACTCAAGAAATCAACAAGCAAGAGGAATCTTCATCCAAAGTTTACAAAACACGCCTAGGCGTAATAGCCCAAATGCAAGCGAGTCCTGTAACAATGGTTAGAAGGGTAGCAAACACTAAGGAGACATCTTCAGCCACTTTGGTCCTATCCTCAATTTTTTTATTTATTGTTTTTTTTCCATCTTCGTTAGCTTTCTGAAGCTCTTCCATATAGGAACCTTGCAAATAACGTTTTACAATCTTGCTTATACCCCAGCTAACTCCATAGCTGATGGTGACCGCACCTAAAGCCATGAATCCACCTATTCCTACTCCTACAGTTGCTACTGCTACTGACATAAAACTCTCTGTGTTTTAATTTGAAATCAAGAGAATCATTTTATATTTTTATAACAATTTTATTCAAGATTTAAAAAATCAATTTATTAAAAAATTTACTACTATGAAGGGGCATCTCTATTCTTCGATGACACATCGCACTGAATTTCTGGCTTATTAATAAAAATTGTGGTAGAATGGTTTCTAATTAATTCAGGAGCATCCTATGGCAACACCTTCTCTGCCTGCAGACAATCACCAAACATGGAAACTATACGTTGGAACAATTCTTCATGAAGCGGCGCTGGTAACAGGGAAAAAGCCTATTGAAGGCTCTTCCGATATCCTTGGCTGTTTTGATGTCAAAATTCGTCCGCTGCTTCCTTTCTACGTCAATTCAGCAGATTTCAGCTCCCTGGAAATCGGCGCACATTCAGAAAAAGGTTTTAGAGCGCAAAATCATTGGACAAATCGAGTAAAAAGATTCTTCACAAAAATCATTCACCAGCAAGTAACCTTTGCAACCCAAGCGTTAAATCAGACAATCGAATATGAGAATTCTGCCTACAGTCTCCAATGTTACCATCAAAAGACTGTACCTTCAAACGCCTTTATTCACGACTCAATTAATGGGTTAATCGGCAAGGTCAAAAACCTTGACAAAATGAGAGTAAAAGAGGCCTTTCGTTATGCAATTGCAGTTCGAGTAGCCTTTATTGCCGCCGCTGCGTGGGCAACGGGAGTTTTTACGCAGGTTCAATGGGTCATTCCAGTGGGGAAAATCGGACTTATTGCAGCTGCTGTTTTCTATGCAGGTAATTGGGTCTTTCGGGGAAGCGATCAAAAATCGGTTCAAAAAGCGTATATTGAAATAGGGGTATCCGCTAATCAGATTCTCCATCAATTGCATTCTTGCTACGATGACAAGATGAAGCTTAAGCCTACTTCCGAGGAGCCTTACAAGGCTCTTTATGAGGGTTTTGCTAAAGAGTATACGCCTGTATCTCTATCTCAGGACGAATGCTCTAAGCTTGTGTATGGCTCTCTTACAGCTAAGTCTTAATTAAGAGCGTTGCAGCGGCTTGTCCAGCAAGGTAGCCTGTCGTCCATGCGTTTTGGAAATTAAACCCTCCTGTGACTCCATCGATATCGAGCACTTCTCCTGCAAAGAAAAGATGGGGCACTCGCTTGCTTTGCATGGTTCGAAAATCGACCTCTGACCGCGTCACGCCTCCACAGGTGACAAACTCTTCTTTGTGTGTTGTTTTCCCATCCATTTGATAACAATCCGAATGAAGCGTGCGGCAGATCTCTTCGAGCTCGTGATTGGAGAGGTGGGCAAGCACTTGGTGCTCCCAGGGGGCCATTAACATTTTCCAGAGATTTTTAGGAAGGTTAAAGCGTGTTAATTGACCGACTGTTTTTGACGGGTGGGTCTTTTTCATCTGCTTGAAGTCCTCGATCAATTCTTGAAAAGAGGCTGTAGAAACCCAATTGATGCGGATCTCTGCCTTGTAGTTCTTTGCATGAAGCTCGCGCGCACCCCAAGCAGACAGTTTAAGAACAGCGGGGCCGCTAAACCCAAAATGGGTGATCAGCAAAGGCCCTGTTTCTTGCATCGATAGCTGAGGCAAGGAGACGCAGGCAGATTCAACGGCAATCCCTGATAGACGACTCAGTCGAGAAGAGGGAACGTTAAAGGTGAAAAGGGAGGGAGCAAGCGGCTGAATGGTATGTCCAAGCGACTCTGCAAACCGATACCCCTCTAAGCTGCTTCCTGTGGCAAGAATCACCGCTTGAACCTCTAGCAAACCTCCATCTCGAAAATGAAGACGAAACCCGGGGGATAGGGGCTCGATTGAGGTCAGATGCTGCCTTGTACGAAGATCGACTTGAAGATGGCGGGCTTCGTTTAAAAGAACATCGATAATGGTTTGAGATCGATCTGTCACTGGAAACATCCGTCCATCATCTTCTGTTTTTAACTCAGCCCCCCTTTTGGCGAGCCAGGCAATCATGTCTTTGGGTTGAAACCGATGGAAAGGGCCCAGCAGCTCCTGCCCTCCTCGAGGATAATTTTTAATGAGCTGATGCGGGTCAAAGCAGGCATGGGACACATTGCAACGCCCTCCGCCTGAAACCCGAACCTTTGAAAGGAAAACGGCCGATTTTTCAAACACAATCACAGAGAGGGTAGGAGAGGCCTCTTTGACGTTTAGTGCAGCAAAAATCCCCGCAGCTCCGCCCCCAATGACGGCCACGGTTTGTTTATTTGTGTTCATAATAAATCAGGGCCCGACGAGGCTGAATCACACTGCCATTGATAAATAGGCTAGAAGTGCTTGAAAAGAGATCGTGCGCAAGTGTTTTGAGCTCTCCCTCCCCTGCCATGATCTCTTCAATGAAAAGATAGTTGTATTCGTATCCATCAAAAAATGTTCGAGGCGGAGGATTTTTAGAGTAGACATGAGGATTTTGATCAGCGCACCGGCCAGTCAGGTAGGCAATCGTTTTTGCGCCTACATAGAGCTCTCCGCTCGTTTCTATATGGAGGGGGTATTCAAAAGAGCCGACAGCACCGTGCTTAGAATTTAACGTCACAACTCCTGACGACTTGATTGCTGTTGGAATAATATCGCCTCCGGGAGGCGCACCATATTCCAAGCGGTGGGTTGCTCCCAGAAAGATTTGATCTGCTTCGAGCTGCCCTGCAATCAAAATGCTCCCCCCTTCAACCAAAAGCTTGGATATCTTTGTTCCGATTTCCTTCACGTGCGCTTCCCCAGCTCCTGCTTGAATCGCAATCGGCTGAAGCTGGTCCGAGGAGATCGGTGCAAGAGTTAAATTCCCTCCTTGAGTATCGATCTTAAGCCCCTCTGTCTTACTTAAGAGAAGCGAAGCATGCTGTCCAAAACAAAGGGGGCGATGGACTGTTTTAAACTCGATTGCTCCCGCTTGGGTGAGAGAGATTTGCGTCGTATTCCATAGTTGCTCGCCCGTATGGTACAAAGACCCTTGACAATGGGCAGATCCCGCCTTCACATGGAGCTGGTTCACAACCCCTGGAGAGACCCCTCCAATATTCTGGTAGAAGACAACCTGCCCAGAATCGATCGTCAGCGCGCCCAAAGGCCCCTTTGTTCCAACATCTCCTTTGAACGCCGTCAGCCCTTTCCCATTGTGGATTTTCAGTGTTTGGGTAGGCTCATGTGCATCAAGCGTCGAATGAAAGATCACATCTCCTTTCGTAAACCCCGTCTTGAACTGGATCTCTCTCTTTCCTGTTAAGACAACGGGGCCTTCAAATGTAATGGTGGCTTGGGTTGTCGTAATGGTATCTCCCACCCGAATTTGATCAGCTCGATAATAAACGGGGCCTTTCGAGGCCACAGGGCCCTGCTGATCAATCTCTTTTGCAATCAAGCTCACTTGTTTGAATGTTTGTGATCCCTTCAGCTGAATTCCTTCCCGAGCTTTGAAATTGCACATTCCAGAAATAGCTGCTCCTTCCTCAAGCTCAATTGCCCCCCCTTCTACGTGCAGTTTTTCTGTTTTTGTCGCACTGCCGGCAGCAAGGCGGATCACCCCATTGTCAATTTCAATCCGGGTTGCCTGAGCAATCCCGTTCATATTCACAACACTTTTGATCAGCTGCTCTGCAACCTGCAATTTTAAAAACACCTCTTCTGCTAAAAGATCTCCTGCCTGTTCAATAAACCCTTCTTTGAGGGGAGCCTCAATAGCAAAGGAAATCTGGCCATCTCCATCAAAATCAAGCGTGATACACTCACCCCCAAGCTGAATGATTTTTCCAGTTTTTGCATAAACTACCCCTTGATTGCTCGTCTCAGATGCTAAGAAAACCGCACCTTGAGCTGTTTCGATGCGTCCCTGATTGACAATCCATCCCGAACTCGAGTCTGAGCCCTTCTTAAATTGAAACCGGTCATTTAAAAAGTCGTGATTGCGGATGTCGAGCGTTGAGGCAATCAATGTCCCGACGCTCACTTGGGCTGTTTCTGAAAAGAAAATTCCATTGGGATTGATAAAAAGAAGCCTCCCATTCGCCTCTAAACACCCTCTTAAGACCGACGGATCTCTTCCCTTGATACGGCAGAGAAGCGTTGACCTACTGCTAGGCTGTACAAATTCGGTCCTTTCATCTTGAGCAAGGTTGAATCGTTGATACTCGATGATTGTTTTATCTGCGACTTTCACAACTTCCGTCTGGGCATTAGGCCGCTCAAAAATCGCATGCCCTGCAACAACCTCCGGCTGTTCTCCTAAGGCAAAGAGAGTCAAGGGAGCAATTAGCAGAACTGCAATCAGAGAATTTTCCATGCAACCCTAAAATAGGTGATTGTATTGGAAGAGCGGTGCCGCTGGGTTAAAGGAAATCCCACATCAAAACTCCATTCAAGCTTCCAGGGTCCATGAAGACGGATGCCAGGCCCCGCCGCGGTTAAAATCGCTCGACTATCAAAGTGGGTCTTATCTGAGCCAATTTCAAGCTCGCGGAGGGTCATATCTCCAATTGCAAAGGTTTGTCCATGGTCGATAAATCCCACAAATTGGAGAAACTCTCCCCACGTTTTTTTCCCAGACCATGGAAGATGGTGCGCCCGAAGAAAAGGGAGAGGAGCGTGAAGTTCAAGCGTCGCATAAAACCCGTGGTCTCCAAGCCCTTCAGCCAAGGCATATCCGCGGACCGTGTCAATTCCCCCAATGTAAATCTGCTCGGGCAAGGGAAGCTGGTTAAAGCTCAGCTGCAAGGCCGAATTAAAGAGTAAAAAGCAGTTATAAGGCAGCTCTTGCAGCCTCTTCCAACTCCCATTCACAAAGGTAAATCGCCCTCCTCCCCCTACCCGGCTGTCATCGGAGCTACGAGTTGATGCCCCTCCCAAAATCCCCGGGATACCTTGGCTTGCAGAGACGTTAAACACATTCCGCCCCTTCCATCCATCGATATAATCGATCTCGATCCCTTCTGTCAAAACTCTTAGCTTATCAAAGCTTGTCCGCTTGCCTCCTCCATAGTTTTGAACCTGCTTTATATCAAACGAGACAAAAAGATCGGTGCTAAGACGCCGTGTTCGATGAAGAGCTTGATTGAATTTTATTTCTCCAATGTGGGAACGGCCAAGATACCGAATATGATCCACCCGTTTAGTTTTAAAATTAGCGCAGAGATACGACACATCCATTCCAAGCCCATTCGACCCTATCGGCAGATGATAAATCACATCGGTAAAATTCAAGCGGGTCACAGGTGCTCCGAGTACTTCGATCACCGTGAGCTGATCTCCATCCATGATTAAATTTCCATAGTCAAGGCGAGTCCCTGTTCTTTCGTGTGTTGTATGGTCCGAACCGTAATTATTAGTGTCGAGCGTCAGATGAATCGGTCGCTTATCCGCCGCCCGCACAATCAAATCGGCCGTGGCAAACTCGCTCCCCTTTTTGAAAACCGCGCCAACTTCGAGATCCGAGTTGTCATCCAAGAGAAATAAAGTCCGTAGAATTTTATCATACTGCACCGGCTTTCCCTGGTATTTTTCAAAGTAGCGCGCAATAAAGCTGGCGCTATAATAACGGTTTCCAATCACAGTCACTTGCCCCAAGCGCCCTTCAACTACTTCAATTTTCAAAACTCCCTCTCGAACCTCTTGAGGCGGAAGATAAGCCTGCGTGAGAAAGTACCCCTTTCGAGCATACTTGTTTTGAATCAGCCGGCACATATCCCTTAATTCTTTCATCGTCAGCGGCTTTCCCAGATACGGCTTTAAAATCCGCTTGAGAATACGTGAATGAACGACGGTATTTCCTGAAAGATCGACGCCATAAATCGTGATCTGCTCTCCTCCAATGTCAAGCTCTTCTGCCGGCAGATCAAATTCGAGAAGAGGAACTTCCTTTTGAGGCTGCACTTCCTTTGCTTCATACTCTTGTTCAATTTGCCGATCTACCACACCTGCGGGCGGAACAGGAGGCGACTGAGAAGCTCCCAGCATCAGAGGAAAGATGAATAATAAAAAAAGTCTTAAGGGTCCGTCAATCAACTCAATCGCGGGAGCTTTCGCGCGGTTTAAGACGGGGAAGTTATTCATTGACGGATCCTAACTTTTGAATGGTTGACTCCAAGCCCTTTGTCCTATAAAATATCTAAAGTTATGGTCACATTTCAAGAGCTTTATCTTCTAAAGGTCATATGAGCCAATCTAAACCTCCTCATATCCAAGACTCTCTTAAGCCTATTGTTGCCCTATGCAAACGACGAGGATTCATCTATCCAGGCTCGGAGATTTACGGAGGATTTGCAAACACCTACTCGTTCGGCCCTTATGGAACAGAACTGAAGAAAAATATCAAAGATCTCTGGTGGAAGATGTTTGTCCATGAAAGACGTGATATGGTCGGTCTCGATGGTCCGATTCTCCTCCATCCAAAAACCTGGACAGCCTCTGGACACGTCGAAGGGTTCAATGACGCGTTAATCGACTGTAAAGCATGTAAAGGCCGCTTCCGCTGCGACCATCTCATCGAAGAGGCTTTAAAGCAAAGCGCCGATGGACTATCCCTAGAGCAGATGACCGAACTCGTCCAGAAAAATAAAATCAAATGCCCTAAGTGCGGCGCCTCCAACTTCACCGAAGCGCGCACCTTCAATCTCATGTTCCACACTCCGATGAGTAAAACTGCAGCCGATGGAGACGTCGCTTACCTACGCCCCGAAACAGCGCAGGCGATTTTTCTCGATTTCAAAAATATTATCGACACGCTGCGAGTTCGAATTCCTTTTGGCGTGGCCCAAATTGGGAAAGCCTTCCGCAATGAAATCACACCGGGCAATTTCATCTTTCGCGTCATCGAATTTGAACAAATGGAAATCGAATACTTCATCCATGAAGCCCAGTGGCAAAAGAAGTTTGAAGAGTGGCTCTCTGCTATGCATGAGTGGTGCCGCCTCATCGGCCTTAATCCAGCCCGTGTTCACGAGAAAGAGCATCTCAAAGATCAACTCTCCCACTACTCTAAGAGAACCGTTGACATCGTGTACGATTTTCCATTTGGTACAAGCGAACTCTATGGCCTAGCCTACCGAACCGATTTCGATCTCAGCCGCCACAAACAATTTTCAGGGCAAAATCTCGAGTATACCGACCCTGAAACGAGGGAGAAGTTCATTCCGCATGTCATCGAGCCGACTTTTGGCATCGAGCGAACCCTTCTTGCCCTTCTCTGCGATGCTTATGACGAAGAACAACTAGAGAACGGAGAAATGCGCACTGTTTTGCGCTTCTCCCCCCGCATAGCGCCTGTCAAGGTTGCTGTCTTCCCCCTCATGAAAAAAGAGCCCCTCGCTGAAAAGGCGCAAAAGATTTTCTCCCAGCTTCACTCGATCTGGCACTCTGAGTACGACGAATCGGGCGCCATCGGCAAGCGGTACCGCCGCCAAGATGAGCTGGGCACACCGTTTTGCATCACAGTTGACTTCGATACCCTGGAAAACGACACCGTTACCCTGCGCGACAGAGATACGATGAAGCAAGACCGCGTGCCTAGTGGCAAGCTCATTGAAATCCTCGCCGAGAAGCTACGGTAGCACTTTGTTATATTCTAGATAATTTTGTATTTTCTTGATTGTTAGCTGAAAATTGCTGATACTCTGGAATTTACAACTTATATAAAAGATTAGAATTGGGATAACCGCTGTATAATCGACTGAAACTGAACCGTAGACAGTCTCTAAGCAATTGGAAGCGTGATGTGGGTTTGTCCCATGTATTTACCGCCGCGGTCGGCGTAGGACGTTTCGCACACATCCGAAGCTTGGTAAAAGACCACCTGAGCGAGCCCCTCATTGGCATAAACTTTCGCAGGAAGCGGAGTAGTATTCGAAATTTCAAGAGTTACATACCCTTCCCACTCAGGCTCGAAAGGGGTGACATTAACGATAATGCCACACCGCGCATAGGTCGACTTTCCAAGGCAGATCGTCAGCACATCTCGTGGAATTCGAAAATATTCGACACTTCGCGCAAGCGCAAAGGAGTTGGGAGGAACAATGCAGTAGTCTCCTTCGATATGGACAAACGCATCATCTCGAAAGTTCTTGGGGTCCACAAGAGAGTTATTGATGTTGGTAAAAACTTTAAACTCGCTGGCAACCCGAAGATCGTATCCGTAACTGGAAAGGCCGTAGCTAATCACCTTCTGCCCTTCGCAATACCGCACTTGCCCGTCGACAAACGGCTCAATCATCGCGTGCTTGAGAGCCATCTCCCGAATCCACTTATCTGATTTGATACTCATATTGGAAAAACTATAGCTCGGCAATTCGTTTTTTGCTATTGTTTTATTTTGGAGACACCCTCTCAAATGACCCAAGAAAAATTCATTCAGTCGACGTGGACTAAACCTGACGAAAAAGTTGAAACAACTCTTCGCCCTCAATCCCTAACAGAATTTTTAGGACAAGAAATTGTTCGCGAGCGGCTCTCCATTTTAATGCATGCAGCGCAAATGCGGCAAGAGCCTCTCGGTCATATTTTGTTCCACGGCCCTCCAGGTGTTGGAAAAACAACCCTTGCCCATGTCATTTCCAAAACCATGGGAACCCACTTAACAACCACTTCAGGACCTGTAATTGAAAAAGCTGGCGATTTGGCAGGGCTTTTAACTAATCTCAAACAAGGCGATGTTTTATTTATCGATGAAATCCACCGCTTATCTGCGACTATCGAAGAGTATCTGTACCCTGCTATGGAAGACTTCTCCCTCGATCTTTTAATCGACACCGGCCCTTCTGCCCGCAGTGTTCAAGTGAAGTTAAACCAATTTACCCTGGTAGGGGCAACAACCCGGATCGGACTTCTCTCATCTCCCCTCCGCTCCCGCTTTTCCTTTACCTCACGATTAGATTATTATGAACCTGCTGTCTTAGAAAAAATTATCGTGCGCTCCTCTAAACTCTTAGGACTATCCATTAACCAAGAGGCTGCCCAAGAAATCGCCCTTCGATCTCGAGGAACGCCCCGCATCGCAAATAATTTACTACGATGGGTCCGTGACTTTGCTATCTCTCGCCAGGTGAAGACTGTTGATCTTTCGCTTGCCTCCGATGCCTTGGAAATGTTATCTATTGATCGGCGAGGACTTGACGAAACCGACAAGCAACTCTTGCTCACCTTAATCGACCACCATGA
This sequence comes from uncultured Rhabdochlamydiaceae bacterium, assembly GCA_963712275.1. GTDB lineage: Bacteria > Chlamydiota > Chlamydiia > Chlamydiales > Rhabdochlamydiaceae > PALSA-1444. The sequence goes on along the minus strand of CAVQHD010000001.1, from coordinate 1,058,192 downwards.
AGGCGGTCCCGTTGGATTGCAAAACCTGGCTGTTGCCATTGGAGATGAAGCCGAAACCGTTGCAGAGGTTTATGAACCTTACCTCATCATGCAAGGATTTCTTAAGCGAACTCCTCGTGGAAGAGAAGCGACAAAACTTGCCTACGAACACTTAGGAAGGCCTCTTCCTTCAAAGAATTAAACTTAAGGAGAATAATAATGTCTTTCCGATTGATGCTAACAATAATGGTAGGAGCCCTCTTCACTCTTGGTGCTTCGCCTCAAAACACCGATTTTTCACAGAAATCAAAACCAACCACTTTAAAAGTCCTACTCAAGTCTCAAACATCCGACTTAACACTTGAAGTCAAGGGACGGCATTACATTTACAACCCCTTTGATGGAACTCAAATCTCCTGGGGCATCTTAAGTAAACGATCCCCTATAAAAGCAGAGCCCGATGGAATTTATTGGGGAGAAAAATTTCCTGGGTCGTATCAACTCCGGTTTGTTCCAGGGGATTCCCAAAGCTCTATCCTCGTCAATGGCATTCAATACCGCGGGTGCATTGAAGTCTATCAAAGTGAAGGTCAATTCACCGTGATTAACGAAATCGATGTTGAAAACTACCTTAAATCGACGCTCTCCTTTGAATTTCCGACTCCGTTACATGAAGAGGTGGCAAGCGCACTTGCCATTATCGCCCGTACAAATGCCTATTTTCTTGCCCAAAGAAATAAAAATGCCTTTTGGCATGTCATGGCAGAAGATGTAGGGTATCAAGGAATGTCCATGCTGGTTAAACACCATATCGATCGAGCTGTTGATGCCACTTACCACGCCATTTTAACTTATGAGACAAAGCCCTTTGCAGCAACTTGGACTCAAAATAGTGCTGGAAGCACCGTCGATTTTGCAGCAATTTTCCGTAAAGCCCTCTCAACCCCTCCTGGCGTTGAAGCACCCATCGCCCTTAAGGATCGAGAAGAGTACCGCTGGAGCCATACCTTCCCAAAAGCACTCCTTGCTGAGGCCACAGAGCTCCCTAAGGTCACAGCGATTGACCTTTATCTAGCCCCCCATTCTCAAAAAGTCTACGCCGTCAAGGTTTCAGGAGGTTCCCATGCCAAAGACTACGATTTTACCACCTTCCAACGGATCATCGGAAAACACCTCCTTCGAAGCAATGACTTTCAAGTGCAGCTTCAAGGCGATGAGCTCGTGTTTCATGGGTATGGAGAAGGTCCAGGTGTAGGGCTTTGCCTCTATAGCGCTAAAATCCTCGCTGACAAAGGGCAGAAGGCACCTCAAATTTTAGAGACCTTTTTTCCAGGAACTAAGCTTGAAAAAGATTTAAAACTTTAAAAGGGTGGGTGTTGAAACCTTTGCTCACTCAGACTTATTTCCATTTCTTCACCACGGAGACACGGAGGAGGATGAGATTGCACAGAGTAAAAATTTTCACTCTGTGCAATCTCATCCTCCTCCGTGTCTCCGTGGTGAAGAAATGGAAATAAGTCTGAGTGAGCAAAAGTCTTAAATATTTATTCTAATTCCCTATGCCCTGAAAGTGAGATACGCCTCTCTACCCTTAAAATCCCTTTTCGTATAAACTAAAAACGCTGGGGACCTTAGGGAAGGAAATTGTTTGAACCAGGTCAGGACCGGAAGGTAGCAGCCTTAAAAACCTCATTTTCTGCTCTAAGCCATCTCCAGCATTTTCTAAAAACTCCAAGAAAGCCCAGCTATCAGACCATGGATCAAAGGAGCCCCAATCGCTTCTATGAACGCCTCGTTATTCGAGCTTTTCCTCAGCTGATCTGGAGCTAGAACCACCCCGTTTAAATAAATAACTTGGTATGCTCCGTGGATATTTAAAAACGTCCAAGGTTGGTATGTGAGTGTAATGGCTGCCTCGGTCACAAGAGGAGTTGAAAAACCAGATTTCTCATAGTCGCGGACCACTACAGAATTATTCAAATCGCCTAAAAATGTTTTTTGCTCCGCGATATCAAACCCTATCCCAACTTTTGCCAAAAATTCCCATGAGAGCTTAGTCGTAGGGTTCCATGCAATCAACCCGCCCACCTGCACAGCCGGCACATGGTTCATCGTATGAACGTTATAGCTGCTTTTATCACTCCCCTTGATAAAGCTGATATCCAAAGCTTCTCTCAAGTTGATATACCGAAGCCCTGCCATCCATGCTCCTGCAAAATAATTCGCATATCGAAGGGTTTCATACCGATAGAAGTTAAGCTCGCAGTTTTGAAATTGGGAGCTATATTCAGCCTCCGCTTGATCTGCTCCAGAAAAATCAAAGGTCAAATTTGGGTTTTTCACTGAAAAGAGTAGCATTCCAGGGCTGACTTTAGAGCAACGCCCTTCCCAGGAGTCCAGCCAAAGGTACGAGAGGTCCCAGATCGTATGCCGCGTCATGTAGCTCGCCCCTACCTTAAACCCCGGTTCAAAGTCGAACTGACGAACCAAGGCCTCCGAGTTGCAGCTCGGAAAGCGGCAATTACACGTCCGCTTAGCCGAATCAAGAATCAATTTATGTTTATGCGACAGCTCCCTCTTGAAGTAAGCAAAATCGCCCGTCACTGTAAACGAATTATTTAATGCCCAGTTGTCCTCCCCTGCTTCCAAGAAAAAGGGAAGGAAAAGCGCAATAAGGATGAAAACGTTTTTCTTCATGAGCCTCTAACGATTCGGATCACCATAGCATGATACTCATTATTTGCAAAGAAGCCGCAAATATCATAAAATTTTTTTATCTTTGCTAAAATAAAAAAATTGTATCGATTTTTTATGAAATTTCTTATATAATTTGTTCCAAACATAGGTGAAAAATGGCTACGCACGTAAATAAACCTCCCATTGTAAATGAACCTCCTATCACTTCTCCTACCCGGAGCGATGCTGATGATGAGTACTTTGATGCTTCTAGCAGCGACACTTCCCAACCAAAAAATTGGTGGGAATCATTTTGGGCACCTTCTACTTCTAATCAACTAGCTACTTCTAATCAACCAGAGCCTGAAAAGACAGCGAATTCCCGTAAACAACCCCCATCAGGATGGAATCCCGCAACGAGAATGAATTATGCTCTCGAAGTTTTTGCGGAGGCAGTTATAACTGTTGATGAAACAGTAAAAAAGGTTAACCAATTTTTCGAAAAGCAATTCAAAACAGCTCATCCTAAGTTAACTCGGGCAGTTGAACTCTTGAACTCATTGCAAAGCAACGAACAGCTTTCTTTAGCGGACAGAAAGAAACTAAATTCTTGCCTTCAAGAAATTAAAGATGACAAAGAAGACATTTTTAAAAACGATAGATATGGCAAGCCCATAAAATTGCCTCAATCTGAACAAGACAATATTGAGAAATTAAGAGTCGCCTTAGCAGAAGAACACCCCATAGATCCAACTCTCATCCAGGAAGTCCTTACGACAGTCTCCCACCTTTGCGATCTGCAAATGGGATGGGGTCAAATAGGAAAGAAGTTGGCAGACACACAACTTTTCCCTTTGGTTAGCAAATGGATGAACCTCTCAAAGGATGACCCTGTTTTAAAAGCAAAGAAAGATGAAGCCCAAGCGCTTGAACGACAGCTCCAACTGCGCATGATTCAGCGTGAAGTCGCAAAAGAAGTGCCTAAGGAACCAATTTCAGAAATCAAATCCCAACTCACAAAGCTGCAAAGCCTCGCTATAAAAATGGCTCTGACAAACGTTATCTTCTGGGGTAATAAAAATGAAGATATTTTTCCAGAACTTCTGTCCACAGCAGAAAGATTGAGAGAAACAAACCCAACCAAGACTCTCGAAGAGACTTTTGAAGACGCTTTAAGAATGAAATGGACTGGCAATAAAATCATTCTTGAACTCCACTTAACTGTCACTTCCCGTGTCTTGAAATTCTATATCAACCATGCTGTCAGCCAATTGAAAAACGATCTCATGAATTTTCTCTTAAAATCCCCTAATGAACAACTGGACGATTTATTTAAAGTCGTCTTCAACCCATTAAAAGCCCATCTCATTGCTTTTCAGGATTATATTTTGGCATTGCCAAAGGGTCAATTTCCAACGTCTGATGATGAAATTATAGAACACTTTGAAAGCCTGAGGGTGAGTAAAAAGCTACCCACCGATTTGATTCATGGCCTTGCTGGAATGCTCATGGAAAAATATATTCCAACTTTTTCTTGCATTCCCCGAGCAAGAGATTTCTTCGATAATAAGGTTTTACCCACGACACGATTCAAGGGAATCAATAAACTGTTTTCAATCATCAAAAGCGTTTTGATTGGGTGCGCTTATGTTCCTGAAGTCCTTCTAAAGCTGTTTAGCTTTGCTTGGAATGGGACGCTCAAAACCATTCTTAAATGGGTTATTTTGCCGAAGGTCTTTAAATCCACCCAAACAGTCTTAGACGTTCATTCTCAGCATCGACATATGGTGAATAAGTTTATTCTGCAAAAATTGGAGCAATTTAATCCTCAAAATGCTCCTTCTGCACCCCACCTAAAACCTTTAATATCTTCCGAACACCAACAAAAACAACTCGCAGACATTGTAGAGGAAATTCTCGCAACCATCCATTTTCAGCGCGCAATGAAATCCCCTCGTACCCATAACCAATTTATTAATGACGAGTCTTCCTTTAAAAATACGATCCACCAAGAAACTGTAAGCGCAGTGGCTCCTTTAGCTTCAATTGAAATCTTAAAAGTTGTAGAAGGCTTTCTCCAAGACAATTTGCTCCCTGGATTCATATGGGATACCCTTGATCGCCTCACAACCGGCCTGACAACCTCAGCACAGAAAATTTCTGACGGAGAAATGAAAGGAACGGAAACCTTGATGATGGAAAATCTTAAAAAAGTGGGGGAAGATGCTGTTCAACACGCTGTCCAAGCAGTCTTAAACCCTTCGCAAACATTTCAAAATGAAGTAAAAGCAGATCTTGAGGATCTCTTTCAAATAAGCCAAGATTTTATCAAGAGCTGTGGGGAGACGACTGAGAAAACAATTTTAAATTTAGATCGTCTATGGATCAAACTTTCATCTAAAGTCACGCATTTAATTCGCAATTTCCGCGGTCGGAATGACACTTCCTTGATCAAATTCATCACAGACATCGGAACAATGTTTGAAACAGCAACTAAACCCTTTCGTCAGAAGTTCGAAGAAATCAAAACACTCCACGCTAGAACAGTCGAGATGGAAAAGAAAAAAACGTTTCTCCAAGAAAAATCCACATTTTTAAATCAAGACTCTCTGACAACGCCTCAAATTCTATCCGCGCTTAAAATACTAGAGAGTCAAAAAGCTAACTTAAGTCCTGCATTTCAGAAAGAGCTGGAGACATTTCTAAGTTCTACAACGCAATATGGTCAATTGGCAGCTAATACCGCATCAAAAGCCCTTTACCAAGCAAATCTTAAAGAGTTTAAAACAGCTTTAGAGAAGACCATTACCGATTTAGCTACGGAAATTACCAACATATCAACACAAATAACTGAAAAAATCAAAGAACTCAAAAAGGAGCTAGAGCCTATTACTGCGTGGTCTAAGACTCTTGAAAACCCTGATATCAGCAAAATCGTTGCACCCCTGAAGGGTGATCCAACAGTTCTGCAAACGGTAGGGCAAGCTGTCCAACCTATTGCTGAACCATTTATCGTTAAGCAAGTTTTGAGCTATGTCTCCGACTTACTAGATTTGACGAAAAAACCGTACCACTCTGTGGGAGTTCTCTGGAGAGTTGTTAATGCTTACCTTAAAATGCCGCCTCAAAAAGATATCACGTCTGCGTTGGAAGCTTTGAATGGGGACTGAAAAGCACTTTACAGCAACGATCTACCTCCTAGAAGATGGGAAAGTACTCCTGATCCCTCACCCTAAATTGAAGAAATGGCTTCCTCCAGGCGGACATTTAGAGCCGGGAGAAACCCCTCCTGAATGCGCCCGCCGGGAAGCTCTTGAAGAAACAGGGCTGCAGGTTCAGATTCTTCCTCAAGAAAACGTCTGGGTTGATCATTGGAATGCTGCAAGCTTTGAAAGACCCTACCTATGCCTCCTAGAACAAATACCTTCTCATGGGGCTCAGCCGGCCCATTGCCATATGGATCTGATCTACGTGGGGCGTCCCATTAGCGGAGCCCTTCTCCCGGAAGCCAAGTGGTTTTCTTTAGCAGAAGTTGAAGCCTTGAACGAAGAAGAGATGTTTGCCGAAACCAAACAGGTTATCCGCCATCTCCTCTCTTCTCATCATACCGCCTTACAAGATCGGCAGGCGCAGCCTGTTTAAGGCAGGCGCCTGAAGAGCATGTTCGAAGGCGGGGACACCTAGAAGAAAACTGTACATTGTAGGGGCAAGCTCCTTGGTAGTGACGGTGATGCGCTCCAAGAGGTTTATAAATGGAGGATTGCGTCGGCCCAAAAAAACTAAAGGAGGCCGTAGGCGTCGTCCCGCAAAGGGCAAGCGCTGCTGAATCGGTTGCAATGACAAGATCGACCTCTCTCATGAGCCGTTGCCAGAGAGGAAATGACAGCCCTTGAAGTGAAAGGCTGCTAGGAAACCGCTCTGAGAGCCGGTCGCCAATCCCTTTTTCTTGAGAAGTTCCGCTCACAAAATAAAAAATGCATCGTTCCTTTTTCTCAATTTCTTCTAAAAATTGGACTAAAGTCGAAAATGAGAGGCATTTGTTCTCCCATTTAGACCCAAAAGCCACCATGATCCGCGGTTTCTGATGCTTTCTAAAAGAAGCCAACAACTCTTCATCCTGAGGAGTTAAAAGAAGCCGCACTCCTTGCGGATAGAAAGGAGTTGCATCATTAAAAAATTGCTGAACGACGGATAAATACCGTCTCTGAATGGAGAGATCCGCAGCCACCGAAAATCTCTCATCCGTCGCCAAATAATTGGGCCACTCCGCAGCAGCTCCCCATCCAAACCCCACCTTTTTATGAGCCCGCGTAGAGAAGGTCAGAAGCGCCGATTTGGTATTGCCTTGTAAGTCAAAGACCACGTCGTAGAAGGTGTTTCTGAGAGCAGAGAGTGCGCCGCGGACCTCTTGTAAACTTTTTATTCTTAAAAAAGAGCCCCTCCAACGCCTAGAGGCCAGCGTCAGGACTGTAGAGATCCCTGGATGAGATTTGAGCAGCGGGGCATACTCCTCCTCGACAACCCAGTCAATGCGGCAATAGGGGTCTTTCAACTTCAAATATTCCACAACCGGAAATGTCTGAATCACGTCCCCAAGCGAAGAGGTTTTAACAATTAAATAATTCATTTTTAATGATAAATTTTACCTGGAACGTCTATGGAAAGTCGAGAAACTTTTCTCCCTCTCCTTTTTGCGACATTTTTACGACACTTTTTACGACAAAATTCGTGAAAATATGTCGCAAAAACAAGAAAACCAGTTGCCAAAGGTTCTTTTTTATGACATAATAAGAAAAAAAGTGTCGTAAAAACATGCCATTTCATCCGAGATTTACAATTTCCATCCCAATTGCATCTGCACTCACAGCCATTGAGCGTACACGGGGATTTCTAGAGGCTGCCAAGCTTTCGAAAGATTGGGTTTCTAAAATGCAGGCTCGCGCCTTGATGTTGGAAGCTCATCATACGACGCATATAGAGGGGACCCATTTAAGCTTAGATCAGTCTGAGAGACTGATTGCCGGTGAAAAAATATCTGGAGTCGATTCTGAGGATGTCAAAGAGCTTCTGAATTATAAAAAGGCATTTGATTTCGTCTCCGAGTATGTCTTCTCACAAGGGGTCATTACTGAAGGTCTGATCAGAGAAATCCATCAACGTCTTGTCAAAGGAGTCAGGGGAAATACCGCCCAACCAGGGCAATACAGAACCGTTCAAAACTATGTGGCTAATTCAAAAACAAAAGAAATTATCTACACTCCGCCAGCCCCCTACGATGTTCCCGTCTTGATGGATGAACTAATCCACTGGCTGCAGACAGAACAAACCATCCCGCCCGTTCTTATCGCCGGAATCGCGCAGTTTCAGCTTGTTCATATCCACCCCTTTATGGATGGCAATGGCCGAACAGCTCGGCTACTTTCTACCTTATGCCTTTATCGCTCAGGCTATGATTTCAAAAAACTTTTTACTATCAGTGAGTATTATGATCGGAATCGACAAGATTATTATCATGCGCTGCAATCTGTCAGAAGCAGCTCTATGGATATGACGAGTTGGCTCGAATATTTCTCCAAGGCGTTAGAGACCCAAATGCATGAAATCCAACTGAAAGGATCGCATGCAATAAAACTAGATATTTTAGCGCTTCAACACAAACTTTCCGAAAGGCAAAAACAGGCGCTGGAAAACCTGTTAATGAGAGAAAAGGATTTTACAATTCAAGATTATGAATCCCTTTGCCCTGGAGTCAATAGGCGATCTTTGCAAAGAGATCTCGCTGATCTCATAGAAAAAGAACTCATTACTCAAAAGGGGATCAAAAAAGCAGCCCGTTACATGGTGAATGATCTGGATTAGACCTCTTGCGTAACTAAGGTTCTGTAGAATCTTAGTTATGCAAGAGGTCTATTAATCCCAAGAGCCTCCAAGGCTTCTAAAAAATCATCAGGCAAAGGGGCTGTTATTGTGATCTGATCGCCTGATTGCGGATGGGGAAATGAAATTTGATGGGCGTGCAAAAGATGGCGGCGCGCTGGATAGCAAAACTGTTTACCATATTGATAATCGCCCATGATTGGGTGCCCCATTTCTTTTAAATGCACTCGGAGCTGATGCGTTCTTCCTGTGATGGGGTAGCACTGGAGAAGTGTTGCTTTAGGCCCCTGTCCTATCTTTTTCCACCGTGTTTCCGCAAGCTGTCCTTTGGGACCGGATCCGTAGAGAGTTTGCCCTTGGAAGCGGCGTAGTGGAGCAAGATGGGAAATGAGAGTCCCTTCCTCCTTTTTGACAATGCCGCTGACAATGGCTAAATAAGTCTTTTTCACTTTCTTTTGCTGAAAGAGGTGGATCATTTTTTCTAGAATCGGGTTTGACTTGGCGGTGAGGATCACGCCGGAGGTCTCTTTATCAAGACGATGGACAAGGCGGTCTCCGAAATGGGACGGATGACACACAAGCCCTGCCGGTTTATCATAGGCTGCAAGCGCCTCGTCTTCCCAGAGAAGCAGCGGCTTTAAAACCACCTTTTGCTCATCCTGGGTAAGAGTCAGGACGATTTGATCATGCGTTATCAGGCGATGGGTAGAAAACGTCTCTACCCGCCCATTAATGGTACACTGCTTCCCTTCAATCCACCGCTTGAGAGCCTTCACCGAAGGAGCATCGGGACATTTTTCTCTTAAGAAAGAGAGCAGCGTCATCCCTTTTTCTCGAGCCGACACTTTAAAAACCCGCGACAAGTTCATGCTAGATCGTCAACTCAGATATGGTGGTTCCAGAGATAAGACCCTCATAAGCATTGGTATCAAAAAAATGGGTCTCATAACCAAAGTTCCTCGTCAATTTTTTCGAAGTATTGGGTGTTCTTTTTGAAAGTTTCTTCATCGGAAGCAGACCAAGAGCCTGCAAGATGGTCTAAGTCATGAAAAGTGGGTTTTTCTCAAGTGAATCCAACTCCTCGTTCAATGTTATACACAGGCATATGCTACCTCTCTTTTTAATACTATTCATGATAGCATTAGCATGGAAAAATAGCTCGTGAGAAGACGGACGCCTACTCCTGTTGCTGGAGTTGTGTGGTAGCCGCTGGGCTTGTCCAAATAGGCTGTTCCTGCGATGTCCAAATGAGCCCAGGCAGTCTTTTTCACAAACTCCTGGATGAAGATGGCTCCTGTAATCGACGAGGCTTTCCGATCTGCGGAATTTTTGAGGTCGGCAATGGCTGATTTCAACGCCTCTTTATACTCGGGAAAAAGAGGAAGGCGCCAGACTCTCTCATAGGTCGCCTCTCCTGCCCTCTGAAGAGCGGCCGCAAGATCATCATCATTGGAAAAAAGGCCAGAGGCTTGCTCGCCTAAGGCAACCACAATTCCGCCTGTTAACGTTGCAAGGTCGATGAGTCGCGTGGGCTTATAATGGTCTTGTACATAGCTGATCGCATCGGCAAGCACAAGCCTTCCCTCTGCGTCGGTATTAGAAATTTCGACTGTTTTGCCACAGTAGCTGCGGTAGACATCTCCAGGCTTATAACTATTAGCATCGATACTGTTTTCAGTGGAGACAACAACCCCAATGGCATTGACCGGCAATTTGAGGGCCGCCAAAGCTTTAAGAGTTCCTAAGACGGATGCCGCCCCCGACATATCGGCTTTCATCGTTTCCATGCTGCCTGTCGGTTTTAAGTTAAGCCCTCCCGTGTCATAGGTAATCCCCTTTCCAACAAGAGCTGTGCATTCTTTAGACGATGGGTTGCCCTGATAGTGGAGAATGATCAAGGCAGGATCCCTTGAGGAGCCCCGATTCACTGCAAGGAGAAGCCCAAGACCTGCTTTCATAATTTCTTTTTTTCCTAAAATCGTAGCCTTGAGAGAAGGATACGTTTGACTGAGCTCCAAAGCTGTGTCTACAAGTTTCTGGGGTGTGATGTCGTCGGCATTGCCATTGACGAGATCCCGAGCAAAATTGACAGCTTCGACAACTGTTTGCGCTCGCTTGCATTCTGCAAATTGAGTCTTATCAATCCCCATGAGACATAATTTTCGAAGAGACCATGGCGCATCTTCTTTTAAGCTATCGTGTTTGAGCTCATTAAAGTCGTAGCTTGAAAGCAAAAATCCCTCAGCGATAGGGACGTGAAATTCCCCTTGTTCTGGACACATCATATTGACTGCTGTCCATTTTTTTTGACGGCACAGTTTGACGGCCGATGAAACTGCTTTTCGAAATGTCTCCGGAGAGGCGTCTAATAGCCGTCCACATCCCAGAAGAAGAAGGCGAGGCTCGCGCTTTTTTCCTGTGTACAGAAGAAGAGTCTCCCCTTCTTTTCCATGAAAGTCGCCTCCCTTTAGGACAGGAGCGAGCGGTGATCGAAAAGGAGCAATCGGAAAAGCCGGCTCCACTTCTTTTGCATCTTGCCAAAATGGAAGCACGACCACATCTGCTTCCGGACGATCGGAAATTGAAGAAACCGCTGTGAAATGCATCAGAAAGGCACCTCATCGTCTGAGAATGAAGGGGCTACTTTTCCTTGACCGAAGGTAGGGGGGCCGAAGGCAGCAGCAGGCTCCAGAGAGGGCCCATGGCTAGGCTCATTTGCAGCATGGGAGGGATTTTCAGAATTTCCGCCATCTGGTCGTCCAAAGGGACTGAATGAAAGGTCAACGGCTGTTAAACTCATTGAAATTTGCGGTTTTCCATCGCGGTTTGTAAAAATTTCAGGCTCATTCATTTCACCGATCACAAAAATCGGACTCCCTTTTTTAAGATAGGCCATCATTTTATCAAACTCTTCACCCCAAACAGAAACCCTCCACCAAATGGTCTTATCTTTCCCCCCTCGCCTACACCTAGCAGCAACACGTAGCGTCGTCACTTTCTTTCCAGATGATGTAAACCGCACTTCTGGATCAGCGCCAAGATGTCCAGCAATCATTGTATAGTTCATTTTTGATCCTCCAAAATTAATCCCTTTTTCTATAGGATATAGAGATCACGATTAAAAATGATGGAAAAAATTGAAACAGATCGAAACAGATAAGGCCCCCAAGGCAATTGGATCCTATTCTCAGGCAGTGGAAGCCTCCGGCTTTATTTTTATCTCTGGACAGATTCCCATCAATCCTGCTTCTGGAAAAGTTGAGGAGTCCGGTATCGAAGGGCAAACCCGTCAAGTCTTTGCAAACCTGCAGGCAATCCTCAAAGCGGCAGGGTGCACCTTTGCCGACGTGGTTCGATCAGAAGTTTATCTGAAAGACCTCTCTCATTTCGCTGTAATGAATCAAATCTATAGCGAATTTTTCACAGCTCCTATTAAGCCTGCCCGCCAGGCCATGCAAGTTGCCGAGCTTCCTCTCAATGTCTTAATCGAGATTTCTTGCATCGCAAAAAAATCGTAACTACTCATCTATAGCAGAGGGAAGATCGGGCAAGGGAACGGGCACGGCAACGTTCACGAAAGAGGTTCCCTGAGGCATTTTTGTTAAAATGGGGGTAGAAATTTGGGCCTGGTTCAAAGTAGGGTAACACTTTTTGTGCCATTCTCCTGGGAAAAGGCGAAAAAAATGTTACCCTCTCCATGGAGAATTTGAACCAGACCAAAATTTGACTGACTTTTCTTTCGTGAACGTTGCCGTGCCCGATCTTTTTTTTCCTTACCGCTAAATGAGGGACAGGTGAATAGTTACAAAAAAAATCTTGACTTTCTGCTCACTAAAGCCTTAGTAGAACTCTCATGGAAAGTCTCGATTTATTGTCTCTTCAAGAGCTTCAAGATCCCTATTCCGACGTCTCCCTTTTTCTTTCAAGAAAGGTAAAGCAGCAGTTTCAATCAAGCTGCAGACCCAAAGAGTGGTCTCTCGATTTCCAAGAAAAACTGCTTGAGAGCATTGCCCCTGAATTTCAAAAAAAATTTCCCCGCCACCGTTTGGGAATTGCACTCTTAAAAAAAACTTGGGAGAAAATTTCCTCTTTTTCCGAGCTTTTAGAGAAAGAACAGGAAGCATTCACAATCGAAGGAAAGCTCAACCTCCATTTTTTGATTCGAGAAAATTTAAAAATGGTTTTAGCCCAAAGAAAAAACTCCTCACTCCATCCCTTTTTGCTTGCACAACAGCTCGCTCTTAAAGTTGGTGAATCGGTGGCAACTTTTGAAGGAGCTCGGCCTGCTTTACACCACCTGACAGAACTCATTTGGTCGGCTGAAAAACACCTTCTACCACTAGCCACTCTTGCTAAAACAGAGCTCGATGTAAAAGACCGACTCCTTCTCAAATGGATGCTGGATTGCTTGATGCAGCACCCTGATCTCACCCATCATCAGCTGCATCAAGACCTGCAAAATAAAGTTCAGCAATTTCAAACCTTAAAAGAAGAACCCATGCGATGGTCCTCTGCCCTCTCGATGCATTGGGCTTCTCTTCTTCTTCCTCATTGCTGCTTCATGCAAACATCCCCGGCAGGAGATATCGATCACCTTCGATCATGGATCCACCGTTTTCTTGCAAATGCCACAGATCAGACAAGCCATGAGCTCATTCAAGATATTAAAACAGCCCACCTCCGCGACTCTCCTTTAATTTCTTTAAATGAACTCGAGATTTTGAGCTGGTGTTGTTTAAAAGAGAGACTCCCCCCCTTAGAAGATCTCCAATTCATGGGTCAACTGTTAAAAGAAGCAGAGCTTCACCTGATCGATCATCCAAAAGAGCATTGGCAAGCAGCGATTGCTCAAGCAGTCCATTTTTTTATTCAAGCGCATGACATCTCTCTCATGGCAACGCAGGCCGATTGGAACCGCCGCATAGCCTTTTGGAGTGTTCAAGGAGAGCTCGTCCTACGCGCGCTCCATTTTCCTCAAACTCCCCTCCTTCAACTGGTTTTGGAAATGGTCTCTCAAAACCGCCCTTTAAATGATCCTTCCATTGTTCCCGACCTGCGAGAGCAATTTCTTTCTCACTATGCTTCTCCTTTAATTGACCCTTCGGTTGTCCACCAAAAAGCCGATCTTCTCCGAAAATATGGGTGGTATCATCTCCTTTCAATACCGCAAGACTCAACTCTTGACCGTTGGATCTTATTACAGGAGAAATCGGTTGCTGGCTTAACCCTTGAGACCAGACTCAAGCACTTGATCTCTCGAGCGCAAAAGCAGCTCCCACTACTCCCTATCGATCGACATACACTAAGAAGCTGTCCTAACGCCTTTTGCGGAGAAGAAAAATCGCCCCTAAGACAATCAGAGGAATAGAAAGCCACTGCCCCATTTTCAAAAAAGAGGTTGTGAGCCAAACCGTTTGCTCTTCTTTAAAGAACTCGATGAAAAACCGAAATGAAAACACGAGCACAAGAAAAAGACCCGTCAGACGCCCCGCAGGCCATTTTTTAAGACGATCCTTTAGACGCCACATGACGCCAAAGAGCGCCAAGTAGTAAAACGCTTCATAAAGCTGAACCGGATGCCTTGCAACGGGAAAGCTTCCATCAACAGGGTGGCCAAAAATGACTCCCCACGGCAGGATCGTCGGTGTCCCTAAAATTTCCTGATTGAAAAAATTTCCAATTCGAATGCAAGCAGCTGTGATCCCTGCAACGATAGAAATGAGGTCAAACAGGTGCATCAGGCTAAATTCATGACGATGCTGGCGATGATAGAGGATGACGCCACCCAAAAGACCCATCACCGCTCCATGGCTTGAAAGCCCCCCCTCCCAGACGCGAATCACAAAGAGTGGATCGTGAAAAAATTGCGTCAGGTTTTCATAGAAGAGCACATCAAAAAGGCGCGCGCCAATAACAATCCCTATCAAAACATAAGTACTGACTTCATCTGCAATTTTTCTACCATTTGTTTTGTTTTCATGTCTTAATAGAGCTAGAAAAGCCCCATAAGCCAGAAAAAAACCCAAGGCAAAGAAAACACCATACCATAGAATAGGACGTCCCAAAAAAGGAAGGTTCCAAGGAAAAATCGAAGGAGAAGGGTTCCAGTAAAGCATGCTTAAAATTAAAATCCTCACCGTAGGTAAAAACAAAGAGACTTGGCTTCAAGAAGCGCTTGATGAATATCAAAAGCGCCTGACCTCGAGCTGCCAACTCGAATGGATCTTAGCAAAAAATGAGTTTCAACTTGAAGAACTTTGTAGCGCGCAGCAAAAGTTCATTGCCCTTGATCCCCATGGAAAATTATTTGACACCCTTCAGTTTTCACGCTACTTGTTCAAAAAAAGTGAAGAGTGGAAAGGGCGGTTCATCTTTGTCATCGGAGGACCGGATGGCCTTTCTGAGCGCACCAAAAAAAATGCCTCCTTCCTATGGAGTCTTTCACCTCTGACCTTTACAGGCCAAATCACCCGGCTGCTGCTCCTTGAGCAACTCTACCGCGTCTTCGAAATCGACAAAGGAAGCCGTTATCACCGTTAAATAGTTTTAGGCATCAAGGCTTCTCGGAAATAAATCATTGCGCCATTGATCAGAGCAGATCCAATTATCACATCGATCGCTCCCCTAATGTCTAGAGGAATGGGCAGGAATCGGAATAAAAGACCCAATCCCATCATCGATCCTAAGATTAGATAATAACGACGATCGTAGAGATTAGACAACCGAATAGGAACCGTTTGAGACTTCAGTCGCGATACAACCCGAAATACTGTCTTTGAAAGAACCGTACGCCCCTTCACCAGTCCAATGAAAAGGGCAACTGCAATCACAAGAAGCGCCCCTTGAGGACGCGAACCGACAAGAGATGAGACCCACCCGACAAGGGGCGTCTGTTCAGAAGCTATAGCCGCCTGCGCAAGCCACCTCAATCCCTTAACCATGAGAAGCGATCCAATGGCCAGCCATAAAACCCCTGAAAAACAAATCCATTTCCGTAGACTCATAATATGTAAACATCCATTTCTTGAATTCTGAAATAACCAAGTTTAGCATCTTTAGTGTACCAGATTCACGTTTTTCCCTGTATAAAATGTGATTTGATTCACGTTTTATCCAGGGAATATTGTGATTAAATTTTTTTATTGGATATTTTTTGCTAAAAAAGATAATCACAACTATGTTTGGGATGTAAGGTAGTTCACTATGCGCATAGGTCCTTTTCAATGCTCTCTTCTTTGGATGCTCTGCTGCGGTCCTATATTGGGGGCTGTGGTAGATACCAATTGCGGTGTGCAGCCTATGCACGCTTCTATCCGTTACTCCACCCCCAAAGGAATCGGCTATAAAACCGGCTATACGACACAGGAGATTTTTCTCGCTCCGAACATTCTTAAGGGCGGTTGGCTTCCCTTCCTGGATCTGCGCGGACATGTGTTTGACAATGGCAAGCTCGCGGCCAACGCAGGCATTGGCCTGCGGCGCCTAGGCTCCTCGCGTGTGTGGGGAGTGAATGGCTATTACGACTATCGCAATACGTCCCATCAGCACTACAATCAAGTCTCCGCTGGACTTGAATCTCTAGGCAGGATCTGGGACTTCCGGATCAATGGCTACTTTCCAATAGGACGCAAAGAAAGTCCTTATTTTCACCGCAGCACATTTTACGCTTTTCAAGGCAATTCCATGCTTATCACAAACAAACGGGATTTTGCCATGAAGGGTGCAAATGCGGAAGTGGGTTTTCATGTGGATTTCAAAAAAGACAAAACACCGCTTTACTTTGCAGGAGGCCCCTATTATTTGACGGGGGTGGGTAAAACGACGTGGGGAGGAAAGCTTCGCGCTAACATCGAACTATTCAATCGGTACTTGCGCATTGAAGGCATCACCGCCTACGATCACTTCTTCAAGTGGACTGGCCAGGCGCAAATCAGTCTAAATATCTCCTTTGGAGGGAAGAACCAAGTAGGCAAATCTTGTCCACATGCGATGACCTTGCAAAGGCGCGCGGTGCAGAGGGTGGATCGCAATGAGATCATCCCCGTGGGAAGGCAGAGCACCACCTCTCCTGCCATCAATCCAGAAACAGGAAAACCTTGGGTTTTCTGGTTTGTGGACAACACCAGCCATTCAGCCGGTACATATGAGAACCCCTTCTCAACGCTTCTAGATGCGCAAAATGCCTCATCGGCAAACCAAGGCATCTACGTATACCCAGGCGATGGAACGACAAACGGCATGTCCAGCGGCATTCTTCTACAAGACGGCCAGCTATTTCTTGGCGCCTCTATAGCGCATTCCATCCCAACGACAAGAGGCACCATCATCATCCCGCCTATGGCCTCTAGCTTGCCGAATATTGCCAACACGACAGGTGCCGGAAATATCGTCACTTTGGGCAATAATAACACCGTCTCAGGATTCTCTATGATGCCGACTGTAGACACGACTGCAAACGGCATCTATGGAAACGGAATCTCCAATCTCACTGCCGATCACAACCTCTTTGTCTCATCTACCACCATTACGACAAATGGGATCTCTTTGATCAACCCCTCTGGCCAAGTCCTCATTGACAGCAGCACCTTTAATGGATTTACGTGCAATGATGGTAGTAATAACGGCAATGGGATCTACATCCAACTTGATAGCGGTAGTACCCTGGATCTCCTGAATGTCACAGGAAGCTCTTTCAGCAACCTCAGCCGAAACGGAGGAGGGCTTGGAGGAAATGGGATTTTCACCTACAACAGCGGTCTAATCGCCACCTATAGCGCTTCTGGCAACACCTTCAGCGATCTAAGTGGTGGTGATGGCATATACAACGACTCCGCTACAATCACCGTCTTCAATGCTTTTGGAAACATCTTTAGCAATATTAGTACTGGTAGTAACGGCATTTACAACGGAGGCATAATCACCGCCTTCAATGCTTCTGGAAATACCTTTAGCAATATTAGTAGTACTAGTAATAGCGCAGGCATTTACAATGGCGGCGGCATAATCACCGCCTTCAATGCTTCTGGAAATACCTTTAGCGATCTTATTGAGATTAGCTTTGGTATATACAACGAAGGCACAATCGGCACCTTCAGCTCTTCTGGAAATATCTTTAGCGATGTTAATTTCGCCGCCGGCATTTGGAACATAGGCACAATTGACACTTTCAGTTCTTCTGGCGATACCTTTAGCAATATTAATGATGGCGTAGGCATTGGCAACACTGAAGGTACAATCGGCACCTTTGGCTCTTCTGGCAATACCTTTAGCAATATTAGTGGTATTAGCATAGGCATTATCAACGGCGGCATAATCAACACCTTCAGCTCTTGTGGCGATACCTTTAGCAATATTAGTCATGGTGGCACTGGTATTACCAACTTTGGTACAATCAGCTTCTTCAATTCTTCTGGCAATACCTTTAGCAATATTAATCATGCTAATGGTATTATCAACAATGCAACGATCAGCTCCTTCAATTCTTCTGGCGATACCTTTAGCGCTTTGAATAATACTAGCAATGGCATTTACAACATCGGAGGCACAATCTACACCTTCAGCTCTTCTGGCAATACCTTTAGCGATATTAGTGATGTTAGCATTGGCATTCTCAATGACAGCGGCGGCACAATCGGCACTTTCAGCTCTTCTGGCAATATCTTTAGCAATATTACTGATAATAGCGAAGGCATTTTCAACATCAGCAGCACGATCGGCACTTTCAACTCTTCTAACAATACCTTTAACAATATTAATGATCAGAGCAATGGCATTTTCAACAGAGGCATAATCACCGCCTTTAATTCTTCTGGAAACGCTTTTAGCGATATTAGTAATACTAGCACAGGCATTTTCAACGCAAGCACGATCGACACCTTCAGCTCTTCTGGAGGCACATTCAGCGGGCTTGATAATAGCTACGGCATTAACTATACGTTGAACAATAATGCCGCCGATGTTTCAGCGAATATAACTGGAAACACCTTTAGCGGTACCACCGGTTTGGCAAATGGCTTTGCAAGCAGCATTACCGTTGGCCCAGGGGCACTATGCCTAAATTTTACCGGCAATATAGCAACACCCCCTTCAAGCCCATCTCCTTATCTATTCGAGCAAATTAATGGAGGTACATTCAACCGAACAGCCGGATCGGACGACACCACAAATACAGGTGAAATCGAAACCATCGGCACAGTTAACCCTACAGGCTCCTGTTCGCAATAAGATGGCGTCTACAAAATATCGATTTTTGGGATAAGTATCTTATTTTCAAGCGCTTATTTAAATTTTCTCTGTCGCGCGGTGTTTATTTTTTTAAAATCTCGCGCGACAGATATGAATTCACGATTTAAGCGCGACGTTTTCATTTCTTAAACATCGCGTTAAAAACTCTAATTCTTGTTTGTTGCGCGGACTTTATGATAGCATAACGCCGCGCGACAAAGCCGGCAATTCCCGCTAAAAAAATTCTCCCTCTGAGGGAATGAAAAAAATCAGATTTTTTTTCGCGCAAAATTTATCATAAAATATTTAATATGTCTTTTTTCACTGCCAAATAGATGGAAGAAAAAAATATGTATACCGAGACAGTAATTTCCAACAGACAAGAACTTGTCCAAAAAGAGGGCACCCGATAGACTTTCGTCAAAAAAGGACTATCATTCTATGAATATTTCACTCACCTTTCTGCGGACCTTGTTTACTCTTCTCAGCATCGTCTTCATGACTCTTTTCATGATTTCGCTTCCCACTGGGAAAACCGCCTTTAATATCGTTTTTGGCATAGGAATCGGCTTTGTCTTTGGAATGGTTTTAATTGGGTTCGATCTCTTTTTCCGCCGCTTTAACCTAAGGTCGTTCAACATTGCAATCTTAGGTATCTTTATTGGATATTTGATGGGGCAAGCGCTCGCGCTTATCTTTCATGCTATTTTAGAGGTTAGCTCCATTGGAGTGCTTCTACAACCTCATACGGTTGAACTGATTAAAATTGGGGTCATCTTATTCGGCGTCTATCTTGGAACCATCATGACCCTTCGCTCGAGTGATGAGCTCTATGTCAGCATTCCATTTGTCAGATTCACGCAAGTCTCCCATAAAAAGAAAGATCTTGTCGTCGATATCTCGGTTCTTGCAGATCCTCGCATGATTGATCTTGCCTCTACTGGCCTGCTCAACCATCAATTGGTGCTTCCCCACTTCGTCGTCAAAGAGCTTTATGCACAATCAGAGCTCGGAGATGAAGTGACGCGAAATAAGGCAAAGCGGTGTCTTGAGGTTGTCAAAAAACTCGAGGCAATGCCCAACTTAGAAATGCGTTATCATGAAACAGATTTTCCAGAAGTGAAAGAAATGAACGGAAAGGTCGTCAGGCTTGCCCGGCTCCTCGATGCAAATATCTTAAGTTCTGATATCAGCCGTGTCCAGATGGCAACCATTGAAGGAATCACAGTCATCAATCTCCATGCCCTCTCAAACGCGCTAAAGCCGCTCATGCAAGGTGGAGAACTTGTTCGAATCCGCATTCAACGGCGCGGAAAAGAGCCTCGCCAAGGAGTTGGCAACCTTGACGATGGAACCATGGTCGTTGTCAATGGCGGTGGCGATTTTATCGACGAAATCGTTGAGGCGCGCGTGATCTCTGTGATCCATACCTCTTCAGGCCGCATGATTTTCTGTAACCTAGCAGATAAAGAGGAAGGCGATTCTTTCTCAGACTCCCCCATGGACGAGGATTGATGACTCCTTTTGGGATTGGAACCGACATCCTTGAAATTGCCCGTGTTCGTGATGCGATCTCGAAAATTGGAGAGCCGTTCATTGAACGGATCTTCACACCCCTAGAACAAGCCTACTGCCGAAAGCATCAAGACCCCATCCCCCAATTTGCAGCCCGTTTCTCAGCCAAAGAATCGATTACCAAAGCCCTCGGCTGTGGAATAGGCGGCAAGATCGGCTGGCTCGATATCGAAATCTCCCATGATGAAGCAGGGAAACCTATCGTGTCGTTCTCCTTAAAAGTCCAAGAACACTTTCAAAATCCCCACGTACTTCTTTCCATGAGCCACTGCCGAGATTATGTCTCGACCGTTGCGCTCTATGTTAGACTTTAAGTTGCTCGCTGAAGTCTACTCGCGTAAGTTTATAGCAAGATCATAACTTACGCGAAATCGTCTTTTTCCTGTTTCGCGTAAGATGACGATTTAACTTGCTTATAATGAACGGCTTGCTAAAAAAGCGAAAAAGGAAGCATATAGGAGATGGTGAAGAAATTCACCTGCTCGGGGAAGCTGCGGGCATAGAGTCTTCGAGTATAGGCCAGTGACAGATGGCCCCAAATTTCAAAGGCGTAGGTGTATTTAAGCCCTGCGTCGAGGTTGCGGTGCCGGATGGAGGCGTATCCATGAAAATGGTCGATGAAGACATCGGTCTTGTGCCCAAATCCTGCCGCCCCTTCAAAAAAGAGTCCTAAGCGGTGCCTCTCATGCCCTTGCCCTTCAATCACTGCAAACAGGGACATCCACGGCATTCCATGGTTTGCAACCCCGAGAGAAGCTCCCCCAAAGGTCCGCACTCTCCAAGCGGCTCCGTGATCCCATTCGCGGCCTATCGCTGAGTTAGCCTCAAAGTTAATATCTGATTGGTAGGGACAGCTGACATCTTTCAAACTGTGGCGGGAAACACCTCGAATCACCCCTCCGATAGTCAAGGAGATAGGATCGCCTAGAAGATCATTGAGCCACAGATAGCGAGCTTGAAGCGCGCTGCTGCGAAGCCCCATCGACTGCCGAGGCGTGTCTGCAAACTCCACTTCAAGGTCCAGCTCCCAGCTGGGCGAAGGAGAGACCGCCAGATCAAATGAGAGAAGATGGTCATTGGAGGGGTTTTGAAATGATGGATATCCATTTTGCACTCGGGGATATCGACTGTAGGTGTAGGCCGGAGTGAATGTAAATTCCCACACGTTACAAAACCATGGAACCCTTTCAAGCCCAAAAAGCGACAGAGGTAAAAGTAAAATGAATCTACGCAGAGACATTTTCGTGCACCACAAGCCACCGCTCTGCATCGAGTGCAGCCATACACCCGCTTCCAGCAGCTGTGACAGCTTGCCGGTAATGAGGATCTTGCACATCCCCTGCGGCAAAAACCCCTTCCACACTTGTCCGAGTTGTCCCTTTCACCACTTGGATATACCCATTCGGCTCAAGGGCCACCTGCCCTTCTAAAAAAGAGGTATTAGGTTCATGTCCAATGGCAAAGAAAACTCCTCCTGCTTGCTGAGTCGTTTCGGTACCCGATAGGACATTTTTCAATGTGACAGAACGGACGACGGTATCTCCTTCAACACGAGCAAGAACATGATTCCATAGAACACGGATCTTGGGATGTTTCAGCGCTCTCTCTGCCATAATTTTGGAAGCGCGAAACTCATCCCGCCGATGGACAATAAAGACTTTACTTCCAAACTTGGTTAAAAAGAGCGCTTCTTCAATGGCTGTGTCTCCCCCACCAATTACGTAGAGGTGTTTCTCTCGAAAGATCGGCATTGCTCCATCGCATACGGCGCAGGCTGTAACCCCCTTCTGCCAGTATTCATGATCTGCTGTTCCAGGAACATCCAGTCGCCGAGCACGAGCTCCTGTTGCAATAATGAGCGCCTCTGCAGAGTGGCTTCCCGAGGAAGACTCGACGACAAAAGGGTGGACTTTCAAATCGACGCGAGTCACATCTTCCGTTATGAAAGAGGTCCCAAATTTCTCCGCCTGCTTCCTGAAAAGGTCTATGAGCGCTGGCCCCATCACCCCTTCTGGAAACCCAGGATAGTTCTCGACATCGGTTGTCGTCATGAGCTGTCCTCCGGCAGGCCCTGCATAAAACCCTTCATAGACAAGAGGGGAAAGACTCGCTCTCGCCGCATAAATAGCCGCTGTGTAAGAGGCAGGACCTGATCCAACAATGATGATTTTTCTTTTTGCCATGGGGTGTATGGTATCAAGTCTGTGAAAATTTTTGCAACAAAGTCGCGAGATCCATTAGTATTTTTACATGCGTAGTGTTAAGATCGAAAAACTCAAAAAATCGATTGGCGACGGCCTGATCATCAATGATATCAATTTCACGATTCCCGCAGGAAAGTTTTTTGCTCTGCTAGGCCCCAGCGGGTGCGGCAAAACAACGCTGCTGCGCCTGATTGCAGGCCTTGAGAAAGCCGATTCAGGCAAACTCTACTTAGGCGATGAAGATATTACGCATGTTCCCATCCATGAAAGACCTATTAACATGGTGTTTCAAAACTACGCTCTTTTCCCCCATCTCAACGTCTTTGATAATATCGCCTACAGCCTCCGCTTGAATAAGCTTCCCAAGGTCATCATCGAGCAAAAAGTGTTTAAAATTCTCGAGGCTTTTCACCTCGAAAATCATATTTACAAATCCCCTGCCCAACTTTCGGGAGGGCAGCAGCAACGGGTTGCTCTAGCAAGAGCGATTGTCAATGAGCCTGACGTGCTTCTGCTCGATGAACCTCTTGCCGCCCTTGACTTTAAGCTACGTGAGCGAATGCTCATCGAGCTCATTGAACTGCAAGATAAGTTGAAAACAACCTTCGTCTATGTCACCCATGACCAATTTGAAGCCTTAACGGTGGCAGACCAAATGGCCATCATGAACCATCGAGGTGAAATCGAGCAGATTGGAACCCCTAAAGAAATCTACGAATTTCCCCACTCTTCCTTTGTGGCAAAATTTGTAGGAACAACCAACATCATGAGTGGAGCCTTTAAAAATTTTGATTCCTCAGAGCCTGAGATCGAGATCCCAGACTTGGGACGGTTTAAGCTACTCCTCTCCCATAAAAAACCGTGGATGAAAGAAGGGTCCGATCTTTTGATGAGCATCCGCCCTGAGAAGATCTTTATTTCCAAAAAAGAAGTAAAAAACTTTTCCAATACAGTAAAAGGAGTTGTTCAGTCAATTGTCTACCACGGGCGATCAACACAATATAACATTGTGCTTAAAAATCACCTGAAACTCCAGGTCTTTGAGCAAAATGAAGAACACTTCCCTCAAGAAATCATTGACTATGACAATGAAGTGAACCTCTATTGGCAAAAAGAAAATGTGGTGATTTTAGAAAAATGAAGCTTCCAAAACCTCTCTCTTCGGAACATCCGTTTTCTATTGGAATTCCAGCGATTGTTTGGCAAATTCTATTTTTCTACATCCCCCTTCTCTTAATCGTGGTGACTAGTTTTATCAAAGTCTCCCCTCCTGGAATTTCAGGGGGAATTGTGGGGCTCACCTTTGAAAAAATCACCCACTTTCTAAACCCTCTGTACCTCCGGGTCATTGGGTTATCGCTTTTGCTAGCTATTTTAAATGTCATCATCTGCTTTTTGATTGCCTATCCCCTCGCCTATTTTATTGCCTTTCGGGGAAAAAGATTTAAAAATGGCCTTTTATTTCTTCTTCTCATCCCTTTTTGGACCAATTTCTTGCTCCATGTGTATGCCTGGTTTTATGTCCTTGAAAAACACGGTTTTTTAAATAACCTTCTCATGCACTTAGGACTCATTCAAGAGCCTCTAGTTCTTTTGAATACTCCTTTTGCCATTCTGATCATGATGGTCTACTACTACCTCCCTTTCATGGTCCTTCCCATTTACTCATCGCTAGAGCGGTTTAACATGAGCCTTATCGAAGCCTCTTTTGATCTTGGCGCAACATGGTTTCAAACCTTTCGGCAAATCATCCTTCCTCTCACTATGCGAGGAATCCGCGCTGGATTTTTCTTAGTCTACATCCCTTCCTTTGGAGAGTTTGTTATTCCCTCTCTCATGGGAGGCGACAAAATCATGTTTGTGGGAAATGTCGTCTCAGAATACATCCTCGCTGAAGGGACAGGATCTCTTGGAGCTGCCTTCATGGTAGTCAGCTGCGCCATCCTTCTTCTCACTGCTATTTTTTTCTACTCCTTTTTAGGCCGCTTTACAGAACCTGCGAGAAGTCATGGTTAAGAGAATGTTAGGACGATTTGGCCACCTGCTTCTGATTGCCTCCACGTACCTATTCTTATGGGTCCCTATCGTTGTTTTACTTCTGTTTTCATTCAACACAGAAGGATTTCCATCTCCATGGCAGGGGTTTACTTTAAAGTGGTATCACGAACTCATTCATTCTATCTACCTCTGGAAGGCCTTTGGGAATTCCCTAACCATTGCCCTTTGTACAACATTCATCTCTGTTCTTTTAGGTATTTTCTTGATTTTCTTTGTCGCCCAGGGAGGCCACGTTGGAAAATACCTCAACCTGTTCTACGGAAGCGTCATTATTCCAGAGACAGTGCTCGGAGTGAGTTTGCTCGGATTTTTCAGTCTTGCTTCAATTTCTCTTGGGCTTACGACGTTGATTATCGGCCACACCGTCTTGGGACTTGGGTTTGTCATTCCTTTGGTTTATGCACGGTATTTAGAGCTCGACGATAGATTAACAGAAGCCTCCCTTGTCCTTGGAGCAACCCCCATTCAAACCTTTTTTAAAGTGACGCTTCCTCTCCTCCGCCCCTCACTCATTACAAGCGCGCTTCTTGTCTTCATTATTTCTTTCGATGACTTTATTCTAACCTATTTCTGTGCTGGAAGTTCCGTTCAAACCCTTTCTCTCTATATTCTGTCGATGATTCGGTCGGGGATTTCACCTGTTGTGAATGCTCTTTCAGCCCTTCTGCTCTTTATCAGCAGCATCATGGCCCTGATCTATTTCCACCTCAGCACACGGAGCAAGATTTTCCCGTGATTAAAAAAATGCTCAGCCGAAGCTTTGTGATTCTTTTCTGGGTTGCCCTTATCTTCGGAGTTCTCTACTGGCCTAAAGAAGTTTTCTTGGGAAGCTCTCGCTCCATCAACATCTTTGCCTGGGGAGATATTTTAGAGCCCACTGTTGTTGCTGACTTTGAAAAAACGACAGGAATTAAGGTGAATGTGAATTTCTACGCCTCCAATGAGGAAATGATCGTCAAGTTAAAGGCGACTGGAGGAGAAGGGTATGATCTCATCATCCCTTCAGATTATTCTGTTAAAACTCTTGTAAGAGACGACTTATTGAAAGAGCTTGATAAAACACAGCTTCATTTTCTACCCCAACTTAACCCAAAACTTCTAGGACACCATTTCGATCCCCACAATCTCTACTCAATCCCTTTTGAATGGGAGGTGTTTTTGCTAGGAATCGATAAAAACTATTTTGCAACGCACCCCTTTATTCCAAGCTGGAAAATGATTTTCGACCCCGACCAAATCTCTTACCGCATCACGATGATTAACGATCCCGTCCAAGCCATCTATATCGCCTCTTTCTACCTTTATGGCCCCGTAAGCTACATCTCTGATGCAGAGCTTCCAAAAGTGATTGATCTTCTCACTACCCAGAAGAAGTATGTCAATGCCTATGCCGATTTTAGAGGAGACTATTTTCTCGCAACCAAAAACAGCGCGGTTGTGCTCTGCTCTAGCTCCTATCTATGGAGAACCATGCGAAAATTCCCCTTTGTAGGATATGTCATGCCTAAAGAAGGGTCGTTCATTTCCATCGAAAATATCTGCATCCCTAAGACAAGTCAAAAAGAGCATCTCACCTACCAACTCATCAACTATCTCTATACGCGCGCTTCGATGAAAACCCATTATGACACCTATGGGATCTTCCCTGCTACCATGGATGTCCTACAAGACCTTGAAGTGGATGAACCTACCTTCAACCTCATCTCCCTCGAAGGAAAAGAGTTTCAAACCCTCCTCTTTACTCAGGTGGTTACCTCTCAAGAAAAACTCAGGGATGCCTGGATCCAGGTCAAAACGAATTAGATATCTTTAGAAGCTGTTGCAAGAATCGATAGTTGCACCTTTGCGCGTTTTCTACGTTGTTTTCTGTTGGGCTTCAATTTCTGATAAAGCCTCTTGTCTGTAAAAAGGATCCCTGATAGAACTTGCCATTGCTTTACCCGCTTCTGGATAGTCCTTGGCTAGGGTTACAGCAATATACCTAGCAGCACGGTCTTTTCTTAATGGATCTTTTATATTAGCCTCTGCAGTGATTTTGGCTGCCTCTATATTGCTTCCAGCTTCAATCTTAATAATATCCATATATGCAAGTTCTCTCTCTGAGGGATCATCAATACTACCAGCTGTAACTTTGGCTGCAGCGAGGTTGAAACAAGCTTCGGCTGCTGCAATCTCTCGAAGGAGGGACCTTTGAACCATTAAATCAAATCCTGTACCGTTGTGAGTGCAGGCGCGTCTTTTTGCCCAAAAAAAATCGTGCTCAGGATCACGCTGAGCAATTTCTATGTGGGCCCTCACTCTATCGGAATTGTTGCCTAAGGAATCTGCCGAAGTTCTGGCATGTTGGAATCGATAATCGGCATTAAGATGCGTTATACTTGTCATAAAATCTCCTATATTTATATATTATAAATATAATTTTACACTTAATTATCAATTAATGTATATATATTTAAGGAAAGAGACTTATGGGTAAAGATCGGCCTTACCTCAAGTTTATGAGAACTTGCCGAATTAGTATTCTTTCATAACATTTTCAAAATTAACAAGTTGCAATCATATAAAAAAATAAATATAATTTAATTAAAATAATATGTTATAATAGTTCTTATATTTAATAAAACATAAAAATAGGCTATTATATGGCACAATTAAGCAATAATTTTGGACTCCCTCCCACTGAATTACCCGAATTATTCGAAAGCAGTCACGCTTTTCATAAGGAAGAAAACTGGGAGCCCGATCCTTCTGTCTATACAGTTTATTCAACACATAAAAAGGATTCCTCTCTTCCCAACCCTTTCAAGACTCTGCCAACTGAAAGAGTCTTGGATATTTTAAAAGAGGCAGGGAATCCCCAACAACTCTCCTTAGTCTGTAAGCAGTTCTGTGCAATAAGTGACGACCGTTCTTTTATCTCTTTAATTTCAAATCACTTACCTGAAATTTCTCGGAAAATCATCCTCCCCCTTCCGCGCCCTCAGTTTCAGAAAGCAGTTTACCAGGAGCTAACAAGAGAACTTCGGCTTTTAAATCTCGATTCGCTCGTTAAACTGACAGATAAAAGCGACATTTCTGATTATATCTATGCTGATGAGGTCATTAAAGCGGCTAATTTTTGCTTGTGCTGCTCAAAACTTCCTGAAATGGAGGTGAACAGTCAGGCCCGAACTTCTGCTCAAGCCCTTCTCAAAGAAGCCGATCGTCTTCGCTCCGAGTTTTCTGTAAAATCAAAAGACTTCCTTTCTCCACTGTCATCGCTAACGATATTGGATTTAAGCAACTTAGGTCTTACAAGATTACCCAAGGAAATTTGCGACTTACACATTTTAGGAAACCTTGATCTGAGTTACAATTTTCTCAACGAGCTTCCCCCAGAAATCGCTCATCTACAGGCTTTACTGAAGCTTGATTTGTGTAGCAATTCCCTGATGGAACTTCCTCCAGAGATCGGTCATTTACAAGCTTTACAGCATCTTGGTCTTAACAATAATTTCCTGATCGAACTCCCTCCAGAAATTTACAACTTAAAAGCTTTACAAGGGCTTGATTTGAGTTACAACTCCTTGATTGAACTTCCCCCGCAGATCGGCAATTTACAGGCCTTACAGCTCCTTTTTCTTAACAACAACTCCCTGAAAGAACTTCCTCCACAGATCGGCAATTTACAGGCCTTACAGCTCCTTTTTCTTAACAACAATTCTCTAAAAGAACTTCCTCCACAGATCGGCAATTTACAAGCTTTAAGAAACCTTGATTTGAGTCACAATTGTCTCAGTAGCCTTCCACCTCAAATCAGCAATCTCCAAGGATTAACGATGATTAATCTCTCCAGTAACTTCTTAACATCTATTCCTCCTCAGTTTTTTACTCTACCGCTTGCTGAGCCTGCACATTTCCGCTATAACTGCCTAGACATAAAAACAAAACTCTTGATCGAAACAATAAACCCACCACGAGTAATGCCAGTCGTTGCAGGCATCGCTACCGCAGCAGCGTTTTTACGGATGTTTCTTGGTAATTTAGACCTCTTTCTAAACTAAGAGACAATCTCTAAGATTCGAAAGAGGTCTTATGGAAGAGTAAACTACGCCTCTTTTTTCTTCTTGATAAAAGCGACGACATCTCCTACGGTTTTGAGCTTTTCCGCCTCTTCTTCAGAGATTTCGAAGCCAAACCGCTCTTCAAATGTCATAATGAGCTCTGTGAGATCGAGTGAATCGGCGTTGAGGTCCTCAATGAAGGCTTTCTCCAAGGAGACGTCAGCCGTATCGACACCCAGCTGCTCGACAACGATGTCAATGACGTCTTTTTCTAAAGATGACATAAGCATAATTTCCTTACAGTTTTTGGTTTTTACATTACCATTCCACCATCCACCGTGAGCACTTGCCCGGTGATATAGTCAGATCCAGGGCCTGCTAAAAAGAGCGCTGCTTGAGCAATCTCTTCAGGAAGCCCCAATCGTCCCATGGGGATTTGTTTCAAAAGCGATTCTTTTTGCACATCGGTTAAGTCGGCCGTCATCGGAGTTTGGATAAACCCAGGCGCAATACAATTCACACAAATATGCCGGCTTGCAAGTTCTCTGGCTAGCGATTTCGTCATCCCAATCATCCCTGCTTTGGATGCTGCATAATTCGTTTGCCCTGGATTTCCCATCAAGCCAACGACAGAGGAAATATTAATTATCTTTCCCCGCCTTGCCTTCAACATAGGCCTTACTAAAGCTTGGGACGTATTATAGACAGATTTCAAATTGACAGCAATGACTCGATCCCAATCTTCTTCTGTCATCTTCATTAAAAGGCCGTCACGCGTTATTCCCGCATTGTTGACTAAGATGTCCACAGCTCCGAAAAGAGAAAGGATTTCGGAAACCGCTTGATCAACATTTTTTTTGTCTGCAACATCAAGAAGACGATAAAGAAATTTTTGGGCGGGGCTCACAGCTTCCATCTCTTGAACAACGTGGGCAGCTCTCTCGCCATTTGTCCCAAAAATCGCAACTGAAGCGCCTTGACTTGCAAAGGCAAGGGCAATCGCTTTCCCAATTCCGGCTGTCCCCCCTGTTACAAGAGCCGTCTTATCTTTGAGTAATTGCATCCACCATCTCCAATTGCGTCACTTTTTCGATACTGATCGTTGGGGCTTTAGTTCCAATTTTCTTATTCATTCCCGCAAGTGTCGCTGCAGGACCCATTTCAAAATAGACATCGATTCCCGCTGCTTCAATCTTCCGAATTCCCTGCTCCCAGCGGGTTGTCGAAACCACCTGATCGATTAAATGACATCGAATCTCTTCGATCGATTGGACAAAATCTCCAGGCACATTCATCACAAGCTGAATGGCACTCTCTTGAAAAGAGGCTGTTTTCAACTTAGGTTCTAGACGAAGGCAGGCAGAGCGCATAAGAGGTGTATGGAAAGCTCCTGATACATCTAGAGGGAGTACTCGTCTTGCCCCTTGAGTCTTTAAAATGTCTTCGGCAGCTGGCATAGCAGAGGAAAGTCCAGCGATAACAACTTGTCCTGGACAATTCAAATTCGCAATCCAGATGCCCTCCGGAAGATGTTTTTTCACTTCATCGGGTTCAAGACCTAGAACAACGCGCATCGTCCCCTCTTTTTCCTGGCATGCCTCTTGCATGAAAGCCCCGCGGGCGGCAACCAGCTGAAGAGCTTCTATAAATGAAATTTTTCCAGATGCAACAAGAGCGGTGTATTCGCCAAGACTTAAACCTGCACACACAGACGGCCTAAGGTGAGGAAATTGGTGCGAAACCACTCTTAAAATGGCGATAGAGGTTACGAAAATGGCGGGCTGGCTATATTTAGTTTGAGAAAGAAGTTCGATAGGCCCTTGAAAGATCAGCTCTTTTAAATTTTGGGACAGCACGTCGGAGGCCTCTTCTAATGTTTCACGAGCAATCAGAAAAGTGTCGTGAAAATCTTTTCCCATTCCCACATATTGAGCCCCCTGCCCGGGAAAGATAAAACAGTTTTTAGAGGGAGTTGCAAAACTCGCTTTGGAAGCCAAATTCGATGATTTTTGGGCAGGGCCGGTTTCTGCGCAACCTGACACATCTTGGGACATACTCGGCTCAGAGTAGGCCCAAGGTGTGTCAGGTTGCGCAGAATCCGGATCCTGCCCAAAAAGCGCGGATTTGGCCCCAAATCGGGGTTTTGCAATTTCCTCTTTACTCATGAGTAACTACCGCGGCCCCCCATGTAAGCCCGGCCCCGAAGGCTGTCAGCAAAATGTTCTCTCCTCTTTGCACTCTGTTTTCACGTAAAAGCTCATCCAAAGCAATCCCTAGTGATGATGCCGACGTATTCCCATATTTATGGATCGTGATAAATACCTTTTCCATGGGCACATTAAATCGTTTGGCCAGTGCCTCAATAATTCTCATGTTGGCTTGATGCGGAATCAGCCAAGAAATCTGATCTTCTCGAAGCCCTGCCTTCTCGATCGACTCCTTTGAAGCACTCTCCATTCGACGCACGGCATGTTTAAAAACTTCCTTTCCCTCCATCTGAAGATAGTGAAGCTTCCCCCCTACCGTCTCAGCGCTCGCCGGCATACGAGATCCGCCAGCTGGTAAAACGATGAGCTGCGCCTCCTTCCCATCTGCCCCTAGCGTCACATCTTGCACCTTAAGTCCCCTTCCCTTACCCTCAGAGGGGTCCTCAGAAGAGATCACAGCCGCCGATGCTCCATCCCCAAATAAGATACAAGTATTTCGGTCTTCATAATTCACAATTGACGAAAGCTTTTCAGCCGCTACAATTAAAATATTTTTATAACTTCCTGCTTCAATAAATGCTTTTGCAATAGCTAAAGCATATAAATAGCCCGTACAAGCTGCTTGAATATCAAGAGCCCCAGCTTTATGCGCACCTAAAAGATTTTGAATTAAACAGGCCGTGCTTGGAAAAACATAGTCGGGCGTAAAGGTGGCAAATAAGATTAAATCAAGTTCTTCTGCCTTGCAGTTGGCCACTTCTAGCGCTTTTTCTGCAGCAAGACGCCCCATATCCGAGGTGAACTCATCGGCTGCAGCAAGCCGCCGTTCCTTCATTCCTGTCCGCGTGACAATCCACTCATCGGTGGTTGTGACCATCTTTTCCAAGTCTTGATTTGTTAAAACCCGCTTGGGAAGATAGCTTCCAGTTCCTCTAATTTTTGCCTGTGGACGATTAAAATTTTGCATGGAAGCTCAGTATATAGGAACGGTTGAAAAAAGGAAACTGCTGAAAGATATAAAGGCAGAATTAGAAAATTATAACAAATATTTGAAGATTTCAAATATTTGTTATACTGTTCTGTCATGCTTGTTTTTTTCTATGTTTTTAGCTACGTTTCAGCTTACAGCATCAATCGCAAACGTGAAAGTCACTGGAGATCAAATGCACATCCGATCAAAGAAGCTCCTGTATTTTACAGCAGCGTTCACTCTTTCATTAGGCACCTCTTTTGCAACAGTGACACCTTATATCGTTACGACGGGTACTGATTCCAATACAACAACAGGGGGACAGTCGGCTCCTTATTTGGATCTTCGGTATGCTTTAAATCAGATTCTCAATAACCAAGCTCAAGGCTTATCCAATGGTCCCTATGCAATTACCTTTGATTTTTCCGATGGCTCTACGCAGGTAACCTTAGAAAATATTCTCCCTCCGATCAATCTATTTTCCTCCGATACCATCACAATTGGTAATTCTTCAGGAGCTACGACGATCGATGGAAATGGCTACCGACCTTTTTTTATTAGGCAGGGCAGCAATATAACATTACAAAACCTGGCGATTGAAAACTCTACAGCTCAGGGAGGCAGCGGGGGAGGTTCAAGCGGCGGAGGCGGGATGGGAGCAGGAGGCGCTGTTTTTGTGGATGGAGCTACTGTTACCCTCAGCAATGTGACATTTTCTTCCAATAGTGCAAGCGCAGGCCGTGGTGCTAGTTCCGAGGGGATGGGAGGGGGTGGTGGAGGGCTTGGTGGAAATGGAGGGGCGGCTACTAATGGTGGCGTGGGCGGAGGCGGAGGCTATAGCGGTAGTGGTGGCACAGGCCAGGTTGGCGGAGGGGGGGGAATTGCGAATGGAGGGAATGGAACTGCCTCTGGTGCTGGAGCAGGAGGGGGTGGAGCCATCTTAGGTGCGTCAGGAGGGAATTCAAGCGCAGGCAATGGACAGACTGTAGCTGGTTATGTTTTTGGAGGTGGCGGAGCTGCACCTGAATCGGCTACCAATGGCGGCGCTGGAGGAGGAACGAGTCCAGGTCCTGCAGCAACATGGGCAGGCGGGGGTGGCGGTTATTCCGGCTCAGGCATCAATGGCGGTGCCGGAGGAGGCGGTGGCGGCCGAGGTGATGGTCGTAGTGGAGGTAGCGGGGGTACTGGCGGCGGTGGTGGTGGTGCGAATGGACCTAATCCTGGCTCCGGTGGTTATGGAGGAGGAGGAGGGGCAGGAAACCAAGGGGGACCCGGAGGCTTTGGCGGTGGTGGCGGTGGCGGGGCTAATGGAAATGGTGGTTTCGGTGGAGGTGGGGGAAGTTGCGGTAGTAATACAGGGCCTGGTTCGTTTAGCGGTAATGGCGGCTTTGGGGCTGGTGGCGGGGGTGGAGGTGAGGGACTATATACCCCGGGCAGCGGTGGCGTTGGAGGCTGCAACGGTACAAACGCTTCTGGAGGAGATGGAGGGGCGATGGGGGGCGCTCTTTTCGTCAATACGGGAGCGGTAATCTTTCAAGGAAATTGCTTGGCGACAGGAAATAGCGTCACCGCAAATGGAGGCGCAGGTGCATTTGTCGGATCTGACATCTTTGCAGTCACTGGCGCTACCCTTACATTTGCTCCGGGAACCGGGAATACCGTAATGCTGGCTGGAACGATTGCAGATGATAGTCTTAATTCCATCCCTTCAGGGAATTCTTGGCAGCCAGGAACAGGGACTGGTCTCTCCCTTACGATGCAAGGACCAGGAACCCTTGTTTTGAGCGGAGCCAATACCTATGCAGGGGTTACAACGGTAACAACTGGAAGACTCTCTGTGAATGGATCCATTCAAGGAGGCGTCTCAGTAGCCTCTGGTGCAACCCTTGGAGGGACAGGGACCATTTATGGAGGAGGCTCTATCTTTGGAACGCTCTCTCCAGGCAATTCCATTGGAACCATCACATTTGATACCTCAAGCGGTCCTTTAACGTTAGAGAGTTCTTCTATTACAAATATCGAGATCGACCCCACGACGTCTTCTGAAATCTTGGTAACAGGCAGTGGAAGTGTAGCGCTTGGGGGGACTGTGAATGTCACTCAGGATGCAGGAAGCTATCCCGCAGATATGCGGTATACGATTTTGGAAGGCTCTTATACAGGAGAGTTTGATCCAGCTGTCACAGGAGGACTTCCTGGGTATACGTTTAGACTCTCTTATGCACCGAATTTTGTATATCTTCTCTATGGGAATATAATGCCCCCTCAAATCTCAACAATAAGCCTCTCCGGCAATAGCCTGAAGGTAGCAAACTATTTAAACAACTATGCATCCAGCTCTACCATTGAACTTTTCGACAGTTTAAGTGCAGGCGCATTGCAAAATGCAATGGAAAGAGTCTCTCCATCTAGAAATGCCTTTAGCGCCTATATCACCCAGCAGACAGCGTTTTCTTTGAGCAAAGACCTTAGCTGGCACATAGATGCGCTGATCACAGCACGTAAGAGATCTTCCCAAAAAGAGTTTGTGGCAGAACTATTTGCCGATGCGTCCAATCGGATTCAAACCCCCGTCAAGAGTTCAGATAAGAGTAAGCTCTCTGTATGGATCTCAGGCTTTGGAGAATATGCCCATCAAAAAGCCGAGAAGCAAAACCCCTCGTTTAACTACCACTCTCAAGCTGTGCTTGGAGGAATTGATTACTGTGGAGAAAATCGAGGGATTGCAGGGATTGCGCTTGGGTTTGTCCATACCCGCTACACAGAAGATCACAATTTCGGACATGGCAACATCAATGGCTATGTTGCAAGCCTCTATGGAAATGCTTTTGTAGGTAATTTCTACTTTTCTCCCGCCGTTTGGGGAATTTTTAATGAAACAGAGAACACAAGAGATATTTCCTTCTCTGGTTTTTCTAAAAAAGCAAAAGCAAATATCTTTGCCTGGCAGCTGGTTCCCCATTTAGAAGTGGGCTACGATGTAAAATTTTCTTGGGGGGATGTGATCCCCTTTTCAGCTGTAGACTGGGCGATTAACTGGCAAAGAGGTTATCAAGAGAGAGGATCAGCTCCCTTCAATGCGAGAGCAAAAGCCTTGAGTAATTCCATGGTGCGCAGTGAAACAGGGCTTAAATTTTGTGAGAAATGGGAGCGCTCCTGGGGTGTTTTCTTCTTAAGAGAGAAGGTCAGCTATGTATTCCAAAAACCGTTTGCAGCAGGGACAGTCACAACAGCGCTTACCGGCATTCCAACGGCCTTTACTGTGAGCGCTCTGAACCAAAATCTCAACCTTGGAGATGTGGGGCTCGACTTTGCTGTCACAATCGGCAAGAAAAAGCCCACTTCAATCAACTTAGGCTATGAAGCGGAATTAGGCTCCAAATACTGGTCTAATCAGTTTATGCTTACCGTTGGAAAGGACTTTTGAGTCAAGGAAAAATTGCAGGAAAGTCGGCCCATATGCGATACTCTTTTTTATGAAGAAATTGATCTGTTCGCTTGTCATCATTGCGCTCCTTTCGGCTTCATCAACGACTCTGGCCTCCGATTCCTTGGATGATTGGTCTAAAGATACAGAAAATCTCTGGAAAACCGGAGCAGGGGCTCATGATGGCTCAAGTACTGCGATTAGCGCGTCGATGATCGGGTGGGGAGTCGGCCTTGCCTTAGGAATCGCTATCTTAGCAGCCGTGCTGCACCAAAGTAAAGCTGGATCGGGGCATAGTCACTGCAGTGGGTCTTAAACTCTATTTTCTTCTTCTCTTTGTCTATTTTGCACGTCTGGCGGCAGACACTTGCTTTTTTATCCCTCCGACGGGGTGGGAGATTGCAGACCCCGAAACATTAGCTCCTCGAGTCGAGATCTGTTTCCTAGGGAAAAGCTCCAAAGGGCTTGCCCCCTCCGTGAACCTCGCAACAGAATCGGTCAATGTATCGCTTGAAGCCTATGTAGAAGCTGTGCGTAAAATTCATAAGGCAGACCCCAATTCACATTGGAGAGATCTTGGCAAATTCAAAACACCTATGGGAGAGGGAAGGTTAACCGAGCTTGAATCCCCGACAGACCTTGGAAGAGCCCGTTTAGTTCAATTGATCGTGATCAAAAATCAAACAGCTTATGTCTTGACTGCAGCTGCTTTAAAAGAGGAATTTTCGAAATACTACAAGACATTTGATCAAGTCTTCCGTTCCCTTCAGCTCTCCTCCAATCTCCTTGAAAGCTACCCCTCAAAATCCCAACAACTCTTACTTCACCAACTAATCCAATCATTAGAAAATCGGTTTTTAACTTTACTCACGGACCAAACAACAGCTGAAAAAGCGCTTTCTTCTGAACCTTTTTATACCGATGTGTGGGAACCATTTGAAAAAAAAATGATCAACACCTTTACAGAAATGGGACCTTACTGGCAAATTCTTGTATTAAGTGAAATTCGAACAAAACTTTTAACAACGAGATCAAAATGAAGATCTGGATTGGAATATTGACAGCTGCCGTCTGTAGTTTGCCATCTTCGATGATCTATGCAGATGACAGTGCAGAATCTGCAACCATTGAATTGGCCCAGGAATCTTCCCCGCCAGAAGGCTCCCTACCAATGAACACACCGCTTGCCGATCAAGAGGCCTCTCCTGCCCAAGTTGGAAAAGCCTCTGCTGACTCTGCCAACACTGGCAAAGCAAGCAATGTCGCAAAATACATCCTTGCTGGAAGCGCGGTTGCCGTTGGTGTTATAGCGATTATTTTGGTGTCCCGTCATCATGGTCACCACCATGGGCACCATTGATAAGAGCATTATCTCTTCTCTTTCTTTGGGGCTGCTCCTCCTCAGCTCCATGGCATGTGACCTATCTAAAAGGGTCTCAAAAAGCCTTTAACTCCGCTAGACTTTCATACCCTGTCTATGATATTGTCAATAGCATGGCGGTTGAAATGATTTACTCCCAGGATCACCTTAGAACACATCTGGAAGTCCATTCACAAACGATTCCTCCTTACCAAGGGAATCAAAACCAAGCGCTAGTCACTTTAAAAACAGCTGGTCAAACCACACGCTCTCTTGCTTATCGACATGCAGGAGGTCAACGGGTAACACTCCCCTCCGATCTTCAAGACCTCCTGATTCAATCCCTCTTAAAGGGAGATCCCGTTACTCTTGAGCTAACGGGATATTCAACAACCCTCTCTCCCAAACAATTTGCATCTTCTTATCAAAAACTTCAAAAAGAGCCCTTTAACAACCCTCTTCAACTCCCCTTTAAATTATGAACCAACTCGAGCAATTAAAAGGCATGACAACCATTGTCGCCGATACAGGTCAAATTCAAGAAATTAAAAAGTACCACCCAACCGATGCGACGACAAACCCCTCGCTAATCTTAGCAGCTTCTCTTGAGCCTCAGTACCAATTCCTCATCGAAGAAGCCCTCTCCTACGGACGGAAAAAAGGGCACCATCAGTCCGATAAGCTTACGCATGCCCTAAACAAAGTTTGCATCAATTTTGGCCTTGAAATTTTGAAAATTGTCCCAGGCCGTGTTTCAACAGAGGTCGACGCAAGACTCTCTTTTGACACCCTCGGTTCTGTACAAAAAGCTCGAGAACTCATCTCTCTTTATGAAGCTGCAGGTATCGATCGCGAGCGAATTTTGATCAAGCTCGCCTCCACGTGGGAAGGGGCTCAAGCAGCCTTTCACCTTGAAAGAGAAGGGATTCATTGTAATATGACCCTCATGTTCAGCCTGGCCCAAGCGATTGCTTGTGCAGATGTTAAAGCAACCCTCATCTCACCTTTCGTCGGACGGATTCTAGATTGGTTTAAGAAAAATGAAAATCGAGAGTCTTACCCTCCTGCCGAAGACCCAGGAGTTCGCTCTGTCACTGAGATCTATCACTACTACAAAAAATTTGGCATCCCAACCCAAATTATGGGAGCTTCCTTCCGAAATAAGGAAGAGATTGTCGAACTTGCCGGCTGCGACCTCTTAACCATTGCTCCAAAACTGCTCGATGAGCTCTACTCATCCGACGCTCCCATCCCTCGTAAACTTTCTCCTGACGCCGCTAAAAAAACAGCTCTTTCTCCTACTAAAGTGGATGAAAAAACCTTCCGATGGATGCTCTGCGATAGCGCGATGGCGTCCAACAAGCTCTATGAAGGCATCCGCACCTTTGCAAAAGACATCGTTAAGCTCGAGCAGCTGCTAGCAAGCCGTCTTTAAGAAGCTGTAACTCAGCTTCTAAATCACTGACCACAGCTACAGGTGCCTGCTGAAACAGGAGTCACAGGTCCCACAGTCGGAGCAAAGGTTCCAATATTTCCCGAGTTTGACAGCTGATTTTTGCAAGTTTCTGTTTTATAGCAACTTATGAAAAATAAAAATACGTGTGCCACTACATTTTTAAGGGAATAGGCGGATCTAGAGTGAAATATGTTTTAAGACTTTTGGAGGAATTGGCGTACCGATAGCCTTGAGAAGCTGTGCAGCATTGCCTTTGATGTCGTTCCTAACCCACACGAGATTATCTTTGAGCTTAACAGGCATTGCTCTTACTTCTGCTAATTCTTGCATGGCCTCTAGTACGGTTAGGGGTCTCTTGCCAATCTGACCTTCATCGATCGCCTTGCTCTCCAATATCACTCCTTTTTCTCGGAGCAATTTAGTCATCTGCGCTTCGCAAAAGTAGGCGAGAAAGCACATGGTGAGGTGCCCTCTAATGCGATTGTCATTCCAGTGATAGAGGGGACGAGTTTTGAGAGTCCCTTTGATTTCTCCAAACGCATCTTCTACTATCCAGAGGTGCTTATACGCAGTGAGGATCTCGCTCGCGTTCATCTGATCCGCGGATACATTGGTGATGACTCCAAAAAAACCATCCTTAAGCGCTTCCTTTGCAATTGCCTCTTTGTTGAGTTGAGGGGTGCCATCTTGTAAACCAGCAACGTATTTGTTGTAGTTTTTGTTTGTTACAAAATCCTTGGGAGTCGTTTTCTTTTTCTTGAAGATCTTCTTTGTGAGTTTTTCTAAAATGTCTTCTCGGGTTTTTCTGTCGCGTTCAGCGCGTTGACGGGACCATGTGATGATACAACGGTCATTGCCATGCTTTGTCTCATACCATTCTAGACCGTCGTTCACTTTGGTAAAGCGGTTGCGATCGTAGAATTCGTCATGACGCTGTTTGATCTGCCCTAGTTTCATGCCTACGATAAACTCTCCGTCCCTTTGATGCCCGCACAGAGTTCGGATATGGTCCAGATTTTTTGCAGAGAAGAGCCCTCGATCGGCCACAAAGATAAATCTTCGCACTTTGAATTTGGTGCGTATCCGTTGGACAATATCAACCAGAGTTGCTCCCTCGAAAGTATTGCCAGGGTAGACCTCAAAACCAAGAGGAATGCCGTCAGTGTCAACGAGTAGCCCGAGTATGATTTGCGTACAATCGCTGCGCATCTCTTTGGAATATCCAAAACGGCGAAGCTCTCCTAGGTCTTCTCTGGTGCTTTCGAAACGCAAGGTGGTGAGATCGTAGAGGACTACATCGACTGATAAGGTGAGTAGATTACGATTATTCCAATACAGCTCATTTTCTATCTGTTCTTTATGATCGCTAAGAAAATCTAAGGATCGATAGAAGTACTGTAACTCGGCTTTCTTAGAAAGCATCTCTGGATACAACCTATCTTGCCATCGCTCGAAAACCTTGAGCTTTGAGCTTGGTCGAAGGAAACGACATATGATCATAGTGAAAATGACTTGACAGAGGTCGAATTCCAGTTGAGGATGTTGTGCAGTGATTTTATGGAGAATACGATCAATACCAAAGAGGTTGAAGATATGTTGCACGGCTAAGAGAGGCCCCAGAGTATACGTGTCCTCAATATCGAGTGATTTGGCTGCCTCGACTGCGGTAAGAATTTCTTTATGTTTGCTGATGGCTGAGATCAACTTATCGAGTCCATCTTCTCCCACTTTTCCTAGCGACAGCAGAGTACGTTGTCTCACCTTGCCTTGATCACGATAAGACTCCACAAGATGGTAGTAAGAGACGCCCTTTTTATTTTTAGTGATTTTTATGAACATAACAACATAGATATCGTGTTCATTTCTTTTTTGTCAATTTTTCATTGATAAATTTTTCCAATGGTGTTCATTACATTTTCCGGTTTTTCCAAGACTCCTCATAGAGGAACAGGCTCAAAAAACGCGATTAGCTGTCAAACTCGGGATTTGGCATCCCAACCCAAATTATGGGAGCTTCCTTCCGAAATAAGGAAGAGATTGTCGAACTTGCCGGCTGCGACCTCTTAACCATTGCTCCAAAACTGCTCGATGAGCTCTACTCATCCGACGCTCCCATCCCTCGTAAACTTTCTCCTGACGCCGCTAAAAAAACAGCTCTTTCTCCTACTAAAGTGGATGAAAAAACCTTCCGATGGATGCTCTGCGATAGCGCGATGGCGTCCAACAAGCTCTATGAAGGCATCCGCACCTTTGCAAAAGACATCGTTAAGCTCGAGCAGCTGCTAGCAAGCCGTCTTTAAGAAGCTGTAACTCAGCTTCTAAATCACTGACCACAGCTACAGGTGCCTGCTGAAACAGGAGTCACAGGTCCCACAGTCGGAGCAAAGGTTCCAATATTTCCTACAGGCGGCTCTAAGTTAAGCGTTCCAGTGCTGCCAGAAGGAGCAATCTGATAGCCAAAGCTTGTTGGTGCAACGGTTGCTGTATTGTTCTGAAGACTGAGGCATAGGGTGGACCCTGTCGCTGCTGCAGCAATAACTCCATTCGCTCCTGCACCTGTCGTTGTGATAGAATTATTTGCGACGGTGGCATTTAGAAGACCTGCACCAGGACTTGTTGCAATGAAGATGCCCTCATCTGTTATTGTAGAAATTTGATTCCCTTCAATAATTAGACATGAAGTTTGTGGTGCAGTATAGTTAAACTCAATTGCATGACGAATGGATGCTACTGAAGGAGTATAGTTCAGAGTATTCTGGCTGATGATCGTTTGGCCTGAACCAAGTATAGTAGTATACTCAATAGCCGGAGCCCCCGTGGGAGCGGTAATCACATTTCGTGTGATTTCTATATCATAAACACTACCAGAATTAGATTGCAAACCAATTGCAAAGTTAAAAATCCCTTCAATCGTATTACCTGAGATAACCACGCTTGAATTCCCTGAATTTAGAGCCACTGTGATGGGTATCTCACCAGGCGATGCTATGAATTGGTTGTTGTTAACCAGGAAAAGGCCGGTTCCTATAAAGACGACTCCTGCACCAGCAAAAGAAGAATTTGTTATTTGAATGATATTATCATGAATAGAGGCTCCGTTGATAGGACCCCCTCCCACATCGATGTTATTTTCCATCGATCCTAGGAGATTAATACCGGATACTTCGTTCCCGTTGGCAAGCCCAATAATGATACTTGAAGCATTCGTGTCGCCAATCAGAGGCAGCTGCGGGCTCATCTGAGGGATTTGCACAGTTCCAAGAGTTGTCTGCAATGTCTGAGGGATGCCTGCGCCGAAGAGTTTTTGTTGATTCTGTAGCACAATGCCCATTGACATCCCATTCGTGGTGCCGTCTCCTGAAAAGACATAGATGACATCGCCTGGGGCTGAGGCGTTTTCGGCATCAACAAGAGTCGAGAAAGGGCTTTCAAAGGTTCCGAGCGAATGGCTTGTGTTATTGACAAACCAGAACGTATAGGGAGCTCCTGTGAGGGGGTTGATCGCGATGGTTCGGGACTTATGCTTCTTGATCATGGGGATTTCAAAGCGGTAAGGAGATTGGACAGCTCTCGTTTGCAAGAGGTCTCGATCTTGGGTAGGAGAGCACGATGTTGACTTTCTGGTGAGTTTGGGACCGAAGGGGAGGCGAAGCGCAACACTTCCCTGCAGGGTTCCCTTGAAGAGGTGATCGTAGGTGCCGGCAATCTCTAATGTGACATATTGCTTGTAGCTCCCTGTCAGGCGTGCTTTACCTCCCCAGGCAGATTCATGGGGGCCCCACAGGTAATAGGGGCTGATTCCACCAAATAAATCATAGGAGGTGTTTTTGGTGAAAAAATGGACTCCGACTTCTCCATCCACTCCTGAGAGGGCGTCCTTCTGTTTTCTCTTGAGAAAGAGGCTGTTTCCCTCAAAGGTATCAAATTCGGTCCCGTAACGACGGCTCTTTTTCTTGCCAACGGGAAAGTAAGCGTTGACGCGGTACTCCATCCGTTTCCCAACGAGCTCAAGTCCAGGGCTGAGCTGATTGATGGTGAGTCGATCTTCACTCCGTACATCATAGTAAAGGTAGGCTCCTACATAGTGGTTTATTTGGGAGAGGAGGGAGCGGGCTCCGATGCCTGCGTTCCCTGCAAACTTGCCATTATCGAAGACATGTCCCCTTAAATCTAAGAAGGGAAGAAAGGTGTTGCCAAAATAGTCTGACAGGAA
The DNA here is from genome assembly GCA_963712275.1 of uncultured Rhabdochlamydiaceae bacterium. Lineage (GTDB taxonomy): Bacteria > Chlamydiota > Chlamydiia > Chlamydiales > Rhabdochlamydiaceae > PALSA-1444. The sequence goes on along the minus strand of CAVQHD010000001.1, from coordinate 1,015,923 downwards.
AAACCCTTCGAGGGTCGTATACCCCTTCTTATACCCAACTCCCCGCGCCTCATTATGCCGAATCCCCACATGGTGGTTTTGGTAGGGAGATGTGCACTCCACCTCAGGCGGAGCTTTTGGAGCGTTTTTTTCTGTGTTTGCTAATTCATCTCCATAACAGGTTGCGACCATAATAACGGATGTCAGCATCCAAGCTGATAATTTTTGTGGGGACATCGTCTCTCCTCATGCCTTTTAAGCTGGCTTTTAATTTGACCTATATCCAGTTAAGAATAATTTTACAAATAAAAATTTTATATTTGAAGATTTTTACTACTCAAATCTTGAAAGTCCTTTTGAGCGACTTTTCTCAAAAGCAAAAGAGAAAATGGCCATTGATAAAAGGAGATAAAGGATATTAAGGCCTAGACTCCACCAAAAAGCATCCCAAGGGAAAACATGTCCTGAGAGGACCTTTCGCATCCCTTCAAAAACATGGGTCGTTGGGAGCGACCAAGCAAGAAGCTGGGCCCATTTTGGTAAGATGGCCACGGGATAATAGACGGCGCTGATGGGAGCAAAGAGATAGGCTGTCATCCAAGCAAGCATTTGAAACCGCTGACCCCAATAAATCACCACTGCAGCTGCTAAAAATCCAATCATCCATCCTGCCATCATGAGAAGGGCTGCAAATGGGAGAAATGCCCATCCGATCGTAAAGACATTTAAAGCATACAGAACATAGACTAGAAGGGCGCCGAACCCAAGCGTGATAAAAACTTTTGCAAATGAAAGAAGGAGCACTCCTCCCATCCATTCTGTCAGCTTCAAAGGAGTTGAAAACAAGTTCACTAGATTTCGATTCCAAAATTCTTGCAGAAGGTTAACCGATATTTCATAGTTTCCTCGCCAAACAATTTGCCAAAAAATGAGTCCTGTCATCACGATGAGCGCAACATTTGAAACTGCTTCCTGTTGATGTTGGATCCACGCTGTTGTCAGTCCCCAAAGGGCAATATCAATGGCAGGCCAGTACAATAGGTCAGCAACTTGGTCGAGTTCTATAAAGAGGTACCAGTATCTTAAAAAAACGGCCCAACACCGTCTCATCGATAACCTCATCACCGTTTCACCATTTTCAAGAAATAATCCTCTAGTGTCGGTTGATGAACCTGGATGGAGCTATAGGAAATCTCTAAGCGGGCTAATTTTGCTAAGAATTCCGCAATCGACTTTTCTTCGATTTGGAGTTCAATCCATCGGTGTTCTACTCGATAAAGAATATTGAGGTCCTCGGCTAGTTTCACTGTGCGTTTCATCCCGTCGACAATGGTAAGCTCAATTCTTGGAGAAGCAACAGTTTTAATCAGGTTTTGAGGCACATCATTAACGATGATCCTCCCTTGCTCTAAAAATAAGATACGATCGCAAAGCTCTGCGACTTCGTCCATCTTATGAGACGTAAAGAGCATGGAAGTTCCTTCTTTTTGCCTCTCCTCTAAGAGAAAAGAACAGACTTCTTTGGCCATCTCGGGGTCTAAAGAGGCTGTTGGCTCATCCAAAAGAACGATCTTAGGTTTTACAAGAAAGGCTTTGACTAAAATAAGCCTTGTGAGCTGTCCTGCTGAAAGTTTGGTTACTGTTGTTTTCAATTTATTCGCAATGCCAAACCTCTCCAGTAAAGGAATCCGGCGCTCTTTGATTTCAGCTCCTGAGAGCCCGTACAGCCTTCCAAAGACTTCTAAATTTTGCTCAATCGTGAGCTTCCACGGAAGGTTAACATAGGTGCTTGCAAATGCAATCTGCTGCAAAATCTTACTTCGATGCTGTTTAAATTCTTTTCCAAAGTATTGAATCGATCCTGAAGTATAGGTTAATGTCCCTAAAAGCATGTGAATGATCGTTGTCTTGCCCGCCCCATTGGGACCTAGCAAGCCCAAAATTTCACCCTCTGCTAAATGAAAGGAGATCTCGTCCACGGCAACGACCGGAGGGTTTCCTGGGAATTTTTTAGATAGCTGCTTTGCAACTAAAACAAAAGACATAAATTTTGGTGGAGAAAGATTGGCTTTAGTCTACTGCACTTCGATGTATTTAATCAAAGACAAAAAACCCAGCGTCAGGGCATAGGGAATTAGAATGGATATTTTAGACTTTTGTTGATTCATGCTTATTTCCATTTCTTCACCACAGAGACACGGAGGAGGATGAGATTGCACAGAGAAATTCTTCTCTCTGTGCAATCTCATCCTCCTCCGTGTCTCTGTGGTGAAGATCAATCTCTCTGTGGTGAAGATCAAGCTGCTAATCGGAGAAGACGAATTCAAGCGCTTCTTCATCACTTCGATCGAGATATTTTTTCACTCGATTGTGATAAGCAGAGAAGCCTGTTCCCCCAGGGATCATATGACCCATGATAAGGTTGGACTTGAAATCGAGCAGGAAGTCGGTTTTGCCTTCACTTGCAGCATCTGTGAGAACTCGAGTTGTGTCCTGGAAAGAGGCGGCAGAGACAAACGATTCCGTTGTCAGAGAAGCCTTTGTAATTCCAAGGAGGACGGGAGCTCCTTGCGCAGGTTTTCCTCCTTCATCGATGACTTTACGGTTTTGAGCATGGAAATGCTTCCGATCAATATCTTCTCCATAGAGGAAAATGGTATCGCCTGGGTCTGTAATCCGTACTTTCTGGAGCATCTGCCGAACGATAATTTCAATGTGTTTATCGCTAATATAAACCCCTTGAAGGCGGTAGACTTCCTGAACTTGGTTCACAAGATATTTTTGCAATTCGCGAACTCCGCAAATCTCTAAAATCTCCTGAGGAACAACAAGTCCATCTGTGAGCTGCTGCCCTTTAACGACCATGTCTTCATTTTGCACAATCATGTGCTTTGAAAGAGGAATCAGGTGCTGCTCTTCCATGCCGGTTTCTTCATCTCGAACGACAACTCGACGTTTATTTTTCTGGACTTCTCGGAAACTGACTTTTCCATTGATTTTAGCGATTTCAGCGCTATCCTTGGGGCGCCTTGCCTCCACAAGCTCTGCCACCCGAGGAAGACCTCCGGTGATGTCCTTTGTCTTAATAGCTCCCCGAGGAAGACGGGCAAGGAGCGTTCCTGCAGCCACATATTGCCCTTCTTGAACCGAAATAAAGGCTCCTGAAGGGACTGCATATGTTCCAACGAGCTCATTGAATGTTTTATCGGCGTAGATCATGATTTGCGGATGAAGCTCGCCGCGGTGTTGTTTCACAATCAGCTCCGATTGGCCTGTCTGTTTATTGACTTCTTGCTGTGTTGAAATTCCTTCCACAAGGTCTTCGTATTTCACATACCCAGGACGCTCGCAGATAATGGGAATGTTATATTGCTCCCACTGAGCAATTTTCACTCTTTTTTGAACTTTGGATCCATCTGGAAGGAGAATACGTGTTCCAGGTTCAATACTGAACGTTTGAAGAGATTCGATCGACTTCGTGCTAAGAAGTTTCTTGTACTCGTCGAGCAGCCGTCCTTCATCGCGAACAATATGGAGGAGTCCATTTTTATTGAGTCCAATCCATACTCCTTCCTCATTCAGAACGGTACGGAGGTTTTCATAGATAAGGATTCCCTCAAAGTCTGTGACAAGTTCCGGGGTAAGAGTGGCTGACGCAATACCTCCCAAGTGGAACGTTCTCATTGTCAGCTGCGTTCCAGGTTCGCCAATAGACTGCGCAGCGATAATTCCAACGGCTTCACCCATTCCTACAAGGCTTCCGTTGGCAAGGTTAAGGCCATAACATTTCATACAGATGCCCCGCCGAGCCTCGCATGTGAGTGGCGATCGAATTTTGACTACATCAATCCCTGCATCATCAATGGCTTCAGCTTGCTTGATGTTCAAACAATCGCCTGACTTGGCAAGAAGTTTCGTATGATCCCCAGGAAGGAAAATCGCATCGCAAACAGTACGGCCAAAAATACGATCTCGCAGAGGGAGAAGCTCCTCTTCCCCTTGCTTGATAGCGCTCACTTCAATACCGTTCAGCGTGCCGCAGTCATGTTCTGTCACGATCACATCTTGAGCTACGTCGACAAGACGGCGTGTGAGGTATCCAGAGTCTGCTGTTTTAAGCGCTGTATCGGCAAGCCCTTTGCGAGCGCCGTGCGATGAAATAAAGTACTCGAGAACAGAAAGTCCTTCCCGAAAGTTGGACGTGATGGGGGATTCAAGAATTTCACCCGATGGCTTTGCCATAAGTCCCCGCATCGCTCCCAGCTGCTTGACTTGCGATTTATTTCCCCGAGCTCCGGAGTCCATCATGAGATAGAGCGGATTCAGTTCGAGCCCTTGTGGACGGCTAATCAATTTTACAAGCTCATCTGAAAGAGATTCAGTCACTTTTGTCCAGACGCCGATATTGATCGACATCCGTTCATCGTCGGTCATGACACCACGCTTATAGTCTTCGTAGACAGCCTCGGTTTGGCGAAACGCCTGTTCAATCTCTCTTTGTTTACTCTCTGGAACTCGAACATCTTTAACACCCATGGAAATGGCTGCTTTTGTTGCCTCTTTAAAGCCAAGATTTTTCAAGTTGTCCAAGAACTGAACAGTTGCTTCAAGTCCGATTCTCTTATACGTGTCTAAGATGAGTTCTGATAACTTCTTCTTTCGAAGGGCATAGTTTTGGAAACCGAGCTCTTTTGGAATGATGGTATTAAAAATGACACGTCCAGGAGTGGTTTCAATAATTCCTGAAGGAAGACGGAGCTTGATCTTCTCATGAATATGAATGCCTCGGCCCAGGTCATCTATTCTCTCATCTGCGACTCCTTTTTCTTCACGGTTATAGCTCGTGCCAGCATAGAGAGCGAGAAGGACTTCATTTGTACTTCCAAAGAGCTTTGTCTTTTTGCCATGTTCTTCAGGACTATAGAGCGGATCGTGCATGAGATAGTAAAGACCCAAGATCATATCCTGGGATGGCACTGTAACGGGGTGTCCAGAAGAAGGCAGGAAGATGTTATCGGGCGCCATCATTAATGTTTTAGCCTCGATTTGCGCTTCTACAGACAGCGGAATATGAACAGCCATCTGGTCTCCGTCAAAGTCGGCATTAAAGGCGGTGCAAACAAGCGGATGGATCCGAATCGCCTGCCCTTCAATGAGGACAGGATCAAATGCCTGAATCCCCAGGCGGTGAAGCGTTGGAGCGCGGTTGAGAAGAACAGGGTGCCCTTTGATGATCTCGTCAAGAACATCCCACACCTCAGGCGCTTGCCTTTGAATCATTCTCTTGGCAGAACGAATCGTATAGACATAGCCTAAATCTTTGAGCCGTTTAACAATGAACGGCTCAAAGAGTTCGAGCGCCATCTGCTTTGGAAGGCCGCATTGGTTGAATTTCAGCTCCGGCCCTACAACGATGACAGATCGACCTGAATAGTCAACCCGTTTCCCAAGCAGGTTTTGACGGAACCTTCCCTGCTTGCCTTTCAGCATCTCTGAGAGCGATTTCAATGGACGGTTCCCTGCCCCTGTCACAATAGTCCCATGACGGCCATTGTCAAACAGCGCATCGAAGGCTTCCTGAAGCATCCGTTTTTCGTTACGGACAATCACATCGGGGGTTTTAAGTTTTAAAATCGCCTTGAGACGGTTATTCCGGTTAATGACACGTCTGTAGAGATCGTTTAAATCAGATGTTGCAAACCGTCCTCCATCGAGAGGGACAAGAGGTCTTAGCTCAGGTGGAATGACAGGAACACATGACATCACCATCCAGTCGGCTTTATTTGGAGATGCCACAAAACCTTCGATAATCTTAAGGCGTTTAGCAAGCTTTATCCGCGCTTGCATTGACTTGGTTTTGCGAAGCTTATCTTTCAGATCAAGCGCAAGCGTTTGAAGATCTTCTTTTTCAAGGAGCTCTCGAATCGCTTCCCCTCCCATGCGCGCTGTGAAACTATCAGAGCCCCACTTTTCTTGTGCTTCACGGAGTTGGTTATCATCTAAAAGCTGTTTTTTTTCCAGGGTTGTGCGGCCAGGATCTGTGACAACAAAATCTTCATAATAAATCACTCGTTCGAGGTCAGATGTCGACATTCCTAAAATATTTCCAATGCGGGATGGCATGGTTTTAAAGAACCAAATATGCACGACAGGGACAGCCAAATCAATGTGAGCCATCCGCTCCCGCCGGACTTTGGAGAGCGTCACTTCAACGCCGCAACGATCGCAGATAATTCCTTTGTGCTTAATTTTTTTGTACTTTCCGCAAGCGCATTCCCAGTCACGGGTAGGCCCAAAGATCTTTTCACAGAACAATCCTCCTTTTTCAGGTTTAAAGGTACGGTAGTTGATTGTCTCAGGTTTTTTAATCTCACCTCGCGACCATTCATTACGAACAACATCTTCTGAAGCAATTTTGATTGTCAACTTATCAAATTGCGAATTTTGAAATCCTTCCATTTCTCCCTCATCACTTCTTTGTGTTCTCTTCAGCTGCCGCTTCTTGCTCTACAGCCTCCGTGCGAATATCTAAGCAAAGACCTTGCATCTCTTTGACGAGAACGTTGAATGATTCAGGCGTTCCCGCTTCCAGGATGTTATCCCCTTTAACAATCGATTCATAAATCCGAGTGCGGCCAATCACATCGTCTGACTTAACGGTCAGCATTTCTTGGAGAAGATGGGCTGCTCCATAGGCTTCAAGCGCCCATACTTCCATCTCTCCAAAACGTTGTCCTCCAAACTGCGCTTTACCCCCCAGCGGCTGCTGAGTCACAAGCGAATAAGGACCAATGGCGCGAGCGTGAATCTTATCAGCGACAAGATGGCTTAACTTAAGGATATAGATGTAGCCAACCACGACTCGGTTATCAAAACGCTCGCCTGTACGGCCATCATAGAGCCACATTTTACCATCTTCCGGGAGGCCAACTTGTTTCATCATCTCCCAAATGCGCGATTCTGGAAACCCTTCAAAAACAGGTGTCTTAACGTAGATTCCTGCTTTTTTAGCTGCATAGCCTAGATGGGTCTCTAAAAGCTGTCCCATATTCATACGAGAAGGAACTCCCAGAGGGTTCAAAATCATCTCAACAGGGGTCCCATCAGATAGGTACGGCATATCGGCTTCCGGAACAATTTTAGAGACGACTCCTTTGTTTCCATGCCGTCCTGCCATTTTATCTCCGACTTGAAGCTTCCGCTTGGTCGCGATATAGACTTTCACTTGCCGAATCACTCCAGGATCGAGTTCTGTGTCCCCTTTCTTGATATGCTCAATTTCTGTCTTATACTGCGTCTGAAGCGTCTCCATCTTGACATCAAACTCTCGGAGGATTTGTTTGAGGGTCTCGTAAATTTCATGATCCGATAGGAGAAGATCTTCCGCTTTTTCCGCTTCGAGATTTTCAAGCATCTCTTGGGTAATCGTCTCTCCCTCTTTGATGAGCACATCGCCTGTTTTTCGATGCATGATAGAACCGGGGGCCTTTTCTCCAAGGAGAAGAGCACCTAGCTTTTCATGGAGCTCCATTATAAGCTCGCCTTCTTTATTCTTGTATTCCTGATGAACATCTTTTAGGCCGGTCGCCTCTTCTACAAGTTCATCGTCTGTTTTAGAAAGGCGGTCTCTTCGGCTAAAGACTCTTACTCCCATGACGCGCCCTGCAGTTCCAGGAGGCGCTGTGAGTGAAGCATCTTTCACATCGGCTGCTTTCTCTCCGAAGATCGCTCGAAGGAGCCTCTCTTCCGGAGCGAGTTCCGTTTCTGATTTGGGGGTGATTTTACCAACGAGGATATCTCCCGGCTGCACTTCAGCTCCGATGCGGATAATCCCATCTTCTCCAAGATTGGCAAGCGCTTCTTCAGAAATATTTGGAATATCTCTTGTAATCTCTTCCTTTCCTAATTTTGTATCACGCGCCGTCAAATCAAATTCTTCAAGAAGAAGTGATGTAAAGGTATCTTTCTTCGATAGATTTTCAGAAATAATAATCGCATCTTCGTAGTTATATCCACACCAAGGCATAAACGCGACAAGGACGTTTTTGCCAAGCGCCACTTCTCCTTTATCGGTCGAGGAGCCGTCTGCAATCACTTCCCCGGCCCTCACTTTATCACCCACATTGCAAATGGGCGTTTGGTTGAGGCATGTGCCTGCGTTCGAGCGCATGAATTTTTTCAGTTCATAGGTTCGTTTATTCAAAGGGTTTGTCTTTGCAGCGATAACGATTTTAAAGCCATCGACATACTCGACTGTTCCATCTTCTTCAGCAATAATCACCGCACCCGAGTCTTTTGCAGTTCGATGCTCAAGTCCTGTTCCAACGAGAGGAGCCTCGGTTTGGAGAAGAGGAACGCCTTGACGCTGCATGTTAGATCCCATGAGCGCTCGGTTGGCATCATCATGCTCTAAGAAAGGGATGAGCCCTGTGACAATAGAGACCAGCTGCTTTGATGAAACATCCATGTGAGTGATTTTTGATGTCTCAATTTTGAGAGATTCTCCCTTATGGCGAGCCCAGCACATCTGCTCTTCAAACATGTTGTATTTATCAAGGGGAGCTGAGGCCTGAGCAATGACGCATTCCTCCTCTTGGTCTGCTGTCATATACTTAATCTGATCCGTCACTACTCCTTCGCGAACAATACGGTAAGGGGTTTCAATAAATCCAAGTTCATTGATTTTAGCAAAGGAAGAAAGCGAAGTGATGAGTCCAATGTTTGGACCTTCAGGGGTTTCAATAGGACAAATGCGCCCATAGTGGCTTGGGTGGACATCGCGCACTTCAAATCCAGCGCGTTCTCGATTCAACCCTCCAGGACCCAGTGAAGAGAGTCGCCTTTTATGCGTCAGCTCTGCGACAGGATTGGTTTGATCCATAAATTGAGACAACTGCGACCGTCCAAAAAAATCTTTGAGAACGCCGGCGAGCCCTTTTGCAGAAATGACTTTCCCTGGAGTCAATGTATCTGCTGAAAAATCGAATAGATTAATCCGTTCCTTAATAATTTTTTCCATCCGCGCAAGCCCAATACGGCACTGGTTTTGCACGAGTTCTCCAACGGATCGAACTCGACGATTTCCAAGATGATCAATATCGTCAACGGAGACATCGCTATCTCCTCTTTTAAGTCTAATCAAGTATTTTAGAGCTCCAATGACATCTTCCTTTCGAAGGGTCACCATCTCCAGCTCTTGATCTGTTGTGGGAAGTTTCAGTTTGCGGTTGAGTTTATACCGTCCGACTCGGCCCAAATTATACCTTTTCGGGTCAAAGAAAAGGCGCATCATCGTCGAACGTGCATTAGAAAGGGTTGCCGGTTCGCCAGGACGTATTTTACGATAGAAATCTTTTAGAGCTGATTCGTAGGAGTCGGTGGGATCTTTCGCGAGCATTTTAATAATGGGGGAAACTTCATCTGCATCTTCGGCTATTTTAATTGCCCCAATCCCTGCATCGAGCATCCGCTTCAGCATGGCAGTTGTCAGCTTTTCTCCGGCTTTTCCAAAGACAACGCTCCCTTCTGCATCAGCTACATCTTCTGCTAAGATTTTTCCAACTAGTTTTGTAAAGTCTTTTTCTGATTTGATTTTGACTCGAAGCGTGGAAAAAAACTCCTCAATAATATCAGCATCGGATGAATAGCCAAGGGTACGGATAAAGGATGTCGCAAGAATTTTTCGTCGACGTTTTTTTCGATCGACATAGATATAGATCATATCATTGGCGTCAAAAGAAGCCTCTAGCCAGCTTCCACGGTAAGGAATCATCCTAAAAGAGTAGAGCATAATTCCTTTTGGATGCCGCTCTTGTTCAAAAGAAATCCCTGGCGAGCGGTGCAATTGAGAGACAATCACCCGTTCTGCCCCATTCACCACAAACGTTCCTTTTTCTGTCATCACCGGAAGCGTTCCCATGTACACTTCTTCTTCTTTGATTCCGGTTTCATCTGTCAGACGGAACTTGATTTTCAACGTGACATTAAAAGTGATACCGCGGCGGATGCATTCCTCAGGCGTATACTTAGGAACTCCAAGGTTATAAGATAAGTACTCTAAAACTACCTTGTCGTCATAAGACTTAATAGGAAATATTTCATTAAAAACCTCTTGCAAACCGACATTTTGTCGTTCATGCGGAAGGATCTCCGCCTGCAAAAATTCACGGTATGATTTCAACTGAATCTCAATGAGATTTGGAAGATCAATAATTTCTTCCCTCTCTCGGAAACTGATACGCTCGGGTGCGTGTTTTAGCATCGCCAATCGCTCCTTTTAAAATGTCTAAACAGCCTCTTTAAAATGCTTAAATCGACTGTTTGAACCCTTAAAAACAGATTTTCTCTGTGTCTCTGTGGTCTCTGTGATAAAAACAAAATCAATAAACACAGAGACACAGAGAACGAGAGAGATGACTCTCCTGTTTTACAAACCTTTAACGGTCACTTGGCCATTTGCAGCTGTAATCTTTTTCGAGATTTCATCTGCTTCAGCTTTGTTACAAGATGGCTTGAGAACCTTTGGGGCTCCATCAACGAGATCTTTTGCTTCTTTGAGCCCTAGTCCTGTGATTTCTCGAACTGCTTTAATCACTCCGATTTTTTTGTCATCAGCTGTCTTTTCTAGAGTGATTTGGAATTCAGTCGACTCTGCGGCAGGAGCTGCGCCTGCAGCAGGAGCTGCTGCCATCATCATGGGTGCTGCTGCTGCTTTAACGCCCCATTTTTCTTCAAGCAGAGTCTTTAATTTCGACATGTCAAGCACACTGAGTGTGCTTAAATCATCAACGAGTTGTTCTAATGTTTTACTCACGGTTTACCTCTTTATTTTTTGTCTTTATTGTCTAGGCAGTGAAGAGTGCTAGTCAGCAGCGCATCAATAACGCCAAGGAGCTGTGAAGGCACTGCTTCAAAGAGTCCAAGGAGCTGAGCTTGCATTTCAGGTTTGGTTGGAAGTTTGGAAAGGGCTTCGACATCTTTTGCAGAGTAAAGCTTCCCTTCAAACCGTCCGCCAATGACTTCAAGCACTTCTTCGTTATCTGTTTTGAATTTGAAAACAGCTTTAGCGGTTTGGAGAAGGTCTTGCATTGAAAATACAACGGCAATATGGCCTTCAAGCTGAGCTGCATCTAACGTTAGCCCTGCGGCCTCTGCAGCCTTCAGGAGGATCCTTTTGCGCATCACTTCGAAATCTCCGCCTGCCTTGTGAAGGTCAAACCGAAACTGGGAAGCCATGTTAGGATTCATCTTGTGATAACGCGTCAAGATAAACCCTTTTGATTCAGCAATTTTATCTCGAATATCATCGAGAAGTAGTTGTTTTTCTTGTCGCATCGATTAACCCTCCTGGAGTCCGCTCATATCAATTTTAAGACCAGGTCCCATTGTCGAAGAAATCGCTAAAGAAATCAGATAGTGACCTTTCGTCGTTGCAGGTCTTGCTCTTGCAATAGCGGAGATAAAAACTTTTGCATTTTCAATCAATTTTTCTTTAGAAAATGACAATTTTCCAATCCCATTGCTGATCACGCCAAATTTATCGGTCTTAAATTCAATACGTCCTGCTTTAACTTCACGGACAGCCGAGGCGATATCAGTGGTGACAGTTCCTGCCTTTGGACTCGGCATCAGATTGCGAGGCCCTAGCACTTTCCCAAGTTTTCCAACGTCGCGCATCATGTCCGGTGTTGCAATCACTGCATCAAAATCGACCCATCCTTCTTTAATCTTTTCAACAAGGTCATCATGCCCAGCGTAATCGGCGCCTGCATCTAGAGCTTCTTTGACTTTGTCTCCTTTTGCAATGACAAGAACCCTCAGTTTTTTGCCTGTCCCATTCGGTAATGAGACAATGCCTCGTACTTGTTGGTCTGATTTTTGGATATCAACTCCAGTCTTCAGCGCCAGATCCACCGATTGATCAAACTTGACCGGCAGAGCCTTTTTCAAAATATCGATCGCTTCTTCAATCTTATAAACCTTGTGTTTATCGACGAGGGTAGCGATCTCCCGATTCCGTTTACTTTTCATAGTTTATCCTTCGATAATATCCACTCCCATGGAGCGGGCAGTTCCCATTACAAGCTGCATTGCTGCCTCCAGACTACGTACACGCATATCTGACATTTTCTGCTCGGCAATTTTTTTCACCTGTGACTTCTTCATCTTCCCCACTTTATCTCGATTTGGCACCTTCGAGCCCGATTCAATTCCAACCTCTTTTAAGATCAGCCGAGAAACCGGCGATTGCTTGGTGATAAATGTGAAAGAGTTATCGGCATAAACAGAAATCTCCACAGGTAAAATATCGCCCGCTTGGGCTTGCGTTTTCGCATTAAACTCCTTGCAGAAGGCCATGATATTGACCTTGGCAGCGCCGAGCGCAGGTCCAATTGGAGGAGCCGGATTTGCTTTTCCCGCAGGAATTTGCAATTTGATGATTTTGACAACTTTTTTTGCCATAGTTTTCTCTTTATCTTTCTAGTTTGATGAAGTTATTCATTTACGGGTCCTAAGCTTCTTGAAGTACTTGTTCGACTTGCCAAAATTCCAGGTCATCGACACGGGTGTCGCGGCCAAAAATAGAGACGAGAACACTGAGGCGTCCTTTATCATGGAACACTTCCTGAACAACCCCTGTGAAATTGACAAACACGCCGTCATTAATTTTGACTCGATCTCCCGCTTGAATGTTGTGTTTATGGACCACACCTTGCCGCTTTTCCTCTAACTCGGAGAGGATTGAATCAACCTCTTGTTGAGGAAGCGGCATCGGTTTTTCTCCCCCTAAAAAGCCAATCACTCCATTGGTATTTTTGACATACATCCACGATTCATCTGTCAATTCCATATTCACTAAAATATAGCCGGGCCACAGACGCTTTTCGCTCACCCTCTGCTGCCCACGTTTAACCTCTGCAACATTCTCTGTTGGAACGAGAATATCGCCGATTAAACCGGTCATCCCTTGAGACTCACGATGCTCTTCAATGGCTTTCTTAACTTTCTTTTCGTGACTTGAAATCACCTGTACAACGTACCAATTATGCATGTTTTACCCAAAAATCAAGCGCAGGACTATTTTAAAACCCGTTAAACAACCTTTGATGAGAAGATCAACTCCATAAATGCTCAGGCCAAAAGCAAATGTCGCACCCATTACAATTTTGGTGAACATCACAAGCTCATCTTTTGTTGTCCATGTCACCTGCCTAAACTCACTTTTGAGCTCTTGCAAGAAACCTATTTTCCGAGCCCGCGAATCCCCTGTCTTCGGCACTTCTGAAGAAGACTCGAGCTTGTCCACCTGAACTCCCATCTCTACCTACTTCTTTGTATCGAGTGCGGAGGGATTCGAACCCCCGGCCCGCGACTTTGGAGATCGCTGCTCTACCAGCTGAGCTACACACCCATGAGGAGCAGAGCTCCCCAAAAGCATTCCTTAGTCAAGGATTTTCGTAACCGTTCCAGCCCCGATTGTACGGCCGCCTTCACGAATCGCAAATCGCATTCCCTCTTCCATAGCAATCGGCACAAGGAGCTCCCCTTCAATCTCAACATTATCTCCCGGCATTACCATCTCTGTCCCTTCAGGGAGAGTGACACTGCCAGTTACGTCTGTCGTACGGAAGTAGAATTGAGGACGGTACCCTTTGAAAAAAGGCTTGTGTCTGCCGCCTTCGTCTTTCGTCAGAACGTAGACAGCCCCTTTGAACTTTTTATGAGGCTTGCAAGTCCCTGGGGCGACAAGAACCATTCCACGCTCAACATCATCTTTCTCAAGACCCCGAAGAAGGATTCCGACGTTTTCTCCTGCTCGGCCTTCATCGAGAATCTGGTTGAACATTTCAATGCCTGTGACCACTGTCTCACGTGTCTCACGAAGGCCGACAAGTTGAAGCTTATCGTTGACTTTCACAATCCCGCGCTCAACACGTCCTGTTGCGACAGTTCCTCGTCCAGAAATAGAGAAGACGTCCTCAATCGGCATTAAAAATGGCTTGTCTGTCTCACGTACTGGAGTCGGGATTTTTTCATCCACGGCTTCCATTAACTTATTGATGCTTTCAACATATTGAGGATCACCTTCAAGAGCTTTTAAGGCAGAGCCTCGAATAATAGGAACATCTTTATATCCCTTAGACTCCAGAAGTTCTATGAGTTCCATCTCAACGAGATCCACAAGCTCTTCATCCCCTTTGCCAATCATGTCCATTTTATTGAGGAAAACTACAATCGCAGGAACACCGACTTGCCGTGCGAGAAGAATATGTTCTTTTGTTTGAGGCATCGCACCATCTGTTGCTGCCACAACGAGAATCGCTCCGTCCATTTGCGCAGCACCAGTGATCATGTTCTTCACATAGTCAGCGTGGCCTGGGCAGTCAACGTGAGCATAATGTCTTTTATCGGTTTCGTATTCAACGTGGGTGGCATTGATGGTAATCCCGCGAGCTTTTTCCTCGGGCGCACTGTCAATTGTTTCATATCCACGAAATTTTGCCTTTCCCTGACTTGCGAGCACTTTTGTGATTGCAGCCGTTAGAGAGGTTTTTCCATGGTCAACGTGACCAATGGTTCCAATATTGACGTGAGGCTTATTTCTTTGAAATTTTTCCTTTGCCATTCAATTTCTCCATTTAAATTTTATACCAGGCGCCTATTTCTATGCCCAAGATAGGAATTGAACCTACGACCACTTGCTTACCATGCAAGTGCTCTACCACTGAGCTACCTGGGCTCCGAGCCATCTGGGCCACCTGGACTCATTCTGGGCTCATTCGATATTCCACAATCTGGGGCATATAGTCTGCCAAGAAAGCTCCGGGGCTGCCCTCTACGAACTCAAAACTGAGGCCTCGTTCAAATCAATTCGCCAGAACTCTCTTCCGGGACCGACATTGAATTAAGCTTCTGTCGATTTTGGGGTTCTTTTGAGCCAATTTTCGATTCAAATGTCGGGGGTCATATCAACTTGCGTATATAACCCCTGACATTTGAATCGAAAATCGGCCAAAAATCCTCCAAAAAGCGATGAAACCTGAGTTTCAAGACAGCTTCTAAAGGGGCCTAGCATACTTTGCAAACTAAATAAATTCAAGGGATAAGTGATTAAAATTATTTTTGACGATAAATAATTCGGGCTTTGGTCAAGTCGTAAGGCGACATTTCCACCGTGACGACATCACCCACTAAAACGCGAATATTGCGCATTCTCATTTTTCCACACAGGTGGGCAATCACTTTCATTCCGTTTTGAAGCGACACGCGAAAATGCATGTTCGGAAGGAGCTCTTCGACACTTCCATCGATTTTAATTGTATCTTCTTTAGGCATAATTCTCTGGGTAAACGACGAACCTACCCTGGTAAAAGATTTCAGTCGATTTGCGGGATTATTTTGACCCGAAAATCGACTAAAATTTTTTACCAGGGTAGGTTCATGGCGGTGATCTTAGCAAACCTTCGGATTATTCTAAAAGAACCATTTCAACTCTAATCTACATTACGATATCATAGTCTGCATGGCTGCCTTAGAGAAACAGCAAAAATTAAAAGAGATTTTTTTGTCTTTTTCGTCCCCGGAAGAAAAGTATGAAAAAATTATTGAAATGGGACGACAGCTCCCTCCCCTTTCCCCTACCGCCCGTACGGAGCAGAACCTCGTTTCAGGTTGTCAAAGTCTTCTTTACCTTGAAGTTGAAATGCGCGATGGGCTGATTTACTTTAACGCCGACTCAGAAGCCCTCATTTCCAAGGGTCTTGCCGCCCTTCTCATTGAAGTCTACTCAGGAACCCCTCCTGAGACTCTCTTCAAAGTTCCGCCGCTTTTCCTCAAAGAAATCGGGCTTCACCATGCCCTTTCCCCTGCCCGCTCCAATGGGCTTTCCAGCCTCTTTAAAAAAATGCAGGAAGAAGCAGTTAAAATTCTGTCTAGAGCAAGAGATGTCAAGAGTAACCTTTTCTGTTAATCTCTTTTTTCAATCAACATGGGTCATCACCACTCTTTCCGATACACTCCTCCACTCTTTTGCGACTCCTGAAATGACTACTAAAATCAACCGGTATTTCACATTCATTCAAACAGCAATCACTTGCGCAAGTGTAGGTCACCTATGCCAGCCGCTTCTTCCAAGAGTTTCTTTCCCTCTCCCTGCCTCTTTGCGAGCGAACAAGGCAGTAGGATTACTGATGATTATCATCAGCTCCACGTTCCTGATAAAAAAGGCGGCGATGATAATTTACCCTCAATATCAAAATACAAAAACCTTCAAGAAAGTTAGAATTTCTTTCGAGCGATTATGCAAAAGCTACAAGAGCACTTCCTGGGATACAGCTTGCCATGTCGCGCAACTGGCTACAGCAGCGTCTCTTGCCATTTTTTCTACATCGCGCCTGCTATTTACAACCCTTCTCTCCTCAATCTTTACAATTTATGCCGGTGGATGAATCGACCCCGTCCCTCTTATTTTGATAAGCTTCCCGATGACATGATTCTTGAGATTCTCAAGCACTTAGAGAGCCCTCTCCTAACCTCTGCTGTCTCCAAAGGTTTCTATCGAATCAGCCAAGACCTGAGCCTCATCCCTTCAGTCAGCCGGTATCTATCTCCCCACACCAATGAGCTTATTGGAAAGGTCGATTCTGCTTGTACGTTCCAAGCCACCGCTTATCACCAACTATTGCAAGAGCTTAAAGTTGTAGATCAAGTATTTAAAACTTCAGATATATCTTCCCAGCTTGGAATCGATTTACACACTCCTTCTTCGTATGCGAATGCAGAACGCCTCATCGATGCAACAACTACCATTCTATTCCACCATCAAAAACTTCGATTCGTAGATGAGTACGCTTTAGCCCCTCTGGACAGCGTCTCTATTCCTTCAATCTTAAAGAAGGGGAGTGATATTCACTCCCTATTCGATAATCCCCTAGCAATTGAAAAAATTACTCTTCTTTGGATACGCTATCGTTATCACTTCTCCATTTCTGACTTCGTCGAACTGAAGAGAATTCCCAAAGAACTCTGGAAATTAACAGCTTTAGAAAACCTCAATCTTGAAGATCTCCATCTTACATTACTCCCCAATGTGATTGGTAGGCTAACAGCTTTAAAAGAACTCTATATCTCTAATAACTCTCTGACAACACTTCCTGATTCCATAAGTCAGCTAACGGCTTTAAAACAACTCCAAGCCGAAAAGAATCTACTAAGATCGCTCCCTAATACGATTGGTGAGTTAACAGCTTTAGAAGAACTCGACCTCTCTGATAATCCTTTGACAACATTTCCTGATTCTATAAGTCAGTTAACAAGTCTGCAAATGCTTCGGCTTGGCAGTTGTCATATCGAATCGCTTCCTGATGCCATTGGTGGACTAACGGCTTTGCAATGTCTTTTTCTCTACAATAACGCACTATCATCTCTTCCTAGTACGATTATTCAGCTAACAGCTTTGAAAGGACTTCTCCTCCCTTTCAACCGCTTTAAGACCTTCCCATCGATCGTCTGCACTTTAACATCTCTACAAGGCCTCTGGATCTCTCACAATCAAATTTCTTCATTTCCCGCAGAGCTGTGCAACCTACCAGCTTTGATCCAACTCGACTTCTCTTCACAATCGTCGAATGATACTTCTGCAAATGAAGTTGACTGGGAGGAATGGCTGAAAAAAACATTCGGAGATTAGAAAGCATACCTAAAAGATTTCTTCGAGATTATTATCCTTCTTTCACTCTCTGCCAGACGATTGCTCGCCCTTTACCTTGAGAAACAACAAAACCCTTTCTCTTGAGTTCGGCTAGATCATAGCGGAGCATCCTCTCAGAAATACGGGGTACCAATCGCTTAAAAATCTCGCGAAAAGGGATCTTTTCTCCCTTCCGGAAGAGGCGCAGTATTGCCTTTTCCCGCTCTCCGATAAACTCCTCTTCCCATTCAGGCCCCTGCTCTCTGAGTACAAACGGTAGAGAATGGGAATAAAAAGTCACACGGATTGTGGTACCAAATTCCTCCCATACTGGTTCGGGATATCCCCCTTTTTGGCATGCTTCAATAATCCGCTTGTAGCCGCTTCCCCACTCTTCCATCCATTGAAGCTCACGAAAAACACGAGCAATAACCCGGTTTCGTATTCGGCTCACTCCTGTTTTGAGATCTTCAATTGTAAAACCAAAGGGAAACATGCCAGGATTTTGAATCTCCAACCGATCGTCGAAGATAGCGACTTGAATATGGGAGCCTTTGAGTGAATAGTCCGCGTGAACAAGAGCGTTGATCAACGTTTCTCGAACAGCGATTGGATTATATTCAGGAATGTCTTGTCTTCGCATTCCTTCAATTCGAGCCGCTAGACGGGTATTACGCGCGATAAATTTTGGAACCTCATTCACAGCATCTAAAATTGTCCCATCCACCTCGTACCGATCCAAAATAGTGCTTTTAGTATCGCCGAGAAAGCGGGCGCAGCTGACACGCGCATCAGGGACAAACTGCCCTCGATCTGTTTTTTGTCCAAAGAGAATCAATCCTCCTATGGAAGGCGCAAGCCGATGAGATCCTCGAACAAGAATTCCCAAAGATCGGAGTTTTTCCTCATTAGCCACTTTACCAATGGTTTTAAAAGCTTCGGCTACATGATCCACATCCAAGGCTTCTTTAGATACTTCCAGCATGGGCTGCTGATCAAACGACAATGTTAAGACAGACCGTTGCATCTCAGCTAAAAGCTCTGGGCTCGCAGGACGGCTGGTGGACCCTAATCGAATATAAACCCCACCAGGCACCCCTTCTTTCTTGAGATAAAAGGGTGCTTTCCAATAAGAGACCTTAACCACGAGCAAATCTTTGCTGCCGAGACTGGCAATTTCGATTTCAGGAAGAATAGAAGGACGAATACTATCAGCGATGGAGTTGGCAAGCGCCTCCTCTGCTTTAAAAATGTTTTTTAACCCTTCAACACCTTCCATAGAACGTCCAATAATTAATATTCCTCCTGCCGTGTTGGCAAATGCAACAATTGTTTTAAGGATAGAATCCATAGAGGACATGTCCCTCTTAAATTCCAATGTCTTAGATTCTGGCTGAGCGAGAAGTTTCTCAAGTTCCACTGGGAAAGCTCCATGTTATACCAACAATCCTGCAAAATCCGGCAATATCCTGCAACAGTAAATTGCAGGATTTTGGAATAGGAATCTTCGAAGCGATTCTGAGCTTGTTCAATTTTCTCGAGTTGTCATTCTTGATAGCACAGATCCAGTGGTACCATTCCTACAGGAGGTTTGCCCTCTGACAAATGGTGGTTTTAAAGAATCCCCTAAAGACTTTTCAGTTGAGCCTTTTTCTGAAAAATTTGGATTTACGATTAAAAAAGCCTACATATTGCGCTGTCAAAAACCATCTCTTTCCTAAGAGGTAGCTCGCAAAACTCAGGTTCGTCGATTTTCGGGATTATTTTGACCGATTTTCGATCCAAATTGCGGGGGTAATATACTGAAAGTCGATATTACCCCCGCAATTTGGATCGAAAATCGGTCAAAATAATCCCGAAAATCGACTGAACCTGAGTTTTGCGAGCTACCTCCTAAGTAATGTTTTTAACTGCTTCACACATCGATGTATAGGAGCAAACTTTTAAGGTAATCCCCTTCGGGGTGGAAGAGCGAAACGGGGTGGTCGAAGGCATGCTCGTGCCGTCCTAGAATGCGGACGGATCGCTTTGCCCCTGCTGCAGCTTGAAAGACGATTTGCTGGAAGAGGGTGGAGTCGATGTAAGACGAGCAGCTGCTGGTCAGTAGAATGGAACGGGAAGGCATTTTCTCAAACGCCCATCGGTTGATCTCTCGGTACCCTTTGGAAGCGGCGGGCACATCTGCCCTTTTTTTAGCAAAAGCGGGAGGATCTAGAATAACGAGGTCGTAGTTGAGGGGATTGGAGTTTAAGAATTGAAACGCATCGGCCTGAATGATGTGGTGCCTG
Organism: uncultured Rhabdochlamydiaceae bacterium; assembly: GCA_963712275.1. Classification (GTDB taxonomy): domain Bacteria; phylum Chlamydiota; class Chlamydiia; order Chlamydiales; family Rhabdochlamydiaceae; genus PALSA-1444. The sequence goes on along the minus strand of CAVQHD010000001.1, from coordinate 995,967 downwards.
TTTGGGTCAAATGCGTGCCTGGCGGCTAGTTTGCAAGCGTCGGAAGAGATTTCAACGGTGTCGACGTGAATGGCTCCTCCCTTCAAAGCTGCGAGAGAAAATCCTCCTGTATACCCAAAGCAATTGAGGACTTTTTTACCCTGCGATAGATGCATAATTCTTTCCCGCATACGCCTCTGATCTAAAAAGAACCCTGTCTTTTGCCCTTCTAGAATCGGGATAATGTAAGAGATGCCGCCCTCTTGGATAATGACTTCAAGGGTCTCTTGACCATAGAGAAGCTGCTCGATGTCGGGAAGCCCTTCTTGATGGCGCGCTGCCGAGGTCGATTTTTCGTAAATGGCCTCGGGCTGGAGGCGGGAAATTAGGTGGCCCATAATCAGGGGTTTTAAGAGGTTTATTCCGGCGGTGTGAATCTGCACGACAAGGGTCGCTCCATATTGATCAACAATAAGCCCGGGTAGTCCATCTCCTTCCGCATTGATGAGCCGTCTTCCCGATTCTGGGACGAGGGATTGGCGCAGGGCAATTGCATGATCGATCTGCTCTTTAAGAGAGCTTTGAGGATCTTGCGAGCTGAAGTTCAGAAGACGGCCTGCGATGGAATTGGTGGGGTGGAAATAACCGTGTCCCAGCAGATTGCTATGAGAAGAGTAGACTGGAAACATCTGCCCTGGTGGATGGTCGGGACGGCATTCAATGGCTCCGGAAAAAATCCACGGATGCCTTTGGAGAACCGACTTTTCTCTCCCAGGTTTTAAGATGACGCGAGACATAAACGCGCTTTAGATCTGGAAGAGAGGCTGATCACGCGGCCGATGAGGTCATACCCTGCGACATCGGTGATTTCAACGTTATAGAATTTTCCAAACGATTTCACAAGCTCTCCATCGGTGATGATCACCAGGCCATCAATCTCAGGACATTGCCCATAAAAACGGCCTCTCATCAAGTAGGGAGAATCAGGATGGTGCCCCTCGACGATAACTTCGAGGACTCTCCCAATATAGCGGCGAAGGCGGCTTACGACAACTTCTTGCTGAACCTTGGCCAAGGCTTCAAATCGTCTTTGTTTAACCTCTTCGGGAAGATGTCCCGGCAGTGTTGCAGAATGAGACTCTTCTTCTCTTGAGTATTTAAAAATACCGACGTTATCTAAGGGATACTCTTGAACAAAATCGATCAGCTCTTGGAACTGCTCTTCTGTCTCTCCGGGAAATCCAACCATTAAGCTTGTTCGGAGCACAATATCCGGAAAACGGGCTCGCAACGCCGTGATTGTATCAATGATCTGCTTTCGGGAGGTTTTTCTTCGCATCGCTTTTAAAATCGGATCGCTAATGTGTTGAATCGGCATATCAAAATACCGGCATAGCCGGGGGTCTTCTTCCAAAAGGTCCATCATGTCAGGGGTGATTTCATCGGGATAGAGGTACAGAAGGCGAATCCAGAATTTTTTATCACTCTTCAACATCTCTCTTAAAAGGTGTGTCAAAGCCTCTTTTTCTCTCCGATCTTTTCCATAGTCGCCTAAATCTTGCGCAATCAAAATCACTTCATGAATCCCTTGAGAAAGAAGAGCATGAAACTCTTTGACGATTTGAGCCTCCCCCTTTGAACGAAGCGGCCCTTTAATCGAAGGGATGATACAAAACGAGCACCTCTTCATACACCCTTCAGCGATCTTAAGATAAGCATAAGATTTCGGAGTCGATAATTGCCGGGGAATTTCACCCCATTCGAGGTAGCTGCGGGCAGATGAAATGGTCTCTCCCGGCTCTAGTGTCCCTACAGCCTCTAAAATTTTTTCCATATCTCCCGACCCGAGGAAATAGTGGACATCGGGAAAGCGGCTTCGGATTTCAGGTCCATATTTTTGCACCATGCATCCTGCAACAATGACCTTGCCCCCTTTTTTACGGTCTCGAAGAAGAGCGTCAATCGTATCGCAAGACTCTTGCCTTGACTCGGCCAAAAAACCACATGTATTCACAATGAGGAAGTCGGCCTCTTCAAGTTTTTCTGTCGGCTGATACCCTGCTTTCAGAAGGAGGCCCAGCATCACCTCGCTATCGACAAGATTTCTGGCACAGCCTAGGCTTGTCAGGTGAATTTTATTCTTAAGATCTTTAACCCTTTTCATATATACTTTTAGAAGTATACACTGTTTTTTGTGTTTAAGTACCTAATAAAAAAAATTGTTGTTCTTGCCGCCTCTTTATGGGTTGTTGTGACCCTAACTTTTTTATTAACTCACGCTATTCCAGGGGACCCTTTTTTAGATGAAGAGATGATTCCCTTAGAAATCGTGCAGGCGCTTCATCGGCATTATGGACTCGATAAGCCTCTTTGGGAACAATATGCAACTTATCTCCTAAACCTCTTACACGGAGATTTGGGCCCTTCATTGAAATATCTGGGCCGAACGGCAAATGACATTATTCGAGATGGCTTTCCGATTTCTCTCACGCTGGGTCTCGAAGCTCTTTTGCTGGCGATCAGCGGCGGGATCTCGCTTGGGGCCTTAGCTGCTTTAAAACGAGGCAGGCTGCAAGATCAACTGACCATGTTTGCAGCTGTCCTTGGCATTTCAGTCCCTAGTTTTATTTTAGCCTCCATTCTTCAATATATTTTTTCAATGCAACTCGATTGGCTACCTGTTGCTCGGTGGGGCACTTTTGAGCACACCCTTCTCCCCGCTTTGTCTCTCTCTGCACTTCCAATGGCGATGATTGCCAGGCTCACACGCTCCAGCATGGTTGAAGTTCTTCAGCAAGACTATATCCTCACAGCTAAAGCAAAAGGGCTTTCCATCTTTCAGATTATCTTTAAACACGCTCTACGCAATTCCCTCCTCCCTGTGGTTACTTATCTAGGCTCTTTGACAGCTAATGTGCTGACAGGAAGTTTTGTCATTGAAAAAATCTTCGGCATTCCAGGACTGGGGCAATGGTTTGTCTTAAGTGTTTTTAATCGAGATTATTCTCTTATCATGTCGCTGACAATTTTTTATAGTGCCTTTCTGATGCTATGTATTTTTATCGTCGATATTTTATACTCATGCCTTGACCCTCGTATTAAAGGGGCCGTAAATGGACAATGAGGCAACCACCTATTGGAGCACCTCGTGGGCTCGTTTAAGAGCGCAAAAGCAGGTGATGTGCGCCCTTTGGATCTTGTCATTTCTTTTTATGATGGCTCTCGTTGGGCCTTTCCTCTCTCCTTACCCCTATTATGAAACCCATTTACCTCTTAAAAATCTTCCTCCTTCTCTCCAGTTTTGGTTTGGAACCGATGACCTTGGACGAGATATTTTTACACGGATCTGGTGGGGCGCCCGGATTTCACTGTTCGTTGGAATGACGGCGGCAACCATTGATCTTGTGATCGGAGTTGTCTATGGATCTATCGCGGGGCTTTGCGGAAACAAAGGAGATGAGGTTTTGATGCGCACGGCAGATATTTTTTATTCGATTCCTTATCTTTTGCTCGTCATCCTGCTGACTGTCGTCATGGGCTCTGGGCTCTCAACGATTATTATTGCTTTGACACTCACAGGATGGATCCCCATGTCGAGGGTTGTCCGAGGAGAGATTCTTCGACTCAAACAACTTGAATATGCCCAGGCAGCTATTGTTCTAGGAGCTTCAAAAACTAGGCTCCTTTTTCGACATTTGCTTCCAAATGCCATGGGGCCCATTATTACAACGATGACCTTTTCCATCCCAACGGCGATTTTTGCAGAAGCTTTTTTAAGCTTTTTAGGGCTTGGTGTTCAAGCGCCCATTGCAAGTTGGGGATCGATGGCAAACGATGGTCTTTCAGCCCTCCGGTATTTCCCTTGGAGATTGTTTTTTCCAGCTTTTTTGATTAGCGCCACGATGCTTTGTTTTAACCTGGTCGGAGATGGAATTCGCGATGCCTTCGACCCGAGAATTAAGTTATGACCCTTCTCGAAGTTCAAAATCTTCAAATTCAAGTCAAAACAGGGCCGGTGATTCGGAATGTGAGCTTTTCACTCAACGAAGGTGAAAGATTAGGAATTGTGGGCGAGTCGGGAAGCGGAAAAACAGTTCTCATGCGATCGATTATGCAGCTGCTACCCTCCTCGATGACCCTCTCTGGAGGCACGATCCACTACCAGGATAGGCTTCTTTCAAGTCTGACAGACCGCGAGATGCAAAAGGTTCGAGGAAAGGAAATTGCAATGGTGTTTCAAGACCCTATGACGTTTCTCAACCCCACGCAAAAAATTGGGGCGCAGATTGCAGAAGGGTATCGAAGGCATTTTCCTAAAACCACAAAAAGCGAAGCAGCAGAAAAAGCTCTAGAGCTGCTCAAGCAGGTAGGTGTCGCAGAACCTGAGCTTCGGCTAACACAATATCCTCACCTGCTCAGCGGAGGACTTCGCCAAAGGGTTTTAATCGCTCTTGCTCTTGTAGCAGAGCCCTCCCTTCTAATTGCCGATGAACCCACAACAGCTTTAGACACAACCATTCAAGCGCAAATCATGCAATTACTCTCCACCCTGCAAAAAAACAAAACTACCATCCTCGTCTCGCATGACTTAAGCCTTGTGGCCTCCTTTTGCGACCGTGTGATTGTAATGTACGCAGGACAAATCGTCGAAGACGCTCCCATCGATGAGCTCTTTGCAGCCCCTGCACACCCTTACACAGAGCAGCTTCTAAAATCCATTCCCACCTTTGCTTCCCGTACTCTCGCGGCAATCCCAGGATCGCCCCCCGATCTTTCCACACCTATTAAAGGGTGCGCCTTTGCCCCGCGGTGCCCGTATGTTCATTCTCAGTGCAGAGAGGAGGAACCTCCCCTTTTTACGACGGGCGTCCGCCATAAGAGCCTCTGCTGGCTGAAGCAACCGGTGAAAAACAAATGATCTCTATTCGCAACCTCACAAAACAATTCACGACATCCAAAGGTCTTTTAACAGCTGTCAGCGATGTATCACTCGAGATTAAGGAAGGAGAAACCGTAGCCATTGTGGGAGAAAGCGGATGTGGGAAGTCGACACTCGGCCGTCTTCTCCTGCGGCTTATCGAACCCACCTCTGGAACTGTGCGCTTCAATCAAGTCGATCTATTTTCTCTCTCTTCCCGCGAGCTTAAAAAATGGCGGCAAGAAGCGCAGATGATTTTTCAAGATCCTTACGCTTCCTTAAATCCCCGAATGACTGCAGAAGGAATCGTTTCAGAGCCCTTAACGATCCATGGAATGGACATCTCTCCCCGCCGAATCATAGAGGCTTTTCAGCAAGTCGGGCTTAACCCCGACCACCGGTTCAGATATCCGCATGAATTTAGCGGAGGGCAAAGACAGCGCATTGGAATTGCAAGGGCCCTCATCTCCAACCCTCGCTTTTTAGTCTGCGATGAACCAATTGCCGCACTCGACGTCTCTGTACAAGCCCAAATTGTCAATCTTCTCAAAGAGCTCCAACATAAGTTCGGCCTCACCTATCTTTTCATCTCCCACGATTTACGGATGGTTAAATATATCGCGGACCAGGTTGCCGTGATGTATCTTGGCAAGATTGTGGAACAAGGTCCTGCTTCCCTCGTCTTCTCTCAGCCCAAGCATCCTTACACCCAGGCCCTTATCGCAGCCATTCCATCTATCGATCCTTCAGAAAGAGGCCGCCCTCCCCGCTCCATCTTGCACGGAGACCCTCCCAGTCCCATCCATCCTCCGACAGGGTGTGCTTTCCACCCCCGATGCCCCCATGCAATGCCCCTCTGCAAGTTGGTGTGTCCAAAGCTCAAAACTCATCCGTCAGGACAAAAAGTCGCTTGTCATTTATACGATAGGGAAATTATTGGGGAAACTGATCAATTCATTTCGGTTAAAGCCCGCGAAAATTCTAACTAAGATTTCAGGTGGAACTCGTGAGAGAAGACTGGGTTCTCCTTCTTTTTTAGAAATAGATGATCTTGCACTTTGGGGCCACCCCCACTTCCGACCCATGACATCTGTACTGAGATCCCATCCACTCCTTGATGACATAATTCACTCCATTGAATACAAAAATATTATTCTTTCTCTAAGAAATTTTACAAGAATTTTCCGTGGTGCTAAATTGTGAAGTCTCATCTCTAACAAGGAGGAAAAAAATGGACTTATCTCAGGTTATTACAAAAGCAAAATCCGTTGCTGACCTCAATGAGGTTTTTGCACACAATGTCAATGTTAAACTCGGGTGGGTAAATGACATCGTAACCGTAGAAGGCTATGAAGGCGCTGTTAGTACAGATTTCATTGCGCGTAGAGTTGTATCTGTGAAAAGAGGTTTAGAAATAACAGAAGATTCAAAACAGCTGGCAAAGTTTCTCGCAGAAAAAGTATTTACTCCTTTAACGAATCTCGTTGAATCCCCGGAAAATTGCTGCTCTCTTTATCAGCTTACAGCTCTAACTCGTATGACATATACACCTCCCCAAGAGCCTGAGTTCGGATGTTCAATAGCTCTCAAGCATGCGATGATCTTGGGACTGCTGGATCAAAAGTACACTACTAAGTGGTAAGGATTTGAATCACTTTGCAGGCTTTCGAATTAAAAATTGAGAGTCTCGAAACCCTTCATCGAGCATTGTCTGAAACCTACTGTCATAGTATTTGTGTTCAAGTTTGGCCTTAATACCACGTAGCTCGAACAGTTTTTGCAAAGAAATTGAACGATGCCTTAATCCAAGAGCGCCTATGTACTTTATTGCAAGCGCATCACCTGATACAAAGAGATGATCATCCACCTTTTGACTTTTGAGAAAGGCTATCGCCTCCAATTCGCCAGGGTCTAGGGGAGATTGGATGTTCGGATGAAAAAAAGTATACAAATGTGCTATCTGTCCCATGGACGTCTCTATAACACGTATTGACTTAGCTTCGATATCATCCTTTAGAAGGATAGGTATTTTTTTCTCCTGGCTATCCTTATAAAAACGCGATTCTTGAACAATGATTGGTGTGATTCCAATATCAAAGGTCCGGATGACATGCTTCCATAAGGAGAGTCGATGTAAATCAATGATCACTTGCGCATCTGGAATGATAATTTTCGAACGCATATCAGCCATGTATTTCGAGTAGCTCATACTCTAGAAACAAATCCGATAAGTCACTTAGGTCTACTCCTAGCAGCTTCGCAGCCTTTGCTCTTGAAATTTGGGTACGTTCGTAAGCTAAATAAACAAGCTGTACAAACTTGCTTCTTAATCGATGTACAAGTGATATTACATCTTTACGAAGAGTCCTCCCTGGCAATTGGGTTTTCATTTCTTCAAATTGGCTCTTAGGTAGTAATTTTAAATGATAGATTCGATTAAGCATAGCCAAGCCTGATACACGAAACTGCTCTGCTAAAGCCATAACGTCAACTGAAGTAATAATATTTTTCCCACAAATCCTTGAAATTTCTGCACGCAATTTTTCTTGAGGAATGAGAAGTCCTGCAGCAAACGCATCAGCTAGCTGTTCATTTTTGCTATGTAACTTATCGTCTTTTTTAACTGTGAGCAATAATTCATCATCCCAAGTAAGCAAATGAAATAATTCGTGAGCAATACTAAAGTGTTGTCGTGGTTCAATGTTCTTGCCGTTGATTAAGGTAAATAACCCCTTGGAAGACCTAGAAGAAGCTGCAGAAGCTTCGCATTTATCATCAACAATGAATTTAACATTATAAAAATCTTCTAGAACATTGATCAGCTGAGAAGCTGGGAAATCCCCTAAGGACATCTCACTTCTGACACGTTCGGCTAACCCATAAGCATTTTCAAAGGTAAAATGTTCTATATTGAGAGGTATATTCGGCAAATTTTTTACGATCTTAGTCTGGTTGTTTGATCCACAAACTAATTGTTCAATCCAACAGTAATCTTCACATTTAGCTGCAAATTTCAATACGGCTGCCTTTTCATTATGGGTGGGTTTTTGACGCCAGAGAACAGATAAGTTCTCCTCTATTTGCATGTTATCCTGTCCAAGTAGATTATCAGGACTTACACATAGGATACGCGCAATTGCATAAAGCTCTAATGCTTTGAGTTCACGCTTTCCTAATTCGATATCGCTAATGCTTTGCCGCGCCAAGCCCATGGCCTCAGCAAGATCTTTTTGCTCTAATCCCCTTAGTTCTCTAGCTTTTTTGATGCTTTGGCCAATTTTCAGTTTCATATGAACCATGACACCCTTATGCAAGATTTTAATGCTTTTAGACTCAATTGTAGCAGAGATTGCACCTCCACGCAAGAAAATCTTGCGTGAAAGGACTCAACATGCTCTATGTTAATAACATAGATATTGAGTTCCAATCATTTTCAAATGATTTAAATATCTAAAAAATTACCATGCGGGCTCCCAATCAGGATGCCGCGTTCTGTCTTCCCAATGGTATCCAAAGCTAAGCTCGCCTTCAGGTTCGATGTAAAAATCAATAACGGGCTCTCCATCCTCTTTTTCCCACTCTCCTTCAAAAATGACTTTTGCAGGCTCTACAACTTTTAGAATTCTGCTGACAATATTTTGAATGACGACCGGCAGAAAAGGACAGATACAACTTTTCATTAGAAGATAAGCTCCTCGCTGAAGCATGTGGATGCCTAACGTTATTGTGGTATAAAAGAGCATTTTAATGATTAAAGGATCTTTTAAAAAAGCTGGGTCTTGCCGATGATAAATAATTAAAAATGTCGAAATAGGGAACGTGCTTCCAAGGATGACGTAAAACTCCGACCTAGTCTTCCACTTAAAAGTCAGGTCATACCATAGGCGAATTTTTTTCCGTTCTTCGCAATAAAGTCCTGGACAAGATTCATAGCGGCTGGGCAGTTTAACACCGTAGGGCGGACGAGCCGGGCCTGGGACATAAGTCCGGCCATGTTTCATTTCCCATCGTTCGTATTTTCTTAATGGAGGGAACAACTCTTCCATCGTGATTTGAATCCCCTTTGCAACCAAATAACCGATAAATGGGTTGCGGAGGCTGTCAATGGTCATACTCATACTCTCACAGCTTGCAATTGGGCACTCAATTTTTCCATTTGAAAGAGTTGCCATTGTCAGCCTCCTTTTTAATTTGGAAAGAATGATTTTAGTCCAAGTTTAATTTTTACTGCAAATTCTTTGTTGACTCTTTTCTAACCTTAGATCAAAATTTTCTTATTTCAGTGCAAGACCAATTGAATTAGGAGGAAATTGAGTATGGCGATCACCCCTAAACCCTTTTTTGTGAACCTAGAGCCCATCACCATCTTGGGCATCAAAACCTACCAACCACAAATCTTCCGCATCTATACAGGAAAAAATGATCGAGAGCTTCATTTCGTGGCTGTAGCAGAAAAGGTCGGTGGAACAGCCCTTGGAACTATTTTTGAAAAATCCCAGCATAAATGGATCGGAAAAGTAGGCATGCCAACCGGCTTTTTCCGCAATGACCCAGCCACCGTTCGAAGTCGCACCAAGAAAGAAATCAACTCCAACACCATCAGCGAAAAACTCGCCTACGATCTCTATCAAGAACTCGGCCGAGGTCTTTTTCTTGTCCCTAAAACCCGCTTATCTAAACAGTCCATCATGGATCAATTTACCCTTACCCATGGGCTTGCAGTTGCATGGATCAGCCAAGGCATCCAAGACTCTTTGAGAATCATGGCTCGTTATATGGAAGGGTATCACGACTTTGCAAAAGCCCAAACCAGCGATGAAGGTCATCCCATCGCTTTTATGGCGTACATCAAAAAGTACCACCGTCCCCCTGAAACCCTTCTCACCCCTGAAGGCAAATCCGTTCCTTTGAAGGGAATGATGAGCTTAATCGCCGTAGGTCGATGTCTTGCAGATGCAGACGTCTTAGGAGGAACCGGAGGAAACGCCGGCTTTATTTGGGCTGAGGATGCTCAAGGAATTCAAGCGGCTCAAGCTGTCAAAATAGACCCAGGAGAGTCGTTTAAATTTATCAAAGACCCTGAAGAAAGGGTCTCGATGAATTGGGTCATCAATACTCAGCAAAATCTTGGACACCCTGACCGGCACCTAAACGATCTACGAGACCTTCAAACCTCCACTCAAAACCAAGAAACCCTCATCCATTGGACAGCGCTCACTCCTTCCCAGCAAGAAGAGTTCTTAGCAACCCTCTTTAATTGCATCCGCTATCTTCATTCAAAAGAGGTTCTTCACTTTCTCTTTTATCGCGAAGGAGCTTTTAACCGGAGCGAAACAGAGCTCATTCCTGAAGTAATTGCTGAGACCCTAGAAACCCAGATGCAAGCATGGATGAAACAGCAGCAAGGGATCTATTTAGATGACCTAAGACAATTTAAAGAATCCCATCCTGATCAGCTCATCCGCGTTCATTACATCGACAAATGGGGTGAGCTGACGCTTCCAATGGCCGATGAACGGTTTCCCATTCGAGAGCTTTTTACAAACCTCCGCATTGTGAAAGAAGAAAAAGAAGAGGAAATGGATTCTCCTCTTGGAACCTTCGAAGTCCAAGCTCGTTCTGATCAGCTTGAAACAGACTCTTCCATCGACAGCTGGATCCATCTTGGCTCTGGAACACGCTTCTTAAAATTGGAAGAGCTCTTTGACCCCATTCAAGGGAAAAAACCTGCAAAGCTCTTACTCATCGGACGCGCAGGCATCGGCAAGAGCACTCTCTGTCAAAAGATTGCCCACGATTGGGCCTCCGGACGGCTTTGGAACGATCAATTTGACGTCATTTACTGGCTCCCTTTAAGAGAGTTAAATGCAAAAGAGTTGTCTACAGATAACCTTGATCTCTTTCTTGCAGAGGCCCTTTCTCAATTGATTTTTAAAGGTGAAGTAGAGATTAAACAAATTTTGGACTTCATCCAGCAAAATCGACAAAGAAGCTTAATCCTCCTCGACGGGCATGATGAAACAGCGCCTCACCTTAAAGATGTGGTTGCTAAGCTCCTTCAGGAAAAAGATCTCAAAATCCTCTTAACCTCCCGTCCTGGAACAACAGAGACTCTTCATCCTTACCTCGATCTACGGGTTGAAAACATTGGATTTTCAGACGATCAAATTGAAACTTATGCCACCCATTTTTTCTCTCGTAGCAAGGCAAAAAAAGACCCGCGTCCTTTCCTGCAAATGCTTCGAGCAAATAAAAGCCTTTTTGAGCTCGCTCATATTCCTCTCCAGCTTCAGATGCTCTGCTCTCTTTGGGAACAAAAGAAAGAAGGATTTGCCTCTCATTTAACAGGCCTCTACAAGCAGATGACCGACCAGCTGCTCCGTTGGAATGCAAAGAAATTTAAGCTTTCTGACCCACAAGAGATTCTTCTGCTCTTAGGAAAGATTGCCCATCAAGGGCTTCTCACCCAGGGCCTTCTGATGAAAAAGTTTTGACAGTCGCGTAAAATTTTCTTGGCTATAAATCAAAGTCTTTTGTTTTCATCTCTCCGATATAGGAGAGTGAATATGCCCAGTCGAAAAACCAGAGACCCACGATTTTCTGAACTAAAACAAGACATTGATATAGAACAATTTGCAGGCTCCGTCCAAGGAGCTTTCCCAGATACGGATGACCCAAGGCAGCTTTCCAAGATCCAATACCCGTTTTGGTTTTTGATGTTGGTCATTCTTAGCGGATATCTCAGTGGAGCTGATACTGTGGCCGATCTTGCCGTCTATGCCGAGCTCAATATTGAATGGATCAACAAGTCAGTCAATCGGACTTTCCCAGCGCCCTCCTATGATACACTCTGGTGGCTTCTTGCAAGGTTATCCCCAGGGGTTTTTAAGCAATTGCTAAAAAAGTGGTTTGCGAACATTCCTCAGCAATTACAAGACCAACTACTTGTCATCGACGGCAAACGTCTGAAGGGGGTCTCTACGACAGACAGTCTCGTTCACCTTGTCGAGTTATTTGCAGCCGAACAAAGGCTTGTACTGGCCCAGGAAAAAGTGCCAGATAAGTCGTCAGAGCCAAGAGTAATTGATGCTTTGTTGAAAGACGTAGATGTAAATGGCGCCCTGATCTCGACAGATGCCCTTTTTGCTCATGTTGCAAGTGCACAAAAGTTTTTAAATCATGGAGCTGATTATCTGATTGGACTCAAGGGAAACCAGGGGAATTTCCATGCTGAAGCACAGAATTTTTTCGATCAGGCTCGAGAAGCCGAATATGAAGAAGTCGAAGTGGAAAGGTATCTTCCTTCTCCAGAAAAAGGTCACGGTAGAATCGAACAACGATCGATATGCGTATGTACAGTATTGGACTGGTTGCCGCAAACGGCAACCTGGCCTGCCTTAAAGGCCATCGTTGAAGTAGTCTCTGAAAGGGAGATAAATAGTAAAAAGACTTCCGAAATCCGATATTACTTCTCAAGCCGAAAAGGCACCGCAAAGGAATTTGCAGGATGGACCCGAGGTCATTGGTCAATTGAAAATCCTTTGCATTGGGTCTTGGATGTAATCTTCAAGGAAGACGATGCTCAAGCAAAAGCTGGGTTCATAGCTGAAAACATGGCTTTTTTTAGGCGTCTTTCTATGAATATAATCAAAGCAATAGACCCCGACCGAGGATTCTCTACTGCTCGAAAATGTTGCACTTATGAGCCGAAATATCTCAGAGGAATTTTAGGCAAGATATTTGTGAGGTAATCTGTCAAAACTTTTTCATCAGAAGGCCCTGCTTCTCACCCATGAGCTTCTGATCCCCAAACAAATGATCGAAGCAGCTTTGAAAGGCACACCCTACACAAAAGAAGACCTTCTAGCGACAGGTCTTCTCAAAGAATCAGCGGAAGGTTCCTCCTATGCGTTTCTCCATCTCAGCTTCCAAGAATATCTCATTGCTCATACCATCGCAAGCCAATCTCCTGAGCAGCAAAAAAAGTTTATTCTAAAATACCGGAATAACCCTTCCTATCACCTCACCTTAACCTTTTTATGCGGAATCTTGTTTCAATCTAATCCGAAGTCGATCCCCTTTTTCTTTGAAGCCCTTTATGAGCCTCCTCTTCGACAACGACCCAAAGAAATACTCAAGCTTAGTTTCCGGTGCCTAAATGAATGCACAGATGGGTTAGAAGAGCTACCGCCCTTCAATCGCTACTTAGCTCAAAACATTCCTGCTTTAGAGATCCTTGTTGAAGATACTGATTTTTACAAACAAACCCATGCGCTGAAATATCTTTATACCAAAAACCCAAGCCTCATGCTCCAGGCAGATAAACGCGGGTTCTTTCCCTTTTTTTGGACATGTTTTGTAGGAAATCTTGAATTAGCAAAGTGGCTTCATGAAAAAGACCCTTCTCTCCTGGGGAAGTTTAATAAGGACGGCTGGACTCCTCTTCATTCTGCTGCTCTAGAAGGCCATGTGCCGATGGCGCAGTGGCTCTGCTCTCAAGATCCTTCTCTCCTCGGGAAGTTTAGGCAGGACGGCGTGACTCCTCTTCATGTTGCTGCTGAAAAAGGCCATGTGCCGATGGCGCAGTGGCTCTGCTCTCAAGATCCTTCTCTCCTGGGGAAGTTTATGCAGGACGGCTGGACTCCTCTTCATGCTGCTGCTGAAGGAGGCCATGTGCCGATGGCTCAGTGGCTCTGCTCTCAAGACCCCTCTCTCCTCGGGAAGTTTATGCAGGACGGCGGGACCCCTCTTCATTCTGCTGCTTATGGAGGCCATGTGCCGATGGCTCAGTGGCTCTGCTCCCAAGATCCTTCTCTCCTTGGGAAGTTTAGTAAGGACGGCTGGACTCCTCTTCATTCTGCTGCTGCTGAAGGAGGCCATGTGCCGATGGCTCAGTGGCTCTGCTCTCAAGACCCCTCTCTCCTCGGGAAGTTTATGCAGGACGGCGGGACCCCTCTTCATTCTGCTGCTTATGGAGGCCATGTGCCGATGGCTCAGTGGCTCTGCTCCCAAGATCCTTCTCTCCTTGGGAAGTTTAGTAAGGACGGCTGGACTCCTCTTCATTCTGCTGCTGCAGAAGGCCATGTGCCGATGGCTCAGTGGCTCTGCTCTCAAGATCCTTCTCTCCTGGGGAAGTTTAGGCAGAACGGCCAGACTCCTCTTCATTCTGCTGCTGCAGGAGGCCATCTGCTGATGGCTCAGTGGCTCTGCTCTCAGGACCCTCATCAACCTCTTGCAAGGTTAAGTTGGTCAAGAGAAACTCCCTTCATGACAGCCACGAAAAACGATCGCTTTGAAATAGCAAATTGGCTGCGAGAGCATTTTCCAGAAGGCAGTCAAGGCTCCTGCTCTTTGTCCTAAGAATAGAATTGAGGTATACTACAAACGAGGAGTGTTATCCGAGCTGTTTCAGCTTCTCAATTCTGACCTCAAGAGGGGGATGCGTCACAAAAAATCGCATGATGCCCCGGCGAGTAGGGTTGGAGATTTTCATCGATTCTGTGGTAATCAAAAAATTACCATGCGGGTTCCCAATCAGGATGCCGCGTTCTGTCTTCCCAATGGTATCCAAAGCTAAGCTCGCCTTCAGGTTCAATGTAGAAATCAATAACCGGCTCTCCATCGCTTTTTTCCAGCTCCCCTTCAAAAATGACTTTTGCAGGCTCTACAACTTTTAGAACTCTGTTGACAATATTTTGAATGACGACCGGCAGAAAAGGACAGATACAACTTTTCGTTAGAAGATAAGCCCCCCGTTGAAGCATGTGGATGCCTAACGTTATTATGGTATAAAAGAGCATCTTCATGATTAAAGGATCTTTTAAAAAAGCTGGGTCTTGCCGATGATAAATAATTAAAAATGTCGAAATAGGAAACGTGCTTCCAAGAATGACGTAAAACTCCGATCTAGTCTTCCACTTAAAAGTCAGATCATACCATAGGCGGATTTTTTTTCGCTTCTCGCAATAAAGCCCCGGGCAAGATTCATAGCGACTGGGCAGTTTAACACCGTAAGGCGGACGAGCCAGGCCTGGGACATAAGTCCGGCCATGTTTCATTTCCCATCGTTCGGGCTCTCTTAATGGAGGGAATAACTCTTCCATCGTGATTTGAATCCCCTTTGCAACCAAATAACCAATGAATGGATTGCGGAGGCTGTCAATGGTCATACTCATACTCTCACAGCTTGCAATTGGGCACTCAATCTTTCCAATTGCTCTTGCTGCAGTTGGATTAATACATCCTTAAATTGCACTGTTAAAGCGAGGCATTCATAAACTTGATTTTCAGTAAAAATCTGATTTGTTTCAGGAATTCGATAGGGTCGTCCCTCTTCTTTTCTCATAAACATGTATTTCACTAACTGCTGTTTCTCATATATACGAGGGAAATTTTTATCGACGATGACAAAAAGAGGCTGAGCAATCGGCGCTTGTGAAAATCTGCAAATATTACGCTCAAAAAACCTTTCATCATGAAACCCATCAGGAATTAAAGAATATTTTAAGCTTTCATCATTAGGAGAAGCAGGTAGCTGATATGGAGTATACACCTTACGATCGATGGTCATGGGGACGTGTTCCAGCTCTTTTAAGAACAGATCATATTCATCCTTTAAATCGACTCCGGTCATTGTCAAATTAATAAGCTGCACAGAGAGATTGTTCTTTTTATCCGTTTCAATGCTCCGACCGCAATTTGCTCGTAGATGACTCGCATAAACCACAGAACCTCCGCGTAATAGGATCTTGGTTAAAACGATGCGTTCTTCATTAACCCCATGATTCATGAGATGGGTTCCAACCTGTGAAGCTAATAAAACGGTATTTGAACATGTCAACACGAAATTTGCCCGCTGATAATTGAGCAGATTTTTTTCAATTCCTAAATAGGCCTTTTGAGCTCCACCCCAATTATGATCGCAGTACACTCCATTCCTTGACGTTTCTTTACACTCAGCAATCCACTCTTTTTGGATTTGATCCATTTCTGCTTTGCGAGCCTGATAGCCGATTTCATAGCCTATGCTCACCAAAGAGGCGACATTGCCGACAAGCGCGGTGGCATTCATCGCAGAGTCAACAATCACCTGTGTTTTTTCCGCAGTTGAAGCCTGCGGATCGTCTTGCAATTGACTCCATTTTCCATAGAGTCTTCTTAAATTAAAGTATGTCAGTCCTATTGTCGCTGCACTTGTCACCACGCTAAGCAGGTTTGAAAGAGTTGCCATTGTCAGTCTCCTTTTTAATTTGGAAGGAGTCATTTTAGCCCAAGTTTAATTTTCACTGCAAATTCTTTGTTGACTCTTTTCTATCCTTAGATCAAAATTTTCTTATTTCAGTGCAGGCCCAATTGAATTAGGAGGAAATTGAGTATGGCGATCACCCCCAAATCCTTTTTTGTGAACCTAGAGCCCATCACCATCTTGGGCATCAAAACCTACCAACCCCAAATCTTCTGTATCTATACAGGGAAAAACAGTCGAGAGCTTCACTTCGCAGCGGTAGCAGAAAAAGTCGGTGGAACAGCCCTTGGAACCATCTTTGAGAAATCCCAGCATAAATGGATCGGAAAAGTCGGCCTGCCGACGGGCTTTTTCCGTAATGACCTAGCCACCGTTCGAACTCGTACCAAGAAAGAAATCAACTCCGACACCATCCGAGAAAAACTCGCCTACGATCTCTATCAAGAACTCGGCCGAGGTTTTTTTCTCGTCCCTAAAACCCGCTTATCTAAACAACCCATCATGGATCAATTTACCCTCACCCATGGACTTGCAGTGGCATGGGTCAGCCAAGGCATCCAAGACTCTTTGAGAATCATGGCTCGTTATATGGAAGGGTATCACGACTTTGAAAAAGCCCAAACCAGCGATGAAGGTCATCCCATCGCTTTTATGGCGTACATCAAAAAGTACCACCGTCCCCCCGAAACCCTTCTCACCCCTGAAGGCAAATCCGTTCCTTTGAAAGGAACGATGAGTTTAATCGGCGTAGGTCGATGGGTTGCAGATCCAGACGTCTTAGGAGGAACAGGAGGAAACGCCGGCTTTATTTGGGTTGAGGATGTTCAAGGAATTCAAGCAGCTCAAGCTGTCAAAATAGACCCTGGAGAGGCATTTAAATTTATCAAAGATCCTGAAGAAAGGGTCTCGATGAATTGGGTCATCAATACTCAGCAAAATCTCGGACACCCTGACCGGCACCTAAACGACCTGCGAGATCTTCAAACCTCCACTCAAAACCAAGAAACTCTCATCCATTGGACAGCGCTCACTCCTTCCCAGCAAGAAGAGTTCTTAGCAACCCTTTTTAACTGCACCCGCTACCTTCATTTAAAAGAGATTCTCCACTTTCTCTTTTATCGCGAAGGAGCTTTTAACAGGAGCGAAACAGAGCTCATCCCTGAAGGAGTCACTGAAGTCCTAGGAACCCAGATGCAAACGTGGATGAAACAGCAGCAGGGGATCTATTTGAATGACCTAAGGCGATTTAAAGAATCCCATCCTGATCTGCTTATCCGCGTCCATTATATCGACAAATGGGGCGAGCTGACGCTTCCGATGGCCGATGAACGGTTTCCAATTCGAGAGCTTTTTACAAACCTCCGTATTGTCAAAGAAGAAAAAGAAGAAGAGACAGATTCCCCTTTTGGCAGCCTCCAGACTCGCACTCGCCCAGACCAGTTTGAGACAGACTCTTCCATCGACAGCTGGATTCATCTGGGCTCTGGAGCACGCTTCTTAAAATTAGAAGAGCTCTTTGACCCCATTCAAGGAAAAAAACCTGCAAAGACCCTACTTATCGGACGCGCAGGCATCGGCAAGAGCACCCTCTGCCAAAAGATTGCTCACGACTGGGCCTCAGGACGACTTTGGAATGATCTATTTGACGTCATTTACTGGCTCCCTTTAAGAGAGCTAAACTCAAAAGAGTTGCCTACAGATAACCTCGACCTCTTTCTTGCAGAAGCGCTCTCTCAATTGATTTTTAAAGGTGAAGTAGAGATCAAACAAATTTTGAGCCTGATCCAGCAAAATCGACAAAGAAGCTTAATCCTCCTCGATGGGTATGATGAAACAGCGCCTCACCTCAAAGAAGTGGTTGCTAAGCTCCTTCACGAAAAAGATCTCAACATCCTTTTAACCTCCCGTCCTGGAACAACAGAGCCCCTCCATCCTTACCTCGATCTACGGGTTGAAAACATTGGATTTTCAGACGATCAAATTGAAACCTATGCCGCTCTTTTTTTCTCTCGCGGCAAGACAAAAAAAGATCCTCGTCCTTTCCTGCAAATGCTCCGAGGAAATAAAAGCCTTTTTGAACTCGCCCATATTCCCCTCCAGCTCCAGATGCTCTGCTCTCTTTGGGAACAAAAGAAAGAGGGCTTTGCCTCTCACTTAACAGGCCTCTACAAGCAGATGACCGACCAGCTGCTCCATTGGAACGCAAAAAAACTTAAGCTTTCTGACCCACAAGAAATTCTCTTGCTCCTTGGGAAAATTGCCCACCAAGGGCTTCTCACCCATGAGCTTCTGATCCCCAGACAAACGATCGAAGCAGCTTTGAAAGACACACCCTACACAAGAGAGGACCTTCTAACGACAGGGCTTCTCAAAGAATCAGCGGAAGGTTCCTCCTACGCGTTTCTCCATCTCAGCTTTCAAGAATTTCTCATTGCTCACACCATCGCAAGGCAGCTTCCTGAGCAGCAAAAAGAATTTATTCTAAAATATCGAGAGAATCCTGCCTATCACCTCACCTTAACTTTTTTATGCGGGATCTTGTTTCAGTCTAATCCAAAGACGATCCCCTTTTTCTTCGAAGCCCTTTATGAGCCTCCTCTTCGACAGCAACCCGAAGAAACACTCAAGCTCAGTTTCCGGTGCCTGAATGAATGTACAGATGGTTTGGAAGAGCTGCCTCCTTTTGATCGCTACTTAGCTCAAAATATTCCTGCTTTAAGGGCACTTGTTGAGGATACTGATTTTTATAAACAAACCCATGCGCTGAAATACCTTTATGCCAAAAACCCAAGTCTCATGCTCCAGGCAGATAAACGCGGGTTCTTTCCCTTTTTTTGGACATGTTTTGTAGGAAATCTTGAATTAGCAAAGTGGCTTCATGAAAAAGACCCTTCTCTCCTGGGGAAGTTTAGCAAGGACGGCTGGACTCCTCTTCATGCTGCTGCTGAAGAAGGCCATGTGCCGATGGCGCAGTGGCTCTGCTCCCAAGACCCTTCTCTCCTCGGGAAGTTTATGCAGGACGGCTTGACTCCTCTTCATGCTGCTGCTTTAAAAGGCCATGTGCCGATGGCGCAGTGGCTCTGCTCCCAAGACCCTTCTCTCCTGGGGAAGTTTAGGCAGGACGGCTGGACTCCTCTTCATTCTGCTGCTTTAAAAGGCCATGTGCCGATGGCGCAGTGGCTCTGCTCCCAAGACCCTTCTCTCCTGGGGAAGTTTAAGCAGGACGGCTGGACTCCTCTTCATGCTGCTGCTCAAAAAGGCCATGTGCCGATGGCGCAGTGGCTCTGCTCCCAAGACCCTTCTCTCCTGGGGAAGTTTATGCAGGACGGCTGGACTCCTCTTTATGCTGCTGCTCAAAAAGGCCATGTGCCGATGGCGCAGTGGCTCTGCTCCCAAGACCCTTCTCTCCTGGGGAAGTTTAGGCAGGACGGCGTGACCCCTCTTCATGCTGCTGCTCAAGAAGGCCATGTGCCGATGGCGCAGTGGCTCTGCTCTCAAGATCCTTCTCTCCTGGGGAAGTTTAAGCAGGACGGCTGGACTCCTCTTCATGCTGCTGCTCTAAAAGGCCATGTGCCGATGGCTCAGTGGCTCTGCTCCCAAGACCCTTCTCTCCTGGGGAAGTTTAAGCAGGACGGCTGGACTCCTCTTCATGCTGCTGCTCAAGAAGGCCATGTACCGATGGCGCAGTGGCTCTGCTCCCAAGACCCCTCTCTCCTCGGGAAGTTTAGGCAGGGCGGCTGGACTCCTCTTCATTCTGCTGCTCAAGAAGGCCATGTGCCGATGGCTCAGTGGCTCTGCTCCCAAGATCCTTCTCTCCTGGGGAAGTTTAGGCAGGACGGCTGGACTCCTCTTCATGCTGCTGCTGCAGGAGGCCATCTGCCGATGGCGCAGTGGCTCTGCTCTCAAGACCCTTCTCTCCTGGGGAAGTTTAAGCAGGACGGCTTTACTCCTCTTCATTCTGCTGCTTTAAAAGGCCATGTGCCGATGGCCCAGTGGCTCTGCTCTCAAGACCCTTCTCTCCTGGGGAAGTTTAAGCAGGACGGCGTGACCCCTCTTCATGCTGCTGCTCAAGAAGGCCATGTGCCGATGGCTCAGTGGCTCTGCTCCCAAGACCCTTCTCTCCTCGGGAAGTTTATGCAGGACGGCTGGACTCCTCTTCATTCTGCTGCTTTAAAAGGCCATGTGCCGATGGCGCAGTGGCTCTGCTCCCAAGACCCTTCTCTCCTGGGGAAGTTTAGGCAGGACGGCTGGACTCCTCTTCATGCTGCTGCTCAAAAAGGCCATGTGCCGATGGCGCAGTGGCTCTGCTCCCAAGACCCTTCTCTCCTGGGGAAGTTTAGGCAGGACGGCTGGACTCCTCTTCATGTTGCTGCTTTAAAAGGCCATGTGCCGATGGCGCAGTGGCTCTGCTCCCAAGACCCTTCTCTCCTGGGGAAGTTTATGCAGGACGGCTGGACTCCTCTTTATGCTGCTGCTCAAAAAGGCCATGTGCCGATGGCGCAGTGGCTCTGCTCCCAAGACCCCTCTCTCCTCGGGAAGTTTAGGCAGGGCGGCTGGACTCCTCTTCATTCTGCTGCTCAAGAAGGCCATGTGCCGATGGCGCAGTGGCTCTGCTCCCAAGACCCTTCTCTCCTCGGGAAGTTTATGCAGGACGGCCAGACTCCTCTTCATTCTGCTGCTCAAGAAGGCCATGTGCCGATGGCTCAGTGGCTCTGCTCCCAAGACCCCTCTCTCCTCGGGAAGTTTAGGCAGGGCGGCTGGACTCCTCTTCATTCTGCTGCTCAAGAAGGCCATGTGCCGATGGCGCAGTGGCTCTGCTCCCAAGACCCTTCTCTCCTCGGGAAGTTTATGCAGGACGGCCAGACTCCTCTTCATTCTGCTGCTCAAGAAGGCCATGTGCCGATGGCCCAGTGGCTCTGCTCTCAAGATCCTTCGCTCCTTGGGAAGTTTAGGCAGGACGGCTTTACTCCTCTTCATGTTGCTGCTCTAAAAGGCCATCTGCCGATGGCTCAGTGGCTCTGCTCTCAAGACCCTTCTCTCCTGGGGAAGTTTAGGCAGGACGGCGTGACCCCTCTTCATTCTGCTGCTCAAGAAGGCCATGTGCCGATGGCCCAGTGGCTCTGCTCCCAAGACCCTTCGCTCCTCGGGAAGTTTATGCAGGACGGCCAGACTCCTCTTCATTCTGCTGCTCAAGAAGGCCATGTGCCGATGGCCCAGTGGCTCTGCTCTCAAGATCCTTCGCTCCTTGGGAAGTTTAGGCAGGACGGCGTGACCCCTCTTCATGCTGCTGCTCAAGAAGGCCATGTGCCGATGGCCCAGTGGCTCTGCTCTCAAGACCCTTCTCTCCTGGGGAAGTTTAAGCAGGACGGCGCAACTCCTCTTCATTCTGCTGCTCAAGAAGGCCATGTGCCGATGGCTCAGTGGCTCTGCTCCCAAGATCCTTCTCTCCTGGGGAAGTTTAGGCAGGACGGCTGGACTCCTCTTCATGCTGCTGCTGCAGGAGGCCATCTGCCGATGGCTCAGTGGCTCTGCTCTCAAGACCCTCACCAACCTTTTGTAAGGGTGAATAAAGAACCCCCCTTCATGGTAGCCACGAGATATCGTCAAAATGAAGTCGCAAATTGGTTGCGAGAGAATTTTCCAAAGGGAACCAAAGATTCTTGCACTTTGTCCTAAGATGAAGAATTGTGGTTGCTGCAGATCAGGACTTATCCGACCTGCTTCAATCTCTCAATTCTGACCTCAAGAGGGGGATGCGTGACAAAAAATCGCATGATGCCACGGCGGGTAGGGTTGGAGATTTTCATCGATTGAAACGAAGGCTGCTCTGCTTTGGAGTCATGAATCTGCTTTGTGCGTTGAAGAGCTTCTAAGGCAGCAATCATTTTATCCCGGCCAGCAAGCTGAGCTCCTCCGCGGTCCGCCCGAAATTCGCGCTGCCGAGAATAGGCTGTAATCACAAGCATTCCTAAAACCATAAAAACAACCTCAAAAACAAAGACTAAAATAGCATACGTCATATAAGACGACCTTTGACGGCTGTTTTGATTGCCAAACCCGGATAAAGCAAGGGCGAGCGCGCGTGCAAGGAACATCACAAAGGCGTTGATGACTCCTTGAATGAGAGTCATTGTGACCATATCGCCATTAGCAATGTGGGAGATCTCATGCCCTAGTACACCTTCAAGCTCTTGCTGAGACATTCGATTCAGAAGACCTCGGGAGACGGCAACAAGAGAGCGGCGGCGTGAAGGGCCTGTTGCAAAGGCGTTGATTTCAGCAGATTCGTAAATACCGACTTGAGGCATCACTGAAAGATGGGCGCTCTTGGCAAGACCGTAAACTGTTTGAACAAGCGCTTTGAGCTCAGGATCGCTGGTATTTGGATCAATGATGCGAACCCCCATCATCCATTTAGCCATAAGACGTGAAAGCGAGAGCGAAATAAAAGCCCCTCCAAACCCCCAAATCAGACAAAAGACTAAGAGATCTTTATAGCTCACCCCATGCGCTTGCAAAAAAGGCTGCACATGGAAAAGGTTTAAAATAACAGAAATCGTCAAAATGACGAGCGCGTTAATAGCAAGAAAGAGAAAAATCCTCTTGAGATATCCCATCTTCGAACCTCTTATTTTGGGTCGAGGATAACCCTTATAACGTTTAACAGTCAAGGGATTGTTAATTTTTAATTTTAATCTTAAGGAGAGATTGCAGATTAAATTGAATTATGAGATGTATTCTTTTTGAATTTAATTTTTTGACGTTTAAGTTTTCTAAATTTAATTTAACAGGCCTTCGCAACAAGAGGTTTTCATGGTGAAGAGTGCAAATCGATTTTCATGGGCAAGACATGATCGAAGCTCCAACATTTTTCAAAAGCTTTCTGAAGATAATCAATGTTACGTTCTCATCACCTGCGGAGAACCGAAGGATGGTCAAATAGAGGTCGAAATGACCTACGGAGGTTATGGAGAAGATCCCACCCTCGCCGCCTATTTGGTTGAAAGCGCCTCCTCCATTATCAACGAGGTCTTGTGAAACCAACCTTAAAAGAATTGCGCGTCTGGTATCAGACACACCAAGCAAAACTGCTCGCTGATTACCTGGAATTTTTAAAACTTCCATCTGTCAGTACCGATCCTGCCTATGCCTCCGATGTTCGAAAAACAGCGGAATGGGTGGGAGATCGATTGAAAAAAATCGGCTTTAAAGTCGATCTTTGGAAGACCCGAAAACATCCTGTTGTGTTTGCAACCCATATCGTCAATCCTTCCTATCCCACTGTTCTTATTTATCACCATTACGATGTTCAACCCATCGATCCCATTGAAAAATGGATTTCTCCTCCTTTTGAACCTCAGGTTCGAGGAGACTTTGTCTATGCTCGAGGAGCTTCAGACAATAAAGGGCAATGTTTTAATACGCTGGCTGCACTGCAGGCATTTTTTGAGCTTTGCAAACAATCCCATCTGAACATCAAACTCTTTATCGAGGGTGAGGAAGAATGCGGAAGCGTGGGCGCCTTTCAAATGGTGCAAGAAAAAAAAGAAGCGCTCAAAGCCGATTACCTATTGATTGTCGACATGGGGCTGCCTGAAGCATCCACTCCTGCGATTACGATTGGACTTCGAGGCATTGTCGCTCTTGAAGTCAAATGTCGAAATTCAAAGATTGATCTGCATTCCGGCATTCATGGAGGCATTGCTTTAAATCCGAATCGAGCCCTCATCCAACTGCTTGCTAAGCTCTGGGATGCCAATGGAAAAGTGACGGTTCCAGGTTTTTATGATGATACTCAGACCCCCTCCAAAGAAGAACTCCAAGATATTTATCAGGAGCTAGACCTCGCTTATCTTCAAAAACAATTTGGGATGCGAGCTTTTCAAGGAGAAGGGGTTTTTTCTCTATGGGAATCAAATACCATTCGTCCAACGCTTGAAATTAATGGAATCTCAGGCGGGTATACGGGGGCAGGATTTAAGACAGTGATTCCCTCTCAATCGATTGCAAAAATCTCATGCCGCCTTGTCCCTCACCAAGACCCTCTTAAGATTGCCGATTGTATGACCCGATTCTTAAAACAAGAGGCCCCTAAAGGACTTGAACTTGAAATCACGCATGACCATGGCGGAAAACCTGTACGGACTTCTCCAAAGACAACTCTTGCAGAGCTATGCGCTGATGCCTATGCTGAAGTTTATGGAAAACCTTGTCGAAAAATCCTCTGCGGAGCCTCTGTTCCTCTTGTCTCCGATCTGGCTGCAGCCGTCGGAGGTGAAGTGGCGATGATCGGTGTAGGGCTGGACTCAGACGATATTCATGCACCCAATGAACACTTTGGGCTGCACCAGCTCGAAATGGGATTTCTGGCAATGGGCACTATTTTGGGGAGGCTCTCTGCATGTTGAAATGGATTGGAGCGGTTTTGATGGCCTTAAGCTTGCTTTGGATTGTGATCCAAAGAGATGCTGCCCACTGGGGATCGGTGGTAGCAGGAGCAACATTTGCCACGCCGATCTTTTTAATTCTCCTGAAGCCAGAAAAGCCCGTTGAAACAGCAGAGAAGCAGGACGAAAAACTCCAGTGGCAGATGCGCCTTGAGGAGGCCGAAGCCTTGGCTTCTCAAACGATCGATGGACTCAATCGAGAGATTCAAAAGCTTCAAAAGAAATCGATTCGATCTGAAGAAAGATGCTTATCCTATCAAAAGCTCGTGGAAGTTCACCAGCAAGAGATTGAAAAGCTCCGGCAAGAGGGTCAATCTGCCGCCCAACTCCTCATTCAAAAAGAGCGAAAGCTGAGTGAATTCTATCTCGCACAAACCGAGCCCGACTTGTTTAGCTTCGAGTATCAGATCAAAGACAAATCTTAAAAGGGACTGTAACTATTCAGCGCAATATAAGCAAGGGCGTAAATTACTGATATGCTTCGTCTCGATGTTCACAAAAATAGCTCAAGGACCTCTTTCGTGAACGTTGCCGTGCCCGTTCCCTTGCCCGATCTTCCCTCTGCTAGTGGGGTAGATGAGTAATTTATATACTTGCTAAAAAAACTCTTGCTCCATAAAATTTCTCCTTAGCAGGAAGGTTTTTCATGTCTCTATCAACTGTTCAACATTACATGCTCGCCTCTTCAATTCCTCTCTTACAGGGACAGCAGCTGTGCAAGCTTCTATCCAAAATGGATGAGGAAGAGCAGAAGACTTTAATTGAAGAAAAGAACCGCTTTGACAAGGAACTTCAAGACCTTGCAGAACATAACAGCTATAAAGACATTTTCCTTAAAAGTATTTACGCAGGCCTTGGTATTAGTAGCGGCATTAGCACAGTCACGTACGGCGCTGATGTAAAGCTGAACAAGCCAGACCCATTTAGACCGGAGATTTACTGGAAAGCAGAGGATGCGGAAAAAGATCGCATTCTTTATGACAAGCGTGAAGTTCAACGTTTAGAGAGCGCAGGAAAAGATGCTGTAAAAGCGGCAGCCATATCTTTTTTAGTTGCTGGATTCGTCTATGGGTTTTATAGATTCGCTTCATACCGAGAGGAAAAAAGAGAATTAACAGAAAATTTGTGTTCTCAAATCAACACCCATAGAATCTTAAGACTCAAAGATAAAGTTGTAAAAATAGAAGAGCGCCAGGCACAAAATATAGAGCAAGAAAAAGAGCAGCTTGATCGCTCAAAAAAATATTTTGATCAAATGCAGCTTGAAATGACTCTTTCTAAAACAAACAAGATAACGGTAGTACATTACCATGTGTAATCCAATTCAACTCGCGTTTAGAGCGCTCAATAACTATGTTAATTTTTGGGATAAAACAAACACGTATGGGAAGGTTTGCGCTCACACTCTAACACTTTTTGGAGCTGTTACTGTTCGATGGACGGTTAACGCCTCTTATAAAAACATTGTGCAAGTATACGAGATGGCAGCGGTGGTGGCGCTCATTACTCATATTTTCATCGCTACATTCATAGGCAGCGATGAAGGATTTCGAGCTAAAAAAGAATAAGCGAGTGAGCCGTTTACAAAGCCCCGACGCAGTCGGGGCTTTGTAAACGGCTCCCTAAGCTAGCGTTAAAACCTCATGCCCTTCTCGTGTGATCAGAATGGTGTGCTCCCATTGAGCGCTGGGCTTGCCGTCGGAAGTACGGACGGTCCACCTGTCGATGGGATCGATTTCTCCTGAGCGGACTCCCGCATTGATCATCGGCTCAATTGTAAATGTCATTCCTTCGGCAAATGGGATGGAAAGCTGATTGAAATGGTGCGGCACTTGCGGAGGTTCATGAAATTGAAGTCCCACCCCATGCCCTACAAATTGGTTAACGACAGAGCAGTTGTGAGCCCTGGCATACTCTTCAATCATACGCCCAACCTCTGAAATGAGCACTCCTGGTTTTAGGATCTCGATGGAGCGGCGTAGGCACTCTTTTGAAACGTCGACGACACGCCTTTTGTCTTCATCTATAGGCTCAATCACAACCATCGCGCTGCAGTCGCCGTAATATCCATCCAAAACACACGCTACATCGACGTTGAGGATATCTCCCCTTTGCAAAGGGCGGTCATCAGGAATGCCATGGCAGATGACTTCGTTAAGAGAGGTGCAAATGCTTTTAGGAAAAGGGGGATCTCCGTAACCTAAAGAGGCTGCCTTAGCCCCCGCTTCTCGGTGCAGCTTTTCTGCAAAGTCATTGAGCTCGTTGGTGGTCACCCCTTCACGCGCTTGCTGGCACGTTTTTTGTAAAATCGTGGCTGCAAGACGGCAAGCTCGCCTAATCCCTTGGATCTGCGTCTCTGTTTTAAGAAAAATCCCATACCGTTTTTTGTAGTCCTGTACTAGCTCTTTAAAGTCATGGTAAGGCTGGACAGGGTAGTGACATTTCTTCCACTTCAAACCACTACTGCACCAACATGGGTCGTTGCGCTCAATCATAAAACACTTTTTTTAAGGTTAATCCATGCGCCGGAGCTGTCATTCCGGCGTCCTTTCGGTGGCGAGGAATCTCTTTGATCTCTAACATTCCACATCCGACATAAAGAAGAGTTCCTACAATCACACGTACCATCTTATAAAGAAAACGGTTTCCTGACACGCGAATCTTTAATCGATTCTCCCCAAGTTCTTCAACTTCGATGTGAAAAATCTCTCGCCTATTATCTTCTTGAGGATCACTTGTCAGCGCTGAAAAGTCGTGTTCTCCAATGAAATAACAAGCCGCCTTCCTCATCTTCTCAACATCGACCGGTTTTAAAAAATGCCATGAAAATTTCCTGTCGAATGGAAGCTGAGCAGCTCCTAAACAGACATGATATTGATACTCTTTTCCTTTCGCATCGAGGGTGGGATGAAAAGAGAGGGGCATCTCTTCCATGTGAAGCACCTGAATATCTTTCGGAAGAAGTCCATTCATGCTTTTTTGAAGACGGCTTAAGGAAAGGGGCGTCTTAGAAAGAAAATTAACCACCTGTCCCTCCGCATGGACTCCTGCGTCGGTCCGGCTCGCTGCTTGAAACTGAATAGGGTGCTGCACAATTTGAGAAGCCGCCTTTTCAAGCTCTTCTTCAACACTAGGCCCTATCTTTGTCTTCTGCCAGCCGAGATAATTTGTCCCTTCATAGGCAATCGTTAGTTTTAAATTTTTCACGAATCCATTATACTTATTCTCCATGTTAGGTTTCTTCAAAAAAATCAAATCTGCGCTGAGCAAAACAGGGTCTTATTTAGGATCTCGCTTGCGCGCTCTTTTTACCTCTCCTCTCACAGATGAAGCGTATGAAAAACTTGAGCAAATCCTCTATGAAGCCGATATCGGCTCTGCTGCCACACATGATCTTATCGAAGAGGTTAAAAAATTCTTAAAACGGCATCCGAAAGCTACTCCTGATGAGATTTTGGCT
Source organism: uncultured Rhabdochlamydiaceae bacterium (assembly GCA_963712275.1). Classification (GTDB taxonomy): domain Bacteria; phylum Chlamydiota; class Chlamydiia; order Chlamydiales; family Rhabdochlamydiaceae; genus PALSA-1444. The sequence goes on along the minus strand of CAVQHD010000001.1, from coordinate 967,918 downwards.
TGTATGAAGCTGCGGGCAAAAGAAATTTTTTTAGCTTCTCCTAGAGCTTTCCCCTCTCAAGGCCATCCTCAGGTGATCTTAATTGTCGGAGTTAACGGCAGTGGAAAAACGACATCGATTGCAAAACTAGCTAAACTCTACAAGCAGCAAGGAAAAAAGGTTTTGATGGGCGCTGCCGATACGTTTCGAGCAGGGGCTATCGACCAGCTCGCTCTCTGGGCTCAAAAACTTGGAATCGATATTGTCAAAGCACAGCCTAGCAGTGACCCTTCGAGTGTTGTCTTTGATACTCTCACCGCTGCGGTAAGTCGGGGTTTCGATACGGTTCTCATTGATACGGCAGGCCGTCTGCAAAATAAAACAGATCTTATGCAACAGCTTGAAAAAATTCGACGTGTTTCATCAAAAGTCGTTCCCGGCGCTCCTCACGAAATCCTTTTTGTGGTGGATGCAATGACAGGACAAAATGGAGTCGAGCAAGCTAGAATTTTCCATCAATTCACTCCTTTAACAGGGATTATTTTGACTAAACTCGACGGAAGCGCCAAAGGAGGAATTGCCCTGCCGATCTACAAAGAACTTGCAGTTCCCATTCAATGGATCGGGATTGGTGAAAGAGCAGACGACTTAATCCCCTTTGACCAAGAGGCTTATGTTTCCGGGTTGTTTGAAAATCGGATCTAAGAGTATTTTCAAATTAAATGTTGGGCGGACAAGTTTACTTTTACTCCCCTTTTTCTTCCACAACTGTTGCAGACAACAACAATCCCTCTTTAATTCTTCTCCTGATCCTAAAAGAGCTCGTTAAAAACCCTCATGGACTCACCGAGGGTCCCGCTCCTTTACACACCCCTTTTGACTGGGCTTTCAAAAGCCCGTCTGCCCCAAAAGTCCGTGAACACCTCTCTCTCATGCCGATTGCCTTTCCTGCCCTCGCCTCCCATATCCCATCTCTCTTTCAAAATCTTCATCGCCCTGCCCGTGAAGTTGTCCTCCTCTTAGAACCTTTTATTCTTGCTTGTGAGTCCAATGAAAATCTTCTTCTTTTTCTGATCCGGCATCAAAATGAGCTCGCCGTAAAACCGATTCTGGATAAAATATGTCCCGAAGGACTCAATCTTCTCAAAGAAAGGATTGCTGTCCGGTTTCGGCAGCGAGGATACCACTTCACACGATGGACACACTCATCCAAGACACTTTAGTATTTCTTCAGGAGATGGCAAGAACAACTTCCTCTGTCTTTGCGACAGCTGAAGAATGCGCTTATTTTGCCTCCAAAAAAAGTTTTACAACTCCCTCTAGCGAGAAGAAACCGATTCACCTTCCAATTCACCTTAAGGGCCCGTCAGCTCCGCCCCGCCCTCCTGTGCAGCCAGAAATCAAAGAAGCCCCCCCCAAAAAAATAGAAAAAATGGGCTCAAGTATAGACCCCGGAATGCACTTGTGGGTTGAAAAAGTCCTACCAGACCTACCCCTTCGAAAAACAATCCCTGATGATACAGCGGCCCAAAAGAGGTCTCGCCTTTGGGAGGAGACCTACCTCACATCGCCTGTCGTTGTCATCGCTTTTGGAGAAATCGGCCCTGGCCTCGAATTTTTACGTCAATTGACACAAGCGATTAACAACCTTCTGATGCCAGCTCAGCTCATCGAAGGATCCCTCTTTGAAAAAGAGCAGGGATGGAATCTACTTTTGAGCAGCAAGGCTCTAAAACAAGTGATCTCCTCTCCATGGTCCTCCTGGAAGACAACATCCCTTACGACGCACTACCATCAAAATGGATCGACAATGCAGTCGTATTTAGGAAATCATCCCCTTCTTTTCCTCGAATCCAGCCTCTTTTATCTCAAAGATCCCGAACGCAAACGGAAATTATGGAACACCCTAAATATGCAGCTATCGTCGTTGACGTAGCCGTTCCTAAACCGCTGGATTATGAGATCCCTCCTGAGAATTTGGGGAAAGTGGAGCCTGGAATGCGGGTTAAGGTAACGGTGCGAGGCCGCCCCTGTTTTGGAACAGTTCTCTCCATCAAAGAGAGCTCTGAAGTCTCTCGAACATCCGTTATCTCCGAGGTGCTTCCACCACTAGCTTCAATCCCCACCGACCTTCTTAAACTTGCCCTTTGGATCGCCAGCTATTATTGCGCTCCCTTTTTCAAAGTCCTCAAACAGATGCTTCCCCCTCCTGTTCGGCAAGGAATGGAAGAAAAGCAGCAGCTCTTTGTAAAGTCCCTGCTCTCAAAACCTCAGCTTGTAGAGCTCTGTCTGCAGAAAAGTGGGCCTCAACGGAAACTTCTAGAGACGCTTCTCCAATCACCCAAAGGAATCCTTTTGACAGAGCTCCTCGAAAGAGCAGAGGCGTCTAGAGCCCCTCTAAGTTCTCTTGAAAAACAAGGGGTCATTGCACTCACTCCTCTCACTATTGACCGTACTCCTCTTGCCGAGCACGATTTTTTTCCGACAAAACCTAAACAGCTCAGCGGGGAGCAGCAAGCAGCACTCACATCGATTTTAACCTCCCTTCAAAGCGGGACATTCCAAACCCATCTTCTGTTTGGCATTACAGGAAGCGGGAAAACAGAAGTCTACCTTCAAGCCATTGATGCTGCTCTCTCTCAAGGGAAATCAGCCCTTTTCCTCGTCCCTGAAATTGCTCTCACCTCCCAAACAGTCGAAAGGCTTAGAAGCCGATTTCAAGAGAAGGTTGCTATTCTCCACCATCGGCTCAGCGCAGGAGAGCGGCGCGACAGCTGGTATAAAATTCGGGAAGGAGAAATTTCCCTTGTAGTCGGCCCCCGTTCTGCTCTTTTCAGCCCCTTAAAAAATCTAGGTCTCATCGTCGTTGACGAAGAGCATGATGGAGCTTACAAACAATCTGATGAAATGCCCTGTTATCAGGGGCGTAATGCCGCCATCATGCGAGGAAAGCTCACTCAGTCCACTGTCATTTTAGGAAGCGCAACCCCGAGCCTTGAAAGTTATTTCAATACTCAAAATCAAAAATACCATCTCAATCCCCTTTCGCAAAGAGCAGACCAAGCGACTTTACCCACGGTTCATACTGTGAACATGAAACTCGAATATGGAAAAGCCCGCGGCGCTACTCTATTTTCAGAAAAACTCCTGGATGGAATTAAGAAACGGTTAGAGCTTGGAGAACAAACCCTTCTCTTTCTCAATCGACGAGGGTTTCACACATCTGCTATCTGCGAGGCATGCGGAGAGATGATCCGCTGCCCCTCCTGCTCTATCACACTGACCTTTCATAAGGGGGAGAACATCCTCTCATGCCACCTCTGCCACTATAAAACCCACCCCCTCTCCAAATGCCCCTCCTGCCAAGAGCAAGGAACGTTTAAATTTAAAGGAGCTGGAACCGAACATGTCGAGCGATCCCTGCACGCCATCTTTCCCTCGATTCGAACCTTAAGGCTCGATGCCGATACCACCCGCCATAAAGGAAGCCATGACCGCCTCTTCAAGCAGTTTCGTGCTGGCAAAGCCGACGTCTTAATTGGAACCCAAATGATCGCAAAAGGACTTCACTTCCCCTCCGTCACCCTCGTCGGTATTTTAAATCCCGATCTCGCGCTTCATATCCCCGACTTTCGGGCAACAGAAAATCTCTTCCAGCTCATAACCCAGGTCTCAGGCCGGGCAGGACGAAGCCATTTAAAAGGAGAGGTCATTTTACAAACCCTTCTTCCTCACCATCCACTGTTTGAACATGCCACCAAGCTCGACTACCCTGCCTTCTATCAAGAAGAGATCAAAGTCCGGGAGACCTTTCGATTTCCCCCTTTTTGCCACCTAGTAAAACTCGTCTTTTCAGGAGAAAACCCAGAGACCGTCCAACAATATGCTGAGCACATCAGAGCCCAGCTCATTCAAAGGCTCCCCCACACCTTTGAGCTCGAACCCTTGATCCCCTGCGGCTACGCCAAGATCAAAAATCAATTCCGCTTCCAGTGTTTGATCAAGGGGGAATCGACTCGCCCAGTCACCGACCTTTTAAAAAACCTACCCCCTTCTCGCAAAATCCGCCTTCTCATCGATGTCGACCCCCTTTCAACTTATTTTTAGATCTTGTGAAAAAGTACTATAGCCGTTTATAATTTTTTCTAAACTTTGGAGAAATAAAAATGACTACTTTAAGTGTAGAGTTCAGCCGAGGAGCTGAGCTAATCACAGCAATTGCAAGAGAACTTTCCAACCTACCCCCCGAAAACCTACCTCTACAAACCCCTCTTCCACCTACCATTCAAAATGTTTTTAACTTATCGGCAAACGGCCTCATTCTCCACGCAGACAATTTAAAAGCCGTTCTTTTAAATTTTGACCTCTACGAACTCATCCAAAAAACTCAGTCTTCTTTTGCAAACCGGTTGTCTCAACTCAGTGATGATCTTAAACCCTTTGCTAAGTCACTGCTCGATATTAGCGAGATCATGAATAACACAGCAAACGCTCTGAGAGGCAGCGTCATCTTCTTTGCTGCAGGATCTTTACTCACCATTATAGGCGTTTATAAAGTGGCACAGTATCGAGCTAAACCAGCGAGTGAGCAAAAAACCAATCTCCGCCTGTGGGACTGGAGGCTATGTGCAATGGGAGGCGTGGCACTGACAGCCTATTCAATCCGTTTCCTCCTTGAACTCGCTCATCAAACGTCCGCCCTTTCTTTAACCTACAAAGTTTTAGCTCATACCCTGGTCTGATCGATTTGTTAGGATTTCATAACAGCCTTTCTATCAAAGACTTATAATTTAACATAAATAATTTACTTTTAATTGTTTTTTGATTAAAATTAGTAATATAATTTTAATAAAATAGTTAAAAAATGCTACCAATAATTACCAATTGCGGTTACGACCCCTATGGTCGAACCTCCTTCCAGTCTATTGAGTCTTTAGACCACCTTAATCTTCACGGGTCCTATGATATCTCCGATCTTGTCCATCTCATTGTTACACAAGACTTTAAGTATCGAGGAACGGACGAATACGCTCTGACAATCCACAATAACCAAATGGTCCTAGAGCTTTGGAACAATGGCGAACAAGAGCATTTCGCCACTTTACAGCGGAAGAAAGGCGTCTGGACACTTTTCGAGAGCCGTGGGGGAAAGACTAACCTTGGACAATCGCCTCAAATTTCATTCCACCTTCGCAAAACCCTTGAAAAAGTCCGTGGAGCCTGGGGCGCCCCCCCGCCTAACAAAGATCCTTCTCCTATCCCAACGGCAGTAGGCCACTTCCATGATTCACCAGCAGGCGGCCAGGAGCAGGCCCTTTCTGAAGCCCTTAAAATCTTAGACCGCCAATCTCGATTGCTTGCCGATCTTACATTTCGATTACTCGATCAAGCAGATCGTAAAGCTAAGGAAGCCTTCCAACAACAAAATCTTGAGCTTCAGCGTCAATTGGAAAGACAAGAATCTCTTGTACGTTTGAAAGACAGAGAGATTCAAGATCTGACTGAGCAAGCTGATGACAACCAAAGAACCATTGCAGCTCTAAGACAAGAGAATGACCAAATCACCGACCAGCTAAATCAACTCCAAGAGGCTCATCAAAGGACTTTAGCCGAGCAGCAAGCATTACAGGTCCAGCTCGACAAAGCAACTCAACAAACGACTGCACAACAACAAGAACTAGAGAAACAGCAGCAAGAACAACAAGCGCTCCGGCAGGAAATTGACCAATTATTCCAAAAAAGCCAAGCAATAGAGGCAGAAAGATCATCTTTAGAAAAAGAGCTGGAAGAAGCAACCCATTCTCTAGAGCAGCAATCTGCAGAAAAGGTCGCTTCTCTCCAGGAGAAGATCGATGAATTAGAAAAGCTCCAAAAAGGTTATGAAAAGCGCCAAACTCAATTAGATCAAGAGCTTTCAGGCCAAGACCACTATATTGCCGAGCTACGAGAGGCTCTCCAAAAAACTCAGAGCGAAAATGAACATTTACAGCAGCAACTCCAGGCCAGTGAGCAGAATCAAAATAACCTCTCTCGACAAGTCGAGACCTTAAATCAAAGAGTTCAGACCGAGCAAGAACTCACAAACCACTATCACACTGAATTGAAAAAAGAAATAGATCTTCATAAGGCAACAACAGCCGAATTCAGAAAAGCCTTGGGAGAGTGGAAAAACTTTGATCAGGAAACCCGTGATAAGTTCGATAGAGAGTTCACCCAACTCAACCTTAAAAACGAGCAATTGCAAACTCAACTGCGCCGATCAAAAGAAGATGTTGAACGTCTACAAGATCATGCTAAAACAGTATCGGGCAACCTTGCAGATATGGAAACAAAGAACAGATCTCTTCTCTCTCAGAATAAATCGACCGAAAAAAAACTTGAAGAAGTCCAAGCTCAGTTAAGTGCTACCACCTCTTCTATCGAACAGCTTGAGGTTAAAAAAGCAGCTCTTATGCGAGCGCTTCAAGAACAAGATGACAACCTCAGATCTGCAAGCAAGCATGTTGAAACAGTATCGGACGCCCTTGCAGAAATGGAAACAAAGAACAGATCTCTCACCGAGGAAAACAAAAATCTTCTCTCTCAACAACAATTGACTGAAGAAGCCCTTGAACAAGTACAAGCTGAGCTCAGCGCTGCAACCTCTTCTGCCGAGCGGCTTGAGAGCGAAAAACAAGACCTTGCACTACAGCTTGAAACTCAAAATGAGGATTTTGAAGACACTCTAAAGGAAGTCCAAGTTGCATTAGATGTTGCAAAGGCCTCTACACAGCATTTTGAGGCTGAAAGAGAAAGTCTTATAAATTCTGCAAAGGCATCTCAGCAGAGCCTTGAGCTTAAAAATAAAGAGCTCCAAAAAACTTTAGATAACGTAGAAAAGATTCAAGTGCCCCTTTTAGAAGACGCCATGAAAACAATTGAAGACATTAGTCGCAAATTAGCACGGGCAGAAGAAGAGCTTGATGCGCTGAAGAGAACCAACTTAGATGATGACGATATTGCAAGCATCCTCGATGGTAATTCCGAAGAACCCAGCTTAGACGACTCCAATGACGATCTTGTAGGCGTCGATGATGACGCCATTTTACAACTCATTGCCGAGGTCTCTGGAAACGCAACGACAACTCCAACTTCAGCTCAGCAAGAAGCAGCTTCTGATTCTGTCATTTCTATAGCCAAACAAGAGAGAAAAGATCGCATTGCTAAAACCGACTTTGGTCAATTTGTTAAAGACTTAGGCGCAATCTCAGGACATATTCACACTCTGTGGAAAGAGTTTCTGAAAAGTCCCAGTATACAAGAGAATCTTGTCGAGCCTTTATTATTGCAACTTGCGATTCTTGAGGACCAAACACAAGTGAAAGATGAATGGATCAAGGGAAAAATTCCATCCGGAATACTCTCTGCTGATAAAAGAAAACTCATAAACGCCGTTCACAATAGGAAGCCCATTGGCAAACTGATTTCTGATGAAAAAACTGATGTGGAAGCTATCTATCAAGCTCTAGACAAAGCCATTGCAAAGGGCAGGGAATGCCTTGCTTCGTTAGCAGAAACAGAAACTCCCTTGTCTCTTGAAGACTACCTCCAGAAACACCGCCTTGCAATTCAAAACCTCATTGAAACCCAAGAGAAGCTCGAAATTCTTTTGGAGCGATATAACGGTGTTAAAAATCTACCAGACAACCAAAATGCCCTCACCAAAGAAGCAGTGAAAGGTTTTAATAAGCCCCTTCCTATCGCTGACTTTTTTGAATCGGCTCAAGAACTGCTCACAACCCTTCAAACGGTGAAGAGAGAACTGCAAACAGCTATTCAAGGGAAGACGTGGGCCGTTGATGGGCAAGATAAGTCGTAAACTCAGGCTTCGGATGCTTCTCGATTCGTAATTACTTTCTGGATAGTTTCATGGAGTTCTGCTGCGCTTTGAACCCTTTCTTCCTTTCTATGATATTCTTCGAATTTCTCATATTCAGCTAAAGCCAGTTCTTTGGCAAGCTCCGCAGAAATTGAACCTGCATGAGTCAGAATTTTCTCATCATTGAGCTGGAGAAAAGCATCGAGCTTAGTTTTCCAATCAGCCATATACATGACTTTTCGATGGTGGGCTTGTCGCTCGGCAAAATCCAAGTATTGGCTCACCAGCTGCTCTAAATTTTTGATTTCATCATGATTTAGGTAGTTTTTGGCGATCTCTACGTCTCGTTTTGTCAATTTTTTTCCTCGACGCGCTCCATCCCAGGTCATCAGTCCCAGGTTAGGCTGAGCAACATTTACCCTCTTATGAATGATCTCCGCAGCTGTCAAGCCAGTCACCGCATAGAGAAGCTTATTTTGCACGGTCTTAAAAAATTCCTGGGTCATGGAATGTTGAGGATCGTAGTCGGCGCTCAGTGTGTAGATATCCCGTATTTTTTGATAGAAATGCTTCTCCGATGCTCGAATCGCTCGAATACGGTCCAAAAGTTCATCAAAGTAAGCAAGCCCGCCAGGATTACTCAAGCGCTCATCATCTAGAGTGAACCCTTTAACGATATATTCTTTGAGCAACTGGCTTGCCCATTGGCGAAACTGGACTCCTCTATGTGATCGAACGCGAAAGCCAACTGCAAGGATCGTATCCAAATTATAGTAGATTACAGGCCTTTGGACCTTTCTCGATCCTTCTTGCCGAACTATTAAGTATTGCTTAATAGTTCCCTCTGTCGAGACTTCTTTTTCTTCGTAAATATTTCTAATATGGAGATTTATGTTTGCGACAGTCGTTTGGAAAAGTTCAGCCATAAGCATCTGTGATAGCCAAACCGTATCTTGTTCAAGCCGCACCTCAATCCGCTGGCGGCCATCTTCAGTTTGGTAGAGTAGGATTTGACCTTGATTTATCATTTTTTATCTTTCTCCCACCCTCTTAGATCGTGCTTTTTCTAAATAAAGATAGAGGATGGGTGTTAAAAATAGGGTTAGAAATTGTGAGAATAAAAGACCGCCTGCAATAACGAGTCCAAGACCTCGGCGCGTTTCGGCTCCCGCTCCGATACCTATTGCAATCGGAAGAGCGCCCATCACTGCGGCAATGGTTGTCATCATGATAGGGCGAAATCGAACAATACAAGCTTCTCGTATGGCCTCAAGCGGAGAGGAGGCTTCATTTTTCTGTAATTCAAGAGCATAGTCGATCATCATGATTCCATTTTTCTTGACAATTCCGATAAGCAGGAGAAAGCCGACCATGCTGTATAGGGAGAGAGGCTCGCGGAAGATCAGTAGTGTGAGAACTCCTCCAAGACAGGCAAATGGGAGCGCTGAGAGGATGGTGAAAGGGTGGATAAAGCTTTCGTAGAGAACACCGAGGACAATATACATGGCTGCAACAGCAAGAATGAGGAGCCAAAGGGTATCTTTTGAGGTGTTGTCCATGATATCGGCGACTCCTTCAAACTGACCGGTGACGGAGGGGGGAAGAGTTTCGGCTGCGATTTTTTTGAGCTCTGCGAAGGCATCTTGAGATTTCACATCTTTTGCGATATCAAAAAATACCGCTGTTGAAGGGAGAGCATTAAGATGTTCAACCGTTTGAAGACCGACTCCCTCTTTCCAAGAGGCGACAGCTTTGAGAGGAACCGATGCACCTTCTGGTGTTTTAAGATAGAGCTTAGCCAATGCTGAAGTGCTTTTTTGAAATTCAGAGTCGAGTTCAACAAACACCTTGTATTGTTCAGATCCTTTGTCGATTTTTCCAACACTTGTTCCACTGTAGGCATTTTGAAGGAGCGTTTGGATTGTTTGGCGCGTAAGTCCAAGTTTTTGGGCCTGATCTTCAAAGACTCTGACTTGCAGCTTGGGATCATCGGCTTTAAGGCTTAAGTCAGGATTTATAAACATTGGGTGAGCTAAAAGTCTTTTCTTAAGAGCTTCGCCACCCAAGCGAACCTGATCAAGATCGGGACCTTTGAGGGTAAAAGAATAACTATTTCTTGAAAATCCACTACCTCCATCAGCAGAAATCAGTTGCATTCCCCGTAAAAAAGCGGTGGTTCCAGGAACGGCATTTAATTGGTTTTGCAGCTCGCTAATCACAACAGCCTGCGGAGGACGGTGGGAAGCTTCGAGTAGGTGGATAAAATAGATCTGAAAATCTTTGAAATTCAGCGCAATGAAGCTTTCAACGGCTTGATTTTTTTGAATAATTGCATTGAGTTGCTGTTGGTAGACATCGGATTGAGATTTGGACATGCCGCTAGGCATCTGCACAAAGCTCCAGAGGGTCCCTCGATCTTCTTCTGGGAATAAGGTAATAGGGAGGAAACGAAAGAAGAAGACGGTAAGCCCTACCGTCATGATGCTCAAGGCAAGAGTTATTTTCTTATGATTTAAACACCAGTTGAGGGCAGGTTTATAGATTGTGAGCAGAAAGCTTTTACGTTCTTTAATCTCGATATGCGGGGATAAAAATCGACTACAGAGCATCGGCGTTAAAAAGAGAGAAACAAAACCTGAGATTAGAATGGCAACAGCCAGAGTAATGCTGAATTCTCGAAAAAGACGTCCAGTGACATCTTGCATGAAGAGAAGAGGAATAAAGACAGCGACTAGCGATAGCGTCATCGATAAAACGGTAAAACTAATTTGCTTTGAGCCAACAAGCGATGCCTCAAGTCTATGAACCCCTTTTTCCTGGTGGCGAACGATATTTTCGAGAACAACAATCGCATCGTCGATCACAAACCCCATGGAAAGGGTGAGGGCTAGAAGAGAGAGAATGTCCAAATTAAAATTGAGCAGCTGCATGACAATGAAAGTCCCGATTACAGAGAGCGGAAGCGCGGTAGCAGCGATCATCGTTTCACGCGCTCTGCGTAAGCTAAAGAAAACCACGCCTACGACAAGCGCGAATGAGAAGATAAGAGACCATTCAACATCTTCAATGGCTTCTTTAATCCAGTTCGTTTTGTCAAACCAGTGGAGGAGATGTATCGAAGGCGGGAGTTCCGCCTGAATCTCGGGAAGCATTTTTTGCAGATCTTGTGAAATACGTACGGCATTAGCCGTGTTTTGCTTTTGGATCCCTAGAATCACAGCGGGGGAATTCTTCTCCGGGGTAAGATAGTGAAAAATCTCCTCTTTTTCCAGCCCATCACGAGCAGTGGCAATCTCTTTTAAACGGATCTGCGGGGTTATTGCAAGATTTTGGAAATCGGCTGCATTATTCATTTGGCTCGGAATTTCGAGCGTGAACTTGCGCCCTTCCGTATCGAGGCTTCCAAGGGGAGCGCTTCCTGTGGCCTGAGTGATGGCTCGCGTCACCTCTTCAAATGTGAGCCCTCGCGCCGCGAGATTTTCTGGATTCAAATGTATTCTTATGGCGTAGGGAGAGCCGTGCACTTCAACTTTGCCAACACCGTCAATACGCGCAATCCGCTGTTCAATTCGCTGGTGTGCAATGTCGTAGAGTTCTGCTAAAGAGGCGGTATCGGAGGAGAGGATCAAATAAATAATACTTTCGCCATGAGCATTTGCCTTAAAATAGAGGGGCCTCTCGTCCATATCCGGCGGAAGAGTAGCGTCAGCGCGCCTCAGTGCAACTTGAACATCTTGAACAGCTTCATTAATATCGCGGTCGAGCTTGAAGACGACTGTGATCCACGACATCCCGCGGCTGCTTTGCGAATAGATATTTTTAACTCCGTTGATGCGCAAGAGCTCTTTCTCAAGAGGCGACGCTACTTGAGAGGCCATGACTTCCGGGCTGGCGCCCGAGTACATCGCCCGTACGTTGATGAGAGGGTACTCAACATTAGGAAGATCTGTCACAGGAAGCCGTTTAAAAGCTAGAAAACCCAGCAAAAGAATTGCGCCTATGACAAGGGTTGTCATGACAGGGCGGCGGATAAAGGGCGCAGAGATATTCACTCTTTTTCCTCTACTTTGGACCCGGGATAAAGCCGACTATGCCCTTCCGTGACAACAGTGCCTCCATCTAGGTCGACAACGACAAATCCTTTTTCTTCAGGGCCTAGTTGTAAAGAGCGCATCTCGACTGTATGGTCCTCTTTGACCAAGAAAACGTAGGGGCCTGTTTGGTTTGTTTTAATGGCCCGAAGAGGAATCAATCTCGCTCCTATTTTTTTTCCGAAAAAGACTTTGACACGTACTCTCTCATCCGCCCAAAGAGGAGCCTTCAAATCTTTTAACAAACCTTGAGCTGCAATCATTCCTGATCTAGGGTCGATACTATGATCTAAAAATGTCACATGTCCCGATGCGAGCGATTCAGATTTCCCAATCATGTAAATCTCAAGTTGAGGCGCTTCAGGCAATTTTTCTCGTTCATCCAGAGTGATTTCAAAATCAACAGCAAGGGGATCCATCTGTGATAGTTTCACAAGAGGTTTTTCACTCGTCATGTTTCCTACTTGCAATGCTGTTTTTCCCGCGCGTCCGTCGATGGGAGCCATGATACGGCACCGCTCCAAATCAAGCTGCGCAGCAGACAGTTTTGCTTCATCTACTTTGACCATTGCTTCCCGGAGCGCAATTTTTGTGTGCAATTCATCCCACTCGACTGCAGCGATTAAACCGGGCCTGGAGAGACTCTTGTATCTCTCCAATTTTTTTTGCTCATTTTGTAAATGAGCCTTATCCTGCAAGAGCATCGCTTCTGCTTCCCGGACCCGAATCTCATAAGGGGCCTCATCGATTGTGTAAAGAAGCGCTCCTTTTTTTACCAGCTGCCCTTCAGTAAAATAAATGCCTGTAATCATTCCTGATACTTGCGATTTTACTTCGGCGGATTGAAAAGGTTTAATCGTTCCGATCGATTCAAAATATAAGGGCAAATCGCGTACTTCAACTTGCGCCGTTTGTACAGGAATAGGTGGCATTTCAAAGCTTTTCTTACTGTCTTCTTTAGAGCAGGCAGCAAGCATCAATAACAGCAATAACCGTCTCATTTTTGTATACTCCCCGTTGCAAATGCCAGCTGAGCCAGCGCTACCCGCCACTTTGTTTTTGCCTCTGTTTCTTTCATACGTGCATCCGCAAGAGACTGCTGGGTTTGAAGAAGATTGAAGATATTATGCAGCCCTGCCTTGTAATTTTCCAAAGCGGCTTCATACGACTTTATCGCTTCTTCTAGATACCGGCCGCTCCAAGGGAGAGCCTCTTGAGATGCTTTAACAGCTGCGCTATAAGTGATGACCTCAAGCGCAACTTCTTCTTGGAGTTGTTTCAATTCAATGGCAGTGATTTCTTCATCCGCAAGCGCCTTTCGATTTTGATAGGTATTTTCAAATCCTTTGAAAAGAGGGATGTCAAGCGCCAAGCCCGCCGTATAATTATATCCTCGATCTTTGTGTTTAACATACTCTATCCAACCCCCTTGACCCAAAGCTCTTAATTTAGGGCGCTGGCTTCTTCGACTTTTCTTAACCCGCTCATGCAGCTCACTCAAGGTTGCTTTCATCGCTAGCACATCAGCTCGCTTTTCCTCAGCTTTTGCAATTAAATCCTGCACACCCTCGAGAATAACCTCACTTTCTTTTAGCGCTGTATCGATCTCTATCTTAGTCTCAAACGGAAGACCTAATTCCATTAAAAGCTTGCAATAAGCGACAGCCGCTTTTGCTCTCCATTCGGCCAATTCTATTTGTAGCTGCGCCACAGCGGCTTTACTCAATGTTTGATCAGTTTCAGATCGCAGCCCCGCATGCAACAGTTCCTGTGCTGCATCTTGAATTTGCTCGACATCTTTAAGAGTCATTTCTTTGGTTCGAATGAGTTCTTGAGCACTTAAGTACTCATAGTAACTAGCAGAGATTTTATAAATAATTTTTTGCATCAAAAAGTCTTCAGACCATCTTGATGCTTTTAATGCGCTTCGCATGGCCTGCACTTCTGCTTTCCGCTCTCCAAAGTCAAATAATAAATAAGAAAGCACAAGATCGGCCCCATAGTTGGTGAAAATGACCTCAGGACCATTGACAAACTTTACATCCCGTCCGTGGGTAAGCTTACCTTGTACTCCGACCGTCGGATAATACTCGCTTTGAGCAAGTCCCAGCTGTGCTTGAGCACGTTTTGTATTGGCCCATGCTTTTGTTGTCTCCGGATTGTTTTGGAGCCCCATATCGATTAATTCGGCAAGATTCATAGGCTCAGCAACCAAAGAAAACCAAACGAGTAATGAAAGAATAATCTTTCTCATAGGGGGAAAATATATCAATTACTTGGTTTGATAGCGAGCAGCTTTTTAGAAGCTGTCTTAATCGTTGTTTGAATAGATTTTCACTCCTCTACCCAGACTGCAGTTCATCGTATGAGCTGAGCCTATGGCCTTAAAATCTTGAGGATCATAAAAAGTCGTTTGGATTACAACGGTATTATCGACATTGAAAGTGTACTTGACATACTCATAGGTTGGCTTGCCTGAATGGTCAGTGAAATGTAGGTCCGAGGTTAGCACACGTTCTGGAATTGTCTCTTTTGCAGGGACCAGCATCATCGCTTTTGGGGCTAAATATCCCATTGGCATCCCAGCCTTGCCCGTGCACTGTTGCAAATCTACTAGAATCACAAAACGGTCTCCCTCTCGCATTGCAGAGGTGAGTTCTTGGTATGAATGTATAGGATCTGCAAAGAGATTTAAAAATGTCATAGCCAGGATGGACAAGCTGAGCAACCCTGTTCTTTTCATCATGTTTTTCTCCTTTTCTTAACACTCTCTAAGAAGCTGTCTTAAAAAAGCGGAATACTATGTCGATTCCTGCAGTAAGGCTGTGACTTTTTTTTGCGTGGTGTCAGAGGATTTTCCAAAAAATCTAATTCCAGAGGCTGGATCCCATTGCCAAACACACTCCCATAAAATTTTCTTACAATTTTTAGTTGTAGTATCAAAAAATAATATTGGCCTTGGGGAACCTTGGCTAAATTTTTGTAATATCGATTTTAGTTGATCCTCAAAACGGACGGAAAAAAGATCTGCAACAATATCAAACTGAGTCGATGAAGAATAGTGGCTAGGATCATCCCGCTCAACAGTGGTTTCGACCTCTTTACCTGTGATAAGACTGAAAAATTGATTCAATTCCGGGATGCTTTCGACAGTTACCTGAAATAGGGTGAGAGAAATTTTCTTTACGATCGAATGATTGCATAGAATAGGAAGAATTTGGATCCATTGGATCAAATGGACTTTAGGGCTTAAAAAGGCTATTTTCAGATGTTCTCTCTCTAATTTTTGAACAGCCTCCTCCATTCCTTGGGTTAACTCGGTGATTTCATCGCAAAGCTCGTGGAAAAACTTGGTGTGAACCAACTCTAATTTACTAAAAAAGAGATCATAAGTCTTAAAAGCAAGATAAAACCTTCCATTCTCCTCAAGTAAAGCACGAGATCGACCTGCCTGAGAAAGATCAACCACATCGATCTGCTGAATCACATGATATTTCTCGCAGATGCCCAAAGTGGAAGAGCGGTAGGAAATCTCTAATTTAGCCTTCATTTCCTTAGCAAAGATCTCTAAATATCCCATTTGAGTCTGAAGCTTTTTGAATTTTTCAGAGGGAACCTTAAATTCCAAATCGACAAGCACAGCTTTAATACTCGTATAACCTGCTCGAACTAACTTTCCTAAATTGATAAAATCTTGCAATCCTCCCCCAACTCCAATGCCAAGATACCGAAGTTCTTGATCCTTGGGGCACAGCTCTTGTGTGTTTTTCAGGAATTGGGTTTCAATGTCAAGTCGCCTTGAATTACAAAACCGGTCGAATTGACTCTCGCAAGCACATTCATACAAATGCATGAAATAAGTTTCGGGACAATCCTCTCGATTGTGAGTGTTTCTTCTAATGTTAATCAGCTGGGCTTGGGGATCATTCAGAAATTTTATGATCAGGGCCGTCATATTGGATTGCCTGATTGCCCTATCAAATTTTTGCTGTTGTGATGCAATGAATCGGGCAATTTCTTTTTGATTCAAAGCAGGATCAGCGTATTTTCCATCTGGAAACGGGTTTTTAGCTTCTGGGAAGCATTGTCTTACGAAATCAAGAACCTCTGCAAAAATCTTTTTAACAAGAATAACGACCCGGTTCAGCCATGTTGTTTCAATAAAAGAGTTATACAGAACCGCACCCACCAAAAGCCCAGCTACAGCTTTGCTACCCAAAGAAAGCTTTTGCGAGGAAACATGCGTTTTTAGAAAACCATGAATAGCAGTTACCATAAACCTTTTAGTTGATTAAATAAACTTTACAAAAAACAGTATATCAAATTTCACAATATTTTTGTAGCTTGAATTTTTTTTGATTCCTCTGTATTATTTCCCCCATGGCAAGCTTTGTTACTAAGGTGAATCGATGTCTTCAGACCCTATCCTACGTTTTCTCGGATGTGATTTCCCTATACTTTCTCCATCTCTTCACAAACGCCTTGCTTGGTGCAGCTGGATCGGGCAAATTGCCGTTCCCGCCTACGCAGGATTATATGCCTTAGGACAAAACGATAAACAGGGATGCTTTTCTCTAGCTCGTATCCTTCTCGTCAATCAAATTTTTCTAGAGATGATGAAACGTCTTATCTCCTCCGCGCGCCCAAATGGTCGCTCGGGCTCGTTCCCATCAGGACACACGGCAGCCGCGTTCTTAGGAGCGGCATTTTTAGTTTTCCGCTATGACTTTAAGGCCATTCCCTTCACACTCGCTGGACTGGTTGCTGCGACCGTTGGCCTCAGTCGGGTAGTCTTGCGCGCTCATTGGGTCCATGATGTTATTGCAGGGGCTTTTATGGGGCTAGTATTTGCTTATATTAGCGAAAGAAAGACCTCATAGCATGTACGCATGGCTACCTAAAATACGATATATCGTAGAATGGTCGGATGAATTTTGGGCAGGGCCGGTTTCTGCGCAAATTGTCATACTCGGCTCAGAGTAGGCGATTTGCACAGAATCCGGATCCTGCCCAAAAAGCGCGGATTTGGCCCCAAATCGGAGTTTTGCAACTACCTCAATAGCTTTTATTTTTCGTGTTGCGAATTGCAAAAAAATTTAGCTATTTCTTTTTTTGTTACAACCCCTTGAGCTACCCCTAGAATGATTTCTTGATACTTGGCATCAAAAATGGTAAACTCTTTTTTACAATTCGAAGCGAAGAAAATCATTGCTACCATTGAAGCTGTACGTTTATTTCCGTCTACAAATGGGTGATTTTGAATAAGATGAAACAGATACGCCGCAGTTTTATCAAAAATTGTACGATGTAAATCCTTTCCATCGAAACGTGCTTTTGGCATTTCTAAAGCAGATCTCAAAAGTCCTTCGTTTAGAATCCCTTTTCGCCCGCCGTATTCATCAATCAAACTATCATGAACTTCAATAACATATTGATAAGTAATGTAATGAATCACAAATCCGCCAAATTCTGCATAAGTTTTTTATGCCGTTTATTTAGCTCTTTGAATTTTTCACGAAACTCATCAACTTTAATATCTAGGACAGATTGGATAACCAATCCACCACTAGGGTTCACTGAAATTTGAAAAAGAGCATTTTCTGGAATTCCTGCGGCTTCTAAAATAGCTTTATCTACTACTATTGCACGGCTATTGCCATGCTTAATCAACCGTTTTAGCATAATCACCCCTCCTTACCTCCGTATCCACAATGTTACTACGAAAAGCAATTCGAAAACCACAGAATTTTGCACCCAATTGATTTTGAAGACCAAGTGGTTAATTCTTAGAGCGAGGGCACGAGAAATGGAAAAAACTCCGAATGTAAGATTCGAACTTGCGACCAATGGATTAACAGTCTTCATAATTCAGCAAATGACAATTATGGGCAAGACTTAACAACCGCTCTATTAGTGACTTGTATAGGTTAGTCAATTGGCATCTCTTGTCAAAAGTGGCGATTTTTTGTCACCATTTCCCCTAAATTCCCCCACCACATAAAACTGGTGTACATTATATTGGGCGCTAAATATAATGTTTCATGTGATAAAGGTAAGAAAGACCCCGGAATTCGAAGAGTGGCTTTCAGAATTAAACTCGAAAGAACAAGCTCAAATCGAAGCCCGGCTGTATAGAATTCAAGAATATCATCATTTTGGTGACTTTAAAGCACTAGAAGGTTCCAGCTACCCTCTTTTCGAGCTCAGATGGAAGAATGGCTGGCGGGTCTATTATTACAGGGAAGAAATAGCTGCCATCGTGGTGCTACTGGGAGGAAAGAAAAATGACCAAAAAAAAGATCTTAAAAAAGCGGAAAACTTGTTTCGACGATATGCCCATTATAAAAAGTAAAAAAAACCCTCAATTACGAGATCATGACCCTAGCGAGTTTTTCAAACGTCATGAAAAAGTTGCAGAGGCATTGCTTAAGAGCCTAGAAGAAAACGATGCTCCAGCTTTCTTAGAGATTTTAAACACCTATCTCTACATTAACAGAACAAAAGCTGCGAAAGAAACAGACTTATCTCGTACAACAATTCAAAACGCCCTATCAAGCAAAGGGAACCCAACGATCCGAACGATTGCGAAAATCGTGCATCATGCCGTAGCATAAGAAGCGGTAAACAACCCTCAAAGCGATTTTTAAGACACCGATACAATCAAATGTAGAATGGAGGGCTTGTGAAAACCTGCTGGTTTACCTTGGAGCAGAAATAAGTGAAGGAGAAGGCTCAAGAGTTCGAATTGCCTTAAAAGGAGTAAAAGCGGTGTTTCACCGACCCCATCCACGTAAGGAGATCGATAAAGGAGCTTTGGTGTCTTTAAGAAAATTTTTAGAAAATGCAGAGATTAATCCAGAGGAGAAAAAACCATGATGAAATATAAAGGATATATCGGGCACGTCGAATATGACGATGTAAACAAGATTTTCCATGGTGAAGTCGTCGGCTTGAAAGACATCATTACTTTCCAAGGAAGTTCTGCAGAAGAATTAGAACAAGTTTTTCATGACTCCATTAATGATTATCTTGCTTGGTGCAAAAAACGAAAGGAAAAACCAGAAAAAACCTTTTCAGGCACCTTTAATTTACGCATCCCCCCCGAACTTCATGCAAAACTAACCCTTCAAGCCCAATCAATGGGTGTGAGCCTGAATTCCTTCATTACCCAAACGCTTTTTCAGATAGCTCATTAAGAAGTAAACAACTCTCGCCTAAACGCGAAAGCTTTTTGACACCCAACCCCGAAGGGCGGTGATTTATGGTACCCTATGGGTCCACCTTACGGACGGTTTACTTCGAGCACTATGGCTCTCACGCCCGTTGCTCAACCGATAGATTGAGCAAGAGTCAGATTTAAGCGTCTGTTTCTTGCGCCAGTCCGAAGACTAAATACGTAGAGTCGGGAAATTCCCGAGCCAGAGACAACTTAATGCCATTGGACACTCTAAATGTGTGTAACTTTAAAAGAAAAGCAGATTAAAATCAAGAAGGAACAGTGCTTCCTCCCAGTCCTAAAGGACTGGGTTTCCGCACTGTCAAGCGGATGAAAAAATTCAGAAATTATAAAGAGCATCTCTTCAAACGTTTGCAAGACTCAAAAGCTGCTGCTGCCTATTTAAATGCCGCTTTGGAAGATGAAGACCCAAAGGTATTTCTTATCGCCTTAAAAGACATTGCTGACGCCAATGGAGGTGTTGCTAAACTTGCCAAAGAGACCGACCTCAACCGAGAAAGCTTATATCGTACACTATCACAACGCGGAAACCCACGACTTCAATCACTTTTGGCCATATTGCAAGCATGCCATCTTGATATTTCCATCCGACCTACTGCGGCATGATGGATAGATTTATAGAAATGATGGCTCACTCTATGGAATCGAGGAATTGGAGAGTGGATTAGGCAGTCTATAGAAATCGCTAGGGGAAGAAATACAAAATTATTCAATTGGCGACAAACAAAAAGCAAGCTGATGCCAAACGATTCTATAAACAAAACGGACGGACATAACCGCACCATCAACCTTGCCAAAACAATAGTAGCACTTTTCGTACCTTGGAGAAAAGAGCATCGAGAAGCTAACATCCAGATGGGAGACGCTATTGCTATCCTGCAGTGCTTCTTATCACCGACAAGTTAAGCAAACCTAAGCTTATACCTCATTGCTGTTAGATGCAGCCGCTAAGAGCTTTTGCGTCAACTCATCGTCTTTTCCTAGGATCTTGACACAGTAGGGATAAACTTCTTGCATCACCTGGCGCTGGTTTTCAGGTTTTTTTTGTTTCTCTAAGCAATCAATAAGATTTTCCAAGCATAAGATTAATCCAGGATGTTTTTGATCATATACCTTACAACTCATCAAAAAGGCCTTTTGATAGGAGTCCAGCGCCTCGCTCGCTCGCCCGAGGGCGTAGAGGGCCCCTCCGATGTTATTGTAGCTTAGAGCCACACTTAGGTGGTTTTCACCATAGATAGCAAGCCGGATCTTGAGCGCTTTTTGATGGGAGTCCAGCGCCTCACCCGCCCGCCCGAGGTCTTGGAGGGCCATTCCGATGTTATTGTAGCTTGTAGCCACATCTGGGTGGTTTTCACCATAGATGGCAAGCCGGATCTTAAGCGCTTTTTGAAGGAAGTCCAGCACTTCGCTTGCCCGCCCAAGGCCTTGGAGGGCCGCCCCAATGTTGTTGTAGCTTGTGGCCATATCTGGGTGGTTTTCGCCATAGATAGCAAGCCGGATCTTGAGCGCTTTTTGATGGGAGTCCAGCGCTTCGCTTGCCCGCCCAAGGCCTTGGAGGGCCGCCCCAATGTTGTTGTAGCTTGTGGCCATATCTGGGTGGTTTTCGCCATAGATAGCAAGCCGGATCTTGAACGCTTTTTGATAGAAGTCCAGCGCCTCGCTCACCCGCCCAAGGTCTTGGAGGGCCCCTCCGATGTTATTGTAGCTTAGAGCCACACTTAGGTGGCTTTCGCCATAGAAGGCAAGCCAGATCTTGAGCGCTTTTTGATGGGAGTCCAGCGCTTCGCTCGCTCGCCCGAGGTCTTTGAGGGTCCCTCCGATGTTGTTGTAGCTTAGAGCCACATCTGGGTGGTTTTCACCATGGACAGCAAGCCGGATCTTGAGCGCTTTTTGATGGGAGTCCAGCGTTTCGCTAGTTTGTCCGAGGTCTTGGAGGGCCATTCCGATGTTGTTGTGGCTTGCAGCCACATCTGGGTGACTTTCTCCATAAATGGCAAGCTGGATCTTGAGCGCTTTTTGATAGAAATCCAGCACTTCGCTAGCCTGCCCGAGGGCTTGGAGGGCTGCTCCGATGTTGTTGTAGCTTAGAGCCACACCTGGGTGGTTTTCGCCATAGAAGGCAAGCTGGATCTTAAGCGCTTTTTGATGGGAGTTCAGCGCCTCGCCTGCTCGCCCGAGGGCTTGGAGGACTGCTCCGATATTGTTGTAGCTTAGAGCCACATCTGGGTGATCTTCACCATGGACAGCAAGCCGGATCTTGAGCGCTTTTTGATGGGAGTCCAGCGCCTCGCTCGCTCGCCCGAGGGCTTCGAGGGCCCCTCCGATGTTATTGTAGCTTGTAGCCGCATGTGGGTGATTTTCTCCATAGGCGGCAAGCTCGATCTCGAGCGCTTTTTGATGGGAGTCCAGCGCCTCACCCGCCCGCCCGAGGTCTTGGAGGGCCGCCCCAATGTTGTTGTAGCTTGTAGCCATATTGGGGTGGTTTTCTCCATAGGCGGCAAGCTCGATCTCGAGCGCTTTTTGATAGGAGTCCAGCGCCTCACCCGCCCGCCCGAGGTCTTGGAGGGCCGCCCCAATGTTGTTGTAGCTTGTAGCCATATTGGGGTGGTTTTCTCCACGGACTTGAAGTGTAATTTGAAGGGCTTGCTCAGCCCTTGCTAGAGCCTCCTTATCATTACCTAAATCATACTCAATTTTTCCCAAAAAAAGAAGTGCATTCGTATCATTCGGATTTAAAGAGATCACCTCCTGATACGCAGTTTGAGCCGCTTTATACTGAAGCGCTTTTTCAAGAGCTTGAGCTCGGACAAGAGGGCCCTTGTCGTAAAAGGCTTGGGCATTAAATGCTTTTTTGTCCTTTGTTCTGAAAAATTCTTCAGCGCTTTTACAGAACGGGATGAGCGTTTTATAAATCTCATGCAATGATTGAATACGGTCTTGGCTTAAATAAAGCTTCTTTGGATCTGGGGATTGTCCTTCTTCTAGGTGATGTAAAATTTCGGTTTCATCTTTATAGAATAAATGCGCCTCTAAACGAAGGGCAAGGGCTTGGGCGATGGCTTTTTTCAAATTTCCAGCTCCTTGAGAAGAAAGCACATCGAGTTTAACGAGTTCATCGATACGATCGAATGTATTTCTTGACTTAAGTTTGTAAAAAAGCGCTAAGCTACTAAGGATCTCTTGAAAAGGTCGATAGAGTTCTTTCTTGATTCCAAATGCTTTGATCTTTTCTTTTTCTCTGGTCAGGTTAGGAGAAAACTCGTGTAAATGGCCAGCTAGGAGCCTCATGGCTAGCCTTTCCCGATTTTTGATGGGGGCCTTTTTGCTCTCTTTTTCAGGGGGTGCTTTTGCTGTAGGTTCTTGTTCTTTAAGTTCTTGGATCTTTTCCCTATGCTGAAGATAGCTTGCCACAAGCTTCTGGTCTCCTTTAACGAGACAAACGGAGCTCATCACATTGGCAAGGATAATACTATCATCGATCCACTGAAGTGTTTGGAGCTGAGCGAGGTGGGCAGGCGCTGCAATGAGCTCAAACACTCCCCCTAGAGGGACGTTTCCTCCAGTGTCTATACAAAAGCCGTTAGGAGTGGGGCTTTCTTCTCCTTCTCCAAAGACAGAGCATTTTGTTTCACCGAGGTTAATCACCTGGATTTGCAGTAGCCGAGCCAGCGTTCGAAAATATTCGAACGCTTCAGGGGTTTCTTCTTCGATTAAGAATGCAAACTCAATATCGGAATAAGGGCACATCTCATCTCTGGAGATAGAGCCCGCACCGATACATGCCCACTTGACAGGAGCCTGTCCTATCAAAAATTGCGCGTCAGCGATAAGCTTTTCGAGAAGTGAGCGAAAGTCTTTTGTGAGCTGCCTGAGGATGTCAGGCACAAAGGCTTTTTGCTTGAAGGCTGCTTCACAATTCATACGAATCGTGTTTAATTCTTGTCGTCGCAGGGTTATTCGATTCCATCCTCCTTCAAAGTTATCTCGTTTGCTAGGAAGTGATTTAATTCCTTTAGTTTCTAAGAACAGCCCTTCAATCCTTTCAATCTTAGAAAAGAGGTAATGTTCAAAGGGGAGATTTTTTTTGTGAGATTGCAGAAGAGCAAGGGCGCTATTTAAGATCATTGCGCCTGTAACGAAATTGTTGTTCCGAAGGAGCTCGTCGCTGATCTTTTCAAGATAAAAGATTTGCTCTTCAATGAGGTTTTGCTCTTTGGCTTTGAGAAGACAGTCTTGATAGTGTTTGATCATGTCTTTAGGGAGCGGCTGGTCTACTTTTTTCAATCGTTGTGTCGTTCCGAGAAAGAAATGAACGACTTCATTTTGCCCATATCGGATAGCGAGGTCTAAGGGAAGATCTTGATTGGTATTAATAGCATTAACATTTGCCCCCTTGCTGAGCAAGATTTCACTGCTTTTGATATGACCGTGCTTAGCAGCCCAGTGAAGGGAGGTATAGTTGTAATGATTAGTCGCATTGGGATTGGCTCCATAGGCAAGGAGAAGGTCGACGACATCGGGTTTGGGATCTCCCCAGACGGCTTTATGAAGGGGGGTCTTGCCGTCTTCATCTTGAGCGTTGATGAGCTTTTGGCAGAGCGGGTGATTGAGGAGAATTTGGAGAAGAGGGGTATTTCCGTAGAAAGCAGCGGCATGAAGGAGGGTCTCTTTTTCAATAGAGACGATATCAACGCTGGCTTTATGCTGAAGGAGGAGTTGGACGATGGAACGGTGCCCTTGCACAGTAGCGAGAAAGATGGGTGTTCTCTTGGAAAGATCTTGGGCGTCAATGAAAGCGCCATGCTGTAATAAACAGAGGACATTCTCTTCTAGACCTGCTTGAGCAGCAATGTGCAAGAGGGTTTGTTTAAATGGATTAAGGACTTCTAGTTTCAAGCCTCTCTCGAAGAAAAAAGCGAGGGTTTTTGAGCATGGCTTTTCAATGACCTGGAGGATGAAGGAGCTGTCGGCTTGGATCTTTGAGAAGAATAGCTTTAAGATGGAGACATGTTCGTAGTAGGCAGCAAGATGAAGAGGGGTTTCCTTATTTCCATTGCGCTGCTGGATCTGTGTGGAGTCTTTAGTGTGAAGCCACATGACAAGTTCGGTATCTCCACTGGCAGCGGCGATATGCTGGAGGGTAGACCCATCGTCTCGAGAGATTTTAAGGAGTGTTGGATCTTGTCTGTATAGCCATTGGAGAATAGGAAGCTGGCTACCTTTGACGGCGGCATAAAGGAGCGTTTCCCCTTCTGGGTTTTTTTCTTTAAGCCGTTTGGGGCTTTCAATGATCCATGCTCTAACTTGTTCGAAATTTCCTTTTTGGCAAGCAGCATAACAATCTGAAAAACTATAGGTTTGTTTCAAAATAGGAGCGGGAGTATCAATGGAGAGCTCTACCCAAAAACGGGAGAGAGTTTGAGACCGTTGAAAGATGACGATCTCATCCCATACAGGCTGCTGGTCTTTGTAACAAGGGTAGTAGTCCATGCAGAAAGGTTTTTTGGGGTTAGCAGAGATGACGGGAATATAATGAGCATTATAGTTTTGATACGCTCCTTTTCCTTCTAGCATCTTCATATCGGTGCATTTATTAGGATGAGGAACATCGCTGACCACGGGATACGGCTCTCGCATGGAGACCCAGGAGAGGAGGAGATGCCCTTCAGAATACATAGAGGCGTAATGGGCGCTATTGGTGAAGTAGATCCCACTGCCAAAAAAACCCATGTCTGTGCTGGAAATAGAGCCTGCATTAGCATTGGGATCGAAAAAATGGTGCTTGCCAAAATAGGTAAAGCCAGAAGAGCAGATAGAGTGGCACTTGTCGAAACTGCTGCCATGCCAGAGGGGGAGCACTTTAGCAGCTGTGAGATGAGTTATTTGTCCCATGGTGGGGATCTCTAAAGGATCAAATGCATGAACTAAATCTTTCCACCGCTCGATCACTCCTTTTTTCCGTTGATTTTCTTGTTCGTTAGCCCATCTTGGCAAAAACCTCTTAGCCTCTTCATCGATGTTAACGAGTTCTGCTTCGAAGGCTGCTGTGTGGAATGGGTGGTCGATGCAAGAAATTTTGGAAATACTATACCCTGAGGGTTTCATCTGGAAAAAGCAGCAGAGAACAAAATCTTTTTCTAGATCCGAGAGAAGAAGTTCACATTGCTTGAAACGTCTGCTTGGATCAGGGGGTTGCTGGGAAAGTCGTTGAAGCACCCCAGGGCTGAGAAGCCACGGAGTATTAGGGACAGGAAGGAGTTGTTTGATGTTCGAGGGGATAGAATTCGTGCTAGGAAAAGACATACAACCTCCTTTTAGATGGATAAGGGGAAATCGAGAATAAGCTTTATCCAAGGAAAGATTAAATTCAATATTTTAACAATGAAATAGAAGCTAGCTGCGGAAATGTCTTTGAAGATTTAGGGCTACCTGATAGTGACGAGCTTTTAGTTAAAGCAAAACTCCTCAGCCAGATTTGCGATATCGTTAAGCAAAAACGACTAACCCAAGCTCGAATTGCTAAAATTTTAGGCATTGATCAACCTAAAGTATCCATGCTTTTAAAAGGTCGATTATCTGGGTTCTCTACTGATCGTTTAATCCGCTTCTTAAATGCACTTCACTGTGATGTGGATATCCATGTCCACCGTCCCAAAAGGATTCACAGAAGAATCCGACGCGGACGAACAGCTGTGTTTTTAGAATAGCAGATTTTGATCCATTTTCTGATTAGAGCGCTCCCCAATTGAGCTAGGTAAGCTTCTGAATATGAGTTATAGCGAGAGCTCGCAAAACTCGCTCTATAGGATGTTTTTGTAATCAGATCAACAAAGGCTTAAAGTTTAAGGCTTGGGTCAGGCGCGCAGTTGTTTGCACCAGGGCAACTCTATTATTTCCATGGGGAGTAATTCTCATTTGCTCAAGTTGTATATTTTCAAGAGTTTTGGTTGGATGAAGCTTTTGCAACTCTTCTGCAGGCGTATGCTTGAGAATATATTGTTCTTTTAATTCTCGATGGAACGCTTTAACCATTCCGATATTCGAGTTAAGATAACGTAGCGCTTCTCTATCAGCTACAAGTTCCGTGTGTCTTGCGAGGATAGTACGAAAAATACAATCGAAGATTCCGTTAGTTAGCATAACAACCCCTACAGCTCGTGCAAAACTGAAATGACGAAATGTAATAAGATTTAAAGCCATAACAACCCAATTGAAAGCAACAGTTTTCAATACGTCATTGTGCTTGATATGAAACAGCTCATGTGCGAGAATGTACTCCATTTCTTCTTTTGGGTATTTGAAAAAATTTGCCCCCAGTTCAATCGTACGAATATTGTATCCTCTAAAACTTTTAGCTATGAAATCCAAGTCTCCTTCTTGTGGCAGACCTGGCATACCAATCTGAACTTCACCTATTCCCATTTTTTTAGCGAGCTCTTGGGTCTTTGTGACAATATAAATAAGCGCGTTTTCAAAACCTTCAGGACATCCGCGTTCATTGCAATGTTGTTGAATGTTTTCCATAGTGATAAAGTGAGATTGTGGAAAAAAATCTGCATGGAAAAATAAGTATGCAAAAGTACCTTTCAAAGTTTCAATCGGATGAGTAAAAGAGCTAGTAATTGTAGCCACAAGAAAGTGTGTGAAAAAAAAGCCAGATCGACTCTTTTTTCCTTTAATGGATAAGGCGTCGCTTCAACCTGCCTTAAATAACCTCTAGCATCATCTAAAGTGTTTAGTGTTTCAATAGACATTTAGGCACTCCCTTTAAGAAGCTGTCTTAAAACTCAGTTTCTGTCGATTTTTGGGGCTTTTTGAGCCAATTTTCGCTTTATTTGGTGGGGGTTATATCAACTTTCGTATATTACCCCCACCAAATAAAGCGAAAATTGGCCAAAAATCCTCCAAAAAGCGACGAAATCTGAGTTTTAAGACAGCTTCTAAGAGAGTTATATTCAAAATCTCCGGATGCAAGATTCGAACTTGCGACCAATGGATTAACAGTCCACTGCTCTACCGCTGAGCTAATCCGGAATAAGAAGCTGTCTTAAAACTCAGTTTCTGTCGATTTTTGGGGCTTTTTGAGCCAATTTTCGCTTTATTTGGTGGGGGTTATATCAACTTTCGTATATTACCCCCACCAAATAAAGCGAAAATTGGCTCAAAAAGCCCCAAAAATCGACAGAAACTGAGTTTTAAGACAGCTTCTAAGAGAAATCTATGGTAGAAAATGGGCAGATTTAAATCAATCGGTCATCTATAGTAAAAAGGGTGGAAGAAATTTTTGGTTATATTGAAAATATTGTTTTTGCAGGAGAGAGCTTCACAGTGGCTCGGCTAAAAGAGCCACGCAAGCAAGAGCTGACGTGCATTGTAGGATCTCTCCCTTCCTTGCAGCCTGGAGAGACAATTCGGTGCGAGGGGGAGTGGAAGCACCATCCTCAGTACGGCCGGCAGTTCGAAGTTCAAACGTTTGAATGTAAACAACCCTCTGATCTCATCGGCATTCAGAAATACCTTGAATCAGGCATGATCAAAGGGATTGGCCGCACGTACGCAGAGCGGATTGTGAAGCAGTTTGGCATCGAAACGCTGGAAATTATCGATAACTTCCCCTCCAGGCTTGGCGAAGTCCCCGGCATTGGCGCCAAGCGGATTGAAACAATTCAAACCTGTTGGAAAGAGCAAAAAGCGATCCGGGAAGTGATGATTTTTCTTCAGTCCCATGAAGTATCACCTTCATTTGCGCAAAAAATTTATAAAGCCTATGGAGATCAAAGCATTGAGAAAGTCAAGCAAGATCCGTATGTGCTTGCCCGAGATATTCGAGGCATCGGATTTAAATCGGCAGACCAAATTGCTCAAAAAATAGGGGTACCCGCTCACTCCATGACCCGTATTCGGGCAGGCATTGAACATGTGCTTTGGGATCTTTCGAACGAAGGGCACACCTGTTTCCCTAAAGAAGAGCTTGCAGCGCAGACGACAGCGATTTTGACTGTCGAGGAATCAGAGGTTCGTCAAGGACTCGAAACAAGCCTTGAAGACAGGGTTCTCATTGAAGAGGAAGGCTTTATTGCTTTAAGGCCATTTCATTTGGCAGAAAAAGGGATTGCGCGCGAGCTAGGCCGCCTGATGCAAGCATCATCGGGGCTGCGGGCAATTCAAGTGGATAAGGCAGTTCTCTGGGCAGAGGAAAAACTCAACCTTTCTTTTGCGGAAGAGCAAAAAAAGGCAATTGCTGAGGCCGTTCAAGAAAAGGTGCATATCATCACGGGAGGCCCTGGGACAGGAAAAAGTACGATTACACGGGCAATCCTTCGCATTAGCGAGAAACTCACAGACTCAATTCTTCTAGCGGCCCCCACAGGGCGGGCTGCCAAGCGGATGACAGAAATTACAGGAAAAAAAGCATCGACTATCCATAGTCTCCTCGAGATGGATTTTCAATCGGGGGGGTTTAAACGAAACCAAGACAATCCGCTCAAGTGCGATCTTTTGATTGTAGATGAAGCAAGTATGATTGACACATTTCTCTTCTTCCATCTTCTTAAAGCAACCCCTTCGTCGGCTCGCTTCATTCTCATTGGAGATGCTGATCAGCTCCCAAGCGTCGGCGCAGGGAGTGTGTTTGAAGATCTTATCGAGTCAAACTGTGTGGGTATCTCAAAGCTGACCCAAATTTTTAGGCAAGCGGCCAATTCGAAAATCATCACAAACGCCCATCGGATTAACCAAGGAGAGTTCCCAGAGCTTCTCAGTTATTCCGACTTTCGATTTATCGAAAGAGAGACGCCTGATGAGATCGTTGAAACCATTGTCGAGCTCGTCACTGAAAAACTGCCCGGTAAATCCCGCTTTCACCGCTTTGATGATATCCAGGTGCTATCTCCCATGAAACGAGGCATCATTGGAACCGAAAATTTAAACGTCGTTTTACAAAAAGTATTAAACCCAAGCCCGACTCCTCTCTGCCGCATGGGGCGTACATTTCATGTGGGCGATAAAGTGATGCAAATCCGCAACGATTACGAAAAACTGGTATTTAATGGAGACATTGGACGGATTTTGACCATCGATTTTTCAAACCAGCTGCTCACCGTCCACTTTGATGACCGGCGTGTCGAATACCAATTTTCTGAAATGGACGACCTTGTTCTCGCCTATGCCGTCTCCATTCATAAATCCCAGGGAAGTGAATACCGATGTGTTGTCATCCCCATGCACATGAGTCATTTTAAAATGCTTCACCGAAATCTTCTCTACACGGGGATCACTCGTGGCAAAACACTCGTGATTCTGGTCGGCAGCAAGCAAGCCATCGGCCTTGCAGTTCAAAGCAATGAAGCAAAAAAAAGACATACGCGGCTAAAGACTGCGTTGACAGATTTTCTCGTCCAAAAATGATTGCTTGATTTTCCCGCATTGAGCTATACTCCCTTCCAAACAAAGGAGTTATCAATGGCTGTCTACAACAATCCAACTTCTTCTACTCAGACACAACCTTTTAGTGCAGGAGAAATAATTGTCAATAGCTCGGTGCAAGACATTCAAACGGTGCTCAAAGAGTGGGTCTATGATCTATTCAAAACAGACCAGCAAATTGAGCAAGCAATTACCCTTTTGCGCCGCGATCGGCTCTTTAATGAGTCGAATCTGACACAAATGCTCTCGCACACTGTGACAGATTACTTAAAAACTCACTCCACTGAGAATAACCCTCTGATGGCTATTTTCTCACTCATTTTACAAGGAGATCAATCTCAAATTGTACTTCGCGAAAAGATGGCAGAGGATTACCTTGTCAAATATCCTCAAGATAAACAGTTTGAAAAAAATTATGTCTATCTTAAAACCCCTCATGTTTTGCTCACCCATGTTCTGATTTTATCTGGACTGTATCAATGTAAAAACCCTGAAAACAGATCCTTCTATGATGAGCAAATTGCTGGGAATTTTCATGGGACTGTTGCTTTTGATAAAGGTGACATCATCTCGACTGAAGAGCTTTTAAAGATTCAAGAAAAAGAGGGATCAAATGCACCTTTTCCCATCAGCAATGCATTAGAGAAAATCGATTCTCATCCTTCTTCTCTGTCACCTCCAACCTATCTTGTAAAAAAATGGTGTAGCACGCCTGCCATGGTTCCAACGCAAGGCCGCTTGAGTTCTGTATTTATTGAAGGCCGCCTGGAAGCTCAAAAACGCGCGATAGACCGTTATCTTCAAGATCTCAGTTCTACAAGCGCAGTTCTTCAGAAAACCCTCCAACTCCCTACCGACAAAAAGAGTGTTGTAGCGGTCATCGGCCCCTATGGAGCCGGTAAAACCTCTTTCTCAAAATCGTTATTTCAAAACGAGCAGTACATGCCCTTTAGTCTTGACGATCTGATTCCTTATTTGAACGAAGACCAAAAGGGTCGTAAACAAGACTTTCATTTTGAAGCAATGATGCTAAAAAATGATTTAACCGAACGTGTTTCAAATATCCCCTGCCTTCTCACTGAGGTCGCAGCAATCGATGCATTTAGGTTTAATCGCTTGCTCAAAGATTTTAAAGGACGAGTGATTTTTATAAGGGAGATTGCCCCTGAGCAAGTAGAGGAGGCGAGAGTTCGCGCTACTCTCCGCGATCACAGTCAAGACGATAGGATCAAGCAAGATGCAGCTAAGAGTTCTGCCGACGATGCCAAAAGGTTTCGCCTTAATAGAATCCGTACAATTCAGGATTTACGCGACCCTTCAATCCACTACAGGCTTTACTGCAATCTCATGCAGGTTGCTGGGGGTCCCAATTTTGTTGAGGTGGCTACAGTCAGCAATAACGAGCTTAAAATCAACGAGGGACAGGAGCAACTCTTTAAAGAGTTAACACCTGAGCACCTTTAGTTTCTCTTCCTGCTCTGCAACCTGGGCATCTTCCACCCGCTTAAAAAGGACTTCGGGCTTAGGAAGCGTAAGTCCGTCGTGAAGAGGCGTCTGGATGACATAGTCCCACTTCTCCTTAGCAAGGATGGATGTAAATCCAAGCAGGTGCCACAGCTTTTGCGCCGTCTCGGGAATGATCGGGGAAGAGACTAAGGCAAGGACCTTAAGACACTCCAGGCACTCAAGGAGGACTTTTTCCATTTGAGGGCGTGTGCCTGGAGATTTTGCAAGAATCCAGGGTTTCTGCGCATCAAAATAGACATTGCCTAGCTGAGCCATCTCCATGATGAGGGCCGCTGCTTTCCTTAGGTGAAACTGGCTGTAGGCGTGTCTGATTTCTTCACTCTTTGCCTGTATATCTTGCAGGAAGGTCGAGCCTGAGATCGCAGCTGAAGGGACCTTGCCTCCGCACTGGTTATGTAAAAAGACAAGAACTCGGTTGGCGAGATTTCCGTATTTTCCCAAGAGCTCAGAATTGCAGCGGGTTTGAAAATCTCTCCAAGTGAATTCAGAGTCTTGATTTTCAGGTGCATTTGCAGCCAGCGTGTAACGGATTTGATCGGCGGTAAACTGAGTAAAAAAATCGGCAAGATCAATCGTCCATCCATCTGATTTACTAAACTGCCGCCCTTCGAGGTTCAAAAATTCGTTGGAGGGAAGTTGATCGACCAGATGATAAGGAGTGTTCTGGCCCATGACCATTGCAGGAAAAAAAACCGCATGGAACGGGATGTTGTCTTTCCCTACAAATTGGACGTAGGTTGTCTCTGAGTCCCAGTACTTTTTCCACGCCTCTGGATCGCCTTTGAGCTGAGCCCACTCCTGCGTTGCTGAAATATAGCCGATCGGAGCATCAAACCAAACATAGAGGACTTTCCCCTCCGTTCCTGGTAAAGGAATGGGAATCCCCCACTCCCCATCGCGTGTGATGGCTCGAGGCTTAAGATCGTCGACATAACTGCGCGCAAAGTTGATGACATTTGGCTTCCACGATTTCTGGGAAAGCCAGTCGGTTAGTTTTTCTTTAAACAGATCAAAGCGCAAAAACCAATGTTTGGTCTCTTTTAACACGAGAGGAGCGCCGGAAAGTTTGGAGCAAGGCATCTTTAAATCTGTGGCTTCATAGCTTGCCCCACACCGCTGGCACTCATCTCCACGCGCAGCCTCATAGCCGCACTTAGGACAAATTCCTGTCACATACCGATCTGCTAGAAACCGATTTTCTTGGGGTGAAAAGAGCTGCTCTGTGACCTTTTCTTCAATATAGCCGTTTCTGAGCAGGTCGAGAAAAAATTGCTGAACCACAGGAATATGCCCAGGCCATGTGGTTCGAGAAAAGTGGTCGAATGAAAAATGGAGTTTTGCAAATAAGTCCCGATTGACAGCGTGAAAATGATCGACGTGTTCTTTGGGAGTTTTTCCAGCCATCTCTGCACTTAGTGTGATGGCAATCCCATACTCGTCTGAACCGCAAATATAGAGCACATCCTTGCCTTGCAGCCGCTCAAAGCGGGCATAGCAATCGGCTGGAAGGTAAGCCCCTGCAATATGGCCAAAATGAAGCTGTCCATTCGCATAAGGAAGAGCAGAAGTAACTAGCACTGTCTTAGACATATTAGAAACTGTTTAAGGCGCCTCTTCTTCATTTGCGCTTTCGAGAAGAGCTAAACTCTCAGGGGTATAGAGAGAGGGATTCCGCTGAATCTCTTTGAGCAGATAAGGAACGTCGACCTCATGCCCCGCCCTAATCAAGTAACGAGCAACATTGATTGCAAACTGAGCAAGCTCGAAGTTGTCATGAAAATGCTTTTTTAAAGCTTCATTGGTGAGTTGATTTTTTTGTAACATACATCTCCTTAGAGGCTTTTTACCGAATGCGGTGTTCTTCAGCGATTAAAATACTTTTTAAAGCGGTATAAGCAACCGATAAATCATCGTTGATAACATGATAATCGTAATGAGAGATCATCTCAAGCTCTCTCTCTGCCCAAGCGAGCCGTTGTTCAATCATTTCCAGCGGTTCCGTACGGCGGCGAAGCAATCTTTTTTTGAGCTCCTCTAAGTTAGGGGGTGAAATAAAAATAAATGTGGCTTCAATTATTTTTTTAATCTGCAGGGCTCCTTGAGTGTCAATGACCAGAATGACATGCTTTCCACTCTTCTGAGCGGTCTCAATAAACAAGCGGGAGGTTCCATAGAGAGCCCCAAAGACCTCCGCATGCTCTAGAAAATCACCACTTTTAAGTTTTGCCTGAAAAGCCTCTTCCGTTAAAAAAAAATAATCAACACCTTCTTTTTCATCAGGCCGAGGTTTTCGGGTCGTGCAAGAGACACTCCGAATGACAGATGGAAATTCCTGTGTGAGCTGCTGCACTAGCGTTGTCTTGCCTGTTCCCGCAGGAGCGCTGAGGACAAATAGAAGCCCCCTCGAAAAATTGCCTAATAATTTTTTACTCAATGTTTTGCACCTGTTCCCGAATCTTTTCAATTTCGCTCTTAATCTGCACGGCTTTTTGTGCAATCTTAGAACCACTTGCCTTCGCCATCAAGGTTCCGATTTCACGTCCCATCTCTTGGGCGAGAAAATCGAGTGTTCTTCCGACGCTTTTCTCTGGAGATTTTAGATAAAGCACCATTTGCTGGATATGGGATTGAAGACGAACAATCTCTTCTGTAATGTCGCACTTATTGGCTTGAAGGGCTGCCTCTTTCAGGAGCTCTTCTGGAGTAAGCGTAAGCTCCAATTCTTTCATGCGCTCGGACAACTTTACAAGATGTTTTTTGGTGAGAGCTGGGAGCTCCTTTTCGATCTCCTTCATCTCTTTTTGAATTATCTTAATTCTTTTTTGAATCTCTTGCACAAGAAGACGCCCTTCCTGGTGTTTCATAACCATCCACGCCTCGAACCCTTTTTTCCAAACCTGTCCTAATTCCCACTCAAGAGAGGCTTTATCCACCACGGCTTCCTGGGGAGGGGTCTGCGCTAGAAGAAACGAGAGAGTGATTTCCGCTTGAGGGGAGCCGATCTCTAGGGCAATCTTTTCCCATTTCTTTTTCTGAGTCTTGAGCTGCTCAATCAAGTGAGACATCTCCTTAAGCTCGCATGTCACTCGAACGGTGATGTTCCCTCTCTCTGTTTCCTGGCCAATCCATTTTCTCAAAATCGGATCGAAAAAGAGCAAAGAGGGAGACAATTGGAGGTGAAGATCAAGCCCCTTTCGATTCACGGAGGAGATTTCAACCGTCCATTGACGCCGCTCTGTTTGCAAAACAGCGCGTCCATAAGCTGTCATACTTCTTCGCATATTTGCTTCCTTACAGGTTCGTACGACCGCCTATGAATGGGACAAGCGCCCCATTTATCGAGGGCAGCCAGATGCTCAGGCGTCGGATACCCCTTATGAGAAGCAAAGCCGTACTCGGGCCACTTTTGATGGTATTCCACCATTTGTCCATCACGCGTAACTTTTGCGATAATCGCAGCGGCCATAATCGATTGAGATAAACGATCCCCATGGACGAGGGGCTGGCATGGCATCGAAACCACGGGCGCACGATTACCATCCACAAGAACAAAATCGGGCTGCTTTCTTAACTGCAGGATGGCAGCTGCCATCGCTTGCAGAGTCGCCTGCAGAATGTTGATTTGATCGATGATAAAGGCTTCAACAATCCCGATTCCGTAAGCCACTCCTGGAGATGCCATCAGAGTCTGATAGAATTTCTTGCGCTCCTCGGGGGTCAGCTGCTTGCTATCATCGATCTCAGGAAGAAAAAAATCTTCGGGAAGAATGCAGGCCGCTGCAACAACAGGACCTGCGAGCGGCCCGCGCCCTGCTTCATCCACACCTGCGATGCTTGAATATCCTTGAACCCGTGCCGCCTCTTCAAAGCGGGTAATTTCAAGAAACCGCTTCCGTTTAGCTCGTGGAAGCTTCAGCGTCTTTGCTGCCCTCATGTTCGACCCCAGAGCCAATTTGTTCTTCTACTTTGGCAGCCTTACCTGTTGCTCCTCGAAGGTTGTAGAGCTTGCTCCGACGAACTTTTCCACTCTTGACAACTTCAATTTTTGTGATCCGAGGGCTATGAAGAAGAAAAACCCTCTCCATCCCTGTTTGGTAGGAAACCCTGTAAAGAGCAATGGTTTCGGAAAGACCACTTCCGCGCCGAGCAATCACGGTTCCCGTGAACATTTGAATCCGCTCTTTTTCCCCTTCAACAATGCGAGTATGAACGCAAAGGGTATCTCCAATGCGGAAGGAGGGAAGGTCTTTTTTGAGAAATTCTTTCCCAAGCTCCTGAATCACTTTATTCTGTTTCATATTCTAGACTCCTTAAACTTTTTTTGCCCTTCTGCTTTTCTCCACTCGGCAATTTTTGCGTGGTCCCCCGTTTGCAATACCTCGGGAACTTCGAGCCCTTCAAAGACTTTAGGCCTTGTGTAGTGAGGCGCATCAAATGTCTCTCCTTGAAATGACTCTTGCCAGGCCGACTCTTCATGCCCTAACACACCGGGAATAAATCGAGCGGTAGCATCCACTACTACAATTGCTGCCAGCCCTCCATTCGTGAGCACATAATCTCCAATGCTCAGCTCTGCATCGACCAGCCCTGTTTGAAGGATTCTTTCATCTACCCCTTCATAGTGGCCGCAGAGTAAAATCAGGTGGTCCACCTTTGCGAGCTCTTGGCATTTTTTCGAACTGAGCTTTTCTCCTTGCGGAGAAAGGTACATCACATAGCTTCCTTCTCGCTTCACGCTGCGGATCGCCTCGCAAACAGGCTCTGCCATGAGCACCATCCCAGGGCCTCCTCCATAAGGACGGTCATCGACCTTCGCATGCTTCCCCTTTGCAAAGCGGCGGATATCGATCAACTGAATCTCTAAAAGCCCTTTTTCCTGAGCCTTTTTTAAAATACTGACACTAAAAGGTCCCCGAAAATACTCTGGAAAAAGAGAGAGGATATCAACTTTCATCCTTTGATTGCACCTTTTTTGCAGCTGGAGCTTTTTTTCGACGTCGGATAGCCGCTTGTTTAAGTCGGGCTGCATTCCTCTTCGTTTGAAGCTCTTGAATCACCTCAGGGGCAACTCCCTTCACTAATTTTTCAGCGCTTGCAGAAAGTTCAGCCCCTTGACTCAGCCAATAACCCAGACGAGCTGCGTTGACGGTGAGATTATTTTGCTTTCGATGGGGGTCATAAGATCCCAATGTTTCGACATAATTTCCATCACGAGGATTTCGGATATCGGTCACCACGAGGCGAAATGTCTGCCTGTTTTTACGGCCTTGCTGCCGCATTCGAATTTTTACTGCCATATTTTCTCCTTGTTGAGGGAGCTCACAAAACTACCTCTTATTTAAAAAGATCGCTAAAGTTTTTCAGAGAGGCGGGATTTTGTAAACCCTTTTTCGGAAGCCTTTTGATCAAATCCCTCATCTCCCTAAACCGTTTAACAAGTCGATTCACATCATCTACCGATCTTCCGCTTCCTTTAGCAATGCGCCACCGTCTGGAAGGGAGGAGTTCCACCTTTTCCAGCCTCTCCAGTGGAGTCATCGATAAAATCATCGCCTCTATTTTCTTAAATTCGTCCTCAGATTGATCAAGGTTTGGAAGCTGGGAAGCGCCCGGAAGCATTTGAAGTAGCCCTTTTAGAGGCCCCATTCTCTTCATCGCCCCCATCTGGCTGAGGTAGTCGTCATAGGTAAAGGCTGCTTTCAGAAGCTTTTTTTCAAGCGCCTCGCTCTGATTTTCATTAAACTCTTCTTTAGCCAAGCGGACAAGGTTAACAATGTCGCCCATTCCTAAGATTCGGTCTGTCATGGACCTAGGATTAAACGGCTGAAAATCTCCAACCTTCTCCCCAATCCCTTCAAATTTTAACGGCTTTTGCGTCACTTCTCGAATGGAAATCGCAGCTCCTGCCCGCGAGGTTCCATCGAGCATCGTGAGAATTGTGCCTGTGATCGACATCTGCCGATCAAAGGTTTGGGCAGTGATCGCCGCGTCTTGTCCCGCATGAGCACTTGCGACAAATAAAATTTCGTGAGGCTGGGTCTCTTCTTTAATGCGGCGCAGCTGATCCATCAGTTCTTCATCAATATGAAGCCGCCCTGCAGTGTCGATGATCAAAACGTCAAATTGCTTAACTCTAGCCTCTTTTAAAGCTTCTCGCGCAACCACAATAGGGTCTTGCTCTCCTGCAATTGTAAATAAGGGCACTTCAATCGATGAGCATAGTGTCTGAAGTTGCTGGATTGCCGCAGGCCTTTGTAAGTCACAGGCAGCAACAAGTACCTTTTTAAGGTAAGGTTTTTTCTGTAAAAAATGGGCCAGCTTTGCCGCCGTTGTCGTCTTTCCAGAACCTTGCAATCCGCACAACATCAAGACCATTGGCGATCCCGACATGTTAAGGGGGGCTTCCTGTGTCCCCATCAAAGCGATCAACTCATCATGAACAATTTGAATAAATTGCTCTCCTGGAGAGACAGCCTTTAACACTTTCTCCCCCAGCGCTTTTTCTTTCACCCGCTTGACAAATTGCCCTGCAACGGTGAAATTGACATCGGCATCGAGCAGCGCCAAACGAACCTGGCTCACCGCCTCCGAAATGTTGGCTTCGGAAACCGTTTTTTGACCAGCTAAGCGGGAGGCTAAATTTCTAAATTTTTCTGTTAATGTTCCAAACATATCGTAAGGCGGTCATTGTATAACAAAAGCTGTTCAGATTCAACCGGAGTTTGAGCGCTGAAGAGAAGAACTCCAAAAATGAGGCGAATGAGGCAAAAAACATCTAAATTTCGCATTTTATTTGCCTCATTCGCCTCATTTGAGGCATAATGAGGCTAAAGAGGAAGGACTATGAGCTTATTTCG
Organism: uncultured Rhabdochlamydiaceae bacterium; assembly: GCA_963712275.1. Taxonomy (GTDB): domain Bacteria; phylum Chlamydiota; class Chlamydiia; order Chlamydiales; family Rhabdochlamydiaceae; genus PALSA-1444. The sequence continues at coordinate 929,941 of CAVQHD010000001.1, read as the reverse complement.
TTACCCAGAATCAGAGTCCGTTTTGTTGGAATTTAAAAGAGAAGTTCCCAAAAATGAGCAAATCATTAAAACAATCATCGGTTTTTGCAACCAAAAGGGCGGAAGACTGATACTCGGCGTCGATGATGACCGGGCAATACTAGGACTTCCTGAAGATCAAATAAACAAACTTCTTGAATCATTAGACCATTCTATTTATGAGGCCTGTTATCCACCTATTATTCCTTTAATATCCACCCAAGTGTTCGGGGATAAGACTGTATTAATTATCGCCGTATCATCGGGAATGAGCAAACCCTATTTTAGAAAATCTGAAGGCCTAGAAAAAGGAACCTATATTCGCATAGGGCGAAGCACTGTACATGCTACTCCTGCTATGATTGAAGAGCTCAAATGGCAATCACACAGAATAGATTTTGAAACACTTCCAGTTTATAACGCATCACTTGACACTCTAGACAGCCAATTAGTCCAAAATTTTCTTGATCATAGAAAGAATCAAGCATCTGCAAAAGTGACACAAGACGTCCTGCGTTCCTATTCTTTGGTTGTTGAGGAACATTCCAAACTCTTTCCCACTTATGCAGGTCTGTTAAATTTTGGAAAATCCCCCCAGCTTTTTCTTTCAGAAGCCATGATCATTGTGAGTCATTTCCGAGGCATCGAAGGCAGAGATGCTATTGCTTCAATCGATTGTGAAGGAACCCTTTTAAACCAATTTCAGCAAGCTCATCATTTTGTTCTCAGTCGTCTTTCAAAGTCATTTTCAATTTCAGGGGTTATAAGAGATGAAAAATTGGAAATTCCTGAGGTTGCATTTAGAGAGGCGTTGATCAATTTACTGGTTCACCGAAATTATCATATCAAGGCTCCTTCCAAAATTTCTATATACGATGACCGTTTGGAGTTATTTAGTCCGGGCGGTTTTTCGGGTCCTATTGAACAAGATCAATTATTAATGGGGCTGACATACCTGCGCAATCCAGCTATATGCAAAATTTTTCGGGAAATGGGTCTCGTAGAAAAAATGGGAACTGGATTCATTAATATCTTTAAAAGTTATGAAGCTTGGGGACTTGAAAAACCTCAAATTATTGAAGGGGCAAATTTTGTAAAATGCATCTTGCCAAGAGGCTCTTCTCAGTTAAGCTCGGCAAAGGATCAAACTGAAGAGAATGTTTTAGCTCTATTCTATTCACAAAGTGAGATCACCACGCAAGATGTCGTCAATAAATTTTCTATTTCTCGCGCAACGGCACAAAGATGGCTTAATTCTCTCATTGAAAAACGATTGGTTGAACGGGTTGGAAAGACTCGAAATTTGAGATACCGTCGAAGAGCAAAACGTTGAAATATTCTAAGCTTGGAGGAAGATGGAACTGCCCCACATTGGATTAGGAACTTGGGATTTGCGAGGAAATGAGTGCACAAAGGTTGTGCAATTAGCGTTAGAATTGGGCTATACACATATCGATACAGCCCATGTATATCAGAATCATCGGGCTATTCGAGAAGCGATCAAAGAGTTTGATCGGAAAAAGCTCTACCTTACATCTAAGATTGCTGTTGATGAACAGGTTGATCCAAAAGCAGTAGAGAAATCGGTACAAAAGGCTTGTGAACAAGCTCTCAAGGAGCTCGGAACAGATTACTTAGATCTCTATCTGATCCATGCACCTGATCGAAAATTTCCTCTGGAAAAAATATTTATCGCGATGGAAAGGTTGGCCGACCAAGGGAAAATCCATCGAGCTGGAGTGAGTAATTATAACATCCACCATCTAGAAGATCTTCGCAAAGCAGGTTGCGCCCCTTTTGCCAACCAAGTAGAATTTCATCCCTATTTGAATCAAAAAGAGCTCTTGGATTACTGCTCTGCCCATCAAATCAAGTTGATCGCATTTAGGCCTTTTGGCAAAGGGAAATTACTTGCTCAGGAACCCTTATTCAATCTTATTGGGAATAAACATCATAAATCGGGCGCTCAGATCATTTTACGATGGTTGATTCAAAAAAAAATTTCAGTCATTCCAAAAGCTTCTTCAGAAGGGCATTTAAGAGATAATTTAGAGATTTTCGACTTTTCCCTATCAGAGGAAGAGATGTCGCAATTGGATCACCTTCACAAAAATAAACGTTATTGCCGCGCTGAAAACCCAGAGTATGCGTATTAAACTTTAGTTCTGCTAAAATGTTTTGCATGACATATGCTATTCATCAATTTATAAAGTTTATCAGCCCAATTATACCAAAAAAATTTTTAACAAATCAAATTTGGGGCTTCTTGCCCAAAGAATCTTGCAAAACAGCGCTTAAGGTCGTTTCTGCCGTCGCTCTTGTCTTTGTCCTCTGCTGCTCAAGGCGTCTTTATCGGTACTTCGCTTCTCCGCCACAAGAACCAACCCCATCTCCCGCCGTTTCTTCAGCTACAACGGAGGAAGATGAAGAAACCGAGGCATTTTTTACACCTTCTTTAGGGACACCTCTTTCAGAAAGAGGCGAACTTGTTTCCACCGAGCGCGGGCAACAGCAGCTTGCTGAAAAACTACAGCAAGTACACGCAGAACAACAATCCTTATCATCTTCCCTTGAAAAGCTCAAACAGATATTCCTGCCTTTTTCTTATCCTTGTCAGCTTCCTCATCAAAGCGGCGCTCAGGAAATAAATTTTATCGACTATTTCCTAAAGCCACTCAATATTCAAAATTGCACGTTGGATACGAGCGGAAGATTTACATTAACCTTCGCCTCGAAGCAAGAATTCAAAATTCGGTACCTTCCTGATTTTGCTGTCGAAAATTTTCCCGTGCAAGTGCAAGGCTTTTTGAAGGGCCTGGTCAATACATTCAGCCCCAAAGTACAAATTTCTGATTTACTGTGTGGGCAGATCACTCAACATGAGTCATCCTTAGAAATTATTTTTAACAAAGGAGCGATCGTTATTCCAGAGATCGCACGTTTTCCATGGAATTATAAAGCTGAAGTAAAATCAATTAAGTTCATCCATCCCAACAAAGAAGACGAGGCCTCAACTGTCTTACTCATCGACGTTGAGCATAACAGCAGTACTGCAAGCGCTTTAGGCCTTACAGGCAAAGATATCAAAGCATACCCTCACTTGCTTATCAAGTTTCTTGATATGAATCTTTCCCCTCGCGACTATGGCCTTTCATAGGCATACCGATCATAGCACCCTCGAACTTCGAACTGGTTCCAATGGCGGAAGCGGTTGGACACATCCAGAATTTTTGATTGGAAAAGTTTCTTGATTGTATCTACGATTTCTTCCAAACTTTCAATTTTACAGGAAGCGAGTCATGTCCAACGGTGAAATTATCCTCTATACAACTGAAGATGGACAAACATCTATCCGGTTGAGAGCTCAAGAAGGAACCGTTTGGTTAACGCGTACGGAAATAGCTGACCTTTTTCAGATTACCCCGCAAAACGTAACTATGCATGTACGAGATATTTATAATAGTGGCGAAGCCAAAACTGCGTCAACTAGTAAGGATTGCTTACTAGTTCAAAACGAGGGCAAAAGATCTATCGAGAGATCTATTAAACTCTACAACCTTACCGTTATTCTCTCTATTGGCTATCGAGTCCGTTCAATTCGCGGCACACAGTTCCGTAAGTGGGCAACGACTCACCTTCACGAATACCTGCTCAAAGGGTTCGTCATGGACGATGCCCGCTTAAAAGAGCCCGGTGGACTAGACTATTTCGATGAGTGGTTAGAGAGAATTCGTGAAATCCGCGCCTCGGAAAAGCGATTTTATCAGAAAGTCAGAGATATTTACGCAACAGCTATTGATTATGATGCAAAAAGCGATGAGGCTCAGTTGTTTTTCAAAAAAGTACAGAACAAAATGCTCTGGGCTACAACGCGCAAGACTGCCGCCGAGTTGATTTCTGAGCGAGCAAATCCTGAGCTACCGACGATGGGACTTAAAAGTTGGAATGCCCCTCGTATTCGACAACAAGATGTAACCATTGCAAAAAACTATCTCGATCAATCCGAACTCGAAGAGCTCAATGAAATTGTCGTGATGTATTTAGATTATGCTGAGTCTCAGGCAAAACGTCGGAAAACCATGACCATGCGAGAATGGGAAGAGAAACTCGATGCATTTCTTACCTTCAATGAAAAAGATCTTCTTGACCATGCAGGGAAGGTTTCTGCCCAAGTGGCAGAGCAATTGGCTCTTGAGTGTTATTCCAAGTTTAACCAAAAACAGCGCCAGGAAGAGCGATTACATGCGGACGCCGAAGATATCGCTTTGCTCGAAGCAATTCAAAGTAAAGCAAGATCAAAAGAGGAAGCATACTAACGACTGTTTTTTAAGCTTCCTTTCCCTCTATGATCTGCCTGCTTAAGACTCTAATCTCCTCTAAGAAATACAAATAAAACGCACTAAATTGCACATTCAAAACTTCTGGATTACCTAAGCAACTATGATAGTTATTGTTGGAGGACTGAAAAATTTTTATACGATGCTGTTCGTTACTATTCCAACGTTTTTCAAGAAGTGGCGCAAGAAATCCATAGTTATTTTGGATCATCAACCATGCACATATCAAACGACCCGTTCTTCCATTTCCATCTGGGAAAGGATGTATAAGTTCGAAAAGAAAATACGCTTCGCATATTTTCTGTAGAGGCTCTTCCATTTCCTCAAAATGAGCATATTTCTGTTCAAATTTTTGGATCAAACCATAAACTTCCTTTGCTTCTGGAGGGAAATATGGATAATCTGCACCAAACCAAACGCTAGTTGATTTAAACCCTTCAAGCTCAGGAGTTCTAAATTTTCCATCCATTTTTATTTTCTCGTGGATGAAACAAATGTCCTTTCCAGAAAAACCCTTTCCCTCGCCGGCCATTTTACACACATAAAGAAAAGCTTCTCTCACCCACCCCGGAACAATTTGAGAGTCTATTGATAAGTTTTTTTCTGCAATTATTTTTTTGAGGTTACGAATATCGGAAAGCAATTTTTGATGTTCATCTGTTGGAGCGAATTGGATTTCAAGAAGGTCGAGATTATTTGAATCTAATTCCATGCCGCTTAATTTTTTCAGAACTCCAAGCGCCTAAAATTTAACATATTATATTTTCAAATCCAAAGAACGGAGGAGGTGGGATTCGAACCCACGATGCGCTTTCACGCATACACGCTTTCCAAGCGTGCTCCATCGGCCACTCGGACACTCCTCCAGAAAAGGGGTCAATCCTACCCTACATTCTATTAAGAGATCAAGCGGTTGCATTTACTTAAAAATTTCTTGAATTTGTGAGTTAGAAGAAATCACTTGCGTCGCTTTCGAAAAATCTTGATGGATGGTAAACCGATTCGGGACTCCGATTGCAATCATGCCTGCTCCAGCTGCAGCTTCTACACCGGCGTTGGTGTCTTCAAATACAAGGCACTTAGAAGGGTCGATAGCAAGCCTTTTAGCCGCCTCGATGTAGATGTAGGGCTTAGGCTTGTTTTTTCCTTCGGCATCAGAATAGCTGCCTAAATCATCTGTCCCAGAAATCACCAAATCGAATGCATTGTCTAGCCCAATCTGCCTCAGATTATGGAGAATTTCCTCCATTGGAGCAGATGAGGCAAGTCCTAATTTTATCCCTAATTTTTCTTTCCCTTTTGATAAGCGTCTAGCAAAATCAATCATTTCCTGAATGGGAGGCACACCCTCTTGCTGAAGAAGTCGATAGTGACTGTTTCGTTTTTCGATGACCTTTTCCGGAATCTCTAGGTTTTTCAACTTTCTGAGCATAGAAAGAATGTTTTTTGAGCTGTGCCCAACTAGAGGCATATACTCTTCAATTGCAAAGGTGATATTCTCTTCGGCTAAAGCCTCTTTCCAAGCAAGAAATTTGAGATACTCTGTATCAACAAGCACTCCGTCGCAGTCGAATATGACCGCCTCGAATTCTGAGGTTTGGAGTAAAGAAAATAAGGGAACGCTTCCAATCAACATAGCAAACAAAAATAATTTTAAAGCTTTGATCATATTTTACTCACCTACTAAACGTACGTTTCCTTCTGCATCAATGGTGTATTCATTCTGAAGGAGCTCAGGCGATGTTTTTGCAATACCGGCTACCTTGTTGAAATTGAGAGGAATCGTCGAATCACCATCTCCCTTCGCTAAGCGCGCTTTATGCATCTCAAGTACTCTACTCCCTATATCTCCAAGCACTAACGCTGTTTCCATTGCTTGCGCAATTTGCAGCTCCGTCATTCCCCCCCATTTTGATTTTAATAATCGCTCTCCCTGAAGGTGCAAATCGTGGAAGCTCTCTCTTGAGAGACGAGCATCTTTAGGTTGCGCCATTGAAAACTCTTGATACGCATTATCACTACCATCCAAGATAAGCTTGAGACAATGAAGCGTCATCACCGTCCGATCGAACTCAATGTATTTTTGATTAAATAGCTGCTCTGAATAAGACCCTTGAGCCGTTGCTTGCCCCTCCTCGGTTTTCCTAACTTGCTCATCCACAAGATATAAAATTTCTGGATATTGCTTAATACATTGCTCTACCCATTCCTTCTCATGAGTAGCGGAAAATATGACAGGCTTTAAAGAACTCGAAGAAAGGGTTTTTTCAGAAGAGAGAATTGCAAATCCCTCAGAAGCATATAAATTAAAAAAAGTAATTCTCAGCAGTAAAATAAGTCCGATTTTTTTCATATATAACTCCTCTATTGAACTTTGAGTGAAATCACGCCAATCACAGCTAAAATAAGTCCGATGATCCAGAACCGGAGAACGACTTTCGTCTCAGGCCACCCTTTATACTCAAAATGGTGGTGGAGAGGTGCGCAGAGAAAAATCCGTTTCTTATCTCGAAACTTATAGCTAGCCACTTGTAAAATCACAGAGAGCGCCTCTACCACAAAAATCCCGCCGACGAGGGCAAGTAAAACCTCTCTCCGAAGTAAAACTGCCGCAACCCCAAGAACGCCGCCGAGAGCTAGTGACCCTGTATCTCCCATAAACACCTGTGCAGGGTAGCCGTTATACCATAAAAACCCTAAGCATGCCCCAATCATCGCACAGAGGAAAACCGCAATTTCACTTGCCCTTTCGATATACAAGATATTCAGATAACGGGACACTTCAAAATTGTTGGATAAAAACGCCACAAGGGCTAAGACCGCTCCCACTAAAATCACACACCCCGCAGCAAGGCCATCAAGCCCATCTGTTAAATTAACGGCATTTGAGGTTCCTGTAATGACAAAGATCGTCACAAAAAATGCAAGAAAGCCGCTCAGATAGACAATTGGTTGTTTATAGAAAGGAACATAATATTGCGTCATCCACTCCGTCGTTGAAACACTCACCATCTGCGACTGATTTGTCAGCTCTTTGGCAATCGGAGGAGCAAACCAGGCTCCTGCTTGAATTTTTTCCGCCCACCCAGGACAGACCCCATATCCAGCAATTAAAGCAGCAAAAGCAATTTGCATTAAAATTTTTTTACGCGGACTTAAGCCTCTTGAATTTTTATGTTTTAACTTGAGAAAATCATCATAAGATCCAATCCCCCCCAGCCAGACGATTGTAACAAAAAAAATCAGAGTAAAACTGCTCGATAAGTCCATCCACAGCAAAAGGGCCACGATCATGGAGAAAAGCATCAACCCACCTCCCATGGTGGGCGTATTTTTTTTCTTTTCATGGAGTTGAGCAAGCATTGGACAATCTTCAACGCGGATTGATTGACCTGTTTTTAATTCATAGAGGCGACGGATAAAGCGAGGACCCAGCAAAATTGTGACAAGGAGGGACGTTAAAGCTGCAAGCATCATCCGAGTTGATGAATAGGAAAATGCGTAAGGAATTTTCCAACCCCAAGAGGCAAACATTTTAAAAAGGAATAGAAACATAGCGACCTATACTCCGATCTATTGAAAAATTGACATTTGGGCTGACGTGAAAGCTCCCGCGGTTCGGTCATCACAAGTGGGTCCGTATTAATCCAATACGGACCCACTTGCGATGACCAGCCCCCGGGGCTTTGACGCAGCCCAAATGTCAATTTTTCAATAGATCGGAGTATAATAATCTAAAATCTGCCAAAGCTTGTTTTGGTTTGATCCCTTAATCAGCACAACATCTCCCGGCTTGGAAAGTTCAAAAACAGCTTTTTTAAGCTCTTTTAAATCTCGATAAAAATCTGCCGGCCGGCCCGCTGCTTCAAATAGCTCCACCATTGGCATGCACCCTTTTCCATAACATAGAAGATGCTCAACTTTATCAAGAGCTGCTTTTCCTACTTGCCTATGCCCTTCTTCAGAATATTTTCCAAGCCCTGAGATTTCTCCAAAAACCGCAATTGTTTTAGCACCAAACGAGGGTCTTGGTAAATTATTCAGAGCAACAAACATCGATTCAAGGTTTGCGTTATAACAATCATTGATAAATGTGATCCCCTGCCTTTCAATCTTTTCAAACCGTAAAGGAATCGATTTTAACTCATTAAACCCTCGAGCCATCTCTTCCCACGAAAGCCCCATAAGTGTAGCTGTAGCTGCAGCCCCCGTAAAGTTTTCACAAAAATGGGACTCTGAAAAGGGAAGCCGAAAAGAGGGGCTCTCCTCACCTCGATCCTTTAAAATCCAACCAGGTTCAAGCGTCACATCCGCTACGGCTGGGGAGACACCATAAGTCAATTTAGGGCATCCGCCTGCCTGTTGAATGGAGGTATACTGAAAAGCCCCCTGTTCAATCACACCCCATTTTGTTGAAGGGTTGGATAAAATCTCAGCCTTAGCCGATGCAATTCCATCAAGTCCATTGGCAAAAGAATCAAGGTGCGCGTGTCCAATCTTTGTAATGACCGCAATTTCTGGAGGCGCAATTTGAACCAGCCGCTGAATCTCTCCTGCCTCACTCATCCCCATTTCCACCACAAAAACCTCCTCTTCTCCAGAAGCCCTTAGAATTGCCAGCGGAAGCCCAACCTGAGAATTACTATTCCCTGGCGTTTTAGCAACCCTCCATTTTTGAGATAGAAGGGTCGCAATAAACTCCTTCGTCGTCGTCTTTCCAAAAGAGCCCGTCACCCCAATGATCCGTTGAGAGCGGCTTTTCTGAACCTCTTTGGCCAGCTGCTGCAAGGCAAATACGACGTTATCAACAGGAAGAAGAACGAGCCCCGCTCTCATCCCTTGATAAGATCGATCTACTACCGCCGCCACAGCCCCACGGCTTGCAACTTCTCCTAAAAAATCGTGCCCATCAAATTTTACTCCCTTTAAGGCAAAAAAGAGAAATCCTTTTTCAACCTGGCGGCTATCAACTGTAAATCCTGCAATCGGCACATCAGGGCAATCACATCCGAGCCATTGTCCAATAAGTCTCAAGCGATCCAGCTTCATACTCACCTCTTTAAAATAAGTATACTCCGATCTATTGAAAAATTGACACTCCAGATAAGATAGACCCAAACAAATTCAAAAAATAGATTCACAACCCAAAAAAATGTCATTCGTGTAGAATTTAAGCATGGCATCATGCACAGAAACAATCAGCCCTCGTGTTGACATTGCCTTTAAAAAAATCTTTGGTGTTGAAGAGAATAAAGACCTCTTAATCTCGCTCATTAACTCGATTGTAGGACCTGAAGATCAAGTCACCGATGTGACCCTTTTAAACCCTTACAACCCTAAAAATTTTAGAGACGATAAACTCTCCATCTTAGACATCAAAGCCGAAGGCAAAGATGGGAAACGATTCAATATCGAAATTCAAATCAGTGATGAAGCCGATTACGATAAAAGAGCCCTCTACTACTGGGCAAAGCTGTATACGGAGCAGCTCAAAGCCACAGAAGATTATGCTCTATTATCCAAAGCTATCGGAATCCATATCCTCAACTTCACCTCGATTCCTAAAGAGGAAAAATACCACAACGTCTTCCATATCCGAGAACAAGCAAGCCACCTGCCCTATTTTGAAGATTTAGAACTGCATACCATCGAGCTAAAGAAGTTCTGTAGCAACCGTCCAGAAAAGCTCTCCGATCTGATCGTGAAAGTGAAAACATCACTCGATATGTGGGTCGCTTTTTTAACGCGGCATGATCTGCTCAAAAAAGATCACCTGCCAGCCCCTTTAAACCACCCGTCTTTGCAAAAAGCCCTCCATGTGCTGGATGTGATGAATTTTGGTCCTGAAGAGAGAGAAGCGTATGAAGACCATCTTAAATGGCTGAGAATTGAAACGAATACCCTAAAGAAATCGAGAGAAGAAGGGATCCGAGAAGGCAAAGAACTTGGAATCCAAGTGGGAAAAGAACTTGGGATTCAAGAAGGCAAAGAACTTGGAATCAAAGAAGGGAAAGAACTTGGAATCCAAGTGGGAATCCAAGAAGGAGAGAGAAAAAAGAGTTTAGAAGTCGCCCAAAAGATGTTTCTACAAGGATTTTCTATGAAGCAAGTCGTTCAGATCACTGGACTTTCTGAGTTAGAGATTAAGGGTATCTCATTGACCTGATTTGAAAAATCCCGCATGATTTTTTTGTTTTGGTGGCATCGCCAAGCGGTAAGGCAGAAGCCTGCAAAGCTTCCATCCTCGGTTCGATTCCGAGTGCCACCTTTTAACCCGAGGCAAGTCTATGCTCTATCTCATCGCGACTCCTCTGGGAAATCTTCAAGATATCACGCTGCGAGCCATCGACACGCTCAAGCAATGCGACTACATCCTATGTGAAGATACCCGCCATAGCCGCATTTTGCTTCAAGCCTATGAGATCAAGACCCCCCTCAAAAGTTTTCATCAATTCAATGAGCGAGAAAAAGAAGATGCGATTATTCAAGACCTCAAGGAAGATAAGTCCATCGGACTGATCTCAGATGCTGGGACCCCTGGGATTTGCGATCCCGGAGAAGCATTGGTACAGCGGTGTTATGCCGAAAATCTTCCACTTACCCTCATCCCAGGCCCTTCAGCATGGACCATGGCGCTTGCCCTTTGCCCCTTCTCCAAAGAGCGCGTCCAATTTCTCGGCTTTCTGCCAAAAAAGGGAGAGGAGAGGCTCAAAACACTCGCCTCAGCCCTCATGTATCGGGGAACGACGATTTTTTACGAGTCTCCTCAAAGACTTGTATCAACCTTAAAGCAAATACCCCCTCATCAACGTCTCTGCGTCATGCGAGAACTCTCAAAGCTCCATGAAGAACACCTCTTGGGAACAGCAGGCCAGCTCGCCATCCATTATCAAGAATACCCTCCCCGAGGAGAGTGCGTTGTCGCCGTCGAATCCATCGATTTTAACTACGCCGATCTCTCCCTTCCAGAGCACGTCCAGTATCTCATCGAGACTTTTCATCTCTCTCTCCAGGAAGCCATCAAAATCGTCGCAGAGATTCGGGGCATCCCCAAGCGGGACGTCTACCATTCCATCCATTGCTAGTGCTATAAAAACTTCTCTTATGGTACTAGGAGAATGATGGAACATACAAAAGAGCTACTCTTCGATACAGAAGCTCGCCAAAAGCTCTATGAAGGGGTTGCCAAAATTGCCGATGCCGCCACCTTAGGCCCCCAAAAAAATGGAGATACCCCACATCTCGAGCTAAAGGATCCCTTTATCAACATGGGAGCTGCTATTGCCAAAAAGAGCGCAGAGACGATGCACAAAAAGCATGGAGATGGGACCGCCACCACCCTCCTTCTTTTAAAAACCCTCATTGAGGAGAGCCTCCGGCAGCTGGCTGCCGGGGCTAACCTAACTGAGCTCACGCAAGGGATAGAACAAGGAGCTCAGATTGTTTTCAAAGAACTGAGCATTCTTTCAAAGCCCATGACTCAGCCCGAAGAAATCCTCGCCATTGCAACCGCTGCAGCTTTAGGAGATCGAGAAGCGGGCTCTCTCATTGCCGAAGCCATTCAGAAGGTTGGCGGCTTGATTATCGTTGAAGAAGGGAAAGACAAGACGTCCTCTTTAGAAATGGTCGAAGGGCTTCAGATAGACGAAGGTTATCTCTCCCCCTATTTTTGTACAGACTCTGATCGTTTAACCATTGAAATGCACGATGCCGCCCTTCTTATCATCAACGGACAACTCCACTCAATTCAAGAAATTTTTTACCTCCTGCAACCTGTCATGAGTCTAGGAAGAGAACTCCTCATCGTCGCCAGTGATGTCGCAGCAGATGCCCTTTCAACGCTTGCAATCAATCATCTCCGCGGAACCCTGCGAGTCTGCGCCATCAAAGCTCCTAGTGAGCCACTCTTACAAGACCTTATAGCCTTCAGCAGCGCTACCTTAATTTCTAAAAAACTTGGGTTGAAACAAATCCAGGCAGATGCCCTCGGCTCCGTCAAGAAAGTCATCGTTTCAAAAGAAAAAACCATCTTCCTAGCCGGCCCCCTTGAAACAAACAAACTCCGCCACCAAAAGACGCAATTCTCTCGGGGCTTTGCTCTCCTCCGCGTCGGAGCTCACTTAGGGCCTGAGCTGCATCAGAAAAAAGAACTTTTTGAAAAAAGCTTAAATTCCATTAAGGTCCTTCTTGAAGAAGGGTTCGTTCCAGGAGGAGGAGTCGCCCTTCTCCGAGCTTCCCAAGCGCTCCATCATCTCAAGCTCAAAGGAGACAAACGGCTCGGAGTGCAAATCGTTCTCCAAGCGTGCGAGGCCCCCTTCAGGCAAATTGTATGGCGCAACAGACAAGATCCCTCCCTCATCCTCAATGACGTCCTCTCCTCTGAGACCTATTGGGGATTTAATGCTTTAACCTGTCAAGTAGAAGATCTCCTCAAGTGCGGCATCGTCGACTCCTTCAAAACCGTTAAAGCAGCTCTAAGAACAGCTCTTTCCTCTGCCATCTCGATCCTTCTCTCCGATGTGTTAATCACTCCTGCGAATGAGGGGGATTAGCGAGGCGGCTTGTCTTGTTTTGAAAACAAGTAAATGACTAAGTTCACAATGACAGAACCCACAAGTGCAAGTATCACAACAGGTAACGTGATGAGGACTTGAGGAAAATTGACGATCAAAAACCACGCAAACCTGAAACGCCTTTTTTCTAATGCTTCTGTTAAAAAAACTATTGATTGGAAGATAAAACCAATGTCATAAAGAGGATGCTGGATTATTAGCTTTACACCCTCGACGCAATCTGCTTCCGCGAAAGCTTTCACTGCAATTCCAAAATAGACTGCATCAATCTTATCAGCATAAGGAGACTCGATTATTAGCTTTGCACCTTCAATACAACCGCCTTTCGCAAATTGCACCAATACACGAGCAAAAAAGTATTTGCTAATCTCTCCAGCGTAGGAAGACTCCATCATCAGCTTCACGCCTTCAACACAATAAGCTTCCGCAAATTGTCCGAATACTTGACCAAGGAAAGCTTTGATCAAGGGCTGATCAATGTCCTTAAAACAAAAAGGTTTGAGTAAAATCTTCATACATTCACAATGACCACTGTGCGTGGCTGCAACTAAAGCGCCGTAGATGCTTAGGCCTTCAGCAGTGCCTGGAGAAACAATGATCAGCTGCTCCAAGCACTCCGCATTCCCTGTTCGAGCAAAGCGTATCATGGCCTTCTGACGATCGTGTTGTTTAATTTGAGCAAAATTAGGAGACCCAATGATCAGCTTTGTATATACATGCATACAACTGACCACAACATCATTAAACATTTCGGAATTTACCACGATCTCAGACGCTCGATTCTGTAAGGGAGCCGGTAAATCGAGGCTTTCTAAAGTCTCCGCCGTAGGTAAAATCACCCATCGAAACAGCTCGAGATGTTTTTCTTGAAAAACCCATTGAACTATTTCAGGCAGCTTTTCTTTAGGCAGTGTATTAAAATTTTCAAGCTTTCCAACTGCGGCCTGGATTAAGCGGATCATGACATCAATCGTCGCACCCTCCGTGTTTAACCTAAGCTGCTTGGCACGCTCGGGAATCTGGCAATCAACAATGTAAGTGAATGTTTTACACACGGAAGCCAAACTGCAGCACTCACGCGTTGACAACAAAAAGACCATCCGATTAAGGATATCATAGGGAAGCAGCTCTAGGGGTGACCTATCCATATCTGATAGGTTCGGTTGAGCCGTATAATGGGATGGTGTAAAACGTACGCCTGTAGCCATATTTTGGGGGCAAGCATACCACATTTTTGCTTTTAAGACTTTCTTTTAGTTCGCCTTAAGAGTTTCGGCAAAGGAGCTATCGATGCCTGGGACAGGGCCGTTCATGAGCTCGCCAAGGCCGTATTGCTTGATGAGCTCTTGCGGCTCGGACTGAACATCAATGAGCGCGAGGCGGGACCCTTTTGCAAGACACCGGTGGTGGATTTCGCGCAAGGTCTGGAGAGCTGTTGCATCTAAAACAGGGACGTGCTTCATTCGAAGCACAATCAGTTTTGGGGTCGGCTCCATCTGCATGATGAGATCTTTAAGCCGGTCTGTCACTCCAAAAAAGAAAGGGCCGCGCATTTTATACACTTCAATCCCATGTTCAGGAATGCGCGTTTCAAACGAAATCACATGCTTGACATCGCTCATCCGTTTCATGAAAAAGAAAGCAGCCATCAACATCCCGACTTCCACAGCAACTGTGAGATCTAAGAGAGCCGTGAGTAAAAAGGAGGTGAGTAAAATGGCGACATCTCCTCTAGAAGTGCGAGTTAATTTGAAGAAATGGGATAGCTCGCTCATTTGCCATGAAACGACAACGAGAATCGCGGCAAGAGAGGCGAGTGGAATTCCCCCTACAAGGGGAGAGCATGCCCAGAGCAGAACCATGACAACAGTGGCATGAATCATGCCTGCCAGGGGGGATTGAGCGCCCGTTTTGATGTTTGTCGATGTCCGGGCAATCGCTGCCGTCGCAGGAATGCCTCCAAACAAGATCGATCCAATATTGGCAACTCCTTGAGCGATCAATTCACAGTTCGGTTTATGCCGCCCTCCTGTCACGCTATCGGCAATCACAGCTGAAAGGAGCGATTCTATTCCAGCCAGAAGCGCGATTGTCATCGCATCGGGAAGCACGTCTAAAGTCCTGGCAAAATCAAAATGAAAGGTGGGAGATGGAAGACTTTGCGGGAGCGTCCCAAATCGAGAAGCAATTGTTGCAACGGGAAGATGAAACATCGCACAAACAGCGGAGGCGACGATCAAACTTGCGATTCCCCAAGGAATAGACGGGGTCCACCGTTTCAAGGCCATAATGAGCGCCACCGTTCCAAGCCCTACGGCGGCGGTTAATCCATCAAAGGTTGGAAATGTTTGAAAATAAAGAATCCATTTATCGACGAACTGGACGGGAACTTCTTCGATATGCAGCCCTAAAAGGTCCTTGATTTGGGAAGAAAATACAACGAGGGCTATCCCTGTTGTAAACCCCACAATGAGAGGGTGGGGAACAAATTTAATAAAGCTCCCCAGCCGGAAAGCCCCCATTAAAATTAAAAGGCCGCCTGCGATTAACGTGGCAAGGGCAAGTCCATCATATCCATGCTTTTCAATCACGCTATAGACAATGATGACAAACGCCCCCGTGGGGCCCCCAATTTGAACGCGACTTCCTCCTAAAAGAGAGATTAAGAACCCTGCGACGATGGCGGTAAATAAGCCTCGCTCAGGCTCGACCCCAGAGGCCATTGCAAACGCCATTGCCAGCGGAAGGGCCACGATACCTACGGTCACCCCCGCTGCTAAATCTTTTTTTAAGATTGCAAGAGTATAATGCCGTAAGATAAAAAATGATTTAGGAATGAATTCCTGGTATTTTTTTAACATTTTATCTAAAATGATTCCATAGGAGTTGGTAGGAAAGGAGAAAAGTGAGATAGGGCTTTTTGAGCGCCGCTATGGTAGATTTTTTATACAAACCACAGCGAATGGCCGCTAGGCTATTTGCTGTGGTTTGTATAAAAAATCTGCTTGGCGCCGCCAAAAAGCACATCTCACTTTTCTCCTTTCCTACCGGAAGTACAACTAACATGTAGAGGATCTTCAGTTGAAGGTCAAGCTTATCATTAAATTTTCTAAAAGGAGCCGGAGATGAATAAACCTAAACACCAGACAACAAATCGACTAAAGAAAAAAATGAACAAAGAAATCCGAGCCTCTGTCCTCCAACCCGATCCTATACCAACAAGTGATCATATCAAAGCACCGCAGCTTTTGTCTAGACTTCCTAAAAAAGTGCAAAAAAAAGACCAATCGCTCCTAAAATCCCTCAATAAAAATCTTGCCATTCAAAAAAAGAAAAAAAGAGCGCCCCATTCAAAACGAACAACTCCCGGAACAGTGGATGAGCAGTCTCCTCCCCACATTATCCATGTCGAAGGGAAACGGTGGATTAAAACACTGAATCAACAGACACAGGCTAAGAAAAAGGTCATCCGGCGGCAAATGACGAAACATAAGGGCCGTTAAATCTTGAACCGTATCGCCCACCTCTCAGATCTTCACTTTACTAGCTGGGACTGGAAACTTTCTCAATTCTTCTCAAAAAGATGGCTCGGGAACCTCAATTTTCTATTTGGGAGGCGTCACCTCTTTGTCCACGATCGCCTGCAAAGTCTCCCCGCTTTTTTTCAATCTCAGAATGTTTCAACTGTCCTCATTACAGGAGATCTTTCAACAACCTCTGCCCCTGCAGAATTTTCGGCTGCCCGCCGCTTTGTAACCGATCTAGAAAAGCAAGGGCTTACCGTTCTCTGCATTCCTGGAAATCATGACCACTATACGAAAGCAGCCTATAAAAACCGGTTTTTCTACGACTATTTCTCCAGCAACTGGGAAACGGGCCCCTATAATTTGAAACAGCACGGTGTTACCGTCAAAAAAATCGAGAATGGATGGTGGATCGTGGGCCTTGATACAGCCCTTGCCACTTCTTGGTTTTACTCCACCGGCTATTTTAACCCTCAAACAGAGGAAGCCCTCAAAGCCATCCTCCATCAGATTCCTCCTACAGATCAAATCATGCTCATCAACCACTTCCCCTTTTTCCAGCACGAGTCTCCGCGAAAACAACTGGTGCGAGGCAGTGAACTTAAAAAGGTGATTGAACAATTCCCTCAGATTAAAATTTATTGCCATGGACATACGCACCGCCAGTGTCAAGCCCATTTGAAGGCGAGTGGGCTCCCTTTAATTCTGGATCCAGGTTCAACAACTTATCGAACTCTAGGTGGCCTGCATTTGATCGATCTTTCACAAGAGTCAGCCTCCGTTCAACTCTATGAATGGAACCTCGATCGATGGGCCCCTTCTCGTGAGGCTACATATGACCTGGTATAAAAAAGGGCTTCGATTTAAATGTACAGGGTGCGGCCAGTGTTGCACTGGAGAGCCCGGTTATGTTTGGCTCTCAACGGAAGAAATCGATGCCATCGCAACCCATCTTGGGATTTCAAGGCCGCAATTTCTTCAAACATATACCCGCTCAATTTTTGGAAGGGTCTCTCTAAGAGAAGACCGAATCACCTATGACTGCATCTTTTTAAAAGACAAAAAATGTCAAATCTATTCAGTCCGCCCTCTTCAATGCCGAACATTTCCCTGGTGGAAAGAAAATTTATCTACGCCAGAGCAGTGGAAAGAAGCCTCTCGTCGATGCGAAGGGATTGACCACGAAGATGCTCCGGTGGTATCTTTTAAAGTCATTGAAGAGGAGAAAAACCGGTAGGGAGGGAGAAAAGTGATGATTGAGACTCGAGCCCGCCCGTGGCTGGAAGACCCCTATTTCGACCCCATCACACGCGAGCAGGTAAAAAATCTATGGAACCATCCGACAGAACTCGAAGATGCCTTTTTTGCCGATCTTAAATTTGGGACAGGTGGACTTCGCGGCATCATGGGCGTAGGGACTTATCGGATGAATATTTACACCATCCGAAAAGCAACGCAAGGAGTTGCCGCCTACCTTCGAAAACAAACCTTTTCTTCGAAGGGAGTTGTCATTGGGTTTGATAGCCGCCGGCATTCAGAGCTCTTTGCCAAGGAGGCCGCCCGTGTTCTTGTTGGAAACGAGATCCCCGTTTTTTTATGCCGCGAGCTGAGGCCAACCCCTTTTGTCTCCTTTGCTTGCAGGCATCTTAAAGCCCAAGCCGCTATCATGATCACGGCTTCTCACAATCCCAAAGAGTATAATGGCTACAAGGTGTACTGGAGCGATGGAGCTCAAATCGTCTTCCCTCACGATCAGGGCATCATGGATGAGATTGAAAAGATCGCGTCTTACTCCGACGTTAAAATCGGAGCTCTTGATCACCCTCTCATCTCATGGATTGACGGGAACATAGATGAAGCCTATCTGAATGCCATCGCCTCTCTTCCGATCTTTTCACCACCTCCCAAAACACCTCTGCAGATTTGCTACAGCAGCCTTCATGGGACAGGCATCACTCTTCTGCCCAAAGCGCTCAAACGGTGCGGATTTTCCGCCCCCCTCCTCGTTGAATCTCAATGCACTATCGATGGAGATTTCCCTTCCGCCCCATCTCCCAACCCCGAGTCTGCCGCCTCTCTTCAAGAAGGGATCAGATGGCTTAAACAAACCAAAAGCGATCTCCTCTTTGTCACAGACCCCGACGCCGATCGTCTTGGCGTTGTCATTCAACATCGAGGAAAAGTTGTTTGCTTAAATGGGCACGAACTCGCAGCCCTTGGAGCCTATTATCTGTGCGATACTCTTTCAAAAAGAGAGATGATCCCTCCCAAAAGCGCTCTTGTGACCTCTCTTGTAACCACACCATTGATCGATAGAATCGGGAGCGCGTACCAGGTGAAAACATTTCGCGTGCTGACAGGCTTTAAATACATCGCGGAAAAGATCCGGCAGTGGGAACTTGAACCTTCAGAAGGATATTCGTTCCTCTTTGGCGCGGAGGAATCGCACGGCTACCTGCTGGGAACTTCCTGCCGAGACAAAGATGGAATTGCCGCCGCATGCCTTTTTGCTCAGATGAGCGCAGACCTTAAAGCTCAAGGGAAAACATGCCTTGATCTTCTCCACGAGATCTACAGCCGTTTTGGCATTTTTCAAGAAAGCGGGCTTTCACTCACTTTCTCAAGCGGCAAGGAAGGCGTTGAAACGATTCAGCATCTCATGCAAACGTTAAGAGATGATCCTCCCGCCTCCCTTGGGGACCAAACCGTTATCCAAATCATCGATTATCTTCAACAAGTCGGAGAACTTCCTTCCTCCGATATTCTGCAGTGGATGCTAGAAGATGGAACCTCTCTTATCATTCGCCCCTCCGGAACAGAGCCCAAACTGAAAGTTTATTTAAGCGCCTACCGGCCTGCCCGCCGCTCGATCACTCGCGGCATCAAAGAATGCCGAAAGCATCTTGACCAATGTTCACACCTGCTCCAATTCTACTTTCAGGAGCGCACAACACATAGGGTAAATGACCAATGTCTATAAAATTTATGGTAAACCAGGTACCTACTCCCTTTTTCTATCCTGCGGCCTTGGCGCTAGCCACTGTTTCCTCTATTGGCGTTGACAGCCTTATTTATCCTCTCTTTAGAAAGATTTTAGGACCACAAACACATCAGAAGTGGGCTATTACTGCCGCTTATGCTGCCGTTGGACTCTTTATTGCAATATCAGATATATCCAAGGAACTGAAGGCCTTGACGACAGTGGTTTTTCTTGTTTATAAATCGTATAGCACCTCCAGTCATAAAACTGCTGATTCATTCGACAATTATCCTCCAGGGCCGACCCGTGATGTTCTCATATTATGGAAAGCTCTTGCTTCAGAAATTAACGTTGACTTTTGTTTTAACGAGTTTGGGTCCTATACAATAACAGATCAATTTGATCAGTGGATATGGGACCACAAAATTGCTCTAAGTCAAGTCAAAATACTTTCTATAGATTGTGGAGATCTCACGACTTTACCACCCCAAATTTTTCAATTTACCGGCTTAATATCTCTAATGATTCCTGGTAATAAATTGAAGACCCTACCGTCTGAAATTGGACACTTCGCCCATCTGGAGGTACTTGATATTAGCAACAACAAATTGAAGACTCTACCGCCTGAAATTTGTCAACTTAAGAATTTAAAGGAGCTTAATATCTCCAATAACAAACTGGAGACTCTTCCACCTGAATTTGGGCAATTGACTGAACTTCTGAAACTTAATATCAGTATGAATCCATGGAGAGGCCTACCGCCTGAAATTTTTCAGATTATCAGCCTAAAGTCCCTTGACCTTTTTCGCGTAAATTTGAGAGTTTTGTCACCTGAGATTGGTCGTCTGATTAACCTAGAATCCCTTCATATTTGCAACAATTATTTAACAGAGCTGCCTACCGAAATTAGGCAACTTATTCATCTAAAACAACTTTCCCTCTTTCGCAACGAATTTACAGTGCTACCTCCGTTTTTAGCTTTACTTTCTGCTAACTGCCATATTTTTGCGTACTGGAATCGCCTCACTCCAGAAAGCATCATAGCCTTTCAGACTTGTATTCAAGCGGTACGAAGATGCAATCCTGGACTAGGCCCAAGATTTTTTGCTTCCATTCACGAAGACAGGCCCTCTATTGAAGGGACGCTGGATGATAGCCTGATGTTTTGGCTTGGGCTGTTTCAAAAAGAGTTCCCGGAGCACTGCGAGGATAAGCAAGGCTGTTTCCCAAGAGCCGGAGCAGCAGATAGATTCTGTCTCAACTTTTATGCAACCGTACGAGCTCATCCAGGGAGCGATAATTTACACATACTTCTACAAAGATTAAAAGAGACAAGCGATTATCGAAATGGCGGAAGAACAAAGCAAAATATGATCTTGCGCGTCGGTCATATGCTCCAGCAAGCTGTTGTCAATACTGACTTTTGCGCAAGGCTTTTTCCAATTCTAGAAAACGGCTTAGCTGAAAGAGGCTGTGGTGATCGCATCACTGTGATTTTTGACGATATCGAAATCGAGTGGCACTTAAGCCAAAGCGAAGCGTTTGATGAAGTGGGCCTGGCAAAGCTTCTGGTAGGACTGAAGCGCAAGGATGAACTCGATAAAATTGCCTGGAGACGTATCGATGAACTCCGTTTGGGCGACCAGATTGAAGTCTTTCTCTTCTACCACATTAAGCTTAAAGATCAGCTGCAGCTTCCTATTTCAACAGAGGAGATGCTCTACTCAGAGGTCGCTGGCATCACAGTGGAAATGCTCGCTGAAGATGGGGACAAAGTTTTGAAGACGACTCAATCTGCAGAAGCGATTGCTCAGATTCTGCCCCAATACGACAAATGGAGTGAAAGGGTAAAAGCCCTCCACCCAGAGGCTTTTAAACCGATTGAGGCGATTTCAGAGCAGATCGATACCCTTATTTTTGATAAATCAAGGCGTGAAGGAGAAACCAAACAAGCTATTGACGCACTGCACGATCAGCAAAAAAGGCTCGAACAAGAAATTATCGCCAAACTTACGAAAAAATGGGTCGATGAGAATTTTCAGCTCCTATAACACCCCCCTATACCAGCACTTCGCTCGGGATTGGGACTGGCGCCTTAACAGGGGCCGGATATTTGGCGCGGCTGTGGCCTAAAGCCATCAGCGAGCGGAACATCGCCTTTTTGATTGCTTTAAGGTCTTCGAACGTAAGCTGAGAGGCATCGAGTTGATGCTCCCGTATCTTATCAGAGACAATCCCCTCAACAAGCTGAGCAATCGCTTTTTCAGATACCTCGTCTTGAGATCGGTAAGCCGCTTCAATGGAGTCTGCAAGCATCACAACAGCTGACTCACGAGACTGCGGAATAGGTCCTGGATACCGAAAAAAGCCTTCCTCAACCTCAATTGCTTTCGCTCGATTTTTTTCAATCTGCGCGTGATAAAAATAATAGACAAGCGTTGTCCCATGATGCTGCTGAATCATCTCAATGATGGGCCTCGGAAGTTCGCAGCTTTCAGCTAATTTAATCCCATCCGTAACATGTTGAATGATGACCTGGGCAGACTCCAGAGGCGTCAGTAGTTGGTGCATGTCAAATCCTGAAAGTTGATTTTCAGAAAAATATTGGGGTTGTGCAATTTTTCCAATATCGTGGTAGAGGGAGCCGACGCGGCACAAAAGAGCGCTTGCTCCAATGGCACGAGCAGCCTCTTCTGCCAGCGATGCAACTCCAAGCGAGTGTTGATAGGTGCCAGGGGCTTCTAAGCTAAGACGCCTGAGAAGGGTATGATTAGGGTCTCCGACCTCCATAAGCATTAAATCGGTGACGATCCCAAAAATCGACTCTAAAAGCGGAAGGATTGCAATCACAAGGATTCCGATGACAAAAATAAAGAGAAATGTCGTTAGAAAGTCTGTCAAAACTTGCCGATGCCAAAATTGATGACTGAGCAAATTGATTGCCAAGATGAGGGGTAGGGTCAAGAGCCAAATTTTCGTGCAAATGACAAAAATGTCTTTTCTTTTTCGAACATCTTTCGTCCAAACAATGGCCATCACCGCAGTCGATAAATTAATGATTAAAAATTCATCCGATTCCATTGCAAGGGTCACTCCCAGAACAAGCGTAATGAATCCAGAGACAAAGAGCGCAACATTTCGATCAATGAGAATGGAAATCGTCATACTGGCAAAAAGAGCGAAGATAGGAAGCCGGCAAATATCAAAGAGATGCCCTGACTTATACAAGATAACATATTCAGTGATCTTCGCTAAGCAAAGAGTCAGTAAAATGACCATTGCAACTAAGGCGAGCTTAGAAAAAGACTTGAGTAGCCAAGGATGAAACCCTCGGAAATAGTAGAGTCCCAAAAATGTTAAGATTGCCGCAAGAGCAACGCTGCCCAAAATCGTTAGCGGTTTAAGTAAATGCCTCTCTTCTGCTAAAGCTTTTTTCATTTCCTGCAGCATGTCTAGATGCCTGCTGGTGACTTCATCTCCTGCATTAATAATGCGGCTTCCTGCCTCTATGCGGGTTTTTTTAATGGGGATTTCTTCTTTAATTTTTCGCCGAAGGCACTGCCGAAGATTAAAATCTTCTTTAAGGCTCCAAGAATGCTGTCGATATTTTTCTAAAACAAACCGAGAAACAGCTCCCAGCGAGACAAATGCTTTCTGCTCGATTTGGTCCCAAATAGAACTCATCGTTCCCGCTTTCATAAGGCATTGTTTAGAAGCGAGGCCCATTTGAATCAGTTTTTGAATGGTCCTGTCATCCGAAAACACACTTTTTAAAAGAACATCATGGATCAACTCGCAAGCATGAACTAGGTCGTCAAAAGTCGTAGAAGCAAACTCATTTCTCCACTGAGGGTCTCTTATCAAGTCATTATGAACTTGCCTCTCTATTTTAAAAATTTCCTCATCATCAAAATAATAAATTCTTCCAATGTCCCGCAAAGATTCTTCTTTTAATACACGCGTGGTTTCAACGTCTGTAAAGTCAAACCCCACTTGGGCAAGCACGTACTTTTGCGTGACAGTTCCTAACTCTAAATGATCGACATGGATTTCACGAAAATGAAAGAAAGACGCAAGCGATAAAATGAAAAAAAAGATAAACAGGCTTTTTTGAACCCATCTCCATTTCACAAAGACCCTGTGGTACCAACAAGACACCAACCAGTCCATGGGTTTAAAGGACATCATATTCACCCTTATTCCCCCAGCTTGAACGAAACGACATTAATGATCAACATGGAGAGAGAGTGCAAAAATCAGAAAAATGGCCACATTATGGGACCAGCTAATTTGTGCAGACAATGTCTGCACTTTTTCATTGTCTTTATATATTATATATAAGTCGCTCATTATGTATAAGTTGCGACAAGAGAACTCCCTCATCCCTCTGTACACGACAAAAAATTCATATAGCGCCTCCTTTGCCAATAAAGCCTAAATAAGGGAAGACAGTCAATTCATGGAATCGAGAATATCGCTATATCCTTGGGGTCGATCTGAATGATCAAAAAATTGACGGCACGCCCTAAACAGATTATAGTTGTGTTATGTATCAAAATCTTTCTCGTCAGTACCGGCCGCAAACCTTTCAATCGATGAAAGGGCAAGAAGCGGTCGTGACCACATTAAAAAATGCTCTTAAATCCGGCAAAATAGCCCCTGCCTATCTGTTCTGTGGATGCCGAGGGACAGGAAAAACAACTCTTGCCCGCCTCTTTGCAAAAGCGCTCAACTGCCAGAACTTCCAAGAAACACTTGAGCCTTGCAACCAATGCCCTTCCTGCCTTGAAATCATGCAAGGCCGCTCGCTGGACGTCCTTGAAATTGACGGCGCCTCCAACCGCGGAATCGAAGATATCAGAGAGCTTAATAGGACAATCGGCTACATGACAGCAGGCGGAAAGTATAAAATTTACATTATCGATGAAGTTCACATGCTGACGAAGGAGGCCTTTAACGCACTTCTTAAAACCCTTGAAGAACCTCCAAGTAATGTTAAATTTTTCTTTGCAACAACAGAGCCTCAAAAAGTGCTCCCAACGATTTTAAGCCGATGTCAACGGTTCGATCTTAAACGGCTGACCATCGATCAGATCGTGGCAAAGCTACAAATGATTGCCCAGGAAGCCGGCATCTCCATTGAACAAAGCGCTCTTGAGCTCATCGCCCACGCAGCAGATGGTGGACTCCGAGATGCCGAATCGATGTTTGATCAATTTTTATGTTTTACATCTGGGCCTTTTACCTATGCAGCGGCAGCCCATCTTCTGGGAGTCACTCCACGCCATTTCTACTTCAAGCTCGACCAAGCGATTGAACATGAAAACCTCCCTGCTGCCTTTACGCTCTCCCATGATTTGCTATCATCTGGACGAGAGCTCCACACGTTTTTAGAAGGGCTTTTAGACCATTTCCGCACCCATCTCCTCTTTCATTTCCGCCTCCCCGCTCAAGGCTTTCTCCACCCCGAAGAAGAGGCCCACTATGTGCAGATGGCTTCTGTTTTTTCTCAGGAACACCTTCTCTATATCCTGGACTACCTCGCAGGATGGCTCAAAGAACTCTCTAAGATTCCTTTCCGCCGCATTGCATTAGAAATGGTCTTTCTTCACCTCATCCGAAGTACAAAGCGGGTTTCCCTTCCCTCTCTCATCCGCCGACTGGAAAAATTATACCCAATTCCCGATGCTTCAAATTGTTTGAGTATATCTAGCCCTGCCTCACAAGACAAAACTACGCCTCCTGCAGAGAAGAAAGAGATCATCGTAAGCCCCAAAGCAATAACTCCAGCCCTTTCTTCAGAAAACCTTCCCACGAATCCTTCCTCTTTGCGCCCTCAAAGCCATTATGATACAATCCTCCGTTTTGCAGCGGTTGAACTCGAAGGAATTTTGAAGAAGGAGGTTTAATGCTATGGGCAGTGGTTTTTCTAAATTTAAAAAACAAGCTAAACAATTTGAAGCTCAATTTGAAAAAATAAAAGAAGAGCGTAAACAGCAGGAAGTCGTAGGATCCGCAGGTAATGGTCTTGTGAAAATTGTTCTTTCAGGAGATCGGGAGTTAAAGAAAATTGACATCCAACCTGCTTGTGTCGATCCAAGTGATGTTGAAGGGTTGCAGGACTTGATCAAAGCCGCCTATGACGACGCCTCTCAAAAAATCACAGAGACGACTCTTCATTAAGAGACTCAAGACCGGTTTCTTTCATCTCTTCGGTCAGATATTTAAAAATCTCTGGGGAGGTTCGAAGCGTGAGGACGTGCTCTGCAATATCGATTGCATCTAGCAATGATAAATGCCTAAGCGTTCGTTTGATGATGGGAATAAACCTGGGAGCACACGAAAAGTTACGAACTCCCAGCCCCACAAGAAGAGCTGTTAAAAGAGGGTTGGAGGCCATCTCGCCGCAAAGAGTCATCGGCTTTGAATACCTTTTTGCTTCTAAGAGAGTCATGCGAATCATTCGAATCACGCCAGGATGCGTTGGATAAAAAAAATCGCCCATGCCAGGATTGCTCCGATCGATCCCAAGCGTATATTGAATTAAGTCATTTGTCCCCAAGGCTAAAAAATCACTCTCTTGGGCTAAAGTATCGCAGACTAAAACAGCTGATGGCACCTCTAACATACATCCCAAAGGAGCCTCTTCTAGAAATGCCGCCCCTTCCGATTGCAGCTCGATCTTCACCTCTTGGACAATCCGTTTGACTTCCCGCAGCTCATGAATATCTGTAATCAGCGGAAAAAGAATACGTATTCGATGACCTACTCCTGCTTTAAGGAGAGCTCTTAGTTGTGTTTTCAAAATGTCGACTCTTCGAAGTAAAAATCGGATCCCTCGGCATCCCAAAATAGGGTTAGGCTCCTTTGACATCTCGTGAAAGAGCGTGGCATATTTGTCTCCTCCAAGATCCATTAACCGAAAAGTGAGTTGTAATTCCTTTGCCTGATCGAAAAAGCTCTTATAAAGCACGACTTGACGCTCCTCATCAAAAAATAAGGGGTGATCTTGCAAAAACAGATACTCTGAACGAAAAAGACCGATTCCTGCAGCGCGGTGATAGTGCGCAAGTTCTAAATCTTCCAAATGGTTAATATTTGCAAAAAGTTCAACTCGGTAGCCATCCAGCGTTTCCGTAGGAAGGTCCTTATCTTTTTCCAGTTGCTGATACCGTTTCATGAGACGATTTTTAAGCTGAATATATTTTTCAATGGTGGCAAGGGTTGGATTTAAAATGATCTCTCCTGCCTGGCCATCCACAATCACATAAGTTCCTTGTGCCTTTTCCAAAATATCCATACTAATGCCAGAAACATACGGAATCCCCTTAGCCCGGGCAATAAGGGCAGCATGAGAAGTTCCCCCGCCGCTTTGGGTTACAAAGGCACGGATCCTGGAAGCTTGGATGGACGCTGTATCCGAAGGAACGAGTTCTTTAGCAAAAACAATTGCATCTTGAGGAATTTGATCTAATAAACCGGTATCGGTATCGGATAAATTCCGAAGAATTCTTTGTGATAGATCCCTCACGTCTGTCAATCGCTGGTTGAAGAATCCATCCGGTGTTTCGCTAAATCGCTGCTCATATTCATGGATCATGGTATGGAAAACCGCCTCTGTGTTCTTCAACATCTCACGAATTTTAGTTTCCATATGTGTCGTCATCAGCGGATCGTCGAGCATTTCGATATGAGTTCCGATGATCGATGCAATTTCTCCTGATCCTTCCTGCGTCAAATCACTCTGCAGTTTTTTTAAATCTTTACGGCTTGAGGAAAGCGCTTGCCGATACCGGGCGATTTCATTTTCAACTTCTCCAGTGCTAATAGGAAATTCCGGAATTTGTTCTCGTCCTGAAGAGAGGAAAATAGGAATGCCGACAGCAATCCCTTCACTAACGGGCGACCCTTTAATACGAATCTCAAGAAAAGCGTCGTTTTTTTGATTCAAAGATCTGATTCTCCAAATTGCGTTTCAAAAGCAACGATTAATTTTTGCAAAGTTTCCTCGGCATCCTCTCCTTCAACTGTTAACGTAACAAGGCTGTTCTTCTTAATTGCAAGCATTAGAATACTCATGATGCTTCGAGCATTAACCGTCTCTTGCCGATAAGAAATATTAACGAGAGACCTACATCCCTGCAATAATTTGACAATCATTGTGGCAGGCCTTGCGTGAAGCCCTAGTGGATTTTTAACTTTCAACTTGTGAACGACCTTTTTCACACATGACCTCTTGCTATACCCACTTCCCAGACCTCTTTCCTATGATCTGGAAGTCAGGATAAATCCGATTCATTCTACTCCGCGAGCCAAAAGCGTAGCGGGATTGGGAAAATGGTGCAACTTTTTTTATACATAAGATAAACAGGAACCCGAGATCGGGATTTTGGTAGCCTGAAAGGTTCTATTTTTTTCTGCCGACGAACATTACGACAGGTCCTAGGATGACAAGAATGAT
The DNA here is from genome assembly GCA_963712275.1 of uncultured Rhabdochlamydiaceae bacterium. Taxonomy (GTDB): domain Bacteria; phylum Chlamydiota; class Chlamydiia; order Chlamydiales; family Rhabdochlamydiaceae; genus PALSA-1444. The sequence goes on along the minus strand of CAVQHD010000001.1, from coordinate 902,048 downwards.
TCCCCCAATCTGAAGCCAATTTGCAAAGTCCATGTAGCGAAGGACCTGCTCCTTTCCCTCATCGATCTTTTTCTGGACTGAGCCAGTCACACCTTGACCTACTTCTTTAGTAACAGGAGAAAGAGAAAAGAGAGAATTGGCTTGCTTGACTTTCTTCTGCGCGCTAGAAATCTGTTCTTTCCCTTGCTCAACCCGATTTTTAATATATTGAGCCAGTACAATCATCGCGATGCCGCAAATGAGGATCAAAAGTCCCAAAGTTCGCTTGGAGTTCAAGAGCCACCTCTGTAAGGTTTAAATTTTTTTCTTATCACCCCAAACAAAAAAAGTAAAGAGACTAAATTTTTTGAGCCAGAACAGAGGTTTCAAACTTTTGTTGACTCAGACTTGTTTGCATTTCTTCACCACCGAGACACGGAGAGGGATGAGATTGCACAGAGGAAAAAAAATTCCTCTGTGCAATCTCATCCCTCTCCGTGTCTCGGTGGTGAAGAAATGTAAATAAGCCTGAGTGAGCAGAGGTTTTAAACCTTTGTTCCTATCGGTTTAAATTTTTTCCAAGTGCTCTTTAACGGCGTTAAGAAAGCCACATCCGTACATGCCATCGATGACGCGGTGATCGAATGTGAGAGAAAGGTGCATCATAGAGCGAACTCCAAAAGCTTCGTTATCGAGAGCAACCACTTTTTTATAGATAGCGCCCATACCCATGATGGCAACCTCAGGATGCCGAATGATTGGAATGCCAATCATTACGCCGGAAATCCCGAAATTGGTGAGTGTAATCGTCCCTTCCTGCACCTCTGAAGGTTGAAGTTTTCCTGCTCGAGCCCGCTGGGAAAGATCTCCCATTACCTTGGCGATCTCAGGAATGTCGAGTATTTGAATGTTTTTGATGACAGGCACCAAAATACCCTGATCTACACTTACAGCAATCCCCAAATTGACAAATCGCTTAAGGGCAATTGTATCTCCCTCAAGGGAAGAATTGAGAAAAGGGTAGTTGGCTAGCGCCTCAGCAATTGCTTTAGCGACAAAAGAAGTAATGGTCAGCTTAGCTCCATGCTTTGCAAAAAAGGGCTCTTTTTCTTTCTCGATGAACTTGAGTATTTCTGTCACATCGACTTCTGTGATGAGAGAAGCATGCGGCGCTTCGTAGAAAGAGCGAACCATATTGTCGGCAATTGCTTTTCTCATACCCGACATTTTGACATGTTCGATTCCCTCCTTAAGTTGAGAGGCAGCCATCTGACAAGGACGCACCGTTTTTTTCTTCTCAACATAAAGCTCAAGATCACGCTTAGAAATCCTCCCCCCTGTTCCTGTTGCAGGAATTTGAGAGAGCTCATCTAGAGAAATATGGTTCTCCCTTGCAAGCCGGAGTAGCGCTGGAGAGTAAAAATCTTGCATCTCTGCTCGAGCTGAGGTCATTTCTCGCTTGACTTGCGGTTGCAATACTTCCCGTTTTTCATCATGAGATATCGAATGGAGAACAATCAGAGCCAGTGGGTCTCCAACTTGAAGCTCTTGATCGGGTTGAGCAAACACTTTCTTTAAAGTTCCGGAGGCGGGGGAGGGAATTTCACTATTGACCTTATCTGTTGATACCTCAAGAAGAGGTTCGTCTAAATGGACCGTGTCCCCTTCTTGCTTAAACCATTTGACAACGGTTGCGCTGACAATACTCTCTCCTAGTTTAGGAAGCGTAACTTGATATTCTTCTGACATGTTCGACCTGTGATTGAATTTGCTCTATCAATTGTTTCCAAACCGCATGCCCCTCTTTGATGCTCAGCTCCAAGGCAACAGGACAGAGAGGTATCGATGTTTGCAAAGTTGACATTTTAACGAAATCTTTTTCCGTACAGACAAGCAGTTCTGCCTTCGATTGCTCAGCTAACATCTCTATTTCTTCGAGTGAGAAGGAGTCGTGATCCGGCTTAATTAAAGAAGAGAGCACTTCAGCACCGGTTGACTTGACTTGCTGGATAAATCGGTGAGGGTTTGCAATCGCACAGAATAAAGCAACTTTTTTTCCCTGAAGAGCAAGGGTAATCTTCCGCTCAAAAATAGCAGAAGGTCCTTCAAAGAACGGCTTTATCTGTGCCTTAAAATCAGAGCCTACAGGCCCCATCACAGCAAGAAAGGTCGCTGAAGAGAGGCGCGAGGGAAAATCTCTTAAGTAACCGCGCGGAAGAAAATGGCCATTACTGAGCGGATCTTCCCCTGAGATTACCACAACTTCCATCTCTCGATGAAGCCTCCGATGTTGAAATCCATCGTCGAGAATCACCACTTCCGCTCCATTTTGAACCGCTTTTTCAGCCGACTGAACTCGATTTCTGCCAACCCAAACCTGCACCTGTGGCAGCTTTTGCGCAAGCCACAGAGGTTCATCGCCCACCTCCAATGCATCCATGGAAGGGAGAGCCTGCACCGGCTCCTTTTGCTTTTCAGCACGAGAGCGGTAACCCCGAGATAAAATCGCGACAGAGAATCGCTCAGCAAGCTGGTTTGCAAGAAAATGAACAAGAGGCGTTTTTCCTACTCCTCCAGCAGCAATATTGCCAATGCTGATCACAACAGCAGGGACTTTTTTAATGGGTAAAAAATGGGACTGATACGCCTTGTGACGAAGCGCAAGAGCGGACTTGTAGAGTAAACTCAGCAGCCAAAGAACCCCCTTTCCAGGAAGGCGCCCTTCGATCACTGCCCTCATTTGTTTTTCAAGTTGCATCGAAAAGCTCGTTTTCGATCATTTCAATGATCAGATGGAGAGCCGCCATGTGGGCCTCTTGAATTCGATCGGAGTAGCAAAATCCCCGCACAATCCACTCTAAATCTGCAATGCCCCGAAGCTTTCCCCCTGTTTTTCCTAAGAAGGCAACTGTTTTAAGACCTTTTTGCTTGGCGACCTGAATTGCTTGAACCAAATTCCCCGAATTTCCACTTGTTGTTAAAGCAACAAAGACGTCATCTGGTTTCCCGAACGCCTCAATCGCCCGAGAAAAGACAGATTCATACCCCAAATCATTGGCAACACAACTTAAATGCCCTGGATCTGAGATTGCAATTGCAGGAAGAGCAGGCCGTTTATGACGGTAGATACCTGTGAGCTCCTCTGCAAAATGCATTGCATCGCAAAGACTTCCTCCATTTCCCGCTATGAGAACTTTCCCTCCTCCTTTAAAACACTCTGCGATAAGCTGAGACGTTTGCTGAATAAACTCAACACTCTCAGGACTTTTAAGCGTCTCTATAGCCCTTATCGCCTCTTCAACTGCATTTAAAATTTTTTGTTTCTCTACGTAACTCTTTTCGCCTATTGTCATCATTTCATGATAAGATAATGCTCAATAATCCTACAATTCATAAGATAGGCCCATGACACTTGCGATTGTGGGGGCCACAGGCGCCGTCGGACAAGAAATCATGCATGTTCTAGAGCGCCGACTGTTTCCCGTTAAAAAGCTTTTGTGCTTTGCTTCCCCTCGCTCTGCAGGAAAAATTTTAAATTTCTGCGGGAGGCCCATTGAAGTCAAACCCCTAACCCCTGCCTGCTTCAAGGGTGTCGACTGTGCTTTTTTTGCCGCAGGAAAAAAAAATTCTTTACAATACATCCCTGAAGCCTTGAGTCAAGGATGCCTTGTCATCGATAGCAGCTCAGCCTTCCGGATGGATCCAAAAGTTCCTCTCGTCATCCCTGAAATCAATCTTCATGCCCTTCCATCCCATCAGGGGCTCATCGCCTCCCCCAACTGCACCGCCACCATGATGCTCATGGCTGTCGCTCCCCTTCACCGCGCAGTCCCCATCAAGCGCATCATCCTATCAACCTACCAAGCTGCTAGCGGCGCAGGACAGCGAGCCATGATCGAGCTGGAAGAGGAGACACGCGCTCATCTAAACTGCCAGCCCTACCAACCCACCGTCATGCCATACCCCTATGCTTTTAACCTCTTTGCCCACAATGCTCCCATGACCGACTCTTCCTATAATGAAGAAGAGCTCAAAGTGATCGAAGAGAGCCGGAAAATTTTAGAGGCTCCAGAACTAAGTATCGGCGTCACCTGCGTTCGCGTCCCTGTCCTCCGAGCCCACTCCGAAGCGCTGAATGTCGAATTTTCCGCCCCCTTCTCCCCCTCGCAAGCAAGAGGGCTCCTCGCTAGCGCCCCTGGAGTACAGCTGTTAGAAGATTGGACAGCGAATCGATTCCCGATGCCTCTTGATGCCTCAGGCCACGATGATGTCTTTGTGGGGCGAATTCGAAAAGACGCCTCTCACCCAAATGCTCTCGATCTTTGGGTCGTCGGAGATCAGCTCCTCAAGGGAGCAGCCCTTAACGCCGTGCAAATTGCCGAGGCGGTCTTTGCCGTTACCCTGCCGTAGGAGAAAAGACTGGCACTAACTTCTCTTGAAGCAGGAGATACATTTGTGAAATCCAACTGCTATCTTTATTTTTTATGATAACATCCATCCATTCAAGCCTTGAGATATTAAACAAGGTCACCGCTTGGAAAAGAGCCGTGAGTAAATGGGCTGAACGGTTCGGCGAAATACAAGCAGAGGTCAGGCTGATTAAAAACTGATTCAGGGAGAAGGTTTGATTGAGAAATGATGTCCCTACCGCCCAAGAAGCTTGAACGTTCCTCCCTTGCAGCTCTAGACAACTTGTAGCAAAGGACGTTGAATCAACTGAAGGCTTTCGGTAGAGCACTTCTGCAATGCCCAAAATTGAAGTAACCAGCAGAAAGGAAACATTTAGCACAGCTAAACCCGCCTTGCCCTGGATTCAAAAAAGCTCTTCAGTCCCTTTATGCTTAAATGTTCTAATCGCCTCAAGGCTCTCATTTAATGGACGTTGTAATCAATTACATTATGTCAACTTTCTGAAGATTTACTGCTACTCCACGACAGGATTAACTTGGGCAGCAACCTTTGCAAAATCGATCACATACCAGTGATCGTATTCTGTATTTTTTTTCTTTCCCTCTAATCCTGGAATATTCATCACGTCTTCCAAGACAGCTAAAGCCACTCGTAAAGTGAGGGAAATCGACTTGTCAGTTCTGACAAGTCGTACATTTTTAAGTCCATTTTCAATAAGAGAATCGTCTGTATCTAAAATAACGACAACATTATAATGGTAATATTTGAAAGGAAGCTTTGGAAATGAGTTAAAAAAAAGTTCCAACAACTTCCCTCCGCGTTGTAAATCCCGACTTCTTGGTCCTGCTGCAAATAGTAATTCCTTGCCGGCAATTGTAACCTTAATACCGCTTCCAGCCCCTCCTGTAATAACCCCATCTAGTGTTCTTGTATATGTCTTATAATAGTGCTCTGCTTCATTTCTGATCTCTTGCATAACCTCATCTCCCCACCTCTTCCATTTTTTAGAGGTCTGAGAGAGGCAAATCACGTCTTTCCAATCCCAGTCCAAGAAACAGACAATTTTATCTTGCAGTTCTAGTGGAAGATCTCCAAGGCGGGCTTTAGAACCTTCTAGAGATTTGGTCTTTTTCCTAGGAGGCGAAAAAAGCTCTCTACCACCCTTCAATAATCTCTTTTCACTACCGATATAAAAAAGCTCCAATAATTTCTTTTCACTACCGGTTTTTTGAGGGTACTTCCAATGAGGAAACAGTTTATAGAATAGGCGAGTGATAAACGAAAACGGTTTCGATAGGATGGAGGAAAAGTAAAAAAATTTTTTTACATCTCCAGAGATAAAAATCTTATTTTGAAAAACTTTAAAGACCACCAGCACAATGAGGCCCCCTACAATAGGAAAGACATAGGACGGAAAAAATTTATTTGAAATCCTTGCAATAGACATGATCTAAATCACCTATAAAATGGCCCCTAATTTTACGTTTACTTAAATTTAATTTCTATTGAAATTAACTTCTGTGTCACTGGATGGTGAAATGTGAGTTTAGCTGCGCAGAGAGCAATTCCCTTGCTTTTCCAGGGACGACGGCTCCCGTATTTCGTATCCCCTAGGACAGGACAGCCGATGGCTGCCATTTGGGCCCGGATTTGGTGGTACCGGCCGGTATGAAGCCTTAGACGGAGATGGGAGGTCCCTTGGTGGTGTTCGATCACTTCGTAGTCCAAAATCGCTTCTTTTCCCGCCGGTGAAATTTCAGCTTTGAACGACCCATGTTTGAGGTGGTGGGTTACCGTTCCTTTTTTCTCTGGGGGCTTTCCTTCGACCCAGGCGTGATAGATTTTCTCAATCTGACGATCTCTCATCTGCTGCTGGAGTCGTGAAAGCGCTTTACTCGTGCGAGCAAAGAGCACAAGGCCTGAAACAGGGCGGTCGAGTCGATGAATAGGTTCTAGAAAGACACGGCCTGGCTTATGGAATTTTTCTTTCACCCATTCCTTGGCAAGCTCCGCTAAATCGGGCTGTGTCAAGAGATCTGCCGGCTTTTCTACCACCAAGAGGTGGTTGTCGCATAGAAGAACATTCAATTGTTTTATGGGGAGCTCCGTTGCCGAAGGGCTTCGTAGAGAAGCAAGGTGGTTGCCATCGCCACATTGAGGGAATCGGCCACTCCCTTCATCGGAATGCGGACGCGGAGGGTGGCAGCTTCTAGCCATTTTTGAGAAAGGCCGAGCTGCTCTGTTCCGACGGCAATTGCAATAGATCCGCTTAAAGGAGCTTCGGTGAAATTCAGGCTAGCTGAGGGGGTTGCCGCAACAATTTGGATTCCCCTTTCTTTTAACCACGGAATCACTTCATCTCCTGCTGCCTCTACCACAGGAAGTGTAAAAAGAGTCCCGACACTTGCCCGCACCACATTGGGGTTATAAATATCGGTGCACCGATCACACACAATCACCGCACTTGCTCCAACAGCATCAGAGGAGCGCAAAATGGTACCTAAATTTCCAGGCTTTTCAATTGCCTCTGCAACGACATAAAGAGAGGCCGTCTTAGGCTTTGAGAGTGTTTTAAGAGAGGCTTTCATCTGATAGGCAATACCAATGAGTCCGTCGGGCCGGTCTCGATACGAAACCTTCTCAAAAAGGGGCTTGGGGAGCTCAAAGATAGGCGCCTTGATGGATTGAGTGAGTTTGTCTTCATTGCTCCCTAAAAAAAGATTGGGGCAGACGAACACCGACTCAAAGCGGACCCCTGCATCGACTGCTCGCTTGAGCTCTCGATACCCTTCGACTAAAAAAAGAGCGGTCGCATCTCTCTCTTTTTTTTCTCTTAATCGGAGAAGTTCTTTGATCTTTGGATTTTGAGCACTTGTTAGTTTAGTCTGCATACCACCTCGCATATGTGCCTGACGTCAGCTCAAGAGGTCCTGGAATCACAAGCTCTCCCATTTCAATCCGCCCTCCTTTATTTTGACGTGCCTGATGAAGAAGGTGGTGAAGCACAAGTGGAGTATATCCCGGCGTATGAGACGACAAAATCACAAATGGGTGTTCCTTTGATAAAAGAGAAAAACAAAGCATCAGAATTTCAGAGAGGTCTTTTTCAATTTTAAAGATCTCCCCTTTGCTCCCCCGGCCAAACGTTGGAGGGTCTAAAACCACCCCGTCATAAAGATGCCCTCGGCGAACCTCTCGTTTTAAGAACTTGACCACATCATCGACAATCCAACGAATGGGGGCTTTTTCAAGCCCATTTAAAACGGCGTTCTCCCGCGCCCATGCTACGGCAACTTTAGAAGCATCTACATGGCACACTTCAGCCCCTGCATCAGCTGCAACCATCGTGGCTCCCCCTGTGTAGGCAAATAGATTGAGCAGACGCGATTTCTTTGAAAGATAGCCTCGCATCCACTCCCATAAAAGGGCATGTTCCGGGAACATTCCGACATGGCCAAAGTCTGTCGGCATCAGCTTAAAACGGAGGCCTTTGTGCTCGACAACCCATGATGGAGGAAGCGGAGGCTTTGCAACCCACCGATTGGCAGGCTCCCGGGTGAACGTCGCATCAATCTTTTTCCATGTAGCAGGGGCAAGCATGGGCTGCCATACCGCCTGGGAGCATGGGCGGACAAGGGTATAGGGGCCAAACTTTTCAAGTTTTTGTCCTGCCCCGCTATCCAGAAGTTGATATTTCATTCGACTTTACTCCAATCATCTGGAACACCTCATCTAATTTCATCATCCAGGCGTACGAGAAAAAGAGAAGAGCAAAAAGGCCTCCATGGACGACGAGATGAAGGACTTGCGCTAAGAGATCTCGAGGAAGCTGCTCTTTGCCCACTAGAAAATAGCTGGCCATCATCGTCAAAAGGGCAGAGAAGAGGGTGCAAAAAATAACTTTTAATGATAACAAAGCTGTTCTCCTATCGAGGATAGACCCAATATCAAGCGCAGAAAAAAGATACACAGCATTCACAATAGCTGCAAGGCTTGTCGCCATAGCTACACTCGCTGGGCCCCATTTAAACCCCTCGATAAAAAGAAAATTCAGTCCGAGATTAACCCCAACGGAGATCAGAGAGGCTTTTAAAGGCGTTTTAAAATCTTTCTGAGCATAAAAAGCAGGAGCTAGAAGAAGGACTAAAACAGCAGGCACAAGCCCCACACTATACCCCCATAAGCATCGCGTCGTCTCAAGGGTCGCTAAAATATCAAATGCTCCTCGCCCATAGACAAGATTGACAATGCTCTCTCCAAACACCAAAAACGCCGCCGTTATCGGAATCATCAGGCATAAACTCCTTCGAACAGCAAATAGGAAGAGAGAGAGAAAATGAGCTGTCTCCCCTGCCTGCCTTGCCCGCGCAAGAGGTGGAATGAGCGCTGAAGAAAGAGCGATTCCAAAAAGAGCCAAGGGGAGTTGATAAAGCCGGATGGCGTAGTAGAGATAAGCAGGACCTATCAGATCGATCGATCGTGCAAAAAGAGTATCGATAAAACCGTTCACCTGAACAGCGCCAATGCCGACGATGGTAAGACCCATGGAAGAGACCATTTTTTTGAGATCTGGCGCCCACAGTTTCACTTCATGCCAGCGAATCTGCTTAAGAAAAGGAACTGTCGATAGTGCGACTGCACCCCATTGAATGAAAAAGGCAACTGTCACTCCTCCTGCTAAAGCAGCGGTAGCTTTCGCAGGCTCCCAGTTTTTGACGCTCCATAAAACAATTAAAAAGACAACATTGAAAAAAATCGGCGCTGCGCTCGGAAGAAAATATCTTCGATCGGTTTGCAAAAGTGCGCTGAAAAGAGCATACAAGCAGATAAATAAGACTCCAGGAAGCATCACCATTGTTAAAAACAAAATCTCTTCCGTTTCAGCGGAAGCCCCGCCCCACTTCCACCACGAAAATAAAGCAGCCTCCAAAAGAAGGATCAGAGTTCCTAAGACAGTTGAAATCGATGCGAGCAAGTCTCGAAAAAAAGGGCCCGCTTTTTCACTCTGATGCGACCTAAGCTCTTCAAAATGGGGGCTAAAACTTGCCAGGAGTGCACTTTCACCAAAGAGCCGCCTGAGGAGTTGAGAAAACCGGTACGCAACAAAAAAGGCTGCCAGCATCGGCGTTGCCCCCAGCCACGCCCCCAAGGCAACCTCGCGAAAAAATCCCGAGAATCGACTTAAAATTGTTCCGAAAAAAAATTGAACCGCAGACCGCGTGACCGTTTTAGGAGCATCTTCCATTAAAAACACCGTTGAGAAGATCTTGACTATGTTCTACAATTGCATTCTTTTAAAGGATTTTGTGAAGAAAACACCCGCTGACAAACTTTTAATTGGAGCCCATACGTCTGCTCAAGGAGGCGCCCATAACGCGCTTCTCGAAGGAAAGGCCATTGGAGCCACAACCATCCAGTTTTTCACCGCCAACCAAAAAACATGGCGAGGAAAAACGATTTCAGACAAGGAAATCACCCTTTGGAAAAAGACCTTAGAAGAGACAGGCATTCAAAAACCGATGAGCCACGACAGCTATCTGATTAATCTAGGCTCTCCTCACGCAGAAGGGCTGCATAAAAGCCGTAACGCGTTTGAGCAAGAAATTAAGCGGTGCCATGCTCTAGAACTGACATTTTTAAATTTTCACCCAGGCGCTGCCCTTGACTCCTCCGAAGAAGAGTGCCTGGAGACTATCGCCCAAAGTCTCCTGATGTTTGAGTCTTTGGTAGACCAGGGACCCACCCGTCTTCTGATTGAGTCAACAGCAGGTCAAGGGTCATCCGTTGGCCACACCTTTAAACACCTGGGATTTTTGATCCACCGCCTCCACCGCAAATTAAAAATCGGCGTCTGCCTAGACACCTGCCATCTTTTTGCAGCTGGCTATGACATTTCTGATCGGAAAGGGTGGAATGCCGTGCTGGAGGAATTTGATGAGCAGGTCGGTTTAAAACATCTTTATGCCCTGCATGTGAACGATTCAGTCAAACCTCTAGGATCCCGTGTTGATCGGCATGCCTCCTTAGGAAAAGGACTCATTGGCCTTAAAGGGTTTCAAGCGATGATGGAGCATCCCGCCCTCTACGACCTCCCTAAATATCTTGAAACCCCTGAACCTTCCATCTGGAAAAAAGAAATCCAACTTCTCAGAGACTTTGCATGAAACGGCTTAAAATCAATCAAATCACCTCTCACCATCTGGGAAAAACGGTTACTCTTTTCGGATGGGTTCGCACAGTTCGGTCGCAAAAAAGCTTTGCCTTCGTCGAGCTTAATGACGGATCAACCTTGAAGGGGATTCAGGTTGTTTTAGAAAACTCCCTTACAGGGTATGAGGCTCTGCTGAGGGATTTGACCACCGGCGCGTCGGTTCGATTTGAAGGAACCTTGGTGGAAAGCCCCGGAGCTAAGCAAAAATGGGAACTCAAAGCCTCTCATGTGGAGATCTTGGGTCTTTGCCCGGCGGAGGAATACCCACTGCAAAAAAAGCAACACTCGTTTGAATTTCTTCGAACGATTGCGCATCTTCGGCCTCGAACAAACACACAAGGAGCCGTGCAGCGGGTTCGAAACTCGCTTGCCTTTGCTTCCCATGAATTTTTTCAGCAGCAAGGATTCCTCTACGTACAGACCCCCATTATCACAGGATCGGATTGCGAAGGAGGCGGACAGCAGTTCAATGTCACCTCACTTCCCCTCTCCCAGCTCCCTAAAATCGCCGATGGATCAATCGACTACTCCAAAGATTTTTTCCACCGACCGACCTATTTAACCGTCTCCGGACAGCTCGAAGGAGAAGCGCTTGCCTCCGCCCTCTCCGATATCTACACATTCGGACCCACATTCCGGGCGGAAAATTCAAATACCTCTCGTCATCTAGCCGAATTTTGGATGATCGAACCTGAAATGGCTTTTGCCGACCTAAAAGACAACATGGAGCTTGCTGAGCATTATCTTAAATTTATCATCCAAGCTGTGCTCAATCGATGCCTTCCCGATCTTGAATTTTTTGACGCTTTTATTGAAAAAGGGGTGATCTCCCGCCTTGAGCACGTCGTTTCCTCTCCTTTTGCCCAACTCACCTATACCGAGGCAATCGACATCTTGAACAAATCGGGCAAAAACTTTGAATTTCCCGTCAATTGGGGCGCCGATCTTCAGTCTGAACATGAACGGTTTCTCGCTGAAGAATATTGTAAAAAACCCGTGATCTTGACCGACTATCCCGCGAAAATTAAATCGTTTTATATGCGACTCAACCCCGATGAAAAAACAGTCGCAGCGATGGATGTGCTCGTTCCTAAAATTGGCGAGCTCATCGGAGGAAGCCAGCGGGAAGAGAGGTTCGATACCCTTCGAGATAAAATCCTTCATCAGGGGCTCCGGCTAGACGATTATGACTGGTATTTGCAGCTCCGCCGTTTTGGAACAGTTCCCCATGCAGGTTTTGGCGCAGGCTTTGAGCGACTCGTGCAATTTGCTACCGGCATGGAAAACATCCGAGATGTGATCCCTTTTCCACGCTACCCAGGCCACGCAGAATTTTAGAGAAAATGCAACTATTTACCTACCCCCCATTTAGAGGTAGAGGAAAAAAGATCGGGCACGGTAACGTTCACGAAAGAAAACTCAGTCAAATTTTTATCCCCTATCAAACAGCAATAGAGTTGGTGATTTTGATAGATACCATTGTCGAGCACCTACCTCGAGGCAGAACTTACCTAGCGGATCAATTTCAACGGGCCGGTACATCGGTACCACTGAATATAGCCCGAAGGTGACGTTTCGTTTCAATGTTAATAAAAATGGCCAGGGAACTTCTTTCGTGAACGTTACCGTACCCGATCTTTTTTTCTCTACCTCTAAATGGGAGGTAGGTGAATAGTTACGAGAAAATAAGTTTTTGATTTCTTCTAAAATTAAATATTGTATAGTTGGTGGACAGGAGGTTTGATATGAGCGTTAGAGCAACATCTTCTCTTAGCCAATGTTACACCTGTCAAAAAACGTTTTCTTCTCCCCTTGATGAAAAGGAGTTTATCCTCACGGTCTGCTGCTATAAGATAGTTCACAAAGCTTGTTTGGCAGAATGGCTCACACAATCTCAAAAACCATGTCCCAATTGTCAGGCGCCTATTCAAAGGCGGCAAGCGGGAAAATGGGTTGAAGCAGTATGGGACGCGTTTCGAATCGCTTCCGACAAATATCCCAATCAAGTCACCGAAATCTTCAACCGCGAAGAGCCCCGCTCCTCTATTTCTCAAGATGTCGATGAATGTTCCACATGCCTAGAAGATCTTCCCGACCCCCACCTTGTTTATCTCACTTCTGTGGAGCGTTTTGCTCACACCGACTGTGTTGCAACCACCACCTCCCTCGAAAAAAAAGCTGTTTCTGTGCTTGATTTGGCACATCTCACAAAGCAACTCTGCTTGCTCTATCCTGAACTAAAGAAAAAATTCACTCCTGAACCAAGTAACAAATTCACCCTCGGTGCACTATGGCCCTTCAAGCTTTAAATCGGTGTTTGAACTGCTCCTCCTCATTTACGTCCATGGACTTTCCTATCAGCAAAGGGGACTACGTTGTGACAACATGTTCTCATGTTTTTCACCAAAATTGTTTAAGATCATGGGCGACCTCCTCCAAAGGTTCTTGCCCGACCTGTAGACATGTCTGTTACCAGCATCAAGCAGGAAAAGATTTAACGGTGATGTGGGACATTTTTGTAGAAGCCCTTCAGAAAATGCCGGAAACAACACTTCAAGCACTTCACCAAGCTTCCGACGGGACAACTCAATGCTCAGCATGCCTTGAATCCCTTCCCAACCCTCAGCTCTTTTTTGATCAAGAGAGGAAAGGATTTGTCCATCCTCGGTGCTCTCCTTCAACCTCACGCTCTCTGACGCTCCAAGATGTCATTCGAGTCATCCAAGCCTGTGCTAAAGTCAACTCTGAGTTATCCAAAGCCTTAACTCCATCTCCTCCCTCCCTTTACCAAATCGTGAAGCGAGATTACCGTAAGGAAGCTATCGGAGTGGTGGTAGCAGGAACCTCTGCTTGTGCAACACTCTTCAACTATTTCCACCCTGAGCAAAACTCAGTTCTCAAGGTCGTCGGCGCTCCAGTTGCTTTGCTCATTCGACTCCCTTTTCACGGAGGGCACTTGCTCTTAAACCTTTTAAACGCTTGATAAAACAATGTCTCTTCGAATCATCTCAGATCCTGGACCTCGTCCTTCTCCATGCGCCTGTTTGCTTGTACCAGGCCGATATGAAGCCATCACCGTCTTTGCAACCATTATCTTGGTTGCAATCGGCACCGTCTTTGCAAAAATGACACCTTACGTAACCTTTGGCGAAATACTTGGTTGGATAGGGATCGCTACAGCAATTCTAACGCCTTGCGCCTGTCTTGTGCGGCTGTTTCTGAATCGCAACCAACCGCCTCCTGAAGAAACCCTCTACTTAACTCCGAGTCAAGTGACATCCCTCTAAGAAGCTGTCTTAAAACTCAGGTTTCGTCGCTTTTTGGAGGATTTTTGGCTAATTTTCGCTTTATTTGGTGGGGGTAATATACGAAAGTTGATATAACCCCCACCAAATAAAGCGAAAATTGGCTCAAAAAGCCCCAAAAATCGACAGAAACTGAGTTTTAAGACAGCTTCTAAGCTTTCTTGTCGTAGAAGCTCTCGGGATTTTGCATTAAATGCATCCACAGTTGGTATGCTTTTAATATGAGTTCTTTTTTGGTCCCATTACTCTGCTCTCTTGCCAGAGTCGATAAGGTGGTTAAAGAATGATTAGTTATATTCTCTATCTGGCTAGCAAGCCAACCTTGCACCGTGGCAGATTTTACAATCTCTTCAAGAAGAGGAAGAATGATAAAGGGGATTATACCTCCAATGGCTGTAATCCACGAAACCTTCGCATGCCTAGCCGAGCTATGGATCTTGAAATCATTCTCGATAGCCCGGTTCCGAAGCTTGGCTATTATACATCCTAGAAAGAGAGACACAGCAATCACGGAAAAAACTCCAACTGCCATAAAGGTGTAGCGATGGCTAAAAAAATCTGCGATCGCCACTTGCACCTTAAGAAAGACCAGTCGAACTCTAAATGATACCCCTTCTAAAATCTTCTTTTCATCTTTCATTCTCTCAATCAGTGCAAGTTGCTGCTCAGCTGACATTGTTTTAAAAGCTTCTTGAAAAACATAAGTTAAAAGTTGGACTCGAGGCGCTTGTAATCTGGATGAAATTTGCAATCTGTCGACTAACTTAGCCGCACCGTAAGCCAATATTTCCTCCCGATAAGCAGGCTGGAGTATCGGATCGGTGATTCCTATGATAACGCTCCAGTGCGAAAAGTTGACGGCCCGAACAGCAATTTCACCCATAAGTTCGGGAGGAAGCTCAGAACGGCTGCGATCTATACCGTTTTTTTCATCTATCAGTGCGAGCTGCCAAGGGTTGTGCTCGACGACATCGAGGATATTGGTCCCTGGAAAATGAATACGGTCGAATTCATTCACAATACTTTGAACAAAATTGGCTCTATTTTGGTTTATAGTTAGACCTGACATGCTTCTTTTTTTCCGTAAGGTAAAGTTTTCTTGTCGTAGAAGTTTTCAGGGTTTTGCATCAAATGCATCCACAGTTGGTATGCTTTTAATATGAGTTCTCTTTTTATCCAATTGCTCCGCTCCCTTGTCACTGTTGCTAAGTTAGTTACACCACGAGGAGTATTTTCAGTTACCCATTTCATAAACCAGGTTTCCGTTGCTAAGACAATTGAACAAGTACCTATAAAACAAAAAGCAAAACCTCTTAAGATTATGCTAGGATTGGTTCGTGGAAATCTCTTAGCAACTATTTTAAATATTTTTGAAATATACGTAGAAGCCAGCTCGCAAAAATTCCCCCATGTTCCTAGTACAAAAAAACCCGCAAGTGTTACAAAAAGCATTCCAACTACCATTGGGGAATTGGGGTGGCCAAAAAGGCCAGCTATCATCACTTGCACTCTAAGAAAAGCCATTTGAGCTCTAAATGACGCACTTTCTAAGGCTGTCTTTTCACTTCTCATTTTCTCAATAAGCGCAAGTTGCTCCTTCACCGACAAATTTCTAAAAGCCTCTTCAAAAACATAGGTTAAAAGTTTCACTCGAGGCGTCTGCGACTCGAGTGAAACTTTTAACCTGTCTAATATCTCCAAGTTGGCTGGAACGTTTAATCTATCGGCTAATTTGGCCGCACCATAAACCAATGCTTCATTGCGATAAGTTGGGTCAAGTACCGGATCGGTGATTCCTATGATGACGCTCCACTGTGAAAAATTGATGGACTGAAGGGCGATTTCGGATCGAATTTCAGAGATAACGTTAGAAAGACTACGATCTATACCCCTTCTTTCATCTATCAGTGCAAGCCTCCGAGGACTTGGCTCTACGATATCGAACCCTCTAGTCCCTGGAAAATGAATACGGTCGAATTCATTCACAATACTTTGAGCAAAATCGGCTCTATTTTGATTTAAAATTCGAACTGTCATGATTCCTTTTTTGAAGTATTATAAAGGAAGCACTGTTTTTGATAAAATCTTTTTGTATAATCTTGAACGGAGTTGTTAAGAAAATTTTTTACTTGCGCAGTTTCTGCATGGCGAACGGTATGCGCCTTGGCAAAGAGCTCCCCCATTTGCTCCATATTGATGAGTGGCAGGTGCTGGCCCACATCAGGGTTTATGCTCCGAGGGACGCTGAGATCAATCATCAATTTTATGCAGTGATCCAGAGGGCAAGAGGAAATCAAGTACCCTTCCGCTGAGCTCATCTGCGTTGCAGAGATGATGCCATCATAAAGGCAGGCCTGCGCCAGTTCTTCCCGCCCTTTTAGGGTCAGTCCATAGTCCCAAGCAAAAGGGTAAGCGGTTTGCAGATCGCGGGAAACGAGGGTAATGCGCCCTTTTTTTCGTCGGTAAAAATAATGGATGATTTTTCGATTGATGTCAGAATTTCCAACCATCAAAAGAGAGGGATTTTCTCCTAACATCGAATCGACAAGCTGAAAAATCATGCCTTCTAGATGGAGCGTCGACTGGAAAAGGGGGAAACGGGACCTAGCCTCTTTTGCGAGTTTGAGCGCTTTCTGAAAAAAATAATGAATGGGAGATGATAAAGCTCCTTGAGCCCTTGCAGCCTCATAAGAGAGCCTGACCTGTCCAAGGATCCCTGTTTCCAAGAAAAGAGCGCTATCGAGCCCGCAAGCAACACAGAGGAGATGATAAAAACACTCCTCTCCAAAAAAGGTGTAAAAGGCATGCTCGAACGAGTGATTAAGACGTCTTTTGAGCTCTGCAAAAAGCTGGGATTGCACATCGGCCAAATTGGAATGGCTAAAGTAAATTTCGGTTCGATTACAGGTGGAAAGGGTCACTTTATCAGGCTCTTGATAGGCACTGCACACCTGCGCAACCTGCTCCCGAAAGGCAAGCGGGGCAGATTTATGACTGATTCCTAAAACTCCAATCGGCATTTTTATCCTTTTACACACACTTGGCAGATCACATCCAGATCAAAGCCCCGCCTCTGCAGAGCGGCCCCTCTTTTTTGAGCAGCTTTGCTTTGAAAGGAGGCTTTTCTCAGAAGCTTTAGGGCGACTTGTTTTTGAAGAGCCGCTGGATAGGGAGGCATGCGAAGCCCCTGCTGCTTTAATTTTAATGCAATGTAATGAGGGCCGTACCCTTTTTCCAAATAAGCTTGAAACCGTCTTCCAACCAGTTCGTCGTCACTCAGATACCCTTGATTAATAAATTTTTGAATAACGGCTTCAATCTCAGGCGCAGGAAACCCTCTTACAGTTAATTTTTTTCTTAACTCCTCTGTTGTTCGGCTTTTAATCGCAAGAAGCCGGATGGCAATTTTTTCTATCATTGAGAGACTTTATAAGCTATAATGAAAATTGGAGGCAAGCATGACAATTCCAGTTGGACCTCAAGGAAATGAACCTAAAGCAACATCTCCAATAGGCAGAGATAGCGATGTCCTTGCTCCGGGCAAGCCTCTTTCGCCAGGGGATCCGTGGGTCAAAAATCTGGCTTCGCTTTTTCCTAATGCCCCTCTCGGAGATATTATGAAATATGCAGGCGCATTTCGAGACAATATGTTTCAAGCGATGAACAGTCAAATCAGCCGAGATCTTAAAAAAGCCCAAGAAGCTGCGAGAAAATTTAAAGATGTCATTGAAGGCAAAGATTAATACTTCAGAATCGATCTTAGTTTCGTCCGAGATGGTGCACACGCGTTTAGATCGCCTGCTCGTGCAGGCATTTCCAATCTATTCAAGAACCTATTTTCAATACTTGATTGCCTCAGGGCTTGTGCTTGTCAATGGAAGCCCCGTTAAAAAGAGAGAAACAGTTGATGTCGGCGATGAAATCGATGTCTGCTTCGAGCTGACGCCTGAGATGGCTCTGGAGCCAGAACATATTCCCCTCGATATTTTGTATGAAGATGACCACCTGATTGCCGTCAATAAACCAGCTGGCATGGTCGTCCATCCCGCTCCCGGCCACCCTTGCGGCACCTTTGTCAACGCTCTTCTCTACCACTGCAAAACTATGTCTCATTTAGATAGCCTAAGACCAGGGATTGTTCATCGCTTGGATAAAGATACGTCAGGTGTTCTGATCGCCGCCAAAACCACCGAAACACATCAACGATTGGTCGAGCTCTTTTCCTCTCGAGCCGTGACAAAGCATTACTTAGCGCTCTGCATCGGGAACCCTGGGTCCCGCTCCATTGAAGCTCCGCTCAAAAGGCACCCTATGCGCCGCCAAGAGATGTCTGTTGACCCTTCAGGGAAACAGGCTACTTCAATCTGCCAAGTGCTTAAAGTCCAAGGGGATTTAACTTGGGTGGATGTGCAGCTTATCACAGGCCGCACCCACCAAATCCGAGCTCACCTGAAGCATGTCGGCACCCCGATCCTAGGTGATCCTGTCTATGGGCGCACCTCCATTAATGAAAAGTATGGAGCCCCTCGGCAGCTCCTTCATGCTTATTCTCTTTCCTTAACTCACCCTATCACAGGCGCGCCTCTTCAATTTAAAGCGGCGATTCCTCCAAATATGATGGCGTTCGATCCGCCTCTGGTGTAAGAAGCTGTCTACTTCACAACCTATTAATTAATAATAACTTAGCAAGCTTCTTTTATATTATATAAAAAATAAATTTATTATGCTATAATTAAATAAAAGGCATTATATCATGAGCGTAAATGATTCAATTTCAAATTATATAATAGAAGAGAGTTTTTATAATAAATATATTTCTGAGTTTGAAGAGTTGTCAAAATCTAAAGATAACACTGCGGAAAAATGCAAGAATTTATTTAACTCATGCCGAACGCAACTTGAGAAAATGGCTCCCGCACTCACTGCAGGCGCTGCACCCTCCCCTTCGCAGATTGAGGACGTTATTTCCTTTTTGAAGACAGAATTACATCGCAAGACACATCAGCTCGCAGAACAGCTTGTTCAATTACAGGTAAAAGAGCTGCGGAATCCTATTTCATACCAAAAATTCCCGTATTCCCTTCGTCTTGAAATAGCAAAATGCAGTACTGGAGCGGATTTTGACTACGCGATCAAAAACTATGGATTCAATCAAGACGATATCTATGAATTAGTGAAAATCGAGGCGTCATCTAACCCTACCAACATACTCATGAACATCCAAGATTATAAGATTGTAGATGAAAAGAAACGGTTTGAAATAGCTAAGATTATTCTCTCAGGAAGCCATGCGCACCATTTGTTCCTTTCTTATGAAGACTTTAATATTTCTAATCCAGACTACGCTTTTGAACTCATGAAACGATTGGCCCCTCTAAATCCCAAAAGAGCGCTCGATTATATAAAAAAGCTGCCCATTGTAGATCCAGATCAACTGTTTCATCTTAAACAGATTGCGGAACAGGCGTATTATGAAATGCGTTATAAGAACGGAATGAATGATTTTTATCTCTATGGAGATAAGAGCGTCATAACCTCGGTATCTTTGCCTGATACACAATTAAAATTGCCCCTTTCCCCTACCCTTAGAGGGTGGCTTGACCGAGCAATCGCTCTAGAAATTCCCATGAACATGCAGGCAATTGAAGAAACTCAATGTAGAGAGAAGATCAATAGTTTGTTATCAGATCTTATTGAAGAGGGGAGAGCGGCGGGTTTTTCTGAGGATCGCTTAAAAAGTTTGTCCAACCAGGTGATTATGAAAGCGGAGAGCCTTCAACAGCGGATGAAGACTCTCTTATGGTTAGGAGATTTTTTGATCCGATGCGAGCTTGAGCCTGCCCTCAAGCCGCTGCTTGAAGATAAAGCGGCTGCATCGATATTTGAGGCAGTTTTTAAGCTCACAAACCCGGTTCTTCAGGTGGCAGGTACAACTGCTTTAATAGAGATTTATACCAACAAGGATAAGAGAAATGCTTATTTATCTCTTGTAGAGGGAAGACCTAAACACCTCTTATTGACGACGCTTCTATTGACCCACAGAGGAATTGAGGTACAAGCAAGCAAAAAAATCTTAGATAGCCTAAAGGCAAAACGGTATTCAGATTATAAATTAATGCAGTCGATTAATGAGCTTATTTGTATTTTGGCAAAAACAAATAAGCTCTCGGTCCCAGAGCAGACCCGTTTATTGGAAGTGGTTTTAAGTGATCCTGAAAAAGGGAAGCTAGAGCGGGCTCCTGCTTATCAAAAGAGGCTTGAAGAGCACAGAATGAATCAAGAGGTCTGTTTTGCCGCTATACCTCTATTGATATCGTTCGGCCGCTACGATGCACTTCGGAATAATGCAGATACAAAAACTCTGATAGAAAAATGGAATGCCGAAAGCGGAATATTTGGCCTCCAAAGCACAGAGGAAATAAAGAAATTTGATTCTATATTCCGTCAGTCGAAACGGTACCCCAATGGGTTACTTATCTATGCTAGTGGTTTGCAACAGCTTCGGGAAGTTGAGAAAGAAGCTATGAATAGAGTGCTGAGACAGCTTATTATATCTGTTCTCGATGGTACTTTTCCTCAGATCCGGTACGAGGTTACAAAAAATCCCCATCTAAAAACCATTTCTGAATCAAATCCTACTCTTTTGGAAAAGTGGAAAAAATCTCTCTTGCCTCAGTTTGAGATCCCTGAGGGGCTGGTTGTTGAAGATACCGATCAGTGGGAAGATTTGATGCTTCTAGGAAATGAGATGGTTGATAGTTGCCAAGACATTGCAAGCGATTCAGAAAAGAATAAATGCTTAATGGCTTATATTCTCGATGGGAAAAATCGAGCGATTGTGGTCAAAGACAAAAAAGGTAAAATCATTGCACGCTCAGTGCTGAGAATCTTATGGGATCCCGACAAAAAAAAGCCCGTCCTATTCATGGAAAAGATTTACAGAACTAAGAACCAAGACGCCTCCGTCGTTAATGCACTCGTGGTAAAACTCTGTGAGCAAAAGGCTCGCTTTATGAATTTACCCTTAGTGGCATGTCATGGGGATTATCTCGACTCAAGTTCGCTATATCCAGGGAAGCTCGAAGCCTTAGGAGGCCCTGTTCCTTTTGAATATGCCGATGCAGCAGGAGGGGCCCAAGCAGGGGGTAAATTCGTGATTCCTGAGACCAAAGTCATAGTGGAAGCGGTGGGAGATATCTTCCTGTAGCAATAATCATATTCCAGTCTGGGTCGCTTTCCGAATATTCTCCGCATTGATCGAAAAAAGCCTTTTTCCTATTGATCCATTCTTCTAGAGAAATCTCCTTATTCTGGTGTTTTTGATATAAATCGTCGTTTATTTCTCTGCACTTTTGTACGATTGCCTCGTTAATCTTTACCAAGATTTTGTCAAAATGCTCCCCTGCATAAGGGTTATTTCCCGTGAGGGGAACGCCACGACGATCTTCCTTGAGAAGATGCCGAATTCTCTTGGCCAAGAAAATATCTGTAGTGACATCTAAGTGATAGGTCTGTCCGGCCAGGAGCGCCGTTGCACAATTTTCCTGAAGAGTTCCGTTCAAAACAAAACGCCGTAGGATAGGATCTCCGCTATACCTTTGATGAATATAATTCCTCATGGCTTGTAAAAACAGTTGTTCTCTTTCCCACTTCTTATAAGCATTGGTTGTTTGTACAGCTTGGACACCTTGGTAAACACCTAGCGCACCTCCACCAAGGGCACCGACGGCTCCACAGGCTGTAATCCCAGCAGTTTTGGCTTCTTTCGGAAGGTCTGGCGGCATATATTTTGCCCCAATAGCAGCTCCAGCTGCACCCCCGCCGACTGTACCGGCGGCAACCGTTAGCCAGAAAAGAACTACGGGAGTCAATGCGTGGTCGCCTAAAATACCGTATGTATATTGCTTCATGCGTTCATCAAGTTCCTGACTATATTCTTTATAATAGTACCGCATGTAATGGAGAGCCTCTTGAAATTTTACGCGCGCCTCAGGCGCAAGAGACGCAATAAATTCATCAATGCTTTTATCACGTGAGGGCAAATAGGATTGAACACCTTGAAGTGCCATAATGACTCCTTTTTAGTTTAAAAAATATTGACGGCGCAGATAGTCTGCGGTATAGCGGACCATAGCGGGGGCATAGCGCGCTATGAAACCGGTAACTCCGCAGGCTAAAAGAGCGACCACCACATATCTTTTTTTTGTTTTTAAAATCGAATAGACCTTTCGTTGACTTTCCCGAATGGCTTGAAAATATTTTTCAAAGGCAGTCGGAGGAACCTCCATGTCTAAAATCCCAAACGCTTTCTTCCAAACATTTAATAAACGATAACATTGTCTGGCCGAAGCAATGTCGCTTGGATTTTCAACAATGGTATCGATAAGACCCTGAACAGACGCTTCTATTTTATTTTTGGGATAGACTTGAAGAAGCTTCGTATATGTTTTCCGATAAAATTCAAAAAAAGATTGTTCTCGAATAACGTTGGAAGGAAGCGGTTCATAGAGCGCTGGTAAGTCTAAATATTTTGCAGGATCTACAGGAGCTCCATATAGATCATATAATTTATTCCGAGTCTCCAGTTCCTCTTGAAAAGTGATTTCATGTCTCTGGTGCTTGTAGAATAATTCATCATGCATCTGCTTAAACGGTTTTTCAGACTTGACTCCCATATGCCGTATGATTTGATCATTTAGAGGAGGTTCGAAAGGTTTCTCATTAGGATTATCTGTTTCCCAATAGGTCAAATCAACATAAAGCCGCCATTTCCAAATCGCAGGACTTTGAGCAATGATGACAAATTCTTTGCTGACAAGGCGTAGATTGACCACTTCCCTCCTGTTAAAACTCGCAAAAATCCTAGCCCAGACTTCCGGTGGAACTCGTGAGAGAAGGCTAGCAACCCCCTTTTTTTCACTCCGCGGCCACCACCACTCCCGACCCATGACATCTGTTATGATCGACATACACCAACCTATCAATACAAAAATGCTATTCCTTCTCTAAGAAATTTTACAAGAATTTTCCAATCAAACTTGGCTGCAATCGCTTGGACAAACTCGAATCTATTTGGGTTCACCTGTCGAACAACTGTTGTTATTTTCTTCTCTTTTGCAAGAAATTCTAATATAAAAACTGATAACAATAATTCAAAAAATGTTTTACATTTCATACCGCTTGCTAAATATTGCCTTCGTTTGTATCTTTAACAGGTAAGAGATTTTTTACACTGAGGATGCCCTATGAAAGAGTTTGTCGAATACATCGTCAAGAACCTGGTCGATAATCCAGATAAAGTTCGCATTACAGAAGTTGGTGGAACCCATACTTTAATCATTGAGCTTGCCGTCGATAAGTCTGACATGGGGAAAATCATTGGAAAGCAAGGAAAAACCATCAACGCAATCCGAACATTACTCATGTCTGTTGCAAGCCGAAATGGAATCCGCGTTGCCCTCGAAATCTTAGAGGAGCCTAAGCAGCCTGCCAAGCACCCTCCTGCTACTGTTTGAGGGTGTTTGCAAAGACAGCTTCTTAGAGGGTGCTTGGAAGGTAAGGAGAAATCATCGCCTTCCGAGAATTCAAACTGCCTGCTTTAAATCGAATGACGGCGATAGGCAGCTTCCCTTTTGAGGCCCGAGAAGGGATCCCTTGGAAGCTTTCTTTGAAAATCTGCTTAAGTTCAGCTGCATTACCGCCCAAAAATTCAACGTCCATAGGGTTGTTTTCGAGTTGCGGAGAGGTTCGAAAATGACTCAGAAAGCTTTTAAGGTGTTCGATGGCAACCTCCGTGGAAGGACTCCAGAGCCAGAGCTCATCTTGATGCGAATACCCTTCCGATTTCCCTGAGTGAAGCTCCTCTGCTCCAGGAATAGTACTGATCATGTGGAGATGAAAGTCAATCTGAGGATGTTCTTCGTAGATTTTTTGCGCTTTGGAAAGCCACTCTTCGCGAAGAGTAAAGACATGTTTGGCAAAGATGGGGAAATTTTTGGCAAATAGTTTGGTCTGACCTACACGGCAGCACCCATTTTGCTCTTTGGTATCGGCAAAAAGGGTCGCTGGATTTTCTTTGATATTTCCTTCAACGGTTTTTTCTTTAGCGAGATAAATTTTTCGGTAGAGGGAATACATATCGGCATTCTGCAAAATTCGAGCCGCTGCTTTTTTCACAAATGTTTCATTGCGAGGCAAATCATCAAAATGAATGATCTCTACTTCTTGGCGGAAGGCAAGGGATTTAAGTCTATTTAAAATCTCAGCAACACATTCCACATCTTGAACAGAAACTTTGGAGAGAAGATCCGTGTCATCTAAAATGGCATAGAGGCAGTGGAGATATTCGATCATCTCCCGCTCGGCAGAGACAAAATAAGGGGCCTTATTTTCAATGGCAAGCTGTTTCTGAAGAAGCCTTTGCAAAATCCGCTTACTCGAGGCACTTGTAAGGTCTTTCTGAACAGCTTTGATTTGAGAAGAGACCTCTTCTAACGTCAGGCCTCCTGTGCTATACGACTCAGAAATTTTAAAACTGAGCTGAGCGACAAGAACATTGGACGATTGCGCGTCGGTAATCCAAGCAACAGAGGGGGCTGACGTTGAGATTTGACTTTTGTGGTGGTCTAAAATGCTGATCACCTCCAGGTAGGGAGGCACTTTGGTCTCTTCTCGATTTGAAAAATCACGCAGCGAAACCGTCCCAAGAGACGTTTTAAACAGTTCGGTCGCATGAATCACCCCTAAAGGGAAGAACCCTCCCTCGTGGTCGGAGGCTGTCACCGTCAGATAAGGCTGGCTATCAATTTTGCTCCGGATTTCTTCTAAGTCAGCGCGATAATTGATATGATGAGTCGCAAGCCCTAAAACCTCTGACTTCACCTTCAGGGCAACAGCGAGTTTATCGACATACTCCCGAAGGGTATAAATCGCTTTTTCAAGCGCTGTGATCACGTTTGTTAAATATTGGAACAGTTTTGTTCGATCGGCTGTCACATGCCCTTTCGAATCGAACACCGATTTCATCTCCGCTGTAAGAGCTGTAAACTCCTCGAATTGGAATAAATGGTTTTTGGCAAGAGCTTTGGAAAACTGAGAAAATGTACTCTTCAGCCCCTGAGAAGCGTGGAATACTTTTACCAGATAATCTTGCACTGCTTGCCGCTGGCTTGCCGAAAATTCCTTGGCAGGCTCACACTCTTCGATGGGCATCTCTTGCATGACTCGGAAAAATTCTCGCAGCTGTTTCAGAGAGAGCTTCTCTTCAGCAAAAAGAGCAATCAGCCTCACATGCAGAGTATTTTCATACCACCGAAGGCACTGGTTGAGAAGGTTGACAACCGTGCGAACACGATCGACATCGGTTGAACGCCACTCTCCTAGATAATGCCCCTTTTGATCGATCAGCACAATTGCTTGAGGACCTTGATCAGGATCGATATCTAAGACAGAATCTTCAGGAAGCTTATGCGTCATTCCTTCTTGAGTGACAAGATCCATCCCAGAGATAGAAAGGGCTGTCCGATGCTTCGCAAGAAATTCAAAGACATCGGCTCCAAAAATAGAAAAGAATAAAAGAGCTGTTTCTGCCTGAGCAGGAGGATGGCCGCCAGGAATGTTCCAGACATGAAGCCCCTTTGAAACACGCGCGGCAAAGGCGTCCACCCACCCCCAGAAAGAGGCAACCGTCGTATCCAAATCGGGCGAGCTATGAGCCGTCACAAAATGGCTTCCCTGATACATCCGCCCCATGCCAATGGGAAAGAGAATCTGATACGCTTCTCGAGGGACAAAACGGCCAGCAAGTTTCCCTCGAACTTTTAAATTCTCCTCCAAAGAGAGTCCAGAAAATTGGTTGAGCCAGAGCTCAAAATTGGTAAAGTGAAAATGGTCGACAATTTTTTCTTGATGGATCCGTTCAATCAAATCGAGTGTGGGGATAAGTAAAAACGACTCCTCTGCCCCCTGCTGGATCTGTTCTAGAATTACTTGGCAAATTTGATTCATTTTTTGCTGAAGAGGCAAGGCTTTAAAAGAGGACGCATGAAAATTTTTGATCAAAAGATCAATTTCTGGAAAAGAAAATTTTGAAATCAAATAATCGCCTAAATTTTTCATTATTCCTCGAAGTTTCGGATTGAGCAGGATTCGAACCTGCGACCACCCGCTTAGAAGGCGGGTGCTCTATCCACTGAGCTATCAATCCATGCAAATGCCCTCCATCTTAGTTGCCTCCGCTAGAAAGTTCAAGAGAGTTTAAGAAAAAAACAAGGTGTTTTGGATAATATTAGAATAAATACTTCACCACAGAGACACAGAGAAGGATGAGATTGCACAGAGTAAAAAAAATTTACTCTGTGCAATCTCATCCTTCTCTGTGTCTCTGTGGTGAAGATCGTGTCTTTGTACTAAAGAATCGATATCTATCATCTATTACTCCAATTTGGTAAACTAGCGCTCTATGGCAATAGCGATCTATCTACATGGAGCTCGAGGGCGCATGGGGCGGACCTTAGCGTCGATGATTGAGCAGGAGTCTAATTTCACTCAAAGCGAAACGATCGCTACCTCAGATGTGGCAATCGATTTTTCTTCTGCCGCAGCCCTTCCAGCTCTTTTGCAAGGGTGCGTGGAGGCAAAAAAACCGCTTGTCGTGGGAACAACAGGTTATAGCGCGCCTGAGCAGAAATTGCTACAAGAGGCCTCTCAACAAATCCCTCTGTTTGTTGCCCCTAATTTCAGCTTTGGGATGGCGCTTTTCCAAGAGGTTGTGCAAGCATTATCGAGAAAAGCAGGCCCCGACGTATCGATTGAAATTGTGGAAGCGCACCACCGCTTTAAAAAAGACCGCCCTAGTGGAACGGCTTTAGCGCTTGCCCAATCTATTGAACGCTCTTCCATCCCGATCCATTCGATTCGAGCAGGAGATATTTTCGGCGACCACACCGTGATTTTTGTCTTTCAGGGCGAGAGAATTGAGCTCAAGCATCAAGTCCACTCCCGTGACTCTTTCGCAAAGGGAGCTCTTCGAGCCGCTCGGTTTCTCAAAGCAAAACCTCCAGGATTTTATTCAATGAAGGAGCTTCTTTATGCCGCTTGTTAAAGTAAAAGATTTTTTAGTTGGAAGCGGACACCCTTTGACGATCATTTGCGGACCGTGCGTCATTGAAAGTGAAACCCACGCCCTGCAAGCAGCAGAGTTTTTAACCCAGCTGATGCAAGAGCTTAAGCTCCAATTCATTTATAAGTCGAGTTATGACAAGGCAAATCGATCTTCCTATCAATCGTTTCGCGGCCCCGGCCTTGAAGAAGGGTTAAAAATTTTAGCCAGAATTCGGCGCGAATTTGACATTCCAGTTCTAACCGACGTCCACTCACCAGAAGAAGCAAAGCAGGCGGCAGACGTCTGTGATGTCATTCAAATTCCCGCTTTTTTATGCCGTCAAACCGACCTGGTTACCGCTGCTGGAGAAACGGGGACTGTTGTCAACGTCAAGAAAGGGCAATTTATGTCCCCCTGGGAGATGCAAAATGTGGTCGATAAACTCCTTGCGACCGACAATCAAAACATTATTTTAACTGACCGTGGAACTAGCTTTGGATATCACAACCTTGTCAGTGATATGCGAGCAATTCCTATTTTGAAAGAGATGGGGTTCCCTGTCTGTTTCGATGCTTCTCATTCAACGATGCTTCCTGGCGAGCAAGGAACTTCGTCCGGAGGGCAGCGGCACTTTATCCCGACTCTCTCAAAAGCGGCAGCTGCTGCCGGATGCGACCTTCTCTTTATTGAAGCGCACGATAATCCCTCTCTTGCTAAAAGCGATAAAAACACCGTCTATCCGTTTGACGAGCTTAAAAAACTCCTTGAGTCCGTGAAACGGATTCATGAGGTGGCTCATGCTTAAAAAAGCGGCTTTTGCTTATACTTTTGTCCTGATTGCAGGTCTTGGACTATGGCTTTTCTCAACTCTCCACATCTCGAAGGCCGATCGGATCCGATTTAAAGAACTCCAGCAAAAAGGGAAAGCGGTTCTTCAAGCATCCCATCCCCGCTCTTCCCAGCAAAGTCGAGCAGGAGTTCAGAAAGATCTGTGGATTACGGGGGCCGATGGAAGAAGACTCCATGACCGCATCGAAAGCCTCTCTTCTGTTTTGACACTCACCCCTATCGATGATCATCTCGATATCATTGAACACTTAAGCCAGATCCACTGTTCTATGCAAGACCGCATCACTGAGCAAGAAGGTCAGCCTGTCCAGCAAGTGCGTTATTTTGAAGCAGCCTCCGGCATCTATCAATATTCGACGAACCGTTTTACAGCCCAATCGGTCTCTCTCGCTCTTTTCCGCCTGCCGGGGACAGACCTTCCTCTCTCCTTTTCTCAAAAATCTCCTTTCCTCAAAGGAATTGCTCAAGATGTTTCATTTGCCGTCGCAGGCAAATCCTCCCAATTTCAAGCAAAATATTTTAAAGCGACTTTTGAAGGAGAGAAACCATGATTGCCTTTATCCTTGCCGTCTCTTCTACCATAGATCCTGGATCGATTGCCTCCAACCACGCCTCCTATGATGGCTCGGCACTTTATCTGGAAGGAGAGGTCTCTCTCCAGCATGGATTTGGTACAATGAAAGCCGAAAAAGCCGTCTTGACACGCGAAGAAGAGCAAGAAGAGTTTCCCTTCACCCATATTGAACTCTCCGATGGAGTCAAGCTCGCCTTATCGACAGATGCCCACATGGAATGTGAAAAAGCGGCTTTCGATTTTTCCACTCTGCAAGCAGCCCTCACCTCTTCAAAACAGGTTCATTACACCGATTGGATTCGGAAAGAGGGGCGCGCCACGTTCTTTGAGCTCTTAACCCCCCACCTTGATTTACAGCTGAGCAAGGACCCTCAAGGAACGTACGATATCAAACAAGGGCATGCCCGCCAAGGGGTTCACTTAACGTACGACCGCCTCTATCATCTGCAAACCGAGTCGGTGCTTTATTCGAAAAGTGAAGCCGCCACCCATCTCGCCTCTGATGGAATCAGTCCCTGCGTCTGGACCTATCAAAACGATCAGATTGACGCCGCGCAATTTGATCTCAACCTGACAGACCAAGAGCTCCACCTCAAGCAAAGCGCAGGCAGCCTTGCCTCCTTCTCTAAAGGAACCCTTCAATTCTCCGCCCACGACCTTCTCTGGAAACAAGCTGATAACCACCTCCTTCTTCAAGGCACCCCTCACATCCAAGAATCGAGCCTGGGAGCAATCACCTCTGACACCGAGATTGATTTGACCCTTCGAGATCATACTGTCCACCACTTAAAAACAACGGGGCTCACAACGCTCACCTCCCTTAAAGGGCACCGCCTTA
Organism: uncultured Rhabdochlamydiaceae bacterium; assembly: GCA_963712275.1. Taxonomy (GTDB): domain Bacteria; phylum Chlamydiota; class Chlamydiia; order Chlamydiales; family Rhabdochlamydiaceae; genus PALSA-1444. The sequence goes on along the minus strand of CAVQHD010000001.1, from coordinate 872,780 downwards.
AAACACAAGGAACTCTTGAGATCGATGGAGAGCATCATCTTGCAACTGTCCGATCTTCCACCCCTGACACCCAGCTGCTCTATGAAGAAGAGGAGATGACCCTTTGCGCAGATGAGGCGCAGATTCACTACCGGCAAGATGACCAAGGGCTCCATCCCGCCCTCCTCGAGCTGCAAGGGCGCATCACCATCTTCTCCCAAGAAAAAGAGGGACCTTCCCGTCGAGGTATTGCCGATCTTCTCACCTACGATCCCAACACACGCACCTGTATCTTAAAAGCCCTCCCCGGCCAAAAAGTCCTCTTCACACGCGATCAAGACGAGCTTCGGATTAGCAGCCCCGAAGTCCATATCACCTATAACCCCGTCTCGAAAGAACAAGAAATCCGAGGGATTGGACACGTCGTCTTCTCCCTCACCCCCGAAGAACAACATTGTCTTAACCAGGTATTTAGCCATGTCCCTCCCACTCCTTAAAGTTGAAAATCTCAAAAAAATGTATGGAGGCAAGACCGTTGTCGATGGCCTTTCCTTTGAAATTAAACCCGGAGAAGTCGTTGGTCTTTTAGGCCCGAACGGGGCAGGAAAAACGACAGCATTTTACATGACGATGGGACTCATTCGACCCGACGATGGACATGTCTTCTTCAAAGGACACGATGCAACCTCTTTGCCAATTCACGAGCGGGCTCAGCTCGGCATGGGGTATCTCGCTCAAGAACCCTCTATTTTCCGGTCGCTCACCGTCGAAGAAAACATCCTTTGCATCCTCGAAACGCGCCCTCTTTCTTCCCAGGAGAGACAAGAAAAGCTGCAAGCTCTCCTTCACGAGCTGCACCTTGAGCCCCTTGCCAAGAAAAAAGCAGCTACCCTCTCTGGTGGAGAGAGACGCCGCCTTGAAATCACCCGCGCCCTCGTCACCGATCCCGCCCTCCTCCTTCTCGATGAGCCGTTTGCAAACATCGATCCCCTTGCCGTTGCCGATGTGAAAAAAATGATCCGCCACCTCAAGAATAGAGGGATCAGCATCCTGATTACCGATCACAATGCACGGGAGATTTTCTCTATCGTCGATCGGAGCTATCTCATCCGCGAAGGGAAAATCTTAACCTCCGGAACCGTTCAGCAGCTCCTCCAAAACCGCGAAGCCCGCCTCTCCTACTTCGGCGAAGATTTTAAGATTTAGGATTGCTTATCTTCCAGCTTGTCCGCTGCTTCAAGAAACCCTTGCTCAAGATCGCTGCTACGAGGCTTTTCCATCTCTGATTGCTCATCTTCCAGCTTGTCCGCTAATTCAAGAAGCCTTTGCACAACGTCATTACTAGGAGGCTTTTCCATCTCTGCTAGAATTTGTTTCTGTTTTCCCTCAGACATCGCTTCAAGATTGATCTTAATATCCTGTAGAAAAGGCTGCTGTCTAATAATCTTCAGAAGAGCATCAGCATCTTCATCTCCAAAGCCGCTTGCTTTTGTCTTTTTTTCCCGGGGCCGCTCGGTCCCTATATCATTAAGATTTAAGCCAACAAGCCCGGGAATTTCTGCGAGGCAAGGAAGCAATGGAGAAACCATGGAGGCAGGAAAGCGGCATTCCATAAACTGACAGATCTCTACATACAACCCTATAGCTTCAGCTCGATTTTTTTTAAGCTGCATGAGGGTCCACTCTCCTAGCAAATTTAACTGCAACCGAATCGCTTCCACGATATAACGAGACATTTGCTGGGGCTTTTCAGTAAAATCTCTACACCCAAAAATTTTCCTCATATCAAGAACGGCCTTATACGTTGACAATTTCTGATCCTTGAAATTTATAGATGTCTCTTGCCATGACACAAATTTCTTTTCCTCCAACAATATCACGATTAGTACAGGCAATTCTTTTTTTTTCAGCTCTTCAGAAGGCCATTCGAGTGTTTCAAGAAATTGACAGGTCTTTGCAATCGGTCTGCTTTGTTGTGTCAATACAAATATCCCAGCCAGGAGATGAAATTTTTCAGCATCATTCTTAACAAGACTAAACTCTTTTTGAAGCTTAGGGAAATTTTGCTTCCATTGTTCTTTACAAGTAAAGAGCCTTAATTTTTGTCCTAGCACTTCCTCTGCCAGATGTTTCTCCTGCGGGGATCTAAGCTTTTCCAACGCTTGACTCATTGTCAGGTCTTCCGACCGCTCAGTAGCTTGCTCTCTCGGTGTCATTTGATTCTGCTTTACCTGCTCCTGAAGCGCCTCGATTTTTTTAATCAACGCTGAAATTTTACTCCCGGTAGCATTAAGAGAAGAAAAACGAGTTTGTTGATCGTTAAAAAAACTAAGCAAATTCTCCCCTTTTTCACCTTTCAAGGCTTCAATATAGACGTCCTTTGTTGCAAGCTCATGAAGAAAAGGCTCACACTCAAAAATCTTCTTCAGAGTCTGATCGTCAAGCTTATCTTCCCTCATAAATTTGTTTGAGAGAGCCTGGAGATGCTGAATAATCACTCTCTTTGCAATCCAGCGATCGAAATAGGACCAGAAGAGACAAGTTAACCCTCCCATTACAGCAACTCCGGCGGGAATAATCCACCTCCAATAAGAAGAAGCTTTCCTGACTCCAACTGCAGACCCAATAACAAGAAGAGCACCCCCTGCAGCTAATTTATTCACTCTCTTTTGGATCCAAGCCTCATCGATCCTCCATCCATCTTTCGTAATGGGGTAAGGCAAGCAAGATGAAGGGTATAACTTCAGACATAAAGCACGTAAAGCCATTGATCGTCCTTCTACTTGTTAAAGTTAATTTGACATCCATTATACAGATCAAATCCATTTTTTGCGTTCGTTAAATGGACAGATTTTAAAAAATAACTTGTCGTTATTTGTTCAAGCTCCTCAAATGCTTGCTTGACCTTCTGGACGGGAAGGGTGACTAAACAGTCGCTCCGCTTGCTGCCCCCGCATCCATCTCTTCCACAGGGGCGGCAGGAGAGCGGCTGGGTGACGACGCGGGCGAAGGGATGCCTCCATGGCCCCCAATTGAGCTCAGAGGTAGGTCCAAAAAGAGCTACAACAGGAGTTTTAAGAGCGCTTGCCAAATGAAGCGGGACAGAATCGACACAAATGAGCGCCTTTGCTTCTGCGATGACAGCACCGAGCTCTTTCAAACTGATCTGGCCGGCCAAATTGACTATCGGGATGTGGGAACAGAAGGAAATAATTTCTTGAATCATCTGGAGCTCGTCACGATCGGAGCTCGCGGTGAGAACGATGCGATGTCCGTCATTATGAAGCTCTTTGATAAACTGGGCCACTTGAGCCGCCGGCCAGCACTTGAATTTCCAACGAGAGACTGGGTGAATGACGATAAATTGCTTAGGCTGGATATTTGCAGCCTGAAGCCGGTCTAAAACTTTTTGCCTAGCATCTGAAGGAACATGAAAGAAGAGTTCTCGCTCCTCAGGAGGTGGGAAAAGACCGATGCGGCGCAGCGCGTCGAGATTTTTCTCGACGGTATGCCGAGGCGTTGGACACGATTTCACTAGGTGGGAAAAAAGGGTCGCTTTGCCAAAAAAACCTTTTTTCTCAGGATCTAACCCCACTCGAATCGACGCTCCTGAAACGGCAGCAACAATTGCCCCTCTGTCTCCTTCGGTGAGGTTGACCACGAGGTCATAGCGCGCCTTTCGAATCTGCCTAAGGAGCTGAAGCTCTTGTTTCCACCTGCTCCAAAAAGATCTTTTTTTCCACTGCCTATCATAGAGATGAAGCTTCCGAATGGCAGGATGCCCTTCTAACATCGGAGCTGTTTCTTGATAAATGAGCGCATCGATCTCTGCTTCAGGAAGCTCTACTTTTAAGTAAGAAAAGACGGGAGAGGTAAGAAGCACATCTCCGTGATGCCTCAGTTTGATGACTAAAACCCTTCTCACCTGTTCAAGCTTGGGATAGTTACCGTAGCTCATGGAGGAGCTCCTCTAATTTTTGCTGCACATCGTTTTCAGGGATAAAGTTAACATTTTCAGGGTGCCAAAGACAAATCGCTTTGTTTGAGAGAGGCGCCCACTGCTCAAGTTCTGTTTTTCCAAAGAGGATGAGTTGAGGTTTACCAAGCGCTGCTGCGAGGTGCATCACTCCCCCATCCCCTGTCCAACACCCGTGAGCAGAGGCTAAAAGGGACATAAACTCATCAAAGCTTGGCGTTGCAATCACTTCGTGCTTCATCTGGAGGCCTGCGCTGATCAGACGCGCTCTTGCAAGATCCTTAGGGATGCAATTGATAATTACCTGAAAATCGTGCTTCTCGAAGGCTCGATTCAAATGAGAGACGATTTTGTCAGAGTCGAGCTGACTTCCAATCCGGTAGTTACTCACAGACACAAGCAAGGCTGGCTGGTCGAACTGCCTACTGGGCTTGGCGCGGATCACGGGAAGGAGATGGGACGGCACTTCTTCAAGCAAAGGATCGAGAAGCCTTAAGCTTTTCACCATTTGATGCCGGCAGATGTCAGGCTCATAAAGCTGAGGCTCATTGATCCACCTTGAATGCCAGCTGCTATCTACAACAGCGCGGCGCCTATCCGTTTTAAGACATCGCAAAAAGAGGTTGACCCATTGCATTGGCTTGGGCCTTGCAGAGACAACTAAGTCAAAAGAGCGGTGCCTGCAAGCCCATACAGTTTTAAGAAGAGAAAGGTATTTGTTTTTCGAGGGGGCAATAATGACTGTTTCATCAACTCCTTCCAGATACGGAAGAAGGGGTGCATTGCGGTGATCGACAATCAAGGTGATATGACAGCCGGCAAACCGCTCCTTGCACAGGAGCACGAGCGGCATCGCCGTTAGCAAATCGCCCAGCCCGTTCCGACGTACAATCGCAATTTTCATGCACAGATTTTATAAGAAATTTCGAATAAATGCTAGCATTTGCAAATTAAAAAATGCTTTGCAGGACTTACCTCCTTTTATTTGTATGGGTCTATCCTAGTGATCGTCGGAAGAGGCCCCAATTGATCCCACAAGATGCCATAGAAATTACTAAAATGGAAGTGGTGAGCATCCTGTCGGCTGGTTTTTCATAAAACATTTTCATCATGATTGCAGTATTCAGGATTTTGAAAGCGAGGTTGACCAAAGAACCTTCGGGAGAAACTTCGGCTTTACGAGAACTCTCTTCATTTTTATTGAGCAATTCTCTATGCACAGATGAGGCTTTGTAACCAGCATGAAAGAGAACGGACCCTAACGCTCCATAAGCAAGAAAAGAAACGAACTTAAGAGGTAGAGGAGCTTCTACTTTCCAGAGGTTTCTAAAGATCGGTAGGGCAATAAAGGGAATGAGCGACATATTTTGAGCAAATTCTCCCCAAACATACCTTTCGACTATTATTTTCTTTCTGTCTTCTTTTGATTCTAAAATGTAAGTTAAAGCAGAAAGAGCTGTGATGGAACCACCTACTCCTATGAGGACTGCAGCAGCTTGCGAATCGGTTGGCACCATTTTGGATGCTAGTTCAGCTGAAATCATTTTTACTTCCTCCATTATTGAAAAATTGACCCTTTCATTCTACTGAAGATTCTAAATAAATGCCAGCTCTGTTATGGAAAAATCATATGAAATTTTTAACATTTATCTCTCTTCTGCTCGCTGTTCGCCTCTGGGGCTGTACCGACCTTGTCATCACAACCCAGGACGGGGCTCTTATCAATGGCCGCTCGATGGAGTTTGCCCTTCCGATGAAGTCAAGAATTTCCTTGAATCCACGAGGGATGGTTCACTCATCTAAAGGTCAACTTTCCTGGACGTCGAAATACGGCTATGTCAGCATTGACTGCCTTGATCAAGGGCTGACAACCGATGGAATGAATGAACAAGGGCTCTCTTTTGGAGCTCTCTGGTTTCCTGGGGCTCAATATCCACAAGATCCTAAGAACTCCAGCGCGCTTGTTCTGCAAGATGTAGGGCCGTGGCTTCTTGGGAATTTTGCAACAGTCGGAGAGGTCAAAGAAGGGCTTTTAAAAGTTGTCATTTGGGCGGAGGCCATTGAACCGATTGAGATTCCTCCTATTCATTTTGCGGTTCATGATGCGAAAGGAAACCACTTAGTGGTCGAATTTATCGATGGAAAGATGGAGGTTCACGACAACCCGAATGGGGTGCTCACCAACGCTCCTAAAATTGAGTGGCATCTGACCAATCTTCGGAACTACATCAACCTGTCTGCGATCAATGCAGGCCCTGTCAACCTGAATGGATCTGTGCTTCAGCCCACAGGGCAAGGGACGGGGCTTCTTGGAATTCCTGGAGATTGGACGCCTCCTTCCCGCTTTGTCAGAGCCTCGCTATTTAAAGCGTTTGCTGTCTCTCCAATGACTGCACCTGCTGGCATTAACCTCGTGGAACACTTGCTCAATACCGTCGACATTCCGTTTGGGACCGTTCGCGGAAGCTCTACATCTAGCAGCTTTGAGCTCACGCAATGGGTTGTCATCAAAGATCTGAAAAATAAGATCCTCTACTACCGCACTTATGAAGATTTAACGCTCCGCTTTATCGATCTCAAAAAGCTCGACTTTTCAGCCGGCCGGCGCCCAGGCTCTTTCCCTATGCAGACTCCTGTGCAGCCCGTCGATATGACATCTAAACTTAATTAAGATTGCGAAGTGCGCGCTTACAGATTTTTCCTGTCGAATCGGTTGGAGATTCTTTTTTCCATCGACGACAGAGCTCGACCACCCACTCAGGGTGATCTTTTCCTGCATCATTGAGCCAATTTGCCACGGAAAGCTGGACATACTTTGCTGGATCATTGTTCATGGGTTCAAGGAGTATCAAGGCCTTCCAAGGTTCTTTCCGGAGCTCCGCAATATGAGAACACCAGACGCCTCTTGGCCTTGTGATTTCCGATACAAACCGTCTTATTCTTTCCGAAGGATGTTTGACCAGAGGGGCAAGCTTTTCAATTGCTTGAAAGGGGTGCGCAATGCAGATAGGCCTTAAGGCAAGCCATGCCCACTCACGCACACCGGAATGGAGGTCGTCTGCAAGCGGAAGAATAAGTTCAAATTTTTCCTCCCATGAGGATAACGAGTGATAGCTTAAAACATAACATGCAAGACCGCGTAGAGTATCTGAACGATGTGCCTTCAACTCATGAAAACTATCAAACCCTTTTTGTTCGTAAAAAGCTTGAGCTGCCTGCTGCATTTTCTTAGTAATGCCGACCTTGCCAACAAATTTCGGTAGTTGAATTTCAGGAAACGTGGCTGCAACGAGGGCGTTCATATCAATTGCGAGGCTATCCATCAGAGTTCTCGCCTCTAAGAGACCCTTATTTAGCTCAGCAATACGTTGAATCGATGGTTTCATAAGTTTTATTGTTTATTGTATCCCAAAAATTTTTCTTTATCTTTTGCGTATCTGTAAGACCGGTAACCGTCCCAGCATTGTCGACCCCGAGCAAGATAACACCCCCTCTCGTATTTGCCATAGCACTATAGGTTTCCCATAAGCTTTTTGGTAGGCCGCCTTTGGCAGACTTGAACTCTAAATCATCATTTTCACTCCAACCCAGATGAGCCCAGATGAGTTAGAATGTCCAATGGATTTATGATAGATTTTTGTTCTGTCATATTTTCACGATTTTCCACCAATTATTGGTTATATGCTTATTCCTGAAAAGTTATTTCTAAGAAGCTGTCTTAAATAGATCTAAAAATTTTCCAATCCTTCATAAAACCACTTTCAGCACTTTCTCTAACTGGGGAACAAAACCTTCATAACCCTTCTGTTGATAATAGGGACGGAACGACCGGGTCAGGGCTAAATTCTTGAGAACTATCCAGGCATGATTAGGGCAAGGAATCGGGAATAAAGATTGCTCGTCCCACGCAATGACCCCTTCATGCATCAGAAGCTTGAGATAGAAGAGCACAACAAGCGTCGCGGGGTGTTCAAAGTGTGGCAGCTGCTTGAGGGAGGCCGTCAGCAGCTGATAGAGCCGAGCGGCTGCTTTTCCAGGAAGCTGCGTTTGGAGAATAGCCCCTCCCATTTTACCTGCCGCTTCAAGAAGCTCCCATCGAGTTCTTAGAAAATGGTAGTTCTCAATGAGGAAACCTTCTTTAAAAAAGAAGAGATCTGATCCTTTCTTTCGATATACGATCTCCAGCTGCGTTAAGGGGGAAAGGAGCGCGTGAAGTTTTGGTTTTAAAACCCCTTTTGCCAGTAAGCTGATCATTCCACTCTCATGTGTGAGAATCTGAATAACCCGATCATGATCTTTGTAAGGGATTATTTTTAAGATAATCCCCTCTGTCTTAATATCGCTCATAACAAACCAAGAGTGGCACCTTCTGGAGGCCTTGTCAAGAGACTTGGCATTTTAGACACTGCTATGATATCTTTATCGTTCTTTGCACCGATAGCTCAATCGGATAGAGTACCCGGCTTCGAACCGGGTGGTTACAGGTTCAAGTCCTGTTCGGTGCGAACTTTCTATTTTTCACCACTGAGAGGATTTTTTTTCTCTGTGCAATCTCATCCCTCTCCGTGCCTCGGTGGTGAAGAAATGGAAATAAGCACGAATCGACAAAAGTTTCAAAAATCTGTTCCAATTCCCAATGCTCTGTAGAGAATCGAGAAAGACGAAGCCAAAAATGATTCTAACCGTATAATGTGATCCCAAAAAGGAGCTATAAGTATGGTCGATAAGGCAAAATTTACCGAGCAAGAAGAGGCCATGGGCATCCGGATCAACATCTTAGGACGAAATGTCTATGTTACAGATGCCATGAAAAATTATGCCTACGACAAGCTCTCCAAAATCGACCGCTTTCATAACCATGTGATGGATCTTCATGTCACCATGGACATTCAAAAAATGGAGCAGTCTGTTGTCATTCTGCTTCAATTGGATCATTTCAGAGTTAAAGTATCAGCCAGCAGCACCGATATGTACGCTTCCATCGACAAAGCCGTTGAGAAACTTCGAGCGAAAATCCGCCGCTGGAAAAGTCGCATTCAAGATCATCATAAAAAAGGACGGTCGGCCGTTGATATGCAAATCAATGTGCTGCAACGCCCTTTCGATGATCTTGAGATGATTAATGCAGCTATTGAATCTGAGAACCTAACCCAGCAAATCGAAGAGTACCGCCCTCCTCAAATTATTGGATCAGATACACGTCCTCTAAAAACTCTAACAACCGAAGAAGCCATCATGAAGATGGAGCTTTCCGATGATCACTTTATGCTCTTTAAGGGGCTTGAAGACAATAAATTCAAGGTGATCTACCGCCGAAAAGATGGCCACTACGGGCTTATATTTCCCGAATGAAAAAAGTTTTTGATATCATTCGGCAGGTATGGGTTGCTGCAACGCCGGAGGAGATTGTGCGTCAGACTTGGGTCCAACGAATGGTCGAAACATTGAAATTTCCAAAAGAGCTTCTAGCCGTTGAAAAGCAGCTGAAGACGCTTCCCCACTTAGCAAGAGATCCAAACCCTTTACCTGAAAGACGCATCGATTTACTCTGCTTTATGAAATGTGCAGACACTCTTAAACCCCTGCTGCTTATGGAATGTAAAGAGACTTTAACACAAGAGACCCTCGATCAAGCCCTTGCTTACAACCATTATGTGAAAGCTCCCTATGTGGCCATCGCAAGTGCCTCTCAAATTCGGTTTCGGTATGCGCTCTCCTGCCATCTGTGCGAGATTCCAAGCCTCCCCTCCTTCCCAGAGCTCACCCGGCATCTGCATGGGTGAGGTCTTTTGTGCCACCTCATGGAACCCTCAAAAACAGCAGCAACTGTCGCAGTGGGTTTCTGCAAAACCTGATCGGTATGTCGTTTGGATTGTCGAAGACGACTCTCTCTTGCTTCAATTGAATCACCCCCGTATCCATCCTATTTCTGCTAAGAATGAAGGCTCCTTTTATCAAGTAGCGGCCGAGCTTCTCTACCTCCCTTTTTCGTACGAAGAGCCGGCTCACCCGCTCCTTAAACGTCTTGCCCGCATTCAAACAGAAGTTCATTTGAGAGCCTCCGATTTTATTGATCATGGAAAAGCCCTTTTGACCAATTACCGCGCCCATCTGCAATCTCCAACATGTTTAGCCGTCGATTGCTTTGGGCAATTTGGTCGGTTCCCTGCAGTCGTTTGCGGCGCAGGTCCTTCCCTGAAGGAAGCTATTCCCTTTTTAAAAGAACACCGAGACCGATTTCTAATCATCGCATGCGGGGCAGGCCTCAAAGCGCTTTTAGCTGTAGGAATCGAGCCTCATTTAACCCTGCAGGTCGATCCCGACCCTATCCATCAGTTTACTAGAACAACCATCCCCCTCTTCTATCAACTCAGAACAAGCCACGAAGTTGCAAAGCAAATGGAAGGGGTTCGGTTTTTAATTCCAGGAACGGGGGATTTTCCTGTGCAGCAATGGATTGAAGAAAAACTAGGTATTTTCACCTCTTTTGATGGAGGGTGGACAGCAGCCACGTGCGGAGCTGCCCTTGCAACAGCACTCGGCTCCCCTGCTGTTTACTTGGCCGGCGTTGACTTTGCCACCTCCGGAAAAGAGGCGTATGCAAAAGGAGTTGATCTTCCAAAGCAAGGCCCTTCAATCCCCCTTGAAGATGGAAGGCACACAAGGCCCGATTGGCTACTGGCCGCAGAATGGTTAAACAACTGGGCCCTCCATCATCCGGAGCAGACATGGGGCGTGGTTTCCAAAGCCAACCCCCTCATGCCAGCCATCCCCTCCGCCCACCTTAACTCCTACGCAGGACCTGAAGGCGTCTCCTCTTTTACCACACAGCTGTTTGCCTCATGCAAACCAACCGAGGGCCGCTGGATCTGGCATGAGCTCACTGAAAGCCTCAGCAACTGCCGCCATCTCATCGAACAATTTCTGATCCATTTCGAAACAATTTTTCCCAAGTCTCCTCTTGAGGATGGAACCTCTGCTCTTCTTCTCCACGATTTCGATGAACAGCTGGCAACTCAAAAAATTTTTAACCCTGTCTGGACCCATTGGGAACACGTCTTAAAAAGAGAGCCTGAACATCATCCCGAAGCGCTCCTTCTTCATCGTCTTCTATTGTTTAAATCTCTTTGCGACACTTGATGAAATTGTTATAACCCGCTAACCTATAAACAAAATCTTAAAGGGAGGTTAATGATATGTGTACATCAATGATGAGCCCAAGAATGGAGGGAAAAGTATGGCAGTTTTTAGAAGGAAGTGGATTTATCGGAGCAGGAACATTATTAACCACATACTTTGCTAAAGTTGATTCAAAGACTGCAGCTTTCGCTAATATGATGGCTTTTGCAGGTGGTAAAACTGCTTATCTTGTTACAAAGGGAGCCTACTACGCATGGGCTAACGAAAATACAGACGTCGGCTATGCCCTGGGATACAGCATCGGAATTCTAACTGCAGCAGGTGTGCTTTGGTTAACGCTGAAAGAGACGAATCCTCTTGACGCACCCCAAACCATCACCAAAACTAAATGCCTAGGTCTCACAATCGGGACAAGTGCAATTGGTGTTGTCCTCCGAGAGTTATCCTTTAGAGGAGTTCAAATGTTATGCAAATGTTAACAGTCTAAAGGTTGCTTTTATGGTGATGTTAGTTTTGACACTGCGCGATACAGCAAAAAGTCTTTACCGTTTTTCTCAAACCACTGATGGTCAGCAGAAAAAGAATGAGACGCATCATTTCATTTCAGGAATCCTAAAGACAGGTGCCATTTTTGCGACTTACGCATCTATGTATGCTGCCTTTTATTTAATAAAGAGACCCCTCTTTCAAGTTGTTTTAGACGGCCTCACTTTCTGCGTTCATCCTCTAGCCACCCTCGATGCCATTGGAACTGCAAGCTGTATTTCTGGGGTATTTAAAATCGTAATATCTCTTAGCATGGCCATAGAAAACAGGAAGGTGACAAACAAAATTTTTGAGCAAGTCAAAAGCCAAGCAAAAGCTGAAGGGTATCGATTTTACAATTTTCCGGAGTCGTTAATATTTGGGGCTTTCAACCCACCTGAAACCTTCAAGAGATGCATAGAGCTTACATCTGATATCGTACGCAAAAGCTCCTTTGATCGGGATCAATGGATTACGGCGAAGGAGAAAGCATTGGGCCATTTTATACAAGGCTGGAGTCTTTTGATGGTAAGCGCCCTGAGCGCCTTAGGAGCATCCTGGACTATTCACGTTCCGCAAATTTTTTGGCTCGATCGGAAGCTCGAGAGTTGTTCAAGATGGCTTGCCTCCTGTGTTGTCTAGACATCTTAGCTGAAGCGCGGTAATACATCGCAACCTCTCTGAGGATGTAGTTTTCATCGAAGAAGTAAGGGAGGAAGAAATAGTCGCTGGCAAGGTTAAAGTAGGAGGAGTCAAATCCTGGAACAGCAAACGGGAAGGAAGGGATTGTTATGACAATCGGTATAGGCGGTGTAGGCGGAATGGTACAGTTTTTAATAATTACCCCATTAAAGATGATTTTGCAAGGGGGATTCGAAGGAATTGGATGGACAGTATTGTCGAAGGAAGTTCCATTGAAATCTGCAAGACTCCCTGCATCTCCGCCTGCTCCGGCAAAAATTTGATTGGCACTTTGGACTAAAATCGGACTTGTTAAAGACCCTACATCCCCGCCTAGAGCATTAAAACTTGGTGTATTAAGGCTACTAATCAGATTAGGTCCTGCGGTATTCATGATGTCTGTTAACGATACAAAATTTGTATTAACTGGATCGATAAAACCTGAAATAGTAATTTTTCCAGCAGTTACAAACAAGTTGTTGATGGTTCCAAGGCTCGCTATAACGTTTAAAGCCGCAGTTCCTGTTCCCGTGTTGACAATGATATTTTCGAAATTAGTTCCGAGTAAACTAATGAAAGAAAAATCACCATTATTTGTGATCACTTGAAGATCATTGCTAATCCCTAAGCGAATCAAGCCGCTTGTAAAGGTAATAGGCCCGCCAAATGAAGTCAGGTTCGTTTGTGTACCGTTATTAAACTGAACTTCATGCGCTGCAGAATAAATCTGTGTATTAGCACTATATAGAGTATTGGTCATGACAATATCATTGGATGCAGTCAAATCTAATGTTCCAGTAACTCCTGTGGCAGCCGTGCCAATTCCGCTTAAATAAATATCATGCGCTGTGCTGACTGTGAAATTATGAAGAGCGATGTCATTTCCAATCACTTGGTTAACAGTCACATCTCCTATTCCTGCTGCAATAGTGAGATTAAAGGCTCCTTCTACTTCGTCTAAGGTAACATTTGCTCCTGTAATTCCACTATTGATTGCAAGATTTCCAGTGAGTCTGAATGGAGCTTGGAATTCGATGGTTTGGTTATTTGTGGTGAGAGTACCACCACCAAAAACACGACCGCTGCCATTCTGGAGAAAGGGACCATCTAGAGAAATATTGAGGTTGGAGGCAAAAGTAAGAGTATCGGAATTGGTCACGGTGAACGGCCCGCCGGCTCCAGTTGTCACGTTGCCAAGAATCGTAAAAGCAGCACCCGACATAGTAATTCCTGCCCCTCCACTGGTGCTCAACGCTCCATTAATGGTGGCCAGCGTTGAAATTCCCGACAGATTGATGGAGGTGGCAGTGATGGACTGTGCACTTAAGGTGGCTGCTGAATTGACTTGAAGGGTATTGATCGTGCCTACATTTTGAGCAAACGTAATAGCGCCAGAGTCAGCATTTAAATTCAAATCTTGCAATCCACTCACGGTTCTTAAAAAGGTGATATCTCCGAGGCCGGGTCCCGTATTTAACGTGATGTTATTACCGAGGGTCGTAGCTCCTGTAAAAAGGATGGAATTCCCAGATGTTGTGATATCATCAGAAAGGGACACTGATCCAAGTCCTAGTTGAGAGAAGGGTCCTGTGAGGTTAAATGGAGCTCCTGCTGTAATTGTGAGGAGGTCAGAGTTGCTGATTTGCACAGGCCCGTTGCCTTGAGTTGTGACAAGAGCATTAAAGGTAAATTGGGTTCCTGTCAGATCAATTCCATTGATAGTAGTAGTCGTAAGCGCTCCATTGAAAGTGGTGAGCCCACTTCCGGCAGATTGAAGGATAAAACCTGCAGAAATCGCCTGTGTTGTCACATTATTTGCGCTCTCAATAATCAAAGAATTGATGGGTGTTGTGCTTCCTATAGCTGCCGAAATGGTAATGTTTCCTGTTCCTGCTATTAAATCAAGATCTTGATTTCCATCGACAGTACTTGAAATCAGGATGTCCCCGCCGCCATCACTATCCAAAGTCGTTGCGTTTGTCAGGCTAATTGCATTGGTAAATGTGATGTTCGCATTATTTGCGTGGAGAATTCCTGAAAGAGAGATAACTCCTGTTCCAAGCTCCGAGAAAGGACCCGAGATTCCTGTGGAAGGGCCGAATATAAAGGAAGAAGGAGCGGTATGGTTAATGATTACTGGCCCACCGGCTGTTGTAATAACTGAGCCATCTAAAGCAAAGACGGTGCCTGTGAGATCAATCCCGCTTGCTCCATTTGTATCGAGATTGCCGGTTATTGTGGTTGTTCCGGCACCTGCGACTTGTGTAATTGAGGCAGCTTTAATGGAACCCGTTGTGATGTTATTTGCATTAGTAAAGGTGAGGGCTCCGAGCCGTGTCCCCGCGCCAGCTGCTCCTCCTAGGATTGTATTCGCAGCTCCTGAATTGAGGCCAAGATTGCCTGGTCCGTCCAAGGTGGAGGAAAGCGTAATGAGCTGAGATGAAGTGGTCAGGAACGGGCTTCCTGACGTTACGACTCCCGTTGCAAAGAAAATAGGGCCAACACTTGTAACTGAGCCACTAATAGAGGAAGTCCCCAGTCCATTTTGGGTGAAAGCCCCAGATACCGTACAAGTTGCTGCCACCGTGAGCAGGCCTCCATTCGTCAGGATCACGGGACCGTTGTTTGTAGTTGTAACTGTGTTGTTTAAGGAAATCGCGCTCGTTGCAATCTGTATTCCTCCGGCAGCATTCGTATCGGTTGTATTATTGAGGGTAGTTGTTCCACTTCCTGCAGTTTGCGAAAGAGTGGACGTTCTTAATCCATTGAAGGTCACATTATTGGCATTTGTCACAGTAACGGCACCTAAGCGTGTCCCAGATCCTACACCCACTAGAAAAGAGATGTTGCCAAGTCCGCTTGTGAGGGTAAGAGTCTGTGTACTATCTCCAGCTGCATCAACGGTATTATTAAAAGTCATCGATCCGGTTCCAGAGCCGGAATTGAATGCCATGTTTCCAGCCAGTGTCACCGGCCCATTGAAGCTAATCGCGGCATTATCTGTGGTTAATGATCCACTGATGGAAACGGTTCCGGCTCCACTTTGGTTAAAGGCTCCCGCAGAGACAATGGTCCCGGCGGCTGTGCTTGTGAAAAGACCGCTATTATTCACGGTGATGGGTCCTGCATTTGTGGCAGTCCAGTTTGCCCCTCTAATGAAATTCGTGCCCGTCAAACTGACACCTGACGTACCGCTTGTCGTTAAATCCCCGCTAAAGGTCGTTGTGCCACTGCCTGCTGCTTGGGTCAATGATGCTGCTTTGACAATTTGCGTATTCACATTATGAGCAGTGGGAATGGTGATCGCTCCCAGTGTAGTTGCAACTCCGATATCTTGATTGAAGAGAATATTACCTCCACCCGAACTGACAGATAGGTTACCTGGACCTTCAATGGTATTGGAAAAAGTGATGTTGCTATTGCCAGCGCTTGAGTTAAAAATCGAGGTTGCAAGAAGTGTGACAGGGCTGGAAAAGGAGATGGCGCCCGTATTAGTAGTAAGCATTCCAGCAAAATTAACTGGACCTGTGCCATTTTGTGTATAGGATCCATCCACGGTGCGAGAGCTGATTGCAAAGCCAGTAGTTAATCCTGAATTGGTCACGACAACGGATCCCCCATTTGTAGTGACAAGCGAACCGTTTAAAATAAAGTTATTACCAACAAGAGTCACACCCGCAGCTCCGTTTGTATTAAGAGCGCCATTAACGGTTGCTGTCCCTGTTGATGAAACTAAATTGACAGCGCTTGCGCTTACAGACTGAGCTGTGATGTTGTGTGAGCTATTTACGGTGATAGTTCCAAGGCGAGACACCAATCCGGCATTCGCTTGTAAGGTGATATCGCCGCCGCCTGCTGCAAGGGTGAGATTGCCTGAACCGTCAAGCGTATTTTGGAAGGTAATCGATTGATTGGCTGCGGAAGTGTCAAGTGAAGGATTTCCGGAAAGAATTGTGGTACCTGAAAATAAAATCGGCTGGCCAGCCGTGATCGATCCTGAAAGCACAGCAGTGCCGGTGCCGGTTTGCGTAAATGCACCCGAGAGGCTTGCGCTTCCTGTGAAAGTGAGAATTCCTGAGTTTGTGACGGTAAGAGAGCCATTACTTAGTGTCTGCACAAAATTGTTAAAGGTAAAGTTGGTTCCGGTAAGCGAAATTCCGATAGCGCTTGGAACAACAAGCACACCATCGAAAGTCGTGGTTCCAAAGCCTGAAAATTGGAACAATGAATCAACAGTCATCGTCGCAGGAGCTGCAAGCGTCACATTTAAAGCAGAATCTATCGTGATGTTCGATAATCGATGCGTCGCTCCCACATTCTGTGCAAAAGTGATCGTGCCAATTCCAGCATTTAAGGTTAGACCAAAGGCATCATCGGCCAGTCCATCTAAGGTTCCTGAAAAAGTGATTCCCGCACCCATGACTCCAACTGTTGAAAAAATATTGGTGGCATCAAGGACAACCGTGCTGGGAAAGCTAAGCGCAGTATCCGTTGACACAATATCGCCAGTTGCATTCAACGTTCCTGTATAATCGAACGTAAAGGAATCTGCAAATTCATGCCCAAGAGTGAGATCTGCCCCTGTAAATGAAGCGGATGCAAATTCCCCTGCACCTGTGGTGCCTAAATCTCCGACCTGAATCGATCCAATACCTGCATTCAGAACAAGTGCACGATGATCTCCAGCTTGGGCGTGAATGTCTCCAAGAGTGAGATTCGAACCACCGGTATTCATCGTAAGATCGGTTCCCGTGGAGAGCAGCAGGCCCGATCCTCCAGTAAAGGTGATAGCAGCTCCATCAGAAGAAAAGGTCGTTAGCGCTCCTGCATTCATATCAAATGTAAAGGCGGTAGTTGCTGTGTAGGTTTGTGTACTTGCATGATAGGTCATCCCTGTGAAGTTCATCCCGCCACTTGCTGTGAGGGAGATAGCCCCATTTACTCCTTTGGCAAGAGAAGTTCCTACACTTGCGATCAAGATCTCTTCTGACGTGGCCGTGACGGAGCCTAAGGCCGTGACAGGAAAAGAGCCAATCATGGTCTCGGCTCCAATAGGCTGCGAGAAGACGATATTACCAATCCCAGCTGTGAGCACAAGATCTTCTGTGCCGGCCAGTGCGCCAACCACATTACTAAAGACGATATCCCCTCCTCCACTTGAGCTATCTAAAGTGCCAGAAGCGGCAATGATTACAGGTCCTGTATAGGAAATTCCCTGGCGAGCCGTGGTCGATCCGGCGAAGATGATCCCTGGACCGTTTTGAACGAAGGCGCCATCAACAGTGACCACTACTGGAGCCGATCCTGAGACAAGGCCTTGGTTAGTGATGGTGACAGAACCTCCATTGGTCGTGGTTATAGAAGATGCCAAGAGACCGGTTGTGAAATTATTGCCAATAAAGAGCATGCCAGCCGGCGTATCTGTGTCAACAGCACCTAAAAGGCTCGAGGTCCCACTTCCTGCAAGTTGTGTAATAGAATTAGCACTAATTGCCTGAAACTGGATGTCATGACCACTTGTAAATGTGACAGCTCCAAGACGCGTTGTTCCTCCAAAATTTCCTAAAATATTGATATCACCCGTTCCTGCTGTCAAAGTGATTGGTTGATAACCATCTACCGTGCTTGCTGCCGAAAAGTTGATCGTTCCTCCACCTATGCTTGAATCAATAAAAGAAGGAGCTGTCAATGTAATCGGACTGGTTCCAGAAAAGTTAATATCTGCAAGCGCCGCCGTTGCATTTGTAGTTGTAATCGTACATCCAAGCAGTACACTTCCCGATCCATTTTGTGTGAAAATTGCATTAGAAGAGATGCTCTTTTCGGCCGTGGTAGTCAATATGCCACTATTAGTAATGGAAATAGGACCTGTGCCAGTCGTCGTGATATTCTGGAGGAGGGTAAAGGTTGTTCCAGTTAAATTGATGCCTCCACTTCCACTTGTCAAAATGTTTCCATTAAATAAGCTCGTACCAGTTCCTGCAGATTGGGTAAGGGAACTTGCGGTGACCGCCTGAACTGTTAAGTTACGTGTTGTCGAAATGGTCAAGTTACCAAGAGGGGTTAGACCTCCCGCATTCCCAGAGATCAGAATATCAGCCGTGCCCGTTGAAAGTGTCAGATCGCCCGGACCGTTGAGTGTGCTAAAAAAGCTGATGGGCTGATTTGCAGCGCTCGTACTGAGAGATCCTGTACCAGATACACTAAAGGAGCTGTTAAACTGCATCGCCCCACCAGATGTCATAGAGCTAGAGAGCTGCGTGCTTCCTGCCCCGCTTTGGGTTAAGGCTCCGGCAATAGATCCTGTGGCTCCGGCAGCAAATGTCAAAAGACCAGTATTGGAAACGGTTAGTGGCCCTGCCGCTGCTGTCGTGATGGTATTGTTAAAGGTGAAAGCAGTCCCTATGAGCGTGATCCCTGCAACTGCTGTGGTATTGAGAGCTCCATTGAATGTCGTTGTGCCTGTTCCCCCCTGCTGGGTGATGAACGTCGAAGCGACTGCTTGTGTCGACACAAGATTGGCGCTTGTAATTGTAAAGCCAGTTAAAGGGGTTCCGACAGTTCCTACATCTCCGCTGAGAACTATGGATCCTCCCGGTGCCGTTAAGACCAGTGCATGGGCTCCCATGATCGTACTTGCGAAAGAAATGTTCGCACCATTGCCACTTGTCGGCCCAGCATTTAATACAACATCGGCGGTCAAAGTGGTCGCCCCTGCAAAAGAAATGGGGTTATTCGTTGTATTAATCGAGCCGCCAAGACTCACCGCTCCCCCTCCAGACTGAGTATACCCGCCTGCAGCAGTCGTCGCTACACCGACACCAACAGTTAAAGTTCCAGTATTGGTAAATGAAATAGGACCTGCATTTGTTGTCGTAATATTGCCATTTTGATTGATGACGCCGCCGCTAATGGAAACTCCCAGAGCTCCTGTTGTGCTAATAGGACCTGTAATTGTGGTGGTTCCACTGCTTGCTGATTGGACAATCGAAGCGGCATGCACAAGAGGATAAGTGATACCGTTGACACTAGTGACTGTAAGAGCGCCGAGCGGAGTCGTGGGGCCAAGACTCGCCCCAAAAATGATGTCTCCTGTACCTGCAGTCAAATTTAAGGATTGATTGCCATTCACTGTGCTGGAAAGAGTGATCGTTCCTGCGCCAGCTCCTGTCGTCAGGGTCGTTGCTCCCGCGAGAGTGATACCGTTTGTAAAGGAGAGGTTTTGATTGACCGTTGCCACTTGACCGGAAATGGAAATAGCCCCTCCCCCGCTTTGTGTAAAGGCACCTGCAATTGAGGTACTATTTCCTAAAGTGAGGAAAAGAGGTCCGCTATTGGAAATGGAAAAGGGTCCCAAATTTGTCGTTGTGACTGTACTATTTAGAGTAAAATTGGTTCCACTCAGGTTGATTCCAGCAACCCCAGTTGTCGTCATATTGCCGTTAATACTTGTAGTGCTGCTGCCAGCACTTTGCGTAATTGAGGTAGCTGAGATAGCGCCAGCCGTTACATTACTTGCATTTGAAATGGTAAGGGCGCCAATTGGAGTCGATCCGACAGTCCCCGAGAATGTGATGCTCCCTGCCCCTGCGTTGAGAGTAAGATCATGAGCTCCCATATTGTCGTTGGTGAGTGTGCTGCTGAAGGTGATGGTCTGTCCATTAGCAGAGGTATCTAAGCTGGTCGTTCCGGTCAATGTCACATCTTGCGCAAAGGAAATCACGCCACCGGCGGAGAACGTCCCCGCCAAAGTGACAGAACCAGCTCCGGTTTGCGTGAGTGCCCCCCCAATCGAATAGGTCGCATTGCCAAAAGCTGCAGTGCCAGAATTTGACACCGTGAGAGGCCCGTTTCCGATCGTGGTGACATTCCCATTAAATATAAACGCAGTTCCCGTCAGAGTGATTCCATTGAGTGCTGTGGTGCTTAGCGCACTCAAACTTGTTGTCCCACTACCAGCGAGCTGCGCAATTTCTGCGGCAAAAATGGCAGCGGAAGCGGTGACATTGCGTGCACTTGTAATCTGCAGAGTGGCAAGAGGGGTGCCGATAGTGCCCACAGCCGCACCGAAAGTAACATCGTGGCCGCCTGCTGCTATGGTCAGGTTTTGCGCTCCCTGAATGGTGTCTGCAAAGGAGATGTTTCCGCCTGTCAGGATATTCGAATTGAACGTCATATCACCGGTTAAGGAAATGGGGCCCGTAAATTGGATTGTCGAATCATGAGTGATCACGCTTCCACCGATGCTCACAGCTCCTGCTCCTGTTTGCTGAAATGCGCCAGAGATATCAAAGCTGCTTCCTGCTGCAACCGTAAATGTCCCGGAGTTATCGAGAACGAGAGGACCGCCACTGGCTGTAGAGATAGAGCCCATTAAATTGATCACAGGCGTTGAGATGCTGATTCCGCCAGCATCTGTAGAAGTGATGCCAGAATTGATTGAAGTAGTGCCTGTTCCATTGGTTACAGAGAGAGCACCGACATTCATGGGTTCATTGACAGTCACATCGGTTGCCGAATCGATATCCAGAGAGGCAAGAGGTGCAATAGATCCTACCGGAGCATTAAAGACCACAGAACCTGTGCAAGGATTGAAATCGAAAGTCAATGTATCGACATCAGCTGTAAAGGCATCTACTGTCTGATTAAAGGTGATTGTTCCCGCAGATCCACATGTATAGATAACATTTCCTTGAAAAATTACAGGTTGGTTGTAAGTCACGTTTCCAATCAACCCGGTTCCACTAGAAATAGTTAGAGGAGTTATAGAGTTCGTCGTCAAACTGTTCGCAAAGACGTTGGTATTTAAAGCGGGAGTAGGATTGAATGTATTGGCTGTGAGATTCACATTGTTTAGAAGCTGACCTGATGCTCCGATTTGCACAAAGTTGTAAGTGCCCATACCCGCATTGACTGTGAAATTGAACCCGGTACCCAGAAGATCTCCCATCGTGATAGTGGCGCCATTACTATTCAGAGTGAGATCGTTGCTTAACTGGATCGTTCCGCTTGTGAAAGTGATAGGCAATGCATTTGAAGAAACCGATGTAGCCACTCCGGCAGTAAAATTGAAGTTTGATCCGGCTGTATAGCTCGGCGTACTACTCTTATAAGAGGTTCCTGTAAAGTTAATGTTTGTTGTCGCGGTGAGAGAGGTGGTCCCCGTCGCTCCCACAATCGTCGAGCCAAGGTTTGCCCATGAAATGTTATTAGCGCTCATTGTGATGTTATTGAAAGACGTGTTGTTTCCAATCGGATTGCTGAGAGTGATATTACCTGTACCCGTTTGGATCGTGAGATTGCGGCCAGCCACGTCTCCATTCAGAGTTCCGGTAACAGAAATATCGCCAGCTCCTCCGCTGGTTGACAGTGCAAGTGATGCCGCAACAATCGTATTGCCCGTCAACGTAATGTCATTTGCATTGGTCGTGATATTCCCACTGAGTTTAATAGCGGTTGTTCCTGTCTCTTGCACAACACCACTTGCAATCAATGAGCTATTTTGAAAAATCGTTGCCCCAGAGGCGGTCAAACATCCCAAAGGAGTCGTCCCTCCTACGGCTGCACTGAAAGTCACATTTCCTGTAGAGGCCACTAAAGTGAGGCAAGCAGAGCCTTGCACCGTATTCAAAAAGCTGATATTGCCACCATTGCTTGTAAATGTGGTGGGAAGCAAAACGCTGACCGGGCCTGAAAGAGAAATATTAGCATTATTGGTCGTAACACTTCCGCCTACATTGACCGGACCTGTACCATTTTGTGTAAAAGCACCATCCAGAGTAATCGTACTTGCACCAGTTCCAGTAGCAAGGCCACTATTAGTGACCGTAAGAGGGCCCCCATTTGTCGTATTGATCGTGCCGCTACTGACAAAATTAGTGCCAATGAGTGTAATGCCGGCAATCGTATTCGTGTCTAGGTTTCCCTGAAGAGTAGAGGTTCCTGTGCTGCTCTGTTGCATAATGGAAGCAGCCGTAATTGCCTGAACAGAAATATCTTGAGCACTTGTCAAAGTGAAGGCCCCAACGCGCGATACTCCTCCGATGTCTCCTGACAATGTCACATTTCCTACTCCCGCTGTCAGCGTGAGATCAAAACTGCCGTTAACAGCGCTTGATAAGGTTAAGTTTCCACCTCCTGAATTCAAAGTCACCCCGTTTGTGAGTGTGATGGGCGAGGCCACTGAAAGGGTTCCTGCTGTTGTAATATTAGAGCCCAGCGAGACGTTTCCTGCTCCCGTTTGCGTAAAGCTTGTGCTGGAAGTAATGGGTGACGCTGAAGCCACTGTCAAGGTTCCGCTATTTGTAATGCCAATGGCGCCACTACTTGTGCTTACAGCGTTATTAAAGTTAATCGCAGCCCCATTTAAGCTAATTACACTCGCATTAAGGGTCCCGTTAAAAGTCGTCGGCCCTGTAGCTGCTGTGATCGTAAAAGGACCAGAGAGAGTTGCATTTGCATTGACATACACAGTGCTTGCACTTGGTATTGTCAGGGCGGTTAAAGGCGTCGTATGCCCAATGACGCTTTGAAAAGTCGCACTGCCGGTTCCTGCTGTCACTGTCAGCGTCGTAGATCCATCAATTAGTCCACTTAAAGTAATGTCGCCTGCCCCTGCCCCGGAATTAAAGGAGGCTGGAGCTGTGAGCGTCATTGCTGATGCAACGCTTATCGCGTCATTTGTTGTTATGATTGAGCCACCAAAAGAAATTGCCCCTGCACCGCTTTGCGTAAAGGCCCCATCGAGATTAAAGGTGACCCCATTTGCAATCATCAAAGCCCCCGAATTAGTGAGGGTCACCACTCCATTGCCTGTGGTTGTCACATTGTGATTAAAGGTAAATGCGTTTCCAGAAAGCACAATTCCCGCAGCGCTAGAGGTCGTCACAGAGCCATTAAATGTCGCAAGGCCCGTCATACTGGATCCGCTAATCTGACCTGCAGAAATGCTAGTAGCTGTCACATTACTTGCGCTTTGGATAGTTAAAGCGCCAAGAGGAGTTGAACTACCCACAGCGCTGCTAAAGGCGATATTGCCGGTTCCCGGATTCAAAATCAGATTCTCTGTACCAGTAAGAGCATCGACTGTATTGCTGAAGGTGATGTTTCCGTTTCCAGCAGAACTATCTAAAGTACCGGAAGAAGCAATAGTCGCAGGGCCTGTAAAGGAAATTCCTTGACGGGCTGTAATCGGACCTACAAAGATCGCGCCCGTCCCATTTTGAATGTAAGAACCGTCAATAGTGACGACCACTGGCGCCGTTCCTGCAGCAAGACCTTGGTTGGTAAGAGTGAGTGAACCTCCATTTGTTGTAGTAATTGAGCTTGCAAATGGTCCAATTGTAAAATTGTTGCCAATAAAGGTCATCCCGGCTGGCGAGTTCGTGTTAAGAGAGCCTAAAAGACTTGTGGTTCCACTCCCTGCGAGCTGACTCATCGAGCTCGCTGTAACCGCTTGCAATTGAATATCATGCCCGCTTGTGATTGTAAATACTCCAAGACGTGTGACCCCTCCAAAATTCCCCAGAATATTGATATCGCCCGTTCCAGCGATCAAGTTAATGGATTGAGAACCATCTACCGTACTCGCTGCCGAAAAATTGATCGTTCCTCCACCAGTGCTCGAATCAATAATGGAAGGAGCAGTAACAGTAATTGGACTTGTCCCTGAAAAATTAATATTTGCATTTGCAGCTGTTGCATTTGTGGTTGTAATCGTGCTCCCTAGTAGCACGCTTCCCGATCCGTTTTGTGTGAAAACTCCATTCGAAGAGAATGTCTTGCCAGCCGTTGTAGTCAGCGTACCGCTATTGCTAATCGTAATGGGGCCTGTGCCAGTCGTCGTGGTATTCTGTAGGAAGGTGAAGGTTGTTCCAGTTAAGTTGACGCCTCCACTTCCGCTGGTCGTTATATTTCCATTAATTAAAGTCGTTCCTCCTCCTGCCGATTGAGTGAATGCTAAGGCAGTGATTGCCTGCGTCGTCAAATTACCCACCGTTGAAATAGTCAATGTGCCAAGAGGGGTTAGGCTTCCTGCATTTGCTGAAAGCACAATATCCGCTGTTCCGGATGAAAGAGTCAAATTACCAGGTCCATTTAACGTGCTAAAAAAAGTAATGGGCTGATTTGCCGCGCTCGTACTTAAAGATCCGGTGCCAGAGACAGTAAAGGGCCCATTAAATTGCACCATCCCCCCCGTTGTAATAGAGCTGGAGAGTTGAGTACTTCCGGCCCCACTTTGTGTTAAAGCACCAGCTATAGAGCCTGTTGCTCCTGCATCAAAAGTCAAGAGTCCTGAATTGGTCACAGAAACTGGACCTGCAGCCGCCGTTGTAAAGGTATTATTAAAGGTAAAGGAAGTTCCTGTCAGAGAAATTCCTGAAGCCCCTGTCGTATTTAAAGCGCCATTAAAGGTAGTTGTACCAGTGCCAGCTGTTTGGGAAATAGAGACAGCACTAATGGCTTCTGTTGAAACGTTTGATGCTTGTACAATCGAAAAAGAGGCCAGAGGCGTCAAAGTTCCTGCATTGCCACTCAAAGTAATATTTCCCGTTCCACTATTGAGCGCGAGGTTAAACCCACCTTGAACTGTTTGACTTAAAGTGATGTTTCCCGCACCAGTTCCCGAACTTAGAGAAACATTCGCTGCCAGGGTAATGGGACTTGAAAAAGAGATATTCGCATTTGAAGTGGTGAGAGATCCTCCTAAAGTGACAGGACCTGCTCCATTTTGAGTAAAGGCTCCTGCCAAAATGATAGCTCCGGCTGCCGTACTAGTGAAAGTTCCGCTATTCGTAATGGTCAGTGGACCATTTCCTATCGTCGTAATAGCAGCACCGCGAACAATGGCATTTGTAGTGATTGCAATACCGGAAGCACCTGATGTGATCAGCGCTCCATTAAAGGTGGTGGTTCCCGTGCTCGCTGTTTGCGCAATAGAGGTAGCTTGAATGCCTTGAGTCATGACATTTCCGGCTCCATCGATACTAAAAGCGCCTAGAGGAACTCCAGAACCCACATCTCCGCTAAGCGTAATTGAGCCTCCACTCGATAGTAGACTGAGGCTCGATCCGCCATCGATAGTGCTTAAGAAGGTCATGCTTCCCCCACCTGTGCTCAAGTCAAATGTCGAAGGGGCAAAAACGGTAACCGGGCTCGTAATTAAAAGATTGCCATGCACGGTTGTAAGGCCCCCAGCAAAGAAAGGACCTGAACCGATTTGATTATAATTTCCATCACACGTCGTCGTGGTTCCCGCAGTGCCCGTTGCGGTTCCAGAGTTATTGAGGGTAATATTTCCCCCATTAGTGGTGGTTACATTTCCATTGCCGACGAAGTTATTGCCGGTCGCACTGATTCCGCCTGAACCGATAAGAGCATCGCCGTTTATAGTAGTAGTCCCCGTTCCTCCATTAAGTACTGTTCCATTCGCTGTAATCGATTGTAGTGTGATATTTTGTGCATGATTAATTAAAAAAGAGCCAAGAGGATGAATCGATCCCATATTGCCGAGAATCAAGATATTGCCTGTACCGGCATCTAAGGAAAGATCAAATGGCGTTGTGCTCACGCTATCGATGCTGCTCATGAACTCAATCGTCTGATTTGCAGCTGCAGTACTAAGAGATGTGGCATGCGTTAGAGAAACCCCACCTGTAAAGAGGATTTCATCTCCGGATGTGATTGTATTTCCGATCTGCACGGCACCACTTCCCGTCTGAGAAAAAGGACCACTTAAAGTCAGGGTTGCTCCGTTTGGCATAGAAAGAAGGCCGCTGTTATTAATTTGAAGCGCTCCCCCCATTGTTGTCGTAACTGTATTATTAAAAGTGAAGGCGCTTCCTGTAAGGTTAATTCCCAAGGCATTGGAAGTGTTAATAACTCCATTAAAAGTGGTTGTCCCTGTGCCACTATTTTGAGCCAGCACCCCAACCGTGATCGCATTTGCATTTGCATTATTCGCAGATGAAAGGGTCAAAGTGCCAAGCGGAGTCGTTCCCCCTACTGCTCCCGTCAACGTGATATTCCCACTTCCCGCAGCGAGCGTCAGATTGCGTGTCAGCGCCACATCGCCATCAATGGTGCTTGAAAAGCTGATGGCAGCGCCGGTTGTTCCAGTGGATACTGTCGCAGTTGTAATCGTGTCTCGGATAACAGCAACCGGGAAACTCACTGCGGTATTTACTGTAGTGATGCTTCCTCCAAGAAAGATCTGATGGCCTGCTGAAGAAGAGAGCGTGAGGGCATTTGAAAAGAGATCGCCGCGAATAAGCAAGTTGCCTCCAGTGAGGGAAACCGCAGCAAATTCTCCATTGTTTGAAGCTCCGATCTGAGCCACTTGAACAGTTCCCGTGCCCGCATTTAAAGTCAGCGTCCGCAAATTACCCGCAACAGCATGTGTAGTGGGGAGAGTAATTGCACCGTTCGTGGAGTTCATCGTAAGATCTGTTCCGCTACTTAGTTGCATAGTAGTTGCTGAAACCGTAATGGGGTTGCCATTCGTGGTGAATGTAGTCAAAGCCCCCGCATTGAAATTAGCCGTCGTTGCGCTCAAGGTTTGTGCATTGAGGTTATAGTTTGTTCCATTAAAGTTGAGGTTCGTCGTTGCAGAAAGGCTTGTCGCTCCCGTTACTCCTGCCGATCCCACAGTTCCAATGTTTGCAAATGAGATATTGTTTGCGCTCACCACTGTCAGAGAAGAAAGGGGGGTTGTGGCTCCAATTGCTCCACTCACAGAGACATTGCCTCCAGCTGCAGTCATCGAGAGCGTTTGGGCACCGTTGATGGAGCTAGAAAAGGTGATATTTCCATTTCCTGCAGAAGAGTTGAGAACACTCGCTCCATTTAAAGTCACCGCAGAAGCAAGCGAAATCGCGCCTGTATTCGTTGTGATATTCGCGCCGAGGGAAACCGCTCCTGAGCCTGTTTGAGAAAAGGCTCCATCAATGGAGAAAACCACTCCAGGGCCGAAGATAGCCGAGCCGCTATTGTTTAAAGAGAAAGATCCCGTCGTTGTAGTCGCCACAGAATTTGGAAACTGAAAGCCTGTTCCTGTGAGGGAGATCCCGCTTGCAGTTGTAGTGGTTAGGACTCCATTAAAAATCGACGTCCCACTTCCTGCTGTTTGAGTGATGCTCCCAGCTGAGATTGCCGCTGCGGTGATATTATTCGCACTTGTAAAAGTGATTGTTGTCAGCGGAACTGCACCTATTGTGCCTGTTGTAATACTTCCTGTTCCAGCCGTAAGAGTTAGATTATGAGCTCCTGTGACAGTGGATAGCGAAATGTCTCCTGCCCCCGATCCACTCGTTAAAGTCGCATCGCCTGTCAAGGTCATAGGGCTTGTGAATGTGATCGGCTGGTTGATCGTGGTGAGCGTTCCAGAAAAACTCACGGATCCCGCTCCACCATTTTGCTGGAAAGAGCCTGAGATCGAGGTTGTTCCAGAAGAGACAAGAGTCACAGTACCGCTGCTGGCCACAATAACAGGTCCACTTCCCGTTGTGACAATGGACCCATTGTAAGAAAAATTCGTCAGTGTCAAATTGATGCCACTCGCCCCATTCGTATTGAGCGTCGCTCCTCCGAATGTCGTGGTTCCCGTGCCGGCTGTCTGAACGATACTTGCGGCTGTAATAGATTGTGTGGAGATATTATGTGCACTGCTAAAGATTAAATTGCCAAGACGCGTCGTTCCACCGACAGTATCGCTGATTGTAATATCTCCGCCACCGGCTGCCAGAGTGAGATTATTCGCACCATTCACCGTACTTGAAAGCGTGATGTTTTGGGAGGCCGCAGCAGTACTTAAAGTCGCAGTTCCGGCAACCGTGACCTGCCCTGCAATCGAAATTGCTCCGCCCGCAGTAATCTGTCCGGCAAGAGAAACGCCTCCTGTTCCAAGCTGGGAGAAGGCGCCTCCAATATTGCTTACAGTTCCGGAAGCAAACGTGAGCACGCCCGAATTGTTGGTAACGATCAGAGGGCCGCTTGCTGTGGTGGTCACATTATTATTAAAGGTAAAAGCTGTACCTGTGAGATTAATACCCGTCACTGTAGATGTGTTAATAGCTCCATTAAAAGTACTGGTCCCACTTCCCATAAGCTGCGTAAGTGAAGAAGCAGTCACTGCCTGCACAGAAACATTAGCAGCTTGATTAATGGAAATATCAGAAAGAGGCACCGTACTACCGATATTACCTCCCAAGGTCGTGTTACCTGTACCACTTGTTAAAGTGAGCGTTTGCGCACCACTGACTGTTCCATCCACGGTGCTAGAAAGAGTGATCGAGCCAGAACCAGCACCCGCATTTAATACTGCAGCGCCTGATAGAGTGATCGGACTGGCAAAAGAAATGGCAGCATTACTTGTCAGAATAGTCCCCGAAAAATTGACGCTACCTGTTCCATTTTGAGTAAATGTGCTGGAAAGAGAGGTTGAATTGCCAGCTGTCAACGTTAAAAGACCTGAATTTGTGATCGTAAATGGCCCAGCCGCTGTTGTGATCAAATTCCCATTGATTGAAAAAATATTACCTGTAAGGTGGACTCCAGCAACTGCATTGGTATTGATATCACCGCTATAAGTAGATGTTCCGCTTGCTGCAACTTGATTGATCGATGCTGCTTTTACTGCTAACGCCGAAATCGTCGTTGCGCTGTTGATCGTCAAAGCACCTAGACGCGTTGAGCTTCCAACTGCCATATTAAAAGTGATATTCCCTGTGCCAGCAGTCAAATTGAGATTACCTGGTCCATCGAGTGTATTTGAGAAAAGAATATTACCTGCTCCAGATCCTGTATTCAGAGTTGTAGCTCCCGTCAATGCAACAGCGCTTCCAAATTGAATTGTTTGATTTGCCGTTGTGATGGAGCCTGCAGATTGCACACCTCCAGCTCCGCTCTCTGTAAAAGCTCCTGTCAGTGTAAACACAGCCGAAGAGGTGAGAATAAGGGTGCCCCCCACTGAAATAGTTGCCGGCCCACCACTAGTCGTATTTACCGTATTATTAAAAGTAGTATTCGTATCCGTAATCGAAAGTCCTGCAACTGTATTTAAATCTACAGCTCCATTAAAAGTGGTGATGCCCGTTCCTGCCACCTGATTAAACGCTGCAAGTGTAAGGGCGTTCGCTGTGAAATTATTTGTTGTGTTGACAGTTAACGTTCCAAGACGTGTAGTTCCTCCCACTGCACCTGTAAACGTGATATTGCCGTTACCCGCGCTTAAGTTGAGATTTTGCGCTCCGTCCAGAGTGCTTGAGAAAATAATATTTCCGGTACTCGCTCCTGAATTCAGAACAACTGGTCCGGCTAAAGTTACAGGTGTTCCAAAGGAAATATTATGGCCATTTGAAGTAATGTTACCTGCAAGACTTGTCGTTCCAGAACTAGAATCCACAAAGGCTCCATCAACAGAAATCACCACCCCGCTTGGAATAGTTAAGGATCCGGAATGCGCGATGGAGAAAGAACCGGTATTTGTTGTCGTAACATTTGCATTGATTGCAAAATTAGTTCCTGTTAGCGAAATGCCAGAAGTCCCAGTTGTATTGACAAGGCCATTAAATGTGGTGGTTCCTGTGCCTGCACTTTGTGTGATCGAAGAAGCTGTAATGGCATTTGCAGTGACATTAGTCGCATTGGAAATCGTGAGCGAAGTGAGAGGCGTCCCTCCCCCAACAGCCCCTGTGAATGTGATGCTACCTGTCCCAGCAGCTAGCGTCAGAGCTTGAGCACCATTGAGAGTGCTGCTAAAGCTGATATTGGCATTGTTAGAAGTGATGGTGCTGGTACCAGTTAAACTGACCGGATCGGGAAAAGTAAGTGGATTGGCTCCTGTCACCGTAATGTTGTTTCCGATCTGGATAAGATTTGCGCTGGTGAAAGAGAGATTCGTTAAAGCATTTGTTCCACCTACAGCACCCGTAAAGGAGACATTTCCTCCCGTTCCGGCTCTCAAAGTAAGGGCTGTTGCTCCGTTAAGGGTGCTTGAGAAACTGATGTTTGCTCCAGCTGCTGCGCCACCGGCATTTGTGCTATCAAAGGTCGGGGCAGCCGTGATCACGACAGGACCCGTCATCGTGATGACCCCACCGCTCGTAGTGATATTGCCATTCACGTTAATCGCTGTTGAGCCTGTATAGCTGAGTGCTCCTGTCGTTTTAGCAGTAGACGTTTGAGTAACAATCGCTCCTGAGGCAGTGAGTGTTGTCAGGGCTGTCGCTCCACCCGCTGCTCCAAAAGAGACTGTTCCCCCGGTTCCCCCTGTCAAAGTCAGGTTATCAGCCCCATTGACCGTACTCGTCAAGGTAATGTTGGCGCCTCCTGCTGATACCCCGCCATTTGTCGCATCCATAACAACATTGCCATTTAGTGTAACAGGCCCTGTCATGGTAATGACGCCGCCGCTCGTCGTGTCATTGCCTGCAATGTTGATTGCCGTGGAACCCGTATAACTAAGAGCTCCTGTCGTTTTTGCAGTCGAGCTCTGTGTGATGGTCGCAGCTGTTACAGATAAACTCGTCAAAGGAGCCGTACCGCCAACCGCCCCCGTAAACGTTGTAGTTCCTGTTCCTCCTGCTAGGGTCAAGGTTTGAGCTCCATTCAAGGTGCTATTAAAGGAAATGTTGGCATTGTTCGAGGTGATGATACTTCCCCCTGTCAAGCTGACGGGGCTGGGGAAGGTCAGCGGATTTGCTCCTGTCACCGTGATATTATTGCCGATTTGAATGAGGCCTGCGCTAACAAACGAAAGATTTGTCGGAGGAGCCGTATTGCCCACGGCCCCGCCCAATATCACTGTGCCTCCGGTGCCAGCCCGGATTGAAATCGCCGTTGCACCATTCAGCGTACTTGTGAAGTTGATGTTTGCTCCGGCTGGCGTTCCTCCTGCATTCGTGCTATCGAAAGTCGGACTATTGCTGGCAACAACGGGCGCTGTCATTGTTATGATGCCACCGCTTGTCGTCACATTGCCCGCAATATTGATTGCTGTGGAACCCGTATAACTGAGTGCCCCCGTCGTTTGTGCAGTTGAGCTCTGTGTGATGGTTGCAGCTGTTACAGATAAACTCGTCAAAGGAGTTGTGCCGCCAACCGCTCCCGTAAACGTTGTAGTTCCTGTTCCTCCTGCTAGGGTCAAGGTTTGCGCTCCATTCAAGGTGCTATTAAAGGAGATATTGGCATTGTTTGAGGTGATCACGCTTGCCCCTGTCAAGCTGACGGGGCTGGGGAAGGTCAGCGGATTTGCTCCTGTCACTGTGATATTACTACCGATTTGAATGAGATTCGCGCTGACGAAGGATAAATTTGTCGGAAGAGTCGTATTGCCCACGGCCCCGCTAAATGTCGCTGTGCCTCCAGTGCCAGCCCGGATCGAAATCGCCGTTGTACTATTCAACGTATTTGTGAAGTTGATGTTTGCTCCGGCTGTTGTCCCTCCTGCATTCGTGCTATCGAAAGTGGGGCTGTTGGTCGTAACAACGGGCCCTGTCATTGTTATGATACCGCCGCTTGTCGTCACATTCCCCGCAATATTGATTACAGTCGAGCCCGTATAACTCAGCGCTCCTGTTGTTTTTGCGGTGGAATTTTGATTGATCGTCGCTCCCGAGGCAGTGAGTGTTGTCAGGGCTGTCGTTGCACCCGCTGCTCCAAAAGAGACCACTCCTCCGGTTCCCCCTGTCAAAGTCAGGTTATCAGCCCCATTGACCGTACTCGTCAGGGTGATGTTGGCGCCTCCTGCCGATACCCCGCCATTTGTCGCATCCACAACAACATTGCCATTCAGTGTAACAGGTCCTGTCATGGTAATGACGCCGCCGCTCGTCGTGTCATTGCCCGCAATGTTGATTGCAGTTGAGCCTGTATAGCTGAGTGCTCCTGTCGTTTTGGCAGTTGAGCTCTGTGTGATAGTCGCGGCTATCGCAGACAAACTCGTCAAAGAAGCCGTACCGCCAACCGCCCCCGTAAACGTCGTGGTCCCTGTTCCTCCTACTAGAGCTAGGATTTGCGCTCCATTCAAGGTGCTATTAAAGGAGATGTTGGCATTGTTCGAGGTGATGATACTTGCCCCTGTCAAGCTGACGGGGCTGGGGAAGGTCAGCGGATTTGCTCCTGTCACCGTGATATTATTGCCGATTTGAATGAGGCCTGCGCTAACAAACGAAAGATTTGTCGGAGAAGCCGTATTGCCCACTGCCCCGCTAAATGTCACTGTGCCTCCAGTGCCAGCCCGGATCGAAATCGCCGTTGTACTATTCAACGTGCTTGTGAAGTTGATGTTTGCTCCGGCTGTTGTCCCCCCTGCATTCGTACTATCGAAGGTCGGGCTGTTGGTCGTAACAACGGGCCCTGTCATAGTAATGATGCCGCCGCTTGTCGTCACATTGCCCGCAATGTTGATTGCTGTGGAACCTGTATAACTCAGCGCTCCTGTTGTTTTGGCGGTCGAACTCTGTGTGATGGTTGCACCGGTAGCGGTAAGGGAAGTGAGGGCTGTTGTTCCACCGACAGCGCCTGTTAGCGTTACAATTCCGCTCGTTCCCCCAGTCAAGGTTAAAGTTTGAGCGCCATTGATTGTGTTTGAAAAGCTAATATTGCCGCCTGCAGAAGAACCTCCGGCATTCGTCGTATCCAAAGTGACAGCGGCTCCAAGAACTGCAACACCCGTTAGAGTAATAGGTTGTCCTCTTGTAGTAATGTTGGCATTTAAATTGATATTACCAACACTTGTCGAACCCGCGGTCATAGATAGGGAAACACCAGTAGCCATAGTAAAGGCATTATTAACAGTAATCGAGCTGCTCGTTCCATTCTGAGCGCAGAGAGCTACGTTAGTGGCAGCAGCTTGCATCGTTGCAACAGAAATCGTTATGCTACCAAAATTTCCACAATTTGGTGATGAACCTTGAGCAATGGTGCCTCCGCCTGTAGTTGCAATCGTAATGGAGCTAGGGTCAAGCAGCCAATTTCCAAAATTTCCTAAAGGCGCAGAGGTATCGACATATCCTGTCTCTATGCCGAGGTTCATCTTCCCCGATGTCTCGACAAATCCTCCATGGCCGCCCTCAGATCCTCCTCGCGCGTAGATCTTGCCATCAAAATAGGTCGTATCCTCTGCCCAGACAATGACTTTTCCTCCATCTCCTACCCTGAATGCGTCGGCAAATACAGAGGTCTTTGAATCAAAAATTGTCTCAATCGCTGGCCTGATACCACCTTTTCCCTGATAGTCTCCTCCAATCAGAACCACTCCTCCACCGGCATCTCCGGAGACATCGATCTGAGCTCCTTTCAAATGCAAGTGATCTCCTAGAAGACGGACTGTTCCTCCTTTTCTATTCTCTTGTCGATTGGAGGCGTCAATTGCGCCTTCAGCAATCACTCGTGCATGGGATCCTCCATCAATGTGCGCTGTATCGGCAGCAATACAGCTGCCTGCGACCAGATGAATGACTCCACCAACTTCTTCGATCGCAGCAGCCGCAATGGCGCCATCAGTATTGACAACCATTTTAATCGCTTTTTGTGCAGCCCTCATTGAAAGCTCGACGACGCCCTGAGCCGATTCGATGGTGCCATAGTTTGCAATCAGAGCCTCTTCAAGCTCTCCATCTACGGTAAATTGGATCAAGCCATCGCCCGCTAAGTCCAGTGCGACGCGCTCTGCCGACGCTAAAATAATTTTCTCAGCCTTGGCAAGAATAGTTCCGTGGTTTTGGATGACAGGGGCAAAAAAAGCGACAAAACCTTCAGGGCTGGCAGCAATGGTTCCTTCATTGATGATCTGTGCTTTTTCAGCCCCTGGTTCCAGGAAGAAATGGTACTTGTCATTTAAAAAATCCTCATCTCGAATGCTCAATGTCGAAGCGAGGAAAGAGCCGGTATTGACAATAGCCTTTGGACCAAAATAAATTCCGCTCGGGTTGACCAGAAAAACACGCCCATTAGAGCTCAGTTTTCCTAGAATTCTGCTCTGGTTTTTTCCAGTGACGCGGTTGAGAACACACGACTTTACCGAAGGTTGAATAAACTCAACGCACTCCCCTTCTCCGATATTAAACTTATGATAATTAATGATTGCTTTATCAGAGGTGGTGACCTTCAGAGACCGCCCCCCTGAAGAATAAAAGTCTGCCTGTCCAGCAGCAACGTCCCCCTTTTCCGGCAAGGCAAAAAGGGAAGCTGTTAGAAGAAGCGGGGTAAGATAGAAAATTCTCTTCAAAAAGGGTGCCATGTTACATCGGTATAAACCCCACTATTTAGTTTTTATTTAACAGAAAAAAATTTTATCTACAGAGG
Organism: uncultured Rhabdochlamydiaceae bacterium; assembly: GCA_963712275.1. Classification (GTDB taxonomy): domain Bacteria; phylum Chlamydiota; class Chlamydiia; order Chlamydiales; family Rhabdochlamydiaceae; genus PALSA-1444. The sequence continues at coordinate 838,174 of CAVQHD010000001.1, read as the reverse complement.
GAATTGCAAAACTAACGAAAGGGAAGACTTTTTCGGGTCCGTTTTAGCAAAACCTACAGCAACTCCGAAAAAGTCTTCCCTTTCGTCATTTCTGTAATAGCGTTGCGATTTTCAACCACAAGTCACTTTTAACAAACACCTTGCGTCTGATATAATTAGCTTTCTGACAAACAATCACATCAGAGCAAGGAGCAAACCACGTGGGTCAGCTGACAGACACTTTATCAAAATATTGGGAAAAAATTCAAGGCTCTCTTTTCGCTTGGTTAGAAGAAGAGCTCGATCCACTGACAGAAAAGCAGCAACAATTGGTTTCTATTTTGGAAGTGGTACGCATCGAAGACTTTCTTCCTTGCTATTACGGATGTGAGGGCCGCCCACAAAAAACACGTTCAGCAATTGCCAGATCATTCGTTGTTAAAATGGTATACAATCTCGATACGACAACATTTTTGATTGATCGCTTGAAAAGCGATAAAAACCTACGACGTATTTGTGGGTGGGAATCTCTGTCTGAACTGCCTAGTGAGGCTACTTTTTCTAGAGCCTTCACTGAGTTTGCTAAAACAGGGCTTCCTCAGCGCGCACATGAGGCGCTGATTGTAAAGACATTGAAAAACGAAGTCGTTTTGCATAATTCACGCGATTCAACCGCAATCGAGGCTCGAGAACGGCCGCAAACCAAAACTAAGAACAAGGCAACGCAAAACAGTGAAGATCCGGATCAGGAATTGGAGCCAAAGAAAAAAGGTCGCCCTAAAAAAGGCCAAAAACGAGCCAAACCCGAACCTACGCGCATAGACAGACAAAAAACGATGACGCTAGAAGAAATGCTGGCTGATTTACCGACAGCATGCGACAAAGGTGCTAAAAAAGACAGCAAAGGTAATACAATGTACTGGACTGGCTACAAGTTACATTTAGATACCATTGACGGAGGCATCCCTGTCAGCGCTATTGTTACTTCAGCTTCAGTTCATGACAGTCAGGTTGCAATTCCTCTGGCCACTTTAACTGCCACGAGAATCATCAACTGCTATGACCTCATGGATGCCGCTTACGACATCCCAGGTATTATCGCACATAGCCAATCTCTCGGACACAAGCCCCTAATCGATAAGAATCCAAGAGCAGACAAACAGCTCAAAAAAGACCTTGAAGCGGAAAGTCTTGCAAGAAGAACTCTGAATTTAATTTTCCCAGAAACACTGCGTTATAATGAAAGGACAGCTGCGGAACGAACCAATTCTCGTCTGAAAGACGAATTTGGTGCTTGCAAACTCAGGGTGCGCGGACTTAGTAAGGTTGCGTGCCATCTTATGTTTGGCGTGTTGGTATTGACAGCCGACCAATTGATGAAATTGGTCACGTAATCTTGCTGTAGGGTGAAAAAGTCTTCTGGCCAATGATCAAATGGGCTCCCGCTTGTTCTCACAGTGAAGATTTTTTGGATAAAACATCTAAAATTACGAGACTGGAATCGAAAAAGTGATTTTTCGGGGCCTGCCAACCGGTTTGCATTCACTATCCCCGAAAAATCACTTTTTCGTTTCTAGTTTTGCAATTCCCTCTACAATAAAAGGTGAATGAAAAATCTAAGGGTCCAGAAATCAACCTTAGAACGAAATTATAAGTCGCTGATATTCTGTAAATTACAAAAACATGGAATGCATTCCACTATTTCTAGGGAAAAGATTGGATTGCATTCCATGTTTTTGTATGATATAGCTAAATTATGTATGAAAAAATTGTAGAGATCAGCCACCAGTTTCTAAAAATCAAAAACTCCCCTTATCAACGGTATTTCATTCGAAAGCACAAATTGACGCACCGTATGTCGATGATTCTAGGCCAAAGGGGAGTAGGCAAGACCACAACACTTGTTCAACTGCTCTTAAAAGAGTCGAACGGTGACCGGTTTGATCCCCGTATCCTGTATGTTCAAGCTGATCATTTTGCCTTAGGAAACTTCTCACTTTATGAAATCGCAGAGAAGTTTCAGATGCATGGAGGAAAATGGCTTGCCCTTGATGAAATTCATAAATATCCTAACTGGTCTGAAGAATTAAAAAGCATTTACGATACGTTTATTGATTTAAAATTATTCGTCTCCGGAAGCTCGGCCTTACAAATCTACAAAGGAAGTCATGACCTGATACGCCGTAGCGCTTCCTATACAATGCAGGGGCTTTCTTTCCGTGAATATTTAGAACTCATGCATGGCCTAGAGTTTCCTTCCTATTCTTTAGAAGAGGTGTGTCAAAATCATCAAAAAATCACCGATGAACTCATCAATAAATTAGAAAAAAACAGTCTTAAAGTCATCCCCGAATTTAACAAATATATCAAAACAGGCTACTACCCATATTATTTTGAAATTAATGATATCGATGCTTATAAAATTACACTGGAACAAAGTTTCCATATGACCATCGAATCGGATTTAGCCGCCATTTACCCTCACCTTGCCGGGGTCAGTGAAAAAAAAATTAAACAATTGCTGATGTTTATCGCAACTGCCGTCCCATTTACACCTAACTGGCAAAAAATCATGCAAATTCTAGAGATAGGAGATCTGCGTACATTAAAATCGTATTTTTCTCATTTAGAAGATGCTTGCCTTATTAAATCCATCTCAAAAGCATCTGAAAAATTGTCTAAACTAGAATCGCCAGAAAAAGTCTACCTTGACAATACAAATCAATTATTTGCAATTTCATCAAAAGATCCGGACAAGGGCACCATCAGAGAAACCTATTTTCTCACGATGTTATCACAAAGCCATACTGTCACATTACCGCTTGATGGCGACTTTCTAATCGACAACCACTACCTATTTGAAGTTGGAGGGAAGAACAAAGATTTCATTCAAATTGCCTCTCACCCCAAGTCGTATCTTGCCCTCGACGATATTGAACTCGGGATCGGCAGCAGAATTCCGCTCTGGCTTTTCGGTTTTCTTTATTGAAGTCGATTTTTACACCTACATAAAGTACACCAATGCCGAGCAGGCAAATGCTAAAAATACCGGCAGCTTGACTCTGCGGTAGCCATACAAAATATGCAGAAAATTAAGAATGGTCAGCAAAATGAGACCTGGATACAAAATCTGCACAATGGGGACTAAAAAAGCGGCAATCCCTCTAAACCCTAAGTTCGCAAAGAGCACGACCACGATCAATGTCGCAATCAACGCAGTCAAGGGACTGATTTTTTCTTTACAAAGATCCTTTCTCAAGTAGTCAGCAAAAATTGAGGTCAAGGTGATTGCCGTCGTCAAACACGCGGTGATGACAGCGACAGCCGCAAGACCTCCCCCAATGGGGCCCAACAATTTCACAGAAATAGCGCTTAGCATTTGTTCCGGTGGACAATTTGCCTCCAGCTTCCATCCATGATAAGCAGAGATGAGGCAAAGTCCGATATACGTTAAAAACAGAAGAGCAGCAGCAATTAGGCTGGAAAAAGCCATCTTCTTGAAAAACCCCTGCTGTTTTTCCATAGGATGCGCCTCTTTTTGAAAGTGAGGAAGAATCAAGGTTGCAAACAGAAAAGCCGCTATCAAATCCATCGTATTATATCCTCCTGACAGCCCCTCATAAAAACTCTCCTTTGCTGACAATGAAATGGGGTTTGGAGAAGAGCTATGCGTAAGGCCAACATAGACTAAAGCTAAGAGGGAACCTAGAATCAACGGAGTTAGTATAGCCCCTAAAACTCCAATCATCCGCTGCCGTCTAATACAACATCCAAAAATGACCCCAGCTATCAGAATGTTAAATAGCGTTAAGGGCAAATTAGGAAAATAAGGACTTACCATGGCATGCATAAGAGTGACCAGTCGAGGGATAACCCCTAGAGGCCCCAGGAGCAGCTGCAAAAGGAGCACTAGTATTGCCCCTGGAATCTTTCCCAACCGACCAAAAAAGCGATGATAATCGGCTTGAAAAAGAACCATCGCAGCAAGGCCAAGAAAAGGGACAAGAACCGCCGTCAATCCAAACCCTACAATTGCAGGCCCCAGATTATCCCCTACATTTTTCCCTAGCATAAGAGGAAAAATTAAATTTCCCGCTCCAAAAAACATTGCAAAAAGAGCGAGCCCCGTTGTAATAAAACTCGATTTTTTTGTCGGCAAAGCCTGTTCGTGCATTGACATAAATACCTTATCATCGTTGGCACTTCTTGCCCGTTAAAGGCCTTGTTCTTCAGAGGATCTGTGAAAAAAGATGCGGCGGGTAAGAAGTGTTGGTTTTTTTAACTGCGCGTGAGCGCAACCACCACGCCCACTTGCCCAGCAATGACAAGCGTAAAATCTAACCTTACAGATGTAGACTCTTCATGGTAGTTCATACAACACCCCGCCAAAATGGCTGGATTATAGTGTTATTCTACCGCTTCTAACCCTTTAATACAAACTATTTGCCGATTCCACAATTTTCTTGTACACTTACGCTGTTTTTAAAATCTTAACTAAGAAGGTTTGCATGGCAACAATTGAAGATTTTCATAAACTGGATATTCGAGTAGGGGTCATTGTTGCAGCCGAAGATTTTCCAGAGGCCCGTAAACCTGCGTATAAACTGACCATTGATTTTGGGCCTGAAATTGGTCAAAAACGGTCGAGCGCACAGATTACGGTTTACTATAAGAAAGAAGAGCTCCTAGGTAAAAAAATCCTTGCGATTATCAATTTCCCGCCTCGGCAAATAGGACCCTTTATCTCCGAAGTTCTAACTTTAGGAGTTCCTGATGATAAAAATCAGACGATTCTCATCATGCCAGAAAAACCCGAGGCAATCTTGGGTGGGAAGCTCTACTAAATGCTTCTAAGGCTTGCTAACCGATCAGAGGCTGCATGGGTTAATCAGTGTTACGATCAAGTCGAATTCATGCATTCCAACTTTGATAATGAAATCATTGCAATTGCCGAAATCGATGGACAAAAAGCTGGCCTTGGACGTCTTGTCACCATTGATGAAAAACATCTTGAGCTGGGAGGCATGTATGTTTTTGAAGCCTTTCGAGGTAAAGGAATAGCTAAAGAACTCATAAAGTTTCTTCTCGCGCACACGAACCCTTCTCAAACTATCTATTGCATCCCTTTTGAACACCTTCGGCATTTTTACGTACAATGCGGGTTTGCTGTCTGCTCCCATCCTGAACTCATTCCAAAGAAACTTTTAGAAAAATATCAATGGTGCCAACAGAAATATGCCGACCCAACAGCACTTTTAGTTCTGACAGAAAAATTTATACAGCGAGGATAAATATGAGTTTAACAGTTCGACATAAAGCAGGAGATCTTCTTAAAGCGGTTGATCGGTTAAATATAGTCTTAAAAAACGCCTCTTCTCATGCCATTACAGAGGCTGATACACGGCTCCGTTTTCTGATTGCAAATACTCTTAATGCTTCCAGAGACATTCTTGACGAGTCTTTAGACAAAGTCGATGTTCAGTTTAAGAACAATGTAGACTATATCATGTCGGCTGTTCGTGCGATAGAAGAAAGGTTTTACGACCAAATCACAGACTTCAACAACCGCCTCACACATGCTGCTCAGGCAGTGAGATCTAATAAGCCTCTACTTTTATCTATTGAGCCTTCTTGCATTATACGAACTTCCAATGCTGGGAATGCGGTATTTAAGCTCGTCGGACACTTTCCTACGATTGGAACGCCTGGACTTAAGCCCTCGCTCATGTTAAATGGCCATCAGGCGATATTAATCAAGCCCCTGCAGGGAGAATGCAGCTTTTCAATCCCTTATCAGGCTCTCTTTGCAAGGAATTCTGATGTCTGTGTAGCTCATGTTGAAATTCCCTGCGAAAACGTTCTTTATAGACGTGATGTATATAAATATAAGCTCTTGATAGGGATCATCCCTTCAAGTCCAGGAATTATTGTCGTTGAACATACAAAGAGCGTTAACAAGAGAGAAATCAATCCAACTCCCAAATCTAACCATTTTCATTTGATTTCACGGGAAGACTTAGGAAAGAAAGATCAAAACCAGCTCTGCAGAGTTCAAGCGACTCAAGGCTGGAAAGTGTTACGCGGAAGCCATCAATTGCAAATCCACCATAACAAGGGAGATACCTCTCTTCAGCTTGTGGAAGAGAATGATGCAGAAGTTGTCTATCGAGCAGTAACTTATTATAGAAAAAAGAGCAAAAGAGCTTGTGGAGAACTCAGGTTTACTCTCTCTTGCACTGAATACCGGGAAAGCGATGCCTTAGAACCTCCAACTAAGACCCCTGTGCATCTCGAATGGAATACCTCTCAGCAGTTTGATTATTCTCCAAAAACATGGAAAGTCATTTTTACTCCCTTTGACCAATCTTTTTCACGCGAGTTTCTCGGCCCAAGCACAGATGATCCCTTTATCAACCTTACCTTTGAAGGCCAAGGACTACGGATCAGTACCAAAGACCCGGCAAAAATAAAACGATTACAAATCGCAGCCTCGCTGCCAGAAGATTTTGCTAAGGAAAAAGAGGAGCCTCAGCAAAATCCCGTTCCACCATTTTCTTCTATTGCGCGTTACGGAGCTGTTTTTGCCCTAGGCGTCGGCGCTAGCCGTTTCATCTCAAAGCTTTAATTTCCCCAAGCCTTTTCGCGCAGTTCTACTCAGCAGATTTTTCCCGAGATTGTTTTGGGAAGCGCCTCTACAAAGACAATATCTCGGGGATACTTATAGGGAGCCGTTGCTCCTTTCTAATGCTTAAAAAAGTTTTCAATTAACTGCTCGCGTTGACACCCACAAAATATCCTTGATAGCTATATCACTTATTCGCTAAACTTGCTGCCCAAAAATCTTTATCCTCTCGAGGCCTAGTATGAAAGAACCTAAGGATGCCGTGCTCATCTCATCTAACTTATCCTTTGAGTCCCTTAAAAAACTCAACAAACATGGGATCGAATATTGGAGCGCTAGAGATCTTCAGTCTTGTTTAGGATATTCCAAATGGCATGGATTTGAACCAGCCATTAAAAAAGCTATGGAATCGTGCAAACAATCTGGGAACAACCCTCAAAACCATTTTACAGGCGCTTGTAAAATGGTCGACATTGGGAGCCAGACAACAAGAGAGGTAAACGACTATCACCTCTCTCGTTTTGCCTGCTATCTCATAGCTCAAAATGGAGACTCTAGAAAACCAGAAATTGCGGAGGCTCAAAAATATTTCGCTATTCAGACCCGCCGCCAAGAACTTTCAGATGATCTAATCGCAGATCGCGAGCGCTTAGAATCGCGCGAACAGGCTTCTATTGAATTCAAAGCTTTATCTGGTGCGGCTCGCGAAGCCGGAGTGCAGGATAAAATGTTCGGCATCTTCCATGACGCCGGCTATAAAGGACTCTATGGAGGGTTAGGAGTTGATGCCATTAAAGCTCGGAAAGGCATCGATCCCAAAGAGCAGCTCATGGATCGCATGGGAACAACCGAACTGATCGCCAACCAGTTCCGCATGTCGCAAACTCGCGACAAACTCAAGCGAGACAATATCAAGAATCAGAGAGATGCTATGGAGACCCATGAAGCCGTCGGAAAAGAAGTTCGGGCCGCTATTGCCAAAATTGGCGGCACTCCACTAGAAAACATCCCTCCTGCTGAACATATCAAAAATGTCAAAAAGCGCCTAAAAACCTCTAAGTCCCTTCCGGTACTTGACCTCAAAGATACAATAGGATTAATTGTTCTCGATAACGTAGAAAATGGATAACGCAAACAACATTCCCCCTGCTGACTTTATAAGCCGTTGATTCTCAATGCAACCATTGTTTCTTTCTTTAAATTCACCATTGTAGTACGATATTTTTAATTTAATTAGGAATTAAAATGTTTGAGTACATATTGCCACAGCCTTCCTTTTGGAGTCTTTGGAGTTCAAATCCTCTTCTTAAAAGCATTCAAATCCAAGGTCCGTTTATCACTCTTTACGGTCGTAAAACCGTAGGTGAAGAATTACATTTTGTCTTAGGAGAACTGAAAGGACGTGTCATCCAAGGTGATGATTTGGAACATGGCACTATTCATGGCCAGGTGGATTTACCATTCGGGTGGAACATAGAAAAGCCCCACGTCCACTATACAATGCCAGAAAAAAGCGTAGAGCAGGGGATTACAGATCTGATTACAGCTATTTTTAAACGTGAAGTTCCTGCTGAACGAGAGAAGGACTATAGCAATTTTCTGGCTGAAGTAGAAAAATCTCGTATAAAAGCTGGAGATACAGAACTTTCTGAGTTTGTGAAAAAGAGCATAGCACAATATGACACAAAATCTCCTTTTTTCCTCTCTCAAAACCGTCAAGAATTGCTTCAAGATATTCTTTCCAAATATAGAGAGTACTGTACTAGGCCAAGCAACGAGCGATGCCGCGAGCTCATAGAGATGTATAGCCTTGCAATCATAAAACCATTTGCCTATATATACTATTCTGCTGATGAAGCTCCGAACCCTCAACTACAGAGTCTTGAAAATCTTCTAAAGCCTCTTGGTGAGATAAAAAAATGCATTGAAAAGCTTCAAAAAGAACCGTCAAATACTAAGACCCTCAACCAAATCCAACAACTGATTTTAGAAGTAAACGTGGATGAACTAGTCAAATTAGAACCTCCCGAATCCAAATATTTAATAGAAGGAACCACCTTACGCGAACGACTAAACTTTGTTTCAAAGTTTAGTCAAAAATCTTTAGAAGATATAGAAAAATTGAAAAAAATCCACCCGATATTTGCATTCCCTTCTTTAAATCGAATGTCTCAAATTTTTTACACAATGGTGAGAAATCCATTTTTGAAATACAGTTTTCTCTCATTATCAGCAATTATAATTTTTAAAAATTGCATGAAATTAAACTATGCCAAAAACCCAACTCGATAAAAACAAGTTTTTATTTTAATTTCTGGGATTTCTCTAAAATTTATCTTTTTGATAGTCTATTTTTTTGGAGTATCCCCATGAAACGATGGTTCTTATTACTTGCCATTTGTCTCTGTAATTTAAGCTCTGCTTCGCCGATTCAAGATCATAAAATCGATCCTACCGCACTCTCTGATCTTAGTTTAGCTTTGAACATTCCTAAAGATGCTGACATCATAGCTGAAACACAAAAGCAGTGGTTGCGTAAACCTGGCCAAGAGCGTTGGGAACTTACTGAGCTTCCTCCTGAGCAAAAACTTTTTGTATTGGATTGGGCAGAAAAACAAGGCCTGTTTGCTTCCTGGAAACCTGCTTGTGAAAAATATGATACAGCCCTCATCCTGGGCGCCACAACCTCTCGTATGCAAATGCGCCTTGATTACCTTAAGGAACTTTGGATTCAGGGGATACGTTTTAACGAAATTGTCTGGCTTACGGGAGACAGGCCTCTTGATAAGCGGGTCGATAGCCTAACAGACCGATGCAACAATGAATCTGAAGCAGCTCATATCCTCTGGGAGGAGACTTCTCTCCCTGACGGGATGCGCAACCTTCCTGTAGTCTTCGTTGCCGTACCCATGAAAGTCGAAGGTTCATCTTTAAAGCGCCCCAATACAGACGATACCATTATAGCCTGGTTAAAAACGAATCCGCAACCATGCACCGCTTTATTCGTCTCTAACCAACCTTTTTGCGGCTATCAATTTGCGATCATAAAGAGATGTCTGCCCATATCTTTTCAATTTGACGTTGTAGGAAAAGGGGTTGACCCAACAAACCACCCAGCAATGGCCGCTATTACGCTGGATTCGATTGCCCGTTGGATATATCTAGAAAACTTATACCAAGAGCAAGCGCCGTAAAGAAAATCATTGATCTGAATGCTTTGCTTATCTACTCTATATTTTGTCTCGAAAAACCTTATGAAAAAATATTTTCTTCTCTTTTGCGTTTATGCAATTTATTTGAATGCCGATCCTTTTTACCAAAGTCCAAGCCCTGAAGCAGCTCATCAATGGCTTCAAGCACAGAAGATTGACCAAGCCTCAGAAGAAGACAGGCCATTTGGTTTATCCTTAGCGACTACTTTCATTGCACAAATCATCAAGATCCATCCTGACTATATCGAGTCCTTTGCCCGAGATTTTGCTCATCTCTCCTCCCAAGAACAAACTGTCTTTTTACAGGCTTTTTCAATTATGGGAGTTCAAGATCCAAGAGTGCAAGGAAACGAAATCTACCCAATTATGCCTCTTTCTAGACTTGATCATCTAGAATTCAAAACGGGCCATGATTTTGATTTAATGATTATTTCATTTCTCGCTACAGGTGATAAGCTTTTCCTTAGCCAGCCTATGGCTTTTTTGAATTCTGATCCCGAACTTCTCTTTTTTACTTATGAATGGAATAACAGACAAGCCCTCTCTAAATTGCTTAAAGAGTTGACAGGACAATCTGAATTACCAGATGAGAGTGAATTTCTAGACGTGCTGCATAGCTGGCCAAAAGAAAAGCAGAAACAATTTGTTCTGAGGCTTGCCGCATGGAAATGTTTAGATTTCATCGCAGGAGAAGATCCTACGGCTCAAGAAAAAATCTCTCAATTGTGCAAAACCAACCCTCTGCTTGATTATCAAGGAACATTGGCAAAATTACTAAATTAAAATCTCAAATTGGTTGTCTCTGTTGTCCAATATCCCCATCTGATAGGATATGCCAATCGAAACCGAATAAGGGTGGCTCTATGCCAAGAATGATATCCCCTCTAATTATTTTATTGCTAATGGCGATTCTTCCACTCCAAGGCTTCTCAGGGGACTCTTCAAAGCACATTAGCTACTCTTTTTCCTTCAAAGAGATTTCAAATAATAAATTGCTAGTCGAGTGCGAATTTCAAGGCAACAAAACTGGCATAACTGAACTGGTATTGCCTCATGAATGGGCAAATCAATTAGAATTACACAAAAACATTGACGAATTAAGTTGTGCTGAACACCCGATTAAGAATACAAATCAATCCCACATCAAAACCATTCATCACAATCCAGACGACTTAATTACTATTCGTTATAGCATCCAACTTCTCTCTGAGAATATTTGCCATGAAACTTATTTTCGACCCATAGGTAATCATTCGTATTTTTATGCAATTGGACATGGAATGTTTGTCATCCCGTCCGAACAGGATTCAAAAACGGCTATTACCCTAAAATGGAAGGATGTTCCTCAAGATTGGAAAATAGCAAATAGCTTTGGGACAGAACAAGTTACACAAGAAATATCATATTCTCCTTATGATTTACGGCAAGCAGCTTTTTTAGCAGGAGATTTTCAGATTCTAGAGTGCAATCGCGGCACAAACCCTGTGTATATTGCTATTCGAGGAGAATGGCCCTTTTCTACAGATGAATTTGCAACTTTAATTGAACAAATATTTACCTCTCAAAGAGACTTTTGGAATGACTACGAGTTTCCTTACTACTTGGTCTCTGTCATTCCTATTGACACCAAGAATTCTACCGGAGGAACTGCCCTAACAAATACTTTTTCATTGTTTTTAGGAGACACAAGGTTTTCCAAAGATGAATACTTAAAACACTTAGCATGGTTGATAAGTCATGAACATTTTCACACATGGATTGGTCATAAGATAAGCTCCTCAGAACCAGAAGGTTCCATGTATTGGTTTTCGGAAGGATTTACAGAATACTACGCAGTTAAGCTAAATCATAAAAATGGAATTATTTCGCAAAATGATTATGTCGATCATATTAATAAGATTCTGACAAATTATTTTTCATCTCCTGTTCATAACGCGTCTAATGATACCATTGTAAAGGATTTTTGGACTGACCCAAGCATAGCACAACTACCTTATGATAGAGGGTTCGCATTGGCTTTTTACCTTGATACGAAAATCCAGTCGGAATCAGAAGGGCTCAGCTTGGACAATTTCATGTATGACCTATTAGAATTAACAAATCGAACAGGCAAGCCTTTCTCTCTTGATGACTTATCCAATCTCCTCACAAGCTATATTGGGCAAGAAGAACTCTATGCTATTAAAAACTTTATAAACGGCGGAAAGAGTATTCCAGTTTTTCATGATGCGCTTGGTTCTGACTACTCTTTAAAATGGGAAGACTATATTGGATTCAATCTTCGGAAGTCTCTTGCTACAGGAATTATAGAAGGGATCCAACATGGAAATATTCCCTTTCAGGCAGGGCTTTTAAATGGCTCAAAGATACTTGAATTTAACAGAGATGGAACGGCCGTAACTCTTTCTGTTATAGATGCAAAAGAATCCATTCAAAAAGACATCTCTTACGACTTAGGGGAGCTAAAACAGGTTCCTCAGTATATAGAGGGAGCTCGCATTTCTGAGTGAATTCAGCCAACAAACCATATGTATTCATGATCGTTTAGTTGCCTATTTTGTCCAATATCCCAAAAAGACATTCGCTTTTTGCAAAAAATTACACTTTTATAAATGACTTTTTCTACAGAGCGTGCTAAACTAAGGTTATGGAAAGAGATTTTTATAAAAAGTTGCTGAAGTGGAAAGCATCGGATTTGCGCAAGCCATTGATTTTAAAAGGCGCCCGGCAGGTGGGCAAAACATATCTTTTAACCAGTTTTGCCAAAGAATACGACGATCACATCTATCTGAACTTTGATGAAGAGCCCCATTTTGCCAGTTTTTTCACTGAAAATCTAAATCCTGAGAGAATCATTAAGGAGCTAGGGATTTACTTTAAGCGGCCGATTTTACCAGAGAAAACCTTAATTATCTTCGATGAGATCCAAGAGTGTCCTGAAGCTCTAAACAGCCTAAAATACTTTTGTGAAAAAAAGAATGAATATCATGTCGCTACTGCAGGTTCATTATTAGGGGTTAAACTAGGTCAGGGATTCCCCGTAGGAAAAGTGAACTTTCTAGATTTGGCACCACTCACTTTTTTTGAATTTCTAGACGCCCTTGGAGAGAGTTCTTTAAGAAAATTGATCCAAGAGCTTGAAAAACCGAAGGCAATTTCTGAAATTTTCCATGAAAAGCTCATCAAACTCTTAAAGTACTATTTTATTATTGGAGGGATGCCAGAGGCGGTAGCAACTTATCTCAAAAATGAGAACTTGCAGGATGTTAGAATAGTTCAGAAAGAAATTTTGGATGCGTATACATTGGATTTTGCTAAACACGCTCCAGAAGACGAAGTGATGAAAATCATGGCTGTTTGGGAATCGATTCCAAGACAGCTTGCCAAAGAAAATAAGAAATTTATTTTTTCAGCTGTTCGAGAAAGCGCAAGAGCTAAAAATTATGAGACTGCAATTCAATGGTTAAAAGATGCTGGGTTGCTTCTTAAAGCAAGCCTCCTATCGACACCAAAACTTCCATTAGATGCCTACGCTGATAAGCGGGCTTTTAAAGTTTACATGTTGGACGTGGGTCTTCTTGGAGCGATGAGCAAACTGGACCCACGAGTACTTTTAGAGGGAAACCAGTTATTCCAAGAATTTAAAGGATGTCTCACAGAAAATTATGTTGCAGTAGAATTGCACGACCAATATTTCGATCATCTCTACTATTGGGCAAGTGAAGGAATTGCAGAGGTCGATTTTATTATTTCAACCAAGCAGCTTATCTTCCCTTTAGAAGTCAAAGCAGATATTTCAAAACAAAAAAAAAGCTTACTCGTCTATCAACAAAAATTTTCTCAAGAAGAAAATCCGCCCCCCATCTTATCCAGAGCCACCTTGCGCAATTTTGCGCATGAAGCGGCCATTATTAATTACCCTCTCTATGCGATAAGCCTATTTCCTCGTTTTAGTTTGAAAGGTGTGTTGTGATATTCAGGTTGCACGAAGGCAGTACACTGGAGGAAATTTTCAATAACAATAAAGAGAGAGCTCGCAAAACTCCCTCTAAATTTTAACTATTGTATTTTTAGCAACTTCCTCACAAAATCGCTCGATTTCTTCTTCTGTATTGTAGTAATGGATTGAAGAACGCACGAGGCTTGCCAATCCCCTTTCCTCCAAGTCGATCCGAGCGTACTCGGCAAGAGAGACTGAAGTGTTGATGCCTTTTTGACGTAGTTTCTGCGAGATTGTTTCTGCATCCATTCCTTCGATAGTAAAGGTAACAATGCCGCATTTTTTCTCACCTAAATCTCGAATGATCACACGAGGAATGGAAGAAAGCTTGGCACGCAAGGAACTAGAGAGCATAAAGATTCGATCCCAAATGTTCTCTAATCCCCAAGAAGAGGCATATTCGATGGACGTCTTTAGCAGAGCTGAAAAGGTTGGGAGAGAATGAGTGCTTTGATGAGATGCCAACCACTGACTGCTCAATCGAAGATCTCGACCTCGATGCCATAAAGGCGTGCTTTAAAAAAGTGGGCAAGAAATTCGAAGAATCCAAAGCCTTTTCTCTTCATTTGTACCTGAAAAAACAATCCAAATCGATCCCAAGCAAAGGGGCTATCCTGCTATTTGGCAAAAACCGAACGGAAATCTTTCCTCATGCGACCATTCGCTGCGTTCGATTCTTAGGAACAACCAGAGATGAAGTCTTGGATCATCAAGATATCGACGACTATCTCCCGCTCACTTTGGATAAAATTATATCGTTTGTGCAACGCAATACTAAGTTAGGAGCCGAAATTGGCCCATCAATCCGAAAGAACATCGCAGAATATCCACCCGTCGTGGTGAAAGAGGCCGTTACCAATGCTTTGATCCACACGGACTACAGTGCTGCCGGGAGCCAAACTCAGGTCGCCATTTTCGATGACCGAATCGAGATCACCAATCCAGGAGCCCTACCTTTTGGTCTCAATATGGAAGACGCCCTTCAAGGAGTCTCTCAACTGAGAAACAGAGTCATTGGTCGTTGCTTTCGAGAACTAGAATTGATCGAGTTATGGGGATCTGGCCTGAAGCGTATGATTTCTCAATGCCAAAAATCGGGAATAGCTATTCCGAAGTTTGAAGAGTTAGGCCATTTCTTCCGTGTCACTCTATTCAACCGTAGGGAAGCCGTACTGATTGTTCGCGGATGGAGAAAAGACCTAATGGATTTAATTGGGAAACGAAAAGAAATCACCACGAAAGACGCTGCCAGTTTTTGGAAAATCTCGGATCGTGCAGCAAGGGTTCGCCTGAAGAAAATGGTCGAAGAGGGCCTTGTTTCTGAAATATCCACCCATGCCTTCGATCCTCAAAAGAAATTTGTTCTCAAGTGAACTAAAATTCTATCCGTTAGATGCCAAGACAGCGACAGAAAGTGAGGAGGAATTGGGGAAGACTTCTATAAGCTGGCTGCCGTCCAATTTGCAAGACATGTGATTAAGAGAAATCAACCGAATCAGGCCTTTATATTGTCGAAGAAAAACTGCTGAGATACCCCAACTATGATGGCATTGGACTTAGATGCTACCCCCTAGAAAGCGAAAAACCCCAGCAATCGCCGAGGCCAGACGCCGATCGGGAACTCCCGATCCACTTATGAACCATAAGTTATCTGAGTTGTTAGAAAATATCAACCATCTCTGACATTCCTGGTTCTATTTAATCGTTGGATTAAGAGCTTAAGTAGTTCACAATAAAGATGCTAGGATTTATCCAGTTCAGCAATAATTTTTAAGAAAAGTAGCTTGCGCAAAAGCTTTTTTGAACGCTCTTTTTCAAAAAACCCTTATTGGTTTCTTGTGTTGCTAAGAGTTGTGAGGAAGTGGGGAGGATTTGGGAAAAACTTCTCAATTTTGAGGCAATTGCAAAACTAGCGCAAAAGAGGTGATTTTTCGGGAATAAAATATATTTTTGCGAGCCAACCCCCGAAAAAGCATCTCTTTTGCGCTAGTTTTGCAATTGCCTCGCTATATCATCATTTTTTTCGGAAGCTCCTATGAATAAAATCTTTTATAATATATTCTCCTGAGTCTCTAGGCGATTCGTTAACGTAAAAATCTAGAACTTATTTGGAGGTAGAGCATGAACAACGTTCAGCCAGGGAATTTTTCAAATACACAACAACCTCCTGTTTTTCGAGGGCCACTCAATGCTGGAGGGATAAATAGGCCTCTAGCCCCAAATCTAGATCGGCTATTAGAACTTCTAAAAAAGGGAGATATTACTGAAAGAACTCGTTCCATTGTAACTCTTGAAGAAATTGCCAGAACTGAATCCCGATTGGCTCCAATGATTGGAGATGCATTTATAAAAATAATCCAAGATGATGAATGTCCATTGGAAATCCTTCGTTCTTGCATGACAAGCTTCAAAACTTTGATTCCATTAATGACCCCAAGTCAAATTAAAGCAATGCTCTCAACCACCATGAATTTCTTAGGCGATGAAGAACTAGGGACTCAAAATACGTTAGAGATTGTTGTAGCACTCCTTGAAACGGATATACATTTTTTGATTCCTGTCCTCCTTCAAGATCTTGAAGAAATTGTTAATCCAGATCTTACAGAAGTTATTATCTCACAAACCAGTATAACCATGCCAATCTACTCGATTAGGAACGAGATGACTATTCGCTGTGGTGATAATTTATTGAGGACTGTTGGGGCTATAATCTTAACTATTGGTCGACACAACCAAAACCAGACAAGTAGAAACACTTTAGAATTGATTGCCAAAAGTCTTAAAAATGCTTGGAATAACGAAAAGGATAGACAGCGTAAATTATCCCTTGGACACATCTTGCTCAGTTTCGAGATATTAGGCAATGCCTTATCGAATTTGTCTAAATGCTTCCCCGATGATGAACTTATTCGTTTTTTAATAGAGGAAGCTTTAGATTTCGGTGATATTAATGTTGATGCTAAGATCTCTTCTATCTCTGAGGCGGCTGTTGAGGGTTTAATACTAAATCCAATAAGGGAAAGTGTAGAGCAACTAATATCTTCTATTATTACGGGTGAAGGATCGTATACTATCGTTTGGATGCTTGGAGAAGTTGCCCATCGGCGTTCGGATGTTATCCCACTGAAAGAGATTCCAAGCCTAATGCAGACCTTGCAAATCCTTTGTACTAACAGAAATTATCAACTGGCAAGGCATGCAGCAGAAGCCTTAGGAAAATTAGGATCTCTTTTAGATCCAAATCAAAAAAACCAAATTATTCGAGAATTAGAAAGAATCCTCTTGAGCCAGCAGCAGAATCTTCCCTGGTCTGACGCACATCACATGTATGAGGTTCAAATTGCTGCTGCTTGGGCCTTAGGGGAGATTGGTTTTGTAGCTGGATCAGCAGTTACTGGCAATGTTTTAAATATTTTAATAAAAGGTCGTACTCTTTATGATTATGACGTTCGTCACGCTATTGCACGTGCTCTTAATAGAATAAGTGGAGCTATCAATCCCGGACAAATTCAGCCTCTTTTTGCAGTTTTTGTAGACTTTTTGAGTGATCGAGATTGTAAAGTCCAGAAAGTAGCAGCAAGAGCTTTACAGGGGTTGATTGAAAATCACAAAAACTTTGCCATTACCCAGCTTCAGGCTATTGTTGAAACATCAGGAAGAGCTCTTCAATTCACCCAAGTTACGAGTCCACAAGAGCAGCCGAAGGCTTATACTGCTATAATTCAAATGTTGCACGATATTTCTCTTATATCCTTACAGGAACAACTTAAGCCTTCAGAATGCTGGAGTCCAAGATAAGATGTTTGGCCTTTTCCATGATGCTGGGTATAAGGGGCTCTATGGTGGCCTTGGAGTCGACGCCATTAAAGCTCGCAAGGGCATCTTACCCAAAGAGAACCTGATGGATCGCATGGATACGACTGAACTGATCGCCAATCAATTCCGCATGTCTCAAACCCGGGAAAAGCTTAAACGAGAAAACATCAAAAACCCAAGAGACGCTATGGAAACTCACGAAATCGTGGGGAAAAAGGTGCGTTCAGCGATCGAGGAACTAGGTGGGACTCTTCCTGAAAACATTGCTCCTGCCGAACCTATTAGAAACGTAAAGAAGAGAGTTAAAATCTCTCAACCTGTTCTGGAGTTTGATCCCAAAGATGCGACGGGATTGACCTCTTCTGATAGTGTTGAGTAGATGGGGCATCACAGATCATTTTGTGGGCGCCCACAAAATGATCGATATCGGCAATCAATCCTCCATATTTAATGAAAAAAGACCTCGAAATGGAATATCTTTTGAGTCATTTTTAGTTGTCTGGTGGAGCATTTGGAAAAACTAAGGCTCCGAATTTCTCGGAGCCTTCTCCATAACTCATTGATTATGAATTTGCTCGGAACAGGAGTCGAACCTGCACCCGCTATTAACGGAGGGGATCTTAAGTCAGACCCGATCCAACCATTCTCCACCTATCTTAACCACTATCAAACTAATAATCAGTAGGTTGATGACCAATTTTAATTGATAGATATTATTTTAGACTGGCAGCTTTTGAAGTTTGCTGTCCCACCTATGTCCCATTAGCCCTTGCCAAAAATATTCCCAAATGGGTATAGTTGAGCTTAAGAAATGAAGTTATTGGAACAGTGTGAAGCAAATCGTCTGGATCGGGCGCAGCAAGGCCGACTTAAAACACTTCCCTGAAAGAGTGCAGCGATCCGTAGGATTTGCCCTATGGGGCGTTCAAGAGGGCGAAACGCCTCCTTCTTCCAAGGTCTTAAAGGGATTTGGAAACGCAAAAGTTCGAGAGATTATAGAAAATGACTCGAACGGAACATTTCGAGTCGTGTATACGGTGGAATTTAAAGAATGCATAGCCGTGTTGCATGCCTTCCAAAAGAAATCGAAGAGCGGGATTGCCACCCCTCAGCAAGAAATAGAATTAGTAAAAAAGCGTTTGGCAGAAGCAAAAGAGTTTCTGAAGGAAATAGAATGAAAAAAAAGAAACAGGACAGCATTGAATACGAAATTGGCTCAGGCAACGTATTTGCTGATTTGGGGCTTGCCAATCCAGAGGAAGCTCTAGCCAAAGCTCAGCTTGCTTGGGAAATTGCTAAAATCATCAAAAAGCATAAACTGACTCAAAAACGCGTTGCTGCAATCCTCAAGATCGCTCAACCTAAAGTCTCTTTACTGCTCCGAGGCTATTTGAAGAGTTTCTCTATGGAACGCCTATTCCGATTCCTCAACGATCTTGGCCAAGACATCTACATCAAAATTACCCCCTCTTCTCATCATGGTCATGGCAGCACTATGATTGGCGATTCCCCCTCTAATGCTAGAGTCGCCGCCCTCGGCAAGTAAATTTGAAATAGTGTGGTTCGCGAAAGGTTCAAAAGGTCCAAAACTATCACTATCAAAACTTCCGAGACTATCCTCTCTTACCCAGCGAGCTGTCAGGATCTTTATAAAAACAGAGAGGAATTTCTTTAAATTGACACTACCCTTTTCCTAGTGATAGAATTCTGCCTCTTAACATTTTCATGAGGTGCAATATGAGCAGTGCTACTACTGACGTTAGTCTAGATCTAACTCCTAAAGGACTTTTCCCAAAAATAGAGACCGCAGCCACAGATCCAAAATGCGTGGTTATTTCAGAAGTTATGCAGCAAATGACTAAAAATTCTGATATGAGCAGCGTTACTCAACAAACACTTCAAGAACATGCGGCAAAACGGTACACCGATCTTTCTCAAGAAAGCCGTTTGTCATTACCCGATGCGGATCATAGAGCCTTTCTTTTGTATCAAAAGGGTGTCGCTTCAGAAACCGCCCAAAAATACTATTCGTTCAGGCTCAGTGAAGCAGATGCGAAGAAATGGTCGTTTGATCGATAGTAAATGGATCCCTTCCTAAAGCGGGGATTTGATTCTGAATTGCTTGAATTACGCCTTGCAAAGTCACAGCAGCCATTTGAACCTCCCTTGGCTTTCGTCATCTGAAACATCGTAGAAATTAAAATGAGGCATATCCCTACGTGAACTTTGGTAACTTTCCTTTCCAAACATAATCTGGTTCGTGAGGACTTCTACCTTGCGATCAATCAACTCCTCTCTGGTTAGTTCATTGTCTGGGGGATGACCTCCTCTCGACCAAGTTTTAAACCGATTGGCATTACATATGTTCCTGGCAAATTTATCTTTATTAAGCCACTTTCTATTCGGGGCAGGTCGATCAGAAACCAAAGGGGCTCTAGAATCAATAACGTGGTTTTTTATAGCCTTCCAATCATCGGCCACATCACCTTCGTCCATGAACATACCAACAGGAACGCGCTCTTGAATAATGATTTGGTGTAGCTTTTTCCCTGGCTTCAATGGCTGTAGAATCGCGGGAGAGATGCAAAAAGACTTCAGTTTTAAGATTCTTGTCGATGATAGCTTGTAAAACTCGATCTGGCAGAGATGTCTTGGCAAACTCTGCAAAGGCTCTTGAAAAAGTCGACTCGCTAGGAATTTGTCCTCGGTATTCCCAATCGCAGATTCTTCTGAGGTTTTTATCACCTTGTAATCGCTCGAGAAGTTGAAGAGTTGTATCGTGATTATAGATCATTTTAGCGACGTAGGCTCTTGCGATAGCGGGGCGCGTTTTTTGAGGACGTCCTTCACAACCGAAATAATCAGGAATAAATTCCTCAATACGTATAACTTCCAGAATCGTAATGAGTTGTTCTTGTTTTTCGGTCAAAGGTTCGAGTTCTTCCTCGAGCCACGGAAAAAGCATTCCTTGAATTCGACTTTAGCTTTTTTTCAGCTGATTAGTGGACCACCAGTGGACCATGGACAACATTTAAAGCTTGATTGAACAAGCTTTTTGGGGTCTCAAAAAAGGTCATTTTCTATAGAGAATTGCTCGGAACAGGAGTCGAACCTGCACCCGCTATTAACGGAGGGGATTTTAAGTCATCGGATAGGGATAGTCAAGGTTAATAAAAGATAGTTAATGATATAAAGCTCAGCTATTTACAGAATAAAATATTTCATTGACAGTCTTATATTTTCTTATTTTTTCATCACAAAGTGTGCCGTCAATGTGCCATAAATTGTAAGAAGGTTGATTGGACTAAGAAAGTTACTGCTCGGTTAAGGAACTAAGAAAAGAGAATAACGAATTTCATTTGGTATTCCCTTCACTTCTTGGATTATCGCAGTAGTACACCCATCCGCAAGTCGACCTGAAGCTAGCTTAATCTTACAATCATAAGAAAAGGCCCAAGTTTTTGCACCATCAGGCCATTGTTCATACTGGCTATTTTTTGATGTAAATACTTCCCCCGATGCGAAGTATCTAAATTCTTGTTTTACTGGCTTATTCACAGAATCAATACCTAATCCAGAGGGCGGAGGAGCATTTTTAAAATAAGTTTTCAACTCTCCTTTATCAAATCTAGCTAAAAGAACCCAAAAACCATTTTCCTGAAACCAAGATGTTTTCCAAGGCTTTCGATCTATGATAACGAACCCTTTATATTCTTCAGCCCCATAAAGAATACCAGCGCCCCCCAAGAGATGCCCTAAGAAGAGTATCATGAGGAAACACTGTAATGCTTTCATATGTATCTTTATTTTTTGTTTTATACTAGATGTTATTCTCAATGAAAAAAGCATTCTCATCTGAGCGATCCTCTTACTGCTTTCCTGTTAAAAGAGCTTCCCTAAAGGCTTGTATCCTTATCTCCATTATTTCGGGTCCAGTATATCCATCTTGGTGCATACAAAGCTCGGTTTGATCATGGTAATCATTAAGGTCTTTTTCCGAATCTGCTGATGAACCATAAATCATACGGCTCTTAATGGACTTAAATCGTTCTAAATAATATTTATCCAGTTTAGACTTTTTACTGTCCTCGCAAGAAAGAGTAACTCCGACTCCAACCAAAGACAAAATAATTAATCCTATTAGATATTTGTTTTTCTTTTTTACACTCTTCCGATTCATTTTTTTCTACTCTTTTTTGTTAGGATATGGGGCAAAAACTCATTTCCAATCAAAAAATAGATTGGTATCAGTACAAGCCACCAACTAACTGAACTGAAATCAGAATAAAAATTCATATAAGGCTTATTCCAGACAATAGCAGGATCAACCCCATTAATAAGCGGCTGTTGCAAATCAACGCCCCAGAAAAAAAGAGGTGTTCCGTAAGGAAGAAGTTTGAGGAATAGCAAAATCGCCTGTAGCGTATACATGCTCCACTTCATCTTTTTATTGTTCCTTTATTTGGTTTTTTTCTTTGTCTTTTTTTGTTTATAACATCTATTAAATTGCTATTGCTGATCGCCATGTTATTCAAGATATGAATTTGCTCTTCACAATTTTTAATTCTAGCATCAATTTCATCGAAAGTGTCCTGAAAAACGTACAATTTCCCTGTTGCAAGATAACTGCAATATAGCAACACACCAAAAATACAAATTGAAGGCCATGTTACAATGCTGTTATCTTCAATAAAATCAGCTTTAGACTCCCAAAACCACCAAATACATAACGAAACTGATAACCCAATACACCAAATCCAAACCTTATGCTTATTCTTCATCGTTTCTTTTCTTTTTTATACAATTTATACTGTTCATTTAGTATGTTGATAGTTTCTATTTTGGCACCAATTGTGAAATCATATTCTTTTCCCTCCCTTGTATTGCTCAATACCGGCAATGGTCCCTTTGTACAAAAGGACACAAATTGGTGTTTTTACTGCTAAGGCGATCAGAAACACACTGAATTTTTCATACATAAAGAAAGCCATATCCATAGCATCAAGCCCTAGGCATAACAGAAATAAAGCTCCTAAATTTTTGTATGTAGTTTCAGTTTTGGTTTTTTTGAATAACCAATAAAATATCGCACCAATTCCAAATCCAAAAAGTCCAATAAAGATATCGTCATTATTCGAGTTAGACATGCCAGTAAGCAAGTAGTACGCCGAGCTGAAAGCTTGAAGCCCTAGTAACCAACCACAAGCGGTAAAAGCAGATGCAATTCGTTTCTTGATAGTTTTTGTATCCATATCACCATAACCTAAATTAGAGTGACATAATATATAAAAACCATAAATAAAAACAATCAGTAATGAGATATAATTTTTCAATTAAAGATAGTAAGAATGAAGAAAAAATTTAAATTGTTTTTACATCTTTTTATCAAATCAATTACTTCACGGCGCTCAGCTTTTGCTTTCTTCGTGTATCGTCCATGCTTCAGCACAGCTAAACGAGAGCGCTTCCTCCCTTTCTTGGTTTTGGGACCTCTGGACCAGCCTCCATGCATATGACATGTACTGCGGCCTCTAACCGCCCATCTGAGACACCGTTCTTTCGATCTTTTACCTCTTGCACTACATTGAGCCACAATGAACCATGGGGTTCAATTTCATATTTTTTCCTTACCCCCTCCCCCAGAGGAAAGATTTTGAGTAACGATAGCCTGTCCCTCGTTGTGTAAATGAACTATTTGAATCTCCTGACGACCTCCCGATCTGTACCTCAAAATAGTCTGCATCGTTTCATTTGCCGTACGGAAAAGTTTACCGGCGAGAGAAAATAAGCTCTCCATGTGAAAAAAACTGTCCGAATCATTCGCTTTACGGAGACATTTAAATCCCGATTTTTGCAGTGTTAGAAACTGACCAAATAAAGTGGCTTCAGTTTCGTCCTGGGGTTTAAAAGCAGGCATCAAGGCTAATAGATTATTAAGTCTAGACTCATGTTTGTGTTCGGGCATCCCAAAAGCAGCCGAACATAAGATTTGTTCGGACAAATGCAGATCATCCGTTCCTGTGGCTTCTTTTAGAGCCTTCTGGAGCCTTATCAGAGCTTCTTCATTATCTATCTTTGTCCCATCTGATAATTCGATTGAAACAAACTCATCTTTACCCGTCTTTTCATTACACTTGTACTTGTAGCGAATAAAAGGGCTTGTGCCACTTGTAATACTTTCTTTATTTTGGGGAATGAGGTTCTCTTTTTTCCGCAATTCCTTCTTGGTCATACGCATCTCCGTAATTATTTTTTTAAATCTTTTAGAACATAAGGGACAAAAGCCACAAAAAGACGCATTAGCTTTTCTCCTGCCAAATTTGAGGATTAACATCAAAAATCCTGCTAGGACGATGCGGTTTACTCTCCTTATTGATCTCTTTTATAAAATGCCTCTCCTCTAACACTTCCATTGAGAACTCCATTTCTTTCGCCCTCTTGAATTTACTTTTATGTGCGTAATGGCAATCTCGAAAGGTGAACCGCCTCAGCTGTTTTCTTTGAATCCAGTTTAGGATTGTTTTTGCTCCATCTAGAGCTGGATCAGCACCCATAAGCTCAAAAACTCCAAGAGCATGTTCAGAGAGTACATGCCCGATTTTGATGGCAGCTTTCATATCTGTATTACCTATTTCAATCTTCCAGGGGTGGCTTTCGGCATATCTAGCCACATGCAGTAGAGCTGCCATTCTTGCTATTGCACCAGGCAGTTTACCAGCCCAGTCCCGCATATGAGCAAAGGGGCCATCATCCCCCATTTTGATTTCAACCGCTAAAGCATAATAATGCCAGTCTTCCAATGCTTCTTTGGAAAGTTTGAGAATATGCGGATTATTTTCATCTTTAGGGTGATTAAGAATCGCTGTGATAATTGTGTTAAAACTTTCTTGAGACCTGACAGACAATGGAGGGGCATCTAAACACCTAACCCCTAAATTTGATGCAGGTATAGCATATAAAAATCTTGCTAAAAGACCTCTGCCACGAAATGCTGGCGTTTTTGCAAGACCTCTTAACACATCCGGTTGAGGAGTCAACCCCATGGTAAGAGCTGGATGATCCAAAAATACTGGTGGACGACTCCCTCGATTGACCCGCGTGGGGCTTCCTGAGTGAGCCTGAAGAAATAGGTCTAAATTCGGTATTCCAGAAGAATATCGTCCGGATAAAATATCAAATACACCGGCTTCGTCGCTCAAAAATGCCATACATTCATCGTTTTCAGCCATGAGCGTCCCCAGATTCTCGGGAGTAATGTCTCCAGTCCAAAGCTGAGGGACCGTTGGTACTTCCCGAATCTGTGATTCAAGCTTTGCCGCCTCTTCTTTTATCTTTTCGTACTCATCAACTTCAGCCAATGCACCCTTTCGTCGAATTTCTTTAACGCGAGTTTCAATACTCTTGTTTTCAGATGCAACCTGAGCGATGAGAGGATCAATTAATTTCTTTTGTTCTTTTTCCCATTGGGTCAAAGGGGCTGTGATATATTTTTGAACAGCCGACTTCCGAGACCCAGATGGGAGAGCAACAGCCGTCCAAACGTTCACGGGCTCGAAATAATCAGGCTTTACTTGCACGATGTATTTCCCTTGAGCAACGGTTGAAAGCCCTGAAAATGTAGCCAGCGAGGCTAGTTCTATGGGCGTTTCAGTCGCCCTTGCCAATTCACTAACGAAGGATTGAACAGGCTCCGGAAAAATATCGGATGCCCAGGTAGAAAAAAGAGAAGCCCCTAATGGTATGGGGGCTGTCCAATCTTGCAAAGAGGTAGTCATTTTTCTACCTCTTTGCTACGATGAGTATTGGATATTTGAGTATCAGCATACTTTGAATTTCCATTCACCGGCGGGGCGGCGTCATCCGCTCCACTGGTATCTTCAAAGAACCGTCTGACTCTTTCTTTTTCCTGATCGTCCAGCCAGTAGTACCCTGGATGACAAATAAGCCCATCACGGTCTCGCATTGAGATAAATCTTGTCTGTATGTTCCAGCCTTTTTGGCGTAAAACAAACGCAACCTGAGCAGGATTTAAAGCTCCCACGATTGCCCGCAGGTCCTTTACGAAGACTTTATCCTGTTCAAGGAGGGCTTTTAGAAACCGTCTTTCTCGCTGTTTCATTATTTGCCTCCTTGCTGATTTTGCTGTTCGATCCATGCAAAAAAAGACTGCTCATCCAAAAGGATTTTCCTTTTTCCTACACGTCGAAGCACAGAACGAAATCCATTCCTATCAGCATCAAAAATAAGATGCCGTAAGGAACTTTGAGAAAAAGCCGGATGTTCTAAAGCAAACTGTTCTACAGACAGGTAACGGTTTCGATTATCGATGTCTTTCATTTGTAACCTCCTATTTTTTGTGGTTTTTGAAAGATATCTTTAAAGAAACATTTACGTTTATTTTCTACGACCATGCCAAGAAAGTAATACCCCTCCTAAGCGCTAGAAGGGGTGTTTTTCCATAGAGCAAGTATTGTTTTTCAAGGTTTGGAAGACAAATGAAAACTAACCCCAAGAAGAGGTAAAAAAAGCCCTAGAAGGCTCGTTTTAAAGAATCAGCAGGAGGGTGTTTCTTTTATAGCTGGGGTAGCTTTAGCTTTTTTATTCTTTTTTGCGCGAGGACTTAAGTCTGAAATCCAAGAAGTTACAACCTTATCCCCCGTGTCTTCAGCGCCAATGAATTTCCTCATCTTTTTAAAATCTTGATTATTTTCTATTAGTGCACTGGCAGATGGCTTGGATTCTTGATTATAGTTTCTCCAAATATGCTGAGCCACAATTCTAAGAAAAACTCTTTGATATTGCACAGGACGCGCGCTTGCTATAAAACCGTCCACAGCCTTTTTTTCACTGTCGTTTGTAAATTTATCATCGCTTTTTCGATTACCCCCTTCCAGCAAGAAAGCAAGATGGTCGGGTATTTCTATTTCTTTGCGTTTTAAAAACTCAGCAAAGCTCTTGAGCGGTATTTGAGGGCTATGGCTATACCATAAATCAGAATCCTTAAAGATTTCCCAAATATGCATAACATCAAACTGGGCAATTATTTGTTCGGTGGGAAAACCACTTTCACCTGGGCCCATGGGCTCTATTTTATAAAAGATGAAGATGCAATCTGACCGTAAAACATTATCTTTTTTGAGCCAAAAAGGCTTAAGTTGACGCTGCTCCTGCAAGAGTTCTAATCTGTAGAGATGTAACATTTCCTCACCCAAATATTTTTTCGTTCATTCTTTCAACAACCCCAGCAGTATGCACTTCGGATAGGTGTGAATAGCGACGCGTGACCTGCAAATTTTTGTGGCCAAGCAATTCTCCGATCTCAGCTAAAGAGGCTCCGCCCATAGCGAGATAACTAGCGCAACTATGCCTAAGGTCATGAAATCGAAAATCATTGATTTGGGCCTTTTCTATTGCCGTCTCCCAAGCTCCTCGAAAATCAACTGGCTTCTGTGGCTTTTGTCCACGAATGGCGGGGAAAACAAGAACTGTATCAACCCGCCGTAATAATTCATGCTTACGCAGCAATTCAAGAGCCCGGCCAAGCAAAGGCACTACCCTTCGTTCCCCATTCTTTGTTTCATGAAGAATAATCCGCCCCTTTGCTAGATCGACGTCAGCCCAGGTCAAGTTGAGAATTTCAGATCGCCGCATCCCGGTCGAAATAGCAATCACAACGACAATGTACAAATAAGAATTTTTACTCTCACGACATGCCTGGAGAAGCCTTTCCCTTTCCTGCTCATCTAAATAGCGCACCCTACCACGGGGTTCTCTAGGCTTAGTCACCTTACGAATGGGTGAATCTTCCAACCAACCCCATTCTTTCACAGCTACACTTAGAGCATGGCTCAGAGCGGCCATGTAACGAACAGCTGTTGACGGCGAGCGTTTTGTCCCCCTAGGGGTGAACCCTTGCAGAAGAACATCTCTGCACTCTGCAATAAGTGATGGCGTGACCTCCGCAAGCGAATAATCCCCTATCTGCTGTTTCCACCAGATGAGTTGGGCCTTTTGTTTTCTGCCATTTTTCATTTTATTGGGGATAATGCTCTCAATATAACGATCGATAAGGTGTTCTAAGGTGTGCTTCTTGGACTCAGTCGTCTTAAAGTGTCTTCCCTCTCTAATGGCTGACTCTACCTGCTGAGCCCACCTCCGAGCATCAGTTATACGATGAAATGTTGCTTGTTGAGCTGGGTACCCTTTAAGACGGACTTGCACCCGGTAGGTGATTTTTCCGTCCTTGGTTTTTCTCTCTTGGATATTCGCCATTCGTCCTCTTGTCAAAAGAAGATATGTTACGATAAATGAAGATAAAAATTCAACAGGGGATTAGTTATCAATAGAGAAGTGCAAATAACACGCTCACGTCCTACGTGTTGTGTATAGCGTGGGCATAGATGGCACACTAATGGCACATTCAAAGCAAAAATACATGGGGCCGAAGAGCTAAAAGTAGTTATGATTTTTTTAAGAGGGCCGCTTTGATTTTTGCAACATTGTCTTCAACAGAATGGGTATAGGTGTCAACTTCAAGGTCGTAAGCAACATTTTC
Source organism: uncultured Rhabdochlamydiaceae bacterium (assembly GCA_963712275.1). GTDB lineage: Bacteria > Chlamydiota > Chlamydiia > Chlamydiales > Rhabdochlamydiaceae > PALSA-1444. Next base: position 809,990 of record CAVQHD010000001.1, on the reverse strand, counting down.
ATGCACTTTAAAATATTGCCCACGAGCACTGCCCAGAAAACGATCACCTCTGGAACGTTCACGCTCTTCAAGAATATGCAAGGGAGTAATGACACCGACATACAGCACTGAGTAATTTTTGAGAGTTTGGCGCCATTCTTCAACTTCAATAGCACCGCATAATGCTAGGTCATCAATGATGATGTTATAATGCTGAGAGGCAAGCAACTGCGCTACACTTCTTAGGGTATGGGTAATGCGCTGAGCAAAAGGGCCGGCATGAATCTGATACACCGGATGGCCCGTTGGATCAACTGCTGGTTCCCAAGAAAACCCCTCCGGCGCAAACCCACCCGTCCAATTATTGAGCTTCGCCGGCATGAAGCCTATCAGTTTATCAATACCAATATGAAGATAAGGCTCTGAAAAAGATTCTTGAAGAGCTTTAACAAGAGTGGTTTTGCCCGAGCTTGAGGGTCCATTTAGATAAACATGCTTTGCCATACACCATTCCTAGACTAGTGATAAGATGATAAGACAAGAGGCTTTTCTTATCCAAGCGCGTCCTTGTTTATCTAGATTTCACATCTCAAAGTGTGCCGTGAGTGTGCCATTAACGCCGAATTCAACCAGATTTTGAGCCTGATTTTTAATCGATTTTTAGGTCATTTTCTATAGAGAGTTGCTCGGAACAGGAGTCGAACCTGCACCCGCTATTAACGGAGGGGATTTTAAGTCCCCAGTGTCTACCATTCCACCATCCGAGCAAAGAGACCCTTGGTAGAGGGGAAAGCCCCCTCTAGAGTTATAAGAGTCTACTGAGCGGTGTGGTTTCTCATCAAGATAAGAAATTGCTCCATTCGTTCATGGAAGGAAGGCCGGGAGTGAAGGCGGGGGGCTCGATTAATGATCGACTGATAGTGTTGGCCTCGCCTTCTCCTTCTTTTTGAGTTGCCTCTTTTTGAGCAACTTCAGCGGGTTGCGGAGGGACCTCTTGGGACTGCTGCTCTTTATACTTTTGGATCGATTTTGAGATGAGGGTCGGCGGGGGAGGGATTAAGTGAGCAAAGATGGGTGTTGCAGGGGTTTCGGGTTTGGATTCTACGGGGGATTTGGAGTATTGCTCTTCTCGATCTCGGCGGCGGCGGTTGCGACGGCGGTCACGCTTATGACGGTCTGATCCTGTTTCTGCGGCGGGACTCTCTTCGGTCGCCTCTTCTTCAAGAGAGTTTGGAAGGAGCTGTTCGTCAACTGCTTCTGCTTCTTTTTTAAAGGAGGTTTCACGGCCGCCTCCGATTTTGATGGTGCGATCAAATTGGGCGTTTTTAAGCGCAATACGAGCTTCCTTTCCTTCGACAACTTGATAATCTCCAATGGGGAGAAGAAAAGGCTTGGGCTTTTCCAAGCTGCGATAAAAAAGGGCATTTCCAAAGGAGACGACCTCGACAGCGTCAACGGCAAATTCTTCTTCATTCTCATGCTTTGTGCTACGGACAATTAACCTGTAGCCTTCACGAGGTGTAATGATAGTTTCAATGATGGGTTCGCGGGTAAAGTTCACGGGATATAACCTCTTTTTTACTGGGTTTCTTTTGTTTTCATATACTCCAAAAGATCCACAACCCGATGGGCATATCCCATCTCATTATCATACCACGCAATGAGTTTAAAAAAGCGTCTATTCAACTCAATTCCTGCCCGTCTATCAAAAATACAGGAAGGGGAAGTCCCAATAAAATCAGAGGAGACGACTTCGTCTTCCGTATAGGCCAGAACGTCTTTGTAACGGCCTTTGGCTTCATTTTTCATGACGGTGCAGATCTCTTCATAGGTTGTGTCTCTTTTGAGACGTACAGTTAAATCAACGGCAGATACGTCTACCGTTGGAATACGAAAAGCCATCCCAGTGAGTTTTCCCTTGACTTCGGGCAAGCAAAGCCCGACAGCCAGTGCGGCTCCTGTGGATGACGGAATAATATTTGCTCCTGCGGCACGGCCTCCTCGCCAATCTTTTTTCGAGGGGCCATCGACTGTTGGTTGCGAGGCGGTGAGCGAGTGAATGGTTGTCATGAGCCCTTCTTCAATGCCAAAGTGGTCTAAAAGGACTTTCGTTAAAACCGCAAGACAATTCGTTGTGCAAGAAGCATTCGATACAATTTTATCGTTGGAAGGGTTGTAGCGCTCATGATTGACTCCCATGACAAGCGTGGGAATGTTTCCTTTGGCCGGCGCTGTGATGACCACACGTTTAGCGCCTGCTTTGAGATGGCAAGCGGCTCCTTCCTCTGTGGCAAAGTGGCCTGTTGATTCAACCACATAATCGATTCCCAAGGTCTTCCAGGGAAGAACCGAGGGGTCTTTCTCTCCTAATACCTGGATCTGCTTTCCATCGACAATGAGATGGGAGCCTTCTGCTTTGACTTGGAAAGGAGCTTGCCGATGAACTGTATCGTATTTGAGGAGGTAGGCTAAATTATCCGCGGGAACAAGATCGTTGATTGCAATAACTTCAAGATTTGAACTTTTTTTTTGGGTAATAATCCTGAGGACCAATCGCCCAATCCGCCCAAATCCGTTGATCGCAATTCTCATAAATGCTTAACCTCTTTAGCCCCTGAGATTTTATGATCATCATATACGACTTTTAAAAGGGAGTAAAGTCCTACTATGAGTTCAAGAATTTCCTTTATTGGGGCAGGAATTCGATAATGCAAGTTGGAGCATTATCTCCAGCTCGCTCACCGAGGCGAACGATGCGGGTATACCCTCCCTGACGAGCAGAGAACCTCTCAGAGAGCTCTCCAAAGAGCTTTCCGATCACTTGCCGATCATTATTATAGACATAGGCTGTTTTGCCACCTTTAGCAATCCGTGCTTCTTTTGAGGAGAGCGGGTTATAGGTGATCATTAAATCAGCAATCGCTTGTCTACGGCTTGCTAAGGTTTTTTTCTTACCAAGAGTGATCATCCGATCTGCATGCCGTCTGAGCTCTTTAGCTTTTGTTACAGTTGTTTCAATGCGCTCATGCGAAATGAGGGCTTTGAGCATATTGGCTAGCATGCATCGACGGTGAGAAGACGTGCGCCCAATTTTAAAGGTGTGTTTTGCATGTCTCATTCAGTTTCGCCAGCTCCTTTTTGCGCAAGATAATTGGTAATCAGTTCTTTGATGTTATCGCGTGTAATGTCAAATTGAGAAAGGTCCATTTCTAGAGAAAGGCCTCTTTGTGCAAGTTTCTCTTTGATTTCATTGAGAGACTTTTTCCCAAAGTTTCGATATTTGAGCATTTCCGATTCAGGCGTTGTGACAAGCTCCCCAATGGTTTCAATTTTAGCGCCATCAAGGCAATTCTTAGACCGAACAGAGAGTTCGATTTCATCGATTTTAAGAGCAAGTTTTGCAATCAATTCATCCCGATCTGTATTCACTTCTACGGCGTCGGAAGCAAACGTAATGCTATGTTGCTTGAGCTCTTCAAACACTTCAAAATGCAAGATCCCGATTTGAGTTGCAAAAGAGAGCGCTTCTTCCGGAGAAAGACGTCCATCTGTTGTGACATCTAAAATTAAACGGTCAAAGTCGGTGTCTTGCCCCACACGTGTGTTTTCGACAAAGTAATTCACTAAGCGAACCGGTGAAAAAGCAGTATCAAGAATGATTTCATCAATCCGCTTTTCTTTTATCGCATGTCTCTCCGAAGGAACATATCCTCGTCCAAAACCAATTTTCAGATCGATCTTTTTAGTCAAAGGCTTTGTGACTGTAAAGAGGGGAAGATCCGGGTTGACAACATCAAAATCTGTATCTCCCATTAAATCTTTAAGTGTAACAACATAATGCCCACCTCGTTTGTCTAACATGTGATCTGTAATATCGATTGTCTTTGAAATGACGCGCGGTTCACGAGAAATATGTTGCTCTTCTGTCGGAAGTTTTCGCAAAAGCGCTAATTTAAAGTTGAGTACAATATGCGTCATGTCCTCAATGATCCCTTCAATTGCTGTATATTCATGAAGGACGCCTTCAATGCAAATTGATAAAATCGCAGGAGCTTCCATTGAAGTTAAAAGAATTCTCCTCAGTGCATTTCCAACGGTATGTCCAAAGCCTCTTTCAAAGGGCTCCGCGATAAATCGGCAATGATTTATTTGGCGTGCCGATTCATCTTTTTTAATCTTCGTCGGAAGCTCAAATTTTCCATATTTTACTGTCATGATCTTCTCCTGAAGTTTTAGACGCGACGTCGTTTACGAGGTTTACAGCCGTTATGAGGTATTGGAGTCACATCGGTGATAGTAGTAACATTGAGTCCTCCACTTAAGAGTCCTCTGACTGCAGATTCCCGTCCAGCACCTGCACCCTTAAGATAGACTTCAATTTCTGTCATCCCGACGTCTGCCCTTGCCGCTTTCGCTACCTCTCGAGCAGCGACAGTCGCGGCAAATGCCGAGGACTTAAGAGAACCTTTGTAGTTTACTTTACCAGCGGAAGCCCATGCAATCACATTTCCAGCAAGGTCTGTAACGGTGATAATCGTATTGTTAAATGTTGTTTTTACACAAGCAATTCCAGCTGGAACAGTTCGTTGTACTTTCTTACGAGCTTTCACAGCAGGTTTTTTAATTTCTGTCTTACCTGAGGAATCGGATGTTTCTTTCATTGTTATTTCTTCTTGTTAGCTACAGTTTTTCTTTTCCCTTTTCGAGTTCTTGAATTTGTCCGTGTGCGTTGACCTCGAACAGGCAGCCCTAGGCGGTGGCGCGCGCCTCGATAGCAATGAATATTAATAAGTCGTTTAATATTACCTTGAATTTGGCGACGAAGGTCTCCTTCAACAATATACCCTGACTGAAGAAGAGCGTTAATTCGAGCGATATCATCCTGGGATAGTTGCTGAGCGCGCATATTAGGGTTCATCCCTAACTTCGCAATGATTTGATTTGAAAGCTTGCGACCAATTCCGTAGATATAGGTCAGTGCAACCTCAAGTCGTTTATTACCAGGAACGTCAATCCCAACAATGCGTGGCATGTGTAAAAATCCTTTTTTAGATCTGTTTAGTTTAACAACCAACTTGCTTTATTTTCAAGAGCCAGTTTTTCTCCCTCAGATAACCAAGCATTAAAAGTGTTTTTTAAACGGTGTGAACGATATAATGGTAAGAACGATTTTGAAAAAATTTTATCGTTCTTACCATTATATCGGTCACACTGTCAATCTATCCCCTAACCTATCCTCCGTGGGCCCGAGACCTTCGCATAAAGCCATCATACTTCTTCATGAGGAGGTGGGACTCAATTTGCTTGGTTGTATCCAAGACAACGCCCACTAAGATTAAAAGGGAAGTTCCTCCAAAAAAATGGCTAATCGTCGCATCGACTCCTAAAATACGACTGACAAGGGTCGGGAGAATTGCAATAAATGCTAAAAAAACAGCTCCAATACAGGTGATCCGATTCATGGTCGATTCAAAAAAATCTTGAGTAGGCTTCCCTTGCCGAACTCCCGGAATAAAAGCGCCGTTCTTTTTCATATCAGACGCAATTTGCTCCGGATGAAACTGCGTGGCGGTCCAAAAGTAAGTGAAAAATATAATTAACATCACATAGAGCATGGTATGAAGCCAGGAGCCAGGAGATAAAAGTGTCGCAATATGCCCAAGCTTGTTTCCACGTCCAATAAATTGAACAACCGTTGCTGGAAGCATCAAGAAAGAAGAGGCAAAAATGACTGGAATCACTCCTGCATAGTTAATTTTTAAAGGAATATAAGCGGTTCCCCCTCCGCTTTCTTGCTTACCAATCGTCTTACGAGCATATTGAAGCGGGACTCTTCGCTGTCCTTGAATGACTAAAATGGTTCCAACGATAATTAAAACAAAGACAAGGAGCAAAATCATGAGTGAAGAAAACGAAAGTTGGCCCGGCTCTTGCGAGTCGAGATTCAGCTGACGGATAATCGACCCCAAGGTGCTTGGAAGAGAGGAGAGAATTCCCAAGGTAATGATTAAACTCATTCCGTTTCCAACCCCTTTTTCAGAGATTTGCTCTCCAATCCACATCAGGAGCATTGTTCCGACTGTCATCGTTGACATCACCAGGAGATAAAATAGCCAAGGCAGCCCAAAAATTTGAAAATCCAAAAGGTTCGCGACGATAATTCCTGGGGTGCTTGTATTTAATTGGACAGCATATTTTGCAAATAGGCCTGATTGAAAAAATGCAAGGCCCACGGTGAGCACACGAATCCACCGGCCCATTTTTCGACGCCCTTGATCAGGGCTTTCTTTAATCTCTCTTTGGAGTGATGGAACAAGCGCCATCAGGAGTTGCATAATAATCGATGCTGAGATGTACGGCATGACTCCCAAAGCAATGATGGTCATATGGGCAAATGCACCGCCAGAAAAGACATCCATGAGCTGGAAGAGGTTTTGGCTTCCACCTGTAGCAAAATGGAAAACTCGAACAGCTAATTCTCCATTAATTCCTGGAACAGGAATATGTGCTCCTATTCGGCAAACCATGAGCATCATCAACGTAAAGATAACTTTTGTTTTTAACTCAGGAATTGAAAAAATGCGCCGAATAGATTCAAACATGTGCTGTCTTAAGAAGGTGTTTTTGTAAGAATTGTAAATGGAATTTTTGCTTTTTCGAGTTTTTCAATCGCACCTTTGGAAAAAGCGTGTGCTTCTAAAGAAACTTTTTTCTTGAGCTCTCCTTGAGCTAAGATTTTGAGTCCTCCAGCAGCTGTGCGAGGAGCATAACCTCGTTTTCGGAGCGTGCTCAGATTAATGACATCTCCATCTTTAAATAATTGATTTAAAATGCCGAGATTGACTGCATAAACATCACTTTTAAACCGCCCATGAGGAAACCCTTTCGTTGGAAGCTTTCGATAGAGAGGCAGCTGTCCCCCCTCATGTCCATATCGATTCTTATATCCACGGCGTGCTTTATTCCCCTTCACTCCACGGCACGATGTTTTCCCGCGCTTGGAGCCTAGCCCACGACCTACTCGCTGCACTTTCTTGCGAGGGCGGTGTGTGTTAGTTAGTTGAGCCAATGAAGTACGGGTTAAGGTCATACAAGGCCTCGCGCATTGAGTGTTTTTTGACGATTTTTAAGAAGTGTCAGAGCTTTTAAAATAGCCTGAACCTGATTTAAGGGGTTGTTAGAGCCCCGAATTTTAGCAATGACATCTTTGACGCCTCCAATCTCTAAGATATCTCGCACTTTTGAACCAGCAACAACCCCAGTCCCTTCTACAGCAGGCTTAAGAAAAACTGTCGATCCATCCCAGTCAACTGTGATCTCATGCGGAATCGTGGTTCCTTCCAGCTCAAAAGTAAGAATATTTTTTCGAGCAGCTTCTCCTCCCTTTCGAATCGCATCAGAAACTTCATTGGCTTTTGCAAAACCAAGCCCCACATGCCCTTGGCCATCGCCAACGATAATCAAGGCTGAAAAACTGAATTTTCGCCCTCCTTTGACGACCTTAGAGCACCGGTTGATATAAAGGACCTTTTCTTGAAACTCGGTATTGAAATCTTCCTGTCGATGCCGTTTGTTTTTTGTACTCATGCTTCCCTTTTTTTAAGAGACTGTTTACGAGTTCAGATTCCGTAAACAGCCTCTAAGTCCACTAAAATTTTAATCCTGCTTCGCGAGCCGCGTTAGCAAGCTCTGCAATGACTCCATGGTACTTATGAAACCCACGGTCAAAAACAACAGTTGTAATGTTTTTTTCTTTTGCGCGCTCGGCAAGCTCTGTGCCAATGAGCCGCGCTGCTTCTTTATTATTGCCAAGTTTCTTCGCTCGAAATTTTTTCATGAGAGTGGCAGCAGAAACAAGTGTAGTTCCTGCTTCATCATCGATGATTTGAGCTGCAATATGCTGATTCGACTTCATCACAGAGAGACGAGGCTTCTCAGCAGAGCCTCGGATATATTTCCGGACTGAGGCTGCTCTTTTAAAACGTTTCCGATTTCTTTGAATGAGATGACTTTCCATGGGTATTATCCTGCAGCCGTTTTAGCTTTAGCTGCTTTTCCAGCTTTCTTACGTACATATTCTTTTTCATATCGGATCCCCTTCCCTTTATAAGGTTCTGGGGGCTTAACAGCACGCACACTCGCTGCAAACTGACCGATGAGATGTTTATCAATTCCTGTAATGCTAATGACTCCATTTTTATCGATTGTTACCACAACGCCCTTAGGAATGGAAATTTTTATAGGATGAGACTGGCCGACCTGCAAATTCAAGTGATGCCCTTCGAGAGCTGCCCGGTATCCAACGCCAACCATGGCAAGTTTAATTTCAAATCCTTTTGAAACCCCTTGAACCATATTGTTGAACAAGGAACGGTGAAGTCCATACATTGCACTTGTTAAACCTGATCCTTCTTCTTTCACCACAAGCGCTTTTCCCTCTTCCATTTTAAGAATCAATCCAACAGGAAGTTCTGAAGAGAGCGTTCCTTTGGGTCCTTTGACATGGAACTTGCGCCCCTCAAGCTTCACTTCAACTCCGGAAGGAATCGGAACTGGAATTTTTCCAAAACGTGACATCTTTATTTACCTCACCATACGTAACAGAGTAGTTCGCCACCGACCCCTTTTTCTCGGGCCGTTTCACCATCTAAAATCCCCCTCGATGTGGAGAGGATAGCGGTTCCAAGTCCTCCTATAATTCTTGGGATCTCATCTCGCCCAATATATTTACGGAGGCTCGGTTTTGAAATGCGCTTCAACCCTTGCATGAGAGGCTCTCGCCCGTCATACTTGAGAAAGACTCGCATTTTCTTTTTCTGATCATCAACTAAAATATGTTCAACAAACCCTTGTCTTTCAAGAATTTTTAGAATTTCATGTTTTAGGTAGCTGAGATCAAGATCGACAAAACGGCTATGAGCAGTTGCTGCATTTCTAAGAGAAGTCAGCATACTAGCAATGGGGTCTTGTTGTGACATAGAGTTATTTTCCTTCCGTCTTAATAAATGGGAATCCGAGTTCGCGAAGCAGCTCACGACACTCGTCATCGGTTTTAGCTGATGTCACAAGGGTAATAATCATCCCTTGCGTCCGTTTAACCTCATCCAGATTGATCTCAGGGAAGACTTGCTGATCGGAGAGCCCAACAGAGTAAGATCCACGTCCATCGCATTTGGGTGGGAAACCTCGAAAGTCTTTAATACGAGGCGTAACAATGTTACAAAACCGGTCGAGGAAATCAAACATTCGACGCCGACGAAGCGTTACTTTTAAACCAATCACTTGTCCTTTGCGCGACTTAAAGTTCGCAATGGCTTTCTTCGTCTTTGTAAAGATTGGTTTTTGGCCGGAAAGCATCATTAGCTGTTTTTGGCAATCTTGGACTGCATTTTTATCTTTCGATGCTTCCGCAAGACCCATGGTAATGACAATCTTCTTCAAAGAAGGAATCAACATTGAGTTGGAATACCCAAACTTCTCTTTGAGAGCGGGTCTGACTTCCTCGTTATAGTGTTTGAGCAATCTAGACATTTCTTATGATCCGTTTAACTTTTTCTAAGAGTTCGAAAGACTGTATCCTTACCATCCTGGTGATAGACCAGTTCTTTCTCTTTTTTTAACTGCTTTACTTTTAAGCAAATGGGCTTCCCTTCATCATTGCAGAGGCAAATATTAGAGACATGGATAGGCATTTCGATTTCGATAATGCTCGGAGTTTGAACTCGAGCTTGCCGCTTCGCATGTTTTTTCCGAATATTCATCCCTTGGATGACAACATGGTCTCCATCGCGGCGCAGGATTGTTCCTGTTCGACCTCGATCATTTCCACTGATAATGAGAACTTTGTCCCCTTTTTTAATCCATTGTGTCATGTTAAATTACCTCAGGCGCTAAGGATGTAATCTTTACAAATCCTTGTTCGCGAACTTCTCGTGCGACAGGACCGAAAATGCGGGTCCCGCGAGGGCTGCCCTTATCATCTAAAATGACGCAGCTGTTATCATAAAAGCGGAGCAAGGATCCATCAGCGCGGCGAATATAACTGCGTGTTCGAACAATCACCGCTTTAACAACATCCCCTTTTTTGACCATGCCCTTAGGATCTGCGTCTTTTACACTGCAGACAATGACATCGCCAACTTGTGCATACCGCCGCTTTGAACCCTTGAGAACTTTAAAGCATCGAACACTTTTTGCACCGGTATTATCAGCGACTTCTAAGTTACTCTCTTGTTGAATCATGCGATCACCTCAACAACGCGCCACCGCTTATTTTTTGAAAGAGGCCTTGTTTCAACAATCCGCACGGTCTGGCCTTCTTTGACCTCATGGCCTTCGCAGTGAGCGTAATAATTCTTACTTCGCTTGACGACTTTATTAAACTCAGGATGTGCAAAGGTTCGGTCTACTTTGACAGTGACTGTTTTTTGCATTTTTGTAGAGACGACCCGTCCTTGTCTCTCTTTTTGACGGCTGTTATTTCCCTGCACCATAAATTAACCCTTCCCCTTATTCGTTTGCTGAAGCGCCGTGAGCACGCGTGCACGATCTTTTTTCTTTGCACGAAGGAGGTGAGGCTTTTCCGTTTTACGCGCCATCTGAAGCTCACACTTGAGACCGTAAATCTCTTTGGAAAGATCACGATAGAGCTTCGTGAGCTCTTCTGCACCTTGTTGTTTTAAATCACTCATATTCAACATAACTATACTCTCTCCAGCCGCTCGACAAAGCGGGTTTTAATACCTAGCTTTGCTGCAGCGCGTCGAAGCCCATTTTGAGCAATATCTTTTGAAACACCGCCGACTTCAAAAAGGACTCTACCAGGGCGCACAACAGCCACCCAGTGCTCCACATTCCCTTTTCCTTTCCCCATTCGTGTTTCTGCAGGTTTTTTTGTCACCGACTTATCAGGAAAAATCCGAATCCAAACCTGTCCTCGTCTGTTGAAGTAGCGAGAGATGGCCACTCGGCATGCTTCAATTTGATGATTCGTAATCCATCCCCGCTCCAAAGCTTGCATTCCAAATTCGCCGAAGTCAAGAAAGTTGGCGGCTTTGCTGAGCCCAGCCCTCTGCCCTTTTTGCATTTTTCGAAATTTTGTACGCGCTGGCATCAGTGCCATAAATTAAGCTCCTCCTTCCCCATGATTAACCCACACTTTCACTCCAATCGTACCATACATTGTCTGCGCTCGCGCTATTCCAAGATCAATGTCTGCCCGGATTGTGTGGAGAGGAATACGTCCTTCTTTATACCATTCGGTACGAGCAATCTCTGCACCGCCGATACGTCCTGAAATGGAGATTTTAATCCCCATAGCGCCGGCATCCATAGAAGATTGCAACGCTTTTTTCATGACGCGCCTAAAAGGCATTCGACGCTCAAGCTGTTTTGCAACTCCATCGGCAATCAGTTTTGCATCGAGATCAGCTCTTTTAATTTCTTCGACTTCAAGATAGACTTCTTTCCCTGTCAGCTTTTTAAGCTCTTGTTTGAGAATATCGATCTCAGCCCCTTTTTTCCCGATGACGAGTCCAGGCCTTGCGGTATGAATCGTCACTTCAACTTTTCCACTCATTCGCTTAATGATAATCTGAGAGGTCCCAACGCAAATCGGTTTTGCAAAAAGATAATCCCGAATTTGCTTATCTTCTCCAAGCTGCCCGCCAAATTCTTGTTTGTTGGCATACCAGAGAGACTTCCATTTCTTTGTTCGAGATAATCGAAACCCTATAGGAGATGTTTTTTGTCCCATTATTGACCTTCCACTGGCTCTACAATCACTGTCAGATGACTGGTTCGCTTCAAAACAGGAACCATTCCACCTCGCGCTTTTGTCTTAGACCGTTTAAGAACAGAACCGCAATCGATGCGTACTTCACTTACTCTTAACTTTTGGCGAGGGATATTGAGCTGTGTTTCCGCGTTCGCAACTGCACTATCTAACGTTTTCTTCAGCAGTTTTCCTCCTTTCAGCTGAGAATGGATGAGCTGAATCGATGCATCCTCGACTGAAAGTCCTCGAATTAAATCTGCAGCAAGCCTTGCCTTGCGTGGAGGAATTCTCACATTTTTCGTCACTGCTTTACCGTGCTCCATTCAATCCTCCCTTATTTAGCTGCTGCAGCGGGTTTAGCTCCACCTTGTGGAGCCGCTGCAGGCGCTCCTGCAGGAGCTGCTCCAGCAGCAGGTGCGGCAGCTGCGGCGGCAGCCTCTGCGATTTTCTTCGATCCATGCCCTTTGAATACTCGCGTAGGGGAAAATTCACCAAGGCGGTGTCCCACCATATTTTCAGAGATGAAGACTGCAATAAATTTACGTCCGTTATGAACTTCAAATGTATGACCCACCATATCGGGAATAATCATCGATCGGCGTGACCACGTTTTAATGGACCTTTTAGAGCCGCCCATATTTTGCTTTTCTACTTTTGCAAGGAGATGATGGTCTACGAAGGGACCTTTTCTTAACGATCTACCCATATGCTACTCTTATTTCCTCCGATCCTTGACAATCCATTTCCCTGTTTTTTTCTTCGAACGTGTACGGAATCCTTTAGTATACATAGCCCAAGGAGTTTGCGGGAGATAGCCGTTATGTTTTCCTTCGCCGCCTCCGTGGGGGTGGTCGACAGGGTTCATCGCTGTTCCTCGGACCGTAGGCCGGACCCCTCTCCAACGCATCCGTCCTGCTTTTCCTTCGACACGAAGAATCCGCTCACCATTCGAAATAACTCCAAATGTAGCACGGCAATCTTCATTGATCATCCGAATTTCGCCGGACGGCATCTTTAAAGTCACATACCCATCGCTGCGCGCAAGAAGCTGGGCTGACAGCCCTGCAGAACGGACAAGAGAGGCCCCTTGGCCAGGTGATATTTCAATGTTATGAATGACGGAGCCGAGCGGCATCAGCTTTAGCTTCATGCAGCAGCCAACGTCATAGGCTTCTTTGTCCGTTGTCACCACAGTCTCGCCCACCTTAAGCCCCTCTGGAGCCAGAATGTACCTCTTTTCGCCATCAACATAGTGCAAAAGAGCAATGTGAGCTGTTCGATTAGGATCGTATTCTAAAGCAGCGACCTTTGCGGGGATATCGATTTTATCTCGTTTGAAGTCAATCATTCGATAAAACCGGGCATGCCCTCCACCGAGATGGCGGCATGTAATATGACCATGATGATTGCGGCCATTCATGCGGTTTTTTTTCACGAGCAAAGATTTTTCTGGTTTTACACCTTTTGTGAGAGCAGTGCGACTTTCGAGTACAAGCTCTCGCTGCCCAGGAGTGGTGGGCCTAAATTCCTTCGTCATACTTACACCTTATCCTCAATCACATCACCTGGTTTTAAGGTGACAATCGCTTTCTTATAACCTGGCCTCATCCCACGGCGTCCTCTAACAGTCCGCTGTTTTGGTTTGATATGAATGGTATTCACACCCAGCACTTTGATGCCCTTATCAGAATAAATCTCTTCAATTGCTCGAGCAATTTGGTGTTTTGTGGCTTTCTTATCGACCAAAAAAACATATTTGGGTGTGCTGCATTTCTTAACAGAAGGGTTGCTTTTGTTATTTTGAAGCCCTTCTAGGACACGCGCTTTTTCAGTGACATAGCGGCTTTTAATAATCTCATAGGGATGGTTGCGCATCATTTTTAACCTTCTAACATCTTCATCAAACGACTTGTCGCATCATCCATCACAATAATGAGTCGATGGGAAACAACATCATAGCCGCTGATATTTTCAATCAACATAAAATCTGCGTTCGGAATATTGCGCATGCTTTTCACAAAATGGCTCTCTTTTTTTCCGCCAACTTGATCGGCGACAAAAAGCACCTTTTTTCCAAAGATTTCAAGTCCCTTTAAAAAATCGGCCACTTTCTTCGTTTTAGGCGCCCGAAAAGCTCCAGGTTCCAAAACTACCATCTCGCCTCCGGTGATTTTTTCAGCCAGAAGATGCCGAATCACCGCACGTTTCTCTTTACGGTTGATTGCGACATGCTGATCTTCCTTGTGTCTAGGCCCTCCAACACGGCCTCCTCCCTTATATTGAGCAGCGCCTAAATATCCCTGCCTCGCGCGTCCCGTTCCTTTCTGCGGATGGGGTTTTTGCCCTGAATGGGACACTTCAGCTCGCGTTTTTGTATGCGCAGACCATTGCCGAGCATTGGCGCGAAGAGCGACAATATAATCTTTAATCATCTGTGAGTTCACTTGAACCTTCAATAATTCGTCTTCAATGGAAAGATGACCGATTTCCTTCCCCGAAAGCTCAAACTTCTTAAGACTTGCCACGTTTCACCTTACTTTGTCTTTTTTTTGCTGAGGTGATATAAACAAGCCCCCCTCGAGCACCAGGAATAGCACCTTCGACGACAATCACTTGCTTTTCGGGGTCAATTTTAATCACACGCAGATTTTCTACAGTCACCTGATCACACCCCATGCGCCCTGCTTTTTTAACTCCAGGGAGGCACCGTCCAGGCGTTGATCTCATTCCGCACGATCCGCCATGACGATGGAACCCGGAACCATGCGCCGCAGGCCCTCCGGCAAAGTGGTGCCTTTTAATCACCCCTTGATACCCTTTTCCTTTGGAAACTCCCACCACATCGACAAAAGCAATATCTTGAAAGAGCTCTACCCCAAACTCCTGCCCGACTTGGAAGGGGGTCGTATCATCCACGCAAACCTCTGTCAAAAACCGGCGAGGCTCAATTCCTGCCTTCTTAAAATGCCCTTGCTGAGGCCTTGCCACCTTGCGCATTTTTGCTGCATTCAATGTTCCTGATGCAAGCTGAAGGGCCTGATACCCATCTGTTTCAACGGTTTTAATTTGAGAAATCAGGTGTTTATCTGCTTTAATCACCGAGCACACAACCCGGTTTCCTTGCGGATCAAAGAGTTGCATCATCCCTTGTTTAATTCCCATCAACTTTGGCTTCATCAACTTTGGCTTCATCATTTACCTAAATTCCGGAGTTCTACCACTCATTAAAGAAAAATTTATCAGCTGCTTCTCATCAAACAGCGCACCGCTTGCTATCGCAATTGGTTGAGTTTGCGAGCGACCTCTAAGAAGCTGTCTTAAAACTCAGTTTCTGCGATTTTTGGGGCTTTTTGAGCCAATTTTCGCTTTATTTTCCAAAAAGCGACGAAACCTGAGCTTTAAGACAGCTTCTAAAGCGAGTAGGCTAACAAATCTTCCGATTTTCCAACAACCAAAATTTAGCAAAACCACAAGGATCAAAGGTAAACAGCCAAGAAAGCGTAGATAAGAAGGGAAAAACCAAGCCCCGTAATGGCAATGGCGACTGCCCATTCAATCCAAGAAAGGTGGTGTGGACTCATTTTCATCCATAAAAAAAGACCTTGCCACAAGGTAGCAAGGTCTTAGGAATTACCTTAAGGATAAGACTACTTAAACTACTCTGGCTTCCCTCGATTTATGAAGATCTTCCACCTGGTCTTTCAGTACCTTGTGGGCAATCAGAACAACCGCGAGCACAGCTGTACCAACAAATTGGGCGGTAGGAAGCCATTTTGGAGGATTTTTTTCAAAATAAATCCCCAAACCTCCAACGGTACTTATAAATAAATATGTCCCATTTAATGCACGGTTCGCCCAGCTATAATAGTTTTCTTCTGGGGCCATCACGAAATTTTCACGTTTAACAGAACCCCTAACCACTTCTTCTTCGTAAAGTCCTTGAACTCCCATATACAGACCCGCCGCTGAGAACATAATGGGTACATATTTCTTAAGGAAGGGAGAAATGGGGTAGTATTCCCCTATTTCATTTACAGCATCTCCTATATTAATGAACCATAACGCAACAGAAGAAAGCCTTTGAGCCACCAGCGCTAGTGGGCTAAGGGTAGCCTTGTGAAGGCGCGGCTTCCCGTCATTCATATAGGCGACCTCTCTACTGAGATTCCACTTGGTATCCTTCGGATCCTGTTGAACAATTTTCGTAGAAAGTGCTGTAGCCATTTTTCCCGTCTGTGGAAGAATATCGACCGCACTTAAAAAACTTTTAACAACTTTTGCAGTCTCAGTCCATTGGATGAATCCTGGATACTGATTTGCAAGATATTTTTCAGGGCAGAAAAATTTGTAGCTTGCCCCTAAGACCATCGCAGGTCTGACAAAAAATGTTTTTGCATCCCCCGCACCAGTCATCTTTTTAACGTAGTAACCAACTCCACCCAAACAATTGGAAGCCGGCGTCACAACAGTCGAAAGCGCTCCTGCGAACTTATTGAACCCATTAACAATTACACCCATACCCATATAAAACTCTCCTTTGAGCTTTGAAAGATCTTTTTAATGTTCGAAAGAGCATGGTAAACAAGAAAGGCTTTAAGTCCAAGAAAATTAACTTTGAATCAGCTGAATAGGTCCATGCACTCCTCGAAGAAATTCACTGATAGAAAGTGTTTTTTTTCCTTCGAGCTGCACTTCGAGAAGGCTTAAATGACCCTTCCCGCAGCCGACAATCCATTCTTTAGCTGTGAGTGTCGCTGGAGCTGCTGCAACGCGCGACCGCTTAATTTTCATTTTTTTTGTCTGCTCTCCAACTTCAATGGAAGTCCAAGCGCCTGGCTCTGGAGAAAGAGCCCGAATTTGGTTATGGATCTCATCAGCGGTGCGACTCCAATCAATCACCCGGTCTTGCGGTAAGATTTTAGGAGCAAAAGTGACTTTTGAAGGGTCTTGAGGTGTAGCTTGCAAAGTTCCATGCTCCATCTGAGAGAGCACTTGAAGAAGCGGCTCCTTTGATGCCACAGCAAGCGCTTGCTCAAGCTCTCCGTAGGTCATCTCTGGGAGAACTTCAACTTTGGTCTGATCTAAAATGTCGCCGGCGTCCAGCTCCAGCACCATTTTCATAATGGTAACCCCTGTGACCTGCTCCCCGGCCATGAGAGATCGCTGGATGGGCGCTGCACCTCGCCACTTGGGAAGCAAGCTCGTGTGGACATTGATAGCACCTAGCCGCGCAGCATTTAAAAGAGAGGTTTTTACGATTTCTCCATAGGAGGCAACAATAAAAAGATCGGGAGCAAGAGAGCGTAGAAAGGCGACAAACTCCTCTGATGAGGCCTTTGCGGGTTGATAAAGAGGTATCTGAGGAGCGTAGGCTTGAACCCATTCTTTCACCGGAGGAGACTTTAACTCAAGTGATCGTCCTTGAGGCTTATCAACTCTTGTAACAACGGCAATGATTTGATAGGGGCTTTGAAGAAGGTGCTTTAAAATAGCAACAGAAAAAGAAGAGGTCCCCAAAAAAACGATCTTCACGTGACTTCTTCTTCGAGAAGCTCTTCGTATTCAGTTTGAGACTCGAGAGGGTCAGTGTTTTTCGTCTGCCTCTGAAAGCCAATTAATCCGCGCCTGGAGGCTAAACAAAATTCGACCCAATGCCGAACGTAGAGATTTGGTTCAACCTCTTGCTCAATCTGCTCAAGGGCCTCTGTCAAGCTAAGACCTGAGCGGTAGGTGATTTTGAAAGCTCGTACCAAATCTTTTCGAACGGAAAGAGGAAATCCATGACGCTTAAGGCCAATGAGATTGAGTCCTCCCATTTTATAAGGTATTCCTCCTCCAATCGTGTAGGGAGGAACATCGCGCGTCACAGGGCTAAATCCACCAACCATGGCATAACACCCAACTCGGGTAAATTGATGTAAAGCTGCCATCCCTCCGATCACAGCGCAATCTTCAATAATGACATGCCCTGCTAAATTAACGGCATTGGCCATGATCACTTTGTTGCCTACTTCGCAATTATGGGCAACATGGCAATAGGCCATGATTAAGCAGTTGTCGCCGACCCGAACAACCGAATTTTCCTGACAAGAAGAGTTAATGGTAACGTATTCCCGGATCTCGCAATTTTTCCCAATGATGACAAACGTCTTCTCGCCTCTGAATTTGAGATCTTGGGTTTTTGTTCCAATAGTCGCTCCTGGCCAAATCGTCGTACCGGCCCCAATGGTCGTATTCCCCTCGATATAAACATGTGATTTAATCGTGACCCCATCGCCAATTTTGACATCTGCTTTCACAATCGCGTACGCTTCGATGGTGACATTGTCTCCAAGCTGCGCTTTAGGGTCGACAACTGCCGTTGGATGAATCTCTCTTTTAGCCATCTATTTTAACATTTTTTAAAGTTGCTTTCTATCAACAAGAGCAAAACCAATTTCTGCTTCAACAACCACCTGATCATTCACGAGGGCCTTTGCTGCCACTTTCCCCCCTTTAAAACTCACATGCAATCCTTTGATTTCTAGGAAAAGAACATCTCCTGGAAATACAGGCTTTCTAAATTTTGCTTGATCCACTGTTAGGAGCACCGCAATTTTATCTGTCTGTAACTTTTGGTGGACTAAAATTCCTCCAGTTTGCGCTAAAGCCTCGAGGATAAGCACTCCAGGCATAATGGGCACCTCGGGGAAATGTCCTACAAAAAAATGTTCATTTAAGGTCACATTTTTTTGCCCAATGATCGTATTATTCTCAAGGTCTATGTAAACAATCCGATCTACAAGAAGAAAAGGATACCGATGGGGTAAAATTTGTGCGATCTTTTTCGCATCAAGAATAACCGAATGAGTTAAAGTTGAGTTCATTGTCTCCTCAGAAATTTACGCATCTCTTTCGCAATGGCATGGTTTGCTGCATGTCCTGTTTTGATTCCAATCAAATGAACATTTAATGGATGGCCTAATAGAGCAATATCTCCGATCAAATCCAAAACCTTATGACGAACCATTTCGTCAAAGAAACGGACCCCTTCGGGATTTAACACTCTTTCTCCATCAATGACTACACCATGCTCGAGTCCTCCATTTTTTAAAATCCCTTTTTGAATCAAAGGAAGAACTTCTTCATGAAGTGCAAACGTTCGGCAGGGAGCAACCTCTTGCCGAAATCGAGGGGGTGTCATCACAAAGCTAAAGTATTGCGATTTGAGATATGGAGATGCTGGATAGTGAAGCGTATAGCTAATCTTAAATTCATCGGAAGGAAGCGCAATCAGGTGCGTCTCTCCCGCAGAGAAATAGCAGGGAGCCCCTAAAACATAGACTTCTTTGGGGCGATTTTGCTCCACAATCCCAGCCTTTTCAATCCATTCGACAAAGGGGAGCGCGCTTCCATCAAAAATAGGGAGTTCTGGCCCTGAAATCTCCACGATTAAATTATCTACTTTACAAGCAAAAACAGCTGCCATCAGGTGTTCGATCGTCTGAACGGAGGCACTACCGACTCCAATTTTGGTTGTACGAATACTCTCTTGAACATATTCCGTCTTTGCAGGAATGTCTGGAGATCCAGGCAAATCGACCCGACGGAAGACAACTCCCGTCTCAGGACCAGCAGGACAAAGACAAGCAGTCACATCGCGCCCCGTAAAGAGGGCTTTTCCTTGAAAGGCAATTTCTTGTTTAAGGGTTGTTTGATTTTGCATGTTTTATTGAAAGGAAATGGTATCTTATTTCAATTTTCAAAACAAGCTGTATTAGAGACAGTCTCTTAATAGCTCACGCCTCGCTTTCCCCGCCCTTTGATGCCAGGATGAGCAGCCCCCCTAAAATACTGATATTTTTCATAAACATCGCCGTTTGGATCATCTTCTCTTGACCGCCACTCAGCCAGAAAGGATGCATGATGATTGTGACAGGAATGATAAATAAGATCAGCAGGAATGCGCCGAAGCGGATTTTAAATCCAAAAAGGAGCAAAAGCCCCCCAATCCCCTCGAAAAGCATGGCGATGATGAGCATTAAAACGACATGAGGGCAAAGCGCTACCATCCCTTGATGGATTGCCTCTGGAGCCGGTGTTCCACTGATCCATTGAGAATACGAGCTTGTCGTGTATTGAACCGTGTCGTTCCAACTAAACAATTTACTGATAGATGAGCTCACAAAAATCAAACTTAACAAAATGCGACCGATTAAGAAGACGATTTTTCTCATTTTTCCTTACCTCAGATTTATCGAATTTAAGTATTCTCTTTTCTATGAAATTTAGACAACACCATTTGACTCATTTAATCAGTCAAATAAAGATTCAAAGAATACCTTTAGATGTTCTTTTACGCCACTATTTTCGTCTTCATAAAGCTCTTGGATCTAAAGATCGGGCTTGGATCGCTGAAACCCTTTACAATTACGTTCGATGGAAGAATCTTTACGATGAACTCCAACTCGATCCAATGGCGCCTCTTCCTGATTTGAGAGCATCCCCTCTTGCAGAGCACCTTCGCCTTGGAGCCCCAAAAAAACTCTTTCTCTCTCTTTGTCAATCTTATGGAGAAAAAAAAGCGGCTGAGATTTGCCACATCAACCAAACCAGAGCCCCCGTCACACTCCGTGCAAACCGCCTAAAAATCTCTCGTGATGAACTCCTCCGCAAACTCTCTTCCCAATTCGATGTTCAAGCAACTCTAGTCTCTCCGCTGGGGATTCAATGCTCCTCAAAAATCAATTTTTCCACTCTTTCAGAGTTTAAAGACGGCCTTTTCGAAGTCCAAGATGAAGCCAGCCAGCTCGCAGCTCAGCTCATACGCCCTTCCCTTAACGCGCAAATTCTCGATTTTTGCGCAGGGGCTGGAGGAAAAAGTTTGGCTTTTGCCCCCGAGATGCAACAATCGGGACAGCTTTATCTCCACGATATCCGCCTTGAAGCGCTCCAAGAGGCTAAAAAAAGATTCAGAAGAGCTGGAATTCAAAACGTTCAATTTAAACTTCCCTCCAGGAAAAAGACCCTAGATTGGGTCGTTGCCGATGTCCCTTGCAGCGGAACGGGAACCTACCGCCGCAACCCGGACCTTAAATGGAAATTTGAGTCTCTTAACCTTGCACAACTCACTCAGGAGCAACAATCTATTTTTGAAGAGGCCCTCTCTTATCTGCATCCCAAAGGAACGATCGTCTATATGACTTGCAGCATTCTTCCTGAAGAAAATGAGCACCAAGCTGCTTATTTTCGAAAAAAATATTCCCTTCAAATTGTCGATCAATTTCAAACACTTCCCCTCTTGCACGGCATGGACGGATTTTATGCTGTTTCTTTTAAGATGATTTGATAGAATGAGGCCTTTCCAAAGGAGAGTCAAATGAAGCCGTGGCTACAAGCAATCTTAGTTTCTTTTCTTGTACCGGCGCTCCCTGTCCTTGCCTCTGTTTTACCTCCCGATGACCCTTCTGAAGTCATCCTTAATAACCGCATTTTGACAACCGTAAACGGCAAAACCATTTCCCTTTTAGATGTTGTGAAACAAATGGACGTTTTTTTAAGCCAATATTATCCAGAGTATCTCGACTCAAAGCCTGCCTGCCTTCAATTTTATTCGACGCAATGGAAGCCCACCTTGCAGCGAATGATTGATCAAGAACTCATGATGGCAGATGCTGAAAGCCGTGAGATCAAAGCAACCGACGCCGAAGTCCGGGAAGAGATTCAAAATCGGTATGGCCCGAATGTCATGGCCTCTCTCGACCGATTAAGAATTTCCTATGATGAAGCAAAAGCAATGACTCATCAAGACCTTGTCGTGCAAAAGATTCAATGGTTTCGAGTCACCTCTAAAGTGCTTGGCAAAGTGACAACAGAAGTGATCCGGAAAGCGTATGATCGGTACTTGAAAGAAAATCCCCCCAAAGAAGTTTGGACTTACCAATTTTTAACCTTTCGGTACGATACTTCCGAAGCAGCAATGCCGCTCGCTGCAAAAATCGTAGAGCTCTATGAGCCCTCCAATGGAACTCTCTCGATTGCCGCAGATTTATTCAAACAAAACCTTCCCGAAGAAGAGTGGAGCCATCTTTCGCTCTCCTCTGAATTTCAATTAGATGATCATGAGCTATCCTCCGCCCATCGAGATATTCTGAGCCAACTTGCGATCAATTCGTGGAGCGCCCCCACTCTTCAACAAAGCCGCGATGGAACTCAAGTGGTTCGAATCTTTCACCTTAAAGCTCATACAAAACAAGAAACTCCCCTCTTCGAAACCATCTCCAATCAACTAAGGCAAGGGCTTCTCAATGAGTATGCCGAAGCAGAGATGCAAGTCTACCTTTCACGACTCCATCAGCGGTTTGATTATCATGAAGATGCGCTCAATATCCCGCCTCATTTCGAGCCTTTTTCACCCTATTGACTTAAAGACTGTTGTTGAATTAATCTTCTACCGATTTTTGAGTTATTATTTATTCCTCAGCAAAGAACATTCATAGGTGGTTTATGTCAGGGTACGCTCTCATTTATGACAAGTCTGGAGTAGATTCAACCTGTCTCTCTTCGATCTACGAACAAATCAAAAATATCATTGATGACAGATCCTATCGGATTGAACGTTTATCCCAAGCACCTTATGCCCTCAATGATACTTTCTCTAATCCTGTGCGTCTTTTTATTATTCCAGGAGGCTCTTACCTGCTTATGGAAAGAGAACTGAAACCTCTGGCCCCCATCATTCGTAAACTCGTCATCGATGATGGAGCCAGCTACCTCGGGCTCTGTGCAGGGGCCATTGCTGCGGCATGCCGCCCATTGCTCATGTACGATACACAACTTGTTCCCCATTGCCTTAATCCGCCAACGCAAGAGATAACCGAGACGATTGCATTGCGAGAACGAATGCATCTGAAGCTTTATTCAGGTCATTGCTGTTTGTTTGAAGTACTTGGGAGTAGGAATTATGGAACACAATTGGTTAGACAGGTTTCGTCCGAGGCGGAGCAAAAGCCTTACCATCTCTATTTTCAGAACGGTGTATTTTTTCCGGGCGCATCAAAAGAGCTAGAAGCTCGTCCCCTTCTAGAGTATGATTCTTATAAATTTTCTGGATCTTATATCTCACAAGGAGGCGCAAAGGAGCTTTATGAGAACATAGCTCCTACTGCAGCTGTAACGCAAAAAGTAGGAAAAGGTCGTATTCTTCTCTCTGGAGTTCATCCGGAAATAGGTCCCAATCATGTACGAAATTTTTCTGCTAAAAATGCGGTCGAAGAAGAAGCTAAATTTAGCACGCTTTACTCTTTATCCAGCTCCGAAGCTGCCCAAATCGACACAATGCGCGACTATCTCAATACCCTTTCCATCGCGACGAAAAAAGTTTAAAGACTAGGCACTGTTCTTACACCTCAGGAAAAGCGCTTCTCTCCGCGAGAACTTTGGCAATTCCCTTTTCAGGATTGGCTCAGTTTTTTCCCGTCGAAAGATAAATTGTAATGTTTTGCAAGCTTTGTTATTCTAGATAGCTTGAGAAAACATGACGTCAACCACCCCTCCCTAAAGGGAGAGGCTTGAAAGGAGACTAACAAGCCCTAGTTGACCAGGGAAAGCGGTAAAGAGCCGCTACGTTGTCACAAAGTATAAGACCCACTCCGGAGTGCTTCCTCAGCTCCGGACTCTGGAAGCAGCGGTTGCAGACAACCGATAGGGTAAGGACGAAATGGATCGGTGCATAAAAGCTGTGTAGCAACATTCCCGAGGGGAGAGCACCGAAAGGTGCCGTTACAAGGCCCGTAAGGGCATTTTTAAGAAAGGAAAAAAGTGGCTGTATTTGTTTTAGATAAATATCATCAACCCCTGATGCCTTGCTCAGAGAAAAGAGCTAGACTTCTACTGAGTAGGAGAAGAGCTCGCATCCACACTGTCTATCCTTTTGTTATTCGACTCATCGATCGAGTAGTAGAAGAGACCGCTTTGCAACCCATCCGTTGCAAAATAGATCCCGGAAGTGTCACAACTGGAATCGCGCTCGTCCGTGAAAACGGTCAAGAACAGACCGCGCTTAATTTAACAGAGTTAAAACATCGCGGATCTGTCATTAGTCAATCTCTTAGAGCCCGCGCAGCTCTTCGCAAAAGAAGGCGTGGTCATTTAAGATATCGCCCTCCGCGCTTTGATAACCGCCGTAGACCCGAGAGTTGGCTTCCACCTTCCTTAAACCACCGCGTTGAAACCCTTGTCAACCTTGTTAAAGGAATACAAGCAGTAGCCCCAGTAACAGCTTTGACTTGTGAGACCGTCCGATTCGATACACAAAAACTCTTAGATCCCGAAATCCAAGGAGTCGAATATCAAAGAGGAACCCTTTTAGGCTGTGAAATCCGAGAATATCTCCTAGAAAAATGGGGACGCAAATGTGTCTACTGCAATGCAAAGAATATTCCCTTGCAAATCGATCATGTTCAGCCTCGTAGCCTAGGAGGATCTGATCGTATTAGCAATCTCACTCTTGCCTGCAGTTCTTGTAATCAGAAAAAAGGCAATCTACCACTAGAAATCTTTGCCCCTCATCTTAAAGAGTGTATTCATAAAAAACCAACATTACGTGACGCTGCTGCTGTCAACACTACACGCCAAGCTCTTTGGGAAAGACTGAAACACTTCCCTCTTCCTTGCGAAAGTGGCACGGGAGGTCAGACTAAATATAATCGTGAGCGGTTAGGGATTTGCAAAACCCATGCGCTTGATGCAGCATGTGCAGGAACGGTAGAGCAGCTCTATAACTGGCAGATCCCTATTCAGCAAGTGGCTTGCACAGGACGAGGCTCTTACCAAAGAACCCGCTCCGATAAGTTTGGATTTCTCCGTGGAATTCTGACACGCAAAAAGAGGATACAAGGATTTCAGACAGGCGATCAGATTGTAGCCACAGTATCGAAGGGTAAAAAACAAGGCAGCTACCAAGGCCGTGTTGCGGTTCGCGCGTCTGGCTATTTCAACATTCAGACGTCTCAAGGGATTGTTCAGGGGATTAGCTGGAAAAATTGTAAACTTATTCAACGTGCAAACGGATATCACTACTCAAATCGTGTAAATCCTTGGAATTTTAAAAATATAACAGAAGGAGCGGCGCTTCCTCCCACCCCTGAAGGGGTGGGTTTCCGCGCCGTCAAATTAGGATGAAGAAGATCGAAGACTATCTACAGATCAAAGAAGCTGCTGAATTTTTGGGCGTGACACGGGCGACCCTAAGAAATTGGGAAAAACATGGAAAATTAAACTCTCATCGTCATCTCATTAACCGTTATCGCCTCTACAAACGTGAAGATCTCGAAGTGCTCTTGCAAAGTATTTATGCATCGAAATCAAAGCCTTCAGAGGAGCTCTAAAGTGGATTCAATGGACTTTAATGAACTCTTCAATCTACTGCAAAATAGTGATGAGACAGACCGTATTGAGGCTAAATCAGCTATACATGGTATTGGCAAAAGCTTCCTTGAGACAGTTTCTGCTTTTAGCAATGAACCTGGTCTTGGAGGCGGCTATATTTTACTCGGCATTGTAAAAAATGAAGAAGCCCGGGACTTTAAATATGTTGTTACAGGCATTTCCGATCCAGATAAGTTGCAAAATGATATCGCTTCGCAGTGCAGGCAATGCTTTAATATCCCCATTCGCCCCATATTGAAAGTGATTTCCCATCCTCAAGGTTCCGTTCTTCTAGTTTATGTCCCCGAAGCAAATAGCCATGAAAAGCCCATATTCCTCCAATCCAAAGGTGTAAATGAGGGAGCCCATCGCCGCATTGGATCTTCCGATCAGATTTGTACACGAGAAGATTTGGATCTACTATATCAACTGCGTGCAAAACGTAAGTACGATGAAACTCTAATCGAGGGCGCTTCTTTTTCAGATTTTGACTCGCAAGCGATTAAACTTTACCGTCATGAAAGAGAAAAAATTAGACCTGATGCCCGAGAGTTGCGCTCTAGTGACGAAGACTTATTAAAAGCTCTTCGAGTTATGGAGACAGAAAAAGGTGTTACGCTTCCCACAATAGGAGGAATGCTTCTTTTCGGTAATCCAATGGCTCTGAGACGACTATTTCCTCTAAAAAATAGGGTTGATTATATCCTTGTCGAGGGAAGAGAGTGGATTACAGATTCGGAACGGCGTTACACGGCGCTTGAAATGTGCGAAGCACTCATCACCGGTATACCTCGGCTGATTAATCAGATTATGAATGATATTCCCCAAATTTTCGCGTTGGAAGATGATGTTATAAGAAGAAAAGATAGTCCTATCATCCCACGAAAAGTTGTTCGAGAGTCGGTTGTCAATGCGCTGATGCATAAAGACTATCGAACTTCAAGTCCAGTCCAAATTATCAAATATGCAAACCGAACAGAATTTCGCAATATAGGCTATTCATTAAAACCTCAAGAGCAATTAGGTCTTCCTGGCTCGGTTCTAAGAAATGAGATTATAGCACAGGTATTTCATGATATTCACTATGCAGAGGCTAAGGGAACAGGAATCGGTACGATGCGAGAAGAGATGAGAAAAGCCAATCTTTCAGTCCCTCTAATAGAGTCAGACCGCTCTAGCAATTTATTTGTGTTAACGCTACTTCCACACCATCTTTTTGATAACCAAGATATTCAATGGCTTCAGTCATTCAAAGACCATAACCTAACAGATGAAGAAGCGCGTACACTGATTATTGTAAGAGAGAAAGGATCCATCTCTAATGCTGAATATCGCACAATTAACTGCGTAGATACTTTAACTGCTAGCACCCATTTACGCCACCTGAGAAACCTTGGCTTATTAGAGCAAAGAGGAAGAGGGAATATCACTTTTTATGTCCCAACAAATAAATTATTAGCTCCGGGCATTACGAATGGAGCTCCGGGCATTACGAATGGAGCTCCGGACATTACAATATCAGGTATACCCCAAAAATTTCCACCTTTGTCAGAAGAGTTAGTTCAGGCATTACAAGAACTTGGTAAGAAAACCCCAGCTCAAAAAATAAGAACGATTATTGCACAATTGTGTGCCCTTAGCCCTCTAAAACTTCCAGAGTTAGTAGAAATTCTTCAACGCGATTCTGATCATTTGCGTAAACGCTATATCTCGAAAATGATCACTGATGAAGAACTCGAATATCTATTCCCCGAAAGTCCAAATCACCCTCAGCAGGCTTATAGAACTAAAAAAGGATGAACCTTTATAAACCGTCCGAACTTAAAGCATTTCTGAGTGGGATCGGGGCTGGCCCTAAAAAAGGGATGTCTCAAAATTTTTTAATCGATGGAAATATCGTTCGCAAAATCATTGCATTTGCAGACATCAAGCAGGGCGACTCTATCTTAGAAATTGGACCCGGTCCTGGAGTTTTAACTGAGATATTGCTTAATCAAGGCGCTCGAGTCCTTGCCATCGAGAAAGACCACAAATTTGCTGAAGCGCTTCACCGATTTCAAACAGAGGATCACCGGCTCACGATCATTGAAGATGATATTCTATCTTGGGATCCTTTAAAGCATGCGGCCTCTCCAATGAAAGTGATTGGCAATCTCCCCTACCACATCACAACACCCATCCTTACTCGTTTTTTACCCCATCGAGAAATATTCCATTCCATCACAGTCATGGTTCAGAAAGAAGTTGCCGATCGCTTGCTTGGAAAACCAAAAACAAAAGACTACAGTTCTCTCTCTGTGTTTACGCAGTTTTACTCTGATCCTTTAAAAGGTTTTACCGTGAGCCCAAGCTGCTTTTATCCTGCGCCAAAAGTTCAGTCTGCAGTCATTCGCTTCATTCTCAAAAAACCTCCTGAAGTGAGTTCAGAAAGCCATTTTTTCGAAATGGTAAGGCACACCTTTCAACAGCGGCGTAAAATGATTCGGACATCTCTCAAAACAAAATACCCCCTTGCCCAAATTGAAGAAGGGCTTATGAAAATTGGAAAGGGTGCGATGGTGCGGCCTGAAGAGTTATCGCTTGCCGACTTTTTGACCCTTTTTCATATGATAGATGAGCAACAAAACCACCTGCCCTCCTAGGAATAGGGCAAGGAAAAAAGACTTATGGGCAAGACAATAATCGACAATAGCAGCCCAGATTTGTTTTTCCACTGAATTTGAAGCAAAGAGAGATTTTTCTAGCAGAAGGTTCCCTTTTTCATCGATACACTTTAAGTGTCCTACAAGATCACCTTGGGCAACGGGAAGCGATTTGAATCTCCACTCAATTTCAGCTCGGAAATAAGGCTCTTCCGCAGGGTAATACTCTAATATGGCATCTTCCTTTAAAGCTGCTTGAAGAGGGCAGGTTCCTCCTCGAATTTGGTATATAAAACGGTCGTGCCCTTGTGCAAATAGGGTACGGGAAGTCTTTTTTTCAGAAAAAGCAGCTTCGAAAAGCTTAATGGCATCTCGAAACCGATCGTGATTTTCTGGGCAGTTCAAAAGAACGGCAATCAAAGTTCTTCCCTCGTGCGTTGCCGCCCCCACTAAATTGTAACCTGCTCGAGAGGTATACCCTGTCTTCACCCCTATTGCTTTTGAATAAAAATAGGGACCTTCTCTCAGGAGCCGATTGGATTGCATAAAAGCCTGCTCCGACTGCGGTTTCGAGAAGCGCGCCGTTTTTACGATCTGCCGAAAAACGGGGTGTTTGAGAGCAAGGCGTGTGATTTGAGCCATGTCATAGGCTGTCGTCCAATGATTGTCGCAGTGAAGACCGTGGGGATTTGTAAACTGCGTTTGAGAAATCCCATGCCCTTTCAAAAATAGGTTGAGCTCCTGCATAAAACAATCGATGTTTCCTGAAACAGCCTCTGCAAGCACATTTGCCGCGTCATTTCCAGAAGGAAGAAGGAGGCCATAGAGAAGAGTTGAAAGAGTCATCACTTCCCCTGGGCGAATCCTCGCGCTAGTTCCTCTGACTTCTAACCGGTAAGAAGGGTGATTAGATAATCGAATGGTTGCGGGAACGGTCATGAGCGCATCATCTCCTGCTGCAACCCTCTCGTGTAAACTCTCCCCCTTTTTTTCAAGCACATAAAAAGCCGTTGCAATTTTTGTCGTGCTCGCGGGGAATCGCTTTTGGTGAATCTCTTTTTCATACAGAATTGCTCCTGTCTCACTATTGATTAATATTGCCGATGGAGCAGAAACTTTTACCGAAAGCGGCTTTGCCTCAAGCGTGAAAATAGATAAAATGACTGCGCATAACATGCAGAATTTCATATAACGTTATTATGGCACACCAAAGATTTTTCCACAAGTTACTAAATATAAAATACTTAAAAAAATTTAAAAAAAATTGTTGATATCACAAGGAGTGCCGTGTATTTACAAAGAATACGAGGAAAAAAAGATGCTGACGCCTGCGCAACTCGAAGATGCTTTTGTAGAATTTTCTCAAAACCTTCAAAAACATGCCCCTGATGGAATCATCGCTGTTGATCTGAATCTCCTTCATGCTTTTGGTCTTCTTGATAACAGTAAGTTTGATCAGTCTCTCTCAAGCGAAGAATTAATGCATTATTTCCACGTTCATGAAGCTGCCGACAAAGTGACTCTATTTAATGAACAGTTTGTTGTTTGGATCTTACCAAAAATGATCCAAGAGGCCCCTCTGACTTTGATTTTCATTGGCCGTATTCAACCTAACCACAAACCTCACCTAGAACTTGTTTTCTCAACAACAGGAGTTTATAATGCTCCTAAATTTATCTTAAAGGTCTTAGAGCATTTCTTAACGGAAGTCATTGATACCGAAGCAATCATTTCTTCGATCAACCGGCCTAATCCTCCGTGAACTTATATTTCTGAATCGCCGCGGAAATTTTTTTTGCAAGCTGCTCATACAAAGGATGCAAAGCATTATCTTGCGCTCCTTCAATCGAATCGAGCTGTCCTTGAGAGAAATTGATCACCTTTTCAGGTTTTCCATGAGAATTGATAAAAGCAAGCTCGCGGATTGTGCTCACATCAATATAATCAAACTCAGCAGACGCAGTCACAACGAAAGGACCCAAAATAGGCTCCTCTTCTCCGTGCCGAAAAAGGGTCACTTCCGCAGCTGCATGGCGCCGATTTTCTGTGGCCATTAAGTTCGGCTCAATACGACCCGATCTTTCTTTACGATCATACCGATACCCAATGACTTCCTCGTGATTTCCCACAATGGAAATTTTCAGCTCAAGATCTCCTTGACTTCCGACATACTGATAGAGCCCTGTCTGGTTCATTTCCGAAATTAAAGCCTCCGTCAAGAGCCCTTCTTCATCTCCCCGCACAAAGGGAATAGAGAGAGTCGGTCGATCTTCGGATGAGATTGTCCGATAGCCGCAACTCGAGAGAATGAAGAGAAGAGTCAGTTGCAAAACTCGCTTTGGAGGCCAAATTCGATGAATTTGCCGCTGGTTCCTTTTCTCTGCAAATTGACATACTCGACGCAGAGTAGGCGATTTGCGGAGAAAAGGAATCCAGCAGCAAAAGCGCGGATTTGGCCCCAAATTGGAGTTTTGCAACTGGCTCAGAAGAAAGAGGCTTTTTAAGAAGCTGTTCATTGAAGTGGGACTTCAGGCTCAGGAATGGGCTCCATTGTCAGTTCTGAATCATGGAGTGCCGTATCTTGGGAAGGATTGAGAACACTCAGCCGCTTTTTAGAAAGTTCTGCTGTCTTTGTATTAGGAAAAGCTTTGATTATTTTTGAATAATATAAAATCGAGGCGTGCGGTTTTTTTGTACGCTCATAAAATTGAGCAATCTCATAAAAATTTTCGGCAAAAACTTCTTGCATCTGACCAAAGAAGTTCTCTGCTTTCTCGATTCTCTCATCTAAAGGAAACTCTTGCCGAAACTTTCGAAGATTGATCGATGCAAGATCTAGACAATCGGCATCAGGATACTTCTCCTTGGATTGAATCAAATAGACTCGGCCGATTTCAGTATAAGCATCAGGTGTTAGAGGATGTTTTGGAAAACGCCGAATTAATGTCTGCTGCGTTTCAATACTCGCCGTAAACTCATGATCTTCCAGAAGGAGAACACCTTTGCCAAAAAGCGCTTTCGCAGCTAAATCATCATTTGGGAGCGCACTAATCACTTCCTCATAAATTTTAATCGCTTCCTCTTTAGCTGGCATCCATTTGGGAAGAAGTTCATACCCGCCAATATGTCGTTTGTAACCTTCTCGAAATTTCTCTCCGATCTGGAATTTGAGTTCAATAGCTTCACGAAAATGTTGCAGAACGGTTTGCTTCCGGAGATAGGACGTCAGATGTTGGTTAGCAATGTCAAAATCTTCCAGATTGAAATAGGCAGTCGCAAGGAAATAGAACGCTTCTTGAAAAAAGGGGGTATTGGGAAAGTTCTTAATGACAATATTGGCTTGATGAATGGCCTCTTGCCAATTTTGACTTTCCACCGCTTCAAGCAGCAGCCCATGGTGATCTTGCACCGAGAGCGTCGCAACCTCTTCCACATTGATAACCTTGCCTCCCCTAACAGTATAGGCACCCATTAGCGGGAGAGAAAGACATAGAACCATCCACGGCAACCATTTCATAAAGCTCATTATGCAATAAAATCGGAATAATCCTAAAATGGAAAAATGGCATGCCCCTAGAGACTGCCTACGAATTCAGGTTTCGTCGATTTTTGGGATTATTTTGACCGATTTTTGATTCATTTGTTGGGGATAATATCAACTTTCGTATATTATCCCCAACAAATGAATCAAAAATCGGTCAAAAGAACCCAAAAATCGACTGAAACTGAATCCGTAGGCAGTCTCTTAAACCAAAGAAAATGTATACCGTGCAAAGGCACCGCCGCTCCATTAAAAGGAGAAGAATTCAAAACTTTGCTTGTCCAGCTTCCTAAAGGATGGGCGGTTATCGATGAGCATCATTTAAAAAAAGAATTTCACTTTTCAAACTTTCAAACAGCGCTTGATTTTACCAATCAAGTTGGGAAAATTGCAGAAGTCGAAGGACACCATCCCGACATCTTCCTTTCTTGGGGAAAAGTGGTTCTCGAGATTTGGACGCATAAAATCAACGGCCTTACGGAGAGCGACTTTATTTTAGCTGCAAAATGCGACTTACTTCTTGGCAATCCCTAAAAGGGATGGGATTTTCTGAAGCTCGCGTTCAAGCTCATTTTCCAGAGACACTCCCCATCTTTCATCGACATGGACTTGGCCATATGATTTCGAAGAAGAGGCAAATTCAATGACGAGCGGTGTCTTACCTGAGTATTGACGAAACAATTTCTTCATTTCAAGAATCTGACTGTGCCTAACTTTATCAATATCAAGTTTTAAAAAAAGTTTCATGAGCTGCTCCCTCTTTTCTGCTCCCTTGAAAGATTTTTTGTCTCGGAAGGAGGTCGTTTTCTTTTGAGCTTTGAGCCTCTCATAAACCCGATCGCATTCTTGGATCATCGCCTCATCAGCGCGAGAGAGCTCATCCAACCATCGGCACTGGAGCTTTAAATCCCCTTCCCTTCGATCAACTTGCAAGATTGCATAAAAGAGTTGATTTTCAGCAAGGATATGTCCCTTTTGTTCAAACAGATCGGACCAAACGGGAACTTCAAAACGAAGCGCTCCATCACTGATTTGAAGCACGGCGAACTTCTTTTGCGTCTTTGCCGAGATTTTAATGTGCATTTCATCAAGAATAAAAACCGATCGAAAGAGGGCGTCGGCTTCAAGCTGTTCAACGTGATGGAAAGGTACGCAGGAGAGTTTCTGAATGAGCGGTTTGTATTCCTCCAGAGGGTGTCCCGTGACGTAAAAACCGAGAAGCTCCCGCTCTCTTTTGAGAAGGTGCGCTCGAGAAACCGCTTTTGTCGAAAGCTCAGGAATGGTTAACTCATCTGCAGCATCTCCAAACAAATCAATCAATCCTTTGGCCGTCTCTTTTTGCCGCGTTGCTGCTGCCTCATACATCGTGTCAACCGCTTGGATCATGGCTTCTCGAGACGCTTTTGTAAAATCAAAACACCCTGCTTCAATGAGAAGTTCGATGGTCTTTTTGCCAACTTTTTTTGTATCAATCCGGTAGCAAAAATCGTACAGAGAGCGGTACGGCCCCGACCGTTTTCTCTCTTCGAGAATCGTTTCAACAACTCCTTCCCCTACTCCTTTAATTCCGCTCATGGCAAACCGAATTCCTCGTGGATTTGCCATAAATTCATGGGCGGATTCATTGACATCCGGCGGCAAGATCGGAAGGTTCATCGATTGACATTCGCCGATCAACTTCGCTACTTTCGTCACATCATCCCGATCGCATGTGAGAAGCGCTGCCATCCACTCTCCAGGGTAATTGGCTTTCAAAAATGCGGTGACATACGCCAGATATCCATAGGCGGCTGCATGAGCTTTATTAAATCCATACGAGGCAAATTTTTCGATTTTATCGAAAATCTTCATTGCGAGGTCAGGATCAATCCCTTTTTCCTCAGCCCCTTTCCTAAACTTATCCCGCTGGCGAGCCATCTCTTCCCGATCTTTTTTTCCCATGGCTCGACGAAGGACATCCCCTTCACCAAGAGTATAGTTGGCAAGAAGGCTTGCGCTTTGCATAACCTGCTCTTGATACACCATGATGCCGTAGGTCTCGGAGAGTACATCTTTCATGAGAGGATGATCGATTTCAATCGACTCTTTGTGGTGTTTCCGTTGGATGAAGGAGGGAATCATCTCCATTGGACCTGGCCTATAAAGAGCGACAACCGCAATCACCTCTTCAAATTTATCAATATGAAGTTGGCGGGCTAGCTCTTGCATCCCGGATGATTCCATCTGAAAGATTCCATTTAATTTTCCCTGATTCATCAAATGAAATGTAGGCTTATCATCAAGGTCGATATTCACCCAATCGATCTTTTTTCCATGATGCTCTGCAATAGCATCCACCGTCTTTTGAATCGACGTCAATGTTTTTAGTCCTAAAAAGTCGATCTTCAACATTCCAACCGCTTCGACAGGCTTCATTGAGAACTGGGTGACGAGAATATCGGTATCCTTAGGGCTGCAAACAGGAATATGATCTGTGAGAGAATCTCCTGAAATAATGAGCCCCGCTGCATGGATCCCCGTGTTGCGAACCGACCCTTCAAGCTTCCTTGCAATATCAAGCACCTCCTTCACCTCAGGATCTGTCTCATAGGCAGCTCGAAGATCTGGATCTGTCGAAAGGGCTTTATCCAAAGTAATCCCAAGATCGTCTGGGACAAGTTTTGCAATCCCATTGACCTTCGGTAAAGGAACGCTTAAAACACGTCCCACGTCTTTGATCGCCATCTTTGCTTTCATTGTTCCAAATGTGATAATTTGGGCGACCTTATCACGGCCATATTTTTCGACGGTGTATTGAATCACTTCATCTCGTCTATCCATACAGATGTCAACGTCGACGTCAGGATATGAAAGCCTTTCTGGGTTAATAAACCTTTCAAAGAACAAATTAAACCGAAGCGGCTCAATGTCGGTGATTCCAATCAAAAATAAAACGATCGATCCGACTCCCGACCCTCGTCCAGGGCCCATTGGAATCTTTTGGCGCTTAGCCCAGTCGATAAAATCGTGAACGATCAGGACATAATCTCCCATCTCTTTGGAAATGATGATATCAAGCTCATAGAGCAGCCGCCTCTTGACAACCTCCAAGGGATTTTGCCCAGGGTATTTTTCTTGAACCTTTGCAAGCCGATCGAGAGTATATCTCTTAACAACCCCCTCTTCGCAAAGGTGCCGAAGATAGGCTTCTTTCGTCATCCCTGTAGGAGGCGTAAAGATCGGATAAAACCGAGTCTTGAAATCGAGCTCCACCTGAATCTTACCTGCAATCTCCTCCGTCATCTTCAAAGCTTCCGGAAGATCGGCAAATAAAGTTTCCATCTGCTTCGGTGTTTTAAAATAGAATTCGTGAGAGAAATAAACCTGCCGCTTTGGATTTAAGACCCGCTCCTTAGGATTGCCTTGAGAGTCCCTTTCCCAAATCTCGCACGGCTCCCCTGACTGAATATTCATCAAAATCTCGTGTGCTTTCCAATCGGATCTCTCCAAATAATGGACCGACTGCGTTGCAACACAAGAGATCTTTCGACTCCGTCCAATCTCTACAAGACGCTCGATGACGACTTCCTGGTTTCGAACGTAGTCCCGGTAGTTCTGCAAGAGCCACCCTTCGCGCTCCATTCCATCTTGTTTAATCTGCTCTTCGTCCATCCGATGCCGCTCAAGCTGAAAATAAAAATCGGCGCCAAACTGCTTTTGAAACCAATCAATCTCTTGCTCCAGCTCTCTCTCTTTCCCCTGCAGAATTAAAAAAGGAATCAATCCCTGAATCGGCCCTGAAAGGCAAATCAACCCCTCGGAATGTTTTTCAAGAAGCTCTTTATCAATCCTTGGAGTGTAGTAAAAACCTTCGAGATGAGCGTAAGAGCTCAGCTTGCAAAGGTTGCGGTATCCTGTTTGATTTTTCGCCAAAAGGATCAGCGGAAATCCCGCCGGCGTCCCCGGGATCCGTTTTTTCTCTGTTCGATGCCCTGGGGCAAGATGCAATGCGCACCCCAAGAGCGGCTTAATCTTTGCTTCTCGGCACGCTTTGTAAAACTCAACGGCTCCATACATATTCCCTTCATCTGTCAGAGCCAAGGCGGGGAGTCCCAAATCCTTCGCCTTTTCGACAAGATCTTCTATTGAAGCCGTCGAGTTTAAAATCGAGTATTGCGAATGAACGTGAAGAGGAATCCAACCCATACTCTTAAGAATAACGGGTTGGGGCAGAGAGGGTCAAGAAATTGTCTTAAAAAAACATCCTAGATTAAACTAGGTGCTAAAAAAAGGAGGAAAGTATGGCTATAGTACAAAAAATAGTAGAACCTTCATATGCCCCCATCAATTCAAACCCAACATGCGGGCAATTTGGGATCCTTCCAGATGAACTCTCAAGGGAGGTTTTTTTGCATGCCATTATATCGGCCCCTATGCCATCCAAGTGCTTGGACACCATTAGCAGAGTTTGCTGGCCTTTTCACCAAATCCTTAGTGGACCAGAGATGGTTGTTTCAATCTGGAGAAAACTCTTTCCTTCCAACCTTAACCTCGATCCAACAAATATGAATGCAAGCATAGTCAAACAAAAAATTTTCGCTGGTTTAAATCAAGAACGTATGCATTTACAGCACCCTCTCTCTTTCCCCGCAAGCGTACCAGCAATCTCAGGAAAGGAAACGTCTTCCCTCTATTACACCATGTATTACATGTATATGGAAAATCGGATTGAGTTCAATGATATTGTCCACATGTGTAAGGCGAAAAACATCCCAAGTAAGTGGAGCTCAGAGGCAAAGGAATTAGTCGCAAATGGTCATCTTTCACTCTCCATACCCACTTTCTTGCAGAAGTTCCATTCTGAATGGCAAAGTGAATTAGAGAGCCCCACTTCGCTTCTCCATCGATTAGAAGACTTATCTTTAAATTACTCAAACCTTTTAAGACTTCCTGCTGAAATCTGCTCTCTCACAAACTTAGATTCACTTGATCTTAGATTTAATGCTTTCACATCTATACCAACCAACCTGAATCGCCTGACAAATCTTACAATCGTTAACCTTACTGGCAATTCAATTGAAAACCCTTCTTCCCAATTGGCCCTGTTAACCTCTTTGAAACCCCTTGTCATTGTTCCAAAATATAAAATAATGGTCCTTGGAAAATAGCTGGTTAATTAGCTCCTTGCAGGCTCTTCTTCAGGGATGGCCAATTTAGGATTAGACTTGATTCCCCAGAAAGGCGCGAGTAGTATCACGCTGATGATTCCGCAGCAGGCAATTGCAACAAAAAAGCCGCTCCACCCCATCCATTCCATAATTTTAGTGAGCGGGTATCCTGCACCTGCCATTCCTAAATAGGCAATAAAACCGATAAAACCGGTGGCTCCACCGGCCGCTTTTTTATGGGATAATTCAACAGCGACCATGCCAATTAACATTTGAGGGCCAAAAATTAAAAAGCCGATGATGAAAATGAGCAGATAATCAACCACCATGCTGGTGGGAGGAAGAAGCCAAAGAGCGCTAACAGCGCCGACAACAGCAAGAGAAAATAAGACATTAATTGGTCCTCTCTTCCCACTGAAGATCTTATCCGATGCCCATCCCGCCACAAGGCTTCCAATCAGCCCTCCTACTTCAAACCATGTCATTGCAGCATTTGCAGCGACGAGTTGATATCCTCTTGTCTCCATGAGAAAGAGTGGGGACCACTCATTAATTGCCCCTCGAATGAAGTAGACAAAAAAATAGGAGACTCCGAGCGCCCAAAGATAAGCATTATTGAGAATGTATTTGAAAAGAAGCTCTTTTAAAGAAATTTCTTTCTCTTGGTGCTCTCGGTGGCCATCGGCATCATTTTTAAATTTTTCAATAGACGGCAGCCCTAAGGTTTCCGGAGTATCACGCAAAACAAAGAAAATAAAAACTCCCACCCCAATACTCAAAAGACCTGGGACAAACATCCCATACCGCCATCCAAGCGCCTGAGCGGCATATCCTACAATGATGGGAATGAGGGCTGCTCCAACGTTATGAGATGAGTTTTGCATCCCCCACCAGGTCCCTCTCTCTTTCTGTGCATACCAATGCGTTAAAAGTTTAGCGCAAGGAGGCCAACCCCACCCTTGGAACCATCCATTAAGGCCCCATAAAAGAGCGAGCACAAGGGGCGCTGATGAAAAGCCAAAAATAATATTGAGAATTCCCGTGATGACCAGTCCAACCGACATGAAAATTCTCGGATTTGAACGGTCTGAGAGGATTCCACTCAAAAACTTACTAAGCCCATAAGAAATCGCAAAAACGCTCGTGAGAATCCCCAAGTCGCTTTTGGAAAACCCTAAATCCTGTATTAAAAGAGGCTTAATGCTTGCATAACTGTATCTGGAAAAATAGTAGAAGACATACCCAATGTACATCCCGAAGAAGATCCGCCAGCGCCAGTACTTATACGAGGCCTCAATTTCATCCTCTTTCGATAGGGGTGTGATCGATACAGGCGGCTTTAAAATCTGGAGTAAATTCACAAAATAACCCATCCTTCCAGTCAAAGAAGAAATGGTACCTTCTTCAAACCCCAAAGTCAATTGATTTTGGGGTGCTTTTTAAGTCAACAGTGCATCTTTTCGGGTGGGTCCTCCCTCACAGAATCGCGCTTTATTTTAACTAATTTATTGTGAGCAACTTGCGAAATAAGTGAGGAACGTTTCACACTTTTTGGTACGAATAAGTGTGAAATATGACACTTTTTGGAACCAATAAATGTAAAAAAGGATGCTGATAGGAATCAGGCCTCATTAACAAGTTCTGCCCACCCCTGTCTTGAGGCTAAGCTTAACTTTAAAATAAAATTAAAATAATTTTTACACTACTGATATAAGTCGTTAAGTTGTATCCTATAAAGATTTAAATGAGGTTTAAGGATCCATATGACATACCCTGTCAATTTCACTCCTAAAGATATCACTTCCAACGAGGTTTATGGACTATACAATCCCTAAGGGGCTTTTTGATATTTTACCTCAAGAGGCAAAAGAAGAAGATCTGTGGAAGACTTCTGATCGATGGCACTATGTCGAAAGTGTCATGCACAATTGCGCGGCGGACTATGGATTCAAAGAGATTCGGACACCGATCTTTGAGAGAACAGAACTATTTGAGCGAGGCGTGGGCGATAGCTCCGATATCGTGCTGAAGGAAATGTACACCTTTTTAGATAAAGCAGACCGCTCAATGACGCTGAGACCTGAGGGGACTGCCTCTGTCATACGTGCTTTTGTCGAAAAACACCTTCATCAAGCGGCGGGTCTCTTCAAATTTTATTACATTGGACCGATGTTTCGCTATGAAAGGCCTCAAGCAGGAAGGTACCGGCAGCACCATCAATTTGGAGCAGAGGCCATTGGGATTGGAAGTGCAGAGCAAGATGTCGAACTGATCGATATGCTCTGCGAGCTGTATCGACGGCTTGGTCTTAAAAATCTCGTTGTCCATCTCAATTCTGTGGGAGATGAGGCCTCGCGAGCCTCGTATCGGCAAGCGCTCGCAACTTATTTTAAACCTCATTTCGAGTCGCTCTCAGAAGATAGTCAAGTTCGCTTTTCAAAAAACATCCTGCGTATTCTCGATTCTAAAGACCCTAAAGACCAAAGCTTTCTTAAGGATGTCCCTTCGATTCATGCATTTCTTTCGGAAGAATCGAAAGCCCATTTTGAAAAAGTTCAATCTCTTCTTCGATCCTCTGGAATTCCCTATGTGATTGACCCCAAGTTAGTTCGAGGACTCGATTATTACAATAAAACGGTGTTTGAAGTGATGTCGGAGAAATTGGGAGCGCAGAATACGATCGGAGGAGGAGGCAGATATGATGGTCTTCTTAAAACACTTGGAGGCCCTTCCCTCCCTTCGGTTGGGTTTGCAACGGGAATCGAGCGAATTTTGCAAACGATGCAAAACGAGAAGATCCCATTTCCCGCCGCTCCCCATCCTGATCTTTTCTTTATCCCTTTAGGCGAGAAGGGGCTCGAAGTTTGTTTTCAGAAAACCTTGTCTTTGCGGCACCAAGGATGGAAAGTCGAGATTGATTTGTCAGGCAAAAAGATCCAGCATGGGCTTCAACTTGCAAATACGCTCCGCGCTGCTTTTTGCGTTGTAGTGGGGGATGAAGAACTCGGTCAGCAAACAATTGAAGTTAAAGAGATGGAAACCCGATCGGCTCATCAAATCAGCTGGACCGATCTCGAGTCTTTTCTACAAAATCACGCACAAAGGCGATCATGAAATTTGATTACAGACGATCTCACACGTGCGGACAACTTAACCTCTCGATGGCAGGGACTCGCGTAACCCTTTCCGGTTGGGTTCACAAACGGCGAGATTTAGGAGGGCTCATTTTTATCGACTTGCGTGACCGATTTGGGATCACACAGCTTGTGTTCGACCCTCATTTAAATGGCCCTCTTCATGAAAAAGCTTCAAGGATTAGGTTAGAATGGGTGATCTCAGTACGCGGAACTGTCAAGCCTCGCGCAGAAGGAATGGCTAACAACAGACGAGCAACAGGAGAGATCGAGATCAATGTGGAAGAACTTGAAATTTTAGCTTCCGCAAAAACACCTCCTTTTTCTGTCAGTGATGAGATCATCGATGTGAATGAAGAGCTAAGGCTCAAATTCCGGTATCTTGATATTCGCCGCGGATCGATCTGCCAAAATCTCGTGATGCGCCATGAAGCGATGCACGCGATTCGAAGCTACATGTACGATCTGCAGTTCATTGAAATTTCAACCCCCATTTTGGCGAAATCGACTCCGGAAGGAGCTCGCGACTATCTTGTGCCTTCGCGTATTTACCCTGGAAATTTTTACGCTCTTCCCCAATCTCCCCAAATTTTCAAACAACTGCTAATGATAGCTGGAATGGACCGGTATTTTCAATTCGCGACCTGTTTCCGCGACGAAGATTTAAGGTCCGACAGGCAACCTGAATTTACGCAGGTCGATATTGAAGTCAGCTTTGGAATCCCGGACGATTTAATGACCTTAATGGAAGGGCTCATGGCTCGTCTTTTTAAGAGATGCATGAATCTGGAAATTCCAACCCCTTTTCCACGCATGTCGCATGCTCAGTGCCTTGAATTTTACGGCACCGATCGCCCAGATCTCCGCTTTGGAATGCCTTTAATTCGCTTGGATGAAATTGCCAGAAACTCAACCTTCTCGATTTTTCTGGATCAACTTGCGACAGGGGGATGCGTCAAATCGATCAAGGTCACAGGGGGAAGCTCAATTTCTCGCAAGGAAATCGAAAAATATACCGAATTTGTGGCACAGTTTGGACTCAAAGGGCTCGCTTGGATTAAACGGTCCAAAGAAGGGATTTCTTCGAGTATAGCGAAATTTTTCTCCGAAGAGTCGTTGCAAGCAATGTTCTCCCAAACAGGGCTTGAAGAGGGCGATCTTTTGTTACTTGCATCGGGACCTGAAGAGCGAGTCAATCAAGGGCTTGACCATTTACGACGAACCGTTGCTAAAGATCGAAATCTCGTGTCTCAAGGCGATTTGAAATTCTTATGGGTCATCGATTTTCCCCTCATGCGATGGAATACCGAAGAATCTCGTGTCGAAAGCGAGCACCACCCCTTCACAGCTCCTCATCCTGAGGATCTCACGATGCTCGACCAAGACCCTCTTAAAGTTCGGGCTCTTGCCTACGACCTTGTCTTGAATGGTTATGAAATCGGAGGTGGATCGCAACGGATTCACAATGGAGACCTCCAGGAAAAAATCTTTAAAATTTTAAAATTAAATCCTGAAGAGATTCATGAAAAGTTTGGATTCTTTGTGGAGGCACTTAAATATGGGACCCCTCCTCATTTAGGAATCGCGCTAGGGTTCGATCGGATCTTGATGCTTCTTTGCGAGACTGAAAACATCCGCGATGTGATTGCTTTTCCCAAGACGCAGAAAGGGAGCGATTTAATGATGCAGTCCCCTTCCACAGTCTCAAAAAAACAGTTAGATGAACTTGAAATTCGGGCAAATCCCGTCGAAATCACTTGGATATAAACTCAAGAAACAGGTAGCTTTAAAGGTGAGGTGTTAAGTATGAAGAAGATTTTTTTCTTTCTATGTTGCTTGAGTTTAGGTTACTTGACAGCTGAAGAAGCCGCTCAAGAAACGTCTCCACCAGCGCCTGATGTCGCAAAAATTTCTGAAGCCTTTGGACACCTTCTCGGGAAAAACCTCGACTCTATGGGCATGAAGCTCGATATCGCTAAAGTCATTCAGGGACTTCAAGATGCAGCCGCGCACAAAGAAGCACCGATGACAGAAGTGGAATGTATTGAAGCAATCACTGCTGTGCAGGAAGCAGCATTTAAAGAAACAGCTCAGCAAAATTTAAAACAAGCAGAAGAGTTCCTTGTAAAAAATCAAACCTCTTCAGAGATTCACAGCCTAGAAAATGGGAAATTGCAATACCGTATCACACAAGAAGGGAAAGGAGCCTGCGTCAGTGAAAATTCAACCCCTCTGATTCGATATGTAGGTAAATTTATCGACGGTTCAACTTTCGACTCTTCTAAAGAAGAAGAGATGATTAACTTAGATGAAGCCCTCTCTGGCTTTAGCAAAGGACTCTTAGGAATGAAAGAAGGTGAAAAGAGAGTTCTCTACATTCACCCTGACCTAGGATATGGCACTCGCGTTCAACCCCCGAATTCTCTTCTAACCTTTGAAGTTGAAGTCGTTCAAGCCAATGCACCTCATCCAGAAGCTCTTGACTCTTTGACTCCCATTACTCCTAAGTCCAATGGGAACCCTGAAATTGCATCCCCTTTTGAGGAGCCCAAGGTCGTTCGATAACTATTTAGGGGGGTTATCTCTTGCACATTGTTCTCTATGAGCCCCAAATTCCTCAAAATACAGGTAATATCGTTCGTACCTGCGCTTGCACAGGGGCATGCCTTCTGCTAGTTCCTCCTCTAGGATTTAAAATCACGGATCGATGGCTGAAGCGGGCAGGGCTTGATTACTGGGAAGGGGTTTTGGTCAGGCAGGAAGATCATTTCAAAAATTATCTTAACCAGCTGAAAACTCCATTCTATTTTTTCTCTTCAAAAGCGACGAAATGTTATACAACTATTGACTTCAGTCCAGACGATCATTTAATTTTCGGCTCAGAGACAGCAGGACTTCCTTTGAGCTTTCATGAAAAATGGCCGAATCTTTTTTATAAGATTCCCATGGAAGGGTCGCGGTGTTCAGAGGGTGCTTGCAAGGTCAGGTTTCGTCGCTTTTTGGAGGATTTTTGGCCAATTTTCGCTTTGTTTGGTGGGGGTAATATACGAAAGTTGATATAACCCCCACCAAACAAAGCGAAAATTGGCTCAAAAAGCCCCAAAAATCGACGAAACCTGACCTTGCAAGCACCCTCTTAAATCTTTCGAATGCCGCTGCAGTTGTTTTGTACGAAGCTTGGCGGCAATTAAACTTTATTAAACTATGACCTCCCTATTTCGACATTCGCTTTCTTTACAGATGCTCATTGCAACGCTCCTTGGAATATTTTTGGGCCTTTTCCTTGGAGACCTTTGCTCTGCCTTTACTCTGTGGGAAAATGCCTACATTATGATCTTAAAAATCACCGCAGTTCCTTATTTAATCTGCGCTGTGATGCATGGAATTGGCCGCCTTTCTTCTATAACAGCAAAAAATATCTTACGAAAGGGGATCGTTTTTATTAGCGGCATGTGGGCTGTTAATATCACCATGATCTACATCACT
Organism: uncultured Rhabdochlamydiaceae bacterium; assembly: GCA_963712275.1. Classification (GTDB taxonomy): domain Bacteria; phylum Chlamydiota; class Chlamydiia; order Chlamydiales; family Rhabdochlamydiaceae; genus PALSA-1444. Next base: position 766,878 of record CAVQHD010000001.1, on the reverse strand, counting down.
GCTTATTTATTTCCAAAATCTCAAGGAGTCGCCTATTCTGCCTATAGTAATATTCGACCTAGCACAATCAACTTTGCAGAACTTCTCATCCCCGATAATATTTTTACGGCCCTCTCCAATAATCTTATCCCTGCCGTCGTTGTCTTCAGTCTGTTTATTGGAATCGCCTTGATGCATCTGAAAGAAAAAGAGCATTTCATGGGTATGCTAGATACCCTCGTAAGTTCACTTACGCGAATGACGGGATGGATTAGCCGAATCACCCCCATCGGAACTTTTTTAATTATTGCAGATCGTGTAGGCACTATGCAATTGCTCACGATTAAACAGATTAGCACCTATCTGATCCTTTATATTCTTGGAATTTCTCTACTTGTTTTCTGGGTCGTCCCCCGAATTGTTGGAATGGCGACGATTATTCCACCAGGACAATGGCTTAAAAGTTTAGCTCCGATCATGTTAGTAGCCTTCACGACAAATTTGGTAATTGTCACGCTCCCCTTTTTGATCGAACTTCTCCAGGAAGAAGTGAAACGTTATTACAAAAAAGAAGATTCCTTAAAAGACCAAGTCCAAGGAGTCGTCTCTATTACTTTTAACCTTCCGCTAGGCTCTCTTTTCATTGCTGTTTTTATTTTTTTTATCGCTATTTTCTACAACATCACTTTAGCTGGAAATGCTCAAATTCAGCTTTTCCTCACAACTTTCTTAACAAGCTTAGGAGCCATTGGAGTCGGATCTTGGATTAATTCTCTTAATTTTCTTCTCGACTCTCTAGGACTTCCTCTGGTTGCAATCGATCTATTCTTGACCACTCTTCCCTTCACAGCAGGATTCCAATCGCTGATTTCTGTGATGGAAGTAGCAAGCCTTTCCCTCTTGATTGTCTTAAGTTGCCATGGGTTATTAAAATGGACCCTGAGAAAAGTTTTAAAACAGACAGTGATTATTCTCATTCCTGTGATTGCCTTTATTGGGGCTTTTAAACATTGGATTAAGCTCCCTCCCATCACAAATCCTTCGAAGAGCATCTGCGAACTCTCTCTTGATCTACCTGTTAAAGTTCGGGTCTATACAAAAGAGGAAGCCCTTCCTCCTCCTCGAACAGGCGATCCCTTTGAAAGGATTCTTGCTTCGAATATCCTTCGCGTCGGCTATAATCCAGAAACGATCCCTTTCTGCTTTTATAATGAATTTGGACAGCTTGTAGGATATGACATGGCCTTTGCTTACACGCTTGCAAAAGACTTGGGATGCACCCTTGAACTCATTCCCATGCAAATTTCCGCGCTCTCTGAGGAGTTAAATCAAGGGCTTTACGATATTGCGATGTCATCGATCACAATTAATGAAAATCGGCTTCGAAAGATTTGTTTTTCCAATCCTTATCTTGAATCACGCATCGTGTTTACGATGCTTAAAAAATTTAAAAAGAATTACACTTCTCTCCACTCTATTCTTGAAAATCCACATATCAAGCTTGTTGTTTCTCGGGGAACCTCTTATGAACACTTGGCAAGATCGCTTGTGCCTGCCTCAAGAATTGCCGTCATCGAAAATTACCACGATTATATTGAGAAATACCCCAATGACATTTTACTTCGCGGGGAGTTTCAATCGATTGCTTGGAGCTTAGCTCATCCTAACTTCACAGTTGTTATCCCGGAACCTGAGATCGCGAAAGATCCCTTCGGATATGCGATTGCAATGCAAGCAGATCGCTTTCTCTGTTATCTAAATCTTTGGCTGAATCTCAAGAAAACTGAACACCTCTCAGAGCAGCAATTCAATCTTTGGGTTTTGGGAAAAACAGATTCATCCACCTCTTCAAAGCGTCGTTGGTCTATCATTCGCAATGTCTTAGGGTGGACTGACAACTGAAAAACTAACGTTTTTTCCTACCTCTTTATGATTGATTGTTGATAAAAAATTCATTTCTTTCGATAATACTCCAAAAAAGATGCTCCCTCTAAGCTTAGGGGAGAATTTGCGCTGTTCAGAGAGGTTTATGAAAAATAGTCAGAAAATCCAGCTTTTTAGTCGATTATTGAAATTTGCCTGCATAATAGGAATTTTCTGTTCTCTTCTTTCCACTGCGATGTTTTGGATTTATGATGATCTGTGGATTAGACAGCTGGTCATAACAAAACGGGATATCGAATTTTCCACTCTTTCACTCAATCACTTACCACTGCATCTCAAAATAGTTGGTTTTTTAATTGATTTAGTCCAGAACTCTTTTTTCTTCGCGATTTTCTTGATTTTGATAAAGCTATTTCAGCTCTATGAAAAGCTTCAATTCTTCACGAAAAATACGGTCTGTTACATCCGCCAAATTGGATATATTCTCCTCTTCAGCCAGCTCATCCATCCTTTTTATATTGTCATACGTAATTATATTCTGATCTTGCCAGGGCAAAAACTCACAATTCCAACAGCCAATTTAATCGAGGTAGAAAATTTGTTTCTTGCTTGAGGGAATTGCAAAACTAACGAAAGGGAAGACTTTTTCGGGTCCGTTTTAGCAAAACCTACAGCAACTCCGAAAAAGTCTTCCCTTTCGTCATTTCTGTAATAGCGTTGCGATTTTCAACCACAAGTCACTTTTAACAAACACCTTGCGTCTGATATAATTAGCTTTCTGACAAACAATCACATCAGAGCAAGGAGCAAACCACGTGGGTCAGCTGACAGACACTTTATCAAAATATTGGGAAAAAATTCAAGGCTCTCTTTTCGCTTGGTTAGAAGAAGAGCTCGATCCACTGACAGAAAAGCAGCAACAATTGGTTTCTATTTTGGAAGTGGTACGCATCGAAGACTTTCTTCCTTGCTATTACGGATGTGAGGGCCGCCCACAAAAAACACGTTCAGCAATTGCCAGATCATTCGTTGTTAAAATGGTATACAATCTCGATACGACAACATTTTTGATTGATCGCTTGAAAAGCGATAAAAACCTACGACGTATTTGTGGGTGGGAATCTCTGTCTGAACTGCCTAGTGAGGCTACTTTTTCTAGAGCCTTCACTGAGTTTGCTAAAACAGGGCTTCCTCAGCGCGCACATGAGGCGCTGATTGTAAAGACATTGAAAAACGAAGTCGTTTTGCATAATTCACGCGATTCAACCGCAATCGAGGCTCGAGAACGGCCGCAAACCAAAACTAAGAACAAGGCAACGCAAAACAGTGAAGATCCGGATCAGGAATTGGAGCCAAAGAAAAAAGGTCGCCCTAAAAAAGGCCAAAAACGAGCCAAACCCGAACCTACGCGCATAGACAGACAAAAAACGATGACGCTAGAAGAAATGCTGGCTGATTTACCGACAGCATGCGACAAAGGTGCTAAAAAAGACAGCAAAGGTAATACAATGTACTGGACTGGCTACAAGTTACATTTAGATACCATTGACGGAGGCATCCCTGTCAGCGCTATTGTTACTTCAGCTTCAGTTCATGACAGTCAGGTTGCAATTCCTCTGGCCACTTTAACTGCCACGAGAATCATCAACTGCTATGACCTCATGGATGCCGCTTACGACATCCCAGGTATTATCGCACATAGCCAATCTCTCGGACACAAGCCCCTAATCGATAAGAATCCAAGAGCAGACAAACAGCTCAAAAAAGACCTTGAAGCGGAAAGTCTTGCAAGAAGAACTCTGAATTTAATTTTCCCAGAAACACTGCGTTATAATGAAAGGACAGCTGCGGAACGAACCAATTCTCGTCTGAAAGATGAATTTGGTGCTTGCAAACTCAGGGTGCGCGGACTTAGTAAGGTTGCGTGCCATCTTATGTTTGGCGTGTTGGTATTGACAGCCGACCAATTGATGAAATTGGTCACGTAATCTTGCTGTAGGGTGAAAAAGTCTTCTGGCCAATGATCAAATGGGCTCCCGCTTGTTCTCACAGTGAAGATTTTTTGGATAAAACATCTAAAATTACGAGACTGGAATCGAAAAAGTGATTTTTCGGGGCCTGCCAACCGGTTTGCATTCACTATCCCCGAAAAATCACTTTTTCGTTTCTAGTTTTGCAATTCCCTCGCTTTTCTTATCATTTTAGTTGCCCAAGTGATAGAAGAAGGGCGTCGTCTAGAAGAAGAATATCATGGAATGGTTTAGAGACTGTCATTCTTATCGTTATATCGTTCACATCGTTAATCTTATGGCTCTTTAAATTCCTGGGTTTTTTGTAAAGAAGGAGTTAGCTATACTCCTCAAAAACGAGAACTATTGAAGTGCAAAAAAAAACCCGGGATGTGACGGTAGACAGTGAGAAACATGAGATCTGCTTTTTGGCAGCACTTAAAAATCCCTATCCTACCTTCCTTTCTGCCAAGGAGGGGTATCTATTTTTTTCTTGCCTACCAAGAATATTGCAGATAGGTTAATATGGTATCCTAAAATTTATTTCTATACAAACGAGCGTGTTGTCTAATTAAAAAAAATTATGCCAATTATTATTAATCTTGATCTAGCTTTAGCAAAAAAGAAAATGCGCTCAAAAGAACTCGCCGAAGCGATTGGAATTACTGAGCAAAATCTCTCTATTTTAAAAACAGGGAAGGCCCGAGCTTTAAGGTTCTCTACTCTTGAAAGTATCTGTAAAGTCCTCGATTGCCAACCAGGCGATTTGCTGGAATACCGTGCTTTAACAGATGAATAAGGGACTGCTTTTTATACTGCGCCCACCCCAAAAGTGTGAATTTCGGCTGTGCCAAAATTCACACTTTTGGGGTGGGCGCAGTATAGAAACTGTCCTAGAAACCTAAGTTTTAAGGCAGCTTCTTAGCCGCCTGGATAAATTCTTTAATCGCCTTTGCGTCTCTGACTCCAACAATCCGACCAGTTTCTTTTCCATTGTGGAAGAGAATAAGCGTTGGAATTGAAGTGACTTGATAGGTAGATGCAACCCGTTGAGCATGGTCTACATCAATTTTTACAATGGTGACTTGCCCCTGCAGTTCTTTTGCTAAAGATTCAAGGTGAGGGGTGATCATGCGGCATGGGCCACACCAATCTGCATAAAAGTCAACAAGCGTCGCCCCTGTCTTAATCGTCGATTCAAAATGATCTTCCGTTATATGCTTGATATGCTCGCTCATCCTAATCCTCTCTGCTGCTTAGAAGCTGTCTTAGACCCCAACTATACCAAATTAACACGAAAAAGCAAGCAACGAAAAAGGATAGGAATGGTATTATTCTCATTCTTATGAAGGAGCTCTCAAAACTCGCTTTGGAGGTTAAATCGGAGTTTTGCAAGCTCCCTCATACAAAGCGGCCATGGCGGAACTGGCAGACGCGCTAGATTCAGGTTCTAGTCGAGGCAACTCGGTGGATGTTCAAATCATCTTGGCCGCATTTTCTCCCTTTTCTCAAGGAGGAATTCCAATAGCCCCTTTCTGAGTCCATGCTTTTAAATTGCGCCACGCTTCTTCAAGTCTTTGATTTAAAAGGTGCTGAGCCTCTTTTTTCCCCATCCCGGCAACAGAATCCCAGGTAATAGGCGACCCAAACACACAAATAATTCGACCAAATAACCGAGGGAATTTTCTCTTTCGTCCCCAAATCTCATATGTTCCATGAAGGTAAACAGGAATAATAGCCGACTGAGACCGGCTAACAAGCAGGCTAATGCCAGGCTTGATAGACTGAAGTTCCCCTGATTCAGACCTCGTGCCTTCTGGAAATAAAACAACCTTATGCCCTTGATCCAAAAGTCTGCAGATTGTCTTCATAACCTGAATATCGCCGGGTTCTCCTGTCACAGGATGGGCATTTAAGCGCCGAATAAAGCTTCCAAACCATCGATTGTGAAAGAGCGTCTGCCGCGCTAAAAAATGAACTTCTTCGGGCCATGAAACGGCGACAATCGGAGGATCCAGAAAAGAGGCGTGATTAGCAGCTAAAATCGCGCCTCGTGGATAAAAATGTTGAAGACCGTAAATCTTTAAACGGTAAAATAACTTGCAAAAAAGCCAGGTAAGCAGGAGAACAAAGCGGTACAACAGTTGAACTCTTTTGAGACGGACCCATGCAGGCTTCAAGCTTTTTTTCTGATAGTATTCTAAAATTCTCTCCACAACCTGATCTAATGTGAGCGCTGAGGTATCTACAAGATAAGCATCTGGGGGGCACTGGAGAGGCGCAAGGATCCGAGAAGAATCTAACTGATCTCGCCTCAAGAGCTCTTGGATCATCTGCTCCTGCGTCATCTGTTTTACGTCTTCAGGCCGTTTTTCTTTTAATTCGGAAAGCCTGCGCTCTGCTCGAATTTCAGGGCGAGCTGTTAGAAAAATTTTTATCTTTGCCTCAGGAAAAACGACTGACCCCATATCACGCCCTTCAAATACTCCTCCGTTTCTTCTTGCAAAACGACGTTGAATTTTCCAAAGGGCTTCACGAACAGCTGGAAGAGCTGAAACAGCAGATACAATATTGGTCACAGCTGGCGATCGAATGACCTCCGTGACATCCATCCCATTTGCTGAGTAGCGGCAGTGTCCACTAGTCCACCGGATCTCAAATTGAAAATCGGACAAAAATTCACTGATTCGCCTCTCATCTGAGAGAGAAATTTTCTCATGGAGGAGACTGTAGGCAACCGCACGATACATGGCTCCCGTGTCAAAGTAAGGGAGCTTCAGCTTTTGAGCAACCTTTTGAGCAACCGTTGTTTTGCCAGTCCCAGCTGGACCATCAATTGTGACAATCATGTAAAAAAATAAACAATAGGGGCTGTCAAAAGAACAGAATCAACCATATCTAGCACGCCTCCAATTCCTGGAATTTTGTTGCTATCTTTGACTAAAGCATCCCTTTTTAAAACCGACTCGGCGAGGTCTCCCACCTGAGCAAGCACTCCAATTACTATCCCTAACCATGCTGCATTAAAAAGAGAGAGATGACATCCCATGAGGTTGGCAATCGAAGCAAAACAGAGGCTTAAGGCAACCGCAAAACAAAATCCTCCAATAGCCCCTTCAACCGTTTTTCGAGGACTCAGCTGAGGAGCCAGTGGATGTTTCCCTATAAGTTTCCCTACAAAATACCCCCCAATATCGGTGATTTTTGTCACTGCAATTAAGTAAAACAACCAAAAACGGCCATCTTCTACTGCATGAGAAGGATATAAAATCGCCAACATAAAACTAAAAGGAATCGAGACGTAGCAAACCCCAAAAAATTCGACGGCGACATGAAGAAGGGCATTTTCAGCGTTTCGGAAATGAGCAACAAAAAACGAGATAAACCCTAATACCATAATGGGAAGCGTTATCTTAGACCATTCAGGATAGGCAATTGCCGCGTAAAAGGCGAGCACTTCAATAGCACCTACACCAACCATCAACGTTTTAGCAGGCTCAATCCCTTTTGCTTGCGCTAGTTTAGCATACTCCCATACACCGACACTGGTAAGAATCGCAATTGTTAAAACGAGTAAAACATTCACCCATGGATGATAGGCAAAACCCACCAAAAGACCTACAGCTGTAATCGCAATCGATGAACTCATTAAACGATGGTAAAACTCATTCTTGCTTTTTATTTTTAACATCCAATGCGCCTCACACGTCTTTGAAATTCTATGATGGCCTTTGTCAACTCCTCTTCATTAAAGTCAGGCCATAAAACATCGGTAAGGTAAACTTCAGCGTAAGAAATCTCCCAAAGTAAAAAATTACTAAGCCGTTTTTCTCCACTTGTTCGAATTAAAAGCTCAGGATGCTTCCAAGAAGCCGTATCTAAGTACTGAGAGATCACCGACTCCGTGATTTCCTCTTTTTGCAGGCGCCCTTGCAGACAGTCACTCACAATTGAAACCGTTGCACGACGAATATCATCTCGGGCCCCATAATTGATAGCTAAAACAAGATCTATTTTATCTCCTAGTCTCGTCGCTTCCCTCACATCATTAAGAATTTTCTTAATATCAGACGGCATCGATCCGACATTTCCAATAGTATTGAAACGGACCCCCTCTCGCACCATTCGATCTTTTTGAGCCACCAGATACATCCGAAATAGCTCCATGAGCGAGCTCACCTCTTCTTCTGCTCTATTCCAATTTTCAGTTGAAAATGCATACACCGTCAATGTCTTGATACCCATTGAGGCAGCTGCTTCAACAATTTTAGACAGCGCTTCAGCCCCATACCAATGACCGACAACCGGAGGAAGCCCCTTGGTCATTGCCCATCTCCGGTTCCCATCCATAATGATGGCAACATGTTCAGGCATGCTCTGCATGTCTAATTTCGGTGTTTCCAAAAGAGTAGCTTCTGTTTTCATTAAAATATTTTTTTAAATCTAAAAACTGGCTTCAATTTACCAATTCTAGGATATAAGAGCTAGCTCGAGTGAATTTTACATCAGGGAATTAGGAAGTTGGGACAGATATTTGAAACTTTTGCCCACTCAGACTTGCTTCCATTTCTTCACCACAGAGACACAGAGAGGGATGAGATTGCACAGAGTAAAATTTTTTTACTCTGTGCAATCTCATCCCTCTCTGTGTCTCTGTGGTGAAGAAATGGAAATAAGCCTGTCTCGATAAAAGTTTCAAATATCTGCTCTAGTTTCCTATGTCCTGAATTTTACATTGAAGTTTGCGATTCAGCTCAGGTATTCTTGTACCGAACACGACTCAAACATTAGCAGGATTAAAATATGGAACGACCTAAGCGATGGCATCTTTGTTTGATTATCAGCGCACTTATTTTAACCGTCTATAACATTCTGCCAACTATTTTTTTCTACACAAAACCCTTAAAATCCCCTATTGACCAGAAACGGGCAGAAGCGGTTGCTACCCAGATCGCCGATCGTGTTAACGCTTTAGAAAGCCAATCGATTGCCTGGATCGACTCTTTTTCCAAATTGATTGGGGTCAAACCCCTTTCTATTCAAATCGATGCAGCAAGTCCGCAACTCGTGCAGGTTAAATTTAACGATCTTGGGCAAGCAAACCTATTTCGCCGCTTTCTTCCTCGCGCCGGAAGACTGATCGAATTTTCACCAGCCGAGCTCCAGCTTCATGATCAAGAATTTACAAGTAAAACAGTCACGGTCAAAAGACGCGTTCCTATTCATTTTAAGCCTCATGAGCTGAGCGCCTATTTTCAGTATGGAGCCCTGAAAGACGCTCAAGGCCATCCAACAGAATTTTATCGAGCTCTGATGAACGACCGGCTGATCTTTTTAGGGGCAGCTTTAGGAAACCCTTCTGAAAACAGCTCGCTCATTCAATCCGCTCTAAACCATCCAGAAGATGCTGCAGCTCAAGACCTTCTCGTCCAAGCCTGCCAAAATTTGCTTCATGTCTCAAAAATCTTTGAAAAAAATCCCTCCATTAGGCAGCGGTATTTTGCCTCTTTTTCACACAATGGATCTCGTCCGTTCATTGATGCTTGGTTATCAACACTCGATCGTTTAAAAGACCAAGGACGGCTCGAACGAATTTCTTTGACTCAGGAAAAATTTGAAGAGGGATCGTCTGCCGATATTATCAAACAGCAGAAATTGGAGTTTTTGATTAAACGAGAAACCGTTCTCTCCGAAACAACTACTTTAGTTCGTAAATACATGGGAGAGTTTTCAGGGGGCGTGTCTCCGCTAGATTTTGAAATCATGGCATCCATCCTAAAGTCCACTCCAATGGGACCTGAGCAAACATTTTCTTTACAGGGACGCCATCCACTTATTGAGAGTTTAACCATCGATTGGAATCAAGCAGCTGTCTCCCTCAACCTTTACTCGGATATTCAAAATTTAAGAGACAACCTTCTCGGCCTAGACCAGCAGCGACTAGACCAACTGATTTTTAATGAAATTGCAGCCCTCTCTCGTCAATCAGGAGAGAAGATTAAACCGTTTCTACACCATTTTGTGATCAAATTGCATGATTTGCCTGAGGCGCAATCATTCCTTGCCTTTCGTCTTTACCATGTCGCGAAAGCAGAAACCGACATCCTCTACAACACTCTACTCGATAGCTGGGCTCCCCGCCACCCAGACCTTCAGAGAAATGTCTTCCCAATCTGGGACTATGAAACGTATCAAAAATTGCCTGCATCTGAAAAAAAATTAGGACTCATCGTCTTTTCTCCCTCCACGCTTGGTCAGGCAATGCCTCCTAGCGGTTTTAAAATCAATTCAATCTACGTCATTGCTAAAGGGGTTGATAAAATCCTTGCGCAATACGAAGCCTCTCCATCAGGTACAGAAGAAAGTGCTAAAGAATTTTTACAAGATTTTAATAACCTACGGACACTTTTGCAAAAAAACGGCTTTATCGGATATTCCGGAGCTGCCTATCCCATTGCATCTCAGTTCAAATCTGATTTTATTTTTGAACATGAAGATTATTACCAAGATCTTCTCAAAGCAACCCGCGAATCGTTCTCCGTCCATGGGACAAAACGGTACGCCCTCTTAGAATTTTCAAATTTTGAAGAGCGCATTTTAACTGAAAATAAAATTGACAATCAAATTCATGAAGAGCTCCTGAAATGGAGAGATGATTACCGTGCTGCTAGGGTCGATTTAAAGGGAGCAAAAAAATTTGATGTTCCCGCCCCAACGAAAAATGTGCTCTGGGACAACCTCAAGCTGAGCTTCGTGAAATATTTCCGAGGCGATGAACGAAAAATCATCCGTTGGGGGCTTGATCTCTCAGGCGGAAAAACAGTCCAACTAGAGCTGCGAGATACTCATAACAATCTTGTCACAAATGAAAGCGATATCCGGCAAGGAATGAGCGAGCTTTATAACCGTGTCAACAAAATGGGTGTTGCAGAAGTCACAATTCGACAAGAAGGCAATTCCATTGCGCTTGACTTCCCCGGATCTCAATCGCTTTCTGCAGCAGAGCTCGTAAAAGCCTCTTCGATGTTTTTCCATCTCGTCAATGAAAAATTTATGCTGAGTCCAACACTTGCTGATGCAACGCACCGTTTCTTGCAAGATGTCTGGAATGAAGCTGTTGTCACTGGAAAAAAAGAAAGCGAAGAAATCAATACCATCGCCTGTCGTCATCTCTATGGGGAGTCGTCTGGCCTAGAAGAGGCCGTGCAGCCTCGCAGTGCAGCTGCCAAGACCCTCTATGATGCCGGCCTTCGTCTTGCCTTCCCTCAAGATGGAGGCGGAAGCTCCATTTTTGATGAAACCTTTTCTAAAATCGGCTGTTATCGAGGAGATGACTTCACCGATTGGCATGGGCAAACCCATCCTCTTTTGATCGTTTTTCGCAACTATGCCCTAGAAGGGTCGAGCTTAGAAAATATCCGTGCCTCCTATGACTCATCGAAAGGGAATTTTCTAGGGTTTGGAGTTCAAGGCTCTTCCGTTACCAAAGATGGAGCCAAGTTAACTCCAAGGGATGACCTTCAAGCCTGGACTTCCCAGTTCGCAAAAGAAAAAATCTCTGGTACCCCTTTGGAAGCCTATTCTCGAGGGAGCGGCTGGAGAATGGCCGTGATTTTAAACGGCTCTGTGATCACAGCCCCAACAGTTGACTCTGTCTTGCGGGAGAGCGCTTCAATCACAGGCAGTTTTACCCAACGAGAAATCAGTCGGCTGGAGTCGGACCTCAAAGCCGGCTCTCTCAGCTTTACCCCACGTATTTTATCAGAAAAAAACGTCAGCCCCGAGCTCGGAAGCCAGGAGCGAATCCACGGGATCGCCGCGACAATCACAGCGCTCATCTTAGCTATTGGAACCATGATCGCCTACTACCGATTTGGAGGAGTTGTCGCTTCCGTCGCTGTGATTCTCAACCTTCTGATCATGTGGGCAACGCTCCAAAATTTAGGGGCGACCCTCACCCTCGCCGGGATCGCCGGAATTATCTTAACAGTGGCAATGGCTGTTGACGCCAACGTCCTTGTCTTTGAAAGAATCCGGGAAGAGTTTGCTGCCACAGGCCGCATTGCCTCTGCGGTCCATGCAGGATACCGGAAAGCCCTTTCGGCCATTGTCGATTCCAATATTACGACGATTATTGCGGCCCTGATTCTCCTGAACTTTGACGCAGGACCCATCCGAGGGTTTGCAATTACTCTCATCATTGGAATTATCTCCTCGCTCTTTACAGCCTTATTTATGACCCGCTTTTTCTTCAGCTGGTGGGTTTTAAATCCACATCATCGAGAGCTCAAAATGGCTAATTTGATTCGCTCAACCCATTTCGACTTTTTAAGGTTTACAAAACCGACCCTCCTTGTCTCTGCCATTGTTATTTTAGTGGGCACTTGCTGTTTTATTTCTCATCAGAAGACCATTTTGGGAATGGATTTTACAGGAGGGTATGCACTCACAGTCGACCTTCCCATCTCTTCCCAAAACAATTACCGAGCCCAAGTTGAAGAAGCTCTTTCTAACCAAGGATTATCTTCCCAACAGTTTCAGATTCGAGAGCTCCACCCTTCGAATCAAGTTCGTATTTTCTTAAGCCACAGCTTAGATCAAAAAGGGGGGCCCTTCTATCAAACAAATGCCCCAATCAATACTGAAGGCTACCCTTATGAAGGGAATGCGAAAATCACATGGATTGTACAAGCGCTTCAAGCGTCAAATATTCAACTCTCTCCCGCCGTTCTTCAAGATTTAGGAGAACATTGGACCTCGATCAGCGGACAAATGTCTCAGACAATGCAGACAAGCGCTGTCATAGGAATGAGCATTGCTCTCCTCTGTATTTTAGCCTATATCACGCTCCGCTTTGAGTTCAAATATGCTGTTTCCGCAACGCTTTGTCTCATTCATGATGTCGTTTTCTGCTTATGCGTTCTTGCTCTCTTAAATGTCTTAGGTCTTCCTCTTCAAATTGATCTTCATACCGTGGCAGCCCTCATGACAATTGTTGGATATTCTTTGAATGACACAATCATCATCTTTGATAGGATCCGAGAAGATGTGCAAGCCATGAGAAAGCGGTCCCTCTCAGAAATTATCAACCACGCTTTAAATGTGACCTTAAGCCGAACACTCATGACTTCAGGTATCACCCTTCTGGTCCTCATCCCGCTGATTCTTCTTGGAGGCAGCACCTTATTTGGATTTGCACTTGTCATGGCCATTGGGGTGGTCTTCGGAACTCTTTCTTCGCTCTTTATCGCAGCTCCCCTCATGCAATTCTTCCACAATCGAGAGCAAGAGTCTTTGTCCAGTGAATCTTAAAAATCGAAAACTAGAGTCACCACTTTGGATTTATCCCAAGCAAGATCCTGCCTGGGTCAAGGAAATTATCGATGAATTCAAGATTCATCCTGTGACCGCTCAGGTGTTGGGCTCCAGGGATTTTGACGGCCTCGATGAAATTCATGATTTTCTCTATGCAAAACTTCCTGATCTGCACGATCCTGACCTTTTTCTTGATATGGACAAAGCTGTCGCCCGCGTTTTAAAAGCTTTGCAAGAGAAAGAACCCATTTTGATTTATGGAGATAACGATGTCGATGGAATCACGGGGACCACTCTCTTAACAGAATTTTTCGAGTATCTAGGAACCCCTGTTTTTTCTTATATCTCGAACCGAACCTCCCTAAATCAAAGCCTCATGCTCGATGCCCTCTCTTACGCAACAGCTCATCAATGCACTCTTTTGATTACAGTCGATTGCGGAATCACAGCTGCAAGTGAAAGCAAAGAGGCTTTAAGCCGCAAGATTGATATCATCGTCACCGATCACCATGAACCGACAGCACGCCTTGCCTCTTGTGTTGCAACCCTAAACCCCAAAGTTCAAGGAAGCACTTACCCTAATCGAGATATCACCGGAGTCGGCGTTGCCTTCAAGCTCGCCCACGCCGTCTCTAACCAGCTGGTTGAGGAAGGAAAATTGAGCGCCGGTAAAATTGATCTTAAACGGTATCTTGACCTCGTTGCACTTGGAACAATTGCCGACATGGCTTCACTTATCGGAGAAAACCGAATTTTGGTTCGATATGGACTCAGGCAATTGCGAAAAACAAAACGGATTGGGCTTGCGAAACTGTGCCAGCTTCTGGGCGTTCGTCTCTCAGAAATCTCCCCCTTGGAAATCGCCTCAAAAGTAGCCCCTCCCATCAATAGCTTAGGCCGGATTGCCGATCCCAATAAAGGAGTTAAAATTCTCTTAAGCCGCGATCCCCATACCGCAGAACTTCTCGCTAAAGAACTAGAAACCCATAATCATCAGCGGCAGACGATTGAGCGTAAAGACTCCGAATATATTGATGCCCTGCTCTCCAAACGCCCCGAGATTTTAAAAGAAAAAGCCATTGTACTTTATTCCGACAAACTTCACCCAGGAATCATTCCCATCATTACAGCGCGCATTGCCAAACGGGATAATAGACCCACACTCATCATTGCAATTGACCAAGGCATCGGAAAAGGGTCCCTTCGAACCATTCCTGAGTTTCCCCTCCTTCCAACCCTTAAAGAGCATGGAGATCTTTTACTCAACTTTGGAGGTCATGATTATGCCGCAGGACTCATCATTGAAGAGAGTAAAATCCCTCAATTTAAAGAAAAATTCATTCAGTCTGTCTCCCGCTCTCTCAAAGATCAGGATATGAGGTCTAAGCTTTATCTTAACGCTAAAATCTCATTTGCCGACCTCACGTTTGACTTTATGGAATCACTCCATCTTCTTGAACCTTTTGGAAACGGAAATCCAGCCCCTATTTTTTATTGCGATGTTAAACAGATCTGGCCTCCCAAAGTGATTGGAAAATCCCATCTAAAACTCTATTTTGTGGATCAACATGGCCTCATGCTCGAAGGGATTGGGTTTGGGATGGCCGAACGAAGACAAGAACTTTTGAAGAAAAACCTCTCCATTCATCTCGCCTTCAGCCCTCATGTCAACACATTTCTAAACAAAACGAGCATCCAGCTGCAAGTCCGCGATTTCACTGTAATTTAGAGGGTGCTTGCAAACTCTTAACAAAAAAAAGAGGCAACGCCTAAAGGTGAACTTTAGGCATTGCCTCTTAAAGTATTGCTACTTAATTAAAGCCAATTATCCAGCTTGTGACTGGGCAGTTTTCTTCGTCAGGTAGTTCTCCTGATACGATTTCAGATCATTCGTGTGAATGACCCATGCTGCTCCTTTTCGAGAAGCTTTGAGTAAGCCAACTCGTGTCGCATAGTAGATCTTTTGAGCAGGGACGCCCAACATCTTAGCAACTTGATTTACAGAATAGTAACCTTTAGCATTATCAAACAATAGCTCCCCGTCGAACATAGACTTCGTGCGAGAATATTTGTGCTTCCGATACTCCTCTAAATCGTTCAGATCAATTGTCCAACGAGTTGAGTCTTTATAAGCCCTCAATTTTCGCTGCTTAATCGCAACATAAATCGCTTGACGCGTTACGTTGTTGATCCGAGCCGCTTCAGTGATGGAAACGACCCTTTTGCCATTCACTTCTTCAGTTACAGGCATCTGGTTTTGAGAGTCGTTAAACATAGAATTCCTCCTAACATATAACTTGTTTGAGCCATTCACTATAGACTCAAATCGATTGTGTTTCAACGTTTTTTCTGTATCAATACGGCCTTTTTTATTTATTAAAGTTACTATGCCCTAATGAACTATTAATTATGACATAGAAAGGAATTGAAATCAAGCCCGTAGGTCAAAGAAAATGAATCAGTTATGATATAAATTTTTTTAATCGTCATAAACTGTTGGTTTAGTATAACCTATGATTAGCTACGAAGGATAATTTTTTACGGTCATGATAAAATTGCGCTGGATAAATCTCCTGATTTTCTGCTTTTTTCCTCTTTTATTGGTCGGAAAACCGCCTGAACTCACCCCTCACAACGTGAGGGTCAAAATCGATGAAATCTTACGCGCCCATGCAACACATCATGTTTTAAATCAAGAACTTGTGTCTAGATCTCTCTTGAATTTCCTACATGAGCTCGATCCAAACTACTGTTATCTTATTGAGCCTGAAGTAATTGCATGGACAAAACCGTCTGAGGAGCTCCTCTCAACAGTCCTTAAAGAGCTCAAAAACAATCAATTTTCCATTTTTGAGGAAATCTACGCTCTCATGCTCAAGGCAATTGATCGACGGCGGGCTTTGGAAAATGAAATTTCACGAGATGTTTCAGCAGAATCTGTAGACCCTGAAGAATTTAAAAATATGACATGGGTTCAAACCAAAGAGGCGTTAAAAAAGCGGCTTGAACATCTCCATCAACTGCAGATAAAGACAGTGGAGCGCATTTTAGACCCCGAGGAGCAGCTGCAATTTCAAAAACGGCTCGACAAACGAAGAACCACTCACGAAGACGAGCTGAAAGCCGATACCCGCAATTATTCAGTCTTAACCTATGTCCTCAAAGCTGTCGCCTCTTCTCTTGATTCCCAAACGAGCTACTTCACCCCTTTTGAAGCCAACCAGCTGATGGTGCAAATGCAGCAACGGCTCTTTGGAATTGGGGCGCATCTGCGCGATGACCTGAGCGGTTTTACAATCGTGCAAATCTTAGACAATAGCCCGCTCAGCAGACATCCTGAGGTCCTTGTCGGCGATCAGATTATTGCCGTCAACAAACAGCCTGTGGTTGGCCTTGATATCACCGAGGTTGTCGAGCTTGTGCGAGGAGTGGAAGGAACCTCGGTTATTTTGACATTTTTAAGACGCAAAGAGAATCAGCAGGACCAGCAGTTTGATGTTCAAATTACCCGAGGAGAAATCGTTCTAAAAGAGAGCCGTTTCGAATCGGGTTATGAACCTTTTGGGAAAGGAGTTATTGGAATTTTACGGCTTAACTCCTTCTACCAAGATTCCGAGTACTCTTCAGCATCTGACCTCTCCCAAGAAATTGAGCAGCTTAAAAAAAAACATAAGCTCGAAGGGATTATTCTCGATTTACGCAGCAATACAGGCGGCCTTCTTCCGCAAGCCGTCTCCGTTGCCGGACTTTTCATGAATAAAGGTGTTGTGGTCTCGATCAAAGACAACACCGGGTTTATTCAAAGACTCCGCAATCTCGAATCAAAAGCCACTTGGGACGGCCCTTTAATTATCCTCACCAATAAATTGAGCGCTTCCTCCTCGGAAATTGTCGCTCAGTCGCTGCAAGAATACGGCCGGGCTCTGATTGTCGGCGACCCAGAGACCTTTGGCAAGGGAACCTTTCAAACATTTACCTTGGAATCGACAAGTTATGGCAAAGTCAATTCTCAAGGAGAGTATAAAGTTACCCGAGGCCATTATTACACAGTCTCAGGGAAAACCCCGCAAAAGGTGGGTGTCAAAGCCAATATCATCGTCCCAGGTCCCCTTTCTGAGATGGAGATTGGAGAACGTTTTTCCAAATATCCTTTAGAAGCTGATGAAATCCCCCCCTGCTTTGAAGACGATCTCTCCGATATTCCCATTCTCCATCGGTATCAAGTGTCTAAACTCTACAAGGGACAGCTTCAGCCTATTGCGACAACCTACTACCCCTTTTCCCCTCAACTTGTCTCTAATTCAACCTATCGTTTAAAAAATAATCTTAACCATCAAAACCTTCTCAAGGCCATCTCAAGCAAACAGCCAGAAAAAACCCCCACTTTAGGGGCCAGCGACCTCCAGCTACAGGAAGCGGTTAACATTATGAAAGACTTAATTTTCATGATGCATAGGTCACAGGAAGTTGGAGTAAATATTTAAAACTTTTGCTCACTCGGGCTTATTTCCATTTTTTCACCACAGAGGCACGGAGAGGGATGAGATTGCACAGAGGATTTTTTTCCTCTGTGCAATCTCATCCCTCTCCGTGCCTCTGTGGTGAAAAAATGGAAATAAGCCCGAGTGAGCAAAAGTTTCAAACATTTATTCTAACTTCCTGTGACCTACCCTCTCCTCTCGACGATCTACCTTGAAAAGTATCTTTCTTTTAAGGATAATCGCCCCTAAAAAGGCTCTCTGATGACCGTACGTGTCCGTATTGCCCCTTCTCCGACAGGAGACCCCCATGTAGGAACTGCTTATATCGCCCTTTTTAATCTGATTTTTGCCAAGCACTTTAAAGGGAAATTTATCTTACGCATTGAGGATACCGACCAAACACGGTCCCGCCCCGAATATGAAAAAAATATCTTTAATGCTCTTCGATGGGTGGGTCTTGAGTGGGATGAAGGACCCGATGTTGGAGGCCCCTATGGACCCTACCGACAATCCGAGCGGACCGACATTTATCGCAAACACTGTCATGAACTTGTCGAGGCAGGAAAAGCATATAAATGTTTTGCCACACCCGAAGAGCTTGCAGAAATGAGAGAAATGGCCTCGAAGCTCGGCCAGCGCGTCGGTTATGATCGCCGTTATCGGAACTTAAGTCCCGCAGAGATCGCGCAGCGAGAAAAAGCAGGCGAGCCGTATGTCATCCGCCTTAAAGTTCCTCTGACAGGGGATTGTGTTTTTGAAGATGGAATCAAAGGACGGATCTCTTACCCCTGGTCAGATATCGATGACCAAGTCCTCCTCAAATCAGATGGGTTTCCGACCTACCATCTCGCCAATGTCGTCGATGACCATCTGATGCAAATCACCCATGTCATCCGCGGAGACGAATGGATCAGCTCCACCCCCAAACACCTTCTCTTATATGAAAGCTTTGGATGGACGCCTCCTCACTATATGCATATGCCGCTCCTTCTTGGGAAAGACGGCCGAAAGCTCTCCAAAAGACGAAACCCCACTTCTATCTTTTACTACCGAGACAGTGGATACCTTCCAGAGGCCATTGTTAACTTCCTCACCCTCATGGGATATAGCATGCCCAGCGATCAAGAGATTTACTCTCTTGAGAATATCATCACGACGTTTGATCCCAAACGGATTGGAGTGTCAGGAGCGTTTTTCGATATCCAAAAACTCGATTGGCTAAACCAACAATATCTCATCAATTCCGTTCCTGTCAGCGAGCTCTGGGCAAAGATTCAAAACTGGGGATTTAAAGACGAGTTCATCCAAAAGCTAATGCCCCTGTGCCATACCCGCATGAAAACCTTGGCCGAGTTCATCGAACTCTGCTCCTTTTTCTTCGTCAACCATCTTCCTTATACACCCCCTCTTTTTGCTCCCACGGGCATCTTCGCAGAAAAAGCAGCCTTTATTTTACAAACGATCATCTGGAGCCTGGATGAACAAGAAAATTGGGGACGCTCTGGCATTGAACAAGCTTCAAAAGAGGCAGCTGAAGTGTTTGGTGTCCATCATAAAAAAGTGATTATCCCCCTTCTGTATGGAGCCATCACGGGAAAGCATCAAGGCCCTCCTCTTTACGACTCCTTTGAACTCCTTGGAAAAGATCGGTGCCGAGCAAGATTTTTAGGTTCCATCGACTTTCTAGGAGGCATTTCGAATAAAAAGATGGACCTTCTATCGAAAGGATGGGAGCAGCGCAGCTGCCAAACACTGACAGCGTAGAAAATGGCCCCTCCCTTTCATCGAACCTATCCCTTTCCCGCAAAAATTAAAGAGCGTAAAACCCTTACTCAAAGCGGTTCGACAAAAAGCACCTACCATCTCACCCTCGATATTACAGGATCCAATCTGACCTATAAAGTGGGTGATTCTGTTGGAATCTACGCCTCCAATGACCCTACTCTCGTCCTTCGGATTATCACAGCGTTGAAAGCCGATCCTTTGGCCCCCGTCACTCACCCAAGAACAGGAGAGCTCTTTTCTCTGAAAAACTTCCTAGAGACTGAGGCGAACTTAGCGCGCGTTACAACCTCTCTCATGCAGCAGTTTCAAGCAGGTTCCATCCCGCAAGAGATCCTCTCTTCTCTCGACCTCCTCGATGTTGCCCTGCAGTTTGGAAACAGCCCCTTCGACCTTTCAAAAGTGATTTCCTCTCTCCCCCCCCTTCTTCCCCGTTTTTATTCCATCGCCTCCTCGCAAGAGCTCCACCCCAATGAAATCCATCTCTTAGTCTCTCTCACGACATTCCATCATAGAGATGAGCTCCGCTATGGAGTTGCAAGCCATCTGCTCTGTCATCGGGCCGACCTACAAACCACCACTCTTCCATGCTATATTCAACCAACACCCCATTTTACGCTCCCTTCTAGCCACGACATCCCGATCATCATGGTTGGGCCTGGCACCGGCGTTGCCCCCTTCCGCGCCTTCCTGCAAGAGAGGCTCCATCGCAACGCCCCCGGTAAAAACTGGTTATTTTTTGGCGAGCGGAATCAAAAAACAGACTTTTTTTACGAAGATTTTTGGACTTCTCTTGTAAGCCAGCAAAAACTCTGCCTTGATCTCGCCTTCTCCCGCGATCAACCAGAAAAAGTATATGTCCAACATAAGCTCCTTGAGAAGGGAGCTGACATTTGGGCATGGCTGCAGCAAGGAGCTTTTTTCTATATCTGCGGAGAGGCCGACCCCATGGCAAAAGAGGTCGAAGCTGCCTTCCTTCAAATTTGCACCACCCACGGCTCTCTATCCCTCGAAGAGAGCAAAGCCTTTCTCAAAAACCTGCGCCGAGAAAGACGGTATCTCGCCGATGTTTATTAGAAAACCTTAGTTCCGAAAGAGGTCTATTGATCTTTAACCAAAAACATGTCATTTTTGGGTTGGAAAACGACCAAAAATCAATCGATTTACCCTTGGAAAATAGCCATGTTTAAAAGAATTATAGACTTTCACCTCGACAAATGGAAAGTTGACCCCTATCGAAAACCCCTTCTATTACGAGGGGCCAGGCAGGTGGGGAAAACCTATGCTGTCCGACGGCTTGGCCAAGGATTTCAACATTTTGTAGAGGTTAATTTTGAGCAGTTGGAAGAGGCTGCGTCCATTTTTGAAAAGGATCTTGTCGCAGAAAGGATCATCCGCTCTCTTTCCCTGCTTGTCAAAGCTCCGATTATTCCTGGGGAAACCCTTCTTTTCTTAGATGAAATCCAGCAGTCACCTCGAGCTATTTTAGCCTTACGATATTTTTACGAAGAAATGCCAGATCTTCATGTGATCGCAGCTGGATCTCTTTTGGAATTTGCAATAGCAAAAGTTGGGGTTCCTGTCGGACGGATCTCTATGTTGTATATGTATCCACTTTCCTTTTTGGAATACCTTGTCGCAACAGGAAACCTCTTGATTGCAAGGGAAATATCGACTCATCAGCTTGGAGTTTTAATGGAAGAGCCGATTCATACAAAAATATTAGACATCCTAGGTGAATACCTCTCGATTGGAGGAATGCCTGAAACGATCGCGAGGTGGATTCAAACGAAAGATCCAGCCTCCTCTTTAAAAGTCCTCCAAGAAATTGCAGCCACTTATCGCCAAGACTTTGAAAAATATGCTAGAAAAACTCAAGTTAAATACGTCGAACAGCTCTTTCGTCAAATTCCACATCTTGTTGGAAAAAAGTTTTCTTATAGAGAAATTCACGGAGAATATCGGAAACGGGAACTTGCCCCTGCTTTAGAGCTTCTCGAAAGTGCAAATGTTGTTCATATCATCCGTCATTCATCCGGTCAAGGGATCCCCATCGGATCCGATGTCGATTTTGAAACATTTAAAATCATCTATCTTGATGTGGCTCTTTGCCAATCGATTTTGGGATCCGATATTTCGATATGGTTTTTACGCCCTTTAGAGGGGTTTGAGAATCGTGGAGAAATTGCTGAAGCCTTCGTCGGCCAAGAACTCCTCTGCTATGCAAGCCCAGATAACAAAGCCGATCTTTATTTTTGGAAACGGAAAGAAAAAAATAGCACAGCAGAAGTCGATTACCTTCTTCAAAGAGGAGAGCAAATTCTCCCCGTTGAAGTCAAGAGCGGCCATGGTAAGACGCTTCGCAGCCTTCGCCTTTTCTTAGAAACACACCCAAAATCGTCTTTAGGAATTCGTTTCTCCGCCCTCGACTATTCCGTTGTCGAAAATCTCGATTCAAGGCCACTGTATGCAGTTGCCTCGCTTGCACACGAAAGTCAAAGAGAGGCCATCCACAATTTATTAATGTAGAGAGGTAGCTCGCAAAACTCAGATTCATCTGAGTTTTGCAATTACCTCTAGAGGGATCAATCATTATGAAGCACACCGAGAATGGCTTTAATAAATCATTGCAATAAATATTTTGTGAGAGGAAACTTGGCCTTTGATCCTAACAATGGAGATTATGTATGGCCGTCGTAGGTGCTCCCGTTACAATGTATGGACAAGAATATATGCCAATTCTAATTCCTATAGAGAAATCAAAAGAAGAACCAAAACGGACATACAATACGTATACGCAAACAAGCAATACAATCTCGAGCAATAACAGCAGCTACTACCACGACTACTCGACAAGACCGGAGCGCGGTTGCACGGAAGGTTGCACGGACAATTGCCCCAATTGGGTGCAACGTTGCGTGGAACATCAATGTTGTATTCCTAAGGTAATGCCTGTTGTGTGTTGTTGTCTGGCTTTGCCACTCTTGATTGGTGGTAGCGTTCTTTTAGGGTATGCAACGAATGCGACGTCCCACGCTGGGTATGGGGGGTGGGATATCTCGGCTCTTATTACAGTCTTCAATGCAATCGGAATACCTTGCGTTACCATCGGTGCATTATGTTGTGTGGCAGCGTCTGCTCGTTTTTTTAGGGGTAAAAAATGCGATAAAACCTGCGAGTGCCCTATGCTATGTTGATGCGGTAGGAAGGGAGGAAAGTGAGATAGGGCTTTTTGAGCGCCGCCAAAAAGCCCTATCTCACTTTCCTCCTACCGTTGATGCCAAAAAACACTTTTCCCAAATCAAACAGTTGCAGTAAGCTACTCTCCTGCAAGCCATCCTCCCTCCTACTCTTGGAAGAGTTGCGATGTTCTTGCGAATTAATTTCGTTCACGCTACAGAGACTAGATAGAATCGATTCAGGGGGCGCACATGGACATCTTAAAAATTAAAGGGGGCAAGCCTCTCAAAGGTCATGTGAAGGCAGCCGGCGCAAAAAATGCTGTCACGAAACTTCTCGTCGCTTCGGCGATTTCAGATAAGCGGTGTGTCTTTTTTAACGTTCCCAATATTTTAGAAGTCGAAGTCACTGTCGATCTCTGTCGTGAAATTGGAAGCACAGTTCATTGGGATCAAAGAGAAGGGGTGATTGAAATTGTCACGAAACATCTCAAGACAACCTATATTCCGCAGCGGTTCTCAGGATCTAATCGAATTCCCATTTTAATGATCGGAGCTCTACTCGGGCGAACCGATGAAGATATTATCGTTCCCACCGCTGGTGGGTGCAAAATTGGACCCCGGCCTGTCGATTTTCACATTTCTGCCTTTGAAAAACTCGGCGCAACGATTGAATTCCGCGAGATGAAAAAAGAGGGAGCCTATTTTGCCAGAGCGCATCAAGGTCTTCATGGGGCTCTCATCGAACTTCCTTTCCCTTCTGTGGGGGCAACGGAAAACACGATTCTTGCTGCCTGCCGCGCAAAAGGGATGACAGTGATCAAAAATGCTGCGATTGAGCCTGAAATCATCGACCTCGTTCTTTTCTTGCAAAAGCTTGGCGTTCCCATTGTCGTAGACGTCGATCGAACCATTCGCATTCAAGCGGCTCAAGAATTTTATGAAGTAGAACATAGTGTAATTACCGATCGAATCGAGGCTGCCTCTCTTGGAATGGCAGCCATTAGCACAAAAGGCACCGTTTTCGTCGAAGGAGCGCAACATGCCCACATGATCACCTTTCTGAATAAGCTGCGCGAGCTGGGAGCCGGTTTTCATGTCAGAAATAACGGCATTGAATTTTTCTATAGAGGACCTCTTAAAGGAGGGCTTCTCCTAGAAACCGACGTCCATCCTGGCTTTTTAACCGACTGGCAGCAGCCATTTGTCGCCCTTTTAACACAAGCAGACGGGCATTCGATCGTCCATGAAACCGTCTATGAAAATCGATTTGGCTATACCGAAACATTAAAAGCCATGGGAGCAGATATCCAGCTGTTCACCCAGTGCCTGGGAAGCGTTCCATGCCGCTTCAAATCTCAAAACTATTGTCACAGCATTGTCGTCAAAGGACCCACACCCCTTGCCTCTAAAGATATCACCATCCCCGATCTTCGGGCAGGCTTTGCCTACGTTCTTGCCGCCTTAATGGCGCCTGACACAAGTCTCATCTCTGGCGCCCACTATCTCGATCGAGGGTATGAAAACCTCGTCGAAAAACTCTCCTCCCTAGGGGCCGATGTCACCCGAGAGTCTCTCTCCAGCAGCAAGCTTGTCGCTACAGGGTAAATTTCGATTCCAGCGCTCTTTATTAGGATAGCGAGAATCGCTCGTCTAAAATTGGAGTGACAAATATTGCTCATCCATTTTAAAATCGTCTCGTTTTGTTTAACGTATAAGGAGAATCTATGACTTCACGGACAAATCCTACACATACAATTTCAACATCCTCTTTCTCGCAACTAGAAAATCAAGATCCCGAGAGGGCTCGTGACAAAATTTTAGCAGAAGCTTTTCAAGCTTTTGATCTGTCTTTTTTAGGGGCGACAACAACGACAACATCAACCTCTGTCTCCTCGCAAGAAACCGATCAAAAATCCAATGCGGAAGATCTCGATCCAGAGCTCGCTAAAATATTAGATGAAGCTTATGCGGATTATAAAGATGTCAATAATTATGAACCTGTCGATCCTGCATTATTACCACAGGAAACTGCCTTCCAAGTCCCTTCCCGGGATACGTCTTCCGATAAGATAAGTCAAGATTTTCGTGCGAAACAATGGCAAGAGACCTGTCAACAACTGATGACATTTCTCAAGCCAGCTATTAAACAAAGTCTTGAAGAAGCCTTTAAAATGTATGCTAACGACCCTAATGCAATGCGACAACTCATAAAAGGAGGCTTCCCTGAAATAGCTGAGATGGCAACCCATTTTCCAGGAAGTCAGCAAACGGAAAAAGGTCCTACCGAACTCATACTTCCCCTTCTAAACCCTATCCCCAACGGAACAGGAGAATACACTCATTTCAAATTTACCAATAACTTGGGCATTGAAGAACGGCTGTCTTATATAAGCCAGGCATTACAGAACCCAGAATCCCAAGACGTTTTCATTGAAAATTTTGTTCAGCAAGGGAAAGCTCAATATTTAACTACTGCGGAAGCGACGATCCCTTCCAAAACAGAAAAAGCTCCTCGTCAAGTAACTCTAGAAGAAATTCAAGTCCGCAAAAAAATAATAGAAGAGGGAATTGCAAAACTAGAAACGAAAAAGTGATTTTTCGGGGATAGTGAATGCAAACCGGTTGGCAGGCCCCGAAAAATCACTTTTTCGATTCCAGTCTCGTAATTTTAGATGTTTTATCCAAAAAATCTTCACTGTGAGAACAAGCGGGAGCCCATTTGATCATTGGCCAGAAGACTTTTTCACCCTACAGCAAGATTACGTGACCAATTTCATCAATTGGTCGGCTGTCAATACCAACACGCCAAACATAAGATGGCACGCAACCTTACTAAGTCCGCGCACCCTGAGTTTGCAAGCACCAAATTCGTCTTTCAGACGAGAATTGGTTCGTTCCGCAGCTGTCCTTTCATTATAACGCAGTGTTTCTGGGAAAATTAAATTCAGAGTTCTTCTTGCAAGACTTTCCGCTTCAAGGTCTTTTTTGAGCTGTTTGTCTGCTCTTGGATTCTTATCGATTAGGGGCTTGTGTCCGAGAGATTGGCTATGTGCGATAATACCTGGGATGTCGTAAGCGGCATCCATGAGGTCATAGCAGTTGATGATTCTCGTGGCAGTTAAAGTGGCCAGAGGAATTGCAACCTGACTGTCATGAACTGAAGCTGAAGTAACAATAGCGCTGACAGGGATGCCTCCGTCAATGGTATCTAAATGTAACTTGTAGCCAGTCCAGTACATTGTATTACCTTTGCTGTCTTTTTTAGCACCTTTGTCGCATGCTGTCGGTAAATCAGCCAGCATTTCTTCTAGCGTCATCGTTTTTTGTCTGTCTATGCGCGTAGGTTCGGGTTTGGCTCGTTTTTGGCCTTTTTTAGGGCGACCTTTTTTCTTTGGCTCCAATTCCTGATCCGGATCTTCACTGTTTTGCGTTGCCTTGTTCTTAGTTTTGGTTTGCGGCCGTTCTCGAGCCTCGATTGCGGTTGAATCGCGTGAATTATGCAAAACGACTTCGTTTTTCAATGTCTTTACAATCAGCGCCTCATGTGCGCGCTGAGGAAGCCCTGTTTTAGCAAACTCAGTGAAGGCTCTAGAAAAAGTAGCCTCACTAGGCAGTTCAGACAGAGATTCCCACCCACAAATACGTCGTAGGTTTTTATCGCTTTTCAAGCGATCAATCAAAAATGTTGTCGTATCGAGATTGTATACCATTTTAACAACGAATGATCTGGCAATTGCTGAACGTGTTTTTTGTGGGCGGCCCTCACATCCGTAATAGCAAGGAAGAAAGTCTTCGATGCGTACCACTTCCAAAATAGAAACCAATTGTTGCTGCTTTTCTGTCAGTGGATCGAGCTCTTCTTCTAACCAAGCGAAAAGAGAGCCTTGAATTTTTTCCCAATATTTTGATAAAGTGTCTGTCAGCTGACCCACGTGGTTTGCTCCTTGCTCTGATGTGATTGTTTGTCAGAAAGCTAATTATATCAGACGCAAGGTGTTTGTTAAAAGTGACTTGTGGTTGAAAATCGCAACGCTATTACAGAAATGACGAAAGGGAAGACTTTTTCGGAGTTGCTGTAGGTTTTGCTAAAACGGACCCGAAAAAGTCTTCCCTTTCGTTAGTTTTGCAATTCCCTCAGAAGATCTTCCTTTTTCTCCTGAGGAGCAGGATGCAATCGTACGCAATGAAAATTTCCCCTTAGAGCTTCAGGTAAGTTGGTTTGATTTTTTCAGCCGTAATGAACAGCTCGCTATCCAACAACTTGATCTAATGTGTAAGTCCTATTGTTTCTCTAGTAATCCCTTGCAAATCAATCATCTAGCCATAAGTAAACAATCTTTATCTGAAGAGGAGTTTGCCAAGTTTAAGCAAGAAACAGCTGATTTTCTTCGGAAGCACCTGCTAGGATAAGCTTAACCCAATGAGCAATCCCACAGCGGCAACAGCCACACTGCCAGATCATCCATTTAACCGGTTGAACCATGATCAGAAGAGGTCGATCACTGCCGCTGTGGTTGCTCAACTAAGAGGCTTTCAAAAAACCTCTTATGCGGAAGCCTTGCAAGCCTTGGTAGGAAAAACAGATCCAGGGAAGTTATCAAAAGAAGCCTCTCAAGCCTTTAATGCTTTAAACATTGCAGCTCAAAAGACTCTTACCGTTACCTCTTGGAAAGGTGGGCGACCTTTTTTAACCAATTTGGGGCCTCTATTAAAAATAGGGAACAAAGTTGTTTTTGCAGGTGGAGTGGCGACCGCAGGAATTGGATTGTTTTATGCTCCATCGCATAAGTTTCTCGCCTTGGCTAATGGATGTGCAGCGTGCGCCTTTTGGATCCTTTCCTCAAGATGCACTCTTATTACCGATGCAGTAGGGCAGTTCAGCCAGATTATCGAGAATCTTACATCTGAAAATTTAAACCAGTTTCCTGACCAGATAAAAGAGGTGTATGCAGGGTTAGAAAAGAGCTTGTTCATAGGTTCTTATCTACAAACACATCGAAGAAAGATACGCTGCGAAGAGCATGAAAAAAGTTTAATCCTTTTTAAAGAGCAATTATCGGCAATTCAATATTTGCATAACCTAATTGTAGCAAATTCTGAGAAGCTTTTATCCTTAACAATATCAGCAATGCACTCTCCCATAGGCTTTCTAAGCTCCGCCCTCTTTCCCGAGAAGAAAAATCTTAAGAGCATAACAGCCGCAGACATTCCACCTAAAGACTTAGAAGAAATCAAAACATTCTTCCAAAACTTTGACAAACTGTGTCGGAGTCATCAGTTGAAGGTCGTGGGAGTTGGAGTCTTAGCTCTTGCGTGGACCTATTATACCTATGTCCAGCGGGCTTACTTAATGATTGTGGCAGGCGTTGTTCATTGCACAGCCTTTTTCCTGCTTGCAAAAGAGCTCCACGTGCTTCAACGAGGCTCTAAAAAAATCGTCGCTGCCTCGTTGTCGCAAGAGGTTGTTCAAGAATTCCGGGCGATGGCTGCAAACTCCTCCCTGCTTTCTTTAATGAGTCTGCAAGAAGCACAGGCGTCTGAGATTAAGAGCTACGTTGTGATTCAATTTGACGCGATTTTAAATCTGCTGCCATCGTGGAAAGAACTGAAAAACCGGGCTTCATGATCCCGTGGAGGCAAATTCAAAAGCAAAATTTTAGGCAGTGGAAGATGCTGGTGGAGTATCTCCAGCTGGATGAGGAGCATCAAAAGCATGTGCTTCCCCATGCTCGCTTTCCTCTCAACCTCCCTTGCCGGCTGGCTGAAAAAATTCAGAAGAATTGTTTAGACGATCCGATTTTTCGGCAATTTGTTCCCCTACAGGAAGAGCGGGTGGTCTCGGCGGGATTTTGCCACGATCCGGTGGGTGATACGGCGACTCAAAAAACGGGGAAGCTCTTGCACCGGTACGAAGGGCGTGCACTGCTGCTCTGTACAAGCAGCTGCGCGATGCACTGCCGATTTTGTTTTCGACAACATTTTCCCTACGAAACCCGGCAAAAACTTTTTGAATCTGAATTAAAAGAAATCCGTGAAGAGCATTCATTAGAAGAAATCATTTTAAGTGGAGGAGATCCACTTTCTCTTTCCGACTCTGCCTTAGGAGACTTGTTAGAGGCCTTGTCAGCCATTCCTCATGTAAGGCGCATTCGATTTCATACCCGTTTTCCCATCGGCATTCCCGAGAGGATCGATGACTCTTTTTTAAAGATGCTTGCTTTGGTCAAGAAACAGGTGATTGTGGTGATTCATGTCAACCATCCCCGCGAGCTTGATACAGAGGTGGTTGCAAGCCTAAAAAAGATTCAGCGGCTTGGGATCCCTGTGCTCAATCAAGCGGTTCTTCTCCAGGGTGTCAATGATAACCTTTCAACTTTAAAAATGTTGTTTGAGACGCTCATCGATCACGGGATTCTTCCTTATTATCTCCATCAACTTGACCGTATTCAAGGGGGAGCCCATTTTGAGGTGAGTGAAAAGGTTGGAATCGATCTTATAAATCAGCTTCGAAACTGCCTGCCTGGCTACGCGATCCCTCGTTATGTGCGAGCAACTCCAGGAGAGCCTTCGAAAATACCACTACATTCGATCGAGCGTTTTAAGGCCTAAGATGGCAAGCCCTTGATGCAGGATGCGGGCAGCTGTTTCGCACAAAAGAAGGCGGCTTTTTTCTTCCGGAGATCCTTCAACGCGGCAGTCTCGAAAGAAAGCATGAAACTTTTCGGCAAGGGTATAGAGGTACTCTGCAAGCCGGTTGGGGAGAAGCTCTTCGGCAGTAGCCTCTAGCGCTTCTCCAAACCGTCGAAGATGGAGGGCAAGGTCGATCTCGGTCGGATGCTCGAGTTGAATGGTAGCCTCTTGCGCTACCTGCTCAATGGAGATGCCGACTTTTCGTTTAATGCTTTGCATACGGACATAAGCATAGAGAAGAAATGCCGCCGTATTTCCTTCAAAACGGAGCATCCGCTCATAACTAAAGAGATAATCTTTGATGCGGTGTGAGGATAGATCAGCGTATTTAAGAGCATCAATTCCTAAAATGCTCGCCGCCTGCTCTAACTCTTTTTCACTCATCTCCGGCATGCGCTCTTGCAAAATCTGCTTGGCCTTAGACACTGCTTCCAAAAGAAGATCGAGAAGCTTTTCTACCTCACCCGATCTCGTTTTAAACTTTTTTCCATCGGCTCCGAGGACAACTCCAAAAGGGACATGATCAACTCGAACAACTGCTCGGTTAAGATAGCCCGCTTTTTCTGCAATTTTGAAAAGCATGTCAAAATGAAGACTTTGCCCCGCGTCGGTAACGATGATAATGCGATCGGCTTTTTCTACTTCAATCCGGTGCCGAAGAGCTGCCATGTCAGTGGTATCGTAGTTATATCCGCCGTCTGATTTTTGAATGATCATGGGCAGCGGTTTTCCGTCGCGTCCTTCATACCCTTCAAGGTAGATGCATTTTGCTCCATCTGAAATTGTAATCATGTTGCGGGCTTCAAGGTCGGCCACAACTCCTGGTAAAAACGGATTGTAAAATGACTCGCCTCTTTCTATGAGGCGCACATCTAAAAAGGCGTAAATCTCCTCAAACGCCCGGCGAGAGATGTCGCAGATCATCTTCCAGGAGGCAAGGGCAACTTCATCGCCTCCCTGAAGTTTGACCACTTGAAGCTGGGATTCTTTTTTAAAGGCAGGATCTTCATCAAACCGTTTCTTGGCAGCTCGATACCAGTTCATCAAGGATGGAAGATCTGTAGGCTCCCTTCCCTCTAACACAGCGGGAGCCTCCGACCGCAAATAGGCGATGAGCATTCCAAACTGAGTGCCCCAATCTCCAATGTGGTTGAGCCGGAGAACGTCGTGGCCTAAAAATTCAAAGAGCCGCGCGAGGGCATCGCCAATAATGGTCGATCTTAAATGACCCACATGCAATTCCTTAGCGACATTGGGAGAAGAAAATTCAACAATAATCCGCTGTTTTTTGCGAGGGAAAGGGACCCCTAAGCGGTGATCGTGGAAGACTTCATTTAGCTGATGGGAGAGGTACCCAGGATCGAGAAAAATGTTGATAAATCCCGGCCCTGCAATTTCGAGTTTTTTGATAAAGGGAGGCTTTTGTTTTAAAAGATCTTCCCACGCGAGCACCATCGATTGAGCTATTTCTCGAGGATTTTTTTTGAGTTCTTTGCCGATCTTCAAAGCATTATTGCATTGATAGTGTCCAAATTGAGGTTGAGTCGACGGAGTCACTTCAGCTGCTGCCAAAGACGATCCAATGTTTTTCAGCACTTCACGCACTTGGCCTTCAAGAACATGAATAAGGTTTTCCAATTGCGCCCTATCGGTAGCGGATTTCTTTGTGGTGGTAGCGAGGCGCTGCGAGCCGTTTTCCAACTCCGTACTTGATTCGGTAATCTCCTAGAGCAAGAGCTGCCTGATGCGTTGAACATTGCTTTTGCTCGGCAATTTCAAAAAGTCGAAGAAGCTGCTCAAAAAGACCGTCGACTTTTGCTTGCGCTTTAACAGGGTTGTAACCCTCATCTTCAAGCTCGACGCTCACATTAATCAACCCACCCGCGTTAATGACAAAATCGGGCGCATAAACAATATTTCTTTGTTTTAATAGATCTGCGTCCTGGTCATTCAGCAGTTGATTATTTGCACATCCTGCGACCCCGCGGCACTGAAGCCTAGAAATGGTCTGCGGGTTGAGAATCCCTCCCATTGCACAAGGAGCTAGTACATCGCACTCAACACCCAAAATATCATCGGCAGGACAAGGTGTGGCGCCCCATTTTTTTGCAATTCTTTGAGTTTTCTCCCAATCGATATCGCTGACAATTAAGCGAGCTCCATGCCAAAATAAAATCTCTGCAAGAAGGGATCCAACGCTTCCAAGCCCTTGAATCGCAACTGTTTTTCCTGCAACAGACGTTTGTCCGCCGATAACTTTCAAAACAGCTTGAATCCCACGAAACGTTCCCCAAGCCGTAAAAGGAGATGGATTTCCGCTACTTCTCTCATGTGCAATTCCCACAACATAGGGAGTCTTCTCAGCAATCAGCGTGACATCTTGAAGAGAGCATCCTGCATCTTCTGCACATGTGTAAGCCCCTTCCAACTGATGCACGGCTTCTGCAAATGCCACAAGCATCTCTTTCGTTTTATTTTTAGGGTGAGCGATAATGACACTTTTCCCTCCACCAAGCCCAGCTTCTGCAAGAGCTGACTTATAGGTCATTCCACGGGCAAGTCTTTTAACGTCGGTCAACGCTGCCTCAAAACTCGGATAGGGGTGAATACGGATTCCTCCAAGAGCTGGTCCTAAAGTTGTATTATGAATGCAAATAATTGCTTGAAGCGCTGTCTTTTCATCAGTGATAACAATAACCCTTTCATACCCTGCAACTGAGATCTGTTTAAGGATAAGAGAATCTAACGTGTGATGTTTCATAGTCAACCTTTTCGAAGAATAGTACCATAGAGTTCAAAGTAAAAACAACTCTTTTCAGCCGTCTTCAGGGCATAGAAAACTGGAATAAATATTTGAAACTTTTGTTGGCTCAGGCTTATTTCCATTTCTTCACCACAGAGGCACAGAGAGGGATGAGATTGCACAGAGGAAAAAAATCCTCTGTGCAATCTCATCCCTCTCTGTGTCTCTGTGGTGAAGAAATGGAAATAAGCCTGAGCCAACAAAAGTTTCAAATATCTTCTATCCAGCTTGAATATTATTCTCCACTAGGATATTCTGCCCACCTTAACCCTGAGTAGGCGGATATTCATGTCGAATATAGTCATTTCGAATCATCTAAGAGATGAGATAATTAAATTTTTAAAAAAAGATAAAAAAGCCGATTTAATTACGACTTATCTCTATTTTTTAGAGAAAAAATTTAACATTCGTCCTGTTCTTTTTTTAAGAGAGAAAATGATCTTTCAAAGCCAAGAAGCTCTTGTGCAAAAATTGGAAAAAGAAGGAAAGCTTTGGCGCGAGACCGACATTAAAATCCAGATGGGGCAGCCGAGTGTTAACGATCAAACCAAGAAAATCTATATTTGCCCCTTCACAGGAAAGGTCTTTGGCGATAACACACATCCTAATCCCCAGGATGCCATTTATGATTGGGTTTCAAAATGTCCTGAGAATACAGAGCGGCAAGAAGGCCTTCGAGTCAAGCGGTTTTTGGTTTCCGAAGATCCTGAAGTTATCAAAAACTATATTGGCAAACGAAAAGAGCCTATCACTAAAATCGTCTTTTCTTCTGTTGTCACTGGCAAGCTTTTCAACTCAAAGCAGGCTGTCGTCGACGATTTTATCAAAAATCAATTAAAAACTTTAGATCTCGTAGAAGTCCCTAATCAAAATCGGTTTCAAATTGAAGACCACTTTCTTCAATTTATTCAAACCCACCTAGAGGAAAGTCAAATCTCTTCATTTGTTGAAGCTGCTTCAAAGATTGAAGAATTTGCTCCCTACCTGGATCAATGGCTCGAAGATGCGAGTGACGGTAGCTAGTCAAACCCTCTCTTCACCTGAAAAAATGGTTCAGTTCGGTGAAGAAATGGCTCAACACCTCGTTTCCCCGCTTACTCTTGCCTTAAAGGGAGACTTGGGGTCAGGGAAGACAACATTCTTAAAAGGATTTATCTCTTTTTTAACACAGATCCCTCCACGCCTCATTCAAAGCCCCACCTTTACCTATCTGCAAATCTATGAGGGAATCTTTCCCATCTTTCATTTTGATCTCTACCGCTTGCAACACTATGAACAGTTTGAAGCAGCTGGGTTTTCTGACTACTTAAACGCAGGAGGCATCTGTTGCCTGGAGTGGGCTGAACGGATCGAGCAGCGCCTTCCAAAAACAACCACTTATTTAGAGATTTCTTTTTGCCAAGACAATCTTGCTCGACATTGCGAAATTTATAGGAATACATGAAACGAATTCGATTTCAAACAGCTGAGTTCCTAGGTTCAATGTTAAAGCCCGATCATATCTTCCGAGATGAGAACCAAATCCCACTTGATGAAATTGCGCTTGTAGGAAGATCTAATGTAGGGAAGTCATCGCTGATCAATCATCTTCTTCGTCATAAAAACCTTGCCCGCACCTCTTCTGCTCCAGGGAAAACAACCACACTAAATTTTTATAAGGTCGATAAACAGCTGATTTTGGTTGACCTTCCAGGCTATGGATATGCTGCACGCTCTCAAGAAGAGCAGCTTCACTGGAGTGAGAAAATTGACGATTATTTCAATCAATGCACTTCTTTAAAACTCATTCTTCTTTTAGTCGATAGTCGAAGAGAATTTTCTGAGAATGACCTTCAGATGATGCGTTGGGCGCTTGAGGCCCAAAAACCTCTTGTACTCATATTCACAAAATCAGATACACTAAAACCTCATGAAAGAGAAGCGGTTAAAAAACGGGCTCAGACGATACCTGCACTTTGCTACTCGATCAAAGATGGAAAATCGAGGGACTCTCTCATCTCAACAATTAACCATCTACTAAAAAAATAATGGGATTTCTTAATAAAGACACATTTATCTGTCTTGATTGCGAAACAACAGGACTCGAGCCCAAAACCGACCGCATTATTGAAATTGCGGTTGTAAAATTTACATTTTCTGAAATTCTCGAAAGTTTTGAGACCCTGATTGACCCTGAAATCTCAATCTCAGACGCTTCTATTGCTATCCACCACATTACAACAGACATGGTTCTTGGAAAACCCAAAATCAAAGACGTCCTTTCTAAAATCATCGATATGATCGATTCTCATGTTGTCATTGGACATGGAATTCAAATGGATCTTGCGTTCCTTGCCGAAGCCGCAGCAAGGTGCAATATTGCCCACCCCTTTCATGCGCTCATTTCAATTAATACACTGAGACTTGCTAGGCTCTATGGAGAAAGCCCCACCAATTCCCTTGAAATGCTCCGGCAGCATTTTAATATTGAAGCTGAAGGGGCTCATCGGGCCATGAACGATGTCTCCGTCAATATTCGCGTTTTCAAGTACCTCAGTCAAAATTTTAAAACCACCGATCAAATTTTAACCCGTCTTAAAAAACCGATCCTTCTCAAAAAATGGCCTCTCGGGAAATATAAGGGACAACCGTTTAATACCATCCCCGATGAATACCTTAAACGGTCTCTTCGGATGGACTTTGATGAAGACCTACTCTTTTCGATTCGCGTCGAACTCCAAAAAAGAAGCCAAGGGAATCGATTTGAACAAGCAGCAAACCCCTTTTCGCAGTTATGACTAAGCTAACAATTCAAGATCTTCCCATTGCCGGAAAAAAAGTTCTCATGCGGGTCGACTACAATGTGCCGCTGAATAAAGATGGCTCGATTGCCGACGATACCCGGATCCGAGAGTCGCTTCCCACCATTCAGCATATCGTGCAGTCGGGCGCGGCTTTGATTTTGATGAGTCATCTTGGCAACCCTACCTCTAAGCAAGATGTTCATCTCTCCCTTGGAATCTGCGCAAAAAGGCTTTCCCAGCTCATTGCGGCCCCTGTCTTCTTTGCACCTGACTGTGTTGGCAAAGAGGTCGACCAAATGATTCAAGAACTCAAAGGAGGGCAAGTGCTTCTCCTTGAGAACCTCCGTTTTTACCCTGCCGAAGAAAACCCCTCTCTCGATCCCGACTTTGCTAAAGAGCTTGCCAAAGGAATTGACTATTATGTCAATGACGCTTTTGGGACAGCCCACCGCCCCCACTCTTCAACTGCTGTCATCGAAAATTATTTTCCAGGGCGCGCAGCGATGGGATTGCTAATGCAAAAAGAGCTCGGCTTTCTCAGCTCGCTTCTTGAACATCCGAAGCACCCCTTCTTTGTCATCATCGGAGGGGCAAAAATCTCCTCCAAGCTGGGAATGCTCAGGTCCCTCCTCAATCAAGTCGATGCTTTTTTCATCGGAGGGGGCATGGCTCTGACCTTCTTAAAGGCTCAAGGAATGGAGACAGGCGCTTCGAATGTCGAAATCGGTCAATTAGATGAAGCCCGCTCCCTCCTTCAAGCTTGCCATGATAAAAAAATCGATGTTCATCTTCCTCTAGATCTTGTCATTGCAGATCAATTTCGAAGCGACGCCACCTATAAAACCATCACCCTTCCCGGCTCAATCCCTCCAGGATGGATAGGCATGGACGTCGGCCCCACGACAATTCAAGCCTGGAGCAAGCCCCTATCTCACGGAGCAACCTTCTTTTGGAACGGCCCCCTAGGTGTCTTCGAATTCCCCCCTTTTGCCCGCGGGACAGAAGCCCTGGCAAAATATTTAGCCGGTCTAGACGCCATCACAATCATTGGAGGAGGAGACTCTGTTGCAGCCATTCAAGCACTAGGACTTACAGAAAAGTTTACTCACCTTTCGACAGGCGGCGGAGCCTCTCTTAAATACCTCGAAACAGGGCATCTACCAGGGGTTGACGCCCTCTCCGACAATCCCCTCTAAAAAATTTTATTTTGAAAACTTTTGTCGACTCAGACTTATTTCCATTTCTTCACCACAGAGACACAGAGAGGGATGAGATTGCACAGAGGAAAAAAATCCTCTGTGCAATCTCATCCCTCTCTGTGTCTCTGTGGTGAAGAAATGGAAATAAGCACGAGTGAGCAAAGGTTTCAAATATTTATTATAATTTCCTGCATCCTGCGTACTCCCAACTCTCTCCTTGAATTTAACTCTTAAGTCCATATAATTAGTGGTAGTCAACACGAGGAGCATGAGTACAAAGCCGTTTGGCACCCTGCGTGCTTTTTTATGGCCTGTCTACCGGGAGGAATATCCAAAGTTCATTCCCATGTTTCTCATTTCTTTCTTAATTTGCTTTAACTACTACCTCCTCCGCATCTCTAAAGACGCTGTTTTGATCACGGCCCCTGAGTCAGGAGCTGAAGCTCTTCCTTTCATTAAAGTCTGGGCGATTTTACCCATGGCTATTTTTATGACTTTTATCTACACGCGCTTATCCAATCGGATGAATCGACGGACCATTTTTTATGCGATGATGGGGCTATTTATTGGATATTTCATCCTTTTTACCTTTGTCCTTTATCCGAATCGAGAGACTCTTCATCCAAACGATTTTGCCGATAGGCTGCAATCGATTCTTCCTCAAGGCTTTCGGGGACTGGTAGCCCTCATTCGAAACTGGACATACACCACATTCTACGTAATGGCGGAGATGTGGAGCACCATGATGATGACCGTGTTATTTTGGGGATATGCTAACGATGTAACATCGGTTAAAGATGCCAAACGATTTTATGGCCTTTTTGGGGTCGGAACAAACCTCTCTGGCATCTTGGCAGGAGCGATCGCTGCCTATCTATCGACTAAAAGTTTTAATCCTTCAATTCCTTTTGGGACAACCGCATGGGATCAATCCATCTTCTTCATGAACATCATCATTGTGGGAGCAGGCTCTTTATGCGTAGGGCTTTACTGGTGGATGAATAAACAGGGGCACGGCTATACCGAAGCGATTCTAAAACAGCACCGAGAAATGCCTATTAAAATGGGCATGCGTAAAAGTTTTGCTTCCCTTGCTAAATCCCGCTATTTGATGTTAATTGCCGTTCTGGTTGTCACTTATAATATTGTCATTAATCTCGCCGAAGTCGTGTGGAAAGATCAAGTGAAACAACTCTATCCTGCCGCCGCTGATTTTAATACCTATATGGCAGGCGTTAACTTTTGGATCGCTCTTATTGCTGCCGTGATTTCACTTTTTATCTCAGGATATGCCATTCGAGCTCTTGGCTGGACAAAAAGCGCCCTCATTTCTCCTATCTTGACACTTCTCACGGGAGTTCTCTTCTTTGCAGCGCTTCTTCTTCCTAAGGAATCCCTCATTGGCATCTGCATCTCCTTTGGCACAACACCCCTTGCTCTTGCCGCCTTCCTTGGATCGCTTCAAAACTGCGTCCTGCGTGGAACAAAATATAGTCTTGTTGATGCCACAAAAGAACTGGCATTTATCCCTCTTTCCCAAGAAGCCAAGCTCAAAGGAAAAGCTGCTATTGACGGGGTTGGATCACGCCTTGGAAAATCAGGCGGTGCTTTGATGTATCAGTTTCTTTTGATTGCTTTTGGAACCATTGTAGGAAGCACCCCGATCGTCGCCATCCTTCTTCTAATAGCCATTGGAGGCTGGGTTGCCGCTACCCGCTCTCTCGGGAAGCAATTCCATCAACTCACTGCAGAACCGTCTTCCCAGGCAGAACAAACGGAAAAAGAACCTAGGCCGCATCTCGGCTGAGCTGCTCTATCCCTTGAATTGCTTGGTTTAGCTTTTTTGCATTTGTCTTTTCAATTACATCCATCTCACCAACGATCTTCCGAATATCTTGAGAGATCTTCATCGGCACTTTCTGCTCGTTTGGATAGATATGCTTGAGATAATTTTCAATATAGACTTTACAGTTTGTAAATGCAGCAGCGTAGGCCGCAATCGCCTCTGTTTTGGTCTCCATCTCTCGCGCTTCTTTCCAATGATGCCAATGACGTATCATTTCGTGAACAGCGGTTTTAGCTGCCTGTAGATTTGCCTCTAATGACCGATTTTTCTTCATAACCCCTCCAAAAAATAGGAATATATTAAAAATAATTAATCAGTCAAGTTATACCGTAATAAATCCCTGCAATAACAAACCCGGTCACGCAAAAAACAGAAAAAAACAAAATTATTCTTCTAAGCTCTATAGGATGAGATGGATAACTGCCTAAAACCCTCCAGGCCGCTGCAAACATTAGCCCATTTAAGCTCAGCGGCACCCCTCGAGGAAACTCAAAGGCTGCCCCAAAGCAAGAACAGGGAAGCTCAAAAATCGTCGTATAAAGCGAAAATCCAGCCCCAAGGGAAAGGACCAATGTAAAAAGAGCCCAAACCCTCCATGACCTGCGGCAGACGATTAAAATAGCACCAAAGGCAGCTTCAGCAGCCCCCACAATAAAATACAATATAGGATCTCGCGGTGAAGGAAACACCCATTTTAAAATAGCTGTTGTAATTAAAATAAGTCCTACAACAACAGATATTAACAAATATTTTTTATTCATAATTTATATTTATAATAATCTGATTGAAATGTAAATGATTTATCAGATCTCTCAAAAAATAATTATCTCCCCTATTAACCAGTCAGACCGGTAAAATAGAGACTATGGAAGGTCTCATCGATTGGATCGTACAGCACGCGCAGCATGCCCATTGGTTGATATTTGGAGCTATTCTGCTTGCGGGATTTAATATCCCCATTAGCGTAGATATCCTTGTTGTTGGCGCTGCATTTCTTGCAGCGACCTTAATCCCAGAGCAAGTATGGCATCTCTATTTAGCGATCTTTTTGGGTTGTTATTTTTCAGCCTGGATCGCTTATTGGTTTGGTCGGTTAGTAGGTCAGCAACTGCATCGGCTCAAGTGGTTTCAAAAGCTTTTTCCACCCTCTCGAATGTCACGTATTGAACAGTTTTACCGCAAATATGGGGCGTGGACGCTCATGCTAGGTCGTTTCATCCCCTTCGGAATCCGAAATTGCATTTTTATGTCCTCAGGAATGAGCCGCATCCCTTTTTATAAATTTGCCCTATGGGATTTACCAGCTTCTTTTACCTGGAGCTCTGTTTCTTTCTATCTTTTTTTTACCTTAGGGAAAAATTTTCAATCTTTACTGGATCATCTAAAGATCATCAACCTAACGATTTTTTTAGCTTTCGGTGTGACGGTAATTACTCTTCTTTGGTATAAGCGAAGGAAAAAAGCAGCTGTGGAAAACCTACAAAAGTCATGATCAACCTGTCCAACAGTTTGTCCCTTCTGAGGGCACCTCTAGCTTTTATTTTTTTATTGGAAAGCCCTACATTTCGGCTTATGTCCATTCTCCTTGCCATGTTGACAGATAGCATTGATGGCTATGTGGCGCGCCGATCTAAAACGACCTCCCGCTTTGGAGCTGTTTTAGACCCGGCAATGGATAAATTCTTTGTCTTTTTTACATTAGGCGTTTTATTCGCTGAACAAAGAATAGAGCTCTGGCAAGCACTGACGATGGTTTCACGAGATTTTGCCCTTTGTTTGTTTGGCTTGTATTTAAGCCTTTCAGGCTTATGGCAAACCTACCAGTTCCGATCGATTCGGTGGGGAAAAATAGCAACAGCACTTCAATTTTTAGTCCTCGTTGCGGTAACCCTCGGGTACCCTGTTTCCCCTCTATTTTTCTACGTCTTTATCATCCTTGCCCTCCTTGGACTCTACGAGCTCTTTCAATTCAAAAAACTCGCCCTCAGCTCAACGGATAAGAGTTAAGAGACTGTCTACGGATTCAGGTTTCGTCGATTTTTGGGTCTGGTTCAAAGTGGGGTAACACTTTTTGTGCCATTCTCCTGGTAAAAGGCGAAAAAAGTGTTACCTGCTCTATGAAGAATTTGAACCAGACCCAAAAATCGACCGAAACTGAATCCGTAGACAGTCTCTAAGAGCTTTCAGTCCAACACATGATAGGAAGCGGTAATTGAACCCCCTTTTCTTGGAAAATTCCTTGAAACTCTAAAAGAAGAGTGTGCTGAAGACGGTTGAAGGCATCTTGGTCAATGACTGTGGAGTAGGCCTCCACTTCAATTTCACATGCATAGTCCCCAAATGACTTTAGGAACACATGCAAAGGGCAATGGGTATCGATTTGAGGACATTTTTCTAAATGCTTTCTCATTTGATTGACAATTTCTGAGACCTTGCTTAAATCTTTAAACCCAATTTTTAAAGATTGCTTAATCTGCCGATGTGTCATGCGGGAGGCATTTACAACAAGCATGATCGCAAGAAAATTGTTCGGAAGATAAACAGCCCTTTTTTGTTTGTCGCGAAGGGAAATGCGAAACCACCCAATTTCTTCCACATACCCTTCAAGATTTTTTTCGGGCAGACAGATGAAATCTCCAATCACAAAAGGGCGTGTAACCTGGAGCATAATCCCACTACAAAAATTGGCCATCACATCTTTCCCAGCAAACCCAAGCGATGCCGCTCCAATGCTTCCAAAGGCAACTAGGGGGCCGATATTAACCCCAAAAATTTGAAGAATAATTAAGGCTGTAAGAATACCGACTGCCAGAGTGGCAAGGCGGCCAATCATTTGAACCGTCGTCACATCAACTTTCTTGAATGGATGCGCCAAAAAAATTTGTTCAATGACATCTTTCCACCGATAAAGCATCCAAGCGCTGCAACCAACTATAGCCGTTTTTCGAAAGGCATCTAGGTATTTGACCGCAATCGAAAAGCCAATATGCTCTCCAACCAAGTCTATTAAATAAAGAGCTCCTAAAACCCACAAAAGCGTTGTGAGCGGAGGACGAAAAATTTTCCCCACGTGTAACCGCCATCCCTTCCGAGATTGCAAGGCTTGCCTCTCAATCCGAGAGAGCGCAACTCTAACCCCATATTGAACGACAATCAGGATAGCAATCCCTATCAAAGCTTCAATGATCCAAAAATACTTTGAGTCCATGAGAGAAAGTTTAACAAGGAATCGGTTGAATTTCCAATTAAAAAAAGAGTGGATCTAAACGAAATGGTCCTCTACAATTTTCTTCTTTAAAAGTACAAAGGAGACTCTTTATGAGTTTTGTCCAAAGATTTCAAAACATTGTTCAAGACTTTGATGAAACAGTGACAAACAAGTTTTTGACCCCTGTGCAAAACTATAAAACTATTAACACACGTAACTATTACATCTTTGCAGCAGGACTGACCGCTTTAGCAACTGCAGTAGCTGCATGGAAACTTTTTTCTAAACATGGACCCCTGGCGGCAGCTGCTTTAGCAGGCGCAGGATTCACAGCTCTGCTCTTATCCAACCGCCCTCAGCACAGAGTCACGAAAGAATACATAGGACGAATAAGGGATATATGCAATTGTTTCGGAGGTATTTCTGATAACCTTCGAACAATTGCACGTGCAAAAAGGGAACTGTTATGTGAAGCACTTCAAAAAGAAGTCACTGGTAAAACATTAGAAGATCTTAAGACAAGTCTAGCTACGAGATTAGAAAAATTTAACGAAGGAGCGGAAGAGGCTGGCACAACTCTAGAAATTAGGCGTTTTAACCAACTAACCAAAACCAATAAAAATTTATGTCCACTTGCTGCAGCTTATTTAGAAAAAACATCTTCGATATCCCGTTTCTCAGACCCACTGGTTCAGTATGAAATAACCCAACTGAAGAATGCTGCATTTGAACTGCTCTATGGCTATGAGCGCCCTGCTGATGGAAAACCGATTTCAGATAAAACATATCTTGCTATCGATACGGATGGCAGCGTGCCCATCATAAAGCCATGGATTCCTTAATATGAGTCCAGGAGGAAGAGCTTAACAAGAAATCAGTTGAATTTCCAGGTAAAAAAATTGTGCCAAAAGAGATGATTCCCCATAATTCTCTTTTTGAAAGCGCAAAGGAGGTTTCTTATGGCCACAGCAGTTAATTTGGGAATCGTCTCAAGGTTTCAAGCAATCATTGATGATTTTAATGGAACAGTAGCCTCCCAATTCTCAACCCATGTACAAAAATACGTGACCACAACTACACGTAATCCTTACATCGTTACCGCGGGATTGGCCGCTTTAGCACTCGCAGGAGCTGCCTTGAAATTTCTTTCTAAACATGGGCCTATTGCGGCGGCCGGTTTGGCAGGCGCAGGAATGACGGCGTTGCTCTTATCCAACCGTTCCACACAAGTGCTCACAGTAGAATATGAGGAGCGATTAAGAGATGTACATATCTGTTTTGCAGGAATCTCTTCTGGCCTTCGAGCTGTCGCTCATGAAAAAAGAAGGTTACTTCGCGAAGAATTAAGCAAAGGATTCGATCCTAAAAAACGGATGAATGAACAACAGCTTAATGAAAAACTAGAAAATCTTGATCAACAGCTCGATATAGGATTGAAAAATTTTGATGTAGAAAAGCCAGACAAAGGTACAGACAAAGCAACTACACACATCTATAAAATTATTTGCTCCAACCAAGCTTTACGCCCACTGGCTAAAGCTTATCTAGCGAAGATATCTTCCAAGATCACCTCCTTAGACCAACTGGTTCAAAGGGAATTAGATGAAGTTCGGGATGCTGCATTTGAACTGCTCTATGGCTATGAGCGCCCTGCTGATGGAAAATCAATTTCAGACAGAAAGTATCTTCGAATCACTTCCAGTAATGGCGTGCCAATTGTAGCAACATGGATTTCCATTTCTTAAATTGTGGGTGTTGATGATTTATAGATAACCTTCTAAGATAGGTTTAATCAACAAAAGGCAAGGTATGGAATTCACTCGCGAATCGATCTTTGGGGGAGCAGTTCGGTCGTTTTGTAAATCGGTTGCGATCATTCTAGGCGTTGCCTTAGGTTTTGGGATTGTAGGGATTGGGCTAGCTGTTATCACAGGGCCTAATTTTCTCCCTCCCAAACCAGAAACTCTTATCATGCCAGATGCCGCTGGAAACCGGATGATGCTGCCAGCCAGCGCGCCGGCTCTTCTTCGACTTGATTTTCATGGGGTCATTGGGATAGGAGATCTGACAAGCGAGAAGATGATCAATGTGCTTCTCGACTCACAAGAAGATTTTCTAAAGGGAGGTCGCGTCAAAGGGGTCCTCCTGCATTTAGACACGCCTGGCGGCGCTGCATCAGACGCAGATACAATCTACCGGATCTTAATGGCCTATAAACAAAAATACAACATCCCAATCCACGCCTATGTCGATGGCCTTTGCGCCTCCGGAGGGATGTATATTGCTTGTGCAGCGGACAAAATCTTTGCAAGCCCTTCAAGTATTATAGGATCTGTCGGCGTCCGAATGGGGCCTAATTTTAACTTTGCCGACGCCATGACAAAATATGGAGTTGCCGCTTTGACCTTGACACAAGGAAAAGACAAAGATAGTTTAAACCCGTTTCGTCCCTGGACGCCTGATGAAGGAGCCCCTTTACAACCGATCATGGCAGCTCTGTATGATCGGTTTGTTTCTATTGTGGCGGCTGCCCGTCCCATGTTGACAAAAGATAAGCTCATCAATGAGTACGGAGCCCATGTGTTTATCGCGCAAGAAGCCGAAAAACTGGGTTATGTTGACAGTGGGCATAGCGACTATAGCGAAGCTGTTCAAATGCTTGCCTCTGCAGCCAAAATTGATGATAAAGAACATTATCAAGTGGTTCAGCTGACTCCCCCGCATCCCTTCTTTAGCAACCTCGCGCAAACAATTGCCCCAATGAAAGCATTTCGAGGCGCTCTTGGACTTGGAAGCTCCGATATGAGCGAGCTCAGCGGCAAATTTTTATATTACTACCAACCTTCAGGATGAAACAACTTTTCATCATTGACTCCCTTAACTTTCTTTTCAGGGC
Source organism: uncultured Rhabdochlamydiaceae bacterium (assembly GCA_963712275.1). Taxonomy (GTDB): domain Bacteria; phylum Chlamydiota; class Chlamydiia; order Chlamydiales; family Rhabdochlamydiaceae; genus PALSA-1444. The sequence goes on along the minus strand of CAVQHD010000001.1, from coordinate 722,821 downwards.
TTATTACGCCATTCAACCGATGACAAATCCGAAGGGTGAGTCGACAAATGCCCTTTTTGGATTTATTCGATCGGTCTATAAGATCATTGCCGATTTTTCTCCCGATTTTTTGGTTGCGGTCTTTGATGGGCCTAATAACAAAAAAAGCCGGCTAGATCTTTTTGCAGATTATAAAATCCATCGGAAGGGAATGCCCGAAGATCTGTTTCCCCAACTCGAAAAAGCTTCCCACTGGTGCGAACTTGCCGGCATCCCGCTCCTTTCTGTGCCGGGGGTGGAAGCGGATGATACGATCGGAAGCATCGCTGTATGGGCAGACAAACAGAAAATCAAAGTGAAGCTCTGCAGCAGCGACAAAGACTTATGCCAACTCGTCTGCGATAGAATCCACCTTATCAACCCCAGTAAAGACAACCTTGAAATCGATGCTGAAAAAGTGAAAGAGCTCTTTGGAGTCACCCCTGAGCAGATGATTGATTATCTTGCAATGGTGGGCGACGCTTCAGACAATATCCCCGGCCTTGAGGGGTTTGGTCCTAAAACCGCCGTCGCCCTTCTCCAGCAATTCGGCGATCTTGACACCATTTTGGCCCACCCCGATAAGGTCCCTGGAGAAAAAAAACAAAACGTGCTCCGCGAGCAAAAAGAAATCGCCCTTTTAAGCCGAAAGCTTGCCACCCTTCACTTGAATATCGATTTTCCAAAGGAAGAGATGTTCTTTCATATCAAACATCCGCGGTTAGAAGAGCTCAAGCAGTTCTACCATGAGATGCATTTCCTCTCTTTACTAAAGGAGATGGATGAAAAAGCGCTTCCTCTAAGCCAAGAGAAAAAACAGGCAGCCTCCCACAACTACCGCCTCGTGCAAACAGAAGGAGAGCTCCACGCTCTATACGAAACCCTTAAAGAAGAGCGAGATCTCTGCCTGGATGTCGAAACAACCGATATCCGCCCCATGTGCGCAGAACTTGTTGGAATTGGGCTTGGGATCCATCCAGAGACCGCTTGGTATATTCCCTTGAATGGGCCCCTTCCAAAAAAGCTTGCCTTAGAAACTTTGCGAAATCTCTTAGATGACCCAAAAAAATCTTTCTTTGGCCATAACATTAAATACGACCTCCACACTCTTGCCAATGCAGCCCTTCCCCTGCCTCGGATTTCCTTCGACACGATTTTAGCCTCCTATCTTTTAACGCCTCAAAACCCACGCCATAATTTAGATACTCTGACGCTAGAAAAATTTCATGTTGTTAAAACTCCAATCGAAGCTCTCATTGGCAAAGGGAAAAACCAGAAATCGATGGCTGATGTTCCCCTCGATCAAATCACAGATTACTGCTGTCAGGATGTCGACTACACGATTCGACTTCGGGCACTCTTTGAAAAAGAGCTCGAAAAACAAGGGGTAGAATCTGTTCTAAAAACGATTGAACTCCCTCTCATTCCCGTCCTCTTGCGGATGGAGCGCCGAGGAATTTATGTCGATCGAGACGAGCTCAAAGAAATGTCTAAAGAACTTGCGAGCGCACTTCACCGCCTGGAGCAAAAGATTTATGGTTTGGCAGGAGAGGAGTTTAATATCAATTCACCAAAACAGCTGAGCGCTATTCTTTTTGACAAGATGGGGATCTCTCCTCCCAAAAAAACCGCCACGGGTTATTCGACAAACGCTGACGTGCTCGAAGAACTCCAAGAGGCCGCGCCTATTGCTAAGCAAATTCTTGAATATCGGACTCTTGAGAAATTACGTTCAACCTATGTCGACTCTCTCCCAGAAGAAATTCATCCTGTGACAGGCCGCATCCACACTACATTTAATCAGTCGGTGACGGCGACAGGGAGGCTTTCTTGCAAAGATCCTAATCTTCAAAATATCCCTGTCCGATCGCAGGAAGGGAAAAAAATTCGAACCGCCTTCAAACCTGAGCTTCGTGGATGGAGTTTTCTTTCTGCAGACTACTCTCAAATTGAACTCCGCCTTTTAGCTCATTTAAGCGAAGACCCCATTCTTCTTAAAGCCTTCAATGCAGGAGAGGACATCCATGCTTTTACAGCATCACTTGTCTTCGACATTCCTCTCAAAGAGGTGACCGATGAGATGCGTCAAAGGGCCAAAGCCGTCAACTTCGGGATTCTCTATGGACAGCAGGCTTTCGGTCTTTCCCAAGGTCTAGGCATCGCCTATAAAGAAGCCTCTCAGTTTATCGATGCCTATTTTGAGAGGTATAAGCGCGTAAAGGAATTTTTAGAATTCTGCAAAGAATCGGTCCGTAAAACAGGACGGGCAGTGACAATGACAGGGCGGCAACGTCCTATTCCGGAGATTTCCAGCAAAAATGGAGCGCTTCGATCAGCAGCTGAGCGGCTTGCCATTAACACCCCCCTCCAAGGAACTGCAGCAGACCTCATTAAGATTGCCATGATTGAAATCGATGGGCTGCTGCTCAGCCACTCCCATCTTGGATTCATGCTCCTTCAAATTCATGACGAATTATTATTTGAAACAACCGATGACCATATCCATACCCTTGCAAAAGAAGTCAAACACCGCATGGAACATGTGATGAAGCTGAAAGTTCCCCTCGAAGTTCACATTTCTGTTGGGAAAAATTGGGGAGAATGTTAGTCTTGAGAAAAATTGCTGTTACGGGCATTATTTCGAGCGGCAAATCGACTGTTTGTCGATTGCTACAAGAATATGGAGCTTATGTCGTTGATGCGGATGCAGTTGTGCACCGCCTCTTATCGCCTAAGACTTCATGCGGAGAGCAAGTCATTAAACTTCTAGGACCAGAAGTCCTCACCGGAAACCAAATCAGTAGAAAAAAGATTTCAAATATTGTGTTTTCAAACCCATCAAAGCTTCAAGCTTTAGAAGCTATTTTACATCCTGTTGTTCGACAAGAAATCAATCGACTCTTTGAAACGGTCTCTAAAAATGAGTCATACCGATTTTTTGTTGCCGAGGTACCCTTGCTAGATGAAGCCCATATGCGAGATGACTTTGATATGGTGGTCGCTGTCGTTACCGATCCAGCAATTGCCAGAAAAAGAGCTTCTAGTACTGAAGAGTTCGACCGGCGATCCCGCTTTCAGCTCTCTCAATCTACAAAAGAGGCGCAAGCAGACTACGTGATTACAAACCAGGGAGATCTCGCTGCTTTAAAAGCAGAAGTTGCCCTCCTTATCCCCAAACTTATTAAAGGAGCATGAATGAAACCCGATGATCCAACTTCGACAACCTCGGAGTCTTCCTCACCTGAGATGGAGCCTGTCTTATCTCCACCAGGCCAAGAAATGAGACCAGTAACTGGGCAAGAGCAGATCACAAAAATCGCTGACCTTCAGCGGATGAATATCGATCAACTCAATCTTGTTGCTCGCGATATGGGACTTAAACATCTAGGGTCTCTGACAAAGTCCCAAATCGTTTTTGAAATCGTCAAAGCCAAGTCAGAGCATCCCACAGAAATCTTAGTTGGAGAAGGAGTTCTAGAAGTCCTTCCCGACGGATTTGGGTTTCTTCGATCCCCGAATTATAACTATCTGCCTTCTGCAGAAGATATTTACGTCTCTCCTGCTCAAATTCGACGTTTTGATCTTAAGAAAGGAGATACCGTCTACGGACCTATTCGATCTCCTAAAGAAAAAGAAAAATACTTTGCCCTTCTCAAAGTCGATAAAATTAACAACGAACCTCCAGAGGTAGCCCGAGATCGGATTTTGTTTGAAAACTTAACGCCTCTCTATCCGAATCGACGACTCGTGATGGAAACCACAAAAGAAAAGCTCACAACGCGCGTTCTCGACCTCGTATCTCCTATTGGAATGGGGCAGCGCGGTCTTATTGTTGCCCCTCCACGTTCAGGGAAAACTGTCATTTTACAAAACATCGCCAATGCCATTGCCACCAATAATCCTAAAGTCGTGTTGATTGTCCTTCTGATCGATGAACGGCCTGAAGAAGTCACCGACATGATACGAAGCGTCAAAGGAGAAGTCGTCTCTTCGACCTTTGATGAACCCCCAGAGCGGCACGTTCAAATTGCAGAAATGGCAATTGAGAAAGCCCGCCGGCTTGTTGAATACCATCATGACGTCGTGATTTTGCTGGACTCTCTCACCCGCCTTGCCCGCGCCTACAACACCGTTCAGCCCCATTCAGGAAAAATCTTAACGGGGGGTATCGATGCAAACGCCCTTCATAAGCCTAAGCGGTTTTTTGGAGCAGCCCGGAATGTCGAGGAGGGAGGCTCTCTCACGATTATAGCCACCGCTCTTATCGACACAGGCTCTCGCATGGATGAGGTGATTTTTGAAGAGTTCAAAGGAACCGGCAATTCGGAAATCGTCCTTGACAGGCGCCTTGCCGAAAGACGGACATGGCCCGCTGTCGACCCCAATAAAAGCGGAACCCGTAAGGAAGAACTTCTTCTCCATCCTGATGAGCTCGAAAGCATTTACCACTTACGTGCAGTTTTGAATGATCTGTCGCCGCAGGATGCAATGAATGTTTTCTTAAACCGGCTTAAAAAGAGCAATAATAATATCGAGTTCCTCCTCTCTATGAAAAGCATGAAAGACTGATGAAAAGCCGATGGAAGTGGTTTGTCTATATTCTATGCTTAATGGGATGCCATTCTCAGCCTCCTTCTAAACCACCTCATACGCTCCGGATGAATATCAGCCGCGAGCCTGCGACGCTTGATCCTCGGAAAGGGAGCGAGCTGATTGGGTCATCCATGCAATATTTGCTCTATGAAGGGCTTGTGCGCCTCAATCCAGATGGAACTGTCACTCCTGCACAAGCCCGCTCCATTGAAATCTCCGACGATCGACTCACATACACCTTCCATTTAAGAAAAGCCCGCTGGTCTGACGGATCTTATGTCACAGCACAAGACTTCGAATGGGCCTGGAAAAAAATCATCTCCCCGCAATTTGGAGCTGCTAATGCTCCCCTTCTTTACCCCATTAAAAATGGTGAAAAAGTAAAAAAAGGAGAGCTCCCCATCGATGCTCTGGGAATTTATTCAAAAGATGATTTTACATTCGTCGTTCAACTTGAGAGACCCACTCCCTATTTTCTCGATCTGATCTCCTTTTGCGTCTTTTTCCCCGTCCATCACCAAATGGATCAAGACTATCCCAATTGGATGCATGACGCTTCTCCCCATTTTATATCCAACGGCCCCTTTCAATTAAAATCGTGGACCCATCATCGAGAACTCATCTTTGAAAAAAACAACCACTATTGGGAGGCCCCTTATATTCATTTAGACCAGATTACCGTGAGCATGATTGGAGATGAAAATACAGCCTTGACTCTGTATGAAAACGGAGAGCTCGATATCATTGGACGAGGCCTTTCCCCACTTCCCACAGATGCTCTTATCCATTACTTCAAGCAGGGCCTTCTTAAAACTGAGTCCACTCCAGGAACGACCATCGTCTGCTTCAACGTCAATCGATTCCCTTTTAACAATCCCCATATTCGAAAAGCGTTTGCCTATTCCATTAACCGCTCTCAAATCGTTCAAAATATCACCCAGCTTGGTGAAGAAGCCGCTACGCGGCTCATCCATCCGATTCTTAGCTCTCTAGAACCTTCAGCCCTGTTTCAGGATTTCGATCTTCCACGAGCGAAGCATCATTTGAAAAAAGGACTTGAAGAGCTCGGCATCACGTTAAATCAATTCCCATCTCTGACACTAGACTACACCTACTCCGAGGTCAACCATAAATTGGTTCAAGTCTTGCAAGAGCAGTGGATGAGCGGCCTTGGCGTGCGCGTCAATCTCCAGAGCTGCGAGCACCAGGTCCTTCTCGACCGATTAAAAAACCGCTCCTACGATCTGGCGCATGCCTTTTGGATGGCGCAATACAACGATCCCATGAACATTTTTGAGCGGTTTAAATTCAAGACAAATGCCAAAAATTATCCTGGCTGGGAGCATCCCGATTATATTCGTCTTTTGGATGAATCTGCTTATGACAAGACGCCTCAAAAACGGGCTGAAACCCTTAAAGCCGCCGAAGCTCTTCTTCTTGAAGAAATGCCGCTCACCCCCATCTACCATTGGAAAACTTCCTTTATGATTAAAGACCATTTAACCTGCCCGGAAGGATCTCCTAAAGGAGCCTTTGATTATGCCCGGATTCGTATCAAAGAGTAAGAAACTCCTCCCATTAGTCCTCTTTATCGCACTTGTGAGCATCCTTGACAGATGTCTATGGAAGGCAAATAAAGGATTTTGCCTGCATATCATCGAAGCGCCGATCCCTTCTCTACCAGAGCATAATCCCCCCATGACCTTTCCGAAAGAGATCTTTTCTAAGCCGTTTTATTACCTTGGAAAAGGAGCCCAATCGTTTGTCTTTGAAAGCGAAGACCGGCAAACAGTGATCAAGTTTTATCGATACCCCTCCCATCTCCGACGCTTTCCATGGACTCATCACCCTTTGGGGTACCTCATGTCAACCTCTCGCAGGGCCGTTAAAGAGTATAACCTCAAACGGCTCCAGCTTTCCTTCCACAGTTTCTTTCTCGCAGCTCAGCTTCTACCAAAAGAAACAGCACTCCTCTACGTCCACCTAAGACCGACGTCTCATCTCCATCAAAAAGCCCACCTTATTGATTCTCTAGGCTCTCATTATAATCTTCCCCTTGATTCCATCGCATTTATCGTCCAAAAAAAAGCAGTCTCTTTTCTGCCTGCTTTTAAAAAAGCACTCTCCCTTGAAAAGCACGACACATGCAAGCACATGATACGCGAGCTGATCCATATGATTGAAAAACGGTGCCGCCATAACCTGACAGATCTTGATAACATGGATAACGACAACTATGGCTGGCTCGAAGAAAGTGCCATCCACATTGATATTGGACGATTTCAAGAAAAAGAAGGCTTAAACGTTCAAGAAGAAATCCTTCGGGTGACTCATCCTCTCATAACCTACCTAGCAGCACACTCATCTGAGCTTCATGCTTATTTCCATGAACAAATAGAGCTCCTTTGAATATTAGACCTCTTGCGTAACTAAGGTTCTGTCGATTTTCTGGATTATTTTGGCCGATTTTTAATTCTTTTTGCAGGGTTAATATCAACTTCGTATATTAACCCTGCAAAAAGAATTGAAAATCGCTCAAAAGAACCAGAAAATCGACGAACCCTTAGTTACGCAAGAGGTCTATTACTGGGCATTTTGTATTTCTTTGAACACATCTCCTAGTAGGACATCTGATCCTAGTAGGACATCTGAATCGTCAGTCATATCAATGATATCCTGAAGTGGATATACATACCTTGTTGTTCCACTCACACGATATTGCGGCAGGCGCTTCGCTAAAGCAGAAGTAAGATTTTTCTCGGGATGCTCTGTCTCAACAGCCGTACAACACCCTCTCAAAAATACCCTTCCTCCAGGGATCAACGTTTTTTTGATTATGTCGACAAATCTTTCGAAAGATTCAAATTCGTCAGCCTTTGGAATGCTGTTGTATCTGGAAAGAAAATAATTGTTGGTGTCAAAGTCAGGATGATCAGGAACTTTAATAATAAAATTAGTTAGTCTCATGCTAAGAGGTGATGAGTGACCGTGAAAGATTATATTATCGATTTCCTTGCCTTGAGCATGAACCTCCTCGATTTTTTTCTCTAGGTCATCCAAATTGCTTGGAGTGATTGCTACAACCGGGCGAGAGTTAAATAGATAATGCTTAAAAAGGCAAATAGTTCTTCCGGCAAATAACGCTCTATTGTGATCACATGGAGAAGTAGACCATAGTGTGACACGCTTTCCAAACTGTGCAGAAATATCGCTCATTTTTTGTTTTCTTCTGATATAAAGCAAAAGCAAACATAGACCAAACCTTGTATTATAAAACAAATTCAAACACAGAATCAATACTTTATCAGAAAGCTGAACTTTTTCTATTAATGCGGGGATAATATTAGGATGAGTTAAACAGATGTTTGCTATTTCGAAGACTCCGTGATCTGCAATGTAATTCACAGCCTTGTATGTGGAGAGTGAGGCGACCGAAAAACCCATAACAAAACTGGAAAAGTTATTGCTTATAAACATAGAACCTTATAAATATATAATACTAATTATATATAATTTTTATTAAAAAATCAACATTAAATTATAAATATTCTGTTAATAACTTGAACAATGAGCTTATCAGCCTGTAGATGAGGGAGTTAAAAAGCCTTGTAGGATAAGTCTTTCAACTCAGTCCTAATGGTTGCCATTCAGCTGGAAGAGGTATAGACTTTTGAAAGCTCCTCTGTTATATCTCTAAAATAAAGATCATGAGAATGTTGGCTACACTACTTGCTTTAGTCGCCGGAGGGTATGGCGTATGGATTGTCTCCAACAACCACCCTCAGGTGAAAACAAAAGTTGCAGAAGTCTTGGATTTGGGGCATTTTCCTACCCTGGAGCTCCGGTATAACGCCAATCAAATCATGGAACAGCACAGGCGGGAGCTCCTCAAAGATAGTAGACATCGATACCTCGACCCTCTCCTGGAGTTTTACCCCTATCTCTTGATGGAAGTTAAATACACATTATCTGATGAAAAAACAAAAGAAAGCGTGATTTTATGGGACATGACCGACGGGGAAATGGTCACCAGCACAAAGAACTGGGAAAAAACCCACGGTCTTGGTGACTGCATTGAAGCCGGTGCCACACCGCAAGAATTTAAAATCCTCAATTTACTGGCTCGTAAAGGAGGCGCCCTTGACCGCGAGGGGCTCAGCAAAGCGCTCAATGTCGAGCATGAGATTTTGGATGGATGGATCGATAGCTGCCGTAAAAAACAGCTGATTATCCAAGCTGGCAACCACTACCGTCTTCACTTTCAAAATCCTCGACTTCGGATGTCTCCTGAAACGCAGGTCGATGAACGTCTCGTCACAAAACCGTATAAAGACGCCATCCGCCTGCACAAACGATTTTCCCCCTCGCAAATTGAAAAAATCGCCCGCGCCGCCTTCGGTCAAAATTTTGCAATTCGAAAAATGACTGATATTTACCTTCCCGTTCACAGCATCATCGTTCAAAATCCAGACGGCTCGATCCATACCAGCCATTGGAATGCCCTCAATGGTCAGCGGATGACCCGTTCTCAGTTCATTGACTAAGCAAGTCCGCCTAAATATTTATCAAAAATTTCTAGCCAATTTTCGATGAGATTTCATGCAAGACGACGAGGACAGTGTCGGTAGACACGGCCGAGGAGATACGCATGAAAGATCGCGAAAATTGGCTAGAAATTTTTGATAAATATTTAGGCGGACTTGCTTAATTCAAAGCAGGACGTTAACATATCTCCTCCTAGATGGAAAGATGGCTGAGTGGCCGAAGGCACGTCCCTGCTAAGGACGCGTACTCCGTTAAGGGGTACCGTGGGTTCAAATCCCACTCTTTCCGATGATTTCAAACCCCCAACCTCTATTGAAATTTTAGCTTTAATTGTAATATAAAAATTGTTATACAGCTGTCTTGAGGGGTTGTGTGTCGAAAACATTAATCTTATTTTTCTCTTCTTTTTTTACTTTTTCATTATTTAGCGCCACATTCACAGTGGACAACAATAGTGATTCAGGAGCCGGCTCACTTCGCCAAGCCATCCTGGACTCAAATACTGCGGGGGGATCGAATACCATTAACATCAATTCTGGCCTAGGGGTTATTATACTTCAAAGCTCTTTGCCTATTATTACGAATCAGACAACTATTGTCGGCCCTGCGATACCTCAAGTTCTTAATGCCAATGGCAGCTATCGTGCTTTTTTCTTCTACGACCCCGGAACGACTTTAAGTTCGATCAATATCTCCAACATGACCATTAACAATGCTCAAGTGACTGGCGGCTCCGGGAGTCAAAATTCACCGCTCGCAGGGGGAGGCGGAGCAGGGCTCGGAGGCGCTGTTTTTGTTCCACCTGGGGCGACAATTACTTTAGATAATGTAAGCTTCAATTCAAATACTGCCCATGGGGGTATTGGAGGTCACGGAACACCTTCTTCTCCATACTATAGTGTTGGACTGGGAGGTGGCGGAGGGATTTTTGGAAATGGAGGTGATGGAACCGCCATGTATAATGGTGGTATAATGACTTTTGGAGGGGGAGGGGGCTTACAAGGAAATGGAGGAAATGCATCAGATTCTCCTGTTGCGGCTGTTGAAGCAGGGGCAGGTGGAGGAGGATTTATTGGAAATGGTGGCGATAATCCATCATTTGGACTTCCAAGTGGTGGAGGGCCTAATGGGGGCGCGGGAGGATGCCCAGGAGGAGATGGTGGGATTGGCGGTGGCGGTGGGGGTACTGCTTATTGCTCAGGAGGGAATGGTGGAGATGGCGGTGGCGGTGGCGGTGGGGATAATGGGGGTAGGTCTGGCCCCGCATCCAATGGAGGATTTGGAGGTGGGGGCGGTGGCGCCGCTTTCCAGGAGTCGGCCTTTGGGAATCGTTGTGGAGGGGGAGGGTTTGGAGGTGGGGGAGGAGGCCTAGGTGGAGCTGTCAGCGGTGTGCTCTCCGGAGGATTCGGAGGTGGTGCAGGCGCTTCTACCAGTTCCACGGTTGCAGGGTTTGGAGGTGGTAATAGCGGCGGTTGGAATTCTGCTCACACTGCAGGAGGAGGTGGTGGTGGTGCTGGATTAGGTGGGGCCCTTTTTATTTACAACACTTCATCTGCAATTCTAGTAGATCCAAGCTTTTCGGGGAACACTGCCATAGGAGGCACTGCAGGTACACCTAATGGACATCCTGGAAGTGGCATAGGACAAGATATTTTTCTTATGTCAGGAGGAACCCTTGAGCTCAATATTTCAGGGACGCTCGTTTTCCCATCAGTGATTGAAAGCGATCAAGGTGCAGGCGGAGGAAGCGGTGGCGGAGTCATTAAATCTGGGGTGGGGACCCTGGATTTTTCTACGCTGATAGAAGCAAATACATACACAGGTGGAACAACCATTAACGACGGCAACTTGATCATTGCAAGCGATAGCAATCTAGGGGCCTCGAGTGGATCTGTGACTTTAGGAAATGGAACGCTAGAAATCGCTACGAATAGTTTTACCATCAGCAGAACAACCACGCTCACGGGAAATGCAACCATTACAACTGATGTACTAGTTACGACAACTTGGGCTGGTGGAATCACGAGCATAGGTTCTTTGACAAAAGACGGACCGGGAACGCTGATTTTAAGTGGACCGAATTCCTATTTAGGAACAACCACTGTTTCATCGGGAATTCTTAGAGCAAATACTATAAATACATTTTCCTCTCAATCTACAGGTTTTATAGTCAGCTCCACCCTCGATTTGAACAGCTTTAATCAATCGATTACTCAATTATCGGGATCTGGAAGCGTTCTCTTGGGATCTGCAACTTTAACCACGGGAAGTGGCAATACCTCGTCCATTTTTTCAGGAATGATTAGCGGAACCACAGGGTCATTGACCAAGGTCGGCACAGGGGTCTTCACTTTAAGCGGCAGTGGTACGTACAGTGGAACAACAACCGTTTCTGGCGGAACCTTGCAAGCCGGAGCGGCCAACTCCTTTTCCCCTAATTCTGCGTTCACAGTCAATGCGACTTTAGATCTCAATGGTCTTGATCAAACGATCGCCGGTTTATCTGGAGCTGGCACGGTGACTTTGGAAGCCGGTACACTCACAATAAGTAATAACAACAACCCCTCGACATTTCAAGGGATGATCCAAGGAACAACTGGAGGGTTAACAAAAGACGGAACAGGAACGTTTACTCTAGCTGGAACGAGTACCTATTCAGGAACAACGATTGTTTCTGGCGGAACCCTGCAAGCTGGAGCGGTGAACGCCTTTTCTCCCAATTCTGCGATGACGGTCAATGCTGCTCTTAGTCTCAATGGTTTGAATCAATCCATCGCGAATCTAAATGGATCTGGAATGGTCCTTTTGGGAGCTGGGACCTTAATCTTCGGAAGCGATAACAATCCCTCTGCCTTTTCAGGGAGTATAAGTGGAACTGGAGGGCTGATAAAGGTCGGGACAGGAATCTTCACCTTAAGCGGACTTGATAATGTGTACTCCGGAATCACAATTGTTGCTGCTGGAACATTCCAGGCTGGAGCTACCAATGCTTTTTCTCCATATTCTCTGGTTGCAATCAATGGGACTTTAGACCTCAACAATTTTAACCAATCGATCGCTAACTTAATTGGACCTGGCTTAGTGACCTTGGGAAGTGGCACACTCACCTTAGGCTCTGATAATAACTCTTTAACCTTTCAAGGCATGATCCAAGGAACTGGAGGGTTAACAAAAACCGGTACAGGGACATTCACTCTAACTGGATCCAATACCTATACGGGAACGACAACGGTTGCCCAAGGAGCCTTGGCAGTCAATGGTTCGATCACATCGAATATTTCCATTCTTGCAAATGCCCTTTTGCAGGGAATTGGAACCATTACAGGAAATGTAACGAATAGTGGAACGATTGCTCCAGGCAATTCTATCGGGACCATCACGATCGTTGGTAATACGATGTTTAACGCCGGCTCCTCTTTGCAAATAGAGTTTGATCCCTCTAGCACAGATCTCCTTAATGTCACCGGCAATGTCACCATCCTTCCAGGAGCCACCTTAGAACTTTTCCCCACTCCGAGCGGATCTTATGGAGATGGCTCTCAATTTACGATTGTCAATGGCAGCAGTGTAACAGGAACATTCAGCAGCGTGACGAATAGCTTTCTCTTGCTTCATCCCACCGTTCTCTATTTTCCCACCCATATTGATTTAGCGCTTAACGTGAACCATTTTGCAGACTTTGTAACAGGCAATGCCTTTCAAATCGCTAAAAGCTTGATCGGCATCAATCCAGCGCTAGGAACCGATCTTTTCTTTGTTTTTCAGCAGCTTTTTTCGCTGGACGCTGCGCAGCTCAATCAAGCCTTTAATGAAATGCAACCCTCGCTTCTCACAGGACTTTCCATCAACCAGCAAAATAATTTTGTCCTTGTCAGCGCAGCATTAAGAAAAAGAACCAATACCCTTCACGAGATGACCTGCGCTGCTCAAAAGCGAGAGCATCCATGGAGTATTTGGGGAGATGTGAGTGGCGGATTTTTCCATCAAGAGCATCAAGATGATCAGGTCGGTTTTCACAGCGATAATATTGTGGGAGCTCTCGGAATAGATTGCGTTTTTCTCAAGCATCTCTATGTTGGAGTGCTGGGTGCCTATACCTATACCGATATCGACTGGAGCAAGTCGCTAGCAGATGGACATATCAATAGCTATTATGGGGGTGCTTATACCAGCTGGCTGAATAACCTATTCTATGTGAATCTATCCATTATTGGTGCTTACAACAAGTACCACAACTCTAGAAAAATTTCATTTGCAGCTATTGACCGGCATGCGAAGGCAAACCATCACGGAGATAGTATCACAGGCCACGTTGACCTAGGGTTCATGGTGCCTAAAGGAGAAAATTTCCAATTCTATCCCTTCGGTCAATTGGACTACATGTATACCCACCAAGCTCGCTATCGAGAGTACGGCGCTCAAAGCTTGGATCTCGTCATGGATGAGTCAAGTGCAACGATGCTTCGAAGCGAGGTCGGTATCGGGGGCAGATATTGCATTCCAGCAGGAAAAAACTATGTCGTCCCTAGTGTTAAATTAAGCTGGGTGAATGAGGCGCGCTTTAAGGGTAAACATCTCACCGCAAGACTCATCGATGTGCCCAATCAATTCACAGTCTCGGGGATTTATCCCACTCGTAATTTAATCGCCCCAGGCGCCACACTTATGGGATCGTTTTTGAATGACGCCTTGAATATCTCCCTCTCTTACGAAGGGGAATATAGCAAGAAAACAGATTATAATACCGTTAACCTCTCATTTATCTGGAATTATTAATTAAGGAAATCATGTGTCGAAAACATTAACTTTGCTTCTCTCTTCTTTGATTCCCTTTTCATTGTTTAGCAACACATACATAGTAACCAATAATAATGATTCAGGGGCCGGTTCACTCCGCCAAGCCATCCTCGACTCAAATACTGTAGGAGGATCAAATGACATTAATATCAATGCTGGCTTAGGAACCATTACACTTGCCAGCTCTTTGCCTATTATCACCAATCAGGCCACCATCGTCGGCCTTGCAGAACCCCAAGTTCTTAATGCCTCCGGTCATCGTGCTTTTTTCTTTTACAGTCCTGATACAACTCTAACCTCGATCACTATCAGCAATATCACTATCCAAAACGGTAATGTTACAGGAGGCTCTGGAGGGGCTGTAATCCCTAGCCTTGCTCAAGGAGCTGGAGGTGGTGGTGGCGCTGGGTTAGGAGGCGCTGTATTTGTACCTCCAGACTCGACAATGACTCTTCACAACATGACTTTCACTTCTAATCGTGCAGTCGGTGGACCTGGCGGAAGCGGCCCAATATCAAGTTTAAATGCAGGGGCCGGTGGAGGAGGGGGTATTTTTGGAGGCGGAGGAAGCGGTACCGGTACAAGCGCACCCTCTATAATAAGTGGATTGGGCGGCGGCGGTGGACTACAAGGTAATGGAGGAAGGGCTCTCTCGTTTGAGGCCGGAGCTGCCGGGGGAGGAGGATTCGGTGGAAATGGAGATGATACCCCAGGGATACCGAATGGAGGCCCGCCGAACGGAGGGGCCGCTGGATGCCCTGGTGCTAATGGAGGGCCCGGAGGTGGAGGCGGTGGGTCAACGACCGGTTGTCCTGGAGGGAATGGTGGAAATGGAGGAGGGGGAGGAGGAGGTTCGTTTTCTGCACCTTATCTGGGAGCATGCTCGTCTAATGGAGGATTTGGCGGCGGCGGTGGCGGTGTATTTGATGAGTTTGCCACAAGCAATCCTGCCTGCTTTGGCATGGGGGGATTTGGCGGCGGCGGCGGCGGTATTGCAGTCGGCCGGTCGGGGGTAACTTATCCCTCAGGTGGCTTCGGAGGCGGCGCAGGAGGAGGGGGGCCTGGTCTTGTTAGTCTACCGGGATTCGCGGGCGGCTCCTCATCGAATGTAGGAGGAGGAGGTGGTGGTGGCTTAGGCGGAGCGATTTTTGTTTATCAAACCTCTTATTTATTGTTAATGGACCCTGCTTTTTCTGGCAATTCAGCAACAGGAGGATTAGGAGGGACGAGTGCACAAAGTGGAATGGGCTTTGGTCAAGATATCTTTCTTATGTCGGGAGGCACCCTTGAGTTTAATATTTCTGTAGGACCTCTTGTCTTTCTAACCCCAATAGAAAGCGATCAAGGCGCAGGCGGAGGAAGCGGTGGCGGGCTCATCAAATCAGGAGCAGGCATTCTTGATTTTTCTATGATGGCAGGAGCACATACTTACACAGGCGGAACAACAATCAACCAAGGGACTTTGAAAATCGCAAACAATGGGAACCTAGGAGATGCGAGTGGATCTGTGACGCTTGGAGACGGAACACTAGAAATCACTATGAATAGTTTTTCTATGAGCCGAGCGACCTCATTAACTGCAGGGGGAAGCATTGCAGTAGATACAGGCTTAACGACCACTTGGACTAGCGGAATGACAGGCCCTGGAGGATTCACAAAACAAGGAGCGGGAACACTGAATTTAACCGGATCAAATTCCTATGTGGGAGCAACAACTGTTGCCCAAGGAATCTTGGCAGTCAATGGTTCGATCACATCGGATGTCTCCGTTCTTGCAAATGCAATTTTACAGGTGACTGGAACAATTACAGGAAATGTCTCCGTTCTTGCAAATGCAATTTCACAGATGAATGGAACAATCACAGGAGATGTCTCTATTTTTGCAAATGCATTTTTGCAGGGGAATGGAACAATTATAGGGAATGTATCGAATACTGGAACAATTACCCCTGGTAATTCTATTGGGGTGCTAAATGTGATTGGGGATATTACGTTTAACTCCGGCTCTGTTTTGCAAATAGAGCTAACCCCTTCTACAGCAGACCTTCTTAACGTGAGCAGCAATGTAACTATCCTTCCAGGAGCCACCTTGGAGCTTTTCCCCACTCCGAGCGAATCTTATGTGGACGGTTCTCAATTTACGATTGTCAATGGCGGAAGTGTAACAGGAACATTCAGCAACTTGATAATTAGCTTTCCATTGGCTCATCATACTATTCTCTATTTTCCCACGCATATCGATTTACTTCTGGGTGTAGGATCTTTTGCTGAATTTACCACAGGCAATGCCCATCAAATTGCTCAGAGTTTGACTGGGGTTCGTCCAGTGCCAGGAACCGATCTTTTCTTTGTTTTTCAACAGCTCTATTCGTTGGACCCTACGCAACTCAATCCAGCCTTTAATGAAATGCAGCCCTCGCTTCTCACAGGGCTTTCCCTCTCTCAACAAAATAATTTTGTTCTTATCTCCTCTACGCTTAGAAAAAGAACCAATACCCTTCACGAGATGACGTGCGCTTCTCAAGATCGGGAGCGTCCGTGGAGTATTTGGGGAGATGTGAGCGGTGGATTTTTCTTTCAAGAACATCAAAATGATCAGGTCGGCTTTCATAGCGATAGTATCGTAGGAGCCGCTGGAATCGATTGCGTTTTCCTCAAACACCTTTACGTTGGAATCTTAGGTGCCTATACCTACAGCGACATTGACTGGAGTGAGTCGCTGGCAAACGGACGCATCAATAGCTATTATGGGGGAGCCTATGGCAGCTGGCTGGGCAACCTATTCTATATGAATCTATCTGTGATTGCCGCTTACAACCGGTACCATAACTCTAGAAAAATTTCATTTGCAGCCATTGATCGGCATGCGAAGGCGACCCATCACGGAGATAGTATCACAGGCCACATTGACCTAGGATTCATGGTACCTAAAGGGGAAAATTTCCAATTCTATCCCTTCGGTCAATTGGACTACATATATATCCACCAAGCTCGCTATCGAGAGCACGGCGCTCAAAGCTTAGATCTCGTCATGGATGAGTCAAGTGCAACGATGCTTCGAAGCGAGGTCGGTATTGGGGGCAGATATTGCATTCCAGCAGGGAAAAATTATATTGTCCCTAGCATCAAATTAAGCTGGGTGAATGAGGCGCGCTTTAAGGGTAAACATCTCACCGCAAGACTCATCGATGTGCCCAATCAATTCACAGTCTCGGGAATTTATCCCACTCGTAATTTAATCGCCCCAGGCGCTACACTCATGGGATCCTTTTTTAGCAATGCGCTGAATATTTCTCTCTCTTACGAAGGAGAATATAGCAAGAAAACAGATTACAATAGCTGTAACCTCTCATTTATCTGGAATTATTAATGGCTGAACATTTATCTCCAAAAGTCCCCCCCAATTCTAAAGAATCTGAAATGATTGTGCTCGGCTGTATGCTGACTGCAATTGGCAGCTTAAATATTGCCGCAGATCTTCTTGAAGAGAGTGATTTTTACTATTCAGAGCACCGGCTCATTTTCGAAGTTCTTAAAAACTGCTTCCTCCAAGACAAACCTGCCGATGTCCACCTTGTGGCAGAAGAGCTGAAACGGCGGGAACAACTCAAAGCCATCGGCGGCGTCGCCTACCTGGCCTCGCTCGCTCAATATGCCGGCACTGCTGCCCATATTGAAGAGTACACAGAGCTCGTTCGAAGCAAATCCCTGCTCCGCCGTATGATTCAATCAGCGCAAGATGTCGAAAAGCTCGCCTTTGATGATCCTAACGATGTCTCCTCAACACTCGATATCGCCCAGCAAAAATTCTTCCAAATCAGCCAGGCGGCAAACACCTCGGGAGGAATTCAAATTCGGGACCTCATCTCGGGATCTAAGACTCTCTCCAAACTTCCCTACCTTAAAGAGCTCCAAGACCGTCAAGAGCTGTTTCAAGCAAAAGGGCCCGAAGAGACCGCGACAACAGGCATTCCAACCCATTTTCACGATCTGGATAAACTCATCAATGGGCTTTCCCCCTCGAATTTAATGATCCTCGCAGCTCGCCCCGCCATGGGGAAAACAGCTTTAGCCCTTAACATCGCCGAAAATGTCTGTTTCAAAAATCGGCT
The DNA here is from genome assembly GCA_963712275.1 of uncultured Rhabdochlamydiaceae bacterium. Taxonomy (GTDB): domain Bacteria; phylum Chlamydiota; class Chlamydiia; order Chlamydiales; family Rhabdochlamydiaceae; genus PALSA-1444. Next base: position 704,756 of record CAVQHD010000001.1, on the reverse strand, counting down.
TCCCGTCGGCATTTTTTCGCTAGAGATGACCGCAGAGCAACTGCTGCATCGCATCATCTGCTCTCAAGCCGAAGTTGAATCGGATAAAATCCGCACAGGCTCTTTAAACGGAATGGAATTTCAACGCATCGTCTCTGCAGCTGGACAGATCCAAAAACAGACGATGATTATTGATGACTCTCCTGGGCTTAAAATCACCGACCTTCGCGCTCGGGCTCGTCGCATGAAAGAGGCGCACGGGGTTCAGTTCCTGGTGATTGACTATCTTCAGCTTCTGTCTGGATCAGGAACCTCCAGAAGTCAGGAAAGTCGGCAAATTGAAATTTCAGAGATCTCCCGCCTCCTTAAAACCCTTGCCCGAGAGCTCAACATCCCCATCCTTTGCCTCTCCCAGCTCTCCCGTAAGGTTGAGGAACGAGCAGGACACCGCCCGATGATGAGCGACTTACGTGAAAGCGGCGCCATCGAACAAGACTCCGACCTTGTGATGTTCCTTCTTCGCCAAGAGTACTATGACCCCTACGATAAGCCCGGCACAGCAAAATTAATTATTGCTAAAAACCGGCATGGCGCAGTTGGAGACGTTCAATTTGCCTTCCGAAAAGAAATCGCCCAATTTGCCAACTTTTCTTCAAGAGGAGCTGCGGGAGCCCCTGAGAATGACGAAGCCTTCTCAGCTTTCTCCCCTAAGTAGAGGAAAAAAGATCGGGCAAGGGAACGGTACGAAAGAAAAGACCGAAGGCTGCCTCTGGCGCAAGAAGCGCAAAGCAAAAAGTTTAAATCACTGATACACCAAAGTTAATAAAAAAATTTAATTACATTTAACTTTCCTTGTCAAATAAGCCGAATTAGGTATAATGTTTCACATTCCGTTCACTCGGAGGAACGCAATTATAGTATGGCCACTGACACTACCCAGGAATTTGGTCGTTTTCGCTCCTGGTTTTGTCCTGTCCATAAGAGTGAGCTGAAATTATTTCTTCCACTTCAGCTGATCTATTTTTTCATCTGTTTTAATTATAATATTCTTCGTCCCGCCAAAGATGCCCTCGTCATCACAGCTCCCTCTTCAGGAGCCGAAATTCTCCCTTTTATGAAGGTGTGGGTGATTTTACCAATGGCCCTGCTGATGACCCTTCTCTTTACGCGTCTTGCAAATAAGTATAAAACTGAAAAAGTTTTTTACACCATCATGTCCATTTTTCTTGGGTTTTTCATCTTGTTTGCATTTGTTGTTTATCCATTACGAGATGTTCTCCATCCCCACCAATTTGCCGATAAGCTGGAAAGTCTTCTTCCCCTTGGTTTGAAAGGGCTTGTCGCCATCTTTCGAAATTGGACCTATACCGCTTTCTATGTCATGGCAGAGCTCTGGAGTACCACCATCATGACTCTTTTATTTTGGGGATTTGCCAATGAAATTTTAGATGTTAAAACTGCTAAACGGTTTTATATTTTGATTTTATTTGGCGGAAATATTTCTGCGATTTGTGCAGGCAGTGTTGCTACCTTTGTCTCCTCCCTTGCTGGAAAATGGACCATTGGAACTGGCACCGACCCTTGGCAGTATTCTTTGATATTTTTGACTTCGATTGTCATTTTGAGCGGCCTCATTGTCATGGGAATTTTCCGTTGGCTTCACAAAAACATTATTCAAAATCCCAACTACAAACAGTGTTTAGCAGTCGATACCTCTGAATCTCCCGTCAAAATGAGCCTGCGGAAAAATTTTCAGTATTTAGCAAGTTCTAAATATCTTCTTTGTATTGCAACCATTGTGCTGACTTATAATATTTGTATTAATTTGACCGAAGTCACCTGGAAAGATCAACTCCTCCATCTATGCCCTCAAACCAATGACTTTAATGCCTATAGTGGAAAAGTAACCATGTGGGTCGGCATTGTCTCCACAATTTTTGCTATCATCACAAGCATGACAATCAGGCGATTTTCTTGGACGCTCCACGCCATGATACCACCCTTTTTACTCCTCGTAACAGGCGTTGGATTTTTCTCTTTCCTTCTCATGAAAGATACTTCCATGGGAATTGCCATCGCCGCCTTTTTTGGAACCGCGCCTCATCTCATCGGCATTCTCTTTGGATCGATGCAGCAAACGATCTCCAGAGCTTCAAAATACACCATCTTTGACGCTACAAAAGAGCTCGCCTTTGTCCCTTTGAGCAAAGAATCCAAGCTGAAAGGGAAAACAGCGATTGATGGCATTGGATCCAGACTCGGGAAGTCAGGAAGCGCCCTCATTTACCAAGCCCTCTTAGTGTTTGTTGGAACCGTCTCTGCAACTCTTCCCTACGTTGCCTTCATTTTGCTCATCGTTATTGCGGCGTGGATGGTCGCTGTCTCCTATCTGGGGAAACAGTTCCAATCCCTCGTTGCTCATGAAGAAAAAGTGAACGTTCTACAGCCCGCTGCTTCTGAGCAAAAAACAGAGCCTGCAATATAAAATTTAAAAATGGATATAAAGTTATATGTCATCAGTTAAGAAAAAAAGAAAATATAAAATGGCGAAACATAAGCGCAAAAAACGGCGCCGACGGGATCGTCATAAACATCAGTAATGAACAAAACTGATTTCTTAAGGCAAAATTACGAGGCTTTAATCAAGGCGTCGTATTTAACCGATTTAACCGTTCAAATTGTGGATAACCAGCGCAAGGTACTTGCTCTATGCTGGTACACAAAGATCCCTTTGGCAGGTCACGTCGTCAGCTGGATCTGCTACTACCTGTACGATTCCAAGTGTATTCAGCAAACAATTGTTGAAATCGGAAAAGAGCATCAAAAAGATCTCAATGAATATGCCAACACTTTCATAGCCAAGGGCCAAGGAGGAACTTGCGACCAAATTCATCAGCACTCCCTCACACTAGGAGAATTTTTTACTCGTTTCTCAACCCTTGCTGGGCAATCTCCTGCAGCAAATAAATCCTCCCCGGAGCTCAAAGAACTACCTCTCGATCCTCTTACTCGAGCAGGCAATCTTGTTCAATGTTTAAACTCTACCTTTGTCGAAGTCGAAAAAATTAAGCGCACACTTGCACTTAACGCCAAGATACCCCTAAGTCTGCTCCAAGGTCCGCTCCAGTCGCAATTATATAAGCACTACCATACTCAAGTCCAAGCTTTGGAACAGCACATCTCCGACCTTAGCAATAAAGAAGCCCCTGAAAATGAAGACTTGGCCATTGAACAGATTTACCAACTCCATGAAGAGCTTCAAGCGATTCAAGATCAGCTAAAAATCCCATCGACAAATCCTGCTCGTTCTTTGAATTTGAGGTCTTTTTTTTTGATGCAAAGAGACATCAATGAACAAGAGTTAAAAAAAATCTCCCGTTTTTGCAAATTGATCTCTCGGCTAAACCCTAATCAGAGTGCGCTTCAATCTCTTTACGATCAACTTCATCCTATTGCTGAAGAGCATCGTAAAAAATTGAACCAAAAAGTGATTCGTTTTGCAACGCAGAGCACCTGGGATGAAGAGGTTGAAGAAGAAAAAATCAGCAAGATTAAAGCCTACTACCAGACCGTTGAAAATTTTGCAGCACAGACTCATCAGATTGGAACGTTATCTAAAAGCCCAAAGCGCATCAACAGAGCCATTCTAGATTTGAAAAATAACTTTGTTGAAACAGCTCTTAAAACGGCTGCATTAACACTCAAAAAAATCTCGAATGATCGAAGTGATTTGGAGCAAGTGGCTCGTTTAGATCGGCTCCTCCAAATCCTCAGCCCTCCTTTAGGGTCTGATTCTAAAAAAATAGCCCATCGCATTCAGCACCTCGCTCAAAAATACAATGCCCTCAAAGCAGCTGAGAGATTAAATCAGCTCACTGCCGCTCAGCTCAAGGATCGTGTCGTTGAGTTATGTTGCAAGCATGAAAAACAGACCGAATTGGATAAATTTCTGACTGCAAAAAAAACGCAAAAGAAGATCCAATCGCTTCAAGAGCCTATCAACTCATTCAGTGAATTTTACCCCTATCTCATGTCTCATCTTCAAGCCTGTTTGCAAAAGGTGCAAAACAATTCCAATTTTTCGACACTTTCCGAGGAGACGCAGCAGAGCATTTTTCAAGACCTTTCAAATGACGATTTATTTAAGTTTGCTAAGAAATATCCAGAGGCTGAAAAGAGTGTTGAAAAAGCCCTTGCACGATGTACGCCGAAAGCTTTCTCATCCCTTATCGATGACCTCCTCCGACAGATCATAGCTTGCTCAGATGCATCTCAGATTCATTCTCAGGCCGTTTGTGATAAATTAAACCAGATGAAAACAGAAGCCTTGACACAAGCGCCTCCTCAAAATCTTACCGAAGCTTTAGACTATCTTAAGAAACAACAGGAAGCCCTTATTCACACGTTATCGATCGCTGATGTTTCCATTCTTAACTCTATCGAGTTACACTGCACATCTTCGTATATCGGTAATCCGAAGATCTGGATGAAGAAAAAGTCGATGGAAGATGATTGCCATTGCGAGGTCCACCACGCTCTTGGTATAGCAGCGACTTTAAGCCGCTACTACCAGTTTATGAAGTCCCATGAAAAAGACCTTTCTCCCACGGATAAGGATGTGATGGAGATATTCAACACCCTTTTGGCAAGAGATCTTATAAAGGCAGCCAATCTCTTGCTCCGTATGCCAAGAAGAGATGAACGTGAAGCGAAAGCCGTGAAGTCGGCTCTGCTGAAGATTCGAGACCAAACAACAAAGACAGGAGAAAAGCCGTTTGCAAGATTGCCAAATTATCCTCAAAGACAGCAATTTTTAACCCTTGCGAGCCGACTCTTCCAAGAAAGCCCCTTAGCAGAGCTTGCCGAAGAATTGGATCTTAAGAGTTTTCAAGGAAAGTCGTGGGAAGAGATCCGCGTGCAATTCGCCAATCAATCGATTGCACTAACCGAAAAACCTGAGTTAGCTAATCACCCAGAGACGCTTCAACTGCGCGATGCAGCAGGATGGATCATTCGGAGCGACTATTTCCAAAAAGAGAAGCCTCTTCTTGTCTTGTGTTGCCAAAAGTTTTATAAGCAACTTGTGTCAGGCCTCCCAAATCTTCCTCCAGAGACCTTCAATCGCATTTTTTCATATGTGCCGGCAGGCTACGATCAGACCGTTTCAAAAACATGGGTGACGTATGCTGAAGATTCAATTGCACACCAAGTCCCCAGCCGCTTTTTCCAGCTGGTTGATCTTTTGATTAAACAGCTTCGAGATCCTTTAGCAATTCAAGCTCTTCAAGCGCTGGAAAAGAAAACACCCCCTCAAACAACGGCTGAGGCAAGAGCTTATTTAAAGGATCAACTGCAACAGACCGTCCATGCGCTCTCCAAAGCTCCTCGCAAAGAGTTGGAAAAGATCAATGTCGGCCCCTTCACCACCTACTTCATTCTTTTCGGAATTCATCCCTCCGACCAAAACACTCCATGTGCTGTTAAAAAGCTTGTGGAAAAAAGCTCTTTCTGGAGTTTTTATCATTACGAAGTCCTGTTGATGAAAAAGTTCAAAATGAATGCTTTTACAAAAGATGCCTTTCGCTGCTTGGCTGAGGAAAATAGTGAAAAAGCCATCGACATCATTATTAGAGCTCCTAATGAAAAGAACTTGGAGAAAAAACAAATAGGAAAATTTGTGAGTTGGCTCGCAGATTTGAGTCAAAAAAACAGTTCTCGTTATGATGAAGATCTTTTTTCAATTCTCCCGCCTTCTGCTAAAAAAGATCTATTTCTCGATATTGCCGCAAGAACTTGCGTAAAAATCTACGGCGAAGAGTATGCGACTTTTTCAATCGAAGCGATTCTCAAGATGGTGGATGGGATCGTCAATTCAGCCATTCAAGAAACGACGTTAGTTAAGATAGCAGCCTTAACCCTTACTACGGCCGATCTTTTACAGCCGCTTTTCACCCAAATCTGCCAAAGAATGGAGAAATATGGAGCTTCGGGAAAAACCAGACTGTTTTCCGCTTTAGCCTTAGAAGCGATACGTCTATTAGAAGCGACCCGTCTAATAGGATATCCTGAAAGATCCGCCATTTCATTTGCTTTGGAAATACCTGATCTTACCATCCGAGTCGACGTATTAAAAAAATGTTTATCCATGAAAGAACTCTGGAATGCATCTTCTCTAAAAGAGGTTTTGGTTGCTCTTGAGCATATTCCGAACAAAGCTCTTTTTGCAGAGCAGATCGTCGATTTGATTGATAAGAATCTCTCTAAGTTGGAACACCCAGAAGCTCTGCTGCCCTATATTGAAGATGAAAAGCTAAAACAAGTCGCAAAAACATTAATTGAGGTCAAACGAAGACCCTCGCTTTCTATATGATGAAGGTTTCCTGGCCTTGGGCAAAAACTTGGACTGCGGCTTGCGAGGCACCATCTACAAAGTTAAGTCTATTTAAGCTTCTTTCGCCTGTTTTTGATATGTTAGGCAGGGTTTTTAATCCTTCGACCGCAGTAGAAGCCTACATCATAGATACAACTCAGGTAGAATTGATAGACGTTAATCGTTCTCCTGATGGCTTGCCCTGTATAAAAAACTCCTCGGGCGAATCCATTTCCATCAAAGAAAGAGATTTCTATGTCCCTCTTCAAATCGTACAACCCCAGACATCTACTCTATTAAAAACCATTGAATTTGTCCTAAAGGCGATCTTCTTTTTTCTACAACCCAAAAGACCTGCTTCCATTGCCTTTGAGAAAATGCCCTCCACTTTGTTTCATAATGCCCAAGAAAACAGCATTCTTAACTTACTGATTGACGATTGCCCGGTTCATTTAATTCTAAAGCAGCAACACCATCCAAACATTTCCTGTAAGATGCGCTTTGAACAAGCCTTTTCTTCAATGACCTACGCTTCTCTTGCTACCAAACCCATAGAAGGTCCCTTAACTTCAGAAGGAGTTCCTCCTTTACCGACTGAACAAACTTTTGCATCAATGGCACCCCAGGCTTCCCTTCTTGACGGAACTAATTCATCTACAGAAGTTTCTCCAATTCCAGAAGAAATTCCTCCTTTACCGACTGAACAAACTTTTGCATCAATGGCACCCCAGGCTTCCCTTCTTGACGGAACTAATTCATCTACAGAAGTTTCTCCAATTCCAGAAGAAATTCCTCCTTTGCAAACTTTTTCAACAACCACTTATCAGCTAGGATCTCGGATACTAGGAAAAGATCCTATGGTCTATCAATTTCATTGCAAGACTTGGATGCCGCTTTCAGAGGATCAATTCTCAATTTTTAAAGATTATTATGAAAACTCCTCTTCTTTTGAAATTGTGGACGACTGCGGAATAGATGACTATACATGCATTGAACTTAACATACGAAATATAAACCTAGAAAATCTTGTCGCACTCATCGACAACAAATATATCTTCATGATTGGAAAATCAAACAACGCTTTATTTAGGCGGTCTATAGAACTTAAAACATCAGACTCATTTATTAACAATATTGTATTTAAATTCAATAAAAAACGGAATACAATTTCTTTCCCCATGTTTATCCATGTTTTAAACAGAAAAAATATTCCCAAAAGATTAGGCCTTATACCCCTTGGAGAAGATGCCTTTATCTATACTCCATCCAATGACACACAAAGTCCTGTTTCGGACAATAACCTTGCCATTTTTAATCAGTACTATTCTTACATTTTATTCCCATCTGATTCTGGAGTTTTTAAAATTTTACGACAAATATCATTCTTGAATAAAGAAGATAAATCCTTATTTTGCGAACAGATATTATTTGATATTTCTGGAATTGAAATAGAAGATATTAGCATCTTGGTTGATAAGAAATTCATTTTTATTATTGGAACAAGAGAAAAGCTATTGAACAAAGCCCAAATAAAGGAATTTAGGTCAAACACAATTCCCTCCCACGGCTATCTCTTCATAGGCACCATTCCAAACTTCAATTTTTCAAAATTTAAATTCACTCAAAAAGAAGGAGTGGGTTCAATTGCTTTTTATGTTTGAAATATTAAAGTGACCCCATTTTCACCTTTTCCGCTATAATTCTCTCCCATGTGGACTTACCCTCAAGAATTTGATGTCATTATCGTCGGCGCAGGACATGCGGGGTGCGAGGCTGCCCATGCCACTGCGAAAATGGGATGCCAAACACTGCTCCTGACGATGAGCCTGGACACTATCGGCAAAATGAGCTGCAACCCTGCTGTGGGCGGGACTGCAAAAGGGCATCTTGTTCGCGAAATCGACGCCCTTGGAGGCATCATGGGAAAAGTTGCCGATAGCACAGCCATTCAATACCGGATGCTCAACCGATCAAAGGGGCCTGCCGTCTGGTCTCCTCGAGCACAAAGCGATAAGCTCGCCTATCAAACCGCTATGCGAAAACGGCTTGAAGTGACTCCCGGTCTTTTTATCAAGCAAGGAACCACTGAAAAACTGATCGTTAAAAACGGCTACATCCAAGGGGTTGAAACACAAGAGGGAATTGCTTACCAAGGGAAACAGGTTATTCTCTCTGCTGGAACCTTTATGCGGGGCATGCTCCACATTGGACCCACCACATTTTCCGGAGGGAGAGCAGGCGACAAACCGTCCCTGGGGCTTTCCGCTTCTCTTGAGTCTCTCGGATTCAAACTAGGACGGCTCAAAACAGGCACACCTCCCCGCCTTCATCGCCGCAGCGTTGACTTCACCCAAATGGAGCGGCAAGAAGGGGATGAGGGCGTCCGGTTTTCCTTCGATCCTCCTGAAGATCAAGGGCTTCCCCAAGTCCCGTGCTATATTACGTACACCTCGGAGGCCACCAAAACGGCGGTCCTAAATCACCTGCATCTCTCTCCGATGTATTCAGGGAAGATCCGAAGCATCGGCCCTCGGTACTGTCCTTCTATCGAAGATAAGTTTGTTCGATTTGCAGATAAAGAAAGGCACCAAATTTTCATCGAACCCGAAGGGCTCACAACAGATGAACTCTACATTAATGGAATCTCCACCTCCCTTCCCTTTGATATCCAGCTTCTCATGATTCAAACGATTCCAGGTCTCCAAAATGCCGAAATCATGAGGCCAGCCTATGCCATTGAATACGACTATGTCACGAGTGGACAACTCTTGCCCACCCTTGAAACCAAAGAGATCAAAGGACTTTTTCTCGCAGGTCAAATCAATGGGACAACAGGGTATGAAGAAGCTGCAGGACAAGGACTCATCGCGGGGATCAATGCCGCCCTCCAAGTCCTTGGCAAATCTCCCTTTTTTTTAAAACGGTCTGACGCTTATATCGGCGTGATGATCGATGAGCTGATCACCAAAGAACTGGATGAGCCGTATCGAATGTTCACAAGCCGGGCAGAACACCGACTTCTCCTTCGGCAAGATAATGCCGACTTAAGACTTCGCTCTCTTGGATATGAACTGGGCTTAATTTCTTCTACTCAATATGAGGCGCTTTTAACTAAAAAGAAAAGCATCGAAGACCATACTCTTCACCTTTCCAAAAAACACATCGCTTATGAAGGAAAATCGTCATCGCTTGCCCAGCTGCTGTGCCGATCCGATTGGACCTATAGCCGCCTCTGTGAGGAATTTCCCGAGTTTGTTTCCTCGATTGGAGATGAAGTCGAGTCGCAAGTTGAACTAGAGATCAAATATGCAGGCTATATTAGCAGGCAGCAAAAAGAAGTTGAAAAACTCTCCACCATCGAACACTCTGAAATTTCCCCTTCTTTTGACTATGCCTCCGTCTCTGCTTTAAGCCGTGAAGCGCGTGAAAAGTTATCCAAAGTGCGGCCCCATACCCTCGGCCAAGCCTCCCGCCTTGCAGGGATCACGCCCGCCGACATTCAAGTCTTGATGGTTGCACTTCGAAATAAAAATCGGTAATCTCCAAAAGTATGAAGACAAACCCCCTTTTACCGATTGCTTTGATTGTCTCCAGCGACTCTGCAACTGCCAATTTCCTGCGGAATACCTTAAGGCTCTCTTTTCAGTTGATTGAAAGAACTGATGCCCCCTCTGCCCTTGAAATTCTTCAAGCAACCTCTCCAGATCTTGTGATCTTAGACTCAGAAGAGCTTGAAGAGTCTCCTCTTCTTACCCTCATTTCTCAACTGAGAACTGCTCTAGGCGAGCGAAAAAAACCGATCCTTCTCATCACCAATAATTTCAAAAAAAAGTTCGCGCAAGATTCTCTTCGCGCGGGAGCAACCGACTTTATCAATAAACCTCTGGATGAAGATGAGATCGAGCAACGAATCGCCGTTGCCTTTCAATCGTTTGAGCGGACGAAAAGCGTCTTAGAAGTGGCCAAACGGTCAACCCCAAAACCCTCTTCAGCCACCTCCCTTTCCAACCGAGAGTTTTTAAACGACCAAGCCATCAAGGAAATCTCCAAAGCCCGCGAAAGCGGCTCCTCTGTTACGCTCCTCATCATCGAACTCGACGCCTTAAAAAAAGATCCTCTCTCGTCCACAACAACGCTCCTTCCTACCCTTCAGTCCAACCTCCGCAAACACGATATTTTAATTCCTCAAAGCCCTGGTAAATTCATTCTCATGCTTCCCAAAACATCTCAAAGAGCCGCCCAGCTTATTGCTGAGGTGATTCGTTTAGATGTTGAAAAAGTGATGTTTCCCCTCTCCGTTTCCATCGGCCTCATCACATGGGACCCCCACCATCCAACGCGAGACTCTTCCGCCGAAGAATTCGATCAATTGATCAAGGTTGCAACGCAAGCTGTCTCCGAGGCAAAAAAAACCGGCAATCGCATTATCGCTCTATGACATTCCAGCTTCTCCGTTTTTACAATCTTCCCATCCAAGATCAACTTCTCCTTGAAGAGCAGCTTCTGAAAACTCGCACAGAAAATTACTGCCTCATCAACACAGGAACGCCTCCCGCTATTGTCCTAGGCATTTCAGGAGAGGCGCACAATCTCGTCCACCTCGACCAGCTTCCTCCCACCATCCCCCTTATCAGGCGATTTAGCGGCGGTGGCACCGTCATCGTCGATGAAGAAACCGTCTTTGTCACCTTCATTTGCCAGAAAAACCTCCACCCCTTTCTTCCTTACCCCGAACCGATCCTTCGATGGGTGGCCTCCATCATCGAGCCCGCAACGCCTGGCCTCATCCTCAAAGACAACGATTTCACGCTTCAAAACAAAAAATGCGGCGGCAATGCCCTCTACCTCAAAAAAGACCGATGGCTTGTTCACACCTCATTTCTCTGGAATTACTTACCTCACCATATGCAGCTTCTCAAACACCCCCCAAAAACTCCCCCCTACCGCAACAATAGACCTCACGAAGAGTTTCTCTGCCGCCTCAACGATACCCTTTCCAGCAAAGAAAAATGGATTGACAGCCTCATCGCCTCTCTTCAACGTTCTTTTCTTATTCACTTTATTTCGTCTTAATCTGCTGCATCAATTGCAAGAAAAATTCTTTTGACCACGTTCTTTGAATGAGTTCTTGGTCTCGCACAAAATGAATCGCGTCTTCAATTGCTGCTGCTACATCCAGCTGATCGATACGCTCTTTAGCCATTTTGAGAAAAGCATCACGACTTAAAACGTTTTTAAGCCCATTCAATTGTGAAAAAAACGTTAGGTTTAAATCAATTTGTCTTCGAACGAACCAGATGAAGTCATACCAATCTCGTCCTTTCACGCGCCCTTTCCAGGCGCGAAAAAGAGCTGCATGCATTTTGCAAGCAAAGAGGCACTCTTCACTGACACACCGAATGGAGACAGCAACCGGTTGTAACAACAACTTCTGCTCACAGGGGTATGCTAAAGTGGGATTGGTATCGATTTCTACTTTGATCCGGATGAGCGTTTCAGGATGGACTCCTTTTAAAATATTTGTATGCACCCCAATTTTTAAAAGTTCCTGGACGGTAGGTGTTTTGAGGAAGGCGGATTTAATGGCGGTTTGAGATTTTTTTTCTTTTTCTATAAATGTGACATCGAAGCCAAATGAGGAGAGCTCCTGTTTAATGACCTCTGCAAACGGATGCCAATTCCAATGTGGATTGGGCGAGAGAAGCGTAAAATCGAGATCCTCAGAAAATCGATCGAGGTTGTAGAAAATACGCAGTGCAGTTCCTCCATAAAAAGCGGCATGTTCGAAAAATTTTCCGCGCCAGAGCCCGACAAGAGCAATCTCTTGTAAGATTTCTCGAAGAGCCTGCTCATGCTCTTGCAACGAATGGCTGTGGTATTTTGCAAGCATCAATTTGACAGCGGGATTCATAGCGACTCCAAAAGTTGAATAAGATATTTAATGGCGCTATGAGGTCTAGCTTGGTAAATTGCATTCAGCGTCTTTAGATCGAGCTGCCTTAAGTCTTCTTCTTCAATGCGTAAATCTTCAAAAAGGGTCTCTCTGAGATGTTTTTTCGAAGAAAAAGCTCCTCTGCGCACAACAAGTAAATCAGAAAGCGCCTTTTCTCTGACAGCGATGAGGGCTTGTTGGTTGTCGGAGAATTGCATGAGAGTCACTCCAACAGAAAAGATGGAAAGAGGAAGGTGGTCATAGGTAAAAAGCCCCAAGGGAGTCTGGAACTGCCTACTCCGTTGCAAGGTAACACTTGTGACTGTTGTCACTTTTTCAGGAATTAAGCGGTAAAACTGGCATGCCCATTCTAAGGAAACGTAGGAGGGGCCATAAATCATATTGGCCAAGACCTCGGATGAATAGGGGTGCCTTGCAAACGACTTTCCAAAAACGTAAATTCCTTTTTTGACCCGAATGAGGGCTTTAATCTTCAAAAGATGGGTTAATTTTCTCCGAGGGTTTTTGTAGCCTGCAAGACAGTCCATGACAAGGCCATAGTCTAATTCCTCTCGAGAAGATTTTTCTAATAGGATCGCTACGGCGGGGTCTATTCCTAAAGAGCCTAAAGATCTGTTCATTTTTTACCAGTATGTACCCTTAATAGTAACATACTGGTCATTTTTGAGAAGCTTTTTAACCCATTTAACCCACTGGAAAAATAATGGGTTTATTTAAGTTGTTAGCAATTAACTACTTAACAAGATTTTGAGTGAATATTGAGAAGTCGATGATAGTTCGTTTCGTGGATAGAAAGCGATGCAAAAGCGGAGATCTCTGGTTAAAACAGGCATTGTTAAAATTTTATTTGAGCCAAGTAGGCTGTTTTTTTTCCATACCTGGCCCAAAAATGATTGACTTTTCGGGCCATGCAAGCTATATTTATGAGATATTTGGCCAGGAAAATCTATGTCAAAGCTGCGGAAAAAGATTCGATTTATTGGGAGAAAAGGGGAACTCAAATACATTCAGGAGGCAGCCGAGCTAGGTGAAGCGGCTATTCTGGTTGTCTATGGCCGAAGGCGTGTCGGGAAGACAGAACTGATCGAATATGCGTTGCATGCTCGAAATCTTCTTAAGCTTGAAGGTGTAGAAGACGGCAACACCGAGGCACAAATGGTCCGCGTTCTTTACCAACTCTCAAAAGCGCTAAATGATAAGCATCTGACTCATATACGGTTTAACACGTGGCTTGAGCTATTCGACTTCATTGCCTCCAAGATTTCGGTGGGGAAATGGACTCTTTATCTCGAAGAGGTGCAATGGCTTGCCGAGTATAAAAATGAGCTGATTTCCGATCTAAAATATGTATGGGATAACACATTACGGCACAATCCTAATCTATTACTGATTTTATGTGGCTCATCCCCTTCGTTTATGCAAAATCAAGTCGTCCATTCGAAAGCTCTCTACAACCGTTCCATCTATGAGTTAAATTTAAGAGAGTTTTCGCTAAATGAGACGCAAACGCTCTTGGGAAATAGATCTCATCGCGAGGTCATGGATGCTTATCTCACGGTAGGTGGCATACCCGAATATCTGAAACGGATCAACAAATATTCATCCGTCCAAGTCGGTATCTGCGAAGAGAGTTTTAAGAAGGACAGCTACTTCAGCAACGAAAAAAAACGGATTTTCATTAGCAGCTTTGCGACCAAAGGACACTATCAGGAGATTGTCGATTATTTAAGCCAGGTCAAATTTGCGAGTAAAAAAGATCTAGAAAAAGCTCTTCATATAAAAGGAGGCGGCAACCTTACAAATCTCCTCCAAGACCTTGAAATGTGTGGGTTTATTGAACGGTATCTACCTTATCAAGCCGATAGCAAGAGCATTTTGGTTAGGTACTGCATTGCCGATAGCTACTTAAGATTTTATTTCAAATTTATATCTCCTTTGACTGAAAGGATCCAACAGGGAGACTACAACCGCTCACCCCTACATGCACTCAACAAAGAATCGTATCAGAAATGGTTAGGACTCTCCTTCGAGAGGTTTTGTCGTCAGAACAGCCTGATGATTGCCACGATTATCGGATTTTCTGCCGTGCGCTATAAAAGTGGTGTTTTCTTTAACCGTGCAAGCACCGAGCAATCGGGCTATCAGATTGATCTGGTTTTCGATCGTGCAGACCACGTCTTAACCATCTGTGAAATCAAGTATACTCTGAGCAAGACGAGTACCGACGTCATTGAAGAGTTTGAAAAGAAATTATCCCAGCTTTCCGACTTAAAAAATAAGACTATTGAGAAAGTGTTAATCAGCGCCAGCGGAGCCACTGATGCTTTACTTGCTCGAGCTTACTTTGATCGGATTATCACGTTAGAAGACATTTTTAAAAATATTGAGACTTGATGGACTCGAACCATCGACCCCCTCATTAAAAGTGAGGTGCTCTAACCAACTGAGCTAAAGTCTCAAAAGCATTGACCCCAAGGGGATTCGAACCCCTGTTCACAGAATGAAAATCTGGTGTCCTAGACCGGGCTAGACGATGGGGCCATTTTTTCATTTGAGAGAGAAAACATTATATGCAGCGGCTCATTAAACTGCCATAATTTCCTTCTCTTTGGCAGAGAAAAGGTCGTCAACCTGCTTGCAAAATTTATCTGTGAGCTCTTGAATCGCTTTCTCAAATTTTTTCATCATATCTTCTGTCAGCTCCTCAGAAGATTTTCCCTCTTTAATGGCATCGCGGCGGATATCCCGCAGAGTAATCTTGGTCTCTTCGGCTTTCTTTTTCCCTTGTTTTACAATCTCTTGCCGCGTGGCCTGATCCATTGGAGGAACAGCAATTCGAATTGCTCCTTTTTCGCTAATGGGCTGTAGGTTAAGGTTGGCTTTTTCGATCCCTTTTACAATGGGAACGATGGTTTGAGGATCGAAGGGAGTAATCAAAATTTGCCGTGCTTCTGGCGTAGTGATATTTGCCAGCTCTTTTACCTTCATATGGGTCCCATAGACCTCAACGGAAACCCCTTCAACTATCCCCGGATTTGCACGATTTGTTCGAAGATTTTTAAGCTCCTGCTTAAAATGGTCGAGCGCCGCCTGCATTTTTGTTTTAGCTTCATTTTCAAACATGAATCAATCTCCTGTCACAAATGACCCTCCCCGCTGACTCTGGACAGCAGATAGAAGAGCGCCTTTCTTGAAGATATTTAAGATATGAATAGGAATTTTATTCTCACGGCAAAGAGTAACGGCCGCCGCATCCATCACACCGAGCTGCTGGCAAAGCACATCGGCATAGGTGAGCTTCTCAAGCTGCCGGGCCTTTGTATGTTTTGCTGGATCTTGATCAAAGACTCCATCCACTTTTGTCCCTTTGATGAGCACCTCGGCTTTGATTTGACATGCTCGAAGCGCTGCCGCTGTATCTGTCGTCAGGTAAGGAAGAGCCGTCCCACCCCCAAAAACAACAACAGTTTTCTTTTCAAGAAGACGGATGGCATCGCTTCCATCCCCTATAGGGACAAAGGAGCCGCATGCAAAGGCTCCTTGAATCGCAGCAGGGCAGCCGAGAGATTGAAGGGCTTCCACCAGCAGCATCCCGTTAAGGACGGTTGCCACCATGCCAATTTGATCTCCCTTTTCACGAGAAATCTTTAATGTTTTTGCTTGGGCCCCGCGAAAAATATTTCCTCCCCCAATGACAACTCCCACTTGCACAGAGAGATGCTGAATTTCATGAATTTGCCGAGCAAGACTCAAGACTGCTTTTGGATCGATTCCACTTTTTTCAGAACCGAGCAGCGCCTCGCCCGACACCTTTAACAAAATTCGGCCGTAGAGGGATTTTTTCGCCATGCACTACTCTCCGACTTTCCATCGAACAAACCGCGTGAGAGTCAGAGGATGTCCTGCCTTTTTCGCTTCCCCAGCGACAAGATTTGCAATTGTAATCGAATTATCTTTGACAAACTTTTGAGAGAGCAGACAGACCAGAGTATAAAAAGCTTCCATCTTCCCTGCGACAATTTTATCGACAATTTGGGGAGGCTTTCCTGTGACCTGGCTGCGGGCGATCTCCTCTTCTCTTGCTTTAACACTGGCAGGAACCTCTTCGGCCTTCAAATATTCAGGGGACTCTGCTGCGACGTGCATTGCGATTTCGCGAGCAAAAGGCTCATGCCCTGACTTTCCATCGATTTCAACAAGCGTCACAATTTTGCCGCCCATATGGGAGTAGAGCCCAAATGATTTATTTGCCGCTTTGGAAAAAACTTCGAGCCGTTTCACTTTAATATTTTCCCCCAAGCTCTGCATCACAATCGCTCGATATTGATCGAGAGTAAGTGATTTGTCTTGCTGAGAAGGAGCTTGAAGAAGCGCTTCTAGTGTCGCCGGCTTTGTTTTCGCCGCTTGCTGAGCAATTTCAGCTGCAAATTGTTTGAACTTATCATTTTGAACGACAAAGTCTGTCTCAGCATTAATTTCAACAAGCGCAATGGCATCGCTTGTTTCAGCAAAGGCGATAACGCCTTCCTTTGTCTCGCGCCCTTCTTTTTTGACAGCAGAGGCCATCCCAGCCTTTCGGAGGAGGTCGATCGCCTTTTCCATGTCTCCGCCCGCTTGGTCTAGGGCCTCTTTGCATTTGCCCATGCCAACGCCTGTTCTTTCACGGAGCTGCTTAACCATATCAGGAGTCACTTTTGTAGAGGTCATTGCGACTCCTCTTCTTCAGACGAGCCATTTTCCTCGGCATCTTCTGCCTCTTCCCCATCCTTTCCAGAGGAGATATTCATTTCATTTTTACGATCGATAATCCCTTGTGTCAGGGCTTGCACAATCAGCTTAATGCTTTTTAGAGCATCGTCGTTGCAAGCAATGACATAGTCGATAGGATCTGGATTACAATTTGTGTCGACGAGCGCCATCACGGGAATTCCAAGCTTACATGCTTCTGCAACGGCAATATGTTCTCTTCCGGGGTCAACAACAATGAGTAATCCCGGGGGTTTTCTCATAGCCCGAATTCCAGAAAGGTTTTTACTCAGCTTGATTTGGTCCTTGGACATCAAAATCATTTCTTTCTTCGTAAACCCTTCACCTCCCGACGCTATCCGTTTTTCAATACGCTCAAGGGTTTTTACAGATTGCCGAATGGTTGAAAGATTTGTGAGCATTCCTCCAAGCCAACGCTCACAAACATAAAATTCTCCACAGGCTTCTGCACATTCTTTGACAACAGGCTTTGCCTGTTTTTTCGTCCCTACAAAGAGAATTGATTTTCGTTTGGAGACCATTTCTCTTACCACTTCAACCGATTTTCGAATCTGTTGGGCGGTTTTTGCAAGATCGATAATGTAGATTCCGTTTCTCTCTTCGAAAATGAATCGCTTCATCTTCGGATTCCAACGGTGTTTTTGGTGGCCAAAATGGGCACCACATTCTAATAATTCCTTCACACTAACAACAGTATTTTGTTGCTGTGCTTTATTTTCTTGTTGTTGCTTTGCCAAGCCTTGTCCCTCGTTTGTTACATTCGACACGGCATCCACCCCTCTAGCGGGATAGATTTCGGTCTTGGGTTTAATATCATAAAAAGCGCCTGGTCAGAATCGAACTGACACAAGTAGCTTGGAAGGCTACGGTTCTACCATTGAACTACAGGCGCGTTTTAAGATGGAAAATGTAACCGATATGCTTCTTTTTTCCAAGAGCGAATAATTCAAGAAAAAACTTTCCTTCCTGAAAATTCATAAAAAAGGCATGATATTTGCATGACAAATGCAATTGGTCTCTCTTCAGGTCAGATCCTTCAAATTCCAAAAATTTTTACCCGATTGGATAAAACTTCCTGGGCTGTCCTCTCAGCTTTGGGGCTCCTAGCCGCACTTTCCTGCTACCTCATTTCCAGAGCATACTCAAAAAAGGGCAAGGGGGATCTTTCTCCAACCGAGAAAAAAGCAACGAAAATTGTTGTTAAGCCAGAGACCTTGCAATCCATCTTGAAAAGCATTCAATGGGATGCCTGCAAAAAAGCAAATCGACAATTTCTTGCTTCCAACGAGCGGTTTTGGGACCAACAGATAGGAGAAGCCGCTTATAATGGAGATTCTTTTTACGATGCGCTTGCTCAAGTTATGCGGAATCAGGGGGTTGATGCATCCATACAGTCTCTCCGTCAAGGGATAGTTACTGATCTTAAAGATCCTGAGATTGAAAGAGTTGTTAAAAGTTACTTAGGTCCCAATAAAGAAACTCCCGATACGGCAGTAACTAAGCTGTTTGAAAATTATAAAAAATATGTCGGCTATTCTCATGACGAACTACAACAGCTGAGAAAAGAAGATCCGGAAGCACCTCAGGACGCCATTGAAGGCAATCTCTATATTAATTCAGAGCTTTTCTGCAAAAGATATAAAATTAACTTAATTGTTATCTATTCACGTGTCCCACAGACTGTACTTAATGAAGATGCAACACTTGCAAGTCTTATGAGCCAGATGGAAAAGGCTGATTCCGTGAGCAGATCCTTAGGCTCTTTGTACACAAAAAGGATAGAACAACTGATCGAAACCGAGGTCTACACCTATCCTCGCGACATCCGCTATGCTGATCGATATACCTTAGCCCTTTGCCAAGACCATTTCGTCCCTGTTTTTGAAGATCAGGCTGAAAAAAAGACAACGGAAGTTGTTGTAAAAAAACCTTTCGAACGATTGGAATTGACATTGAACACTCTCCAGAGGGATGCCTGTAAGGAAAAAATATGTCTTCCTTCTACCCAACGTCTGGGAGAAGCCGCTTCTAATGGAGACTCTTTTTACGATGCCCTTGCTCAGGTGCTTCAAGAGAAAAAACTTGCTGTATCTATACAGTCTCTCCGCCAAGCTGTGGCTGCTGCCCTTGAAAATCCCGTGACTGCAAAGTGGGTTAAGGACCATTTCTCTTTCCATATAAGTACTCAGGCTGCGGCAACTGAGCACTTTGAAAAGTTTAAAAAATATGTTCGCTATCCTTATGACGAACTACAACAGTTAAGGGAAACAGATCCAGGAGCTCCTGAGGATTCCTTAAAAGGAAATCTCTTTATTAATACAGGCATTTTATGCGAAAAATATCAATTTAACTTAGAAGTTATATATTTAAGTGTCGAACACTCTGCGCTTATCGGCGATGAAACACTTATAAACCTTAAAAAACAGATGGAAGAAGATAATTCTAACAAAGAACTATTAGAACTTTCATATAAAAACAGAATAGAAAAATTAATTAAATCCGTAACTCTTTCCTATCCTTCTGAAAACCACCGCCCCGATTCTATCTACTCAAACTCTATGTCCTATCCTTTATCCTATCCTTTCAAAAACTTTCACTCCGAGTATACCTTAACCGTTACCTTAGTCTGTTGCCAAGATCATTTCATCCCAGTCTTATTAAGGAGGTAGCCTATCTCTCTTTCGTGAACGTTACCGTGCCCGATCTTTTTTCCTCTACCTCTACTAGCTGAGCCCTTACTCCGAATCTTACCTTTTGTGTATATTCCAATTCATGCACATCTCAGACAAAACCAATCGCGTCCTCCATGTGATTTCTCTTTGTTTGATGTTGATCTTGATGCGCGCCTGGTACTTGGCGGTGATCCAACATGACCACCATGTGAAACTCGCTCAGAAGCCGCAGCGGCGCATCGTGATTGAAAAGGGTGACCGAGCGACAATTTACGATCGGTTTGGGATTCCGTTAGCGATCAATAAAATCCAGTACAACGCCTCGGTTTGCTACGCCCATATTCGCCAGATTCCAACGGTGCAATGGAAAAAAAATGACAAAGGGGAAAGAGTCCGTCATTTTGCCCGTGTTGAATATATTTCAAAACTAGCAGAGAAGCTCAGCTCAGAACTAGGGATTTCGGCAAGAAAAATTGAAGATCTGATCCATGGGAAGGCGGCGCTACTCCCTCACACCCCCTTTGTAATCAAAGAAGACCTCTCCGAAGAACAATACTACCGTTTGAAGGGGCTGCAAAAAGATTGGCTGGGGCTTCAAGTCGAAAAGACCTCTCGTCGAGAATACCCCTTGGGGAAAATTGCTGGAGATGTGATCGGTTATCTGGGCCCTATTGACTCCTCGCAGTATTTAAAAATCGCGCAGGAGCTTCATTCTCTGGAAGACTATCTCAAAGCAAAACAGGAAGGGGAAAGCCGCTTTTTACCGGAAGGATTTAACTCTCCAGAAGAGGTTGTTTGCCGATTCTTTGAACTTCAAGAAAAAGCTTACACGATGAATGATCTGATTGGAAAAAGCGGCGTTGAAGCTTTTTATGAAGAAGAACTTCGAGGCTATGTTGGAAAACATATCTATGAGATCGATACGAAGGGAAATTTTTTGCATGAGCTCCCAGGATCTCGCCCAGCAGTTCCAGGCAAGAAAATCACCCTCACCCTCTCTGCTGAGCTTCAGCAATTTGCAGAGCAACTCCTCGCTTCCAACGAAGGGTCCCGCCTTGGCAAACCAAATGGAGGCATCAATGAAAAATGGATGCGGGGAAGCGCTGCTATCGCTCTCCTTCCGAAAACAGGCGAGATTGTGGCGCTTGCGTCGTATCCCCGTTTTAACCCTAATGACTTCATCCCTTCGCGCGATCCTCAGACAAAAAAAGAAAAAGAATATAGCGTGAAGAGATGGCTTGAATCGGAAGAATATATTGGAGAAATCTGGGATGGTAAAAGACCCCTGCGCCGAGAATATTTTTCTTTTATAGAAGGAGCCTATCTAGAGGAAACCCTTCCACTCACCTGGAGCACCTATTTAGATGCGATTTTGCCCGATCAAGACTCTCTTCGAAAGGCTCTTTCCCAGATTCAGGAGGTTCGTTTAGCTCTGCAAGTTCAAGAGATAGGCATTTACCATCCGGTTTTGAAGGAGATTGCGTCAGAAGAAGATCGATACCTTGTGCTAGAGCTCTGCCATCTCATTGCTCCGCTTGAACTTTTTACACCAGAGCTTATTCAAGCGGTCGGAGCCGAATCGCTCTCAGATTATTTTTCGACAAGACAACAAGCTGCCTGTCTTCTTGATCAAATGAAAGAGGAGCTCTCTGAGGTTTTTGAGAATCACGACTTTTTGACCTGGAGAGAAACTCATTTCAAATCGTATTTAAAAGCAGAGCGGGAGCAAGAAAAGGCTCTGAAAAAATATGCGAGACCTTACACCGACTATCTAGACCGCGCTAAACAAAAATTATGGACTCATTTCTGGAAAACCTACCGCTCCATCTTTCTCTATACAATTTTGACGGGGAAGATTCCCATCCTCCTTGAAAACTACCCTGGGCTGACTCCTTATCTCTCCCTTTTGCAGCAAACTTACTACCCTCTCCTCAAAAACTCCCACCCTCTGCTGCGTCAAAAATTAGAAATACTTTCTATTCCCTTGGGGATTGCCTACCTGAAAACTCTCCGCTCCTTCGAGGAGTTAAATTCTCCTTTGCAGAAACACTACCCCCTGCTTCGCTCTTCTCATGGAAAATGTCTTGAAAAACACCTCGCAGAGGCATTTTATCCTCTCTACGGCTATGGATATATTCGATCTCAATCCTTCCGTCAAACCTCTCCGCAAGGATCTGTTTTTAAGCTGATACCCGCCTACCAAACATTGATGGAACGTTGGCAACGAGGAGAATCTTTAAATCCATTTACCATGATTGATGACTGGAAGCGCGCTCCTTCCTCAAATTCTCTGATTCTGGGTTATCTATCCGATGGGACTCCCTTGTATCGAAGCTATAAAGGAGGGAGGCTGCCCCGCAGCTCCCACCCTGGAATTGGGAAGATTGATCTGCAAGGAGCCCTCGAGCAATCGAGTAACGTCTATTTTTCTCTTGTGGCAAGTGACGTGATCCAAAATCCTCTGAGCCTTGTAGCAACTGCGAGGCAGTTTGGGCTAGGAGAAAAAACGGGGGTCGATTTGCCAGGAGAGCTGCGAGGCAAAGTCCCTGATGACGTCGACCAAAATCGAACAGGCCTTTATTCCTTTGCCATCGGACAACATACTTTGGAAGTTACTCCACTACAGACAGCTCTTATGATGGCAGCCATCGCAAACCAAGGAGAGGTCATTCGACCCCATATCGTCCAAAAACTCGAAGGGGTCGAGCGAGTTCTGCACCATGAACTTTTAGAGGAGTCTGTTTGGGACTTCTCTCCCTTAACAACCGTTCATCGAGAAGAAAACGTAACCACTGTCATACCTGCCATCCTCGATCGATCAATTCCGTTTCCCCCTGTTATCTTCGATTATTTGTTTCAAGGAATGCACCGAGTTGTCACAGGAGCTCGAGGCACAGCGCGCCCTGCTGTGATGCGCGCCCTCTACGATCACCCCTCTTCCCTTCGAGATTATCTCGAGGTCCACCGCGACCTTGTCGGCAAAACCGCAACAGCTCAAATTCTCTATAAGCAATCAATTTCAAAGGCGGCGCCAGCAGTCATGAGACACCATGTCGGTTTTGCCACCATCGCCTACCCAAGCGACTCTGCCTTCCTCCCCCCCGGCGATAAAGAACCAGAACTCGTCGTTGTCGTCGCGCTCCGATACCGCCAAGCCGGATTAGAAGGAGGTCCTATCGCTGGTCAAATCGTCAAAAAATGGCGTGAGATTAAGTCGAAGCATGGAGTGGACAAATAACCCCCCAATCCACCATATGTATTTGATTTTAAGTATATTATAAAATATTCGCCCTTCAAAATGAAAATCATTTTGACAATTAAAAAGATAGCCCCTATCATTTTGACCTATCACCTTGACAGGTTGAGCAAATCCTATTAACATGGAGAGTAGATGGGAGAGTTGATACCATTACCAACACAAAGACTTCTCCTTAGAACCTTAGAAGAGTTGGTTAAGAAAACACATAAATTAGCCGAAAAATCCGAAAATGTTTATTTAGACAATCCTCATGTTCAGTTGCGAATGAGAGAAAGAAAGATAACGATACGGCAAATATTCGATGTGTTGAGATCTGGTAAAAGTAAAGATGGCCCAACCCAAGATAAATACGGAGATTGGAGAATTAAACTAAAACGGTTCTCTGCAGGACGGACCGTTCAAGTAGTAGTCGTAGTGAAAGATGACTATTTGGAAGTTGTAACAGTAATTTAAATGGAGATATTATGACTAATTATTACCATTATACTGAGTGTGGCCTATCTAATATTTTCCTTCTAAATGGATATAAATTTATTCAAACTCCTAGAGGCAAGTCTATTTCTATTTGCGATATGGATGGGTTACATAAAGCCATTGGCTTACTACTTGTAACATCTAAAAAAGATTTATCTGGAGAAGAAATACGCTTTTTAAGGCACGAAATGTTGTTATCTCAAAACACTCTAAGTATGCTATTAGGTGTCAGTGAGCAAGCAATCCGTCGCTGGGAAAATGGAAAGATTGCTATGCCCAAACCATCTGAATCCTTATTGAGGCTCCTTTATAGGGAACACATCCATGATCAAGATGGGAAAATTTCAGCCATCCTTAAAGAAATTGCTAACCTCGAAGAGACAATCGATGATCAAGAATTTCTTTTCAAATCAACTTCAAAAGGATGGCAATCAGCGGCTTGACTTGCGGTATAAAAGCGCATCAAAATATTGAATCGTTCGGCTTAAGCCCTCCTGGAGAGCAACCGTGGGAGACCATCCTAAGGTTGTTTGAGCAAGGGTGATATCGGGTTTTCGTTTACGGGGATCGTCTTGAGGCAGGGGTTTAAAGATGAGGAGAGATTTAGATCCTGTCATCTCGAGAACTAGACGGGCAAGCTCGCCAATTTGAAATTCGACAGGATTCCCGAGGTTGATAGGTCCTGTCAAGGAAGGAGGAGATCCCATCAGCAGGACGAGTCCTTCAATTAAATCATCCACATAGCAAAACGAGCGGGTTTGAGTCCCATCGCCATAAATCGTGATCGGTTCTCCTTTGAGGGCCTGCACGATGAAATTAGAAACCACCCGGCCATCTTGAGGATGCATCCGAGGGCCGTATGTATTGAAAATCCGAGCTACTTTAATGGGAAGGGCATATTGCCTGTGGTAATCAAAGAATAACGTCTCAGCACACCGCTTGCTTTCATCATAACAAGATCTAGGCCCGATGGGGTTGACATTCCCCCAATACCCTTCCTTCTGAGGGTGAACTTCAGGATCGCCGTACACTTCACTCGTAGAGGCTTGCAAAATTTTGATGTTCAGAGTTTGAGCCAGCGAGAGTAAATGGATGGCTCCAAGAACACTTGTTTTCGTTGTCTGAACAGGATCCGACTGATAATGAATGGGCGAGGCAGGACACGCTAAATTATAAATTTCATCGACTTCAACTTGAAGGGGCTCGCAAACATCGTGC
Source organism: uncultured Rhabdochlamydiaceae bacterium (assembly GCA_963712275.1). Lineage (GTDB taxonomy): Bacteria > Chlamydiota > Chlamydiia > Chlamydiales > Rhabdochlamydiaceae > PALSA-1444. The sequence continues at coordinate 680,064 of CAVQHD010000001.1, read as the reverse complement.
TGCAAAAGCTCAAAGTGGGGGTGCTGCAGTAAATGAACGATATTGTCTTTAGATCCTGTGAAAAAATTATCTAAACAGAGCACACCCATGTCGTGCTCTAATAACTTTTCACATAGATGGGAGCCTAAAAAACCGGCTCCCCCTGTCACTAAAACCCGCTTTCTCATCTGTGTAGTTGATTCATTACTTGTAAAACAAGCTCTGCAAAAACAAACAACATTAAAATCGATAGGATGACTTTTCCTCCTCCAAGCTGGATCGGATGACGATTCTCTTTTTTGAGATAACGTCCAACCCACACCATCAAGGGCGGGAGAAGTCCAAAAAGAAGCGCGCAGCTAATTCCCCCTGCATACTCAAGGGCGGTGATAAAAATCCCTGGATAAATCAAAGCAATGATTGTCGGCGGAGCAAAAACACCTACACATAGCGCCACTTTCTTAAATCCTTCCTTTTTAACTTTTAAGCCGTCCGCTAAAAAGTCGAGGAAGGCAAGCGCAAGGGCAATATAAGAGGTTGTGAGCACAAAAAAGGCAAAACAACTTCCAATGTTAAAAATCCAAGGATTTTGAAGTAAGTCTTTGAGAGGCATCACAGCTGTTTGCCCTGCAGCTTTAGCCGCAATCAGCCCTTCAACAGGAATGATCCCTAGGATGAGTAGCTCCCAAATTAAATAGACGGCGAGCGGAATAGAGCTTCCTAAAATAATGGAAAGGCGTACTTTCTTGGCATCCTGATTCATATAGGTCATGAGGGTCGGGATGATCAACTGATACGTAAAAGCTGTAAAAAGAACAGGCAGCGCCGGCCAAGCTTCACTCCAATTTGCGTAGGAGAGCAGTTTAAAATCGACTTTTCCTGCTGATAAAACAATAAATAGGAAATAAGTGGTCAAAACCGCTGTCATCATGAAGAGATTAAACCGATCGACCGACCGCGTTCCCAGATAAACAATGGGTGAAAAAATAAGTACATAGATCACCATTGCAACAGGCGTTGCAATCTGAACGCCAAAAGCAAGGCTTAGCACATCTGCCATCGTACTTCCTCCAGCAGAGACGTGCGCAATCATCGCTGTACAAAAGAGAAAGAGGTACACAACCCAGCAAATCGCTTTACCGGCAGGGCCTAAAAGACGGTGGGTCATCGTAATTAAATTAGCTTCTTTCGGCATCCATGTGCAGACTTCGAGCAAAAGAAGTCCAGTGCAAAGCATAAACATCCACGTGATCAGATAAACTGCTGTTGCAGGGATAAAACCTCCAGGTCCCGTTGCAATAGGGAGCCCTAGCATGCCAACCCCAATAGTGGTTGCTGCAATGAGTAAGGTTCCTCCAACGACGTGGCCTAAATTCCGGATGATATGCATAAGCGACTCCAAATAAAAAATTACAAGCAATGATCAAGGATAATCTCTCAATTTAAAAAAAAGCAACAATGAATTATCATAAAACCAATGGAAGTCATTAATCTTCGCCTAAAAGGACTGAAATTAGTCCGTCCCAGCATCTTTCGAGATGAAAGAGGATTTTTTAAAGAGAGTTTTCACCAGCTCCGTTGTCAAGAGAAGGGTCTTTCCTCTTGTTTTGTGCAAGATAACCACTCATTTTCTAAAAAACATGTGATCCGAGGAATGCATTTTCAGTCATCTCCCGGCCAAGAGAAATTTGTATGGGTCTCCCAAGGAAAAATTTTCGATGTCGCCGTCGATATCAGGCCCGATTCTCCCACATTTGGCACATGGGAAGGGGTCTATCTCGATGGGGAGTCGCAGCAGCAGCTCCTTGTCCCTATCGGATTTGCCCATGGCTTTTGCGTTGTCAGCGAGGAGGGAGCCCATGTCCATTATAAAGTTTCTACTCCTTACAATGAATCCACTGAAAAAACATTTCGGTACGACGACCCTACCGTTCAAATTGAGTGGCCGGTTAAAAATCCGATTCTATCTTCTCGTGACCTTAAAGCTCCAAGTTTTCAAGAGGTTCTCCAATGAAAATTTGGATTACAGGAGCAAGTGGACTTGTTGGACAAGCTGTTCAAAAGAGGTGCATTCAGAGCCATCTCTCTTTTACCTCCACCAGCCATGCCGACGTTGACATCGGCTCGCCTGCAGAAGTAAGAAAATTCTTTAATTCTCAAGAAAAAATTACACATCTCATCAACTGCGCTGCGTTTACTCGAGTCGACGATGCTGAAAAGAATTATGAAAAAGCATTTGCAGCCAATACCTTAGGCCCTGAAAACTTAGGAAAACTGGCACATCAAGAAGGGATAAAAGTGCTTCATCTTTCCACTGATTATGTTTTTAACTCTGATCGTAGTTTGCCTCTTAAAGAAACCGATCCCTGCCTTCCTTGCAATGTCTATGCTAAAACCAAGCGGGAAGGAGAACTCCGCTTGCTTGAAGCCTCTTCTCATGCTTGTATTGTCCGTACCTCGTGGGTATTTGGACCAGGAGGGAAAAATTTGATTTCCAGTCTGTGGGAAAGACTTCATCTAGAGAAAGCCATTTCAGTATCGTCTGATCAAATCAATCGATTGACTTATGTTGACGACCTTGCAAAAGTTCTTCTTACCCTTCTAGACCACGAAGGAATTTTTCATTTTGCAAATCATGGACTAGCCTCTCGATACGATGTAGCGCTCTACATGCGGGAGCTTCTAGAAAAGAGGGGGCAAAAGCTCGCTTGCCAAGAAATTCTGCCCGCCTTGAACTCTTCTTTTCAAACAGCGGCTCTCCGTCCGCGCTATTCCGCTCTGGAGACGCAGAAGATTGAAAATCTTTTGGGAATCTCTCCTCGCAATTGGCAAATTGCGCTGAAGGAGCATCTAGATGCGCTTTAAACGGCTCCTCGTCACAGGCGGCGCAGGATTTATTGGATCGTCCTTTATTCGACGAGGGCTAGAAACATCTCCTCTATTAGAACAGATCGTCAACCTCGATCTTTTAACGTATGCTGGAAGTGAAAAAAACATGTCCTCTTTTTTCCACGATCCAAAACACCTGTTTGTCCGTGGAGATATTCGAGATCGCGCCCTTGTCCAATCTCTTTGCGATGCTTACCGTCTAGAAGCAATTGTCCATTTTGCCGCTGAAAGCCATGTCGATCGAAGCATTCACAACCCTTCTGCTTTTATCGAAGCCAACATCCTCGGCACTTTCTCTCTTTTAGAGGTTGTTAGAGAGCGGCCTCATATCCATTTTCACCATGTGTCCACAGACGAGGTGTATGGATCTTTGGAAACCGGCTTTTTCAATGAATCTTCTCCTTACAAACCGAACTCTCCTTATGCGGCTTCAAAAGCAGCGTCCGACCACCTTGTCCGGGCCTGGGCGCATACGTATGCCCTTTCTACAACTCTTTCTCATTGCAGCAATAATTACGGCCCCTGCCAACATGAAGAAAAATTCATCCCACGCATGATTTCTCATTGTCTTGAGCACAAGCCGCTTCCCGTCTATGGTCAAGGGCTCAATGTTCGAGACTGGCTTTACGTTGACGACCACTCCGATGCCATTTGGCTTATCTTGAACCAAGGCCGCTCGGGAGAAGTGTATGATATTGGCGGGAAGGGCGAAAAAAGCAACATCGATCTTCTGTATACTCTGATCGATCTTATTGGAGCGAAAACCTCTCAGGACAAAGCCTCTTTCCAAAAACTCATCTCCTTTGTCCCCGATAGACCAGGCCACGATTTCCGCTATGCCATTGACGCAGCGAAGATTTCTCATGCGTTAGGTTGGACCCCAGCCCACACGTTAGAGCAAGGACTCGAAAAAACCGTCGATTGGTATCTGGATAATAGCTATGGGCTGGTAACAAAAAAGTGATAGGTGATTTCCTTAGGAGGTTGAGCTCTTTTTTCCTTGATATCTAAAAGATAGAATTTCTCTTGCCGGCATCCGTTACACTGGACCACATATTTTTGCTGAGAGGCTAAAACAGCTTTGGACCGCCCTACTTTGTACTCAAGAGGCCCTTTTTCCACGATGACAGGCTGCCCTGCTTCAAAAAGCTCTCTAGCCTTGTTCCAATACGCTTCGATCACCTCCATCCGTTTAAGGTCCGTCAGCCTAGAGTATTCCAACTCTCTTAGAAACTTGCGGTGAATATTCAAAGTCTTAAATGCGCTTTGCAATGAAAAATAAGAAAAGATCCCTACCAAAATCACCGCGATCATCACCTCGAGAAGAAAGAAGGGAGATTTCCTCCTTATCTGCCGCGTCATCGTGGAAGAATTTTTAGTAGATTAAAATTGAGGTAATCGGCGGCAACAAGCAAAAATCCTTCCCCAAAGATTTTGGCATCTTTGCGAATATTATGCAGATGGCCAAAAACACAGAGATGAACTCCAAACTCTTGAAGAATTGCCGAAGCTCTAGAGGGGCGCAGGTCTGCTCCAATGGGGGGATAGTGAGTCATCGCAATTTTAACGCGCGCGGAAGGGTTCATCTGCCGAAGGCTTAAACGAAGCCGCTCAAGCTCCCGCTCAAAAATAGCCTCCCGATCGATGGTCGGCACTTCCTTCGTTTTAGCCCGCTGATTTTCTTGGAAATGAATATAGGCGTTAAAGTTATATTCAGGCGTATCCCAGAGTCTGCTGCCTCCGATAGCCACCTCATTCCAATGAAAGGCTGTATTTTGAATGAAGTGGATCGAAGAAGGGAACTTTTCAGACATTTTCTTAGGCGAGCTCCACCAATAGTCGTGATTGCCTCGAATCATCAGCTTCGTGCCTGGAAGCGCATGAATCCACTCCAGGTCAATGAGCGCCTCCTCCAGCCTCATTGCCCAGCTGATATCGCCAGGAAGCAGTACAAGGTCATAAGGGCCGACCAGTGAGCGCCACGCCTCTTCGATTTTGTCCATATACCCTTCCCACTCAGGGCCAAAGACCGCCATATTTTTAGATGGAACACTTTTAGCCAGGTGTAAATCAGCCATCGCCCAAATTGTCATAAGTCTAACTCTATAGAAAAATTGAGTAACCTACCAGACAAATCATAATACTTATTAATATTTAAAACTAAAAATGATAAATGGAAAATAAGTATGAATACTGCTGAAAAAGCAAAAGACGCCTACATCAAAAAGAGGTTTCCAGAAATCTTTGAGCAAGAAAAAGTGAGACTTTCATCTTTTTTCTCTGAAAAGCAGTTAACAGAAAAAATCAATATAGATATTCAGAATGAATGGACAACTATTCAAAATACGATGAATCAGGCAGTGACCTATTTTTACGAGGAAATGGAATCAACATTCCCTACAGATGTTTTAAAGGCTATGAATGTTGAGCTTCGCTCACTGGATCATCAGCTCTCTAGGTTAGAAAAGCTCCCCAATTTGAAAGATCTCAAATTAAATCCAAGTTCAAGCGCTTTTCTAAATGCCATTTATCAAATGGCTAAAAAATGGTTAAAAGAAAAACATTTTGGTAAGAGCGCTTCACTTTTTTATCTTCTAGCCTCGCTAGCGCCCCAGGTATTTGATTGCTGGATAGGCCTTGGCATGTCCCGCCAAGGCAACGGTGAGCTGCATGAAGCTTTGCAAGCTTATACAGTTGCTTGGAGACTAATGGAAGGAAAGCACCCCCTTCCTATGATGTACATGGCAGAGTGTTATCAAACCGCTCAAAAAAATCTAGGCAAATCTACACAAACACATAGACAAGCCGGACACGTCAACAGAGCAGTCGAGTTGACGATTCGCGTGCCGGAGTCTCGCCGGCAAGATTCGAGAACATGCTGTCGCAGGAGTCGTTTTGGGGGACTCTAGGATCGGTATGTACCGCCCGAAAATGCGCTGTCAGCGCCGCTGAAAGTTTCTTATTGAGCTGCCCCCATTGGTGCCATACATGCCGAGATCGATTCCTTGCAGGTAGATCAAGGGTGACATGGCGCCCTTTTCCATCGGGAATCTCCCTTTGGCCTTGGGGCATTCTTTCAGAAACTCCTAAAAATCTGCGGCCAATGCAAAGTGCGGCCGCCATATGAATTGTTAAGCCATAACGTTTTGCAAACTTGACTCGCCCGATGAGCGAAGTAAAAGCAGGGTTGACGCTATAAACGGCGACTCTTTTTGAGGCCCCTCGGCTTTTAAGATGGGTGATGATTGATGCGTAGGCAAAAGCAGAGAGCATGCGAGAATAGGAGGGATCTTTTTCTCTAAGTTGGGCTTTCTTTTTCTTAAAGTCGAGGTTTTCAAGGACGAGGGGTTTTTGTGTCTTTTCACAAAGGGCAATAATTTGGGCCGAGGCATTGCCAATGAGAGCTTGGGCCTGACCTTTAGAGGTATTGTGAAGGGAAAGAGGAATATTGAATGTAGAAAGGGTATTACCGAATCGATCGGTTTCTACAACTGCTAGATGATCACGATTAATATCAACGGCCACGACGCCATTTTCTTTAAGCGTCATCGGCTGAGAGATCTGGATGTCCATGCTAGCAAAAATACGCCAGCCTTTGGCATCTTTTTTAAAACGGAAGGTGATCGCTTGGCCATGATTTTTATAAGCGGGATCCTTGAGACGTTGTTGCCTTAGATGACAGTCGCGAATGGCTGCGACAATCACATCATGGCCGTAGGCAAAGCGGATGTTGGGGATTTGGAGATATTTGCCGAATTGAGAAATCAATGCATCGGGCAGTCTTACACGTAAATGAATGGAATCATCTTGTCCAATCAAAGCTGTACAGCTTTGATTGCCGGAAGTTTCATCTTTAGATCCAAGGATGAAAATTTCAGAACTTCTGGTTTGTCTCCAATCGTTTTTCCAGTCTTCATGGGTTGCATAGCCATTAGCTTCTAAATCAAATTGAGCTCGAAACAGTTTTTTACCGCCAAAGCAAAGAGAGAGATCTTTATTTTTTTGAGCTGTTTCGAGCTTTTGGAGTCGATATTTGAGTTTGGCAAGGCGCCGCTTTTTTTGATGGAGAATTTTTTTATTTTTAAGACGGACAAGGGTCTCTTCGAGAGCTGCAATTTGGTGCTTTTTGGTTTCAATATGCTGTGATTGCAATCGGAGAATAGAGTCTATTTTACCTTCGAGTCGGACCCGAGCTGCATTGAATTGGCGGGCAGTGATCTGAAAATGAGTGAGGTAAAATGATTTGAGATCTCCAGCAATCTTACCGGCTGCAATGTCTGCAAACAAGCAGTGCTCAACATGACTCATGAGCAATGCATAGGCGGATAATGGCTTATCGAAGTCATCGAGAATGCGGGTTTGATAAGTTCTAGGGGCTCTATCAGACATTTTCAGTCGCTTGTTTTAAAGCTTGTAAACGATCTCATGGACCCACCCATTAGCTGTACAGAAGTTTTCTATGACTTGGGCTTGCCTGGTCAGATCATCTTTCTGGTCATGGCTGGAGACTCGTGCATAGCCGAGAGTATGTTTCTTTGAGTTCAATTTCTTGGACTGCGCGGATGCATGCCTGGAAAGATCAAAGCGACGATGGCCTTTAGGCGTCCTTTCAACAAGAATCTGGCCTGATTTTTCCCATCTGCGAAGCGTTTCCTGTGAAACACCGAAATATTTTGCTGCTGTCCCAATACTTACTTTCATGGGAATGAATTCTATACATTTTATGTAGATTCATCAAGAAATATCTATATTTTCTTCAGCTGCTGCCAACCCTTTCGCCAGGCGATTATTGTAAAGTCGCAGAAACCCAAGCCAATAAATTCATAAAAAAGCTCAGTGAAAACCATTTCTTGGCTCTTGGGTCAAAGTCTCAAACTTATTTAAAAGATAAAATCCTAGGAGTCATCCTTTATGAAGGAATTGAAAGTCAAGCGAGAGAAGAAATCCTTTCAACAATTTGTAAGGATTTTTTTAATTTATGTTCAACTGCGAACGAGAGAGTTCGTGCAGATCTGCGATTAGGAAAACTTGCCTATTTAGGACTAGAGGCGAGCGATACAATTAAAGAGATTGGACCTCTTGGCGACGAATCGCACAACAACGGACATGTTGCCCTTTTTATTACTTTTCGGACTTCAACTGGAGATAAGACCATTGTCTACAAACCGCGCTCAATGCTACCTGAGAAACTCATTTGTGATGAAAAAGTTGGCATTATGGGGCATGTTGGATTTGGCGCTTATAAGGTCATCGATTGCGATCAAGATAAGTTTGGTGAAAAATATGGTTATTGTGAATTTCTAGAGAATGACATAATTAAGAACACAATTGATTCATTCAAAGAATTACAAGAATATGAAAGGAAAATGTGTGTCCTACAAAAAATCGCAGAATCCTTGGGAATCTCCGATTTACACTGTTCAAATATTATTACTCGAAATAAAGAACCTTGTATCATTGACGCAGAGGCGTTTCTCTGCCCAAAGGGCACCCCTACTGGTATTTTCAATGAACCCAGTTCTGCAGCCTATTGTTTTGAGTCAAATAATAAACCAACGAGAAACAGGCTTTTTTTCTCTGAAGATTTTATAACAGAAGCTAACAGCAAAATATCCATTTTTAATGACGAAAATAAAGAAAAGATTCCTCTTATAGAAGGTAATAAAAATAAGTTTCAGATAGAGAAAACCACTTTACAAAAAATTGGAATGGATTATCCCTATATTTCAGAAGAGCTCAAAAGCGATCTGAAAATACTAGGAATTAATCATCTAAATACAACTCCTATTCACTTAATCAAAGAAAAAATCAACCTAATATTAGAAAATCTTGACAACTTGGGAAATAATAAACAACTAGAAGAAAAAGTTAAAAAATGCAAAATTTTTGAAACTCATGGCTCATTAAAAAAAACAGTCCAAGCTCTTAAGAACGAATTAAAATCTTTAACAAGCAATCTAGCTTTTTTCAGAAAAATTGAATTAAATTTTAATAACGACCAAACACTTCAAGAAAAACTTGAAAGTGCAAAAAGCAACCTCTCTGTAGAAAATGGACGGTACATCTTATTAGATACCTTAGCCTTAAAGCATGTATCGACCGGTTGCGCTCCCAGTCAAAGTCAAGCCTCTGGAATCCAGCTTTTTATTGACGGTGTAAGGGAAGAACTTGAAATAGACGGGTTTACCGTTGATCCACGCTATCAAGAATCTCTTGAATCGGGCGTTAAAAAAGATGTTGAGCATAATGATTTGCCAATCTTTTATTATAACAATAAAGACCAGACACTTACCTATCACGACAAGGCAATAGGAAAATTAATAACTGTCTAATTTCATATTAATTTTATCTAATATTGTAAGACGATAAACTGATAGAACACCAGCACTTATGAACTCCGTGTGAGGAGACATGCGCTTAGCCTCATCTGATTTTAAGAAATTTTTAATCTTCCCAATCGTGTCATTAAAAAGCATCGTTGTCAGCTTATCAACTTCTTGCTTTGCGAATGGATCTTGAAACTTGAGCTCGTCAGCCATCGTTTTTATTGCCTGTTGGGTTAAATTAAAATTTATAATCCCCAAAATTGCAGTTCCTATTTTTGTTGTCATAACTATTTCCTTTCTATAAGAGCAATAATAGACAAAACCAAGTTTTTAGTCTATTGCTAAATCCCTATTTTCGGGGAGGGAAAAATCGGTTTCATGCCAGGGATAATCGACAACAAGAGCTCGGATCTCTTCTACACTTTTAGAATGGTTCAGCTGTTCTCTGAGCTTTCTTGTTCCTTGCCCCCTCTTCAAGTACCAACACCCAATTCGACGAAGATCCATCGCAGCTTTCCGCGGCGCTCGATACTGCTGCACATAATCTAGGTGCTGAAGAAGCGCATTGCGGTAGTCAAATGAAGAGCGCACGGCTGGGGTTTCTCCAGAAAGGAGTCGATGCACATCTTCGACAATCCAAGGAGAGCCGAACGTTCCTCGAGAAAGGAGCGCAGCATCGCACCCTGTCGCATCAAACATCCTACTAACACTCTCCGCGTCAAAAAGATCTCCGTTCCCAATGATGGGGATACTACGTGCAGCCTCTTTACACTGACGGATCCAGTCCCAGTTTGCCCTCCCGCGATAAGCTTGCTCCCGAGTTCGCCCATGAACGGCAACGGCCTGCGCGCCTGCCGCCTCGGCAATTTTGACAATTTCTGGGCCGACAATCGACTTTTCATCCCATCCTGCCCGAATTTTAATCGTCACAGGAATTTTAACAGCGGCCGCAATTGCAGAAAGGATCTCTCCTATCAGATCTAATTGCTTAAGCATCCCTGAACCGCTTCCATCTTTCGTGACTTTATCAACAGGACACCCGCAATTGAAATCGATCACATCAAACCCGAGCTCTTCCAAAATCCGAGCTGATTCTCCTGCAAGTTCAAGCTTACTTCCACAGAGCTGAGCCCCAATCGGATGCATTGAAGGCTCGTAATCGAGAAGCTCGTAGGTGTGAGGATCATGTCGCACCAAGGCATCCATTTTCACCATCTCGCAATAGACAAGACCCGGCCTATAAGCCGTCGTCATCCGACGAAACGGCAGATCGGAACATCCTGCTAAGGGGGCGCAAAAAATATTAGACGGAAGCTCTAGAGAGCCTAACTTAAATGGTCTGCGGAGTTTCTTCATCGCAACAATTTTAAGATCAAAAATTCAAGCAATTGCAAAGAAAAATAAGCCAACATAGGGCTTAAGTCTAGAACACCTCCAATAGGAGGAATGATCCGGCGAAATAAGTTCAAATAAGGATCGGTGCAGCGCGACAGCCAATAAAGCCAATGGTATTTTCTAGCGGAAGGGAACCATGAGGCGATAATGCGAATCGCAATCATCGTCATATAGGTAAAAAATAAATATTGAATGATCAACTGAATCATAGTGGAAATCATATCAGAATCGGAGATAAAATGCTCTTATGCATTCTGTAGGCGTTGTAAACGTAGAAGATCGGCTTCGGTGGGCGCTTGTTAGAAGCGAGAAAAGGGGGCTTTTCATTGAAAAATTGGGAGAAGGACTCTCCCTTCCTGAAGAGATTTTATCCATAAAAAATATCTCTATTGTCACAGGGCTTGCAGGCAGCGAGGTCCTAAGAAGGGATCTCTCCCTGCCTCTGACCTCTCTTAGAATGGTTGCTAAAGCGCTTCCCTTTCAACTAGAGCCTCTTCTTCCAATGCCCCTCGATTGCGCCCTTGTTTTTCCTCAATACTACACATCGGCAAAAGAAACCTTTGTTGTCGTTTGGATCGCTCTAAAAGAGACCCTTGACTCCCACTTGCAGCACTGGCAATCGATCGGTATTGATCCCGACATTGTATCCTGCGAGCCCCTTGCCATTGCACGGTGGGGCCGCTTTCTTTTTCCAGACCAACCTGAGCTTGCCATCAGCTACCAAACCCAAGCTATTGTTCTAAGTGATGATAAAGTCGTTTGCGCCATCCAATCTCCAGACACGCTTCGCCTGCAACAATTTGTAAAACAAAAGTTTCCCCTCTTTGACTGGGTAGGGGCCCCTTCCTCCCGCGATCAATGGAGCCCTGAGGAGCTCTGCAGTTATGCACCAGCCATTGGTCTTGCTCTTGAATATTTTGAAAAAAAGGGATGTCAATTTCGCACGAACTCTTTTATTTCTACTCGAAAAAAAAGATCTCAAAGGCGTCAGCTGATAGCAACCTTAGGAGCTGGACTAGGGCTCATCTTCCTCACCGCAGCCATGAGCTTAGCCATCCTCTCTTACCAAGAACATCAGCTGAAAAAACAACTCGCCCCCTTTTGCCTAGCAACTGGCTCTTTAATTAAAACCGTCGAACATTTTCGACAGCAGTTGATTCGGGAGACGAAGGCAGCAGCTCCCGTCCCTGATATCCCAACGGTTCAAGACGTTCTTGCTTGGCTATCGACCTTCCCTCCTTCCGTCGACCTTCATCATATTGAATACGACCTCTTTGAATACCCTAAAGAAAATGTAGCTCCTTATCGCGCACGGCTCTTGCTCGAATTTCGGGCGGAAACACCCGATGCCGCCGATCGATTTGTTAAACAACTTCAGCAAGCTCCTTCCTTGATTGGATCAACCCAAGAGTTAAAATGGACCTCTTCTCTCCAAGATTACAAACTTTCTTTCCCTCTCTCCAAAAACGAATAAAAGAGATTCCTTTTTGGGTGTGGATGGGCGCTCTCTCACTCGTTTTGCTCGGAGTTTGGGCCCTGACTTGTCAAAAGGCCATTCACCGCTATGGTAAGATTCAATCGATGCGTCAAGAAATTTCTTTACTTTCAAGTCGAGCTATTGCTCTTCAGGCGCAAAATAACCGTTACCGCAAGCTGGAGAAGCAAGCTCTTCAGGGAGAGCGTGACTACTTAAAAAAAGTCGCTGAACAAATGCCCCTCCTCGAGGGCGAAAAACGCCGTGCGAAGATCTTAAGTCGCCAATTTCCTGACAACGCCTCTTTGCATGAGAGAATCTCATTTTTAGACAGCCCTCAAAATCGGATGCAATTTGAACCTCTTGACCGCCCTTTCGAATACCGTCTATCCCACCGTGTTCAAATGGATTTAAGCGACTTAAGAAATATCCTTGAGGCTCTTGAAGGAGGTCGGTATGATGCAACTCAGGGTAAACCCTTCCTTCTCATTAAAAAATTTGATCTTCTAAAATGCGATGAGAAGGGGGGCGAAAAAGTCTACTCAATTGACATGGAGCTGCTGCAAAAATGAATCTCTACAAAACAGGGCTTATGAGCCAGTTGCAAAACTCCAATTTGGGGCCAAATCCGCGCTTTTGCCGCTGGATTCCTTTTCTCCGCAAATCGCCTACTCTGAGTCGAGCATGTCAATTTGCGGAGAAAAGGAACCAGCGGCAAATTCATCGAATTTGGCCTCCAAAGCGAGTTTTGCAACTGGCTCTTATACTCTTTCTTCTTGCCGGCTGCACTTACTCTGCTTCCACAACACCCGATCAAATGAGCTCTATTCAGATTCTAGATCGGAATGGTTTTTCAGAGACGATTAGCCTGCAAGACCGTCTTGCCACCTATGACAAAACCGACTTTATGCAAGCGCAGCCGTATCAAAAAGTCGTGCGCGTTTATAAAAAAGCCGGTGTGGGGAAAACCATCTCAAAAATGACAACATACCATTCAAACGGAGAGCTTTGGCAGTATTTAGAGGTTTGTAATGGACGGGCTTACGGCGATTACAAAGAATGGCATCCGAATGGGCAGCTTAAAATTTCAGCCTTTGTCATCGAAGGAACTCCAGACCTTAGTGAAATGGCTCAGAGAACCTGGCTCTTCGATGGGCTCTCTGAAGTTTTTGACGAGCAAGGGCGTAAGGTTGCTTCGATCCCTTATAGCAAAGGAGTATTAGAAGGAGAATCTTTTCACTACTTCCCCACAGGACAGGTGATGAAAAGGATTCCGTATCAAAAAAATGAAATTCACGGCACCTTTCACGAATATAGCCAGACAGGAGAGTGCCTCGAATCAACACCTTATCTCCATGGAGAAAAAGAGGGCCTTTCAACCACCTTTTGGTCCCTTGAAAAACTCAAATCCGAAGAGCTCTATCAAAATGGCCTTCTGGTCCAAGCTCAATATTTTAATGTCAATGGAGAGGTTGTTGCAGAAATTCAGAATAGCTTTGGAAAACAAGCTGTGTTTCAAGATGGTTTTTTGGCATCTCTCATCGAATATCAAAATGGCACAATAGAGGGCCTTATACAAAACTTCAATTCCGCCGGCACTCTGATTGGCGAGTATCATCTTAAAGATGGGATGAAAACAGGAGAAGAATGGGAATACTATCCTATAGCGACAAAACCTGCCCGCCCCAAACTGTACCTAGAGTGGGATCAAGATACGATTCAAGGAACTGCAAAAACATGGTATGAAACCGGTGTTTTAGAAAGTCAGCGGGAGATCCACAATAATAAAAAACATGGGCTCTCATTTGGGTGGTTCAAAGAAGGGGATCTCATGCTCATGGAAGAGTATGAAGATGACCTTTTGATCAAGGGGTCTTACTTTAAAAAATGGGAAAAAAAACCGATTTCAAAAGTTGAAAATGGAAAAGGAACTGCAACCCTTTTTGATAAGGACGGACGATTCATTAGAAAAATCCTCTATGAAAAAGGGGTCCCTCAAAATGACCCATAAGGCAGCGCTCCGCCTCATCTGGCTTAAAAAGCGAAGCCTTATCTCTCCCGAAAGAAGAACTGCAGCCTCCCGCGCTCTGGCAAAAATGCCTCTGCCAGAAGGAGTCATCGGATCTTTTGCATCATTTCGAGATGAGCTCAGCACCCACTTTCTCAACCTTGTCCTAGCGCAAACAAAGTCGCTTGCCCTCCCCCGCCTTGAAAACGGCCATCTCATGTTTTACCAGGTTGAAGATCTTAGCGCCCAGCTAACTCCTTCTCCTCTAGGTTTTTTAGAGCCGCTCCCTTCTCGTTGCCCGCAGATCAAGCAGCTAGGCGCCGTCCTTGTTCCAGGGCTTGCTTTCGACAAACACCATTACCGTCTAGGTTATGGGAAAGGACATTACGATCAGTATCTAGCTAAAAACGCCATCTTATCCATTGGCATCGGATTTAAAGAACAGCTGACGGAAATCCTGCCTCACGATCCGCATGATATCCCTCTCCAAAACCTGTTCCTTTTTTGAATCACATTCAGAGGGAGCTCGCAAAACTCCGATTTGGGGTAAGTTCTTTTTATCGAGCAACAAGATTAAAGATGAGAACGATATAACGATAAGAATGATGGAGGAAGAGCTGCTTTGAGCGTTCCTGCAAAAATTTTATCGTTCTCATCATTAAATCACAAAAAAGTGTTACCCTGCTTTGAAAATTGGCCGAAAGATGCTATAAGACTCTATAAACTGAACCCGAAACTCAGGTTACTATCAAACAATTGCAGAATTTAGACTTTGTCTTTGTCATTACAGGCCATCGCACCCTTTCTTTTGCAAAAATGTGTATTGAATCGATCCAAGCTCAGCTGGGAACTTTTCCATTATACCCAAACAACTTGAAAAATTGGGAATTTGACAAGGAGGCTCCTCATAATTCTTGTCTGGAACGAGAGACCATTGCCGGTAGGCAAGGCACGAGTGAAGACAAGAATTATGAGGTAAAGCCGACGCGGTCAAAAACCAATTTTTCAAGTTGTTTGGGTATATCCGCTTTTTATGTTGACGATACCTCTCAGTACTCGAAGGAAGAGGTTGAAAAACTCAAGCGATGGCTAAAAGCAATCAATGGAAAGCTTGTTTTATTGCAAACCCGGCACTATCAAATCGGATCTCTTGCACAAGCTGTCCCGATGATTAAATCACCTGATGCCATTGTCTGCCTAGTGGATGGAGATGACTATCTACTCTCTCATGCCATTCAAACAATTGCAGAGGCTTATGCTAATCCTAATATTGCTCTAACGTATGGAAATGTGCTCATTGATTTTCGCCCTTATCAAGATACGCAGCAGAAGTATTTTTCTGACAAAGGGTTTGTGAACACAGAATATCCACCCTCTGTCTGGAAAAACGGCTCTTTTCGTGAAGACGGATTTCGATGCTTTCACTTTCGAACCTTCAGGCGTTGGCTTTGGGATTATATCGATCCAAAGGATTTCTTACGCCCTACCGGAGAGTATTTTCACGCTTCTGGAGATAGCGCTTTTATGTTTCCTATGCTTGAACTGTTGGCAGACCCGCAGCATATCGCGTTCATTGAAACCCCACTCTATGTTTATCGTCTCCATGGAGGAAATGTCCACAACTACGACAAAAAAAGCCAAAGCGAAGACTTAGAATATCTCCGATTTAAAATGAAAAAATACTCTCCATTAGATCGAGGTCTTTTAAAGCAACATCTAGAGCAATCGGCATGTGCGGGATAGCGGGGCTTGTAGGATTCGTTTTTTCAGAGAAAGAGTTGCAAAAGCACATTGAATCTGCTTGCAGAGCCTTACATCATCGGGGACCCGATCAGCAGGGATTCTATGTCGATAAAGGCGTTGCTTTGGGAGTCTCCCGTTTAGCCATTAGAGATCCAGAACATGGGACGCAGCCTATGACGCGCCAAGGCTTGACGCTTGTGTTTAATGGAGAACTCTACGACATAAAACCGCTCAAAGATAAACTGTTACAAGCTGGATCTACATTTGAAACAGACTGCGATACAGAAATTTTCCTAAATGCTTTCCTGCAATTTGGGCCGTCCGTCGTGTCAGAGCTCGTGGGAATGTTTGCCTTTGCCCTTTGGGATCGTGGGAGTAAAACCTTATATCTTGGACGAGATCGCTGGGGAGAAAAACCCCTTTATTATACATCTGGAGAAGGTTTTTTAGCCTTTGCCTCAGAAATCAAAGGGCTCAAGAGTTGGCCCCACCTTAAATGGGATATGAACCTCGAAGACATTCCTATCTTTTTAAAGAATAGTTATCTGCCTCACCCAAGAACAGGATGGAAAAATCTCTTTAAACTGGAACCAGGTTCTATTTTAATTTGGCAAGAAGGACAGCTAGCGAAAAATCGGTATTTTTCTCCTTCAGTCCCAAAAGAAAAAACCTTAAAAAGCCCTGAGCAGTTGTTCCACCTTCTAGACTTAAGTGTCAAAAATTGCTCAGTTTCAGATAGGCCAGTCGGCGTTTTTTTAAGCGGTGGAATTGATTCTACGACGATTGCTTATCTTCTGTCTAAAAATCTGGAAAATATCTCGGCCTTTTCCCTTCACTGGGATGACGAGACATATTCAGAGCAGCTCTATTTTAAAGAAGCTGCTCGAGCGCTTGGAGTTCAACACAACACTGTAAAATGCGATCCTTCTTTTTTTCTAAGCCATTTTGATTTGATTGCAGGCTTATACGACGAGCCTTTTGCAGATGAATCGATGGTGCCGATGTCGTGTTTAGCCCGTTTTGCTAAAGAACAGGTCGATGTTGTGTTGACAGGGGATGGCGCAGATGAGTTTTTCCATGGATATGAACGGTACTTTTTTAAGGGAGAGTTTAAAAAATATTTAGAGGTCTTTGCTGCCACGTCAACCGAAACATTAAAGCTCATTTGTCATCCCGATTTGATGAAATACGACAAAGATTCATTATTTTTGTCATCTTATTCTCAAGAAAAGCCTTATATTGATAAGGATCGCTTGAAATCCTGGGTCGATATAAATACTTATCTGACCGATGATATTTTGATGAAAGTTGATAGAGCTTGCATGGGAGTTGGTCTTGAGGCTCGGGCTCCTTTTCTGATGCCTCAAATGACAGATTTTGCCTTAAGTTGTTCGATAAAGCAGCTCATCGGTCCCGGTCCTCGAGGAAAAGAAATTTTAAGGCTAGCTATGAAAGACCATCTTCCACAACTCATCTTAGAGCGAAAAAAAATGGGTTTTGGGGTTCCTTTAAACCATTGGTTTCGCACCTCATTGAAAGAATGGATGACCCTTCGGCTGTTAGAAGGAGAGCTGCTGAAAACCTGCTTATTTTCACGCGATGGGATTACAAAGCTCATCTCAAGCCCAAACAACCATTCAAGAACCATTTTTAATCTACTTGTGTTGGATGTTTGGTTAAAAAATAACCGTTAAAGAGGGAGCTCGCAAAACTCCCTCTATAAGGAGCATCGTTTTATGCATATTTTAATTACGGGATCAAAAGGGCTGATAGGCTCTGCTTTAAAACGAGCGCTCCAGCT
Source organism: uncultured Rhabdochlamydiaceae bacterium (assembly GCA_963712275.1). Classification (GTDB taxonomy): domain Bacteria; phylum Chlamydiota; class Chlamydiia; order Chlamydiales; family Rhabdochlamydiaceae; genus PALSA-1444. Next base: position 662,449 of record CAVQHD010000001.1, on the reverse strand, counting down.
ACTTTACGTGGAGGTTCTAGGAATAGATATCAAATGCGCTTTGCAAGACCCCGAGTATGGCGATATTTTAAATCCTGAACAATTATTTCCTCTTATCAAGCAGGTGGATGGAATTGTTCATCTAGCCGCGATTTCAAGGGTGATCGATGGAGAAAAAAATCCTCAGCTCTGCTCAAAAACTAATGTAGAAGGGACAAAAAATATCCTAGAAGCCGCCTTGGCTTCAGAAAAAAACCCTTGGGTCATCTATGCAAGCAGTCGAGAAGTTTATGGACAACAGAATGATTTTCCAGTTAAAGAGTCAGCTCCGCTTTCACCTGTGAATATTTATGGAGAATCTAAATTTGAAGCAGAAAAAATTGTCCTCCAAGCAAGAGAGAAAGGGTTGCACACTGCTATCATTCGCTTTTCCAACGTCTTTGGAAGCGTTCATGATCACCCTGACCGTGTGGTCCCTGCTTTTTGCCTTGCTGCAGCCCAAGGAAGTGAAATTAGAGTCGATGGGAGAGATCATCTTTTCGATTTCACCTATCTTGAAGATGTTATTCAAGGGCTCTTGTCCCTCATTCGGCTCATGGCACAAAAGAAAGAGCTCTTGCCTCCTATCCATTTGACGAGAGGAATTCCTATCAGCTTAGGACAGATTGCCCAGGTCGCTCGACAATCAAGCGTTCATCCTCTCAAGATTATCGAAGGAATCCCCCGTTCTTTTGATGTATCGAGATTTTGGGGAGATACAAGCCTGGCAAAAAAACTCTTGAACTGGGAAGCTTGTACTCCAGTAGAAGCAGGAATGCACTGGTTGATCAATCAGTTCACTCTTTTTTTATTGGGATAGGTTCAGCTGTTTAAGATAGGAAAATGTCTTAACATGGACAAAATAAGTCTCTTTTTTGATCCAAGAACATTCACTTTTGAGCCAGACATTGACAACCTTATCCCCCCACCAAAATTCCTTTAAGTGAACAACGTCTTTAGGAAGCACAGAAGTCCAAAGGAGCTCATCATTAGGATTAGAAACCTGGGAACTAAAGCTTCTTTCCATCTCTTTTATCCAATGATGCGAGACATAATAGACACTACAATTAACCGTAGCGTGGTAGCCAGGAATGTAAACAAATTTCGGAGTCTGATGCGCTCGGCAAAAGGAAAAAAAGGCGTCGTCAAGAGGGATCAGGTTAATCGTATCCCAGTCAATCCAGAGTACTTCTCCAAATTTTTGAAGCATCCAAAAAATCATCCAATGTTTCATCCGAAACGCAGGTTCTTGGCAAACATGAGCTGGAGCATCATCGAAAACTCGAAAAACAGGAAGGTCAAAAGATTCGAGTACCCTCGCAGCTGCTACGTCTCCAGCTAAGAAAATTAACTTGTTTTTATACCAGCGGTTGATCTGGAGAGATTGCTTGATTTCACGAATGATTTTAGGCGCTACATAAAGGTGGCCCTTCTTGTGGACAGCAAAAAGCCCCGCAACCATAGCCCTAAGAAGCTGTCTTAAAACTCAGGTTTCGTCGCTTTTTGGAGGATTTTTGGCCAATTTTCGCTTTATTTGGTGGGGGTAATATACGAAAGTTGATATAACCCCCACCAAATAAAGCGAAAATTGGCTCAAAAAGCCCCAAAAATCGACAGAAACTGAGTTTTAAGACAGCTTCTAATGGGTGAAGTAACAGCAATCGACATTAGCAAGAGTATAGTTTTGAAAAAAATTTCTTAAAAAGTATTATTTATTTTCGTTGGAGCAAAGGTCAGATGAAAATTCTAAAAGTGATCCATGGATATCCTTATCGATATAACGCCGGTTCCGAAGTCTATTCACAAACATTATGCCATGAACTCGCTCGGCAAGGACATGAAGTGATTGTGTTTACACGTCAGGAAAATGGTTATAAGCAAGAGTATTCTATAGAATGGGACTCAGACCCCCTATGCAGGGAGGTTAAGCTTTGCTTGGTGAACATGGCTCATAGCAAAGATGGTTATAGGCATCCTGCGGTAGATCAGGCGTTTTCTCATCTTTTAAACGATTATAAGCCCGATGTCGTTCATATTGGTCATTTAAACCATCTTTCAACTTCACTGGTTTTAGAAGCACATAAAAGAGGTATTCCTCTCATTTTTACTCTACACGATTTTTGGCTGATGTGCCCGAGAGGTCAATTTCTCCAAGGAATTAACTCTAAAACAGAAGATCTCTATCCTGCTTGCGATTCTCAAGAAAACGAAAAATGCGCAAGACAATGTTATTGGCGGTACTTAAGCCATCCAGAGGATGCTGAAGACATTCAATACTGGACGCAATGGGTTGGCAAACGGATGGATCATATTCGAGAAATCGCTTCCTATATTGATGTTTTCATCGCTCCTTCCCGTTATTTGATGGACCGCTTTGTTAACAATTTTTCCATCGATCTATCAAAAATTGTCTATTTAGATTATGGATTTCATCGAGAGCGCCTCCAAGGAAGGGCTCGGAGCAAAGAAAATGATTTTGTCTTTGGGTATATCGGCACACATAAACAGGCAAAGGGACTCTTTCATCTTTTACAAGCCTTTAGTCAAACTCATCAAAACGCTCAACTTAAAATTTGGGGCTCCCCTTTACCTCCCTTCACACACTCCCTGCAATCGTATGCGAAGACTCTAGGGCTTGAAGTGGAGCAGCGGATCCATTGGATGGGAGGTTATCGCAACGATCAAATTGTGAGCGACGTCTTTAACCATGTCGATGCAATTGTCGTTCCTTCTATCTGGGGAGAGAACTCTCCGCTCGTGATTCATGAAGCCTTGGAAGCAAGGGTGCCGATTATTACAGCAGATTATGGTGGAATGAAGGAGTATGTACATCATGAAATCAATGGACTTCTTTTTAGACATCGAGATTCAGTAAGCCTTGCAGAGCAGATGACCAGACTCATGCACGACCCGTTACTTGCTTCTAAAATCGGTCAAAGAGGCTATCTTCAATCTTCTGACCATCACATTCCCAGCATTCAAGAACATGTTGAACAAATTGTCTCATTATACGGCTTAGCCATTGAGAAAAGGAGAAAATCTCATGACCCAGAAGAAACAAGGCCCTTGGCGTATCACATTTGATACGAATCCTGATGATTGCAATCTTCGATGCATCATGTGTGAAGAGCATTCTATTTACAGCTGCTGCCAAACAAAGAGAAAAGAAGCTGGGCTTCCTCGAAGAAGGATGGATATCAATCTGATACGTAAGGTTCTAGAAGAATCCAAAGGGTCGCCTTTGAAAGAAATCATCCCTTCAACAATGGGAGAGCCGCTTTTGTTTCGTCAGTTTGATGAGATCATTCAACTGTGTCATGAATACGGAGTTAAGCTCAATCTGACGACAAATGGAACATTTCCGAGGCATGGTGCAACAAAATGGGCTCAAAAAATTGTACCCATTGGATCTGATGTCAAAATTTCATGGAATGGCGCCACCAAAAAAACTTCAGAATTGATCATGATTGGATCAAACTTCGAACAACGACTTCAAAATGTAAAAGATTTTATTCAGGTTCGTGACGCAGTCGCTGCTGAAGGAGGCAATTTCTGCCGTCTTACTTTTCAGTTAACATTTATGGAAATAGGGCTCGAGGAGCTCCCTGATGTGATACACCTTGCTGCATCCTTAGGAGTCAACCGCGTGAAGGGGCATCATCTTTGGGTGTTTACTCAAGAAATGCAAAAACAAAATTTAAGAAGAACTCAAGAGTCTATTCGTCGATGGAATGAGATTGTTATAAAAGCTTTAGAAGTCGCTGAAAAAGAGCGCCTTCCAAATGGAGCTAAAGTGCTTTTAGAAAATATCTACACACTCGATGAATCGGCAATAGAAGAACTCGTTCCTGAAGGGGTCTGTCCTTTCCTTGGGGAAGAGGCGTGGGTTTCCTCAGAGGGTCGATTCAATCCCTGTTGCGCTCCCAATGAAGAACGTCTCAAACTAGGCGATTTCGGCAATCTTTATGACTCCTCCTTAGAAGAAATTTGGACCGGCGAATCTTATCAAAACCTCCGAAAAAACTACCTTAAGCACTCTGTTTGTAAAAGTTGTAATATGAGAAAAAAACATGTTGAACTGGCAAGCCTTTGAAGTGTCTTCTGATCAAACACACCATTTAATCGATTATCACCCTGCCTATTCTGCAAGGTTTTTATCTGTGCTTAAATTTCATGAACCTGGCCTTGCAGCTGTACAAGATGAAAGCGGCGCTTTTCATATCGATATCCAAGGAAATCCAGCTTATTCTCATCGCTTCCTCAGAACCTTTGGATTTTATGAAGGCAGAGCTGCTGTTCAATCGGTTCTGGGATGGTATCATCTTCTCGCTGATGGAACGCCGTTATATCAGGATCGATTTTCCTGGTGTGGAAACTTTCAAGAAAGACACTGTATTGTAAAAGATTTTAACGGCTATTTTTTCCATATCAATGAGCAGGGAAAAAAGGGTTATGCCTCTTCGTTTCGGTATGCAGGAGATTTTCGTGAGGGTTATGCTGTTGTACAAAATGAGAGCGGTTTGCACACCCATATCGATTTCAGTGGGAACCCACTCCATGGGAAATGGTTTGTTGATCTCGATGTCTACCATAAAGGCTTTGCAAGGGCAAAAGATGACAAAGGATGGTTTCATATCGACCGTCAAGGCAACCCTGCCTATGGCAGCCGTTATAAAAACATCGAACCTTTTTATAATGGAACCGCTCGAGTCGAAACGGTTCTAGGCGGACTTGATCTCATCACCGAAAACGGGGAGAAAGTTCACACTCTCCGAAAGGCAAGAGAAGATGAATTTCACGAGCTCTCAGGAGAATTAGTCTCCTATTGGCGTTTTTATACGATTAAAGCAGCAAATGAGCTCCAATTATTTGAACACCTTCCCAATTCGACAAAAAAGCTCTCAGAGCTTCTCTTGATTGCAGAGCTTTCCACTCTTAAGCTTTTGCGAGCTCTCCAAGAAATGGGATTAGTGCAATCAGAGCAGAATCATTGGTATTTGACGACAAAAGGGGCTTTTTTCCATTCGCAGCACCCTTTTTCATTAAAAAGCGCAATTGATCTTTGGAAGGATGAGCACTTAACTTCCTGGACACACTTACTCAGCAGCCTCAAAACGGAGCGGCCAGCTTTCGGTCAACTTTTTGGAAAGGAATGGTTTGATTGGTTAAAAGATCATCCTGAGAAAAATCAATTATATCATCATGTTCTATCGATCTACGCCAAGCGGGATTATCAGGCCTTCTGCTCTTTGATCAACCTCAGCAAGCATCACTCCCTGCTCGATGTCGGGGGATCAAGCGGAACTTTGCTAATCGACATTTTAAACCAAAACCCTCATCTAACCGGAATGCTTTTAGATTTGCCAAATGTGATCTCTCTTGTTAAAGTCCCATTTTTCTTAAAAGAAAGACTCAAGCTAATCCCAGCAGACTTTTTCAAAAATTGGCCTCTATTTACAACTGAAAGCGCCATTCTCTCAAGAGTGCTTCACGATTGGCCTGATAAAGAGGCCATCCAGATTTTGAAAAAACTTCGCTCTGCACTCTCAAATAATCCTGACAATCGGATTTATATCATCGAGAACATTCTCGATGAAAAGAGCGGCCAAGGAGCCCTTTTAGATCTGAATATGCTCGTCATGACGGGAGGGGCTGAAAGAACCCTAGACCATTTTAACAGCTTATTGAAAGAGACAGGCTTTATTTTAGAGACCACATATCCTCTGAATCAAGTCTCCTCCATCCTTGTTGCAAAGATAGGATCTTAGGTTCTAAATTTTGAGCGGATAAGAACGTCTTTACCCTCAAAAGCAAAACCGAGATACAAAATACGATTGACGCCGCGGTCGAGCAGCTCTTGAGCATATTGCCTATCTTCAATCTGTTTAAGCGCCGAAACAACCGCCTGCTCTAAATCCATTTTCTCAAAACGGCCCACCTTTTTAAACTCCATGAGGATGCCCAGCTTGCTTACATCTTTAGGGATTAACATGACATCATATCTGCCAAGGCCGCTTTCTCGATTCGACTTAACTTCATATTGATCTTTGAGCCCAATCAGAATGCCTAAAATAAATGCATGATAAATTTTCTCCGGCTCTTCAGAAGATAAATCAAAAACACTCACTGACGAGATCATAAATTCTTTAAAAAGTTGAGAAAAAGTGTCAATATTACCACTGATGAGGCTGCTTAAGAGCATACGGTATTTGTGTTCATGGATACTGGTTTTAAACCAATCCAAAATCATTGTCTTGTAAAGCTCGCTGACCTCAATATTGGGTATTCGCAATTGACATGGAACACCATAGGAGGGAGTTTCATGAATCGTTAAATAGCCGCTGTAAAGAAGCAAAGACCATACAGCACTAGAGCCTTGCTCAAATTGAGAAAACACAATTCCCTCCTCAATCGTCTTTTCTACAAGACCGCCTCTAAGAAGTTCCTCCATATCTGCTTTCAGATCCTCAGTTCCCTGAACAATGAGATGTTTCATTAAAGCATTATCGCTTGTATTGACCCAATAAGGAGATAAAGCCCCTTTTTTAGCTATGCAGTTTAAAACAGACCAAGGATTATAAATTCCAGGGCAGGATCCAATCCGATAACCATCATACCACTGACTTATTTCTGAAAGCTTATCGGAGAGATCGCATTGCTCTAAAAGCCCTTTAACTTCTGGTTCTAATAATCCAAATTTATCCTGAAACTCCTCGCTCAGGATTGTAAAGGTACTGATGTTATTTAATCCTGAAAAAATGCTTTCCTTGGCAATACGGAGAATGCCTGTGAGAACTCCTCGCTCTAGATGAAAATTATCTTTCAGGCCTGCTGACAACCAATTTCGAATAAAGTCGATAAAAACATTATAATATTTTCCAATATAGGCAGCATGCGTTGGGGTATCATATTCGTCGATCAGGAGAATGACTTGTTTTTTGTGATAACGATGCAGCCACTCCGTCAGCAGAAGAAGCGTCTGCTCAATTAAAGCTTTATCCTCTTCCTCGGAAAGGATTCTATGATAAAGTTCTTTTTCTCTTGCTGTAAGGGTTTCTCTTTCTAAGATGTAGCTATGTCGTTCAAATTCTTTCGCAATGCATTTACGCAAGACCTTAAAGGTTTCCTCCCACGTGGCATGTTTCACATCTTTGAGTGAAATCGAAATCACAGGAAATTGCCCCTGTAAAGTTTGGTATTTCTCATTTTTCCAAATATTCAGGCCTTTAAACAAATAGCTTGTATCTTCTTCCCCTTTCTCAAAGAAATACCGTAACATCGAAAGGTTCAGAGTCTTGCCAAAACGGCGCGGTCGTGGAATCAGCGCAACATGAGTTCCCTTTTCTACAATCTCTTGAATCAAAAGGGTTTTATCAATGTAGGCATAACCCCCATCTATTATTTTCTTGAAATCGCTAATTCCAATAGGAAGTGGTTTTTTCATGCTATTTTTCTACAAGCTGGTGTTTGGACAAAATACCACAATGCCATATTTCAGTGTGATAGGAGGATATTATACCGCAAGTTGGTGAAAAGTAGACAGTTTCTTATTCCAGTTGGCCTTCTGGAGGGCCGGCTTCTTTCTCCATGCCTTGCTGCTCTTGTTGTTGGAGATACTCTTCGGTAGGAGCGCCTTGTAAAGGAGGGTATTGCTGCTTTTTCTGAGGCTTACAGGAGCGAATTCCATCACAACCTAGTGCGGTGATGGTAGCGCCAGGAGGGACGTTGTCGCAGATGGCAAAATCTCCTCCATCTAGGCAAAACCACAGCACGGTGTAGGGAGTTTGAGATTGATTATAATATCCAACACCTCCCCAATAGTCGTTCCACTGCATGGTTTGCTGAGGCATCACGATTACTTCCCCTAGATAGGATCCATCTGCAGCCCGAATCACTGCCCGGAGCTTATAGGAAGTATTATTGGCAAGACGAACAGTGCCTGCCCATGCTTCCCCTATTAAAAGTAGAAAAAAAAGAGTTTTTAGCTGCCATCTCATTATTTATACTCTTCCACAGACGCCCATTTTAAATCGAGTCCTCCTAGGTGAGACAGCACAACGTCTTTAACGTTGTCGGAGACATAGAGTAAGGTATAGTGAAAAAGAGGGATGATAGGCATTTCTTGCATCAGGATCGATTCACATTCACGAAAGATATTTTTCCGCACTTGGGGGTCATTGACTTCAAGCGCCTGGTCCAGGAGCTCACGGTAGTGGAGATTTTCCCAGGAGGTGTTATTAGAGCCTCCTGCTTTAAACTTAAAAATCTCTAAGAAGTTCATCCCATCGCTAAAGTCTGCAGTCCACGATCCAGCCGCCAGCTGAAAGTTCCGCTTTGAAATACGGTCAAAAAATACTTTTCTTTCAACGGCATGAAGCTGAATCGTAATTCCAAAAGCGCCTCTCCACTGTTCTTGAACCGTTTGAGCGATGAGGTGATTTCTTTCGCCTGCGACATACATGAGTGAAATGGGCGGAAGCGTCGTGCGGGTTAACCCTTCTGCTTGAAGCGCCTCTTCAAAAGCTTGCCGTGCTAAGGTTAAATCTCCATCCTGAAAATACGGCATTTGTTGAACCCCCAGCGAAGGAGGAATAAGTCCCGTTGCAGGAAGCTGTCCTCCCTGAGTGATATGCTCGACAATCTCAGATCGCTTCAAAGCTAAAGCAAATGCTTTACGCATCAGGGGATGTTGAAAGGGTTCTGCTTCAATATTCGTCCGAAAGAAATAGGTTGCTAAAAACGGTTTAACTTGAAGCTTTCCCTTTTTTTTGAGCTCTTTAAGAGCCCCCACGGGAAGTGTTGATAAAGGAGATCCCGCCCAGTTCAGCTCTCCCTTCTCATACATTTTAAGCTCTGTCTCTTCGCTTACCATCACGAGATCGATTTTGCGCAGCTTGACATGAGATGCATCCCAGTAGGTCTGATTTTTAACCGCAAGCAAGTGATCATTGTGCTTCCACTGCTTCATTAAAAAAGGGCCATTTCCAATCATTGTTTGAGCGTCGGCTGCCCAATGAGGATTGACGACATCAACTTTTTGAGAAACAGGAAAAAAAACTGGAAGGGCTGTGAGTTCTAGAAAATAAGGAATCGGATGCTCAAGCTCAACTTGAAGTGTTTGGTCGTCAAGAACCTGCACCCCCACCTGTTCAAAAACAACCTTCCCTTCTTTACAACTCTTCCCATTTTTAATGACATACATTTGAAACGCCTGATCTGCCGGAAAATGGGGATCCAGTACTTTTGACCATGCATACGCAAAATCGTGCGCCGTGACTTTTGCTCCCGTACTCCACACGGCATTTCTTAAATGAAAAGTGTAAATTTTTCCATCGGAGGATACATCCACTTTTTCTGCTAGAGCAAGCTCTGCAATTTCTTGAGGATTAATGCGGGTCAGCCCCTCAAAAAACATTTTTGTGATTGTCAGAGATTGTAAATCACGCGCTTTTCGTGGATCAAGCGTATGGGGCTCTCCTCCAATATTCATCCGGAGGGCATCATCTGTTTTTGAAGAACATGCCGTACATAAAAATGGGATGATAAGAAAGAGCCACTTTGTAAATAAGCGCATAATAAATATGCTAAAAGGTAGGTGCGAAAATGTCAACCTATGTCACAACTCTCCCTACTCCCATCTACAATACGCCTGTTTTCCCTCACCTTCAATCAACGCTGCCCAAAGATTCTCAAGGGTTGATCAAAAGCGTTGAAGCCATTGCTTTCCCTGGAACGAAATTAACCTGCGTCAAAGAAGAGGCCTGCAATGCAATCCAAGCCACCCTATCAGAATATCCTTCCAAAACTCCTCTGTATGTCGACAGCCGTTTTCTTGCGCCATGCCTTCCCAATGCACCTGAGCGGATCAAGCATCTTCCTTCTTCGAAAGCGATGTTGCAGTGGATGGTATCCCTTGTGGGAACACGGTATTTTTGGGGAGGAAATTGGGCGCAAGGAATTCCAGAGATGCTAGAGATGTATCCCAACCTTCGCTCTTCCGATGATCAAGAAGATGCACTCTGCAAAGGCGTCGACTGCTCAGGTCTTCTCTTTCAAGCCTCTCAAGGGGTCACGCCGAGAAATACAAGTCAACTGATTCATTATGGGAAAGAGATCGAAGTCGACGTTTTTTCTCTAAAAGATGTTCAAGCCGCTCTTGAGCCGCTTGACCTCATTGTCTGGAAGGGGCATGTCCTCATTGTTTTGAGCCCTCAAGAGGTGATCGAAAGCCGTTTAAATGACGGCGTCGTCATCTCTCCCTTCCACGTCAGATATCCACAAATCTTAGAGCAGCTCCGCACGCAGGGCAAAACACTCCACCTTCGGCATCCTTAGACAGTCTCTAAGAAATCATCGAAAGAACCTGATCTGCCGCATAGGTTAAGATAAAATCGGCGCCGGCTCTTTTAATGCTGAGCAACCCTTCATAAAAAACTTTGGGGGCATCAAGCCATCCTTCTGCATGGGCAGCCATCACCATTGCGTACTCTCCACTCACATGATAAGCGCAGACAGGAACATGCACCTCAGCGCGCAGTTTTGCAATCACATCCAGATAGAAAAGAGCCGGTTTAACCATCACCATATCTGCACCCTGCTTAATATCTAGAATCGCTTGACGAACGGCTTCGCGGCTGTTAGCAGGGTTCATTTGATAACTTTTTTTGTCTCCGGATTTGAGCCCTGATCCCAGCGCCTCGCGAAACGGACTGTAAAGAGATGAGGCGTATTTGGCTGTATAGGACAGAATACCAACAGTTTCCAATCTCTTTTCATCGAGCATTTGACGGATCGCTCCAATCCGCCCATCCATCATATCGCTCGGAGCGACAAGATCTGCACCGGCAGCACCATAGACACGAGCCATTTCACAGAGAATCTCAACTGTGGGATCATTGAGCACATGACCCGTTTCGTCCACCACCCCATCGTGCCCATGCGATGTGAAAGGATCAAGAGCAATATCCGTAATTACACACAAGGATGGAATCTCTTTCTTTATCACCCGCAGGGCTCGAGGAATGAGCCCCTCCGGATCGAGCGCTTTCGAGCCTTCAGGGTCTTTCAACGATCTCTCAATCACAGGAAAGAGGGCAATCGAAGGAATCCCCTGACGGTGGTACCGCTCAGCTTCCTTCACCACAAGGTCAATCGTCATTCGATCAATGCCAGGAAGCGACTGAATCTCCTCTTTTCTTTGAGCTCCCTCAATGACAAAAAAAGGGACCGTGAGATCGGCAGGCCGCAAGATCGTCTCTTCTACCATGCACCGAATCGCATGCGTGTGGCGATTACGCCGCGGACGTATTGTTAGCATATGAACTCTTCCTTCTCGTTTTAGAATGAAGATTTCCTCTCAAGCTGCTTAACCTCTGACTCGGAAAGCCCAGTGATCTGAACGACTTGCTTCATAGAAAACCCTTGTAGAAGCATCTTTTGGGCGACTTCTAAACTCTTTTTTCTCTCCCCTTCTTGGATCCCTTGTTTTCGTCCTTTTTCTTCCGCTTTTTTCAGGGTATTCGTTTCAATTCTCAGCCATTTAAGATGGTCTTCATACGCTTCCCGCTCTTCGGGTCCAAAATTCATCACATCCAGCACATGGAGGGCTTTTTGCAAAGACGGATTGTTTAAAGGAGCTGGCAGGTGATCTTTTTTGAGCAGATCATGCCGCGTTAAAAAAGCGACCCACATATCGAGTGATGTTTTCACTTTAACAATCAGATCAGAGAGCTCTTCTTGACGGTTGCTGCAGAACTTTTTTAGCTCGATGGTATGCAGTTCTAAGTCTTCAAAATAGGGCAGGTGGCTTGCTTGTTCTCGGATATGGAAGACGTTGTGGTATTTTTCCTCTCTAGGAATCGATGTGAAGTTGAGGATATGGATTCCAATAGCCTTGGATAATAGAGCATAATCTTCTGCGGCTTTGAGCTGCTCCGTATACAGCTTTGCCCAATAGTAGAGGGCTCTTTTATCGTAATCGGCTTCATCACTGATTTGAATTTCGATATTGAATCGCTTCCCATCTTTGCCTTCGGCCTTGATGTCTAAGATCGAGAGCTTATCTTCTCTAAAATTTTTAGGGTTGTAAGGGTTTAAAAGGGTCACATCGGTGACCTGATCGTCAGGTCCTACAATCGAGTTAATGAGCGAGATTAAGAGGTCTTTATTCTCTTCAACACCAAAGATCTTTTTAAAGGCAATGTCGACACGAGGGCTGATTGTTTCTGTACATGACACCATGGCTAAATTCTACACGAATGACATTTTTTTAGGTTGTTAATCTATTTTTTGAATCAGGCGATCGATGATCCTGAAATGATCGTTTGCATCTGTAAAGTCGTATTCATGAGAAGAAACTCCCCAGGTAAAGAGAATTTTTCTAACAAATAGGGCGACGTCCAAAAACTTACTTTCCCCTACCGCATAGCCTTCTGAAGATCTTCGTGCTCAAAAGCGGAGGCCATCCGGTCGATTTCTCTCTTTTTGATCTTAAGCTTGAGAGCCTCTTTACGCCATGAGACCACAGCAGAACCGACCTCTTTTACAATTTTTTTGGCTTGTAGGTTTTCAAGGTCAAAATAGTGAGCCGCGTCGATTGCTAAATCAAGAGAAGCGCTCGGATCGATTAGATCAATTGAAGTAGCTAAAATTCTCGGCTTAATATCAGTCGGTGTGGGATTTAAGTCGTACGCAGGAGCCAGGCGCCAACCAGAAAGACCAGAGTAAAGAAATGCGTGATTGCGTAAATGATCATCCACGTTGGAAATCAAAACATTGAAGACGATGCGGCGCCATAAAGCCTCAAGATCTTCATTAGAAGAAACACTCATCTGCCGAATGACATCGGCAATCTCGAGATAACTGTGCATCTCATTGTCTTTTGCCATCAGAGCGCTCATGGCCGAAAGAAAAGGGATGCGGACATTTCTTTTCCTGTCAAATCTCCGAGATAGCAAGATCCGCTCTCGGCCCACAGATTCAAGCCGCCACTCAGGCACTTCGATTCCAGCTTTGCTTGCAAGAGTGAGGGCAACCGCTTCCCAACCGATGGTATCTATTTCATCATCTTTACGAGGAAATTTGGCAATGGCTAAATGACCATCTTTGTCCTTGACGGAAGCTTTTGGCCTTGCCCCTCCTAGGCAAGAGCCGGGAGCAAGCAAGAGTCGAAGGTCTTCTTCAGTATCCGATTCTTGTAAGACATGGGTTGCCGCCGTGAGCAGCTTGCCAACTGCAATTAACAGAGGAATCTGATTTTTATCGTAGGTGGTTAAGAAAGAACTCTGTTCTTCTCGTTTAAAGCGGAGCGCCCCTTGCCTTCCTTCATCATCTACCATCAATAGAAAATCAATTTCATTTAAGGCACGAGGCGTCCGTTTTTCCCGTTCGGCTTTTTTTCTTTCGGAACGACGCATGAGGAGACGGCCCCACCGATCAGGCGCAGAATCATCAATCGCCCCGAAAAGAGGCTTATCGGACGATGAGTGAAAAGGGCCTTCAATGAGTTGCAAAGCCGGATCCAAAGAGAATCGATTTGGATGGTTTAACCAATCCCGATTATATTCAAAAGAGACACTTTCGCGTCCATTGCGGTAGCGCGCCCAAAGCTCTCCGACTTTCATTGGAACACCTTCGAGGTCCAAATAAACTAAAACAGCTTGTTCCATCTAATCGTTCCTTTTCCAGGACAGTCGAAGCAGCTCCCTCTACTGGATTTTTCAACTTGCAATGGGCAAAAGCTTAAAAACCATTTTACAAGAGGATAGGGACAATTAAATCATGTATGTTGTTCTCGCCATCTCTTATTCAAAGTTTCCATCCAATCACGTTGAATACTCCAATCTATGTTAGAGAAAGGAGTATTCCCAAATAGCGCCTTAAACTCGTCTATTTCTTGCTTGTAAATGGCTTCGGAAACCTCAGCCTCTTCCTCTGTCACATTTGGTTGAGATTGTATATCCTGTTTCTTTTTAAATATTTTTTCTTCTATCAACATATAAATTTCTTTAGTAAATTGTCCCAAAGCATCCCGATAATGGAGAAAAAAATCTTTTGTCGAACGGCTTAATCCCTCTTCTCTTGCTTTATCTAGAGCAAGATGCCTAAATCTTTTGTGTATCACAATCATCATTTCAGGATCTTTGACACAAGCATCAATAGAAAACGTTATGATTCTCGTTGCTTCGGGATCATCATCCGTAGGAAAAGGTATGGTTTCATTATAAATATCTTTAATCATTCCGTTTTCATTGGCAGCTTTCATTAATTCGGTATGCTCACAAACGCTTCCTGTAGGGGTTCGGACGGGGAAAAACATCGGCTCATAAGAAATAGGACAGGTAAATTGATTCCAGATTTCATCTTCTCGAAACTCTTCTTTCATCAACTTTTCGATGCCTTGATTTATATTAACCTTTTTCCATTCTTCCATGCGTTTAGTGTGTTCAATTGCTAAAGCATGGCCTGTAATGCTTATGCCAACCCCAGTTGCAAAGCCTGTTCCTCCTCCACAGACAATGACAATATTTCTTTTGGTATCTTTTAAAGATAAAGAATCTGCAATTTTAGCTCCGATTTGGACACCCTTAAAGGTACAGTAAGTTACCGTTCCTATCGTAATAAAAAGTGCTCTTGACAACCAATCGAATTGATTGGGTTCCTTGATGAATTTCCATTGTCTTTTTAGCGTATGATACACATCGCTTTTTGTATAATAAATTGCTGCTTGTTGATATCTTTGTTCAGTAGTTGACACAATTGACATAAAATCCCCTTTAAAGCTTAGCTGTCATTTCTTTAATAATAATTACAAAAAGAAAAATCCCTACTCCGATTTGAAGAAGCATAAATGTTCCATCACTTAATCCCTTCCCTGGCAAATATTTTGCCGCTTCTTTTAATGCTTCGCTATATCTCGCCTGTTCTTCAGCAGGGGTGAGTTTTACAAAATATTGCCGCATGGCAAGAAGTTTTAGGAACATCGCTTCTTCTTGGGGTGTTTTTCTAAAATCCGCAGGTAGAAAAATTTTTCTATCCGCTGCCCATTTGTAGACGTTAACATGCGGTAATCTCATAGAACTTATTCCGTATAAAGCTGTCATAAAAACCTCCAATGGAATTTCGATCTTATGCTGGAAAAAATTTAAAATGCAAACATTAAAAATTATTTTATTGTAGAGGGATTTTCCTTTCGTGCGTTGCCGTGCCCGATCCTTTTCCTCATACCCTTTTTTCTTGCAACAGCCTCACCAATTATGCCACTCTAAGTGAAGGCCAATAGGAGTCTTCTTATGATTGAGAACTACGAAGAGTTTTCAGCAAGTCAACTTAAAATCTTAAGTCGCTATGTAACAAGCACGACAAGTAATATCTTTGCTCTCAGAAATCTCCCAGAAGTGATCAAGGGAGCCCTTTTTTCTCGCTATTCCAGGTCTATTTTAGGCCTCCGCTCTCTTCTTTTAAAAGAATTTATTCTCAACGAAGAAATGGCTTTTGCCCCCATTGCAGGCATCTCTTTAGAAGAGGGGGATGATCAAAACCTTGAAGATCAGATCGTCGCCATTCGAAAAGCTCAAAATTTTTACGACCGAATTTTAGATGGATATGGCGACGACTCTATTGGAGAACTTGGAGGAGCTCATCTTGCCCTTGAAAACATCTCAATGCTTGCAGCAAAGGCCATCGAAGATTGCCGCATTGGAGGCTCGCCTCTTGAAAAATCAACGCGCTATATCTATTTCGATCAAAAATTTCAAAATGAATACCTCTTCTATCGAGAACCGATTTTGATGACCTCGGCTTATCGAGACTTATTCATCAAAACCTGCAACCATCTTTTTGAAACCTATTCGAAACTCATTCCGCCCGTGACAGAGCTCATGGAGAAAAAATTTCCTCCGGATCCTGCTACCTCTCATGTCGCCTATTCAGCCGCCTTGCGAGCCAAAGTCTTGGATTGCCTGCGAGGACTTCTTCCTGCCAGCGCTCTCACCAATATGGGCGTCTATGGAAACGGCCGGTTCTTTGAAGGACTCTTGCAAAAATTTAACTGCTGCCATCTTGCAGAGCTCGAAGATGTCGGCAAGAAAGCCTATCAAGAGCTCTCAAAGGTCATTCCTTCTTTTATCCGCCGGGCAGATTCAGCGCACAAATACCAAAAATCCTTTATAGAATACACTGAGCAGCTTCAAGCAGAGCTTGATACCATTGCGCATCAACACGATGCTTTCCTCGATAAAATGGCGCAGCCCGAGGTCAAGTTGATTGGATACGATCCCGATAGTCTCTATCGCGTTGCCGCAGCTCTTCTTTTTCCTCATACCAATGTAGGGCTTTTAGAACTCCAAGACTATTGCCGCAAACTTCCCGATGAGACCCTAGGACAGATTTTAGAAGCAGCGGCTCAATTCCGTGAAAACCGGCGCCATAAATCTCCTCGAGCGCTCGAACATGCCGAATTCACCTTTGAAATCGTCGCTGACTTTGGCATTTATCGCGATCTCCAGCGGCACCGCATGCTGACCCAAGAACGGCAGCCGCTCACCTGCCATTTTGGATATTATATCCCCGAAGAAATTGTAGGCACTTCAATGGGTGACGATTACGCTGCTGCAATGGAGATGGCAAAAGAAGCTTATGAAGTCATTTCAAAAGAGCTTCCCGAAGAAGCTCAATACGTTGTTCCCATGGCCTATAATATCCACTGGTACTTCCATGTCAATTTAAGATCGCTTCAATGGCTGTGCGAGCTCCGCTCTTCTCCTGCAGGACATCCAGGATACCGATCCATTGCTCAAGAACTGGCTCGCCAAGTTTCGACAGTTTTCCCTGCTTTTGAAAGATTTTTCAAGTTTGTCGATTTTACCGGAAGCAATCTTGGAAGGCTGGATCAAGAAGTTCGCACCGCTCAAAAAAGACAGCAGCTCAAGGAATTTTAATATGAGCTCTTCAGGAACGTTTATCGGAGGCATGCTTTTGATTGCAGGAAGCTGCATTGGAGCAGGGATGCTTGCGCTTCCGATTGCGACCGGAATCGCCGGCTTTATTCCATCTCTTTTTATGTTTTTGATTGTCTGGGCATTTATGACTCTGACAGGCCTTCTTCTCGTCGAAGTCAATAGTACATTTAACGAGCGTGTCAATATTGTCTCAATGGCAGACCGCACCTTGGGCCCTCTGGGCCGCATTTTAAGCTGGGCGCTTTACCTTTTTTTGTTCTATTCCCTGCTCGTCGCCTACACATCAGGCAGCGGAAGCTTAATCTCAACCTCGTTTTCCATCCCAAGATGGGTCGGCTCTTTCTTATTTACGCTGATTTTTGGAATCCTCGCCTATCAAGGAACTCGGGCTGTCGATTATTGGAATCGACTGTTCATGTTCGGTAAAATTTTTACCTATCTTGCCATGGTTGTCTTAGGAGTTCATTACATTCAGCCCCACTTACTCCTACATTCCAATATCCTTTATGCCCCTTTTTCCCTCCCTGTTCTCGTCATTGCATTTGGCTACCATAACATGATTCCCACCCTCATGACGTATATGAACAACGATGCAGCAAAAGTACGCCGGATCATTTTAGCAGGCAGCCTTTTTGCCCTTATCATTTATCTGATCTGGAATGGAGTTGTTTTAGGGATTGTCCCCCTCCAAGGAGAGTGGGGAATCATTCAAAGTCTAAACCAAGGAAGGCAAGCATCCGATGCTGTGGCAGGCATGCTAGGACTTTCCTGGGTCAGCACCTTTGCTGAAGGGCTTGCCTTTTTTGCGCTTCTCAGCTCCTTCCTTGCGCAAACCCTTGCCCTGATCCACTTTCTAGCAGACGCCTTAAAAGTGAAAGGGCAAAAGCACGAGAGCATCCCGCTCTGCCTCTTAGCACTCGCGCCTCCGCTCTTCTTCGGCATGGTTTACCCCTCTATTTTCATTCGCGCCCTCAATTTTGCAGGAGGTATCTGTGCTGTGATCTTGTTTGGAGTCTTGCCCGTCTTGATGGCATGGAAAAATAGATACCTCTCGAAAGCCTCCGGCCCTTACCAACTCTTTGGGGGAAAGAAAATCTTAATTGCGATTTTTATCGTCGCAGCCGTGATTTTCTTATTTGAAATCGCAAGCATGTTTCACCTTACACCAAATAGACCTCTTGCGTAACTAAGGTTCTGTCGATTTTCTGGTTCTTTTGAGCCGATTTTCAATTCTTTTTGCAGGGGTAATATCAACTTTCGTATATTACCCCTGCAAAAAGAATTGAAAATCGGCCAAAATAATCCAGAAAATCGACGAACCCTTAGTTGCGCAAGAGGTCTAATGTTTAACCTAAAGACAATCTTTGAACCCAAAGGCGATCAACCCGAAGCGATATCGAAGCTTGTCGAGGGGTTAAACCGTCCCCGAAAATCGCAAGTCCTTCTCGGCATCACCGGTTCGGGAAAAACATTTACCATGGCAAACGTGATTGCAAAGGTGCAAAGACCTGCCCTCATCTTGGCGCACAATAAAACCCTTGCCGCCCAGCTCTACCAAGAATTTAAAGCCTTCTTCCCAGAAAATGCCGTCGAGTATTTTGTCTCCTACTACGACTACTATCAACCTGAAGCCTACATTGCCAGAACCGACACCTATATTGAAAAAGATATGGCCATCAACGACCAGATCGATCGGATGAGACTTTCTGCAACAAGGTCGCTGATTGAGAGGCGCGACGTGATCATCGTTGCCTCCGTCTCCTGTATCTACGGACTAGGCCTTCCCGAGTACTACCGGCAGATGCAGCTCCTCCTCAAGGTGCAAGAAAAAAGGCGACGCGACGATATTCTACTCCACCTCGTCGAAATACATTATAAGCGAAATGATTATGAGCTCTCTCGAGGCACCTTTCGGGCTCGGGGAGACATCTTAGAGATCATGCCTGCCTATGAAGAAAAGCTCGCCTACCGCGTTGAGTTTTTTGGCGATGAGATCGAGCGCATCTCTGAAATCGACCCCCTTACAGGAAAGGTACAGTCTCGAAAAGACCAGATCACCATCTTTCCAGGATCCCACCACGTCACCCCCGAAGAGGTCCGCTTCAAAGCCCTGCAAACCATCCAAGCCGAGCTCAAAGAGCGCGCCGCCTACTTTGAAACCCAAAATAAACTCCTCGAACATCAGCGGATTTTAGAAAGAACCAAATACGACCTAGAGATGCTCCGAGAGATTGGGTTTTGTAAAGGAGTTGAAAACTATTCCCGCCATTTTAGCGGACGCAGCGCAGGGGATCCTCCTCCCTGCCTTCTCGATTATTTCCCCCGAGATTTTCTCCTATTTGTCGATGAATCCCATCAAACACTCCCGCAAATTCACGCCATGTACAACGGAGACCGCAGCCGCAAAACCGCCCTTGTCGAATTCGGATTTAGACTCCCTTCCGCCTTCGATAATCGACCCCTCAAGTTTGAAGAATTTTACAAACGCATCCATCAAGTAATCTACGTCTCTGCTACCCCAGGCAGCTGGGAAGTTCAAGAAGCTCAAGGAGAGATCATTCAGCAAGTCATCCGCCCCACAGGCCTTCTCGACCCCATCATCACAATCAAACCCGCCACCCATCAAGTCGATGACTCTCTAGAAGAAATTCAAACCGCCATCGAAAAAGGAGGGCGCGTCCTCGTCACAACCCTCACCAAAAAACTCGCCGAAGATCTCACCAAATACCTCTCCGATGTCGGCATCAAAGTCCGGTATCTCCACTCCGATATCGATACCCTCGAGCGCATTCAAATCATCAACGAACTTAGACGCGGGACCATCGACGTCCTCGTCGGCATCAACCTCCTTCGAGAAGGGCTCGATATCCCAGAGGTCTCCCTCGTCCTCATTCTCGACGCAGATAAAGAAGGCTTTTTACGCAGCGAAACCTCCCTCATCCAAACAGCCGGCCGCGCCTCCCGCAACGTATCCGGGCGCGTTGTGATGTATGCCGACAAGCGGACAAAATCCATCGACAGCGCCTTCAAAATCACTCACGACCGGCGTACCCTTCAAGAGACCTACAATCAAACCCACAACATCATCCCTAAAACCGTCACCCGCTCCGTCATCGAAGACCTTGCCCAAACCTTCGGCGAAACCGTCCAAACCCTCAAAGAAGAAGGCGATCCCGTCCCTCCCCACCTCACTTCCGACGACATCAACACAAAAATCGACTTCTACCAGCACGAGATGAAGCTCGCCGCCAAAGAACTCCGCTTCGAAGACGCCGCCCACTTCCGCGATCTCCTCCAGCACTACCAAGAGCTGAGTTTACTGGAATAGGCCTCTCTGCTACATTCTTACCCTCGGAGCCTATCTATGAAAAAATTATTCTATGGAATTTTTGTCTGTTTATTTGTCACGACAAGCATCTTTACCTTCAAATACTTCTTAAAATACTCCTCAAAACATCAAAAAAAGAATCGCCCCCCTGCCGAACAATTGAGCATGACGCTGCCGGCAAATTTACCCTTCGACAATATTCATGGACAGCATCGAGAGCAAATCATTGATTTGATCCACCGCTTTCCAGAGTCCGACTATCACCTTTTTTCTGTCGGTAAGAATGGGTATTTCTACTTAGACAATTTCGACGATATGATTAAAGGCCACCTCAGAAGGGGCTGTACTTGGGAATCCCATATTAAGAGAACCATCTACAAATTTGCACACCCCGGATCCACCGTATTAGATGTCGGAGCTCACATAGGAACCCATACTATGGCAATGGCGCGCGCCGTTGGCACGAGCGGCAAAGTGATTGCTTTCGAACCACAGCCTAAGATTTTCAGAGAACTCTTTCTGAATATGGCCGTCAACAACTTGAAAAACACGATCTTTTACTGGGCTGGAGCAGGCGCTCATGAAGGACAGATCGAGCTCACCCCCTTAAATTCCACCAACGAAGGGGGAACAGCTTTAGTCGGAGGCACAGGACAGTTCGTACAACTCTTAACGATCGACTCACTCCATTTAAAAGATGTTTCACTCATGAAAATCGATGTTGAAGGGATGGAAGAACAAGTCCTAGACGGCGCAAGAGAAACCATTTTATCCAATCGCCCAGTGATCATTATTGAAATTCAAGGAGGGCACAATTTTGCAACAACAACGCAAGATGCCCGCAGGCGAATCCTTCACACGATTGATAAGCTCGAAGACTTGGGGTATCGCGTGACGCAACTCTTTACCCATGACTGGCTCGCCCTCCCGGAAGAGAAGCTTACGGCCTCCGCTGTAAAAGCCTAATAAAAACTTATTCAGCGATTCAAGCATAGACAATTTTAACCTTGGTTGTTAGACTTTGCCCTTTAAAGTAACGCATCCATAATCGAGAGAACTATGAAAGTTTTTGAGCGATCTACCTGCCGGATTTCTAATTCCCCGTTGGTTGATATCTTAGATCTAGAGCAGCTTCCTTTTTCATGCTTCCCTGCTCCTGAAGATCCCCATCCTCCCGCACTCCCTTTGAAACTAAGCGTTTCCCTTGAGTCGGGACTTGTGCAACTTCGACATACAGTAGACCCTGACGCCATGTACGACCAGTATTGGTACATGTCCGGAATCAATCAGTCGATGCAACTCGCACTAAAGTCGATTGTTGAGCAGGCCATAAGCCGATCAAAAACTCAGCTAAACCCCGAGGATGTCGTTCTCGATATTGCCTCCAACGATGGAACACTTCTTTCCGCCTATCCCCATCACCTGTTTCGAGTCGGCATCGATCCTGCAAAAAATATCAAGCCTAAAAACTGCAATTTACATATCAATACCTATTTCTCCGCTAAGGCCTATGAGCAATATTTAAAAAATAAAAAGGCTAAAATCGTTACAAGCATTGCCATGTTCTATGATCTGGAAAACCCTATTCAATTTGCTCAAGATGTTGCCCAAATCCTTGAGCCTGGAGGACTTTGGATCGTTGAACTCAGTTATCTGCCAACGATGCTCGAGAAAAATTCCTTCGATACGATTTGCTCTGAACACCTCGAATATTATTCATTGGCTTCCATGGAGTATATTTTACATCGGAGTGGTCTTACAGTTGAAGATGTGGAGCTAAACGACGTCAATGGAGGCAGTTTCAGACTCTACATTCGGCATGTTGGATTTGCTCATGAAACAGCGGCAGTTCAAGCCATGAGAGAAAAGGAAAAATCCCTTCGCCTCACAGATCTAGAGACCTACCGCGCGTTTGCTCGCCGAATCGAACAAAACAAAGCTGAAATGGTGGCCTTTTTAGAGACACAGAAAAAACTGGGAAAACTCGTTATCGGATATGGAGCCTCCACCAAAGGCAATACTATTTTGGCTTACTATGGCATCACCTCTGACCTATTGCCTTACGTTGCAGATCGAAATCCTATCAAGTGGGGACGGCAAACAGTCACCCGAATCCCTATTATCTCTGAAGACGAAGCCCGCCGTATGAACCCCGATTATTTCCTTACTCTTCCTTACCATTTTATGGGTGAATTTTTAACCCGAGAAAAAGAATTTATCCAAAGAGGCGGCCAGTTCGTCACTCCAATCCCCGCCCTAAGTCTAATTTCATAAGTAAAAGGGAATAATGAAGAGCGCATTAATTACAGGTATTACAGGGCAAGATGGGTCTTATCTTGCAGAACTTCTTTTATCAAAAGGTTATGTCGTCCATGGAGTCGTTCGAAGATGTTCCTCTTCCAATCGCTCAAGAATTCGACATCTTTGTGAGGATCCTGCTCTCCAAAACCGCTTTATTCTCCACGAAGGAGATTTAGGCGATGGTTTTAGCTTACAAAGAATCATTGACTTATCCAAGCCTCATGAAATCTATAATTTGGCAGCGATGAGCGATGTCAAAGTATCCTTCGAAACTCCTGAGTACACCGCTCAAGTCAATGCTCTTGGAACATTACGCATTCTTGAAATGCTTCGACACCATTACCCTCGCGTCAAACTTTATCAAGCATCGACGTCTGAACTCTTTGGAAAAATAAGAGAAACCCCTCAAAGGGAGAGTACTCCATTCTATCCAAGATCTCCTTACGGGATATCAAAGCTCTACGCCTATTGGACCGTTGTTAATTACAGAGAAGCTTATCAGCTTTTTGCCTGCAATGGAATCTTATTTAATCATGAAAGCCCTCGACGAGGCGAAAATTTTGTTTCGAGGAAAATTACCTTAGGTGTTGCTAAAATTGTAACAGGCTCCCAAGACAAGCTGATCTTAGGCAATCTCGATGCAAAGCGCGACTGGGGTTACGCAGCTGATTTTGTTGAGGGAATGTGGCTAATGCTTCAACACGATAAACCTGATGATTTTGTCTTGGCAACAGGTCAAACAACCTCCGTTCGTTGTTTTGTCGAGCTTGCCTTTAAAGAAGCCGGCATTGAAATCGAATGGAAGGGAAAAGAACTCCAAGAGAAAGGGTTTGATCGTCTAACAGGAAAGCTTCTTGTTGAAATTTCTCCAGAGCTTTTTCGACCCACAGAAGTCGATATTCTCATTGGAGACGCAACCAAGGCCAAAAAAAACTTAGGGTGGATTCACAAAGTTTCCGTCGAAGAACTTGCTAAAATGATGGTAAAGGCTGACTTAGAGTTAACAACTAAAGAGCTAACCTTAGCATAATCTTTTATCTTCTAGATCCGTATCTAGGAACATATTGATCAACTCTCCATCCAGGTAAGGAACACTGAGCAGCTGCTCTAAAATTTTCCATGCCCTCTTTTGGCTTTCCCCCTTTTTGAAGCATCAAACCATACCAAAAGGTAGAAAAGCTACGCCACCCATAGCTCTGTTCAAATGGAGCATAAGTCAAGTAATAATTGATTAATTCAGCTCTTTCCTGCCCAGATGAAAATGCAATGATGGTTTCTGCTTCCAATAAGTTTTCATTTGAGAAGAGCTGATGATCCACTGTAGAAAGAATATCCATTGAACATGCATTCAAAACAAGCGATCCACAGACATTGGGTGTAGGAGGAAAGGCCAGCAGAGCATTTCCTAAAAAACAAATGTGGTAATCAGGATTAATCTTCAATAATTCGGACACCAGCTCTTTCAGGTTTGGATACCCCTCAAAGCAAGTATTTCTAACATGCTCCGAGTAGAGCGAATCTTGGAAATCAGCAATGTCGTCAATGAGAATAACTGACTCTAATTGATTTGCATTCTTGATCGCAGCTAATTCTTCCCGAATCGGTGTGTTTTTCTCCCCGCGACCGCTTGCCCCTCCATCATAGTGACCGTCGAGGTAAAATAAAATCTTCTTATCAAAGAAAGAGATGAGGTTATTTAAGACAGTTCCAGAGTCGCCTAAATGGAGAAACACATTCTCAACATTTGCAAATCGCTTCTGAGCTTTGGAATAAAGTTCTGGCAAAATTTCAATACTGTGAACTTCACTAAAAACCGTTGCTGCTACTGCAGTTGTATGTCCCCAGCAGGTTCCACTTTCGACAAATAAATCGATATTAAAAATCTGTTTCAAATCTAATAATAAAGAACGCTTAAGAGCTCCATTAGATAAATCTTTTGTTGTGGTATAATGAATTACATACAATGTCTTCGGGTCGAAGATAGGAAGATTCTCTTTTTTTAAAGCAACTTCATATTGTAAGGCTTCATTTTGGGTTGGGTTTCCTCCAACCTCAGTTCCCATTGTCGTTATCAAAGTCAAAATCATCATCCAAATTTTCATTCTAAGCTCTCTCGTTAAGGAAACATCCTATCAATAGAAAATTAAAATGTCAAGACAAGAAGCCTCTCTTATCTACTTCTGGAGAGGTATTTTTCAATCACTGTTGGAGACGGCCCATCTTCTATAATTCCTCCCTTGTCCATCCAAACTGTTCGAGGGCAAAGTGATAAAATCGTCTCTACATGGTGACTGACATAAAGAATCGTTCGATTCTCTTGCACCATCTCTTGCATCTTATGAAGACATTTTTTTTGAAATTGATGATCACCAACCGAAAGAATTTCATCTGCAATTAGAATGTCATTCTTTAAATGGGAAATGATTCCAAAAGCAAGCCTAATCACCATGCCGCTTGAATACCGCTTAATAGGAAGATCCAAAAAAGGGGAAAGCTCCGAGAAGTCGACAATCGCATTAAAAGTGGTATCAATTTCTTTTTTTTTCATTCCAAAAATGGCGCCGCTTAAGTAGATATTTTCTCTTCCGGTAAGCTCAGGATGAAACCCGGTACCTAGTTCGAGAAGAGCGCCTATTTTACCTGAGAATTGAATTATTCCTGTTGTGGGTTTTGTAATGCGAGAGATCAATTTAAGAAGGGTGCTTTTTCCAGATCCATTGGGACCTATAAAAGCGACCCTTTCACCCTGCTCAATTTCAAGATCAATCCCTTTAAGGGCCCAAAATAAGTTTGGAGAACTATGATTTTTCCCTAGGGCTATCGCTTTTTTAAGAAAAGACACGGCTGTTTCTCGAAACGATGCGGATTGACCTCCAGTGGAAATTCGATAAGACTTACTCAGGTTAGAAACTTTAATAGCTATTCTTTTAGATAACATCTGCAAAATATCCTTCCATTTTCCGAAAAGTCATTGCCCCTAAAATGAAAAATAATACGGTTTCTATTGTTGATATTAAAACAGCATCCCACGGGAAAATGGGAAGGCCTAAAATAGCCCAACGAAATCCATCAATGAGTCCCGTTAAAGGATTTAGATTATAGAGAAATTTCCAACGCTCTGAAATCATGGAGCTTGAATACGCAACGGGAGAAACATAAAGCCAGAGCTGCGTACATAATGGAATGAGGTGAATAAAGTCTCTATAATAAGCCGTCATTGCAGAAAAGAAAAAACTAAGCCCTGAAGAAAAAAGAACCATTAAAAATAAAAAAAATGGAACTACCAATAAATGCCAATGAAAAGAAAATTGATATAATACCATACACAAAAAAACCATCCCTAAACCTACCAATAAATCTACCCCGACTGCTAGAACTGTAGAAAATGGAATTAAAATCCGTGGAAAGTAAATCTTGGTAATTAAAGGAATATCTCCAATCAAGCTCACCGAGGCCCGTTGAATGCATTGAGAAACAAATAGCCACGGCAGCATTCCAGAAAAGCTGAAAAGAAAATACGGAATTCCATCGCTAGGTAAATGAGCGAGTTTCCCAAAGACAGCTGTAAAGATACCCGCCGTTAACAAAGGCTGAAGAATCACCCATAAAATGCCTAACAACGTTTGTCGATAACGAAGCTTAATATTTCGATTTGCCAGCGCCCAAAATAAATTTTTATATTCTCCTATTTCCAGAACTGTTGAAATCAGCCGCTGAGATGATGTATGGATTGTCGTTTGTTTCACTTAAGCTAACCTTCTAACAGGGCATCCCACGTAAGTACCCTCCTCCATGATATTTTTGATCACAGTTGATCCAGCGCCAATTGTGACATTCGAACAAAGCTGAATTCCATCTCTGATAGAGGCGCCGGCTCCAATAAAACAACAATCCCCTATTTTTGTTCTACCTGAAATGACAGCTTGAGGAGCAATGTGGGTATGCTCTCCAATGACGACCTCATGTTCAATGATAGCTCCATTGTTAATAATGGTATTATTCCCAATGGCAGCTTCCGGGCCAACATGAGAAAAATTTCCTATGAAAACTCCCTTGCCATAGGACGCTTTTTGCCCCACATGGGCTAGAGGCGAAATCACAGAAATCAGCTGATCGGCGCCTATTGCCTGGTAGATTTTTTTTCGTCGGCTATTATCCCCAATCGCAAAAAAAAAGGGGCGTCCCTTTAAAGAGATGGATTGAAAAACGGGAAAGCCAAAAATTTTTTCATTTTCCCGTGCATTTTCATCAACAAATATAAAAGAGGCTGCTCGCTCACCCAGCAAGATAATATCCACTACGCTGCGGCTATGGCCGCCGCACCCGAAAATCACGATTTCATGGCCTGACATAAGACAGGGGAAGATTTTGTTCAGTCCATCGACGAATCTGATGGCAGATATAAAAAACAAGTTCTTGCGTTAAATCGGGCCAGCTGGGGAGGTTAATGCCTCTTTCACTAAGTTTTTCCGCTACAGGGAAGGATTGATTTTGAAAATACATCGGCATTTGATGAATCGGATAAAAAAGAGGCCTTGTTTCGATCCCTTCTGCCGCTAGTGCTTTCCGAAGAGCCTCTCTTTGATCGGTTAAGATCGAACACATCCAGTACGAATGAATGACATCCCCGACCTCATCGTGGAATATCATCGGATCGAGCGCCTCTTTATACCATTTTGCAATGAGCCGCTTTTTAGAAATGAGTTCATCCGCTCGTTCCAGTTGCGCAAGCCCTATCGCTGCGCAAAGATTCGTCATGCGATAGTTATATCCAATCAGGTCATGCCAGTATTCTCTATTTTTCGCCAATCCTTGACCCTTTAAGCAAACCGCTCGATCAAATAAAAGAGGATCTTCTGTAACAACCATTCCCCCTTCCCCTGTCGTTAGGGTTTTATTCCCAAAAAAACTAAACGTCGCAATATGCCCAAAGGTTCCAACGTGCCGCCCTTTATACTTGGAACCGAAAGCTTCTGCGCAATCTTCTATCAGAAAAAGGTTGTGGTCTTTTGCAATTTTGACAATCGCATCCATTTCACAAGGCTGGCCATATAAATGCACAATGAGAATTGCACGCGTCTTGGAGGTAATTTTTCTTTTAATATCCTCAGGATCCACTTGCCATGTTTGCTCAAGGGAATCAACAAACACAGGGGTTGCCCCAACATACGCAATGGCATTCACAGAAGCAATATAGGTCAAAGTGGGCACAATCACTTCATCTCCAGGACCTATTCCAAGGGTCAGAAGGGCCAGATGAAGCGCGACAGTTCCATTACTCACAGTCGTTGCATAAGAGCCTTGAATGTAAGAGGCAAACTTTTGCTCAAATTCTGCAATAAATCGCCCTTTGGATGAAATCCATGTCGAGTCAAGGCAAGCATTGACATATTTTTTTTCATTCCCAGCAAGCGAAGGTTTATAGACGGGAATTTTAATTTCAGACGGCATCATGGAAAACCTGGAGATAGTTTTTAGCGATTTGCTCCCAAGTGAAAGGGTGAAGAGCTTTTTGAGAATGGAGAGCATCGTTTTTAGCTTTCTCCGGATTTTTCAAAATCGCTTCAATTTTATCGGCAATATCATATGGAGAGTGAGGATTGAATACTTCAGCCCGCACCCCATGAATTTCGAGGTGTTCCAGAAATGCGGGGATATTCGACATCGCAACAGGAACGCCCTTTGCCCAAGCATCGAGTCCAGGTCCATTCCCTGCTTCATATAAAGAGGTTGAAACAACCATTTTAGCGCACTGAATCAAGGCGTTAACCTGTTTATTTGATATATAATCGAGCCCAAAAACATCCTTGGAAGATTCCCCAATCTCAATTCCCGTTTCACATAAGCGGCCATTCACACAAGAAGTTCCCATTCCTGTAATCACAAGAGCAAGATCAGGATATTTGGGTTTTAAAAGAGACACTGCTTGAAGCAATGCCCCCAAGTTTTTATGAGGATTAAAATTAGAGGGATAAAGAATATAGTTGGGAGGGATTTTAAGCTGATCAACGATTGCTCTAGCTTCCTGATCTGTGAGCTCGCCAAAAGCATTCAGCGGCCCAATGTAAATGACCTTGGATTTAGCGGCATAAGCAGGATAAAATTTCTTTATCTCATCCAATATGGCCTTTGTCGAAACAATGGGCGTTACGCATTGGTCTAACCACTTCGGAGTTTCTTCAAAAAGCAGCTTGATATCGCTTGGAGAGAAAATAGGATGGGATGAAAAATAATACCGAAAATTAAAGTCGTGAAAAGTGCTAACCATAGGACAGCGAAGCTGAGGGCATTGCATGTAATACCAGAGAGGGAAATAGGCAAGGTCAAATCCTTTCGTGACTTCTTCTACTTCTCGATAGCAAAGCCCTGATAAAAAGGGAGGGAAATTCTTAAGCCGATTTCCAAATTGACGCTGAATTCGGTGAGCCAGAGAGCCAACGATTCTTATTTTTGAATTTTTCAGCCTGGAAAATCGGAGTGGCTTTACTTGGATTTGATGATGGACAAACTCATCGACCATTTCTTTTTGCGCAGGATGATGAAAGTGTACAAAAAATGTGATGTCAAGCTCAGGACATACTTTCTTCAAAGCTATCAAAAGAGAACAATTAAATCGGCCAATCCCCCCCAGGCAACCATTTTGGTCAACCACTGCAAGTTTCATAATTAAAAGCCTTTATATTATTGAATTGGAAGACATAGATAGTCGTGTACTGAAATCCTCTCTAGCCCATAACCCAGATCGGTGATTTTCTTTTGTGTATTTAAGATGCGTTTTTTGTGTTCGGGGATGGCGGTATCGATATCGGCCCCCCCTAAAATTTCCATAACCATCACAGGTTTATTGCGTAAGATTGTTTCTCTTGCTCCATCTAAGAAGAGATCATCGCATCCATCAACATCCACCTTCAAGAAGGAGACATTGGATAAATTTAAGCTGTCCAATGTAATTATAGGGGTGATCTCCTCGGACATTTCATACGTATAATCATATAGAGGTGCGACTTCGACTTCCGGATGAAATTTTGGCAATTTGATTTCGTCTATTTTATCTGCTAACCCGCCCCAAAAACACCAAACATTAGAAGCTCTATTAAGCTCCATATTCATAAACAGCTCGCAAAAAGTTTTTGTCTGAGGTTCAAAGGCAATCACCATCCCTCCCGGCCCCACTGCACGGGAGAGGTTTAACGTATGCGTTCCTATATGAGCGCCTACATCGAGTACAACTGTGTTTGGTTTAACATATTTTCGAATGATGGGAGCCAGGTAGCCCTCCCAAGGCTGACCTTTCTTTAACAAATCTTTAATCCAATCAGACTTTTGATCCAGAAAAAACATCCCCAATCCATTGACACTGTGGATCTCGTAACTTGCACTGGAAAAGAGACGTACCTTCTTCAGAATTTGATCTACATATTCACCGTTTGCACTCGTGATATGATCATATTTAAGGTTGGAAGGGATGTATCGAGAAGAATGAGGAGGTTTAGAAACAAGGGAGGCATGGAGCTGCGCAAATCCCAAACAGAGACATATGAAAATCCCGTACATAAAATCTCCTTTTTAAAATGAGCTGATGATAGAAGATTTTAGACTTTAACGTCCATCATTTTTCCAAAAAAAATCTTTCTTGCTCTGTTAACCTTTCTAAGAAAGACAATTAAAAAATCTGGAAATATCCCGATCAACATGTAAAAAAACCACCGTTTTAATCGATCGTCTGAATAGGTCTTTTTAAGAAGGGACAACAACCTCACGCGATCGGAGCGGCTTTTGATCTCTTTTTTGCCGACTAAAAATGCGCTCAAAGGAAACTCTTTTTTAAGCGCCCTCCGGATATGGAATGTTTCAAAGCTGCTCTCTCCAAAAATTGTGTGGGCAATATCGAGATACCCATCAATGGCAATGGCGATGCGGTGAATAAATCCCCGATCCATGAAGGAATCGTTGAACGACCGTTTACGGAGAAGTGAAGAATCCAAATATTTAACCTGAAGGCCGTTGGGGATCATTCGAAAAATACGGGCAGCATGCGCCCAACAGCTTCCAAAAAAGCGAGGTTCAACGGATGTTTCTAGCCACCTAGACCGTTTAATAATCAAGGAACCCATAAAGCTAAAAAAAGCAGGCGTTGCAATCGCTTGTTCGAAATACTTTTTTCTCACTAACTCATCTGTAAGATTGTATTTTTTTGGTCCATTTATTTTTAAAATAGAATGTTCTTCCATTTTTACATTAATATCTAAAGTGCAAATCGTAAAATTAGATAAATAAACTTCACAGTTTTCATTAATTTCTAATAAGATCTTCTCAATTGCTCCGTCTACGACAACATCATCGCTGCTAAATAGCCAGCAAAAACCCCCTTGAGCTTTTTCGACAGCAAGATGCATGTCTCGGTCAATGCCCCCCTTTTCCATCTG
The DNA here is from genome assembly GCA_963712275.1 of uncultured Rhabdochlamydiaceae bacterium. Classification (GTDB taxonomy): domain Bacteria; phylum Chlamydiota; class Chlamydiia; order Chlamydiales; family Rhabdochlamydiaceae; genus PALSA-1444. The sequence goes on along the minus strand of CAVQHD010000001.1, from coordinate 631,418 downwards.
CCTGAAATAACGGATTTGAGGAGCTATTTGCTGGTACTGCTGTACAATTTCTTGAGTATTATCCGTGGATGCTCCATCCAAGATCACCACTTCAACCAATTCATTGAGCTGAGGAATGATGCTTTCAAGCGTCTCTCCAATGAATTTTCCAAAGTTATAGGTTGGGATGCAAATTGATAGTTTTAAAGTCATATGAAGCATTCTATACAATTTTCTCTTGCGTTGTAAAGGCTATTAGTCTTGTTTTCCTTAGTATATTCGTTTATCTTATTGTCATGAAAAAAGCGCTCATTACAGGGGTGACAGGACAGGATGGATCGTATTTAGCTGAATGGCTCCTGCAGCACGGCTATGAAGTCCATGGAATTGTTCGTCAAGTTCCCGATGGAGACTTTCCGTACCATTTTCATCAGGCCGATTTAAGCGACCCGGGAAGTTTAAAGCAGGTGCTAAAGAATGTAGGGCCCGATGAGATCTATAACTTGGCCGCGATGAGCAATGACCGGCAGTCATTTCGGATGCCTGAATATACGTTTAATGTCGATGGCCTTGCCGCTCTCCGAATTTTAGAAGCGATGCGACTCTATTCTCCTAGAGCAAAATTATTTCAAGCCTCTTCTGCAGAGCTTTTCGGCAAAGTGGCCTCCACCCCTCAAAGCGAAACGACCGCTTTTCATCCAAGGTCGCCCTATGGCGTTGCCAAGATGTATGCGCATTGGAGCGTGATCAATTATAGGGAGGCGTATCAGCTGTATGCTTGCAATGGGATTTTATTTAATCATGAAAGCCCGAGGCGGAAAGAGGCTTTTGTCTCCCGCAAAATCACAAAGGGAGTGGTTCGGATTCGGAAGGGGTTTCAGGAGAAGCTTATCTTGGGAAACCTAGAGATGAAAAGAGATTGGGGTTATGCAAAGGATTATGTTGAGGCAATGTGGCTCATGCTGCAGCAAAGCACCCCTGAAGATTATGTTCTGGCCTCAGGAGTGCTCACATCGGTCCGTCAGTTTGTGGAAATGGCCTTTAGAGCTGTCGATATCCATCTTAAATGGGAAGGTGAAGGGCTTGAAGAAAAGGGGATCGATCAAAAGACCGGTGAGCGACGTGTCGAAATCTCCTCTCAATTTTTTCGCAAAGCAGAGGATATTCCACTAAGAGGAGACGCCTCCAAGGCAAGAGATCAACTGCAATGGACTCCGAAAACGTCAATTGAACAACTGATTGAACTCATGGTGGCAAGTGAAAGAGCTCTGCATTGATATTCGGATGGCCTTTAACACAGGAGTTGGAACCTACATCCGGCATATGGTCGGCTTCTTAAAACAAACTTCGCTCCACCTAAAACTAATCGCAACGCCGCAACTCGTAGAAAAGTGGCCAATCATTGCAAGTGATGATTTAATTCTGACTTCGGCTCCTATCTATTCTGCTGAAGAACAGCTTAGGCTCCCTTTTCTGATCCCTCCAGTCAACCTATTTTGGACTCCTCATTTTAACGCCCCTTTGCTTCCGATTCGGGCAAAAAAAAGGCTTGTAACACTTCATGATGTCTATCACTTAGCCCACACCAAAAAACTCCCTCTTCTTAAACGAGTTTATGCACACACCGTGATCAAGTCGGCAGCCCGCATTGCAGACCATATCTTGACGATCTCCTCCTTTTCCAAGGAAGAAATCATTAAATACACGAAAACCCCTGAGAAAAAAATATCTGTGGTTCATCTAGGCGTCGATAGTACTCATTTTCAAAAGAAAGGAGATGCGTCCATTGTACGTCAAAAATATCAACTGCCGAACCGTTATTTTATTTTCGTTGGCACACTTCTCCCCCATAAAAATGTCGAAAGGCTCATCCACGCTTGGAGTCGGCTCCCTCAGCGGCACCTTGATTGGAAACTAGTCATCATTGGGAAAACGGTCAAAAATAACCCCGTTCATGCAAGACAAAGTGAAAGAGTTTTGTTTTTAGGCGAGGTTGATCAAAGAGATCTTCCCTATCTCTACCAGGAGGCGTACTGTGCAATTCACCCTTCCCTGTACGAGGGGTTTGGGCTGACGCCTTTAGAGGCGATGAGCTGCGATTGCCCCACCCTTGTTTCTAATGCAGCAAGCCTTCCGGAAGTGTGCGGAGAGGCCTCTCTTTATATTGATCCTTACGATGTGGACGATATGGTGCTGAAAATCTGTGAATTGATTGAAAAACCTGCCTTGCGTCAGACTCTTATCCAGAAAGGCAGGGAAAGAGTTGAGCTGTTTAGGTGGGAAAAAACCGCTGAGAAACATTTAGAAGTGATCGAGAGGATATTGTGAAGACAGCGGTTGTGCATGATTGGCTGATTTCTTTGGGAGGGGCAGAGAGAGTTCTCTCTGAGATTCTCGATCTTTTCCCATCTCCTGTGTTCACACTCTTCAAAAGCTCAAAGATCATGAATGAGCTGAATGTCAAAAGCTCTTTTATTCAGAAGCTTCCCCTTGCAAAGACGCAGTACCGAAATTACCTTCCTTTATTTCCACTGGCGATCGAACGATTCGATCTGAAGGAGTACGATTTAATTATCTCTAGCTCTCATGCCGTTGCAAAAGGGGTAAAAACGGGTGAAAATCAGCTCCATATTTGTTATTGCCACACGCCGATGCGGTACGCTTGGGACTTGCAAGAGGAGTATTTGAGCTCGATGGGATCTATCAAAGGAGGATTTGCCCGGCAAGTTTTAAAATATTTGCGGCAGTGGGATTTAAAGACCGTGGGACGGGTGGACCACTTTATTGCTAACTCCTTCTTTGTCGCAGAGAGGATCTCTCGTCTGTACCACCGGCCTGCAACTGTGATCTATCCCCCTGTTGCAACGCACTTGTTTTCTCCTTATGAGGTGAAAGAAAACTACTACCTCACCGTTTCAAGACTTGTCCCTTATAAAAGGGTCGACTTAATCGTCCAAGCTTTTAACTCGATGCCCTCTCGAAAGCTCATCGTTGTTGGAGAGGGGCCAGAGAGGGCTAGACTTCAAGCAGCAGCAGGACCTAATATTGAATTTCTAGGATTTCAACCGGATGAAACTGTCCGCAGCCTTATGGAAAGAGCGAAGGGGTTCGTCTTTGCTGCAGAAGAAGACTTTGGGATCTCTCCTCTGGAGGCTCAGGCTGCAGGAACCCCTGTGATTGCGTATGGTCGAGGAGGATCGCTTGAAACAGTGATTGAAGGAGAGACGGGGCTTTTTTTTAATGAGCAAAGTTCTCAGAGCATTGTTTTAGCCATTGAGCAGTTTGAGAAAGAGGCGTGGAATAGTGGTGTGATTCGATCTCATAGCGAAAATTTTTCAGCTGACCGATTTAAGAGAGAATTTAAACAATTCATCAACCAACAATGGGAGCGTTTTTGTGAAAATCGTCATTCTTGCCGGGGGTAGCGGAACCCGTCTATGGCCGCTCTCGCGGGACTCTTTTCCTAAGCAGTTTTTAAAAATTGGGAATGAGCACTCGCTCCTTGAGCGGACTATTCTCCGGTTCTTAAAAGATCACCCTCCCGAAGATCTTTTGATTGTGACAAGCCCTGAGTGTTATCAGCTGGTGCGAAGCCAGGGGATAGCTCTGCACCCTCATCTAGAACACAGAATCTTGGTTGAACCTGTCCGCAAAAATACAGGGCCTGCCATTCTTTTGGCCGCTAAGTACTTGGTCGATGTCGAAAATGTCTGCTTAGATGAAACTCTTCTCATCACTCCCTCCGATCAGGTGATGGACTCTGAAGAGATGTTTCTTGATTTACTCACAGAAGCCGATGTGAGGGCGCAGGAGGGGTCGATTGTCACCTTTGGAGCAGCGCCTGATAAACCAGAGACGGGTTATGGGTATCTACATGTGAAAAAAGAAGGACTTCTTCATCGTGTTGTGCAATTTGTTGAAAAACCATCTTTGGAGGTTGCTAGAGAGTATCTTGAGAGCGGCAATTATCTGTGGAATAGCGGCGTCTTTGCTTTCACAGCCCGGACTCTTTTTGAGAAGATTAAAGAGCACACTCCTGAGCTAGCGCCTGGCATGCTCCTTGCCTACCCAGAGCTTAGAGAGCACTTTGCCTCTTTAAAATCGATTTCCATCGATCATGCTGTCATGGAGAGAAGCTCGAATATTGTAGTGATTCCTCTTCTCCTCAGGTGGTCTGATTTGGGGTCATGGGATAGTGTTTTTGATACCTTAGACAAAGACACAAATCAAAATGTCAAGATCGGAAATGTGTATGATATCGACACCAAGAATAGTTTGATTTATGGAGGGAAAAGACTCATCTCTACCGTGGGGCTTGAAGATCTCATTATCGTCGAAACCGACGACGCTCTTTTTCTAGGGAAAAAAGGAGAATCTCAGAGAGTTAAAGCACTCGTTGAAGAACTCAAAAAAATGCAAACCAAGGAGGTGCAGGACCCCTCGACAATGATCCGCCCCTGGGGACAATATACGATTTTAGAAGAAGGCCCCCGGTTTAAGGTGAAAAGAATTGTTGTTCATCCAGGGCACAAGCTCAGTCTGCAGCTCCATTACCACCGAAGCGAACATTGGATTGTAGTGAGCGGAACAGCCAATGTGACTATCGGTGCAGAAGAAAAACTACTCCATGAAAACGAGAGCATCTACGTTCCCAAATCGACGCTTCACCGCCTTGAGAACCCGGGCAAAGTTCCCTTGGAAATGATTGAAGTTCAGGTCGGTGAATATACCGGAGAAGATGATATCGTCCGTTTTGAGGATGTCTATGGACGTACTGCTTCGCAAGCATAGACTCTTGTTTAGCGAAGTCTGCTTTTCGCTTCTCTTATTTTTTTATTTCCTTTCTTCCTCAGGAGAGCAGCTTCATGCCGTTGTAGGAGTCTTTAAACCCAAAATCGGCCATCTTGTAGCGCTTCTTTTGCTTGGATGGATCTTTCTTGAGAGAAAACCATGGAGTTTTCCCCGCCCTCTTCTTAAACCCTCACTTCTCATTCTAGGCTCTCTTGCCATTTCAGCTTTATGCAGCGTTGCAAAGGCTCGCTCCTTAGGTTATATCGGTGTTTACCTTCTCAATTTTGGATTCTATTTTTTCCTTCCCTTTCAAATTCTCCAAACAATTGATCTCAACCGATTTTTTCGAATTTACTGGGGCTCTTTTCTGATCGTTGGTCTCTATGCAGCACTTCAGGTTGGTCTATCTATTTTTGGGATCTACGCCCCCTTTACTCTGCAGAAAATTGGATCGCTTGCAAGAGGGCAGGCTTGGACCTATGAGCCTTCCTACTACGCCCTTTACATGGTTCCCTACGTGATGTTCCACAATGGAATCTTCCTTCTACAAGAGGGCCGCCTCCGATTTAAATCTTTAAAATTATTCGGGCAGAATATGCTGCTGGCTGTCTCAACTTCCACAGGGCTCATCGTCTCTTACCCTGTTTTTTTCGGAGTTGTCTTATTTGCTACCTTCACTAAATTCCTTCGCTCTTTTCAATCACTTCTTTGGAAAAATCTTAAGAAAGCAATCCTTGCCTTTTCCCTTTCTGTTGGACTCTTTACAGCTCTTTTTTATGAGATCACCCTCCACTCTCTTTTCAAATTTTTCTATTTTGGAATTGAACACCTTTCATTTGTGGCAAGATGGGATGGAATCGTTGCAAGCACGAAGGTGTTTTTAACCCACCCGCTTCTTGGAGTTGGACTAGGAGGCGTGGGACCCTATCTCTTTCAAAAAGAATCACTCTACGACTTAAAAATCACAACTCTTGAAGAATTTGAAGCGCATGATCCTACGAATTGCCTCACTGAAATCCTCGCTAGCTTAGGCCTCATTGGCCTAATTGCTTTTATCTCTCTTGCAGCCCTATTTCATCACACTTTTCGAGATGTCATAGAAGATATCTCGATCGATGCTTTCTCAAAAAAAACGGCCATTGCATTATTTTTCTCTCTGATCGTCATGGTGATTGCCCTGCAAATGAACCAAGGGCTTTTCCGTCCTTATATCTGGATCCATGCTGCCGTCGTTTATGGGTATCTGTATCGGCTTAAAAGTTTCTCGATACGTGGAGCAAATCATCTCCAAGATTGATTGAAAAAAATTAAATTGATATAAAATTGACCTATGAACCTATCCCGATAAAAATAATGAGAAAAAAATTAAGTGTTTTCATTTTGTTCCTATGCCTACAGTTTTCCTTCCTTGAAGGAATGAGTAACGAAGAGTTTGTAAAATGGTGGCAACTATATCGCCTTAATCAACAGCTACCATCTGGTCTTAAAGAAATGGAAGATTATTTTATCTCTTCAAATCTTATAAGATTTTCATCAAACTATTGGAATCATCTTAACAACTACAATATCCAACAGATTTCTGCCTATGGATATCAAAATTTCAAACAGACAGTCGCTAGAAATTATTTTACATGGGTTGTTTCTATAGAAAATCCCTATGCTTCTAATTTGAAAAAAGAAGTTCCAGAATTAACAATAAGACTACCTCATAAAGAAATCTCCAAAGTTCATCCGTTTTTCAGCCCAGAAGAAAGCTTAAAGTATAATGCTATAACAGAATATTTTATTAACTACATTATAAAACTTGGAAAAATAGAATTATTAAAAACCCTGGAAGAGCCACTTATCGGAAATCCACCTTATGTGACATACGATGGGAAAAGAGTTTCGCAAGATGCTTGTAATTCTCTTTTAGAATTTATTCCAATCTCTCAAAATTGTCCTATCAATGAAATCTCAACAATCATTGAAATTGGAGCAGGCTCTGGTAGAACAGCGTTTTGTTTCTTAAAGTTATTGCCAAATCTAAGATACATCATCGTTGATTTTCCTCCAGCTCTATATGTAAGTCAAACATATTTGACTGATGTTTTCCCAGATAAAAAAGTGATGAAATTTAGACCCTTTAATACTTTTAAAGAAATTGAAAACGAGTACTTCGAATCGAACATTATCTTTTTGACACCTGACCAATTGAATAAACTTCCTGATCATAGTGCAGACTTGTTTTTGGCTATTGACTGTATTCATGAAATGAAACCTGAAATGATCATTGAGGGAATTGCAAAACTAACGAAAGGGAAGACTTTTTCGGGTCCGTTTTAGCAAAACCTACAGCAACTCCGAAAAAGTCTTCCCTTTCGTCATTTCTGTAATAGCGTTGCGATTTTCAACCACAAGTCACTTTTAACAAACACCTTGCGTCTGATATAATTAGCTTTCTGACAAACAATCACATCAGAGCAAGGAGCAAACCACGTGGGTCAGCTGACAGACACTTTATCAAAATATTGGGAAAAAATTCAAGGCTCTCTTTTCGCTTGGTTAGAAGAAGAGCTCGATCCACTGACAGAAAAGCAGCAACAATTGGTTTCTATTTTGGAAGTGGTACGCATCGAAGACTTTCTTCCTTGCTATTACGGATGTGAGGGCCGCCCACAAAAAACACGTTCAGCAATTGCCAGATCATTCGTTGTTAAAATGGTATACAATCTCGATACGACAACATTTTTGATTGATCGCTTGAAAAGCGATAAAAACCTACGACGTATTTGTGGGTGGGAATCTCTGTCTGAACTGCCTAGTGAGGCTACTTTTTCTAGAGCCTTCACTGAGTTTGCTAAAACAGGGCTTCCTCAGCGCGCACATGAGGCGCTGATTGTAAAGACATTGAAAAACGAAGTCGTTTTGCATAATTCACGCGATTCAACCGCAATCGAGGCTCGAGAACGGCCGCAAACCAAAACTAAGAACAAGGCAACGCAAAACAGTGAAGATCCGGATCAGGAATTGGAGCCAAAGAAAAAAGGTCGCCCTAAAAAAGGCCAAAAACGAGCCAAACCCGAACCTACGCGCATAGACAGACAAAAAACGATGACGCTAGAAGAAATGCTGGCTGATTTACCGACAGCATGCGACAAAGGTGCTAAAAAAGACAGCAAAGGTAATACAATGTACTGGACTGGCTACAAGTTACATTTAGATACCATTGACGGAGGCATCCCTGTCAGCGCTATTGTTACTTCAGCTTCAGTTCATGACAGTCAGGTTGCAATTCCTCTGGCCACTTTAACTGCCACGAGAATCATCAACTGCTATGACCTCATGGATGCCGCTTACGACATCCCAGGTATTATCGCACATAGCCAATCTCTCGGACACAAGCCCCTAATCGATAAGAATCCAAGAGCAGACAAACAGCTCAAAAAAGACCTTGAAGCGGAAAGTCTTGCAAGAAGAACTCTGAATTTAATTTTCCCAGAAACACTGCGTTATAATGAAAGGACAGCTGCGGAACGAACCAATTCTCGTCTGAAAGACGAATTTGGTGCTTGCAAACTCAGGGTGCGCGGACTTAGTAAGGTTGCGTGCCATCTTATGTTTGGCGTGTTGGTATTGACAGCCGACCAATTGATGAAATTGGTCACGTAATCTTGCTGTAGGGTGAAAAAGTCTTCTGGCCAATGATCAAATGGGCTCCCGCTTGTTCTCACAGTGAAGATTTTTTGGATAAAACATCTAAAATTACGAGACTGGAATCGAAAAAGTGATTTTTCGGGGCCTGCCAACCGGTTTGCATTCACTATCCCCGAAAAATCACTTTTTCGTTTCTAGTTTTGCAATTCCCTCCATTGAATATTTTAATGAAGCTGAACGATTGTCCTCCTATTTTTACTTTAAATGTTGGACAAAAACAACTGTTCCTTACGACGGAATTTTCTACTCTGAAAATAGCTATCCTGTACATAAGGAATGGGTTAAACTTTTTAAAGAGCCTTGTGTGGTTCCTTCAGATTTTTTTCATGCTTTTTATAAGTTAACGCCCTGATGCGTGCCGGGAATAATATTTAGAGAGAGCGCGCAAAACCCCCTCCCTAAGCTGTTTTTACCTCTGCCAACCAGTTAAGCACGCGCATATAAGCGCTTTGCAACATGTGCACCAGGTAGTGTAACTGGTCTGGTTTTGAGGGAAGACGTCTTGAAAGCCTTAGCAATACCTTCAATGTCAAATTCTCGAAAAGCATCTCGGAAAACTTGGTTACTCATATTCAATTTCTCGAGAATAAATAGACGAACACAGAGATCTGTAGTTGGATTAATTTTTGCTGGCTTGTCGCCCATTTTCTCCCAGGTTAAAACAGCAGCATGCGTGATACCAAAATGTTTTCCAAAACTCTCAAGTGTCATCTCGAAATAAGTACGGACAAAGTGGATCTCATTCCCTGTCAACCCAACACGCTTATGAGTTAATGCTAAAAGCACCTCTTTTTGCAACTTGTTATAATCGATAGCTGGTGTCCAAATGCCTCTCTTTTTCACTAGAGAGACATTGATCAAAGTAACAGGAAATCCCAAGCCTTCGTAAGTGAATCGTTTCATTCTTTTTGTTTCCATCTATTTACTCCGCTGCTCTAGCTCTTTTTCTTCTTTCTCCGCGCTTTGCTGCCTGACCGGCGCGCCTCGCTCAAGGCAATTGCTACGGCTTGTTTTTGGGGATGGCCTGCGGCAATGAGCTCCCGGATATTGTCGGAGATAATCTTAGGGCTCTTTCCTTTCTTGAGCGGCATACTATTTGAAGTGAGGAGCTAGGACTCTGGCGAGCTGCATCATGTCGATCGATTTTTTTGAACCAAACACTTTAGCTAGCTTTGCGTCAGGAACGATCTGCCGCTTGTTTTTAGGATCCTGAAGCTTGTGCTTTTTGATGTACTCCCAGATTTTTTTAGTGACATCGCCGCGGGATGCGACTTCTTCTCCGACGACAGCTTTTAGTTCATCCGAGATGGAGAGAGCGCCCCCTTTTTTACCCCACCTGCCTCCCTTGGTTTTTTTGACGTAGGGAGTTTTTGGGTGGTTGACATACTTGGTCTCTAGATCATCTAAGGAATTGACAATCACATCGCAGTCGGGATAGTTGGTGCACGAGAAAAATGGCTTTCCAAAACGGGATTGCCGCTGGGTCATTTTCCCATCGCACCCGACGGCGGGGCAGGAGGGCATCTCAGCGGGAAGCGGCTCCCCTTTTTTCGGAATGTTGACGATCCCTTTACACTTGGGGTAATTCTCGCAGCCAAGGAAGGGGCCGAACCGTCCAAATCGGAGCTTCATGGAACTTTGACACTTGGGACACGGCTGATCCCAATCGAAGCCGGGCGCATAATCTTCCTTCTTAAAGTCGAGCGCTTCAATAGGAGCTGTGTAATCACAATCAGGATAATTGGAGCAGCCGTAGAAATATTTATTGCGAGACCAAATCTTTTGAAGTTTATGGCTGCATTTAGGGCATTTAAGATCTGTTAAAACTTTAGGAACAAATGCCTCTTTTTCAGCATTTTCCACCGTGGGAATGAACTCTTTCCAAAATTCGGAAAGGAGCTCTTTCCATTGAATTTTATTTTCTGCCACGAGCTCAAGCGCATCTTCCATGGTTGCTGTGAAGCCGACATCCATAATGAGTTTAAAGTTGTCTTCAAGCATCCGAGCAATCACACACCCGAGCTCGGTTGGTTTTAAGGCTCCCTTGTCTTTGACTGTGTAGTCCCGGCTCTGAATTTTTTGCATGATGGTTGCATAGGTAGAGGGACGGCCGATGCCTAGCCTCTCCAGCTCTTTTACAAGAGATGCCTCTGTGAACCGTGGAGGGGGTTTGGTAAATGATTGCTCCGGGGTGATGCTGAGAGGCGTCAAGGATTGACCAATAATAAGAGGAGGAAGCAATTTATCTTCATCCTCTTTTTTATCCCCCTCGGACGCACGATCTTGTTTCTCTTCGTAAACAGCTAAAAATCCGGAAAATTTGATGACAGAACCTGTGGCTCTTAAGACCATTTTTTGACTTGCTTCAATATCACATGAGACCGTGTCGTAAACCGCTGGGTTCATTTGCGAAGCAATAAATCGTCTCCAGATCAGAGTATAAAGCTTCTGTTGATCAGAGTTCAAATATTTCTGAATTTTTTCTGGAGCATATTGCAGACTGGTTGGTCTGATGGCTTCGTGAGCATCCTGGGCGTTTTTTTTAGTGGAAAAAATACGTACCTCTTCCGGAAGGTACTCTTTTCCATATGTCTTAACAATATACTCTCGAAGAGCACTGATCGCCTCTGGGGAGATCCGGACAGAATCTGTACGCATGTAGGTAATCAGCCCTTCGGATCCTTCCTGCCCGAGCTCGACCCCTTCATATAGAGTTTGAGCAATATTCATAGTTCGGGTTGCAGAAAACCCAAAATGGCGGCTCGCTTCTTGCTGGAGCGTGGATGTAATAAAGGGAGCGACTGGGTTGCGCCTTCTTTCTTTTTTTTCAACATCGATCACTTTAAATTGAGACAATTTCAATCTTGAAACAAGAGATTTTGCAACTTTTTCATTGGGAATTAAAAAAACATCTTTTCCTTCGATGCTTTCTTTCTCAATTTTTTTCCCATCAACTGAAAAAAGGGTCGCAACAAAAGGAGAGTCTTGTTTTTTTGCTTGAAAATTGACAAAAATCGACCAATATTCAACTGGAATAAAAGCTTCGATATTTTTTTCTCGATCGACGACGAGTTTAAGAGCAACCGACTGCACGCGACCTGCTGACAGCCCCCCTTGCTTGCCTCCTTGAACACGACGCGTTAAAATCGGAGAAATTTTATAGCCAACGATCCGATCTAACAATCGACGCGACTGCTGAGCATCGACAAGCGCCTGATCAATATCACGCGGGTGTTTAAGAGCTTCAAGGACGGTTTCTTTGGTAATCGCATTGAACGTGACGCGTTTGACTTTTGTTTTTGCAGGCAAAATCGACTTAATATGCCATGCAATCGCTTCTCCCTCTCGATCAGGGTCGGGGGATAGGTAGACCATCTCTGCTTCTTTGGCTGCTTTTTTAAGCCGCTCAATGACCTCTTTTTTCTCTTCTAGAAGGACATACTCAGGCTCAAAATCATCCTTAATATTGATACCAAACCCCTTCCGAGGCAAATCACGGATGTGCCCAACAGACGATTCCACGGCATACCGAGGCCCCAGAATTTTTTTAAGTGTTTTGATTTTAGCTGGAGATTCAACAACAACAAGGGCTTTTTTCATTTTTTTACAAACAATAGTTGAGTGGTTGATATCATTAAACCGCCATTTTATGCAAGAAATGCTCTCTACCCATTCATTAAAATGGACATCTTAAAGGGTGTTTACAAAGCCAGTTTCTGTCGTTTTTTGGGGCTTTTTGAGCCAATTTTCGCTTTATTTGGTGGGGGTTAATCAACTTCGTATATTACCCCCACCAAATAAAGCGAAAATTGGCTCAAAAAGCGACGAAACCTGGTTTTGTAAACCCCCTTTAGGTATCCTAAAAAAAAATAATTAGGTGGAGGCTTTGTGAAAAAAAGATGGACCTTGATCGGAATGGCGATCTTGCTAGCCGGCGCTGCGCTTCTATGGATAGGGTGGAGACAAGACTCGTCCTGTAGCACCTATGCTGCTAAAGAACTTCCGTTTTTTCAAATTTTTTCTACCCCAACTGCTGACGCCCAGGCTCGAGAAAAAAAGTTTATCAGTCTGTCACAACAAACCTATTCTTTGTTTCGAGTTGCGATCACAGCAGAAGAAGCCTCTTACCCAGATGTTCAAGTGTGGATTGACAAGTTCCCGAACCGCTTTGTTAAACTCTGCGACGGCAGCGGTCCGCAAGAACTTTTTTATCGATGGATTCATTCGATCCCCTCGAAAGATATTATCGTGCTCTTCCCCGCGACAGAGTCTCTTGATATCACTGCGCTGAGCCGCCTTAAAGAGCTCTATGAAGGATCTTCCGCGTGGCTGGCCTTTCAAGGAGATATTAAAAAATGGGCTCAAAATGGCGTGCTGACCGGATATGCAACGCTGTTTCAAAAGATCAAACTGCAAGATTTTTTAGAGATGGGCGCCTTTTCTGAAAATTGCAAACCGGAAAATCGTCTTTTTGAACTTGCCGGCCGGCATGTCCGGCGCCTGAGGGGGCACTTTATCGAAGGAAAAAGTTATGGCTATTCCTGGATTGCCCGCTCTAGAAAACCCTATCCCCGTTATAACCCCGGAAAAGTTGACCCGACTGCTCGCTTAGATCTTGTGGTTCTCTCCTATAACAAGCCGCTTCAACTTCACGCATTTTTGGAATCGGTTCATCAGTTCGTCTCTTCCGTCGACCACATCTCTGTCATTTACAGGGTCTCATCACCTGCCTATGAAAAAGGGTATGAGCTTGTGATGAAACGGTTCCCTCATGTGAAATATCTCAAGCAAGGAGACTTTCCAGAGAAAGATTTTAAACCTCTTCTCCTACAAGCTGCATTTGAATCTCCTAATGCCTATGTCGCCTTTGCAGTTGATAATATGGTTGTTCGAGACTTTATCGATGTCCAAGAAGGGATCGATGATATGGAAAAAACAGGGGCTGTCGGCATTTTTTATCATCTAGGGCGAGATTTAGAAGACCTTCCCTCCATTTCAGTCCATGAGAAGGCTTTTGCATGGCAATTCTCTGTAGGCAAAGGAGAGTGGAAGCACCCCTACAATACCGATCTAACCCTCTACAGGAAAAAAGATATTAAAGGGTTTTTGACTTCGCTCAAATTTATCCACCCGAGGTCACTGGATAGCTTATGGAATCTCAAGGCAAAGCTGAGTGGAGTCGGGATTTACTATGATACTTCAAAGGTTGTCCATATCCCAACCGAACGTCTTTCAGAACGATACACGTCAGAAGAGCTTCTGACCATTTTTCTCAGTGGATTAAAACTCGACATAAAACCGCTAGAGCACTATCATGTTCATGCTTCTCAACTCGATGCTTTGATTAACTTTGTACCTCAAGATGAAACGAGACATTAGCTTTTTAGTTACATTTCTGCTGCTGCTGTTTACCGCTCCCATTCAGGCGACATCCGACGACCCTTTTGATGTCTGGATGGGCTCAAAAACCAAACATTGGTCCCATCTGCGCCAAGAAAGCGAGATCGCAGCGTTGGAAAACTTCCGCAAGCTCTACCATCGCCATGCACCCCTTATTCAGCTGCCAAAAGGTTCTTTGAAAATTCCTAAAGTCGTCCATTTTATCTGGCTGGGCCCTCGCCCCTTTCCTCCAAGCTCCGTTGCCAACGTTCGATCCTGGATGGCTCAAAACCCCGGATGGACTTTCAAGTTTTGGACAGACCGCCCTCGCGACCCGCCGTGCCATGGAATGGAAACCATTATGATCAAAGATTACCCCTTTCCATTCCTCGAGCGGTGTTATATTGCCTCAGAAAACTGGGGAGAAAAGTCAGACATTCTCCGTTTTGAAATTCTCTATCAGCAAGGAGGGATCTACGTTGATCACGACGCCAATTGTCTCACTCCTTTCGACCCTTATCACCATGCCTATGACTTTTTTTGCGGCCTTGAAGCTCCCCATCCCCCTTTTGTTCATCGTAATCTCACTGCAGGAAATGGAGTCATCGCCTCACGCCCTTTTCATCCTGTGGTTAAAAAAGTTATCGAGCTCATTGAAGAGCGGTGGGATCCAATTGCTGAAAAGCTTGCCAAAAATGAGTATTCCCACCCAACCCAAGTGGTGATTGAGCGAACCTACCTTCCTCTCACTGAAGCAATCCAGCTCGAACTCGACAAACCGGGAAACATCGATATTGTGTTTCCCGCTGCTTTTTTCTTTGCTAAAAAGGGGCTGAAGCCCGTTTTATCTCAACATTTCTTTGCAAATAGTTGGGCAGGAGGAAAATCAGACCGGGCTCGCTTTGAAAAAGAGACTTGGCAGAGCCTCTCTAAAATCGAAAAAAAATTTCACCACCTCTCCCTTTTCCAAGCCGCCACAATGACTTCAAGTTTGCTTTTAATCTGTTTTGGGTTATTTTTTCTAAGAATCAGGAGATCTCAATGAAAAAATGGGTTTGGGCACTTGTCCTCCTCCCTCTCTTATGGGGATGTTCTAAAACAGAGCAGAAGCTAGATAAACATGATTTCGAAGCATTGATGGGGCGCGGCTTTCCCGCGTGGAAACATGTCCAAACTGTAGAGGACTTTGAAAATCTTCAATTTTTTAAGTCTGTCTTTGAGAAAAATATCCCTTTCCTAGAGGCAAAATCGACAATGCTTCATATCCCTAAAGTGCTCCACTTTATTTGGGTTGGCCCTAAGCCATTTCCTCGGGAATCGATTGAAAATGTTCGCAGCTGGATTGCAAAAAATCCTGATTGGACCATCAAATTTTGGACCGATCGAGACCGCCCCCTTCCTCACAAACAAATGGTACTCGCTCGTGTTCAAGACCTTCAATTCATTCAACTCTTTGACTGTTATAAAAAATCCGATAACTATGCAGAAAAATCAGACCTTCTAAGATATGAGATTCTCTATCAGGAAGGGGGGATCTATGTCGACCATGATGTTAAATGCTTTCAACCCTTTGAACCTCTATGCCGCGCTTATGATTTATTTTGCGGAATGGAAATGCCTTACCAAACCTCTCTTAGTTCTTCTGTCTTACCGACCAATAACTTAGTCGGCTCTCGCCCTGGACACCCGATCTTAAAACGGGTGATGGAATGGCTAGGACGGGAGTGGGATCGAATTGAACACGATTACCCTGGCAAAGATCGCGACGCAGTGATTAATAGAATCTCCCACCGAACATTTTATGTCCTGGGAGAGTCCTTCAAACTCCTGGCCAATAAAGAAGGGAACCGCGACATTGCCTTTCCTGCCTTTTACTTCAATGCGCCTGAAGATCGGCTTGCGATTTTTTGCCGCCATCTCTACAAAGGAACATGGTTTGATAACGAGTCGGAATTTGAAAAGATTGTGAGAGAAAGGCTCATTAAAATCTCCAAGAAAACCAACAAAATTCTTCTTGTTTTTGGCGCTTTTTCTTTTATTAATGTGATTGGCTTTACCCTCCTTTTCCTTAAATATCGGAAAGTAGCCCGAGCCGATGGAAGCTGACAAGCTCCTTGCCTTCTTTCGGCAAGGATTGATTCCTGGACCCGATGAGTCAGAAGAGGCTTTTCTAAAGCGTGCTGAGGCAAGACCTCCCCTCCCATCCCCCGAGTGGAGGCAAATCGCTCCAGCCCTCTTTAGCACGTGGGGCTTTTCCATTGACTGGGTCCCGATTCATTTTTCATCTCAGCACCTTCTCCCTTGGGAAGGGGCTCTCTTTGCAACCACTGAAAATGGGCTTCCTTTCATTCAACTCAGATCCAAAAACCTGTGGAATAACTCTCGGGAGGAAATTCTGCTTCATGAAGCCATTCACGCAGCTCGAGAAACTTTTAATGAACCAAAATTTGAAGAATTTTTAGCCTATGCAGCTTCCTCCAGCCGTTGGAAACGATGGCTGGGGCCTCTTTTTGAGCGCCGATGGGAATTTTTCTTATTTGCCTCTGCCCTATTTTTATTTCCCTGGATTCCCTTGATCTGCTCTGTCCCTCTCTCTTTTTTTCTCTTGAGGCTCTGCTACAAACACCTTCTCTTTTCCCGTCTAAAGAAAAAAGTACCCCTGCCCATCATTCTCTGTATGACCGACCATGAAATCCAAGCTAGCGCTCTTTCTCCTAAATTCGCGACCTTTAGCCTCCAAAGTGAGTGTTGCATCCTCCCCAACCCATCTCTTCGCCTGCAATTGATCAATGCCCTAATTAAACATCAATAAGACTTAATGAAGCTATCGATAGCTCTATTTACTTGGGAAAGTTGCTGGAAAACCGACGGCTTCAAGACTTTTTCTTTGTTGAGGACTTCTTCTTTTCAGTGGACATAACGCTTAGTTCGGCCTCAATTTCTTCTATTGTAGGAAGTCTTGACTTCAGGTCTTTCGGGAGCTTTTCAACTAATTTTACTTCAAATTCAGCCACTCCCATTGGGCGATTGAAGTTTCTTAGGACATATTCCACAAACACGTTGTCCTTTGTCTTGCAAAAGATGAGTCCGATAGTTGGTTTATCATCTTCATTTCGGAGCTGATCGTCTACTGCTGAAAGGTAGGCGCTCATTTGTCCGGCATCGCGACTATCGAATTCTCCAGCCTTAAGCTCGACGACTATGTAACACCTCAAATTTAGATGGTAAAATAGCAAATCGATGTACAGGTCTTTTTTACCAGCCTTGATCGGGTATTGCTTCCCAACAAATGCAAATCCTTGCCCTAGTTCGATCAGGCACTTTTGGATATTGTTAACCAGCTCTCTCTCTAGGTCTTTTTCTAAATGCTCCTTGTGTAGGGTAATAAAGTCGAAGACGTAAGGATCTTTCGTAGTTTGCTGCGCTAAATCTGATTGAAAGGGCGGCAAGACTGCCTTAAAGTTTGTAATTGCCTTTCCTTCCCTACGGTATAGGCCATTTTCAATCCAAATTGTGAGCACGCTCCTGCTCCAACCATGTTCTATGACTTTAGAGGCGTACCAAAGGCGTTCGTTGGCATCTTTTGTTTTTTGAAGTAGGAGAATATTGTGACCCCATGGGATCAAAAAAATAGGCAGAGATTCCAATTGTCGCACAGCTTGTGCGACTTTTTCGTAGGCAGTAAAAAAAGCCTTCATTCTAAAGACATTAGCCCTAGAAAACCCTTCAATGCCGGGAAACTCATTTTGGAGGTCTTTGGCCACCCGCTCCAGAACTCCACTGCCCCATCCCTCTCGCTCTTGTTTTTCAACTATTTCCTTTCCAATCTCCCAACATAGCTTGATTAGTTCGCTGTTGACGGCGACCGCTGCCTTGATTTGGGCGGATCGAATCTTGGTTTTAAGGGAAGTAATAAATTTCGTGTAATTTGCTGAAGATATTTCGGTTTTTTTGGTGGCTGGTGGGTTTTTTTTAGCCATACTCAATTTCTTCCTAATTCAATTGGTCTTGCACAGAAAACAAAAAAATTCTGATCTAAAATTAGATATAAGTCAAATAAAGAATGAGCGGTGTGAAGAACTCAAAACTCAGGTCAATAACGAAAGATCGGGGATGACCCGAATCAAGGTGTAGACTTTCGCTTGGAGGATTTGCTGAATGGCATTTAAGGTCGATCCCGTTGCGGAATGGCAAGACGTGCAAGATCCTTCATAGGCGATGGTGAGTTCATGTTGATCTGAAAGATGAACAATTTGAATCCCTCCTGCATCGAGCTCAATATAGGGTCTGATTTCATTTTGAATCACCTGTTCAAGGATCGCTATTTTTTTTTCATGGGGAAAGGCTTCCCATCCTTCTATTCCACTGCCACTGAACATTTCAGAAGAAAGAGGGGAGATTAACTCTGTTTCATTGATTGGAATATCTGTGCACTGCTGCGCTGCCCCCTCAACAACTTCAAGTACTAAATTAAGATAGCTGTAATATTCTGCTGGAAAGGCTTCTTCACCCTCTCGATCTCTCATTTCTCGATCAATTAAATCACCGCTCATGCGCCGTGCTTGTTCATAATTTTTTCGAAGCAAAAATTGACAAGCAGCCTCGAGAACCCCAATCAAAATAGAAGGACCTATCATCTGATATCGGATATCGGCAATGACCCCATCCATTTCATCCACAAGCAAATAAAGTGCAATCTGGTATCCACCTGGCGCTGAGCCCCTGCCAACGACTAAACGAAGAGTTCTTCCTTGAGCATCCGCCGGCTGAAAAAAACCTACAAATTGCGGCTGGTTGATTTTTTGACTTAATTTTTTACCATAGGCATGCCACGGATGAGGAGAATAAAAAATCATAAGACGGCACTCATTTTTCTTAAAGCGCGTACAGAGCTGACGATCGCATCAAGCGCTCGTGCTAAATCATCCTCTTGAATCCCATAACTCAAAGCAAAACTGATGCTGCCAAGAGCTACCGAGTCTAAGCAGCCCCATTGTTTAAGAAGCGCTGTTAAGGTTTGAAATTGCCCCCCTCCAATCGAAGCATCGACATGGCGCAGGTGGAGCGCATAAAGAAGAGCTTCATTCATCAGCCCTGCAAAAGAGAGGGCAAAAATATGGGGCACTCTCTCTTCCTCGCGGGCAATCACTACACAATCTCCAACCGTTTTTAAAAGCTCCTCTTCAAACTGATGGCGAAGCCTAGCCATCTCCATCGCAAACTGCTCCTGCCTTGCGGTAGCCTCGCGAATAGCCTCGGCAAGACCTAAAAGAAGAGGAGCGCTATGCATGCAATCTTGAAGGGGCTCTCTAGCAAATAATCCACCAACCCCAGGAGGAGTCCCCATTTTATCTCCATCAAATGTTAAATAATCAACGGGCCATTCTTTAAGAGAAACTCCCCAAGTCCCGATCGCATGAGTTGCATTCACGTGAACCTTAACCCCTTTTGCATGGCAGATCTCCACAATCTCAGGAATCGGCTGCAAAACCCCTGTCATCGCACAGACAGCTGAGATGGAAATCAGAGATGTTTTAGGGCCTATCAATTCTTTGAGCTTGTTTAAATCAATCTGCCCCTTTTCATTCACTGAAACAAACTTAACTCCGCACCCTATCAGTTCCATTTGGCTCAGCGCCTTTAAGATAGGAGCCTCCTCAACAGTGCTGGATAAAAAATGATTTTTTCCAGATACGCGCACTTCATTGAGATAAAAATGGAGAAGAAGATGCTGCATCGCAGGAAACCCTCCTGGGGTCAGATGAAAATGAAAAGCACTATCTGCTTCAAATAGCCGATAGATGTCTTTCATAGATGCCTCTATATCGCGGTAAAGATCGAGCTGATTCCACCGATCTCGATAAAACGTATCCATCGTCAGCAAAACACGCTCGGAAGGACGGGTAGCGACCTGTGAATTGAGATGAACCCTTCTACTCGACATGACGTCTCCACTCCCCCTGCTCTCTCTGATAAATCCAAGGAACTCCGGTGGGAATTTCAAGTTCGACTACCTGCGCTGGAGATAGATTTTCGAGCATCATGACAATCGATCGAAGAGAGTTACCATGAGCGACAATGAACACATGCTCTCCTTTTTCCACTAGGGGAAGAATCTCCTCCTGAAAATAAGGAATTGTTCGCTCGCTTGTCATTTTCAAGCTCTCTCCCTCTGGAGGCGCCTCATCATAACTCCTGCGCCACCGTTTCACTTGCTGCTCCCCATACCTTCTCCGCATTTCGTCTTTATTCATCCCCTGGAGCTGCCCATACATGCGCTCATTGAGCTGCCATGCGATGATCACGGGAACCATTCCCTCTTTTGCCTCTTGACTATGGACAACACCCCATTCTTCTAAAGCGCCCTCTCCGGAGTGCTGGACATAAGGAATCTTCTCATGATCAATCATTGCAAGCATCGCTGTCATTTGCGCCCGAATAAGCGATGATGTGAAGATCGCGTCAATTCGATGCTTGGCAATCACCTTAGCCGCCTTGAGTGATTCTTCAACACCACGAGGACTAAGAGGAATATCAACCCATCCAGTAAATAAATTTTTATCATTCCAAACAGAAGCGCCGTGTCTCAGTAAAATCAAGCTCCCTTCTCTTCCCATTGTATTCAGATGCTCCTTTGTGTTATGATTATGCCCTGATGAAACGGTTAAGTAAAGCTTTAGCCTCCGCAGGTGTCGCCTCTCGGAGAGCATGTGAAGAATTAATTTTTAATGGGAAAGTCTCTGTCAATGGGCAGGTCGTTTTAGTCCCGCAAACCCTTGTTTCTTGGGAAAAAGATACGATTTCCATCGATGGAGAGCCTCTCAAAAAAGAGCAGGAAAAAGTTTACTTTATTCTCAACAAGCCTAAAGGGTATATTTGCAGCAGTGCAAGGCTTGGATCTAAAAAACTTGTTGTCGATCTTTTCACCCACCTTCCCTACCGTCTTTTTACAGTTGGCCGCCTTGATCGCGACACGACAGGACTTCTCATCGTGACAAATGATGGCCACTTTGCCCAAGAAGTGATCCACCCTTCCAAGGGGCTGACAAAAGAATACCTCATTAAAACAGCGCAGGAGATTTCTGACGAACATCTCCGCTCCATTTCGAAGGGAGGGCTCGTTGAAGGAACGTGGGTCAAGCCAGCGCGAGTTGCGAAGGTTCGTCGAGGAACTCTCACCGTTGTTGTTCACGAGGGAAAAAAACGGGAAGTCCGCCTCCTTGTTCAAAAAGCTGGACTCACCATTCTCTCTTTGCACCGCATCCGCATTGGCCCTCTTGTCCTCGGCAATCTCGATGTGGGAGAATACCGCCCCCTGACAGAAAAGGAAAAGAAGCTCCTGCTCAATCCTGTTTCAAAATAGAAACTGTGTGCTTATAGTTGATAATCTGAAAAAGGCCGATTTTTTGCTCTTGATCCCCCGCGTAGATAAGATATCCATTTGTACACCTTTCACGTACCAGTTCTTGAAAAAAAGATAAATTCTTCAGGAAATCAGAGTTGAATGTTTTGGCGCCTTTGATCTCAATGGGAATGAGCTGATGTCCCGATTGAAAAATCAAATCGACTTCATGCCCATGAGAATCTCTAAAATAATAGAGCTGAGGATCGAGTGCTTGATTCAAGCGTGTTTTAATGAGCTCTAGAACAACAAGATTTTCAATTAGATTTCCTCGCAGAGGGTCTCTTGCCATCTGAATGATGTTTTCAATACCGAGCAGATAACTCGCAAGTCCCACATCTATAAAATACAGCTTTGATGTCTTGACAAGTCTTTTGCCAAAGTTTTCATAATACGGCTGCAAACGAATGATGATAAAAGAGGCTTCTAAGATTGAAAGCCACTCTTTGACTGTCGGAGAAGAAACCCCTACATCATTTCCCAGACTCTCCAGGTTTAACATTTGCCCAACTCTCCCAGCGCACATCCGAATGAACCGCTGAAACTGCGTCAGGTCCTTTAATTGAATCAGCTGCCGCAAATCTCGCTCGACATAGGTTTGAAAGTAATTTCGGTAGGCTTTTGTTGGGTCTAGCTCATCCTTATAAATCCTTGGATAGCCTCCTCTTAGAAGAGTCTCATCCAAAGAAAGTTCAATTCCAGCTCTTGCAAGCTCATCAAGACTCATCGGAAGCAGTTGAAGGAGCGCAGTTCTTCCAGCAAGCGACTGCGCAATCGCTTGATGCAATTCTAGCTGATGGCTTCCCGTGAGAATGAACATCCCCTTGGTATCCGCCTCATCAACAGTTACTTGAATATAGGAAAGAAGTTCAGGAACTCGCTGAATCTCATCTAAAATCGCCCCTGCTGGATACTGTGCTAAAAAAGCTCGGGGATCAAGACGAGCCATTTCTCGAATGTCGAGCGCCTCCAAATTAACATAGGGCTTGCTCGGAAAAACATCTCTAACGAGCGTTGTCTTTCCCGACTGACGCGGCCCGGTCACCGTTACGACAGGATAATCTTGAGCTAAGGCGGTCAATTCAGAACTTAAGTCTCTCTTATACATATACTTGGATAATTTAAAGTTCAACTTTAGGATAGCCCAAAAGAATTAATCTGTCAAGCAATTAACTGAAAAAATCGACCTTCTTTTATCCGTTGACGGAAGAAAACCAAGTGCTTTAGCGCTTGGATAAATTCCGCTACTTTGTTAAACTATTCTTGTCTTAACAGACTAGCCGCTGGAATGGCGGGTAAAAGCCTGTTGGAGCTGCCCTTAAGTTGGGAGCTATGAATCAGGAATCTCGTGCCCTTGTAGGGCCGAGAGGTTCAAACAGAATTAAATGGTGAAGCGCCTCTTTCTTTTCTTGCTTATTGCTACGGCACCTCTCTTCTCTACTCCAACACAGGAAGAAGGAAAGCGCTCTTCCAATCAGCCAAACTTTGGAGGAACGCTTCTTTCACCGACCGCGGTCAATACGCCACCTGGAAAATGGCTCTTCGAGCCTTATTTGTACATGACTCAGCAAAGGGGTCGTTATAATTCCCATTGGAAATCGACTCACCGCCCTCAATTCTCAAGCATTCAGCTTCAAGTCGAATTGGAAACAGGGCTCACGAATTGGCTTGACTTAACTCTTTATCTGAACGGCATAGCCACCCACTCCAACTCTAGAAACTCCTACCTCTACGGAGATACCCAAGTATCGCTTGGATTTCAAATCTCAAAAGATCAAGCTCACTCTTGGACCCCCGATTTTCGACTCGCTTTACAAGAGAGCTTCCCATCTGGCAAATACCAACACCTTGATTCCGAAAAACACTTTGCCGATGTCTCAGGATCAGGCGCCTATGAAACTTGGATCACAGCTATTCTTCATAAGACTTTTTCATCGTCGACTTTTAATCTTTCGCTAGCCTATGTCATCCCATCCCATGTCTTTGTTAGAGGATTTAACGCTTACGGAGGAAATTTCCAGACCCATCAAACGGTATCTCCTGGACAGCAATTGATTGCGAATCTTGGCATTGAATATAGTCTGACCAAATTATGGATCTTAGGAATTGATATTCATTACCAACATCAAAATAAATCTTCATCCTGCCAACCCACCACACTTTTAGGAGCTCCCTCCCTTGAACAATGGAGCATTGCTCCTTGCATTGAGTATAACCCCTCTCCCAACTTCGGCATTGAAATCGGTTCATGGTTTACAATTGCTGGGAGAAATTCGGCATCTTTTATTTCCGCTGTTGGCACTGTGTACTGGTATTTCTGAAAAAAATTGCAAAAATAGCCACTTTTATTCATCCGATTGACAGTGCGGAAACCCAGTCCTTTAGAACTGGGAGGAAGCACTGCTCCCTCTTGATTTTAATCTGCTTTTCTTTTAGAGTTACATACATTTTAGGGTGTCCAATGGCATTAAGTTGTCTCTGGCTTGGGAATTTCCCAACTCTACGTATTTAGTCTTCGGACTGGCGCAAGAAACAGACGCTTAAATCTGACTCTTGCTCAATCTATCGGTTGAGCAACGGGCGTGAGAGCCATAGTGCTCGAAGTAAACCGTCCGTAAGGTGGACCTATAAGGTACCATAAATCACCACCCTTCGGGGTTGGGTGTCAAAAAGCTTTTGCCTTTTAGGCGAGAGTTGTTTACACTCGGGTCTATCTTAAGAAATAATCGCTGGTCGAGTATTGAACAGCTTTGAGTAAAGTGAGGATTAAAATGAAGTACAATTGGATGAAATGGGTCTTAGCACTCTGTGCTACTGGATCAGTTTTTGGTGATGATGTTTTGGATCAAGGACTTCCTTTGGATACAGAACTTGTTGCAATGGGTAAAAGAACGACTGACAAATCGAAAGCTAAAATGGTAGTTCAGCCCGTCATTCCGCAATATGACAACCGTTTTGGATTTGCCCCAGATCGTCTTGTCTATGAACGAACAAAGAATGATGCTTTCTACTTTGGCCTTGATCTATGGGGAGGCCTTATTTTTAATGGCAACCGTCATCACCGCAATAACTGGTATGGCCGCCTTTGGGAAGGGGAAGTTCGTTTTGGATATAATCTATTCTACAACCAGCGAGATCATTTCTCTCCGTTTGTAGGGGGTGGATATCTGTATAATAATGTGGGGTCATTCCACAAAGCACAGTTTGCCTACGAAGCTTTAGGCTTTATTTATACCCATGACTTTAACTCGACGTTTAGCTTGGGATTCAATTTAAAAGGACTTGCCGGACAACAAGTTAGCAACCATTATGCGAAAAAATTTGCATGGGGAGGCGATGTCTCCGTTCCTTTTATTTTCCATCTTGCAAACTCTCATTGGGATATCTCGTTTGAACCCTACTACCTTTATATGTCATTTCCAGAACACCATCAAGGTGTTGTCGGTTCTCGAGGAGCTTTCAACTACCACTTCTAAACAATTTGGTATTGCCTTCTAACAAAACCCTTCTACCAGAAATGGTGGAAGGGTTTTTTTCGTATTAGAAAATCATTAGAAACTACCTTCGTTGTTGAAAGAAGAGCCGTCAGAGCGCTCGTCCAATCAGACCGTCTATTAAGAGCAGGGCATCGGTAAGCACAAAGCCCTTTTTGACGGATAAGAGGTAGGTAGATATGTTCAATTTCGAAAAGAGTTTCCAGATGGTCAGAGGTAAATGAAAGCGGAATAAAGACAATGTGCCTGCGTCCTTGATTCCAGTCATCAGGATTTTCACAGAGCTTGCCAGTGTAAGGGCGCAGCCACTTTCCTGGGCCAAACTTTGATTGAAATGCCAGTAAAGAAAGCGCGCCCGGAAACATTTTTCGTATCGCATCATAAGATTCATGACATTCCATTTCATAGGGATCCCCATCCTCTACAAACCGCTGCGGCAAGCCGTGGGCAGAGAAGAAAAAAAATGTCTCTTTTTGCTCCAACCGATGGGAAAGAAGATAATCTTGGATACAATTTTGCATTGCCTGAATGTATAAATCGTCGGTGGGATACGATTTAATCCAATGGATTTTTTTAAGAACAGCGGGTGTAAGATTTTCTGAAAAAAATCGCGCAATGCTACCTGTGGTTGAATAACTAAACTGAGGATAAAGAGCAATCGCCACAAATCGATCAACCTCCACTCTTTGCAAAGCCTCGATAAAAGAGGCGTGTGTAGCAGGAAGGTACCGGTGGAAGGTGATCACAGGACAATCTACGTTCTTTCGAATCTCTTCAGCAATCGCCTCCGTATCGTCAAAAATAGGAGATTTCCCTCCCATGAGTCTATAGTCTTTGCAAATTTTCGAGGCTCGTTTGACGGCAATTTTCTTAAAAAGCCCTTTCTCAATAAAGCGGGGAAGAGGAGTTCGAAGAACCTCCTCATCTGTCAGAAGCTCGCACAAAAAAGGAGTTACTTCCTCTAAATTGCGAGGCCCGCCGAAATTTGCAATGATCACGCCGATGCTTGACATAATTAAAAGTATATGCATTTTGACCTTAGAAGCTGTCTTAAAACTCAGTTTCTGTCGATTTTTGGGTTCTTTTGAGCCAATTTTCGCTTTATTTGGTGGGGGTTATATCAACTTTCGTATATTACCCCTCCACTTTTGGATCGAAATTTGGCTCAAAAGAACCCAAAAATCGACAGAAATTTAATTTGGAGGCGCCCTCTCAGATGATCAATAAATTGATGCTGTCTTTATGGGCTTTGTGTTTCCTTATTTTTGGAAGCTGTGGAAAAAGCTCATCCACCCATGATTTTAAAATCGCTTTAGACTCTTCCTGGTATTCTTTGGAGATACCAGGGCGTGAGAGCGCCCTCACAGCTTTTTCTTGTGAGCTCATTGAAGCAATCGGCGTGGAAGAAAAACTCAAAATCGAAGTTGTAAGAAGAAGTTGGAGTAACTTAACACTGGGGCTCCGAGAAGGAGATTATCAAGCCATCTGCTCCTCCATGCAGCCCTATTTATTCTATGAAAAACTCTACTCATTTTCTGATCTCTATTTAGCAACAGGCCCTGTTCTCGTGATCCCTATTGGAACCCCTTATCGCACTCTTTCAGAAATGAAAGGACGTTTGGTGGGAGTTCTGCGCAACTCTTCAGATGCGCTCTTACTGGAAAAATACCCTGATATCATTCAACGAACCTACGATTCCATACAACAGGCCTTAGATGATACGCAGCAGGGCATGATTGATGGGATGATTGTTGATATTTTAACAGCTGAAGCCTTTATCAACGACCTTTATCAAGGACAACTTAAAATCAGCACCCCTCCTTTGACGTCTGAGGGGATACGCCTCATTGCCCTTCATGGAACTCGACCTGATCTGATTCAACGCTTTAACCGAGGGCTAAGCCGCTTAAAATCAAATGGCACATATAAAAAATTAACTGAAAAGTGGGGCCTTTCCTCTCTGCCTACTGGGGTTGCAGAATTTTCTGACAAGGAAAATTTGTTTGAAAGAGAGCCAGCTATAATGGCGTCTTGGCATCTTCCACGGTGAATGGCACCTCACTCTCACCAAGCTCTCTAACAGAGTTATCAGGATGTTTAATGGAAAATACCAATTCCTTTGATGATATTCCATCAATTTCCCATCTAGTAGGGATGCCATTATTTTTCATAGGACTTCCATTGACATAAAGAGTATTGCCATAGCCCACATCTTTTTGTGCTATAATTTTTTGAGGAGAAGGTGGTATGCTGCTGGGTGTAGGGGGTAATGGAACTGTCGTAGATTTACTGTCGTGAGGCTTAGGGTCTGGCTTTTTTCCTAATCCTGAGGGTGGTTTTGTCTCACTGATTGGGGATTGAGTTTGCTCTGGCGCAGTTTTTTTCTCAAATTTTGTAGCACGGCCTCGCAAACTTTTTACAATCCATCCTAACGCCACAACGGAAGCAAAAGCAAGTAAAGCAACCTTCACTGCTTTCCCTACTGCAGTTTTAGAATACAACCATTCGGGAACTAGATTCTTAAAAAATTGTTGAGTTTTACTTATAGTATCTATAGCACCTGCCATATTTGCCATTCCTCTTTTGAACCTCTCGGCCCTAAAGGGCACGAGATTCCTGATTCATAGCTCCCAACTTAAGGGCAGCTCCAACAGGCTTTTACCCGCCATTCCAGCGGCTAGTCTGTTAAGACAAGGATAGTTTAACAAAGTAGCGGAATTCATCCAAGCGCTAAAGCACTTGGTTTTCTTCCGTCAACGGATAAAAGAACCCCTAAATTGTATTGTGCATCCGCAATTCCTGCTTCGGCAGCCAATCGAAAATAGTGAAGCGCCTGATCTTCAGAAGGGGGGAATAGGAACCCAAAAGCAAAATAACAACCAAGCATATAATAGGCGCGGGGATGTCCTTGTTTAGCGGCTAATTCAAAGTAGCGATAGGCTTCTTCATTGGATTGAGCTATTCCCAGGCCCTGTTGTAAATAAATACCTAAGTTGTACTGAGCTTTTGCATGGCCTAAATCGGCAGCCTCTTTCAAATAAAAAATCCCTTTTTCATAGGAGCAAGAAGTCTCATTTCCTTGGAGATATCGGCAAGCTTGTTCATAAAGATTCTGAGCATTTTTTTCAGATTGTGACATTTAAATTCTCCGTCTTTCCTTCGAAATTATACTTTAATAAGAGCGAAAAAGCTATACTGCGCGCAGCCCAAATTCACACTTTTGGGGTGGGCGCAGTATACTTTAGAGGGTGTTTAACAATAAAATTTTGATCGATTTTTTAATGCAATTTTGGTATAAATTCGACTCATGTCTCATTGGAAAAATGCCCTTATCAAGAAAATTGTACGTACCCTAAGCCTTTTTCAATCCGAAGGAGAAAAAGATCACTTTCTCATTGTCTCCACAACGGGCCTTGGAGATACGCTCTGGGCAACACCTGCCCTCCGTGCGCTTCGAGAGGCGTATCCTGAGGCCTATATCGGGTGCTTAACAACTCCGCTTGGCGCTGCTGTTCTAAAAAATAACCCCCATTTAAACGAACGATTTATCCTGACAAAGCCCTGCTCGGCTTCCTTTTCAAAGCTCTACTTTCAACTCAAAAAACGAAACATTGGAAATGTTCTTCTATTTCATACATCACAACGAATCGTCCTTCCTCTTTGCACTTGCATCGGAGCTTCGAGACGCATAGGAACAACAGGCCTTCAAAAAGGATTGGATGATCTCCTTACACAATCTCTACCTTGGGAATCAGGCCACGAAATTGAACGGAGACTCGATATAGTCCGTGAAGTCGGAGCTCATCCGACTTCCGCTGAAATGGAATTTTTCATTGAAGATCTCGATCGGTCCATAGCTCAGCAGATCGTTCCCGAAGGGTTTGTCATCGGCCTGCACCCTGGAGCCAAAGATCAATTCAAACAGTGGCCCCTTGAATATTTTGTTAAAGTTGGGCAGAAGCTCCGAGAAGAGCTTGGATGTTCCATTGTGATTACTGGAACGGCATCGGAACAAAAACTTGCTCAAACTCTGTGCCGGCAAATCGAAGGGGCCAAACCGATCCTTCAGCCGCTCCATATCCTAGCTGCTATTTTAGAAAAGCTGTCTCTTTTCATCACCAATGATACAGGACCTCTTCATCTTGCCCTAGCGATGAAAACCCCGACCCTCTCACTTTTTACCCCTACAAACCCAGCTACTTGCGGTCCTTATCAGATTTCATCTGCACAAGTACTGCACGCTTTGCCAACCTGCTCTCCTTGCCTAAAGAAAAAATGCCGCGATCCCTTTTGCTTACGGCAAATCACCCCTGAGGCTGTGATCTCCGCTGCTCTAAACAGACTTCAGGTGTCCGTGTGAACATCCATGTCGTAATTTTAAACTGGAATGGAAAAGATGATACGATAGCTTGTCTTCGATCTCTTCAACCCTGCGGCTCACTGAGAATCATTGTTGTCGACAACGGCTCTCACGATCACTCTGCTGAAGAAATCCGCCGCCAATTTCCAGAGATTCAAGTGCTAGAGACAGGCGTCAATTTAGGTTATGCCGGAGGAAACAATGTCGGAATTCAAGAAGCCCTCAAGCAAGGAGCCCAAGCTGTTCTCTTGCTCAACAACGACACTATTATCCAACCCGGTTTTATCCAAGCACTTGTTCATAGCGCAGGCGCAAAGCCCGAAGTCGGAATCTGGGGAGGATATCCTCTCCGGTTTTCCAATCCGGAAATACTCGACCATCTAGGAGGCCTCTGGAATAGTGCAAAGGGAGATTTTGACCTTGTCGGCATTAAGGCGCCTCGCGGGTTCAAAACAGAATCCACTTTAGACTACGTTTGCGGCTGTTCAATCCTGATTCGACGAGAAGTGTTTGAAAAAATCGGCTTTTTAGAACCTCAATTTTTTCTATTTTGGGAAGAGGCTGACTTCGCCATGCGTGCAAAAAAAGCAGGGTTTAGCATCGGCATTTGTTATGAAGCTGTGCTGCTCCATAAAGTCTCCGCTTCTTTTATTGGAGGCAGCCCTCATAAAAAATATTTTTGGTGGCGCAGCAGACTCCTCTGGATCCAGCGAAACTGTTCTCCTCAAGAAAGAGAACGACTCTTTCGTGAGTGGATCAAACCGGAGCTTTGGCATTACAAAAAATTATTTTGGATCAAGCGAGGGCAATTAGCACTTTATCGGGTTTTTGGAAAATACATCTCTTCTGAAAAAGAAGATAAAATTCACCAATACCGCGCAATTCTCCAAGCGATACAAGATTACTCATCGGGGACCTTCGGCCCAGGCCCCAATTGGCTATACCGAACGCAGAGCATAGAAAACTAGAATAGATATTTGAAACTTTTGTCGACTCAGACTTGTTTCCATTTCTTCACCACGGAGACACGGAGAGGGATGAGATTGCACAGAGTGAAAATTTTCACTCTGTGCAATCTCATCTTTCTCTGTGTCTCCGTGGTGAAGAAATGGAAACAAGTCTGAGTCGACAAAAGTTTCAAATATCTATTCTAGTTTTCTATGCTCTGCCATCAAACGAAATCTTCATAGCGAAAAAAACAGATTTCATGTTAAATCAGATACAGGAGTCATTAGATCTTTAGGAATTTCTCTTCTATTTTTTGCTAAAGCCTTCTCTAATGACATAAAAAAGGTTATATATGCGCAAAGCTCTTCTATGGATGCTTCCCGTTCTTCTCCTTCTTACTAGCTGCGAAACTCAACGGGTGATTGTCAACGGAGTTGAGGAAAGAGAAGCCAATGAAATCGTCGTCTTTCTCGCAAGCCGTGGAATCGTTGCAGAAAAAATCGCGACAAAAGCAACAGGAGGCGTCGGCGGCGATACAGGTCCTTCCATGTGGAATCTTTCAGTGCCTGAAAAATCAATGACAGACGCCATGGCTATTCTAAACCAAAACGGCCTTCCTCGAATTAGAGGAACGAACCTGCTGGAGCTGTTCGCTAAACAAGGGCTGATGACAAGTGAAAAAGAGGAGACCATTCGATATCAAGCAGGCCTTGAACAACAGATCGCCAATACGATTCGAAAAATTGATGGTGTGATTGACGCCGATGTTCAGCTCTCTTTCCCTCCTGAAGCAACAGCCATCACCCCCGCAACTCAAGGCATGCCTCTCCGCGTGACAGCAGCCGTTTATGTGAAGCATCAAGGAATTGTCGACGACCCTAACAGCCACTTAGTCTCAAAAATCAAACGACTTGTGGCAGGAAGCGTCAATGGCCTCGACATCAATGATGTCACGGTGATTTCCGACCGGTCGCGATTTACAGATATCACCCTAGGAGATTCTCTAGAAGCATCCTCCTTCCAGCAGCGCGATTATACGACGATCTGGTCAATTGTCCTCAGCGAGCATTCGGTCATGCGATTTCGACTTTTATTTATTTCTTTGATCACGACAAATATCATTCTTCTTCTCATCGCAGCTTGGATGATTTGGAAAATCTATCCCATTCTTCAAAGTCAAGGAGGACTGCGTCAACTCTTTCAGCCAACGCCTTTAAAAGCCCCTGATGAAATAACGAATCAAGAATGACTCTTTCAACACGCATCATTCTCCAAGCTTTTTTAAAGCGGTGTCAGCCCAAAGAACGTGAAGAATTGATGCAATATTTAGCGCAGGACCAGCAGCAAGCTATGGCAACATTTCCGGCTCCTTTAGGGGATCCTTTGCAATCTGAAGAAACTCCTGAAAAACTGCTTGACTGGATTCACACCTCCTGGATTTCCCCCTTTCTTAGAACCTTATCTGAAAGGGAAATCGGATTGTTTCTTGCTTCCTTAAGTCCAGAAAAATCTGCTTCTGTAGGAAGAGATCTTCTCTATACAAGCAAACTCCCTTCTATCTCAGATTTAGGAAAAACATTTTTGCAAATCACTCTAGCCCATTACTTAACTGCAGAAATGGATGAGCTTCTTCCGATTGCCTGCTTACCAAAGTCTCCCTTAAGCGATTTGATTGAGCTGCCCATCGGAACAATCCCTCTCTTTCTCAATCTACTTGGACTTCATGATCTTTCTTTGGAGGTTAAACAAATTATCGATCGGCAAAAACTATCGAAAATCTATGAGACCCTCACAGAAATTCAACACCAATATTTAAAAATCTTATTGCAAAGCTACGAACCGGTTGCCTTTAGTTCCATGGGGCTCCTCAATTGGAATGGCGACCAAGAAAAACTGAAACTTCTCATTGAGCAGCGTGGAGCTAATCGCCTTGCGAAAGCTCTCTACGGACAAAATCCAAGCTTTTCTTGGTATGTTCTCCATCGATTTGACGTGGAAAAGGCACTTTTAATCCGTAAATTATCAACGCCTATCGATAATCCTCGTGCATCTCATCTCTTAACTGAGCAAGTTGTTGAGTTAATCAATTATATCAAAGGGTCCGCATATGAGTAGATTATTGACTTTGATTAATCAAACAGAGGTGCATCCTGCTTCCGCAAAAAAAGTGATCCAAGCAGAAGATTTTAGTACGCTCCTAAGCGCAAGTGAGCTTCTTGAAAAAACTCAAGCTGAGGCGATTGCTTTTCAAGAGCGGACCGAAAAAGAGGCAGAAGATCTCAAGAAAAAAGGTTATGAAGATGGATATCAAGAAGGGCTTACGCAATTCAACGAACATATCCTAGCCCTTAAACAGGAAATAAAACGGCTTCGGCATGAAATGAACCAACTTATCTTGCCCCTTGCTTTAAAAGCTGCAAAAAAAATTGTTGCAGGAGAGCTTCAAACCCACCCTGAAACAATTGTCAATATCGTCTTGCAAGCGCTTGCACCTGTAATGCACGACCGGAATATCATCATTTACGTCAGCAAGGCAGATAAAGACCTTTTAGAAGCGGAAAAGCCACGCCTCAAAGAAAAACTTGATCAGCTCGAAACTTTGAATATCGAAATTCGTGACGATATTTCTCCAGGAGGGTGTATGATCAAAGCTAAATCAGGACTTATCAATGCAACCATCGAAAATCAGTGGAGAGCTGTTGAGTCAGCCTTCGACCGTTACTCGAAACCTTAAGAAAAACTTATGAAATGGATTAAGTGGTTTTTATTCTCCGTTATCATTGCCTCCTCCCTCTCTGTTTTTGCTCAGGAGCCCGCTCAAATTCCCACAGAAATAGAACAGGGCGAATATGGAAAGCCGCCCCAACTCATCTCAGAGCTGGCTATTCTAACTGGCCTTTCGCTTTTACCTTACGCAATCATGCTTCTCACCTCGTACGTGAAAATTGTCGTCGTCCTCTCTCTTTTAAGAAATGCCCTTGGCGTTCAACAATCCCCTCCCAACCAAGTGCTCAACGGAATTGCCATTCTCATGACCATTTATGTCATGTTTCCCACAGGCCTTGCCATGTATAATGCAGCTTCAAAGGCCATTAATACCAACGTCCCGAAAGAGCTTTTTACAGGAGCAACAGCCCCCTATTTAATGGATGTTCTCGATGCAGGGAAAGAGCCTCTCCGCGACTTTTTACAACGCAATAGCATTGGAAAACATATCTCTAGCTTCTATCAACTCGCCTACCGTTCCTATCCAGAAGAGTATCGATCATCCCTTAAACAATCCGATTTCTTGGTTTTGATCCCCGCCTTTATTACTTCTCAGCTAAAAGCTGCTTTTGAAATTGGGGTGGTGATTTACCTTCCCTTCTTCGTCATCGATCTTGTCGTCTCTAATATTTTGCTTGCGATGGGGATGATGATGCTTTCACCCCTCACGATTGCCCTGCCGCTCAAATTGCTGCTGCTTGTTATGGTTGATGGGTGGACCCTTTTAATTCAAAATCTCGTTTTAACTTTTAGGTAGATGAGGGGCAATGTTTTCAGCTGAAATTTATCAACTCGCCTACCAAGCCCTGCTTCTGATTCTGCTTCTCTCAGGACCTCCCATTTTGGTCAGCATGTTTATTGGGCTTTTTGTTGCAGTGCTTCAAGCCGCCACCCAAATTCAAGAGCAAACGCTCTCCTTTACCGTCAAGTTAATTGCCGTTATTTTCACCCTCCTTCTCATGGGAGGATGGCTCGGAAGCCAGATCCTTCAATTCACGACAACCATCTTCCAAAACTTTTACAAATGGAATCCTTAGAAGATGTTTTCATGACCGTTGATACCTCAGATTACGTGAGCTTCATCCTAAGCTTGCCCAATCTCACTCCAATTTCCGCCTTAACCCTTTTCTTTCTCACACTCATGCGCATTGCTCCTATTGTCGCTTTGGCCCCATTTTTAGGATCCAAGCTCCCGAGCGGAGTCAAAATCGGGCTTGCTATTGCACTCACAACCATCCTTCTCCCCCATGTGATCTCAGAGGCAAAAATACCAACTCCCACATTTAATACCCTATTCATTGCCTACGCCCTCAAAGAGCTTTTTATAGGTTTTGTTCTGGCCTTTTTAGTGAATATCCCTTTTTACATCGCACAATCTGCAGGTGTTCTCATCGATTTTCAGAGAGGCTCATCCTCGCTCCAGGTATTTGATCCTCTGCTACAGACGCAAGTCTCTCCGATCGGTCAGCTCTACAATTACGTCTTTATTGTTCTTTTCTATGAAATTGGAGGATTGTTTATCTTTCTTCAGGCTGTTATGAATTCGTATACTGCAATTCCGGCAGATGTTTTCATGCCCGCCTTATTTTTTAACATCCACCATGGGTTTTGGAAATTCATTATCGTACTTCTCACCAAATTCACAGCCATTTCCATTCAGCTGGCAGCTCCATCTCTTGTCGCCATCTTGATGGCCGATATGTTCCTTGGAATTGCAAACCGCCTCGCTCAACAAGTGCAAATCGCCTTTTTAGGGATGTCCCTAAAATCTCTCGTAGGCCTTGCGCTTCTTTGGGCAGGATGGTATTTTATTTTGCAGCAGCTGACAACACAATCCCAGCTGTGGCTTCAATCGATCGACCGAATCCTTCGCTCCATTCCTGTTTAGAGGGTGTTTAATTTGGAGATGGCCGCTGGGACTCAGCTAGTTCCTTTTTTAGTTCTGCAATCATTCGATCTGACTGGGATTTTTGAAACTGAAGGAAGCGTAATGCTTGAGACTGACTCTCTGCTTTGATCCGTGCCTCTCGTTGAATTTCGGTGAGCTGTTTTTTTAACTCCGCAATCGACTGCTCCGTTAAAGCTTTTTGATCTTGCAAAAAGACAAGCTTTCGAGTTTGGTTCTCAGTTTTTGCCCGAGCTTCCGCCAGCTGGATTTTTAAACTTGCCACGAGCTGTGCAATGGATTCAAGAACTGCAATATGCGCTTTTACGACAGCTTGTATTGTACTTTCATAGGCCATATGGAGCATATGCGTCCCTGGCGAAAAATCGCTTACTCTCAGCTGAATTTGATTGAGGCAAGTGATGAGTCGTTCAAGAACTTTGATTTCATCAATAGCCGCTTGCTTTTGCTCCTGGTCCGTTTGAGAAACAGGAAGCCGGTCATAAAGTTTGGGGAAAAAGAGGCCCAAAATGGCGGTGGAACTAATAAGAACGACTTGAAGTATTGATCGACCAGATTTAGCTAGCCCATCGCCTAATTCCGGAAGAACTTCAAAAATTTGTCCATTCAGAATCTTTAATAAACCTCTATAAAGTCCTGCCAGTAGATGAATGATCATTTGGGACAATGAAGTCGTGAGAGGACCTATGCTTGCCAGTAGCCCACCAAAACGAGAGACAAAGCCGCTGCTGGAGCACCCAATCTGCTTCCATCGTAAGAGGTTTTCCCACTCTAGCTTGGACGGCGGAGAAATCATCCGCCTTAAAAACCGCCTATTTTGATCTTCAATCATCGATAACCCAATCTTTAGCCAGCACATCGTCGATAGAAAATGAACAATTATCGGAAATATCCTTATCTCCTACCCAATAAGTGCCGTATTTTTCTACCCTCTTTTTACCTTCAGTAATGACGATTCGAGTAAATCCCTTTCTCTCTGTTTTCCTTCTGATACGC
Organism: uncultured Rhabdochlamydiaceae bacterium; assembly: GCA_963712275.1. Classification (GTDB taxonomy): domain Bacteria; phylum Chlamydiota; class Chlamydiia; order Chlamydiales; family Rhabdochlamydiaceae; genus PALSA-1444. Next base: position 595,701 of record CAVQHD010000001.1, on the reverse strand, counting down.
TTTCCTTCTTGCAGGACTTTAATCGCCTCTTCAAAAGAGGTTGTTTCTTTAAAGATATCTTGGACCATTTTTAAGCCGCTCCCTGGAAATTTGCTTTTTAGAATTGAATAACACACGAATCCTAAGGCAGCGCTTGCAAAAGCGATGAAAGCAATCGATATTGAAAAGGAATCCATCGTTAGTACAAACATAGCCGTGTCCTTCAAGTCCGAATAATTTAAAGGCTGCGCGGCTCTCACATTCACATACCAGATATGTGAGAAAGAGCCTCGCAGACAAACGAAATTATCGTTTATCGATCATTTATATTCCAGCGCCGATAATTTTTTCTCTGTGTTCTTAGAAGATATTTATAAGAGAGTTCGCAAAACTCCCTCGAAAGGCTGAAAACATCTACTGCACTGATTTTGTTTGACGTGAAATGGATTTTATTCGTAGATTGAACCGTATCAACTCGCACAGCTTCACGTCGACGTTGAATTGATATGTTTAACTTCCGCTGCTTCTTTCTGAGAAGAGAGAAGTGACAAAATGAACCGAAAACGATCCAAACCCAGGGGGATCTCAATGACTAATAAACTCAATAAAATATTGCCCTTGTTGGCAATGTCACTGGTTGGCTTGACCTCTGCTTTGTCCGCTGTAGATGACATGCAAGTCCGCAACCTTGAAAACCGTGTCAGCGCTTTAGAACAACGCCGCGGTGCAAATGGAATGATCAACCCACCTGCACGTCCTGTTGTCAAAGATGGCATTGACCTTTGGCTGCAAGCCGATGTTCTTTACATGCATGCCACAGAAGATGGGGTGAGCTACGGAATCAAACAAGAAAACAGCTCATTTTTTGATGGAAAAGTAAAAAACATCTCCTACGACTGGAGTTGGGGATGGCGCGCAGGGATCGGCTATAACCTACCGCACGACGGCTGGGATATGCTCTTGAACTATAGTTGGTTCCGGTCTAATGAAGATCAATCTTCCAATCCTGAAGCTCCTGAATCCATTATTCAAACCTGGACAAATCCCACAAATAATGTCGCAGTTGCATCTGCCCTTGTTGCTCGTGCAAAAGGACGCACACATCTTAAGTTCGACTATCTCGATTTTGAAATGGGCCGCGAATTCTTTGTGAGCAAATGGCTTACTCTTCGTCCTTTCATGGGCGTTCGAGGACTATGGGCTCATCGTAATATGACAGTCAAGTATCAAGGTGGAACCCTCGGTACCGGTGCTTTAGTCAATACGCCAACGCTCAAAGAGAAATTTAATAACCGCTTCCGAGGCGGAGGCCTTCGCGCAGGACTCGATTCTCAATGGGGCCTTGGCTGGGGATGGAGTATTTACGGACAAGGTGCGATCTCTCTCATTTATGGGAAACAACGTCTTCATGAAGCTCAAGATTCCGTTGATCCTAATGGAAACTCAACACGGTTTGCTCATGCTCAAGATGTTTGGACTATTGTTCGAACCATGACAGATCTTGGTTTAGGGCTTCGTTGGGACCATCTTTTTTACAACGACGTCTACCGGATCCGACTCCAACTCGGCTGGGAACAGCATATGCTCTCCGGGTTTGACAAAGATCTCAACTTTGTGGATAGCCAAGTTCAAGGCAAGTATACCTTTAACCAAGGGGATATTGCACTGAGCGGTGTGACCTTCCAAGCTCGATTTGATTTCTAATCATTCTTGAATGTCCCAGGCTTTAGAGGCTCTAAAGCCTGGGCATTATAAATTTGAGAATCGAGTTTTTGAGTATTTCACAAAAATAAACAACTTCATCTGGTGTATTATAAGGCGCAAGGGAGAAGCGGACCGCCGCTACCTGGCCAAAGTGACGAAGAAGCGGTTGAGCACAGAGGTGCCCTGACCGAACGGCAATCCCTTGAAGATCGAGTAGAGTCGCAAGGTCAAGCGGATGAATTCCTGGCACCTGAAACGTCACTAAAGAACAGCGTCCCTCACGAGGGCCTAGAACGCTCACTTCAGCTGGAAGCGATTGCAGGGCCAGCTGCATCAGCTGATGCTCATACTCTTGAATAGCGCCATAAGAGCCAGTTGCAAAACTCGCTTTGGAGGCCAAATTCGATGAATTTGCCGCTGGGTCCTTTTCTCCGCAAATTGACATACTCGACTCAGAGTAGGCGATTTGCGGAGAAAAGGAATCCAGCGGCAAAAGCGCGGATTTGGCCCCAAATTGGAGTTTTGCAACTGGCTCATAAGTCTGTAAATAATCAATTGCAGCTCCAAGGCCAATCACTTCTGCAATCATCGGAGTCCCCGCTTCAAATCGGAGCGGCGGGTCTTGGTAGGTGGTCTTTTCAAAGGTGACTGTTTGGATCATATCTCCTCCACCTTGATAGGGAGGCATCTGACGTAAAATCTCTTTCTTTCCAAAGAGCACTCCGACTCCTGTCGGCCCATAAAGCTTATGGGAAGAAAAGACTAAAAAATCGGGGTCAAGCGCCTGGACATCTAAAGGAACATGAGGGGCGCTTTGAGCGGCATCGACAACCACTTTTGCCCCGATACGGTGGGCTGCAGAAATGATCTCTTGCAAAGGATTATGAATTCCTAAGACATTCGAAATCTGTGCGACTGAGACGAGCCGTGTCCTTTCACTCAAAAGGTCGTGAAACCGCTCTAAATCAATTTGCCCGTCTGGATGGAGCGGAATCACCTTGAGATACGCCCCCGTGCGTGAGGAGAGCAGCTGCCACGGCACAATGTTAGAATGGTGCTCTTGACCCGAAATAAGGATCTCATCACCTGGCTTTAGAAAGGCATCTCCATAACTTCGCGCGATTAAATTGATCCCTTCCGTTGTTCCACGTGTAAAAACAACTTCCTCGGGCAAAGAAGCGTTGATAAACCGCTGGATTTTTTCTCGCACACCTTGATAGCGGGCGGTCGCTTCAGAAGAGAGCGCATAGGCTGCCCGATGGACTGTTCCATAAGAAGTTTGATAAAACTGCGTCATTGCATCAATGACACAGTTTGGCTTTAAAGAGGTCGCTGCCGAATCGAGATAAACGAGCGGCTTGCCATGGACCCTTTTGCTTAGCATCGGAAAATCAGTTCGCTTAAATAGGCTCATACAATCGTAGCAAGCTGGGGTAGGGGATTTGATCTAAAACCTCTTGAATAAAACCACGCACAAGCAGCTCCTTTGCAGCTGCCCTCGTAATCCCTCGGCTTAAGAGGTAAAAAAGTTGCTGTTCATCCACCCGCGATACCGTTGCTCCGTGAGAGGCTTTGACATCGTCTGCAAAAATTTCAAGGTTAGGCCTTGCATTTGCCAGTGCCCCTTCGCTTAAGAGAAGATTATGATTCAGCTGGTACGCCTCTGTTTTTTGCGCTTCGGGATGGATATAAATTTTTCCTGCAAAGCTCGACTGAGACTGCCCTTCTAAAATCCCTTTAAATTTTTGGAGTGATGTTGTCAAAGGAGCTGCGTGCTCCACATGGACATGCGTATGGCTTTGACAACTTCCGTAAAGATGCCAAAATCCCTGAAGAAGCACATTTGCCCTCTCACCCATGAGAGACACTCTTAATCGATTTCTTGTAAGACGAGAACTGGTTGTAATAGCCAAATAATTGAGAGAGCTCGCCTCTTTAAGCGTCACCTTAAAATCACTCAGACACACCCCTGACCCATCGATAGAGATGTCGATGTGAGACCAAGACCCTTTTTCTTCAATGGCGCCATCCATCGCAAGATGATGAATTCCATCTCCCACCACCGTAGAAATCGATTTCAACTCAGACTCTGCTGAACAAAAAAGGTGTAAACGAGCAGGGTGGTAAGATTCGCTTCCCTCTCCATAATAAAGGATTTGAAGAGGCGCCTCAAGCTTGACCTTTGGTGGCAGATAACAGAAAAGCCCCTCTTCTTGGAGGGCTAGATTGAGGAGAGAAAAAGAGTCTTTCTCCTCCTTAATGCTTTTATTGAGTCGATGCTGAAGAAACGGCCCATAAGTTTTGACCGCCTCTTGAAGAGGAAGTGCCACAAGTCTAGAAGGGAGCTTTGAGAGCTCCGGAGAAAACCGCCCTCCCACAAAGACGAGATAGCTTTCTTTTGCTTCTGGAAGAATATGCGTCTCAATTGCTTCTTTGGGTGGCCGCAGGATAGCTGGAAGGGTCAGCCGCAAGTCGTATAATTTTCTCAAAGGAAAATATTTAAAAAGCTCCGATGATTTTTCTGGAAGCCCCAGCTCTAAAAATCGATCCCACGCTTTTCCCTGCAAAAGATTGACGTGCTTCTGTGAAGAAAAAATCCCTTGGGCTGACGTAAAAAAAGGGGACTCAAGAGTATCAGCTGTAGACATTGTACCCTTGTTTTTCTAATTCTTGGGCTAGCTGTGCAGAGCCTGTTTTGACAATTTGTCCATCCACAACAATGTGAACGTAGTCAGGAACAAGATAATCGAGAAGACGTTGATAGTGCGTCACAATCAAAACAGCTCGATCTTTGTTTAAAAGGGCCTTAACCCCTTGCGACACATCTTTCATCGCATCAATATCAAGCCCTGAGTCAATCTCATCTAAGATCGCAAGTTTAGGCTCTAAAACAGCCATCTGAAGAAGTTCATTTTTTTTCTTTTCCCCTCCAGAGAACCCTTCATTGAGAGGTCGTGTTTTAAATTCTGGGCGGACATTGACAAGCTCCATTTTTTGCTGAAGGATCATTTCAAACTGCTCCTCCGAAATCGCCCCCTTACAAGCTTGATAAGCGGCATGAAGAAATTGAAAATTAGTGAGGCCCGGAATTTCAGCAGGGTATTGAAAGCTCAAAAAAAGCCCCATTCTAGCCCTCTCTTCAGGCTCCATCGAAACAATATTTTGCCCCTGAAACCAAATCTCTCCTCCCACCACCTCATAACTCGGATGGCCGACTAAAACTTGGGCAAGAGTCGATTTTCCAGCTCCGTTAGGGCCCATGATCGCATGTACTTCTCCAGGTAAAATCTTAAGCGAAAACCGCTTTAAGATCGGCTTGCCGTCGATACTGACCTCTAAATCCCGAATCTCTAACATTGTTTAACCCACCGATTTTTCAAGTTTCATACCGAGCAGCTTTTGCGCCTCGACTGCAAATTCGAGCGGCAGCTTGCAAAAGACATCTTTGCAAAAACCACTCACCACAAGGTTGATCGCATCTTCGAGAGAAATCCCTCGAGACCGAAGGTAATTGAGCTGCTCTTCGCTCATCTTCGATGTCGACGCCTCATGCTCAACCCGAGCTGAAGCGTGCGCGACTTCAATCGATGGAAAGGTATTTGCAGAGCACTGATTTCCAACGAGCATCGAATCGCATTGAGTATAATTACGAGCTGATTCTGCACGAGGAGCCATTTTAACAAGACCTCGGTAAGAGTTATGTGACTGGTCAGCGGAAATACCCTTAGAAATAATCGTCGAACGGGTCCGCTTCCCCAGATGAATCATCTTTGTTCCCGTGTCAGCCTGCATTTTTCCACTTGTTAATGCCACCGAGTAAAACTCCCCTACAGAATCGTCTCCTTGCAAGATACAGCTCGGATATTTCCACGTAATCGCAGCGCCTGCCTCAACTTGCGTCCAACAGATTTTGGAACGGCGGCCTGCACACCGCCCCCTCTTCGTTACAAAGTTATAAATTCCCCCTGCCCCCGTTTTAGGGTCGCCAGAATACCAATTTTGAACCGTTGAATATTTGATTTCGGCATGATCTAGAGCAATCAGCTCGACTATTGCCGCATGGAGCTGGTTTTTATCATAGGCTGGAGCTGTGCACCCCTCCAGATAGCTAACGTACGACCCCTCTTCTGCGATGACCAAAGTTCGTTCAAACTGGCCCGTCTCTTTATCATTAATTCGAAAATAGGTTGAAAGCTCCATTGGACATCGAACTCCCTTCGGAACATAAACAAACGATCCATCGGAAAAAACCGCGGAGTTCAACGCTGCGTAATAATTATCTCCGATCGGAACAACGCTCCCTAAGTACTTCTCAATCAATTCGGGGTAACTTTCAACGGCTTCTGAAATCGAAGAGAGCACAACTCCTGCTTTCTTCAGCTCGTTTTGAAATGTAGTTCCTAAGGAGACCGAATCAAAGACTACGTCGACAGCCACATTCGTCAGCCTCTTCTGTTCGTCGAGCGGAACCCCCAGCCTCTCAAATGTCCTAAGAAGCTCCGGGTCGACTTCAGCTAAACTGCTGAGCTGCTGTTTCTTTTTCGGAGCAGAATAATAACAAATATTTTGATAGTCAATCGGAGGAAAGGAGACATGTCCCCATGTTGGAGGCGACATCTCCTTCCATCGGTGGTAGGCTTTTAACCGAAACTCTAGTAGAAAAAAGGGTTCTTTTTTCTTCTCTGAAATTAAACGAACCGTCTCCTCTGAAAGCCCTTTTGGAATCGACTCTGTTTCAATCTCGGTTGTAAAACCGTATTTATAATCTATGTGCTCGACCGTCATAGCATCATTATACCTTGATGGATGGATTCCCTCAATGAAGGAATTGTAAACAAAAAAATTTAATTGTAGATAAAAAAATCGGCAATCTTTTACCAGATTTAAAAAAGGATCTTATGTTTAAACCCTATGTGTCAGCTAGTTCAAAATTATCAGAGTTTTCTGTCAGGGCTGTAATTCTAGGACTTATCCTCGGCCTTGTCTTTGGCGTCGGAAACGCTTATTTAGGATTGAAGGTTGGAACAACCGTCTCCGCCTCCATTCCTGCTGCTGTTCTTTCGATGGCCATTCTTCGAACCTTCTTTCGGCGTGTCACCATTTTAGAGAACAATCTGGTACAGACAATTGCATCGGTCGGAGAAGGACTTGCTGCCGGAGTGATTTTTACAGTACCGGCTCTCTTTCTTTTGGGAGAGACGATTTCCCTTTTTCGGATTTTTATTCTCTCAAGCCTTGGAGGGATTTTAGGAGTCCTTTTCATGATCCCCATGAGACGTTATATCATCGTCAAAGAGCATGGAAAGCTTCCTTTCCCCGAAGGAACCGCCTGCGCAGAAATTTTAAAATCAGGCGAATCGCGTGGCTCAGGCGCTCTCATGGCTATGTTAGGAATTGGGGTTGGAGCAGTTTATAAATTTTTATCCAATGGAATCCACTTTTTTCGTGAAACATTTAGCTGGGTAATCCCGCAGTTTCAGAAAACTGAATTCAGCCTAGATGCGACACCTGCCCTTTTGGGAGTCGGCTATATTATTGGAACCCGTATTTCGTCCATTATTTTTGCAGGAGGCGCTTTTGGATGGTGGGTTCTCATCCCTCTAATCAAAATGTTTGATACTTCTCTCGAAGCCATCTACCCTGCCTCCATTCCAGTGAGTCAAATGTCTGCAGATGACGTCTGGTCCAGTTATATTCGGTACATTGGAGCAGGAGCCGTTGCCACCGGAGGCATTCTCAGTTTACTCAACGTCGCCCCTCTCATTTGGAAAACAATCCACCATGGCTTCAAAGAACTCTTTCAAATCTCCTTGACCCCCGACATCATACGCACAGATAAAGACATCTCTCTGCGGTGGCTTGTCCTCGGATCTCTTGCCATCATCCTAACGCTCTGGCTCCTTCCAGGGATTCCCATGAACCTGCTCACCATTCTTCTTCTTGTTATTCTAGGCTTTTTCTTTGTGGCAGTCACCTCCCTCACCGTTGGAATCGTCGGAAGCACCTCAAATCCCGTCTCGGGAATGACAATTACAACGCTTCTCATCACATGCCTTATTTTTGTCGCTCTCGGCTGGACAGAGAGATTTTATTTAATTGCAGCGCTCACGATGGCTATTGTGGCTAACGTTGCGATTTGTCTTGCATCGACCACCTCTCAAGATTTAAAAACAGGATACATTGTCGGAGCTACCCCTCGCACCCAACAGCTTGCTGAAATCATCGGCGTCTTTCTTCCAGCAATTGCCATTGGAGCAACTGTTTTTCTTCTCAGTCAAACCTATGGGTTTGGCTCCAAAACCCTCCCCGCGCCTCAAGGCACCATGATGGCGCTCGTTGCGCAAGGAGTCATTGAGGGAAACATTCCATTCACGCTCGTCTCAATTGGAGTTGTGGTCGCCTTTCTTCTTGAAATGCTGAAAATTCCCATTCTGCCATTTGCCCTTGGCCTCTACCTCCCCCTCTCTTTAAGCACCCCCATGATGCTTGGAGGGATTGTTTCTCTCTTTGTAAAGAAAAGAACCTCTGAAAAAGAGACTTTGGAGCGGGGCATTTTAACCTCGTCGGGCCTCGTTGCCGGCGATGCCTGCATGGGAGTCATCATCGCCTTTCTCTCCGTTGTCGGATGGATTGACATCGACGCCGAACCTCTCCTGCCAGACTCCCTTGGCATCGCCCTCTTTCTCCTTCTTGCTCTCGGCCTTGGATGGGTAACTCTTCGATCATCAAGGAAGGGGGTTTAAAAAATGTTAACCCCGCCGACCGCCTCATTTTTCCAATGGGTGATTCAAAGTAATATAACCTATTGACTATAAATCACTTAATTTGAATCATGTCAAAACCGCGTGACTCAAATGACTCAAATCAGTCCATGTCAATTTAAATCATTTGACTCAAAATGAGGGGTTGACTCAAAATTGAATCAAATGAGTTAAATGCATGCGATATCCAGAATCAGAATCATCCATGATGGAGTTCAAAAGAGAACTTCCCAAGAATGACCAGATCCTTAAAACAGTCATTGGCTTTTGTAACCAAAATGGCGGAAAGTTGATTATTGGCGTCGCTGATAATGGAGAGATCGAAGGTCTAAGCATCAAAGATCTTGAGTATGCGCTGAATTCTATCGAAAAAGCCATCTTTGAGGCCACATATCCCCCTATCATTCCCCGTGTTTTTTCCAGACGATTCGATGAAAAAAGCGTCCTTGAAATAGAAGTCTCCCCTGGCATGAACAAACCTTACTACCGCAAATCTGAGGGTAGAGAAAAGGGGACTTACATCCGCCTCGGACGAAGCACTCTACGAGCCACGCCCGAACTCATTCAAGAGCTCGAGTGGCAATCAAGCGGTCTTTCCTTTGAGACGATGGCCCAGCATCGAGCAAGTGAAGAAGCAATCGATCTAAACAAGTTCGGGCAGTTCCTTAAGAATAGGAAGAATGCTGGCCAGATGGAACCTAGCAAGGCTGCTCTTAAGGCCTATGATCTGATTGCCGAGGAGCATACCAAAGTTTATGCAACAACAGCAGGTCTTTTGCTATTTGGGAAAAATCCCCAGCAATTCTTGAGCGAAGCGATGATCATCTGCTCCCATTTTAAAGGAATTTCAGGACGTGAAGCGCTTGCTACCATTGACTGTGAGGGAGATCTCTTTAATCAGTTTCATCAGGCGGAAAATTTTATTTTAAGCCGTCTTTCACGCTCTTATAAAATCCAATCAGCACGAAGAACTGAGCTATTGGAAATTCCTCCAGTTGCCATACGGGAAGCTTTATTAAACGCCATTGTCCATCGAAATTATCATATCTTAGCACCAACGAAGATTGCTATTTATGAAAATAGGATTGAGATCTTCAGCCCTGGCCAGTTCCCTGGACCCCTAAACTTAAAAAACCCTCGAGCAGGAATCACCTATCTTCGCAATCCAATGATCTGCAAAGTTTTTCGCGAGGCCGGCTATGTAGAGAAAATTGGATCAGGCCTCATCACAATTTTCGATTCGTATGAAAAGCGGAACTTGGTTGATCCTCAGCTTATCGAAGGAGAAAACTATGTTAAATGCATTCTTCCTAGAGTGAAAAAGTCAAAAAAATTAAAAACTGAAGTCGATCTCATTTTTGCATTATTCGATATCCACCCTGAAGTCACCCTAGATCAAATTCAAAGCCTTTTATCAATTTCACGCTCGACGGCAACTCGGCGTATTAACGCATTGATCCGCCAAGGAAAAATTAGACGAGTTGGGAAAACTCGATCAACCCGTTTTCGCCGACCTTAAAAGGGGAGATTGAAGAAAATTCGGTTTCCATCTCATCATCAGACCATGCAAAGAAAAAGTCCCTTCCTACTTTTAGAATTGGTGATTTCTCTTGCCATTATGGGGCTAATTCTAGGAATGCTTTTGATGGGGTTTCAGCAAACACTCCTCACTAAAAAAGAGCTTAGACGAGAAAGAGAAATTGTCCTTAGCAGGCAGCGGCTCATGCTTCGGCTCTCTTCCCTGTTTCGATCTGTAGAGAATTGTGAGTCTGACTCAAAAGGGGGATATCGTCTCCGCTATGAGGGAGGGATCGATCCCGACTTCCATTTTCGAGGAGCCTTAAAAGGCCTACTCACCGTTGATCATGAAAGACTCAAACTGACCTCCTGGCCTGAAAAGGGAGAACCTAGACTTGAGATTTTTGATGAAGGGATTCAAACGTTTTCACTTTTATTTTTTGATGAAGCCAAGGGAGAGTTTAGCTCTTCTTTTCCCAAGAAAAAACCGTTCATGATGAAAGCGATTTTAATCACATCCATCAATGAAACAGTAGAGCTTCCTCTTTTTTTATGAACTTTCTACCTTTTGTTGTTTCTCTTCTCATCCTCCTTACAGTAATCAGCTCCTTCATGTTCTCATCCGTCATCGGAACCGCGCGGGGAAAAGAAGTGATTCTTTCCCATCATCAGGCTTACCTCAGCCTCATCTCTTCCCAAAATAAAAAACTCTACGAAGAAAATAAACCCCCACCTACAACAGCTCAACCGAAACAGGGGAAGAAAAAGCCTCTGAAGCAGGAAAAGAAATTTACAAAGCATCGAAGGGATCGCTTGATGGGAATCCAGGAAAGCAAGATCAACCTATGGCCGATGATTCATGGAAACCATCCAGAGGCTAGTAAAGCTCTTCAGTCTATCGTGGCTCAATTGATCACCAACTTATACAGCTCATCACCATTTTTTTACTCAAAAGAGATTGCTCTCACCCTTGTACAAGAAATGGTTTCTCAGAAAATAGAAAAGCTCGAAGCTCTCTCCTTAAAAGATCCACAGCTTGATGCAATTTACTACAAACTATTAAAAGGAACCAATACAGGCTATCCCCCTCTCTCAGAATATTGCCGTTTAGAAAAACAATCGACCCCTCCGATTCATTTTCGTTATGCTAGAGCCCCCATCCTGCAAGCTGCCCTCGGAAAAGAACTATCCCAAAAAGTGCTCGATCTTGAAAAAAACCAGTGGCAGCAGCACGGCCGATGGGACGCTCTCAACAAAGATAAATTTCAAGAGCTCGTTCAAAATGCCCCTGCGTGCTGGATTAAATTAGACCTTGTGCCTGTTCTTTTTGAATTCAAAAAAAAGAAAGGAGCGCCCCAAATTTTAAAGGAAGACGGCGTCAAAATTCGAGCTGTACGCGAAGTCAAGAAGGGGAGTTCTTAGAGGGTGTTTGGAGAAATTTATAAAATGTCCAACCATATACCAATACCCCCCATACGCCTGCGATTTTATCCAACGTCTCCCCCTTATAGGCAACCCATGCTGAGGCAAATATATCAAGCCCGAAAATCCCCCAAAACACCTTGGATCTCTTCTTCATCAAAAGAGTTTTGTCAAGAATTAGATCGACCCCAAACATTGCAAAATTCACTGCTGTTTGAACAGGTTTCTTGCGATACTCAAAAACTGCTAAGGCAATATTGACTATTGCATATAACCTGACTGTATAATTCCACAGTTTAGAAACCTTTGTTTGGTTCTTCTCTTGCGGACGCAGACTTGTATAGATATTTAAAGTCGTAAGACCAAAGAGGCCAACTTGAAAAATCCGTCGATAAGACCCGCCAAGCCTAAGATCTTCAATTCTCTTAGAGTGAATAGCAGCATTTAGTGCTTGGTAACAAATTTTTATAATATTTTTTTCCAGGACCTCCTCACTTAAAATCCGTCTAAGCGTTCCTCGGCGAGCAAAACCCCACGCTATCTCACACCCGGTCCAGGTTCCTTCCGTGATTGCATGTTGAAGCGGTTGCAGCAAAGATGTTTGTAAAGCTGTCATGCAATTCTTTTTATTCCCTTCCAGCGGCAATAGCCCAAGAACGCTAGACCTATTATACTTGCTTGCTTCTCATTAGGAGTCCCTTTATAGACTAACCACATCAAAGCCACCAAGCTAGTGCTATCTCTCACATTGGCAACATGTCGAGAAAAGTATCTTTTGATTCCCAACTCAATCGCTTGCACTGTAAAATTCATAACTGTTTCGACCGGATTTTGACGGTATTCAAGGATAGCTAAGGCTGCATTTCCAATCGCACACACCTTTGGTGTATAAGTGTATGTTTTATAAGAAATTCGGGAGAAAAGAGTTTCCCCCTCAGGAAAAAGAGGTGGATTCTCATCTCGATAGACTGCATACCCATTTAAAGCTGTGATAAAAATAGGGACTCCCAATAAAAGCCAGGGAGATCGCTGAATAAGATTAAGCTGAGCTGCTCTCTTAAGTAACACATGAACATGCGCTCCCACGATAAGCTGTCTGAGGGATGCTATTTTTGAAACCGTCGGAATCTCATCTAAAAATAGACCAACCTGAGGCAATCCCGCAATGCAGCCTTTCGCCACATCAAGGCCAGTCCAAGTTCCTTCTGTGATTACGCACTGAAGGGGCTGCAGTAAAGTTGTCATATAAGTAATTCCTTTGTTATTGAAGAAATAGTATACTCTTTTTCTTATTTAAATTCTAGGCAAATTTTTTCTTGAAACACCCCCTCCCTCATCCTCCCTAGGGGCGGCTGCAAGGAAGGGTGATATAGGAGGTCCAATCGATGAGTCTTCCAGAGATATCACTTCTTGTCCTTCTATGCAAGGATAGCTTTAAAGGGAGTTTTAGGTTTTTTAGAATTTTTATAAAAAATTGAAAACATTCTTTTAATGTCAAGAACGCCTGGAGTGGCTCTTGTTATCAGGCCTAGTGCAAAGCCAAGAAGATGCGTTCTCAATTGTTGCGGATAACGCCTGTCAACATTCCTCCCAACAACAGCAGGGTTGTTACACCCATGATTCTATCAAACGGCTCTCCCTTATGAGCAATCCATGCACGGGCAAGCATGGAAGTCCCAAAAAGCCCAAACCCCACCACACGCTTCTCTATCAAAGAGGACTTATAAACAATTCCCCAAACTCCATACATTGCAAAACTCACTGCTGTTTGGACAGGCTTTTTGCGATATTCAAAAACTGTTAAAATAATATAGGCTATTGCATAGAGCTTCTTCGTATAATTCAGAATCTTGAATGAAACCGCTGCTTGGATTTTATTTTGTGGATACAGAATTATATACGCATTTAAAGCCGTAAGACCAAAGAGACTGATTTGAAAAACCCGATTATAAGGTCTACCAAGTTTAAAGTCATCCACTCTCTTAGCTATGACAGCAGCATCTATTGCACAATACAAAAGCGTTACAATATTTTTTTTCATTTCGTTCTTATTTAAAAGATAGTTAAGCGCCCCGCCGTTCCAATGACCCCAGGCCACATCAAGACCAGTCCAAGTTCCTTCTGTGATTGCGCGTTGAAGCGGTTGCAGTAAAGTTGTCATATAATTTCCTTGTTAGTAACAAATAGTCTATCCTTTTTCTTGCTTAAATTCCAGGCAAGTTTTTTATTGAAAATGCCCTTCTAATGGCAGCTGCAAGGAAGGGTGATCGTAAAGGTGGTTCCTTGCCCGGGCTGGGATGCCACGACGAGAGTACCTTCGTGTTTGTTAATAATTGTTTTAACAATGGAAAGCCCAAGCCCTGCTCCACCAAGGCGCCTGGAGTGGCTCTTGTCGACGGTGTAAAACCGCTCGAAAATATGGGGAAGATCTTGGGCAGAAATCCCGATTCCCTGATCTTGGATCGCAATAATGACGTTATTCTCCTTGTGATCAAGCGCAATCGTGAGATGCGCTGGCGGAGTTGAATATTTCACACCATTTTCTAAGAGGTTCATCAGAGCAAGCTCTAAGAGATCGGCATCACCATCGATGAGGATGGACTCCTTTGTCTTTTCAATCTTGATTTGTGTCTTTGGCGCCAGCGTCAGAAGAAGGTCTTTGCATCGATCTGCAAGAGCAACTAGATCGCACGACTGAAAACGGAAGTGAGGGACATGTTCAAGGTCAGATAGGGTGAGAAGATTTTTAACAAGAGTGTTCATTCGTTCGCAATTTCGTACAATTTTTTCAACGATTTCAGTCACCATGGGTCGTGAAAGAAGCGGCATATCTTGGAGAGTCTCTGCAAACCCTCTAATGATCGTCAGTGGGGTTCGGAGCTCGTGAGAGACATTCGCAATAAACTCTTTTCCCATTTCAACGACTTGGTGCTGGCTCGATTTGTCTTGAAGAAGGATGACGGCTCCTTTTTTCTGCTTAGGGACGACGATCAAATCAAGAAAGATTGTCTGTTCTTCTTCTAATGTCATTGAATCTGTGATGATTGTCTTTTGGCGCTGAGCAAGTGTCATCAAGGCGTGGATGCGCACTAAAGGCTCTTTTTTAGAAAGGGCGATAGAAGAGTTAAGGAGCTCGCTTCTAGAAAGAGAGACAAGCTTTGCAAAGGCGCGATTCACGTAACGGATGACTCCTGCGCCATCCAAGACCATGACCCCTTCCATGAGCAGATCGAGGATTGATTCTTTCTCCTTACGAAAGAAAAGTGCTCTAAGGATACCAGTTCTCATAACCGGTGCGTGTAATGACAATCGTATCTTCGTATCGTATCCCGCCAACCCCTGGCCAGTAAAGCCCTGGTTCAATCGTGATTACCATTCCTTCTTGGAGAAGTACATCATGATCTTCCCCTTTTTCTTTAAGGCGTGGAAACTCATGAATCTCAAGACCAACGCCATGGCCAAGCGTATGTGCCAGATAAGACTCCAGTCCTGCCTTTTCAATCACACGGCGAGAGATCCTATCGAGCTCTCCCACTTTAACTCCGGGGCGGCACTGAAGGAGCGCCGCATCATGTGCTTCCTTCACGGCTGCTTCAAAGATGACTAAGCGGGGATCGGGCCTGCCGAAAAACAACGTGCGCGTCATGTCAGAGTGGTAATGGTTTACAACAACACCAAGATCTAAAAGCACGACATCCCCTTTCTTAAGACGCCCCGCCCCCGCACGGTAATGGGGGAAAGCAGAATTTTTTCCAAAGGCGACAATTGGCTCAAATCCAACCTTTTCCGCCCCGCGCTCTAAACAAAAGAGTTCAAACAGAGTTGCAATCTCTCGTTCTGTGATGTCAACTTTGAGGCTTTTTTTGAGGTATTCGTACCCTTTCCAAAGAAGAGCTGCGCTTTGTTTAAGAGCTTTCAGTTCGGCGCGGCTCTTGATGACTCGAGTGGCATCGGTTGGTCTTTTAAGAGGAATCAACTGTTTTTTTGTGAGGTTTTTAAGCTCCTCCCACCTTGCAAAAGAAGTCGCGCAGCAATCAAACCCGAGGTTAGAAAAGGAGGCTGCCATTTTTTTAAAGCTTTCGGAAGAGGTTAGTTCGCAGGGGCAAACCCCTTTTTTCTCTGCAAAGCCGATGTACCTCCCGTCGACAAGCAGATACCCGCCCTTTTTAGAAATGAAAAGGGTTCCTGCCGAGAGTTCAAGACCTGTCAAATAAAACAGATCGACCGGTTTTTCAATGAGGATAGCATCGACATTTCGGCAACTTTTAAAAACAGACTGCATTCTATCGGAATAGATGTTCGATTTCATGGGGACCTATTGTTGCGATGATCTCTGGATTAACACTATTTTTTACCTGCTGCCAGAGAGCTAATGCCTCTTGTATCATAAAACGTTTTTTCTTTCTCACGGCAAATGCAGCAAGCTTTTTATGCATGTCTTCCCCTTGCAAAGCAAGTAGGGCCGCTTCCACCGCATCGCCTGCTTCAAGCCATGAAGGGATCGCTTGAATCAGATAGTTTTCTTTCCCACTTGGCTCAATAGCAAATCCCATGTCCCTCAGCACCGATTGCAGATTTTCGAGGCTTGCTTGCTCTTCTCGATTCAAAGAGAGAGGAATCGGAATTAAAAGCCCTTGAGAATGTCCAATGGCTTGCGTCAAGTTTTTTAAAAGCATCGCTTCTTCAGCTTTTTGCAAGTTAACCCATACAATTCCCTCTCCCTTTCCTGGAACCGTTGCTCCATCGAGCAAAAGGTAATGAGCATAGAGCCCAATCACCTCAGGCTCTTCAATCCAAGTCACAACCCCCTGCTGCTTTTCTTCCCGAAATTGCAGAGAAGGGATTTCTGGTTGGCCCCTCTCACCGCTCCAAACAAAATTCGGTCGCTGGGAAGGCTCTTCTTTGTCTAAAAAAGCAGTCTGGATTGCTGTCTTCAAAAACTGCCTCACCCATTCTTCATTCTGGAATCGAACTTCCCGTTTTTGCGGATGAACATTTACATCGAGAAGCTCTGGAGGAATAGAGAGGTGCAACACAAAGACCGGATACCGCTGTTCATTCAATCGGTGTCCATACCCCATTTTAACAGCTGAAGAAACAAGAGGGGAGACCACAGTGCGCCTATTGATATACAAATACTGACCTGAGCGGTTGATCCGATCGTGTGCAGGGGCTCCTAAAAAACCGTGAAGCCGGTGCCCCGATTCTTCCAGAGAAGCAGGCCGGCACCCTTGAATAAAAGAGGGATCGAACACCGTTTCAATCCGATTTTTAAGTCGAATTGCGGGGGAGAGATGGCTCTCAGGGGCTAAGCTTAAGAGAGTCTTGCCACCGGCAATTAGTTCAAATCCCACTTCCGGATGAGCAAGCGCTTGTGAAAACAGAAGCTTATGAATAGCAGATGTGGAAGCTGCTACTGACTTCTGAAACTTTTTTCGAGCGGGAACATTATAAAAAAGGGAGCGAACAATGATCGTTGTCCCTCGCGACCTGGAAGCAGGATGAACATCTCGAATCACACCCCCCTCAACTTTGACCTCCGTCGCATCCTTTCCCTCTTCTGCTGAAATCAGCTCTGTTCGAGAGATCGCCGCAATGGAAGCTAAAGCCTCTCCCCGAAATCCCATTGAGCAGAGAGAACTTAAATCGTCAATGTGCCCCATCTTCGAAGTGGCATGCCGCTCAAAACAAAGCACTGCATCGTCTCGGCTCATGCCCGACCCGTCATCTGCCACCTGAATGAGCTCAAAGCCTCCCCCTCGAATTTCGATCCAAATCCGAGCCGCCCCTGCATCAAGGCTATTTTCAACAAGCTCCTTCACCACAGAGGAAGGGTTTTCAATTACCTCTCCCGCTGCAATTTGATTGATCGTTGCTTCGTTCAGAACCCGAATTTTCGCCATAAACTATCCTACCATCTGATATGATAACGAAAAAGAGGATGCCATGTCTTATAAATTAATTAGTGAAAAGAAGATCTGCGAAAACCTTAAAGAAAAAAAGTTCAATAAGGTAACAGAAAAGACATTAAAAATGTCTGAACAAAGAAAAGGGCTAAAAAAATTCGATAGCCTAGCTGAGCTATTTGAGGATCTTGGCATTTGATGAATCACCAAGAGGCAGCTCTTCACGTTGTTAAAACTTTAGATCAAGCCGGCTACATCGCCTACTTTGCAGGTGGGTGGGTTCGCGACTATCTGATGAAGCACCCTTCCGACGATATCGATATTGCAACATCGGCAAGTGTTGAAGAGATTCAAAGGCTGTTTGCTAAAACCATTCCCGTTGGAGTCGCTTTTGGCATTGTGATCGTCGTGATGGGCTCTCATCAGTTTGAAGTGGCCACCTTTCGCAAAGACCGTGGCTATGTCGATGGCCGCCGTCCCACCGGCATTGATCCCGCGCCTCCTGAGGAAGACGCCCAGCGAAGAGATTTTACAATCAACGGCCTTTTCTACGATCCCCTTCACGACAAAATTTATGACTATGTGGGAGGGGTGAATGATATTCAAAAAGGAATCATCCGAGCCATCGGCAATCCCATTTGCCGCTTCAAGGAAGATAGACTTCGAATGATGCGGGCTGTGCGTTATTCAACCCGTTTCGGGTTTCCTATTGAGACGAGTACTTCTCAAGCAATTCTTCAGCTTGCTTCCACCTTAGTCCCCGCTGTAGCCATGGAAAGGGTCTGGCAAGAGTTTAAGAAAATGTCCCAATTTGCCCACTTTGATACAGGACTTATCACACTGCATCAGTTAACCTTGCTCCAACCCATCTTCCCTGAGCTCAAAGATGTCTCCACTCAAGAGATTCAAAGCCGCGTCAAAGTACTCCCCGAGCTACCAAAAGAGACCCCAACGATTGCCCAACTTCTCGAGCTTTTTCCTCAGATTTCACTTGGAAAGGCGCTTGATCTTTGCGACAACCTCAAGCTCTCCAAAGCCGATCGAGCTTTTGTTCAGTTTTACCTTCGCGCCAAACATCTGATCAACCTTCCAACCCCTTGGAAAGATCAATTAGAGCCGATTGAGTGGGCCTACTTCTATGCCCACCCTCAATCGGAGCTGGTTCTCAATATCCTTGCCGCTCATTTAAAAGATAAAGATAAATTTTTAACTGAAAACCACCACTATCGACAAACGCTTAAGAAAGCAATTCTTAGAATTCAGACGGGCAAGCCGCTTGTTCAAGCCGCAGACCTTCTAGCCGAAGGGATCGAGCCTGGAAAACAGATGGGGCTTTTACTCAAAGAAGCTGAAAAAACTTCTGTGAATCAAGGGCTTGAAACAAAAGATCAAGTGATCGCCCAATTAAAAAAATCTTCCCTCTGGGAATAAATCTATAATTTCGCTTATAATAATAGCTCGATTAAACAAAAATTGTAGATTTTTATGACTTTTATTCAAAAATTAAATACATCCATCCCCACCGAGTCTGAAAGTGTAAAGCATTATTTTACCCAGGCCTCAAGTGATGGTGTCGACCACCACCTCTTTTTCCGTTACATTGACGCCTCGCGCGCAATCTTCTGTTCAGCAGTAAACATTCCTCTCTATCTTCTCACCCCTGCTGGCCGTTTGGTTGTTGCAATTGGTACACTTAATTTTAACAATTTTATAAATTCATGCAGTAAAGATCTTTCCAATGCCGGCAATAGCCTTTATTTTACAGCCGGAATGACCCTTTTCCTTTTCCTAACCGCCTTCAGCTCTAACTATTCTCTTCGGCCCAAGCCAATTTCACATGATTCCAGCTCAACACACACAACAGACGATGAGAGTTCTTCAGAACAAGAAGAGTTGAGAGAAGTAATAACTTCAGGGACTGGTGCATCTACGCCGCCGCCAAAACCCACAGAACAACCCACGATAGTTTCAGCTCCTGACAATAAAGAAAACCCGTCAGAGACGGACGGCTGGGTTGAAGCGGTTGATCCAAATGATGCATCCACGGAGGAGGGCTGGCTGAGTGGATCTATGCTTCTAAGCCAGAGAAGTTCCAACACACCTTCTCTTGCTCAAAGCTCTACAGAAAATCTTCTGGAAAGCAGTTGGGTGGCAGTAGAAAAAACGCCAGCCGAGCTACAAGCGTACAAATACCGATCTTTCTTTCTCCACATGCGAATTCTTCTGAAAAAACAGGATTGGATCACTTCCTACGAAAACGTTCTGCGTCAAAACAACTCCCCTCTCAAACATCAATGTCAAGAGCTCTATACACTTATCCAAACAGAGCCCACGAATGCTGAACAGCACTACTACAACTTTGTGGTAGCCCTTCGAAAAGGGTGCGAGCTTTTTAAAAATAACACTCAAGGTCCATGTATTACCTGGGTCGCACATCCATGTATTACCTGGGTTGCACACCTGTGCTATGTACGTTTTGCTGGATTGCGACTATATAGATATTGTGAAGAACTTGTTACAAGTGTATCTGGACCTTTTAAATCTCTTTCTCTTGAAAATTTCTGGGAGGAACTCCAAGCCAGAAATGCTGTGATCAAGAAAAAAATGGAAACTGAGTCATACTATTCTTCATTCAAACGAGTAAGCACAAAAGCAAGGGGTTTTGCCAATATCGGTTTTGATCCCCTTTCAGGAAGTAATATTCCTTACATTTATGGACAGTTTTGTGAACTCAATCGCGTTGTAACGATTCTACGACATGGGGTTCCAGTTGAGCAGACTGAAGGTATCGCATTTGCTTTTCGAGCATTCCAAGGATGGGCAGGTAACAGCATTCCCCCCATCAACCCCGATTATCAGGTCTTTATTGACACTGCCCTAGCCAAGAAACAAAATATTCTTCACCTCATTTTTGAAGATGGAGATCTTAAAGTGGTGGGTGATGAGAGCGCAAGAGTCCAAGCCCGTCTTGAGTTAGCAAAAGAACGCACCAACTTCTTCCCAATCGCCCTTCGCCTGGACGGAAAATTTTTCCATCCCAAAAATTATCAATCTGAGCCAATAAGAATCGTCAAGTCCACTTTTTCCGAAAACCTGTTTGGGAAACTCGAGATTACAGGATTTGGTATGTCTGTTAGAACTCGCCAAAAGTTTACTCCGAAGCATTTCTCTGAAATCATGGAGGAAGTTCATGAGCTTTATTTCAAGGATCATCTTATTCTTAAATCATTAGGAGAATATCAAGCTTTTATTCTTTTTACCTACGCTCACATGACCCTTTCTCTTCTTGACATACTCGACATCTCTATTTTAGAAGCGCATTGCAAAGACGATATTGACCGAGGCGGAGCCTTCAAAGCCATCCTAATACTTCACTACCTCTACCTAACAGGCAAATTAAAGGATTCAACTGCTGAATCTCTTCAAAACATCATGGTTAATATTATTGCTGCTCCTTTTATTGTCAAAGAGCAACCGATTATCGACAGTCGCGCTATGTTTATTAAACATGCCCTTGAGGTCTTGCAACGTGTTGTCGAAACCAAACCCATTCCTGATCAAGTTCGGCAAGGTGAGTTTAAAGTCCTAGGTTAAAGAGATACTTCTCATTGAGAATCCATCGTCTCGGCTTTCCACCTCTCGATGCGGGCCTTGAACCGCTCGACCTGCCTTTCTTTACCCTCTCTGTGAGAGCGGCGGAAGCCGATTTTGTGGAAGCGGCCGAGGTCTAGCTGAATGGGGCGGTCTCCGACAAATCCGTAGTTACCCCCGACGGCCTTATCCCGATCTGCATACCCTTGACTTTCCCGGGTTCGAATAAATTGAAGCATCGATGCAATCACCTTTTCAGCTTCTTTGTGTTTTCCTTCATTGTAAAGCCGCTTTAAACGATCAAATAGCAGCTCAGCCTTTTCTTGTATGACAAATTCTGCCCCATCGATATCTAATGGATGTTCTTTCCCTCTTTGATCAACGAGCGTGGTGGTATGATGAAAGCCTTCCGTTTTTGCAAGATGGATCCAAACAAGTCCTGTCTCTTTTCTAAAACCTTCATAGGCCTGCTTATGGCCATTAAAAACCCACCGTAGGTTTCTGAGCCGCCGCCGCATGGCGTGAGGACAGAGGTAGTCCATGAGAGAAGGTGCCAAACGGTGCATTTTAAAAACCTTTAAGACATACCGCTGGTCTTCGCTTTGAAAGGCAATCGCTTGACACCCTTCTGCTAAAAAGGTGAATTTTTGAGATAAAATGGATTTAAGAAATGCCTCTTCTTGAGGGGAGGGGGGAGGAGTAGACCACTCGGGATGGGAAGGGAGCGAGGAGGAGATCCCCTTGATCGAGAAGCCGTTTTTATCGGTTGCACGATCAAAGAAAAAGTAAGCTCCGCAGCTTAAGATGAATAGGAGGATAAGTATACCCAAACAATTTGAAAAATTGGTTTTTGACGGCATCGGCTTTACCTCATCATTCTTGTCAAATTCCCAATTTTTCAAGTTGTTTGGGTATGCTGTTTTTCGAGCCATCGTTCAATCCGGTCTAAAATCCGTTGTCGATCTTTTGGTTTTTCACCATAGTAAATCCTTCCAATATCAATTTGCACCGCCCGGTCCCCTATAAACCCAAAATTATGAGAGACTGCTTTATCATGGTCGGCAATTCCTTTTTGCATGCGCCTCTCAACAAGCTGCATCACTTGAGAAATCGCGTCATTGAGGGCATCTCGATCATTTCTCTCAAGAAGGGTTTTAAATCGAGAGAAGATGAGCTCGGCCTTTTTTTGGAGAACAAATTCAACTCCATCCAGGTCAATCAGGTGGGTCCTATGAAGACGGTCGACAATTTTAATTTTTTTCTTGAGATGATGGGTTTTATTCAGGTGTAAATAAATTAAGCCTGCATCTTCCTTCATCTCTTGATAGGCAAGCTGGTGGGCCTGAAAAATAGAGTAGAGATTTTCTCTCCTTGCATCTGATCGATGGGGAGCCCAAAGATCCCTTAGATAAAAAAGACGGTGCTTCATACGAAAAAATTTGATCACTGTTTTTCCATCTTCACCTACAAATGCATATGTCTGGGATCCCGTTCCCAAGTAATGAAACGGCTGAGAAAAGATTTCATCTAGCTTGTCTTGGGTTAGTTCATTAGAGTCCCACTCCGGGTGGTAGGAAAAGTCGGAACTGATTTTTGCAACTGAGAATCCGATGGTTTTGTTGTGGTAACACCAATGCCATCCCCAAAGGAGAAATAGCAGAAAAAAAGGGATCCCGAACCGCTTGCTCCTGAATCGTGATTGTGCAATCATAGGAAGACATGATACCACGTCCTATCAGTAGCTTACAACACCCTCTTATCAAACGCCTTGCCAAGCTGCGGGAAAGCCGTGTTTTCCGAAAGCAGGAAAAGAGCGTTCTGCTTGTTGGAAAAACGGTGATTGAGGAGGTTGCGCTGCATTGTCGACTTAAAACTTTAATTTCAGAAAAGCCTCTTTCCCTCAAAGCAGACTCGCATTACCTTGCAACACCACCGGCAATTCAAAAAATTATTGGGCTTAAAACGGATGATCTTGTCGCAGCCGAAGTTGTCATTCCACCTTCCAGCAGTCTAACAAAGGCACGCTTAATCCTTTTTCTCGACCAAGTGGGAGATCCAGGTAATGTCGGGACGATCTTTCGCACAGCGCTTGCACTCGGCTGGGAAGCAATTTTTGTGATTCAAGGAAGCGCTGATCCGTATAATGATAAAGCGCTTCGAGCCTCTCGAGGAGCCTCTCTTCTCCTCCCGTGGGTTGAAGGGTCATGGGATGAGGCGGCATCGGTCATTCAAACCTCTTCTCATCACGTCTATATTGCCGATAACAAAGGAGAGCCCCTTTCTCAGGTGAAGTTTTCAAAACCTCTTGCTTTAGTCCTCGGCCATGAGACACGTGGCCCTTCCGCAGCAGCTAGGGCGCAAGGAAGACCAGTGATGATCCCAATGAAGGCAGGTGTCGAATCTCTTAATGTTGCCTCCGCTGCTTCAATTTTTCTCTACCATATTCAGCAGGAAATCTCATGAGTCAAATTTTATCTATCCACGCTCTTGAAATTTTAGATTCTCGAGGCAATCCGACCCTCGAAGTCAAAATTACGACAACCGATGGCGCTGTCGGGAAAGCAGCTGTGCCATCGGGGGCCTCTACAGGAGAGCATGAAGCGACCGAGCTTCGCGATAAAGACCCTCATCGATATGGGGGGAAGGGAGTGCTTAAGGCAATCTCGTCGGTTAACAAAGAACTTTTTCCTCTACTAAAGGGATTTTCCATCTTCGATCAAGAAACCCTCGATAAAGCCATGATCCAGTGCGACGGCACACCGAATAAGTCGCGGTTAGGAGCAAATGCGATTTTAGGAGTCTCTTTAGCGGCCTGCCACGCTGCGGCGGCGGCAAAAAAGCAACCTCTTTACAGGTATTTAGGAGGGGAGAGAGCACACCTCCTGCCTGTTCCGCTCATGAACGTGATCAATGGAGGGGCCCATGCCGACAATCCCCTCGAGTTTCAAGAATTTATGATCCGCCCTTCAGGTGCCCCTTCTTTCCGAGAGGCGATTCGGTGGGGGGCTGAAGTGTTCCATACACTCAAAAAGCTGCTAAAAGAAAACGGCCAAACTACCTCTGTAGGAGATGAGGGAGGGTTTGCGCCTCAGCTAGAATCGCACGAACAGGTTTTGGATTTTCTCATGCAAGCCATTGAGAAAGCAGGGTACCAGGTAGGCAAGCAGATTTCCATTGCTTTAGACTGCGCCGCCTCTGAATATTTTGATCAAAAAAATCGAACCTACCTAGGCCTTTCAACTCTCGATTATCTCAAGTACTTAGAAAAGTTGTGCAGCAATTACCCCATCTCTTCTATCGAAGATCCTCTGGATCAAAATGATTGGGAGCATTGGAAAATCCTCACATCCAAGCTCTCCATTCAAGTTATTGGCGACGATCTTTTCGTGACAAACCCTCTCTTCCTTCAGAAAGGAATTGAAGAGAAAGCAGCCAGCGGCATTCTTGTGAAACCGAATCAAATCGGAACCCTTACCGAAACTTTAGAGACCCTCTCGCTTGCAAAAACAGCTCATTTTAGAACGATTCTTTCCCACCGCTCTGGAGAAACAGAAGACACAACCATCGCAGACCTTGCAGTTGCAACTTCGGCGGGGCAAATCAAAACAGGCTCTCTTAGTCGAAGCGATCGGGTCGCCAAATACAATCGGCTCCTTGAAATCGAAGATGAGCTTGGCTCTTTAGCAAGATATAGGGCATAGGACATTAAACAAATATTTAAGACTTTTGCTTATTCGCGCTTATTTCCATTTCTTCACCACAGAGGCACAGAGAAGGATGAGATTGCACAGAGGGAATCTTTCTTTTTTGCGAGAGCAAAAAAGAAAGATTCCTGCAAAAAAATATTCATTAACTACTATTGTTTCCCATGGATGATCTTATAACTGAAAAAATTATCGGCTCTGCAATCGAAGTTCACCGCCATTTGGGTCCCGGTTTATTAGAATCTACGTACGAAAGATGTTTAGCCAAGGAATTTGATATACGAAAAATCCGATATGAACGTCAGAAGGCCTGCCCATTAATGTATAAGGGATTATCCATTGAAGAGGGTTATCGAATTGATTTTCTTGTTGAAGATGAAGTCATATTAGAAATCAAATCCCTTGAGGCAATAGCTGTAATCCATGATGCCCAAGTACTCACTTATTTGAGACTGTTCCAACGCAAAAGAGGACTTTTGTTAAATTTTAATGTCCCTATGCTCAAGGCCGGGATCAAACGACTCAGTCTATAAACGCATCATGTGGAATCTTTCTTTTTTGCCCTCGCAAAAAAGAAAGATTCCCTCTGTGCAATCTCATCCTTCTCTGTGCCTCTGTGGTGAAGAAATGGAAATAAGCGCGAATAAGCAAAAGTCTTAAAGATTGTTCTAATTTCCTATGCCCCGCGGGAACAGTTGATCGAAGATCGGCTGATAGATGCTCTCTATTTCATCTGCTGACGTAGTTAAAACAGTCCCCTGCCGATCTTTTCGATGAATGATCTGAAGCGCTTTCGAACAACTGATGTTAGAACGGTTTTCAAACCGAGCGAGGAGTTCTTCCCGATCGGTGGTGATTAAAAACTCGTAAGGGGTCCGGCTTGCATTGTACCGAGCCGAGATCGCAAAATGTTTTTGACGCGGCCGTAAAAGCGATTCTCCATCAAACCAATCGGCGACCCCAATCTCTCCAAAGACATGATCGATCAGCGTTGGAAAAATATCGACATGAGATGTGAGTCCAACCGCAGGCGAACTGATACCTAGTTGATAATAAAGCGGGATACGGGTTTGAACAGAGTTTAAATTAGAGGCGTGGAAAAGACGTCCTTCCTCATAAAATTCTTCTCCATGATCGCTTGTTAAGACAACAACAGCTTCTTTTTCTTGCGGATGGCTCTTAAGCCCTTGAAGGAATCGATTAAATTGGTGGTCGATGTGGTAAATCGCATGCCGGTATCTATTTTTGATCCCTTCCAACCCTGTTTTTGAATAAGTGATTCGAAAATAGTCAATTCCATCGGATAGCGGCATCAGAGGAAGCGAGAGGTGCGCCGGCCAGCTATAATCAAAATGGGTTCCTTCGAGAAACACAAGAAAAAGGTGCCCTTCCTCTGTGGTTTTCATCTCGTATAGAAGTGCATCGATGCACTGCGTGTCGTATTCATGCACCTGTAGCCCTTCTTGATCTGCAAAAACCCGGTAATCATCAATGATAGATCGATCTTTCCCGAATAAAATTTTATCCATTTGGTAGTAATTAAAGCGAGAAGCTGAGAGGACATGGATTTGATATCCCGCTTTTTTAAACAGTTGGAGAGGGAGACTCCCCAGCTCCCAATGACAAGGCTGCCGATCGCCCCATGCAAAGGGGTAAACACTATGGAATATTGAAAACCACGAAGATTGAGTTGCATTAGCCGAAGAGACCGCGCAAGGAAACGAAAGATTTTCCTCACGAAAGGCTGTGATCGTCGGAGCGTTTTCTAATGAGAGAAAATCTTCTCTTAAGCTTTCAACGACAAAGAGATAGATATTCGGTTTGCGGCAAGGCGCTAGATGTAGAGCATCTATTTTCTCCTTAAAATAGGCCGCTGACGGTTTTGAGGCGATGGGACCTTTAAGCTCTCTTGTAGGATAGGAAGAGATGAAGAGCGTGGTTTTCCATGGAAGCGCCTTTAAGAATTTTCCGTCATCTGGAACCGCTGCAAGTCGAGCCGTTTGATAATCAAAGAGTGTTAAAAATCCCACTACGCTAAGTAAAAAAAGGGCAACCGTTCCATAGGAGAAATGAAGAGGTTTACGTGCAGAAAGCTTATCCGTGACTCGGAAAAAGAGCACGCCGGTGACAACGAGTAGAGCGACAAACATACCGAATAAGAGCCACGAAGCAAGGGTAATATTGCTCGCTTTGAGCATTTCAATAAAATTCTCGAGACTCTCAGCCAAGACAATATCAACCGCATACCAGATCGACATATCCATGATACGCACAAGGGGAAAATCAATCAGATGCAAAAGCATTAACACAAACGTGCCAATCGTAAATACCGTCTTAAAAATAGCAGGAAATTTTTCAGCAACCCACGCCCCGATTAAAATCAAAGCCCCCAGCTCAAAGAGGCATTGTCCAACTGCATAGACCATGTAAAAAGAGCGGTTTAGCAGAGTTCCCTGCTCAACTAAAAGAATATGAGAGATATGCACAAGCGCCAGCACAACAAACAGAGCGCCGAAATAGAAATAATTCAAGCGGTGGCGACGATGCATAAGGCCTTTTGAGGAAGCTTTCAAAAGCGCGGCTTTGGCCTCCAGAGCGAATTTTGCGAGCTCCCTCTTTACCTTGAGATAAAAGCACAGCCGTTTGTCGTCAAGCGTTGTTTACGCGAAGAGCTGTACTGCCTTGAACCCAAACCCAAGAATAATGCCAACAGTAGGATAAAAATGGCCTACTCCTACGAAAATGGCAACTGCAGATGCAACCACAACACATCTCATTGCTTGCCGATCTTGATACTCCTCAAGAAGTCGAAGGCTTTTTTGCCGATCCACTCCCAAATACCCTTCGGCTAAGAGCGAAGTAGCACGGGCATCATGGAGTGAGGGAATTTTAGGGGCCCATTTTTCTGCGGCTTCAAGCAAAGCTTTGATCTGTTCAGGGCTGCCCCGAGGGTTAATATAATTGAAATACTTCGCAAGGTGAGCCAATTTATTGAGCTTATTAAACGGTTCTTTCTCTTTATTTTCCATATCCGAAAGATATTGTTTAAAAAATACTCCTCCCTCGTCTATTAGGCCCGTTTCATGATAGAATTCAATAATGCTTCTTCCAATCCCATGTTTATTGCAAAAGGCAGCAGTGTCATCAGACGGACATTGATCATATAATCCTTCCAACACTTTTATGACTGGCAGCGCTTCGCTCGGCGTTTCTTTATAAATGTGCATGACTAAGGCAAGTAAATCTATTTTAGACTCGCGCTCTTCCTTTGTGCCTTCTGGTAAAGCTTGAATCTCTGTAAAAGCAGCGTTTCTCGCCTCCTTCATCTTCTCCTGGTCGCCGAGATCTTTACACCCGTCTGCGATATTTAAGTAAGCATTAATTCGAACAGTTGCTAGACAATCCGAGAGGGTAGGGAGTTTTATCAGAGCTCTCTCGATAAACTCTCCTACTACAAGGGTCCTGTGGCTCTCGTCTACTTTTTTGTCTTCTTTAATTTTTTTCAGTAACTTTGCCAGCACATAAAAGCCTTTTGCCGGTTCAATAACATCCTCTTTTCGAAATGGCTCTAGGACTTCATCCAGCTTGCCTTTCATCTTTTCGTAGTCTCCGGCGGAATAAAAAACATGAGCCAAACATATCTGCGCATTGATTAAATCATTGCCTGAGATTTTACCTGATTGACTAAGATTGAGTATTTCCTCAATAGAAAAATTTACTCCTTTTTGATTTCCCATTTCTTGGCAATATTCGGCAATTTGATAAAAGGCTTGCAATTGAAGCAAAGGCCCCTCTAAAGCTTTTGCAAGATTCATGGCCTTTTCCAAAGCTTCGTTTTTTGATCCATCCATTTGAAGGGAATGGAAAGCCTTGGCAAACTTTAGTAAATTCACCACATGGCCTACATAAAATTTGGATTTAGGAGGAGGGTTCTTGATCTCTTTAATACGTAATTGAAAAGCTCGAGTAAAAAGCGACTCGAGTTTCTCACGATTAGAATCAGGGCGCTCTTTTTGAAGTCCTTGGGCCATTTTGAAGAGCGCAAAAGAGTCTGTAATCCCCATGGAAATTTTAAAAGAGCTGTCTGGATGATCTTTTGCGTAATGCTCAGCAAGCTTTACCAGACATTCGTTTTTATCAGAGACATCCTTTTTACCAGTGATTGAAGCTAGCAGAGCTTCACATTCTTGAAGCAAAGGTTGAATATCTTCACTCTTTTTCTTCTTCTCTTCAACTTCGGCAAGCAGCGCCTTGCATTTAGCAAGTTTGAGTCTGCTGTCTAATCCAAAAGAGGTATGGCATTTCAGCTGATAAGCTTTGTATAGATTATACACACAGTAAGAAACGGCTGCAGTCAGATAGGCTCCAAATACCCAATTAATTTTTGCAAGTAAAGAGGTGTTTTTTGAAGGATTGAAAGATGTAAATGAAGGCACCACCCTCTGGATATTAATCACACCGCTATTCGTTGCCATTTTCCCTCCCTTTATTGGAAGACATTTTATCAAAAATGGCTATTTATTTCTATTGAGCCAGTTGCAAAACTCCAATTTGGGGCCAAATCCGCGCTTTTGCCACTGGCTCCTTTTCTCTGCAAATCGCCTACTCTGAGTCGAGTATGTCAATTTGCGGAGAAAAGGACCCAGCGGCAAAATCATCGAATTTAGCCTCCAAAGCGAGTTTTGCAACTGGCTCTATTAAGAATTATTTAATCGCAGCAGATATTTGACAAGTCCCTCCCAATCTCGATTATTGATGCAAGTTCGAACTTGATCTGGATTGGCTTTCACAGCTTGGCAAAAGCCCGGGATATAGACTTCTAAGTTATTTTGGCCATGCTCTTGTTTCATCCGTTCTGAAAAATCGCCAATGAAATTTCTCCATTTTAAAAAACTACTTCTTATTTCAGCGATGTTTTCTTTCGTCCGAGGATCAGAAAACATAGAGGCAAGCGATCGGAGTGGATGGATATGAAAAAGCAGCTTTCTCTTAGCTTCAAGTTCGCCTCTGATAAACGCGAGCTTAATTGGGCTCTTTTTAGCGACTGTGTCAATGACTGCTCGGATCATCCGCTGTTCATCCTCTGTGATGATCAGCTGAGAAAACGGGTCTTTCCCTTCCTCTAAGACAACCTTGCTGCCTTCTTGCTGAAGAACCAAGCGGTCGCTTGAAAACTGGTTGAGAGTGTTTCGAATCTCTTCTTTTGTCAAGGAAATTTGAGAAGGAAACCGAACGGCGACTTCCCGCGTATCATCTAGCAAAGACTCTTTTAAGACTTCATAAACATCGGCCATTTCAATCTCAGGAATCATGTGCAAAGAGAGCGCCATAAAAGCCGAATAATCGGGGCAGGGGATTCCTGCAGCCAAATAGGAGGCGTAATAATCAGCAAGGGCTTCATGGTCTGGTTTGATTCGGTAAAACCGCTGAAGATGCTTTTGTAACCTTGATTTCGCAGCCGCAAGCTCGCTATCTGAAAACCCTTGTTCTTTCAGGTTTTGAATCACTGCCAGGAAGCTCTTTAAAAGCCTCAGCTCTCTTCCCGACTCCACATTTTCAATTCCATGCCCTACCACCGAAAGGGCGGGGAGCAAATACTTTGTCTCAGAAGGAGCAATCCAGACTCCATCGACACTTGTTGCAGCCTGCTTAAAGCGACTCTCTACAATTGTTTGAAGCAAGTAGAAAATCCATAATTTTTTTAGATCGCGGTCTGTTTGAAGCGCAGGAAAGGTCGTCGGATAGCTCAGCACAAGATCCATGTGGGAAATCTCTTTGGAAGGGCATAGCTGGATCGTTTCACTGATGCTCTCCTCTTTGAACTCTTTTTGACCTAACCTCTCCGAGAGAAATAGCTGCAACCCTTCGAAATTCATCGATCCTACAGTTACAAATCCTACAAGCACTTCCCCTTGTTTTTGGGTTTCCTCTTCACAATAGTCTAAAAAACTTGGAAGCTCATCTTCAAAAACCTCTGTAGGGCAATCGAGCTCGAAAATATGAGGCCTTCCTATCAGAGGATCTTGGCTGACAAAACGGCAGGCAATGTGGGAAGAGGGGGTCTGCACCTTAAACCAAACCTCGATCCCTTTTTTGAGAGATGCAGAGATGAGGTGCTCATCTAAAGGGATCTCTACAGCGCAAAGAGCTGCTGTCCAGCAGCAAATAAAGGCTAAAACGGCTCGCATACCAATACCTCTTATTTAGAGACTGTCTGTTGGGGGCAATATACGAAAGTTGATATTGCCCCCAACAAATGAATCAAAAATTGGCCAAAATAATCCCAAAAATCGACTGAAACTGGCTCCATAGACAGTCTCTTAAAGTCATACCTCAGTTGTTTATTCAAAATAAACTTTAAAATAATTTTTATATGTGTATGAAGAAGTTATGGATCGGAAAACACTCTTTCTTTTTGGGGCAGCGGAAAAAGGGGTCATCGGTCAACCAATGTCTGTTGCCTCCCTTGATCAACTCTTTGATCAATTGGGGCATCCTCCGGAGCAAAGCGAGGGAATCCACTACGCTGTTCGGGTCCTTCTTTTTCAATGCAGTTTGATTTATTTTCGGGTCGCAGAAGAGGGTTTTAGCTTTTCAGACTATATGACCGGCCTCAAATGGCTTAAAAAAACACCCTTGCATTCAGAGCTCTTGGCGATCTGCCTTCCAGGTGTCGGTGATGAAGAGATTATTCAGGCGACGACTGCCATTTGCCACCTTCATGAGTGTCTTCTCATCGTCTCTCAAAAAGATTTGTACGATTATTTAACAGCAAAATAGGTTTCTAGTCCCTGCTGCGTTGGTTTTAAGGCCTTTGACCCAGGTTTCCAATTGGCAGGACATACCTCGCCATGTGTTTCATGCTGAATGAGAGCGTCGAGAGTTCGGAGCGCTTCTTCGACAGACCGGCCTAAAGGCAGATCATTGACAAGCTGGTGCCGAACGATTCCTTCACGATCTAAAATGAAAAGTCCTCGATAAGCAATCCCTGCATCTTCTTTGAGGACCTGAAAATCTCGTGCAATCGTTTTATTCAAATCAGCCACAAGAGGATATGTAATCCCTTGGATTCCTCCCTTGGAAACAGGGGTATTCAGCCAAGCTAAATGAGCATAGATACTATCGACAGAACATCCAATGACAACACCATTTCTCTCTTTGAAGAAAGGGAGAGCTTCCTGAAAAGCATGGAGCTCTGTGGGACATACAAAAGTAAAGTCAAGGGGATAGAAAAAGAAAACCACATACGATTGTTTAAACGCCTCAAGAGAAAAGTCGTTTTCAATGACGCCTCCAACAACCGCCGGCGCTTTAAAAAAAGGCGCCTTTTTTCCAATCAATAAATTTATCATTTTTATACTCCAATCTGTTGAAAAATTGACATTTGGGCTGCGTCAAAGCCCCGGGGTTCGATCATCGCAAGTGGTTCAGTATTAATCCAATACGGACCCACTTGCGATGATCGAACCCCGGGGCTTTGACGCAGCCCAAATGCCAATTTTTCAACGGATTGGGGTATA
The DNA here is from genome assembly GCA_963712275.1 of uncultured Rhabdochlamydiaceae bacterium. Classification (GTDB taxonomy): domain Bacteria; phylum Chlamydiota; class Chlamydiia; order Chlamydiales; family Rhabdochlamydiaceae; genus PALSA-1444. Next base: position 563,596 of record CAVQHD010000001.1, on the reverse strand, counting down.
TCCTCCAAAAATCGTTTGAGCGTTTTCAAGCCAACTTTCAGCTCCTATTGTCGTGGAAGCTCCGTGTCCCGGATAAACCTTTGTTTCAGGTGGCAGTTTAGCAAGTTTTTTCAAAGAGTTCCACATCTTTGAGGGATTTGCCGTCGGAAAGCTTAGGTTGCCGATCGATCCTTGAAACAAGGTATCGCCCGAAAACAACACTTTTTCCTTTGCTAGCCATAAACAAATCCCCCCGGGGGTATGCCCTGGCGCCTCAATCACATCGATTTCAAGGCGTCCGACGTAAAGTCGATCTCCCTCTCTCAGAAACTTATCAGGCTTGACCCCTTCAACAGGGAAAAAAAGGGGAAGGCCATCTGATCCCGGCTCTAGCAAGTTGTTTTGATCGGCAGAGTGAATATAGAGCAGGGCATTCAATTTTTTTTTAAGCTTAGCTGCATCGGCGATATGATCCCAATGAGAATGGGTGATTAGAATCATTTTCACCGTCAGCTGCCGCTGTTCTACCTCCTTCAGAACCAAGGAGGCAGCCCCTTGAGGAGCGTCGATAACAGCCGCCTCCCTCGTCTCAGGGCACCCTATAAGATAACAGTGGGTTTCGACAGGCCCTGCCGTGAAAATCTTTAATAGCATACGCACCGGAGAGGATTCGAACCTCTGACCTCATGGTTCGTAGCCATGTACTCTATCCAGCTGAGCTACCGGTGCAGGAAAAGAGATAAGTGTCGGATAGAAACCGATTTTCAGCAAGCTTTACTTTATTCTTGTAACCTAGAAAAAAAATTACTTAATACTTCCACTCTAAGCGCTTGAATATCAAAATCCCCCCCCGTATGGGATACACTTAAAATTTTTAACTGAGTAAGAGTTGAGGCATGCGGCATCAACCTTTACTTTACCTTTTATCCTTGGTATAATAAAGGGATTATGAAAATTATTATTTTAGGTGCGGGAAGTATTGGCTCTTTTCTTGCAGCAACGCTTGCAGAAGAGGAGCATGATATCGTTGTGGTCGATCAAGACCCCAAGGCGCTTGAAAAAATAGCGAGATCTGCCGATGTCGCAACGCGCCTGGGATCTGGAACTGATTGGAGAGTGTTGGAAGAGCTGACAGATCTTTCCCCTGACCTTTTTATCGCTATGAGCAGCCACGATGAAACCAATCTTGTCGCCTGCACGATTGCCAAAAATTTGGGATATCCTAAGACGGTGGCCCGGATTCGGCAAAATGCTTTTTTAGACTATCGCCGTTTGGAGTTCTCTCAATTATTTTTTGTCGATTATCTTTTGGCAGCAGAACTCACCCTAGCTCATGAATTGTTCAAGTATATCGCCTACCCTGAGAACAAAATGATCGAAAATTTTGCCCTTGGCTCTGTTCAAATGAGAACGGTGACGATCCCGGACAATTTTAAACGGGCAGGTGTACCTCTCGCGACCGCTCACCTTGACGACCATCTGCTCATTGGCCTGATTCGACGCAAACTTCAAAATGGACAAGAAACACTGATCTTCCCAAAAGGGAATGACTATCTTCTCCCAGGAGATGAGGCAACCCTCATTGGAGAGGCGCATGTGATGCGCTCGCTTTCAGATGACTTTGGGATCCCAAAAACCACGATCTCTTCGGTTACACTCATTGGAAGCTCAGGAGTGACGTTTCATCTCTGTAAACTTTTAGAGGGACAAAAGATTCGGATCAAAATTATTGAACAAGATGAGGCGAAGTGCCTCCATCTTGCTAAACTGTTCCCTTTTGCAACCGTTTTAAACCACGATGGAACAGATTATGCCTTTTTACAAGAAGAAGGAGTGGATCATACCGACCTTTTCATTGCCTGCACACAATCTCACGAAACAAATATTTTAGCCGCAGCGCTTGCGAAGCAGGCGGGATGCAAACAAGTGATTGCGATTATTTCAGATGAAAGCTCTCTTCCTCTCTTGAAACAATTGGGAATTTCTCATGCTCTCTCAGAAAAAGCCAGTATTGCCAGGCAGATTCACGCTATTTTAGCGAGCAACCCGATCACCCATGTGGCATCTCTTTACAACAATCAAGCCCAAATCATGGAGTTGAAAATTTCTTCCAACTCTAGCCTCGCCGGCACCCCGCTTGCAGACCTCAAGCCCACTCTTCCAAACAATTTTATCATCGCCATGATCGAAAATAAAAAAGGAATTGTGATTCCTAAAGGAAATACCGTTTTATCCCCCGGAGATACCGCTATCGTCATCTGCAGCCCCGATTCTGTGAAATGAATCCAAAATTCAGGTTATTAAGCCGTGAAATCAGCCAGGTCCTTGGACGATACTTTTTTTATCTTGCAGCCATTTTACTGATCCCGCTGGCCGTTTCTGTGGGAGATGAGTTCATCTTTCAAAACAACACCTATCTTTCAACATCTGCAACTGTTGCCTTTTTAGAGACAATTGGCATTGCTGCAATCTGCGGACTTTTTTTCCGATGGAAAGGGCAGGGCTCCTGCCGGCCTCTTTATCGAAAGGAAAGCATTTTGGTTGTAGTCCTCATCTGGCTTCTCACAGCAGGCATCGGAGCTTGCCCGTTTTTATTCACAGGTGTTTTGAAGCACCCTATCGATGCCTATTTTGAGTCGATGTCAGGGCTGACGACAACGGGGGTGACGATTTTATTTCCTAAAGAGTACAACTCTGCGGGAGTTGAAATCCCGGCATGCGTTCGGCATCCGCTCGATCCTTCCATGGTTTACTCTTTTTATGGAACGGTAGCTCCTCTTAAAGATTCAGTCACAGGCCAAGTCCTCAAAGTGGGAATCGAAGCAATTGGAAAACCACTCCTGTTTTGGAGAGCTTTTATGGAGTGGATCGGCGGAATGGGAGTCGTCGTTCTCTTTATCGCTGTTCTTCCTGCCCTCTCCATGGGAGGGAAGTTTTTGTTCGAAAATGAGGTGCCGGGCCTTTCTAAAGAAGGAATGACACCCCGGATCAAGGAAACAGCAAGCCTTCTTTGGAAAATCTATCTGGGGCTGACGGTAGTGCAAACAGCTCTTCTTATGTTCACAAATTCTTCCATCTCTCTTTTTGACGCCGTCACGCTCTCCTTTTCCACAATCTCCACAGGAGGCTTTACCACGACAAATTTAGGTCTTGAAGCGTACCCTAGCATTGCAACCCCTTGGATTATCGCTCTTTTTATGCTCTTGGGAAGTTTCAACTTCACCCTTTATTTTCATTGTCTTAAGAGAAAATTTAACCGACTTTATGAACCAGAATTTTTCCTCTATTTGATTTTGCTTGTAGGCGGATGCCTTCTCATGTCGTTAAACCTCTGGAATACACCTCACTTTGGCTCTATTAGCCGCTTTACACTCAATGAGGCTCTTCAGCATGGATCGTTTATGGCCATCTCTGCACAAACATCGACCGGATTTTCACTCACGACTTATGATTTATGGCCCTTTTCCTGCCAGCTGCTCATGGTCATTTTGATGTTTATCGGAGGGATGTCGGGATCGACAACAGGAGGAATTAAAGTCATTCGGTACTTCATTGTCATGAAGGCAATCAGGCATAAAATTGAAACTCTTTTCCGCCCTGAAGTCGTGCGCGTCATGAAAGTTGGCGAGCGAGAAATTCCCCCCAAAACCATCACGTCTGTCCTCACATTCTTCTGCATCGTGATTTTATTCGTGGGACTTGGGACCTATCTTCTCGTCCTTGATCACCAAGACCCGCTGACATCGATTGGGATCATCAGCTGCATGATCAATAACACCGGCCTTAATCTGGGAGGGCTAGGGATCACTGGATCATACGCCTTCCTCCCCATTTTTTCTAAACTTGTCTGTATTTTCTGGATGGTGCTGGGCAGGTTGGAGTACTTGACCCTCCTCGTCGTCCTAACCCCCGCCTTTTGGAGCCGGCGGGGAGGAAAGTGAGAGCGCTTTTAGATGGCTATGATACAGCCAAGATCCTATTTGCTTTTTTTTGAATTGGCGCTTGATTGAGACGTCTCAGAAAGTGGCCCAAAACGATCCGTGTATGGCTCCCACAAATCCATATACCATTAAACCCCGTGAACCCAGCCATCCAACCGCAGCCCCTTCACCAACAACAAGGGGAATATAAATCTTTTTTTTTATAACAAAATTAATTAAAGCATTGACAATGCTTTGAAATATCACAATCTCTATGACTTTCCGTCCTTTAAAACTTACTAAAGGTGTTTTGGGAGCAAGAACAACTGAAGCCATGGTGCCCATTCCAAAAGCACAAAGGGGCGCAATATGCCGATTGATTTGTCCATTCTTAATCAGCTTTTTCACATAGAAGTCCACGAGACGAGCGGTCCCGAGTCCCATCCCATAGTGACTCAGGACAGACAAACCATTCCACAAACCATGCACCAAATCCTGTTTTGTTAAGCTTACTAAAGACATAAAACATCCTTTGGTAAAATCGTGCATTTTACAATACTATCGACCGCCCTAAAACCACAACTCAAAAATTTATTAAAACGTATCGTCCATGGAAGGCATTGATTTTTTGGACTTGGGCTCGGATGAATGAGCCACAAGCGCAGAAACATTGAGCAGCGTTCCTACGATCGAGGCTGCAAAGAGAAGCGCGCTTTTGGGGACCTGCACAGCATCGAAGATTCCTTCCTTTGCGAGGTCTGCAAGCTCACGCGTTAAGCCATTGTATCCCCACGCTCCTTGCCGCTCGTAAACTTTCTCAGCAATCAAATTGCCAGCCTCTCCACAATTATCGGCAATTACAGTGATCGGAGCAAAACAGGCTTGACGAACAACATCAACGCCGATTTGCTCCCCTTCCTGCAAAGTGAGGATGTCAAGCGCTTTTACAGCACGTAGAAGGGCTACACCTCCTCCAGGAACAATCCCTTCAAGAGCCGCCGCACGAACAACGCTTAAAGCATCTTTAAATTGATCTTTTCTCTCTTTCATTTCGAGCTCTGAGGCTGCCCCCACTCGAATGATCGCGACGCGCTGCCCTAGTTTGGCTAGACGATGTTCTAATTTTTGTCCCTCTAGCCCCAAGCGGTTCATCTCTGCCCGAATTTCTATAACCCGCTTCTGAATTTCTTTAGGATCTCCTCCCCCTTCAATGAGGGTTGTCTCCTCTTTTCCAATGGCCGCCCGCTTCGCAGAACCTAGCATGGAAACTTCAAAATCACCGAGGGCAAGTCCAACCTCATGCGAAATCACCGTTGCCCCAGTTAAAATCGCAAGATCTTGCAAGAGAGCTGCGCGCTCTTCTCCAAAGGCTGGGGCTCTCACAGCACAGATGGACATCCCTTTTTTAATTTTATTAATGACGAGCGTCGCAAGCGCCTCTCCATTGACATCGTCGGCAATGATGAGCAGAGGGCGGGGCCCCTTTTCCATGATCTTTTCAAGAATGGGAACGATCTCTTGAATCAAGGAGATTTTTTTATCGGTGATAAAAATAGCAGGAGCATCGAGCTCAACCGTCATTTTTTCAGGATGGGTCGCAAAGTAAGGAGAGAGGTACCCTTTGCCCAGTTGTATCCCATGAACAATCTCAACGGTTGTATCCATTCCTTTTCCTTCAGAAATCGTTACAATCCCATCTTTCCCCACCTTTTCTAAGGCCTCTGCAATGATAGATCCCATTTCTGAGTCGTTATTTGCAGATATCGTTGCAATGTTCCGGAATTCTTCTTTCGTTTCGATTTTTGTCGCAAGTTCATTGAGAGCTTGGCAGATTTCAGCCACAGCCTTATCAATTCCGCGCTTAATTTGGACCGGATTTGCACCCGTTATAACAGCTTTGACACCTTCGGTATAAATCGCCTCTGCTAAAACGATGGCAGTGGCTGCCCCATCTCCAGTCCGGTCGACCGTTTTTGAGGAGGCCTCCTTAACAAGTTCAGCTCCTAAATTTTCAAACCTGTCTTTCAGGACAATTTCTTGGGCAACAATCCTCCCTTTTTTTGTCGATACAATGCCTCCCATTTCTTGCTGAATGACGACATTTCGCCCTCTTGGCCCCAAGGTAACTTTAACAGCTCTTGCAAGCGTTTTGACCCCTCGCAGAATCGACCTCAAAGCATCTTCATTAAACTGCATCATCTTTGCCATGTCTAAGCTCTCCTCACAAAAGATTACTTACACACCCCAATAACGTCAATTCGATGTACTCAAAACCTTAGTATAGAAAAAAACCAAGGATTAGCTTAGCATTTTGTCATCCATAAAAAATCTTAAGTCAACGTATGCCGACTATTTCAGAGTTTTTTGGTATTCTGATTTTGATGTATTATAATGACCATGCTCCGCCTCACTTTCATGCGAGGTATGGAGATGATGAGATTTTAATACAAATCTCTCCTCTGGGAGTACTAAAAGGAAAACTGCCTCCACGGGCTTTAAGCCTGGTGCTGGAATGGGCTCAGATCCATCAAAATCAATTAATGGAGGATTGGAACTATGCTGCAGCTAATAAAAAACTACAAAAAATTCCCCCTCTCCAATAAATGTGGAGTCATGGGATTCAAAAGGGCCAAGGTAGTCGCTTGCAAAGCTTTGCCAAATTACCATGTTTGGATTCGCTTCGATGATGGCTTAGAAGGCAAAATCAATTTAAGCAATTTAGTTGGCAAAGGGGTCTTTAAAGCTTGGAAATCTATCGATTTCTTCAATCAAGTCCGGGTTGATCCAAAGACAGATACATTAACATGGGGCGATGATATCGATTTAGATCCATACGTTCTTAGGGATCAAATCTCTCAATCTTAGAAGCTGTCTATAAGAAAACTTCTTCACTGATCATACACGCTTTCTGAATCGCCATTTTTGAGACATTCTCGGATCGCTCTCCCAATTAATTCTTCGTTCAAGAGTTTCCCTTCAAAAGTCCTTTCCAACGGTAAGCATAAACTGATTAGACCAGTATTTGGAACCAAATTCCGCTTCATAGCCTAAGTTGATTGAAGTGGGTTTTTTCTTGCCGATTGCGACAGCAAAGTCGAGCCCTACATCTCCAAGGTTGAGATTTTGGTTCAGAGCGCTCACAGTAAAGGCCGTTGGAATGCCGGTAAGCGCTGTTGTGACTGTATCTGCTGCAAACGGTTTTTGGAATACATAGCTGACCTTCTCTCTTAAGAAGAAAACGCCCCAGGAGCGCTCCCATTTCTCACAAAATTTAAGCCCTATTTCACTGCGCACCATGGAATTACTCAAGGCTTTTGCTCTCGCATTGAAGGGAGCTGATCCTCTCTCTTGATAACCTCTTTGCCAGTTAATCGCCCAGTCTACAGCCAAAAAGGGGATCACATCTCCCCAAGAAAATTTTACATCGTAGCCCACTTCTAAATGGGGAACCAGCTGCCAGGCAAAGATATTTGCTTTTGCTTTTTTAGAAAAACCAGAAAAGGAAATATCTCTTGTGTTCTCTGTTTCATTAAAAATTCCCCAAACGGCGGGAGAAAAGTAGAAATTACCTGCAAAAGCATTTCCATAGAGGCTTGCAACATAGCCATTGATGTTGCCATGTCCGAAATTGTGATCTTCTGTGTAGCGGGTATGGACAAACCCAAGCGCAATCCCTGCAATCCCTCGATTTTCTCCACAGTAATCAATTCCTCCAAGCACAGCTTGAGAGTGGTAGTTAAACGAGGGGTTTTGCATCTCAGCTTTTTGATGGGCATATTCTCCAAAGCCTGAGATCCATGCAGAGAGCTTACTCTTATCTAAACTCTTGACGGGGGGTTGAATCTGATTGGACGCATCGGCAAATAGTTCTGCCACGAACTCTTTTTGGGAAGATCTCTCGCGTGCTGTGATCAGCGCATCTATGTGCCAGCTAAGGTCTTTGCTCAAAGAAAACGCTGTCTGCTGGGTGATATAGGCGCTAAAGGCATTTCTAGATGGAGAGACTCTTTCCATTGCATTTTGCAATGCGCCTGCACTTAACCCGTCGAAAAGCTCAATAGTAGAGCTGGATGCATAGTTGTTTAAATAGTTTGCTACCTTCAGGCTATTGCCAGAGAGGCTTATTGTTGAGATTTGAGGGGGCATTATATTCCCATAGAGAAGATATACAAAATTCGGTGCATAAGAGAGTCTAAACGTATACCCAGGAAGTCCTCCTGTGACAGCTGGATCAAACTCTCCTGTATAAGAGCCTTCCAAAATCGTATACCGCATATCTGCGGGATAGCTTCCTGCATCCTGAGTGACATTCACAGTCCCCCCAAGCGCTACACTTCCACTGCCTGTTACCAAGATTTCAGAAGACGTCGTGGGATCGATCTCGATATTTGTAATAGAAGAACTCTCTAACGTTAAAGGACCGCTTGAGGTATCAAATGTGATGGTTCCAATGGAATTGCCTGGAGAGAGCGTTCCAAAGATAGAGCCTCCTCCATAAATGGTCCCTGTCCCTCCAAGGGTTGCACCAGAGGCTACTGAGACGCCTCCTTGAATGGATCCATTCACAGAGAGCCTTCCAGCTGTTACCGTTGTAACCCCTGCATAGGTATTGGCTCCGCTCAAAACAAGGGTTCCTGGCCCTTGCATTGTAAGGGAGAGACCAGTCCCTGTTCCTGGCTGCCAAGAATTCCCTGAAGGGATGGAATTAAGACTATCATCTGCAATCGTTCCAGCTAGCATTACGGTATTCCCGGTTCCCGGAGCAAATGTAAGGGTAGCGCCAGTGACCGCAAAGATGTCAGATCCGACAAATGCACCTGCGCCTCCATTTGCGGTGACGCTATTTCCTGTCGCCGAGCAATTTCCTTGAAAGATTACCGCTCCCGTATTGACGAAAAGAGCGCCCCCCATTGCCCCTCCATCTCCTCCAGCGGTGTTTAGACCGTTGCAGCCTCCCGTGCCACCGCTGCCCGGGGTATAGAGTCCACCACCTCCATCCCCGCCACCGGCCCCAAAGCCGCCATTGCCACTAATCACACCATTCCCTATGAGGCTGCAACTTCCCCCGCCTCCACCGAAACCACCATTCCCCTGAGCAGATCCTGAGGTCATCTTACCACCACCGCCACCACCGCCGCCAAAGCCTCCGGTTCCTCCTAGACTTCCTCCCCCCCTCCTCCTCCATAACCACCGGAGCCAGAATTAAGTCCATTCGTACCACCACCACCACCGCCGCCGCCAGCACCCCCATTACCTCCACTGCCAGAATCACCTTGGCCGCCACCGCCTCCTCCGGCACCGCCATTGATGCCTGAGCCGGAATAACCGCCACCCCCGCCTGCCCATGTTGCTGGAGCTCCTGGGCTTGTTCCTCCCCCAGCGCCGCCATTGGTAGCGGTTGCAGGAGCAGCTCCGCCACCCCCAAAAACATAACCAGTTACAGTCTGTCCATTGCCAGCATTTGAATTCCCTCCCGACGCTCCTAAGATGGCTCCACCCCCTCCTGCTCCAGCGCCAGAGGCAGTTCCATTCCCTCCATTCGCAACTCCTCCGCCACCGCCCATCTGGCCTGTGCCACCAATACCACTATAGCCTCCGCCTCCGCCTAAGCCACCATTAGTCGCCCCTCCATTTTCACCAAGCCCACCACCACCACCCCCTCCAACCCCCGAGAACCTAACCCCACGGCCTGCGCTTGCACTATTAGAAGAAAATGTCACATTGCTGAGGGTAACAGTAGCTCCATCCACAAAAACAGCGCCTCCCGCTCCCATCCCGCCTCCGCCACCTTCAACGCCCCCTCTGCCTCCCTGAGCTGTAGAGTTTTCAATCGCCAGGTTTTGTAATGTTATATTGCTGCCCTGCCTAATAAAAAAAGGTCGGTGGCCATTTCCATCAATCGTCGTAGATCCTGAAGGATTACCAATCGTGATGGTATCGGAAGAAAATAGATTGATCGGAGGGAGAATATTTTCTAAGGTTACCTGCGTAGAGCCATCGGAAAAATCAAAGGTAATTGCATAGGGACCATTGGATAAGCCTTGAGCCTGGTTATTGAGAATCTGATTTAAAGCATACCGAAGATCCAAATAAGGAGCCGACTGTCCCCCTGTTGTTGTATTGGAATCAGTACCCGTCGTAACGATATAAGGTGTCACCGTTGCAAAAGAGGTGCCTAATGAAAGAGTGAACGCTGCTGTAAAATACAGGAGCTTCTTTGATCTGATGTGCATTTGACCTCCATTTGACTTTCACATTTGTAATTGATGCTGTAATCCGAAACATAGCTAAAAACATAAAAGAAAACAAGGAGGAGAAAACTCCAAAAATTCAAAACTTTTTAAAAAAAGATTTGTCATAAGGTTGGGTTTTGATATGAAAACAATCGATAGCAGTCTCTCAAGGAGAAGCCGATGCAAGACAAGATGTTGCCCTTATCCCCTCATTTACAAGAAGCCCTAGAGCTCATTGATTCTGTGGAGGGGAAAATTTTAACCCTCGGGCAGCGGCAGAAGTATGCTGTTGAACTGGCCGCTCATCTCTTGAATGAAGCAAACCGTATCCAAACTCCAAAAGAGAAGCGAAAACAACGGGAGCTGGCGCGGATGATGCAAGATCCCCGCGGCAAAGTGTTTACGACTCGGATGACCGATGAATGTTTTCGGAGCCATGTCCCCAAAAGGGTTGCCTATCAAATGGTCTATCTGCTTAAAAAATTTGGAGTCCCTCGATATTTGGGATGGTCAAAGCGGCTCGCTCTTTCGATGTTTCGACTCGTTGGAAAACCGCTTGCTCCACTTCTTGTGCCGCTGGCAACCTGGGTTCTTCGTCGAGAGACAAGCACGGTGATTTTACCTGGGGAGAAAAAGGCTCTCTCCAAACACATGCGGCTTCGCAGGGCGCAAGGGGTTCGCCTTAATCTGAACCACCTTGGCGAAGCAATCTTAGGAGAAGAAGAGGCGAAAAGCCGCCTTCAAGTCTATCTCCATGATCTGACGCAGAAGGATATCGAGTATGTGTCGATTAAGATCTCCACAATCTTTTCACAAATCAATTTACTAGGGTGGAACAAAACCTTGGATATTTTGGCCAGCCACCTCCGAGAACTTTACCGTGTTGCGAAGTCGAATCATTTCACTCGGGCCGATGGAACACAGGTGCCCAAGTTTGTCAATTTGGACATGGAGGAGTACCGAGATTTAAGGCTCACTGTCGATCTTTTTAAAAAAGTTCTGAGCGAACCGGAGTTCCACGATTTTTCAGCCGGAATTGTCCTTCAAGCCTACCTTCCAGACGCCCACGCATTTCAAAAAGAGCTCACCGAGTGGTCGATGGAGCGAGTCAGAAATAAAGGCGCTCCTATTAAAATTCGGATCGTCAAAGGAGCCAACCTTGCGATGGAGCAATTTGAGGCTTCTCTTCGTGGATGGCCTCAGGCTCCTTATCGAGATAAAATCGATGTCGACGCCAACTATAAACGGATGGTGATCTACGGCTGCCTTCCAGACCATGCAAAAGCGGTTCACTTGGGCGTTGCAAGCCATAACTTATTTGATATCTCCTATGCTCTTCTTCTCCGAGCAGAGTATCGAGTCGAAAAACAAGTCTCTTTTGAAATGCTTGAAGGAATGGCAGACCATGTTAGGCGCGCTGTTCAACGACTTTCAAAAGACATTTTGCTCTATTGTCCCATCGCGACCAAAGCCGATTTTCAAAGCGCTGTCGCTTATTTGATTCGACGGCTTGATGAAAACACAGGTTCAGAAAATTTCTTAAGACATATCTTTGATCTCATCCCGAATGCACCGGCATGGGAAGAGCAGGTCCGCATTTTCTCGCTCGGATGCGCCGAAATTCAAACGGCTCCTCTAGGCCCACGCCGCCATCAAAATCGGCTTGAAGAAGTCGTAAAAACCGATCTCAATGAACCTTTCGAAAATGAATCGGATACCGATTTTTCTCTCCCCCATAATCGGCTTTGGGTCGAACAAATCACCCTCAAGTGGAAAGAGAAAAAAATTGAACCAATCCCCTGCGTGATCGGAGGAAAAGCTTATCATCAAACAGATCCTCAAGGCACAGGTGATGACCCTTCTCACCCTGAGTCTACTCTCTATCGATACTCTCTTGCCGATTGGACTCAAGTCGATGAAGCTCTCAAAATTGCAAAAGCCTATGAGCCCAAATGGGGCTCTACCTTGCCAGAGCACCGGAGCGAGCTACTGGCCAAAGCGGCTCGCATGTTAAGGCAAAAGCGAGGAGATTTCACCGGCGTTATGATGGCAGACGGCGGGAAAACAGCTCTTGAATCGGACCCAGAAATTTCAGAGGCCATCGACTTTGCAGAATACTACCAACGAAGCCTCATGAAAATGGCATCGTGCCACGATATTGAGTGGAAACCGAAAGGGACCTACCTCGTCGCTCCTCCTTGGAACTTTCCTATCTCGATTCCTGCCGGGGGCATTTTAGCTGCGCTCGCGATTGGAAATTGCGTCCTTTTCAAACCTGCGCCTGAAGCTGTTTTATCAGGGTGGATTCTTGTGAATGCGCTCTGGGAAGCCGGGATCCCCAAGGAAGCGCTGCAGTTTATCAATTGCGAAGATGACCCGGTCGGCAGCAAGCTTGTGAAAGATCCTCGCATCAATGGAGTGATTTTAACAGGAGCGACAGCAACCGCCCACCTCTTTTTAAAGATGCGTCCCGGACTCGACCTCTCTGCTGAAACCGGCGGTAAAAATGCGATGATTATCTCCGCTCTTTCTGATCGAGATCTTGCCATCAAAGATCTCGTTCAATCAGCCTTTGGCCACTCAGGGCAAAAATGCAGCGCCGCGAGTTTAGCTATTTTAGAAGCGGAAGTTTACGACGATCCCCATTTCCGAAAGCAGCTCAAAGATGCCGTCGAAAGTTTGACAGTGGGCTCTGCCTGGGATCCCTCCTCTAAAGTAATCCCCCTCATTCGAGAGGCCGCACAAGAGCTCCACCGAGGCCTGACAACATTAGAGCCTGGAGAAGAATGGGTTGTAAAGCCTAAGCAAGATCCTCAAAATCCCCGCCTTTGGTCTCCCGGAGTCAAGTGGGGCGTGAAGGAGGGAAGCTTCATGCATCAAACCGAACTTTTTGGCCCTGTTCTTGCAGTGATGCGAGCTGAAAATTTAGAACATGCCATTCAGATTGCCAATGGAACTCCCTATGGACTCACCTCTGGATTCCACAGCTTGGATGAACGAGAGCATGCGCTTTGGCTCTCCAGGATCGAAGCAGGGAATCTCTACATCAACCGAACCCTCACAGGAGCCATCGTTCGCAGGCAGCCTTTTGGAGGATGTAAAGCGAGCAGTTATGGGCATGGAGCAAAAGCAGGCGGGCCCAACTACGTTGCCCAGCTCTCTCACCCCATTCAAAAAGCCCTCCCCAAGGAAAAGGGAGATGTCCCACCGATGATTAAAAAGCTTTCAGCGCTCCTCAACAAAATTCCTCTAAAGGCCGAAGAGCTCGCCCTCTGGGAGAGCAGCCTTTCCCATTATGCCTTCTGGGCCCACCGGTTCAAACACGAACACGACCCGTCTCGTATCTTAGGGCAAGACAATCTCTTTCAGTACCGCCCCCATCACCGTCTTTGCTTCCGGATCCAACTCAGCGATGCTCCTCTTGATCTCTTGCGGGTTTGCGCCGCAGCCCTTTTGTGCGAAACCTCGATGCACATCAGCTGGACTCCAGGAGAAACACCTCTTGAAATGACCTCTCAGTGGAAGCGCCTCATGCCAATCTTCCATTTTATCGAGGAGAGCGAAGAACACTTTCTGAGCTCTGTGAAGCAAGGTGTTTTCAAGCGCGTCCGCCTTCTCTCCTCGCCCAAAGCCGCATGGCACTCTGCTGCCGCTGAATCGGCTTGCTATCTCGATGCCGCCCCTGTCCTTGCCAACGGCCGCTTCGAGCTCCTCCACTACCTGCGGGAAATCGCCATCAGCTACGACTACCACCGATACGGCAACCTAGGCGTGCGGGAAGGGGAGCCGCGCAAGCCGCTGCATTGATGTCATCAACTTTTGTAGACAAGAAGCTTATATGATCGATTTCCACTTAAAAGGCGCATATCAGCGGCTCCCGCCTAAAAGGCACTTTGTGAAATTTACACACACGTTCGAGATCCCATTCTTTAGGAAATTTAAGCCCGTATAAACGTTTACTACCGGCAACTCCCCACCCTAAAACCTTGCGAGCCATGTCCAATTGTAGAATTTCCTGAGTATAAGTTAAATTTTCACACCCTTGAAAAAAAAGACCTTGGAAGTAAAATCTTCCACCATGCATCGCATCCCTACGATTAAGGCTATAATCATCAAGTTCTTTTAGTTCTAAAATATTAGAAGGAAATTTTTTCAAACAACAACAACGTTGAAGCGCAAGTCCTTTAAGTTTTCTAAACCACTTGGCCTCTCTTATCATCTTTTCTAAGTCTTCTTCTATGATATCCGTCATACTAAGATTAAGAATCTCTAGATTTTCGAATCCTTCTTTTTTTAGCCATTCTCTTAGCCCTCTCTTTAGCACTTGCGAGTTCCCACTTAGATCTAGCCTTTTCAGCCCTTTAAATCCTTTTTCTGCCATCCAAGCAAGCCCTTCTCCTGAGAGACGAGGGTTCTCACCAAGAATTAATCCTTCCAATTGATTAAAATAGCCCAGTTCTGCCATCTGTCGTAGGTCATCATCTGCTAAGTTGGTACAGCTGAGATTCAGCCCCTCCAATGTTTGACTACATTTATTTCCTACCCAGCTCAAACCTTTGGCCGTTATGAGGGGATTATTGCTTAGATCAAGTGTTTTCAGCCCCTCAAACCAGCCGGCTTCCCCCAGCCGTTTGAGATCTGAATCCGTCAAATCCATATCGGAGAGAGACAGGTATACTGGTTCTTTTCCGTGCGCAGGGTTAAATCCTTGTTGGAATTTAATAAGTAATTTTTTCAAATCAAGACGTTTAAAATAAGAGCTGTAATCGCTCAGTTTGAGTTGACAGAAAACGAGGCCATCTCCCAGCCGCCACTCAATATCCTGATCCATCTTTTTTTTAAGTACTTGCGCCAGCTGAGCGATTCGATGATCGCTTCTATCAATAGAATATTCTGCCATTTTTATCCCTGCAACAAACCCTGCCGCTAAGGAAATACTGACACCAATGGCAGTTAAAAAAATATTATTAACTCTATCGGCTAGCGCAAGCAGGTCTACTCCGACTGCTATTCCTACTACTATTGGCGCTAAAACTCCTGCTGTTATTGGTGCTAAAACTCCTATTGCCATTATCGCTAAAGTGGAAACCTGCGAAACCGTTTGCGAAATCAATTTAGGGTAATCGGTAAAACTTTTTTCTTCCTTCAAACGTCTGTCGATCACCCAAGCGGCAACTGCCCCGCAGCTAAAGCCCACGGCAAAAAACTGTGCGCATAGCCCACAACTTAATCCTTGCTCTATTCTCAATAGGTGCATCACCTGATATTTCCCAAATACAGTTGAGAAGAATCCTTTTCCTTGGGCGAGAGTTCTAAGAGAAAGCGCTTGCAGCGGCGTCATGTTTTATCCATAGCTGCTGAAACAGCATATTCAATAAAAGTTTTAAAATTGATAGAATAGATTTAATTGAGTTATAATATGCTTAAAAAAATTTAGATGCAAGTATTAGAAAAATTTATATCAACAGGTTGGCGGGCGCTGCAAGAACTCTCCTCCATCCAATGGGAAAAGTGGACTCTTCACATCATTACGGCGGGGACCGGTTCATGTTGCGGTCTCTATGGAAGAGTATTTGCAGGAGGCGTTGTAAGCGGGGCAGCAATAACTCATCTCATCGACCGGATTTATCTTCGCGAAAAATACAGTTTTCAAGAGTATTCGTCTGGCATCTTGCAGCTTCAAGTTGGGTTTTCACTGCTAACAGGAATAGGATTAGCAGCGCTTTCATCTTATCCTCTCACCATGAGAAGCATCTCGGTTTTCTCTTCCCTAACAGCAGGGCTCCTTTTAGGAATCAAAGGTTATGAATATTTCAGCAATCAAGCAACCCGCAAGATTAACCTGCTCTTCAAACGACTTAAGGAAAGCCAAAAATATGCTCATCCTCCTGTAAAACTTGAGCTTACTAAGTATTCCGATGAACTGAAATACCTGGATCTGAAAAAACTCAGCAAAAAAATCGATGAAGAAACCTCTGATTGGAAGCCTCCAACACAGCTCAACCTCAGTAAACTTGACTTAACAGACGATACTCTTAAGCAGTTAGGAGCTGCTCCTTGGTTCAAAAATGTGGAAGAAGTAGATCTCAGTGAAAACCCCAGGCTGACAGTTGAAGGGTTGAAATGGCTAGGGAAAACTGGCTTTTCTCACTTGAAGACTCTCAACCTCAATTATATGAATTTAACAGATAATGATTTAAAACAAATGGCAGAATCGGGCCATTTCAGCCATTTGCAAAGGCTTGATATCGCCGTCAATCCTCAACTGACGGGCAAAGGATTGCGTTGGATTGGAACAGGGTTCATGAATCTACAAGCGCTGGATATCTCCCACAATCACCAAGTCTTAAGCAAAGATCTAGACGCGTGGATCGAGAGCGATGGATTCAAGCATCTGGAAGTGCTCCATTTTTGTGATATGAATTTAACAGGCGATATCTTAGGAAAAATGATAGATCGAGCCGTCTGGATCCAGCACCTAAAAGGGTTCAATATCAGCAATAATTCAGGATTAACACAACTCCCTTGTAACCTTTCCAAGTTAACAGGTCTAGAAGAACATGGGATCTCTCAAAGTGTTCTACTAAGCGGAGGACCTATCTATTACCGTGGGCGGGGGCTTTTTTGCATAAGCTGCTTCACTAGGGATGTCGCCCACAATAGCCCCGAGTATCTTAAACTTCTAAACAGTGGAAAAACCTTTTGTATATTTTCTCAATAATGCTCTTCATTTCGAATCTTTGGATAAACATCCAACGGCGTTAACCCCTTAAAAGGCACACAAGATTCGAAATGATTCGTATTGACATAGTGAAGGATGAGAGGGCTATTTTTTGCACCAGAATGATAGATTTTTGGCTTGGCTCCAAAGGTCATCAAAACGATAGGACAATCTAACATGAAGGCAAGGGCATGAACTTCGAGTTCCGTTGCCCAAACCAGCGGCTGAGCGATGCACCTTAGATATTCTTCCCAACTATTAAAAGAAACAAACTCTATGCCATCGCCGACCTGCAGTCGATTTTCTTTGTCCCTGCACATTGAAGCATATTCTTGCTCTCGCGGGTGTAGGAATTTCACCACATTTTGTCGCAATTGCTGGGATGAGAGTGAACTCCTATCGCGAAGCTGAGCTGCAACGTTGTCGAACAGGCAATCCCCAAGATATTGAGTAAAGTCTGCAAGTTCAAGACCGTAATCTGCGAGCCAGTTCTCATGTTTTGATAACCTGTCTACCAGTACTGGGCTGAGGTCGTCTTTTCTTAAAGTAAGGTAAACTTTCTCCTGAAAGGTCCATTGAATGATGTTACAAACGACCTCTAAGTGGCATTGCTTTTTCTGATCATTGACATCTTGAAGTCGCAGGGAGGATAATTGTAGATACAATTTTCTTAATTTTGCGGCATCTGTTGGCAGCGTGCGAAGCATCTTATCAACATAGAGATAAAATTGATCATTTAAAGGCCAGTTTTTGCCAAGATCAAATTCGACTGATGCGGCCATCTCAATCTTTTCCCATTCACTTTGAGCTACCGTAAGACAAAGCGGCTCCTTATTCTCAATCGCATTGTTCTCTTCCCCATTTAAATTTGAGAGTGATAACGCCTCCTTCTTAGCCTGCTGTAGATGAAGCAGACATTCTTGAAGCTGGGAACAATAGAGCTTGAAAAATTCAAAAGCCTTTTGTTTTTGGTTAAGTTGCAGAGACCGGCCGATATTCTCTAAAAGATTGATAAGATAGGCTCGACTTGACGTAAAAATCATCCTTAAATCAAAAGCACAGAGATCGAACTCTGTATCTGGATTCCCTTGATAGAACAAACTTACAAGATCCGCATGCATCGCTTCATTGAGAATGTAGTCTGCAACATACTGCGCGCCGGTTCTGGAATCATGCTTTATCAGCAGTTGTTCATAAAACTCTTTGAATGCTTTCAAGGACCCCATGCTGCCCAAAGCCTCAATGCTTTGAATGGTGCCGGCAAACAGCGGATGATTCTTGACAATGGCAGGATGGGTCGTAAATTGCTTTAAAGTGGGGAAATAACCACTAGTTCCAACTTCAAGCATGTAGGTTGTCGAATGAGCATGTAATCCAATAAAGCGTTTGGACGCAGCGTATTCTTTCATAGATTTGGAAATTTGTTGTTCAGACTCCTTGCCATCCTCTTGTATCAAACAGACGACCTGCCCGTTTGTCGTTTTCAAGTAAGTTTTAGGAGCATAGCCTAAAGCTGAATGTTTCACTTCATGACCAATCAATTGCCCTTTTTCATCACAAACGTGCCATGTTTGTGAATAATAAGTTTTGAGGGCATCGATAACAGCTGATCTTATATTTTGTTTTGATGCATCATAGACAATATATTTTCCTTGGAAACCTGTTAGGTAAGATTTTACTCTAGGAAAAAGAGCCGCCGGTACAACAAGGGTCGATTTATCTGACGGACAATGCGAACCTATCGTAATGGTATCATAAGGCGCTACCCCAATGGGTTTCTGATTGGATGAGTTTTCAAATATTAAGAGAGGCTCGAGCAAAGCAATTTGGGCCCCTTCCCAGCTGTATTTAGGCTTCGGAACTGTACCACCATGAGGTTGCACTAACTGATTCCAACTCCAATGTATGTGGGGTCTATCTGTTAACCCTTCTTTGAATTCTCGTTTCTCAAGCTGCAAATGGTGGCCTATTGTACCATCTGAGTTAAATATTCCTTGAATAAGAGATAGCTGATAATCATCTCCTGACAAGCTTAAATCAACTCCTTCAACCCATTGTGTGCAATTTAATCCATGAACAAGCACCACATGAGGGATCAGATCGTTCATCCCGCAATCAACATAAGACACCTTTTCGGGTTGCAGAGTTTTCAGCTGAGCACGATCTTTTTGTCTGATGGGATACATCTCTCCTTGCGCTTGGCTTTTACAAAGCTCCTGATAGACATTTTGAGCAGCTTGAACAGCTGCTTGCTGGTTTTTAAAAAGAGACTCTAAATAATTTTGCCTCTGTAAAGCTGCTTCGAGCTGTCCTTGCGTCTCGAGGAATTGCGTCTTGAGCTCAGCAACATGCCGCTGCTGCTTTTCAATGGAGCCTTGGTTGGCGTGAACTTCTTGGCGGTCTTGATCAACCTTTTGCTGCTGCTCGCTCAACCGATGTTGTTCGGCAGTTAGGGCGGCCTGCTTCTGCTCTAGAGAACTTTGCAGCTTGCGAACTTGGCTCTGCGCTGCCTCTACAGTACGCTGGGCCTCCTGATGTTGTTGCGGGACAGAGGTCTTCACTTGGATTGTTTTTGTTTGCCCTCCTCTCTTTGTCCATTTGATTTTTTCTCCTCGAAAAAAGGCTTCTTTAATCTGCTCGGGCGACTTTAGATGGTACCCGCCGACCTTTGCCTTAAACCCTCGCTCTAAATTCGATTTTACATGGTCGTCGGCTGTCTTCAAGATCGTCTGGTAGTTTTGCTGAGCTGCGTGGAGTCTCTTCTGGGCTGCTATTAGTTGTTCATGGGTTGCGGCCGTTGTTTTGCTTGCTTGATCGACTATTTGCTGGGCCTGCTGCACCTGCTGCCGGGCTTGCTCGGCAGCCTGCTGCTGCGCTTGCAGGGTTTGATGGAGCTCTTGCAGCTTTTGCTGATGAGCGAGAAACTCTTGCTCGGCTTGCTGCAAACGCTGCTCAGTACGCTCTGTTTCATGCCGACTTTTTGCGGCGCTCTCTTGCGCGCTTTTAAGGTCGCTTTCCGTTTGTTTTTGTTTGCTTTGCTCATATTGAGCGGCGTAGAGCTCACGGTTTTTAGTTATTTGCTCAAGACCCATGATGCCTCCATTGACGACACCACTTAAAATTCCCTCCTGGAGGAGCTCGTGGCTAAGCCTTTTCTTTTCAAACAAATTTGTGATTGCTTTACTACCCATGGAACCGGCAGCTCCTTGAACAGCTCCTCGAAGCGCCTTGGCAGCAACCCCAGATACATTGTCTCCCATCACTTTATCCATGAGAGCGCCCGCTCCTAAGCTGGCGGTAGCGCCAAGACTTCCTGCAGCTGCACTACAAGCCACTTTGTTAAGGTCGGGCAGCTTTTGTTCTTGAGCAAAAATCACAGCGGCCGTCGATGCGGCGCCCTGGAGTGCTCCTCCTAAAACTTTGGCACTGATCTTTGTGAGAAGACCTGTGCCTTGGACAAGAAATCCAGTGCCATAAGAAACAACACTGGTTAGAACGCCATACCCGAAATTCTTTGCATATTCCTTCCAATAATCGCTCTCATTCTCGTCTTGGTTGTAGGCAAGCAAGCCGCTGCTGAGGCCGGAACTGATCAAAATCCCGCCGATCATTTTTCCTTGCTTAAAAAAGCCGCTGCTTAAGGCAATCCCTATTCCGACTTGAGTTAGTGAAGCAGCAAGCGCGAGTATTTTTGTTTTCCCGCCTCCTTTGAGTCCATAATCGCCAAAACGGATGAACCGCATTTCTCCTTGAGATTCGACGTGGACCTGGTAAGGGCTTGCTTGGCGCAGCCGCTGCTCTAAATACGCTTGGATGCGTTGTTGCTGCTCATCAGATGTGTGGATCTGGTTCAATTCACTGCTAAACTGAGGATCGAGATCTTCTACAATGAACTCAGTGACGCAGTAGGAAATACCAAAGCTGTCTTGCAGATAGAAACAGCACAATCCTGTTTTGGAGTCTAAGCCGCAGCCGATTTTCCATTTCTGGTGATTGGTGAAATAATTTGTATTATTTGTTAAATCAATACTTGAAGTATAATTAATTTTTAAAACCATAGTAGTTACCTCTAAAAAGCTTGGAAAGCTAATCTTTTAGTGATTTTAAATCAAATGAATAAAATCAAAATATTTTCTACTTGCCTATCCAAGAAAGGGTAGGCAGGGAGGAAAATGAGATAGGGATTTTTGGGCGCCGCCAGAGCAGATTTTCTTACACAAACCACAGCGAATAGCCGCTAGGCTATTTGCGAGGAGTTGTGTAAAAAATCTGCCTGGCGCCGCCAAAAAGCCCATCTCACTTTCCTCCTTGCCTACCCAAGAAAGAGTGTGGTACTTTTCTTATTCATGGATTTTGATCAGTTAAATGAGCAGCAAAAGAAAGCGGTCCATCATGTTGAGGGGCCGGCCCTTGTCATTGCTGGAGCAGGATCTGGGAAAACACGGGTGGTCACTTACCGGATTACTCATCTCCTCTCGGTAGGCATCCCTTCATCGGAGATTTTGGCGGTCACCTTTACGAATAAGGCTGCCGATGAAATGCGCAGGCGTGTAGAAAAACTCTCGAGTCATTTTATCTTAACCTGTACATTCCATAGCTTAGGCGCAAAGATTTTGCGTGAGTCGATCCACCATTTGGGGTATTCACAAAGCTTTACGATCTACGATGAAGACGATAGTGAAAAAGTCTTAAAAGAGTGTCTGGTTGCTCTGAACGTCCAGGGAGATAAAGGGTTTCTAAAAACAGCTAAGCTGGCAATTTCGGCGGCGAAAAATCGGGCTGCCCTTCCGAAAGAGGTTGCTGGAGAAGATCGCGTCGTGGGAGCGCTCTACGAGCTGTACCAGCGCAAGCTTAAGGAGTCTCATGCTGTCGACTTTGACGATCTGCTTTTTCTTCCGATTCTTCTTTTTCAAGCCCATCCTGACATCCTGAAGGGTTATCAAGAAAGGTGGTCGTTCATTTTAATCGATGAATACCAAGACACGAATCATGCCCAGCATCTGCTCATTCAACTGCTGGCAGCCCAGCATCACAATGTCTTTGCTGTTGGAGATCCGGATCAATCGATTTACTCATGGCGCGGGGCCAATATCGATAACATCTTGAATTTCGAAAAAGATTTTCCAGGGGCGGTCGTGATTGCTTTGGAGCAAAACTACCGCAGCCCTTCCACGATTTTAAATGCAGCCAATGCTTTAATCGAAAATAACTCTTCTCGCTATAAAAAAAATCTATGGAGCACTCGAGAAGCAGGGGCAAAAATTGGGCTCTATTGCGCAGAAAATGATCACCAGGAAGCCGAGTTTATTGCCCGTAAAATCCTCCATCATCATGCCGATTTTCCTTTGGAAGAGTGTTCCATTTTTTATCGGACAAACTTCCAATCCCGTGTGTTTGAAGATACACTCCTTAAGCTAAAAATCCCCTACGTTATCATCGGAGGCATCTCCTTTTATCAGAGGCGAGAGATCAAAGACATTCTCGCCTTGCTCCGGATTGTGCTTGCAGGAGCCGACTTTATTGCCCTCTCCCGCACGATCAACCTTCCTAAGAGGGGGCTCGGAGAAAAGGCGCTTCAAAAGATTCGGGAAGGGGCGCTAGAGGCGGGCATGACTCTCTTTGATTATTGCGCTGCTGCGGTCGATTGCAAAACTGAGGGCCCTCAGCTAAAACTCTCTCCAAGACAATGGGAGGGTCTTAAAGAGTATGTGAACATGATTTTATCCTTGAAAGAGATGGTCTTGCAAAAACTGCCGCTTCAAACCCTTGCTGCCGAAGCGATTGGAAGATCTCGGTATGAGGAGTTTTTAAAAGAAGATCCTGAAACATTTGCCGAGAGAAGAGAGAACCTAGCAGAGCTTATCTCAAAGGCAGCTGAATGGGAGCAGGAAAACCCGCAGGGAACCCTGGCTAACTTTTTAGAGGAACTGACCCTCAAAACCTCTTCCGATATTAAAAATCCGCCTTCGGATGCCGTTCGATTGATGACCCTCCACCATGGAAAAGGGCTTGAATTTTCTGTCGTTTTTCTAGCCGGTATGGAAGAAGATCTTTTCCCCCACATGAACAGCAAGGAGGATGAAGCTGCTCTGCAGGAGGAGCGGCGCCTCTGCTATGTGGGGCTGACGCGGGCAAAGGTTTATCTTTACCTCACTTCAGCTAGGTGCCGTTTTCTTTGGGGCGCAGCGCGGATGATGCGTCCAAGCTCTTTCCTTGCGGAGATCCCTTCGGAGTATATCCAAGATCTCAGCCCTCGCCATTTTTCTGAAGCCTCCAGTGAAGAGTTTCACGTTGGCGATGCTGCTTACCATAGGGACTTTGGCCTTGGAATGGTTGAGCGGGTTTATGAGACATCACTTGGGCTGACCTACGATGTCTTTTTTGCGCAAAGCCGCAGGGTCCATAGTCTCGTGGCCAAGTATGCAAAGCTGATCAAAAGTACAGAGAGCACGGTGGACTGAAATCCCCCAGTGCCAATACCGATCTCTCCACCGCAGTCCCTTTAAGTTGGGAAGCCACCCCTTCGGGGTTAGAGCAAAGTTGGGAGCAAATGCCGGCTTCCAAAAATCGGCTGTTCTTTCGTTTTTGAAAAAGGTCATCGTTGGAATCCCAAAGTAGGAGGCTAGATGACCAATTCCTGAATCGTTGCCCACCATAAGCCCAGATTCTGCAACACAACGGGCCATCGCCTCTAAATTGGGAAAGGGAGGCGCTTCGGGCCACTCGGCTCGCTCTTTAGGAGACACGATAAATATAGGCTCATATCCTCGCTTTTCGATCGCGGAGGCTAGCTTTAAAAACTTGGCTCGGGGCCAATTTTTGCCAGGCCTAGAGCTCGTCGGATGGATCACGACTTGCTTTGGCTTTACATTAAGCTTTATATCGGAGGGAAGGATCAGTCCATTGGCTTTTTTTGCACTGGAAAGACCTAAAATATCGCGGCAAAAGGTGACAAGATTATCTGCAAAAGGAACTCTCCCATCAAACCGTCCCTCCTCCCAATACGGATAATCGGTGTTGGGGGTGGCAATCGGGTTCAGGACAATAGTCTCTTTTCTCCTTTTGGCAAGACAGGTGTCAAGGACCTCTTTCATCCACGTGCTTTTCTCATACATAACGATAAAGCGATCAAATTCTCGATAATTAGGGGAAAAGGGGCGAATTGGAAGGTGAGGAAACCACGGCTGAAACTCAGACATGAATGGATGGAACGTAGTGACCTCATGCCCCTGACGATGAAGATTTTCTGAAATGATCAGCGTCAGCAAACAATCACCAAGCCCTGAACAACTAAATATCGCATATTTCATAATGTTTCACATTTTATTGCAGATAGTATAATAAACAAAATTATAAATGGGATCAACAAAAAACATATTAATCCAAAAAGTTAAAACAGAACAAAAATTAGTTTTAACATTTGCTTTGCGGCAAGCGCTCTCAATTCTCGAAATGCCTCTCCCTGAGCTTGCCGAGTGGCTTCGAGAGCAAATTGAACAAAACCCTGCTCTTCAATTTGCGGAAGAAGAGGCCGAAGAAGAGTTGGAAGATGCTACTGCTGAAGGATTTGAAGTGCTAGAGCACCTAGATCCACTCTTCTCATCCGCTATTTTTCCTGAAACTCATTCAGAACAGCCTCCTTGGATTGAACAGATTGCATCTCCCCCTCCTACCCTCTCCCACCATCTTCTTCAGCAAGCACGCGAGGCTCTTTCCTCTTCCCATGATTTAACCCGGATGGAAGAACTCATTGGGAACCTCGATGAGAAGGGATTTTTAGCAGCTTCTCCTACCGACCCTTCTCTCCTCAATCTCTTACAATCGCTGGATCCTCCTGGTGTTGGCGCGCGCAGCCTGCAAGAAGCTCTCCTTCTTCAGCTTAAGCGGCAAGGCAAAAAAGATTCCATAGCCTACCGCATCGTTCATGACCACTATGACGATTTTATTCATAGCCGACATAAAATTCTTTGCCAAAAAATCTCATGCACCACCGAGAAGCTGCAAACAATTATCCAAGAGACGCTCTCTTCTTTGAGTTTAGACCCTGCTGCCCCTTTTCGACATGCTTCTTTTCCTACTGCCATTCCTGAGATTTTTATTGAAGGGTCCGCAGGCCAGTGGAGAATCACGCTGAGCGATGCTTTTCTTCCAAAATTTAAACGGAACTTTTCTGATTCATCCGATATGCGCCACTTTGAGACCGCAGCTCTTTGGGTTGAAAAAATGATTGGCCGGCGGCATCAAATTCTCACTCAGGTGGTTAAACTCGTTGCTGAAATACAATCCGATTATTTTCAAGGAAACACATCCGATCTTCAGCCGCTAACTCTCCACCAAGCAGCTAAAAAACTTAAGCTGCATGAATCGACGCTGTCTCGGATTGTCAAAGACAAATATCTATCTTGCCCTAGAGGAATTTTTCCACTCCGTTTCTTCTTTCCTCATGCGACAGCAAACAGCAATATCTCTCACCATACTGCTAAAGAGAGGCTAAAAGAATTGATCAATCATGAAAACAA
The DNA here is from genome assembly GCA_963712275.1 of uncultured Rhabdochlamydiaceae bacterium. Lineage (GTDB taxonomy): Bacteria > Chlamydiota > Chlamydiia > Chlamydiales > Rhabdochlamydiaceae > PALSA-1444. The sequence goes on along the minus strand of CAVQHD010000001.1, from coordinate 538,224 downwards.
ACAAAACCCTTTGTCTGATCAGAAGCTAGCTGCCGCCCTTCATGCTCAAGGCGTTCTTTGCTCTAGACGCACGGTCACTAAATATCGAAGAAATCTAAAACTTCCACCGGCCTTTCAAAGAGCAAAAAAAATTGGCTCAAAAAGCCCCAAAATCAATGAAACCTGAGTTTTAAGACACCCTCTAAGATTCCTTTGCAAAAAAACAGTGTTTTTGTGATGACTTAAGAAAACTTCCGAATGAGCTCATGTTAAAAAGAGTAGCAACAAATCCTATCCTTAAACCACGTAGTGATCGCCCTTGGGAATCCAATTATGTTTTTAATGCGGCGGCGCTTTATCTTGAAGGCAAAGTGCATCTTGTGTATCGCGCAATCGGACATTCGGGTTTGTCGACTTTTGGGTATGCTTCAAGCCGCGATGGCATTCATATCGATGAAAGATTGAATGAGCCTATCTACATTTGCAGCGGACTTGTCGCATGTCAAAGCAGGTCAAGCAAAACAAGGAAGCGTTTTTCCTATGCTTCTGGAGGCAGCTGGAGTGGATGCGAAGACCCTAGACTGACAAGAATAGATGATACGATCTATATGACTTATACTGCTTTTAATGGCTGGAGCTCTTCGGCACCGGGCATCGCTTTAACCTCCATCGGCATCGATGATTTTCTTCATAAACGTTGGAATTGGCAGACCCCAAAGTTGCTCTCGCCTCCAAATGAAATGCACAAAAATTGGGTAATTTTTCCGGAAAAAATCGATGGAAAATATGCTATTTTACACAGCATTTCGCCAAACATCCTGATTGATTATTTTGATGATTTTGACTGCGATGAAAACTTCCACGTGAGAAGCCACTATTCTTCGAGTGAAAGGGATGCTCATTGGGATACCTGGGTTCGAGGTGTAGGACCTCCGCCAATCAAAACAAAAGAAGGTTGGCTCGTTCTTTACCATGCCATGGATAAGAATGATCCCAATCGATACAAAATCGGCGCAATGATTTTGGATACGGACAATCCAACCAAAATCCTCTACCGCTCTCATGTTCCACTCTTAGAGCCCGATTTACCCTACGAAAACGAAGGGTTTAAAGGAGGAGTGATTTATTCATGCGGAGCTGTTGTGATCGACAAAACACTATTTGTCTATTACGGCGCAGCAGATACCGTTGTGTGCGCAGCAGTAGCTGATCTTAATCAATTACTACGGCAACTTATAACTCCTCGTCCAAAGGGCCTTTCTAGCGCCTCTTCACCCATCCTCTTAGGAATCGCTCGTTGGTTCTCGAAAATAATCAATTTTTTTAGCGGTTCAACGAAATGAATCAAAAGAAAAAAAATGTGGGTGTTGTTGTTTCTGTAAAAGGAAACGTTGTCGATGCGAAATTTGAAACACTGCCTGCTATTTATTCGTTGCTTCGCACAGGAAAAAAACGGCAGATGATTCTTGAAGTTCAAGAGCATCTCAAAGTCGATCTCGTTAGAACGATTGCTCTTACCTCTAATGAAGGTCTGGCTAGAGGAGAACTTGTCGAAGATACGGAAGAGCCGCTAAAAGCTCCCGTAAGTACAAAGTGCCTTTCTCGCATGTTTAATGTTTTCGGTGAAACCATCGATAAAAAAGAGCCGATCGGGGATGTTGAATGGCGTTCCATTCATTCGCCGCCCCCACCACTTTCAAGACAATCTGCGACTTCTGAAATTTTTGAGACGGGAATTAAAATCATTGATGTCTTAGCCCCTCTTGAAAGAGGGGGTAAGGCAGGACTTTTTGGAGGCGCAGGAGTTGGAAAGACCGTTCTACTCACTGAAATGATCCACAACACGGCTGATGTTCACAAAGGGGTGAGCATTTTCTGCGGCATTGGAGAGCGGTGCAGAGAAGGAGAAGAGCTTTACCGTGAGGTGCAAAGAAATGGGATGCTCTCTCATATGCTCATGGTTTTTGGTCAAATGAATGAACTTGCCGGTTGCCGCTTTAGAGTGGGCCACTCAGCACTTACAATGGCCGAATTTTTTCGCGATGTCGAGAAGAAAGATGTCTTGCTTCTCATTGATAATATTTTCCGTTTTGTTCAAGCAGGCGCTGAAATTGCCGGCATTATGGGTCGGCTTCCTTCGAGATTGGGCTATCAATCGACGATGGGGACAGAATTATCCGCCCTTGAAGAGCGGATTGCGAGCACAGAAACAGGAGCCATCACCTCGATTCAAGCCGTCTATGTTCCTGCAGATGATTTTACCGATCCCGCAGTGGTCCATATATTCACCCATTTATCCGCGAGTATTTTGCTCTCGCGCAAGCGAGCTAATGAAGGCTTCTATCCGGCTATCGACCCGCTGACATCCAATTCCAAGATGCTAGACCCAGCTATCGTGGGTGAAAGGCACTACCATCTTGCACAAGAAATCAAAAAAACTCTTTCTCAGTATGAAGACCTCAAGGATATTATTGCTATGTTAGGCTTTGAGCAGCTTTCTCAAGACGATAAAAATCTCGTGCTTCGAGCAAGGAGGCTGGAGCGATTTTTGACACAGCCTTTTTTCTCAACGGAATCGTTTATTGGTGTCAAAGGAACGATGGTGAAACTTTCCGATGCATTGAATGGTTGTGAAAGAATTTTGAAAGACAAATTCAAAGACGTTCCTGAAAAATCCCTTTATATGATCGGGACTATTGACGAGGTGAAATGAATTTGAATATTTCGACTCACTTAGGAGTCATTCTTGAGAAAGGAGAAGTCGTTAGAATTGTCGCGGAGAGCTTAGAAGGGTCGTTTGGGATTCTACCAGCTAGGCTAGATTGCGTTGCTTGTTTAATCCCGGGAATCTTGATTTTTGAAACTCGCGCTGAAGGAGAATGTTTTGTGGCTGTTGATGAGGGCATCCTGGTTAAAAAAGGAAAAGATGTTTATGTATCTGTCAAGAAGGCCATGGTTGCCCCTAACCTTGAAAAGGTTCAGCAAGTTGTGATGGAACAAATTGAGAATCTTTCCGAGGAAGAGAAAAAAATACGCACCTTAATTACTAAACTGGAAAGTAAATTTATTATAAATCTAATGAAGTTTGGTCATCGGTGAAGAAAAAGAATTTTCAAGAACAAATTATCGCAAAGCAACAACGAAAACTCAAAGCTCAGAAAAGCGGCAGCGTTAATATTTGGCGAGGATTTGCCTTGTTTGGCCTTGTAGGGTGGAGTGTCATTATTCCGACACTGCTCGGAGTGGCTTTAGGTGTTTGGATTGATCTGCACTATAAGACCGGAACGTATTCTTGGACCTTAAGCTTGCTTTTATTAGGAGTCTTTATCGGCTCTATCCTAGCTTGGAAGCTGTCCAAAAAAGAAGCCTTTAAAAATAAAGACAATCACGATGAATAACGTTGGAATGCTCTGTTTATCCCTTGTATTGGGAATCAGCTTAGGAGTGATTTTCTTTCTAGGGCTCCGTTGGACAGTTGCTCTTTCCGCATCGATTAAGTATCCCGTTTTACTTTTTTGCCTCAGTTTTCTTATGAGAGGCGCTGCTGTTTTATCCGGGTTCTATTGGCTGGCAAATGGCCATTTTGAAAGATTTGCTCTCCTACTATTGGGCTTTATGATATCGAGAAAATTGTGTGTAAGACAAAGAAGGGCCGATGAACATAACGCCTGATGTGGTTATTTACTTTAAATACGGTTTTGCAAAGATCAATGCAACGATCTTGATGACCTGGCTTGTGATGGCGCTCTTAGGAGTATCTTCATGGATTTTTTCTCGAAAAATTCGCCAAAGCAAAGAGATCTCAAAAACGGAGATGACCATCGAAATCGTTTTAGAATATATTCTCAAGCAACTAAAAGAGATAGGATTTCAAAATCCACGTAAATATTTCGATTTTATCGCTTCACTTTTCATTTTTATCGGGGTTTGCGGAATGCTCACTATTGTTCCGGGATATGTTTCACCGACCAGTTCGCTATCAACCACAGCAGCTCTGGCCATTTCTGTATTCATCGCGGTTCCCATCTACGCAATCTGGGAAAAAGGGGTGATTGGCTATCTTAAAAATTATATTCAACCATCCATTTTCTTGCTCCCTTTCAACATCTTAAGCGAATTAACAAGGACACTGGCCTTAGCCGTTCGGCTTTTTGGCAATGCTATGAGCGGATCTTTTGTCGCGGGTATCATCATCAGCGTCTCACCTTTATTATTTCCCGCACTATTTGAACTTTTAGGGTTGATTGTCGGTCTGATCCAGGCATACATTTTTTCTGTGCTGGCTAGTGTTTACATCGCAGCAGCAACCAGAATTAGCGAAAAAAAGGAGTCTCATGGATAGCATAACAATTATTGCGTTTATCTCGATCATTACTGCCGGACTTACAATGGCAATGGGAGCTATAGGCCCAGCGTTTGCCGAAGGAAGGGCTGTGGATTCGGCTTTAAAAGCAATTGCTCAACAACCCGATGCCACGACAGCGATTACCCGCACCCTTTTCGTAGGCCTTGCCATGATCGAATCGATTGCGATCTATTGTTTGGTCATCGCGATGATTATCATCTTTGCAAATCCCTTTTGGAACCATTTCCTTTCCAAAGCAGGCGGCTAAATCCATGCTGCTTGATTGGTTCACAGTCATTGCTCAAGTGATCAATTTTCTCTTCATTATTTGGATATTAAAGGTTTTTTTGTACAAGCCTATTTTCGAGAAAATTAATGAAAGGCGAAAAAGCATTGAGCTGCAGATCCAAGAGGCAGAGTTAAAGATCAAAGAGGCTAAAGCAGAGAAGGAGACGTTTAAGAAGAAAATCGAAGAGTTCGACAGGCTAAAAGAGGAAAAAACCAAAAAAGCAAAAGAGGAGATTGAAAAACTGCGTAATTTGCTTTCTGACCAAGCCAAAGAGGACGTTGAAAAAAAGAAAGCCCTTTGGGAGCACAGCCTTAAAAATGAAAAAGAGGAGTTCTATCGGGATCTTAAAGCCAAGCTCCAACGAGAAGTTTTCTCTCTTTCAAAGCAAGCCCTTGCCGATCTTGCAGAAACCAGCCTTGAAGAATGCATTATCAACCATTTTCTCGTGCAGTTAAAAAGCTTGGCCAAAAATAAAGAGGATCTTGCCTCTTTGCTCTCTCCATTACATACTTTGCAGATTCGAACTGCTTTGGAGCTAACGCAACCTTTCCATGAAAAAATCTGGCAAATAATCCAGCAAGAATATGGGAAAGAGTTCCAGGTGGAATGGATCACAGCGCCTGATTTAGTCGCCGGAATAGAATTACTTGCAAATGGGAAAAAACTATCGTGGAACATTGCCGACTACCTTGTGTCACTGGAAAATCACATGGAACAAATGCTTGCGGGTAGGACAAAATGAGTCCGGCTAATGATCTTCGATCGATTTTAAGTTCAACCTTAGACCTCTTAAGCCGAGCTCGAAAAGAGTATAAGAAAGACATTAGCCTCAAAGAGGTAGGAACTATCACCAGCGTCTTAAATGGCGTTGCAACAGCTGCCGGACTCTCTCATTTAGGTGTTGAAGAACTCGTTCATTTTGAGGGCGGGTCCTCTGGTTTTGTCTTTGATCTCGAAGAAGAAGAATTTGGAGCGATTCTTCTACAAGATCCAGATCTTTTAAAAGCCGGGTTTGAAGTCAGTTCTACGGGGCAAGCCGTCGATATCGCCGTCGGTGATGCTCTCTTGGGAAGGGTCATCGACGCGCAAGCCAATCCTCTCGATCGAAAAGACTCCCTTAGCGGACTCGAACGATGGCCTATTCAACGCCCGGCCCCGGACATTATCGATCGTGCTCCAGTGACGGCGCCTCTTCAAACAGGACTTAAAGTCATCGATGCTCTCATCCCCATCGGCCACGGACAGCGAGAGCTGATTTTAGGGGATCGTCAAACAGGTAAAACGGCTTTGGCCATCGATGCCATCATCAATCAAAGAGGCAAAAATGTCATTTGCATCTATTGTGCAATCGGCCAGCGCCTGTCTGCCGTTGCCAAAGTGATCGCAGATTTAAAAAAAGAAAATGCCATGGATTACACCATTATCATGGTGACAAAAGCAAATGATCCTCCAGGCCGCAGGTACGTAGCTCCTTATGCTGCGACTAGCATCGCAGAATACTTTATGCATAAAGGCCGCCAAGTGCTGATTGTTTACGACAACCTAACAAACCATGCTAGATCGTATCGCGAGCTTTCCCTTCTTCTCAAACGACCTCCAGGACGCGAAGCTTTTCCCGGCGATATTTTCCATATCCATGCCAGCTTATTAGAGCGAGCGACCCATTTAAGCAAGGAATTGGGAGGAGGTTCTTTAACGGCCCTGCCCATTATTGAAACGGAAGCGCAAGACATTTCTGCTTACATCCCCACAAATCTTATCTCGATTACAGACGGTCAAATTTTCCTTTCCGCCGAACTGTTTGAAAAGGGGGTTTTGCCTGCAATCGATGTCAACAAATCGGTTTCGAGAGTAGGAGGGAAAGCTCAAGTTGCGGCTTATAGAGAAGTGATCGGTGATCTCAAGATTTCTTATGCGCAATTTGAAGAATTGGAAGTTTTTGCAAGGTTTGGCACGCAGCTGGATGAAGAGACACATCACTTGCTTAACCACGGCAGGCGTATTCGGTGGTGCTTAAATCAAAATAGATTAGACCCTCTTGATGTTTCCACGCAGATTTTTATCCTACTGGCTTTTACGAAAGGTCTTCTAGATAAAATTTCTCTTGATCGATTAGACGAAGCTGAAAAAGCCCTGAGGCAATCTGCCGAAAACATGAAAGAAGAGGACAAGAAGCATCTGATGACATCAGAAAAAATGGATGAAACGATCAAAAATAGAATTTTGGATCGAGCGAAAGAAGTTCTTTCAAAGTTCGAAGTGCAAAAATGAGCATTCTGCTCCGTTCTTTGAAAAAGAAGCTTAAAACAGGTCATTTGCTTCAATCCCTGATAAAAACCATGAAAATGTTGGCTGCCCTTAACACCCTTTCCTACCAAAATGCTGTGAAAGGATTGCTTAACTATTACCAATCTTTAGAATTAGGCCTTCTCGCCTGCCTGACCCAATCTCCAGAGTTAGTCAAGTCCATTGAGAGAAAAAAAATCGTAATTAAAAGAACCGGGGCGATCATTTTTGGTTCCGATCAAGGCATGGTGGGGGAATTTAATGACAGGATCTCAGATTTTGCCATTCAAGAACTCAAGTCTATATCAGGAAAAAAAATTGCGTGGTCAGTGGGAGATCGCGTCCACTCAAGATTAAAAAATTATAAAGATTTAGAGATTAAGTATTCCCTTCATGCTCTCCCCTCCATCGTTAACCTTTTGGGACTCATCACCCAGCTTTTAGATCATATCGAAAAAGAGCAGGAAGAACACGATATCGATCAATTATTTGTTTTTTTCAATAAAACAAAGTCGCACGCTGTCTACGAGCCTATCTGTTTAAAACTAGCTCCCATAGATAAACATTGGCTCAGTCAATTTTTTTACAAGAAAAAATGGCCAACCCACATGATTCCCCAGCTCATCGATGATCCTAGCAATACCTTTACTGCTCTGATAGGAGAGTATTTATTTGCCGGAATTTGTAAAGCATGCGTCGAATCGCTTTCCTGTGAAAGCGAAGTTCGCCTGGCATCTATGCAAGCTGCAGACCAGGACATTAAGGATTTTCTAGAAATGGTAGAACAGCAATTTAACCTTGAGCGGCAAAACACAATCGATAAAGAACTCTTCGATGTGCTTGCCGGGTTTGCGCTGATCAATGCAAGTTATTAATTTCACCAATCGAAAGTGTTAAAAATTGACCCGTCGCGAGTTGCAGCCTTAAACACCCCTCTTTTGTAATGGAGTCGCAAATGCCTTGAATCTTTTTTTGAGGAAGATGCACGGTGATCCTTTGACCTCGATAAGCAAGCAGCCGCTCAAACCGGGGCTGAAGTGGAGAAAAACCAAACGATTGGAGCTCGTTTAGGCAGGGGATGAAATGCCCAAGAAGCGGCTGCAATAAGCTTGCCGGCTGAAGGGGCCTCTCAAGAAAGAAATGGAGCGATGTTGCCGGTTGATTAATTGTCATTAAAAGCTCCTGAGGCATATTCACATTAAGCCCCAACCCCAGAATAACCCCGATCTCCGATTGAAGAGGGATTGTCTCTGTCAAAACCCCGCCTATTTTTTTCTTTTGAGCAAGAAGATCGTTAGGCCATTTAATTTCAACAGGAACCCCCATTTCAAGAAGCAATTCTGCGCATGCAAGCACCATCACCTGTCCTAGATTGGCAAGATACGAAGATGAATTGGGGATGACAAAATAGAAGGTCGAATAGAGATTCATCCCTTTGGGAGAGAGCCATTTTTTGTCTCGACGGCCCCGCCCTCCTGTCTGCTCCTCAGCTGTAATGCATGTGAGATGCGATGGATTGAACATCAGGGCGTGCTCTTTAGCCCATGTATTTGTTGAAGGGATTGATTCAAGTTGAATAAAATCAACCGCGATATTTTTATCCATACTTCAGGTAGGCTAACTATATGTGGGACTATCGATATCTTGCAAGAATTGACCTGAGAACAGTGCCGCTGATCTTGGCGCTGATGTGGATTAGTATTCTTGTGATTTCTTCGATGACTGCGAGTGGAGAAGCCGCCTCTTATTTAACAGAGACGGCAAAATCCCAAATTCAATGGTTCATGATGGGATGGCTCGCTTACTCCTTTTTAGTCGGCACGGATTATCGAAAGTTACGCGCTTGGTCGTGGGTTTTCTATGGATTAATCATTCTCCTTTTAATCGGCCTTTTCTTTACGACGCCAATTCAAAATGTTCACAGATGGTATCGAATTCCTCTACTAGGGCGGGAATTTCAACCTTCGGAATATGCCAAATTAGTCGTGGTGATCACCTTGAGCGCTTTTCTAGAACTCAAAGGGGGAAATATTGGAAGCTTGCGAACGGCATTTCAGGCCCTTGTGATTGTTTTGATCCCTTTTATCCTCATTTTAAAGCAGCCTGATCTGGGAACAGCCCTCGTTCTCTACCCCACGGCTCTTGTCATGTTTTATCTTGGAGGAATCCACCGGCTAGTGGTACGAACGCTTATGATTCTCGGAGCTGTGGGCCTCATTTTTGTAGGACTTCTGTTTACAGGTGTACTTTCCCATGAAAAAATGCATCCGTATGCAACAAAATTTTTGAAAGAATATCAGTACGAGCGGCTCAATCCAAATACGTACCATCAGAGAGCCTCCCAAACAGCGATTGGACTCGGCGGGATCACGGGGACCGGTTGGCTCCAAAGCGAGTTTTCAGGAAGAGAGTGGCTTCCCGCGGCCCACACCGACTCAGTTTTTGCTGCCTATGCAGAAGAGTTTGGTTTTATAGGAGTTTTTTTAATCCTGCTCTTTTTTTTCGGTTTGATTTATTTTAGTTTTCAAGTTACAGCTGGAGCTAAGGATACGTTTGGACGTCTTTTGTCGGCAGGGATTACGATTTACCTGGCATCGCATGTCATCGTGAACATCGGAATGATGGTCGGCTTTCTACCGATTACTGGCGTCCCGTTAATCCTTGTGACTTATGGAGGATCCTCGACGCTCTCTTCCATGATGGCCCTAGGGATTTTACAGAGCATTTACAGCCGCAGGTTTATGTTTTAATATGACAAAACATCTTTTTATTTTCAGTCCCAGTTCTTGGCTTGGAGAAGGGAAAATTCAGCTCAATATGGTCGAAGAGGAGCTCCCTTTCTACACCAAGTGGAATGTGTCTCAAAAAACAGCTGATGGCAAAATTGAGTGCGCTCAGCAGATCCAAGTTAAAGGGCTCTCTGAGGTGATGCATAATGAGCTTCTTTTTTACGATTTTGCCTCTGGAAATTTTTGTTTAGATCTCGACAGCCCTTCGATTGGAAGAGTCTCAGGAAAAGGGCTGATAACAGACCAAATGATTGCCTGGGAATTTCGAGCTCCTCAGATTGGGTTTGAGGGGTTTGAAACCTATGAAAAACAAGCGGATGAGTCGTATCTTTTGCATGCTGAATACGCAACTGCTGAGCTTAGAACCATCATTAAAGGAAAAGTATGGCAAGAACACCTTTCAAAAAAATCCTCTTAACTTTTTTTCTTGCTATAGCGGCAACCTGCTACGCCTCTCCTGTCATGACGAAAAGAGAGTTTTATGAAATTGAGCTGGGAACTTCTATTGAAGCTGTCGTGAAAAAATATGGGAAACCGTACTCTATCCAATCCAAAAAGGATGGAAGCCAAGAATACCTGTTCATCGAGCGAATTCCCGTTCAAGAGCAAATCGTCGAGCAAAATAATTACACCCTCGTGATCAAAAATGGGCAGGTTGTCTCAAAGCAATATAAACAAGAGCGTCCTTCCGTCTACGACGAGCTCTACGACGACGACCCCAACGACGTCCCGAATTAAAAGTCAAATGTTTAATTGATTGGCATATTCATAGCTTATGAATTTGCATTCCTCAGTATCAGTGTAACCTTTTTCTTTGTGCGATAAATTATAAAAATATTTGCCGCCTTTCCTTTTGAAAATATCCAATATAAATTCAAGTGTTTGTATTTCATTCTCACTGAATATAGACATATCTGGATCTATTTTCGCTTTATAATTATGTTCGTTTATAACCTCCAAGATTCCTTTTTGCACTAAAACATCATATAGTATTCTGTATTGATCTGGACATGGGCCATATTTTAGAGGGACATACCGTGCGCCTGTAAGGCTGATTTTGTTTGTTTTGTAATGTAAAAAGTCCACGTAATAATGTATTTTATTAGTTATAATTATACTTTCCTCTGTTATTTTTGCTAAAAAAATTGAAACGTTTTTGAATAATTCAAAGGAAAATTGCTTACCTCCACTAAAAATATCGGGTTTCTTATGTTTCCACAAAATATCTAAATAATTCAATTCGGCATAGGCTTCATCACATTTTAGTCTAATATGATCATCTTGGCTTGAGTCCTGAATGTAGTAAGTTTCCCAGCGTTTAATACTTGCTTCACCAACTTGTAAATAATGTGCAAAATTAGTTTGTGACATGCCCAATGCTTCACGATATTCAATAATTTGTTTTGAAGTCAGCAGGTTATGCTTTTCGCGATACTTGTCTGCTCCAGCTTTTCTAAAAGCATTCATTTGCCTGTCTGTCATTAGCGGAGTTTCACATTCTTCACATACATAAGCCTCAACAGCAACAGTTACTAATTCCCCTTTTATTTCTGGAGAAAGCTCTATTTGTTTCAGCTCAAATTTATCGTTATTGCATTTTATACATTTCATAATCACCTTCTGCTTTCATGGATTGAAACTAAATAGAAAAAATCTTCCATAATTGAAAATTTCAAATACATTTTTCTATTATATTTAGTGCTTTGCCATGAAAATGCATATAAATCACATCCTTCAATTGTTTGCTCGCGGGCTTGTTCAGGAGGATGACCTCCGCAATAATCATCATAAGAAATTTCCTCTAATAATATATTTACAATCCGCCATATCTCTTCTGTATTTCCCAAGTCAAGCTCATTTAAATCGCTATACATTTTGGTAAGATTAGCTATGTAAACTTTTTTCTTGCTGATCGCTTTTTTTGCGGCCTTTATCTTGTTGTCAAGTTCACGATTTGTAGGGCGCTGTTGCGTATAGGTCATTCTTCATATCCATTTGGATTAGCATCAAATGATACTATTTTGAAGCTTTTTTCAGCAAACAGAATCGCAACAGTTGGAATTAGGCCAGCTAACTAAGAAGACCCCTCTTTGGCAGCCAATTGCTCAGATAGTGACTCAAGATAGAGGTGGAGTTTGGCAACGGCTTTGCGCCGATGCGAGACGCGGTCTTTGATGGCGTCAAGTTCGGCAAAGGTCTTTCGGTACTCATATTTGAGAAAGAGGGAGTCGTATCCAAACCCTTTGCCTCCCCTCTCTTCGGAAGCAATGGTCCCTTCACAGACTCCGCGAACGCATTTTTTAAGACCCTCAGGGGAAGCGATCGCTAGCCAACATTCGAAATAAGCCTGTCGATCTAGGTCTGTCAGATGGTGCATTGCGCTGAGCAGCTTTTTTCGATTTTCACTATCTGAAGCCGCGGGACCTGCATACCTGGCAGAATGGAGGCCGGGCTCTCCTTGAAGAGCAGGAACAAACAGTCCTGCTTGATCGGAAATCACCCATTGATTGAGTTCGCGAGCTGCATGGACAGCTTTTTGAACCGCTCTTGATTCAAGAGACTGGTCATCATCAGGAAGCGGTTGGTAGCTTGGGAAATCAAGAAGGGAGAGAAGATCAAATTCTTTATAGGATTTCAGCATCGTGCGAAGCTCTCGGATCTTGTGGATGTTTCGGCTCGCGATAATCAGCTGCACATTTTTCCCTTTTTACCCTAGAGTAGCAAAACTTTTATTTGTCGAGATAGCTTTGAATATCCGTAATTGTAAATTCTTCACCTTGAAATTGAAATTTATCCCCTAAAGAGAGCCCTTTGATCGCTTGGGCAAATTTTGATTGAAAAGCCAGGATCCCTTGATTGACATCTGCATCCCATGGGCCTAGAAGAGTATACTGGAGAACTTTCCCTGCATTGTTTTTGCAGGAAACCACGCAGCCAATTCCCACCTCGTCTGTTGAAATGTCAGCTTTTGTGATGATACGGCATCGGTTCACTTGATCGGAGAGCATTTTAAGCTCAGATTGAAGGCGAGCTCGTTCTTCAAGAGCCGCTTTAAATTCAGCATTCTCACGCAAATCTCCATGCGAACGGGCAACTTCGATCCCGCGAGCATTTTCAACGGTCTTAACCGTTGCAATCTCCTGCATTCGGTGTTTAACTTTATTAAACCCCGCTTCGGTGGTCCAAATGATATTTTCATCCCCAGACGCCTCTTGCGTTTTTCGCATTTTGCCAAGCGATGGGTGCACGACCTCCGCCAGAGAATGTAAAATCTTGATATCGTGGCCGCTAAGAGAGTGGCACTTGGTCGCAAGCAGTAAAAACTCTTGAACAACTTCAATGGGAGCTCCCCGAAGAATTTCTCTCACGATTGCATAACGGCCTGCCGTGAGAATCCCATGCATTTTTTTCACTAGCTCACGTTCTGTCGCTAAATGCTCGATATGGTGAAGAACAATAAAAAAACCTTCGAAAAATCGACTTTTGTTTTCTTTATCCGCAAAAGGAATTCCTTCTTGGCTCATGATCTTCTGGAAATACCAGATAAAGGCATCCGGATAATGGGCTGGATGCATGAGGAGATCTTCTAATTTTTGAATTAAATCTTGACGCGTCTCGGGATGATCGAGCTCTGAAAAGAGATAATCTCGTATAGGATTTTGATCAACGGTCAGTAGAAGGTTAAGAAAGAGCGCTTTCCAATCGGGGCGTACTTTTCGGGCAACCATCAAAGCTCTTTTCTTAAAGGCGAGGATATCAATGGATTGGACAAGGGCCTCGACAGACTTCGTCTCTTTGATCAGAGCTGCGGCGTCACCTGCACTTTTCCCTGCAGAAAAGTCTTCAATAAAGAAATCGAGCTGCAGCTGTTTAGCTTCAGTTAAATCTGGAAAAGTGAGACTTTCTTGAGCTTTTGTGTACAAAAATGACTTAAACTCAGGATTTTTAAGCATTTCAGGAAAATCGCGGGAAAAGGAATAAATTGCATGGATGACAGAGCTAATTTCAGGGGTGGTTTCTAAGATTTTGCGTAGACGGTCCTCGTGGGCTACTTCAGCTCTGCGAAGCACAAACGGCCGCCTGAGATCTTCGGGCGCTTCGATCATCGTATCTTTTTTAATTTTAGTTCGAGTGTTTTGCCACCATTTGGCCCATTCTTCTTCAGGAATGACAAGGCCGCAAAGTTCATCTTTTATTTCGGCTGCTGTTTTAGGGCCCAAATCACGAAGCATCATCCGAATCACTTCCCCAGGTTGCTCTTTGGCTTGTCGCTCAAGCTGGTCTGGGTTCCCAAAGCGCAAGGCGAGAAAATGGCCATCCGGAATGGGAATTAACGTCTTAAATGCGTTTGCAAACGAGAGATCTTTTTTTCCAGCCACATGTTCAAATTCAATGGAAAGCTGCTCTCTTAACATGGACATGTCGATAATTTCGCCAACGCCCCATCCGCCTGTATGAAAAACAAACCTTCCCTTCATCATATGGTTGAGAAGCTCAAAGCTGGCCACAGCCCCTTGGAATTTGTCTTTCCCTCGAAGACCTGTTAGCCGTATTTTTTCACTTAGATTATCTGCCTCAGGATACTTCTGCTGTAAATAGCTCAGGACTTTTTTCCTAAGCTCTTCACTCTCTGTCGTTTCAAGGTCAATAATCAACTTAAAAATATCGTGCTTTTCAGGGGATTCTGCAATTATTTCCCAGAGAGGAAGTATATTTTCAACATACTTACCAAACGGCTCTGCAAATTCACTGTTTTTTGTAGAAATTAAAATTTGTTTTAACTCCTGGGGATCGACCTCATCACTCATGCAGTACTCTTCCCACAAGCGGAGAAAAGCGGGGTAATCTCTCAAGGAGATTTTTGTCAGGAAATCCTTCAGATAGCTCATTTTGAAATCCTTAGTGTGAGATTCTCCAGTGAGAAAAAGTATAAACGGCTGAACAATTCTATTCAATCTTGATTCAGCAGAGAACCAGGGCGTAGGAAACTAGAAAAAATATTTGAAACCTCTACTTACTCGTGCTTATTTCCATTTCTTCACCACAGAGACACGGAGGAAGATGAGATTGCACAGAGAAAAACTTATTTTTTTCTCTGTGCAATCTCATCTTCCTCCGTGTCTCTGTGGTGAAGAAATTTATGAATTCGTCGAAGAGGTAGCTCGCAAAACTCAGGGTTCGTCGAAATCTTTGAAAATTGACCGAAAGCTGCTATAAGACTCTCTGAAATGAATCCAAAACTCAGGTTGATAGGCTTCTTCTTATTCATCGCTTGTTTGGAAGGGCTCGAGGATCAGGGGTCTTTATTTCGGGATCTTGAACTTGTAGAAGCCATCGATCGCCGTCTGAAGGATGAGCTTCCTTTTTTTCAAAATAGTTCGATGATAGGGGGGTATTTTAATATGCCCTCTGCCCGTGTGCCTCCGGAGGGAGTCGTGACGCTTGGAGCTTCTCGTGTCCATCCCTATAACAATTATGGCGCAAGCTTTCAATATTTTGACCGTCTTGAGCTCGCATTTAATTATCGCATCTATACTGGGATCTCAGAGAAAAACTTTGGACATGCCGGATTTGGAGACGATGCTGAACGGATTGGGAATGCAAAATTTGTCTTTAACCTTCCCCTTGATGGAGTTGATGATCTTCCTCAGTTTGCCGTGGGCGCCGACGATTTCATTGGAACAAAACGGTTTAATTCTCAATACATCGTCGCAACCAAAGTCTTCATCGATGCTAACATAGAAGCGACCTTAGGATGGGGAAGAAAACGGATTAAAGGTTTTTTTGGAGGCATCGCATGGTCTCCGTGGAGAAAAACAACGATCCCCTTTCTGAAACACCTTTCGATGATCGCCGAATATGATGCTTATGACTATAAACACCACCCTCATGAACATCCCCTTGGACGTAAAGTAGCAACGCGAATAAGCGGCGGCCTTGCTTATGTCTTAGGAAAGACGCTTCAGGTCAGCCTGAGCTCGCATCGCGGAAGAGAAATCTCTGCGATGGGAGCCCTGAGATACCCCTTGGGAACAAGTCGAGGATTTATTCCCAAAACTCACGAACCTCTTCTCTATCGAGCCCCCGTAGACACAGAGCCCCTTGGAGTCGTGCGGCCAAGCGCCGATTTCATCAATGAGCTAGGATACAGCTTTGGACTTCAGGGACTTGATCTTTATCGCGTCTACATGACCAAAGAGGGAGAGCTTTGGATTAAAATCATCAATAACATGTATCGGCAAGAGCCTATTGTTCGAGACCGCATTCAACGCGTTTTAGCAGCCATTACCCCTTCAAACATTCGACGGGTCACAGTGATGATCGAGGCCGACGGAGTGCTTTGCCAAGGATACCACTTTCAAGCAGAAGATCTTTATCGGTACCGCGAGGGATCTGTCACGCGGTATGAGATCGCAACGTTGTCGCCGATGAGCAATAGTCAATACCGCCCTGAAGGATCATCAACTCTCTACAAACGTAAAAAAGAAGTGTGGCTTGCCACCTTCTGCCCCCGAGTTCAAACTTTTTTTGGAAGTTCGACAGGAAAGGTTAAATACAATTTAAGCTTAATTCTGACTCCGGAAGGGTACTTGTTTGATAACATTTACTATCAGGCGCAATTAGGCTACGCCGTCAAATCGAGCTTCCTCCACCTAGGAGATGTCGATCGCCTAAACCCTTCGCAACTTCCCAATGTCCGAACCGATACCGTTCGGTATTTTCAATCCAATACGCTTTCCCTTGAGATGGCCTATCTTCAAAAAAGTTGGCATCTAGGGAGAGGGTGGTTTTACAGGCTTGCTGCAGGCTATTTTGAGCCAGCCTATGGAGGCGGGGCGACAGAGCTTCTCTATTATCCTGCCAATTCAGCTTGGGCCATCGGCGTGGAAGAAGCAACCGTTTGGAAAAGACGTTACCAGGGGCTTAATTTCACACGCCATATCCGCTTTCTTAAAGGGTTTCATGTCCACCATGAACGTTTTTTGGGGGTTCAATACTTTCTCAACTTTTATTACACGCTGCAGCCATGGAATCTCGATTGTAAAATGATAGCGGGGCAGTTTTTAGCCAAAGACCGCGGAGTGCGATTTGAGATCAGTCGGTGGTTTCAAAGTGGGCTTCAGGTTTCTCTATGGTATACCATCACAAATGGGCACGATCATGTCAACGGACGCCGGTACTACGACAAAGGGTTTGCCTTTAACCTTCCCATCGACTTTTTCCTTCGACAGTCGAGTCGAACCTATATTGGATATGCCGTCTCTGCCTGGCTGAGAGATATTGGAGCCATTGCTGAGAATGGAAAACTTCTTTACCCCACCATTCGGTTGGAGAGGATGAGCGCACAAAAATAAATCCGCCGCATGCTATACTAAAGAGTAAAAGGAGCCCATTTTATGTCTCAACATTATGATACCGGAAAGAAAAAAGCATTAGAAGCTGCAATCTCACTCATCGAGAAACAGTTCGGCGAAGGCTCTGTGATGACACTTGGAAAACACTCTTCCACACGAGAAATGAACGTGATTAAAACCGGCTCCATTGCTCTTGACATTGCCCTTGGGATTGGCGGCGTTCCACGTGGGAGGATTGTTGAAATTTACGGCCCCGAATCTTCAGGAAAGTCAACCCTTGCAACCCATATCGTGGCAAGCGCCCAAAAAGCAGGCGGACTTGCAGCCTACATCGACGCCGAACATGCTCTCGACCCTGGCTATGCTGCGCGTATTGGAGTCAATGTCGATGAACTGATGATCTCGCAGCCCAGCTCTGGAGAGGAAGCGCTCAACATTGCAGAGATGCTCGCCCGCTCCAATGCCGTTGACGTCATTGTAGTGGATTCTGTGGCGGCCCTTGTTCCTAAAAGTGAGCTTGAAGGAGACATTGGCGATCAGTTTATGGGACTCCAAGCACGAATGATGTCTCAAGCACTTCGTAAGCTTGCTTCAACGCTGTCTAAAAGCAACACATGCGCCATTTTCATTAACCAAATTCGAGAAAAAATTGGAGTCATGTTTGGAAACCCTGAAACCACCACTGGTGGACGGGCTTTGAAATTTTATTCGTCGATCCGCATGGAAATCCGCCGGAAAGAATCGATTAAGGCCCCTGACAACACCGTCATCGGAAATGAAGTTAACGTCAAAATTGTTAAAAATAAACTTGCGCCGCCTTTTAGAACCGCCTCTTTTGAGATTCTTTTCAACGAAGGGATTTCCCGTTTTGGATCGCTGATCGATGTCGGCGTTGATTTTGGGATCATTGAAAAAAAGGGGTCGTGGTTTAATTATGCAGGACAAAGGCTTGGGCAAGGGAAAGACTCGGTTCGAGAAGAACTCAAGAAAAACCCCAAGCTCGTCGATGAACTTGAAAAAGCAATCACCGCCGCTGCTTCTCAAAAAACAGCCCCATTAAAAGCAGAAGAAACTCCTACCGCCGAACTCGCAGAGGTTTAAGACAGCTTCTAAGAAAGATTTGTAAAGTTTTTTAAAGCAAGCGGATATAGCATCTCGCACATTTTCTTGAATGAGGGCGTGTCAAGTCCCAGCTCCATCAATGAGATCTTAAAGAGCTTAAGCTCCTCTTCAAAGAGAACAAAAGCACGATCTTTGCCAATATGTTTGGCTAAATTGATCTCGCGCTGATTTTTCTCATCTTGGGCAAGATCACCTAAATCGTCGGCAATTTGAAAAGCCATTCCAAAATGGTAGGCACATTCTTTGACTCGAGCTAGGCGGGAAAACTCTCCGCCTCCAAAAAGCCACCCAAAAACAAACGCCACTTCAAATAACGTCACTGTCTTTTGGTAAATCACACCCTTTACAGTCTCCAGCGACAAATGGGGAGGAAATAAATCGTGAAACTGCCCCCCTATTGCGCCTAAAATCCCCGCGCTTTGCGATGCCTGTTTAAGCGCCATTAGCCCCACGTGCTCAGCCATTGCACCATAAGGAGGTCCTGCCTGCTTCATTTTGGCGGTATTTGTTTCAATCTTTTCAAAAGCAGCACAAATCAAGGCATAGCTTGAAAGAAGCGCGATTGACTCTCCATAGGTTTTATGAAGCGTCGGTTGACTTCTTCGCTCCTCTTCATTATCCATACAAGGAAGGTCATCGACAATTAAAGAAGCCGTATGAAAAAATTCAACGGAAAGCGCCGCATCTAAAACGCTCAATTGATTACCAAGAGCTTCTGCAACAAGCAGAACTAAAAGAGGGCGGAACCGCTTGCCTCCTCCTTTGAGAGCATACTCACAGGCATCTCTTAATTTATTTTTTTCACCAAAATTCAGAATGCTTTTAGCAATCTCTTGCTCGATTTTGTCTCGATGAAAATAAAATTGGGAGACTCGGCTTGGATCTGCTGTTAGTGTCATCTTACCTCCTAGGGCTCGTAAATGGTTTGCGGAGGAATAACTCCTCTAATATTGGTGCAGGGATAGCAAAAGGCTTTTGGACCGATGATCGTTCCAGGATTTGTGACCGCATTGCACCCCAATTGCGCCCCATCGCCAATCACAGCTCCAAATTTTTTCAAATTCGTAACAACTTTTTGACCCCGATAAAAGAATGTAATCGGAGCTTCATCAAAGCGGAAATTCGCCAAGTTAACACCAGCTCCTAAGTTCACTTCGTTTCCTAGGATTGAGTCGCCGACATAATTGAAGTGGGGCGCCTTAGCGCGGTCCAAAAAAATCGAATGCTTAACTTCCGTCGCGTGGCCAATCACGCAATCCTCTCCTGTAATGACAAAACCGCGAATATAAGCCCCATGCCGAACAACAGTTCGAGGCCCCAAGATAACAGGCCCTTGAATGTAAGCCCCCGGTTCAATCACACACCCCCGCGCAATCGAAATCTGAGCAGGGTTGACTAAATAAACGGTTGCAGGAATTTTGACTTCAATCTTTCCAAGAGAGGCTCTCTCAAGGAAGGGTGATAACTGGTGGAGTGCATTCCAAACAGGTGCAGTAGGGTCGAAGAGCTCTTTGTGTAAAAATTTCTCTAATGAGAAAAAGTGGTGTGAAGAAAGTTCTTGCATAGCGCTATACTACTCAACCTACCAATTTCCCACATCCTCTCCTTTAGAGATTCTTTTAATTCTTATAGGATCTATCCTTATTGAGCGGTGTGGATTTGTTGATAATCACGGCTTCACACGAGGGAAATGGAGCTGTTGATAACTGTGTCGATAAGTTGTTTTATTGTCAGCAGAATCTGGCGGCTGTGCAAAAACCTTAACTTATGACCAATCGATAGGCGACTTACCAACACTCTCAAGAAACTGGTTTGTTTTTGAAAAGTGGCGGCATCCGAAAAAACGGTCTGCAGAATAGGGGGAAGGGTGAGCCGCTTGAAAAACAGCATGGCGGGTTCCCATTACACGATGACATTTTTCTTGAGCCGATTTTCCCCAGAGAAGGAAAACAATCGGGTCTTGTTTTTGAACTAAGCAATTTACAACCGCGTCAGTCAGCTGCTCCCACCCTTTTCCATCGTGGGATTTAGGCTCTCCTGCTCGAACGGTGAGTATGGCATTCAGAAGGAGAACACCTTGCCGGGCCCAATGAAGAAGAGATCCATTCCTAGGAGGTGAAATTCCCAGGTCTGAGTGAATTTCCCTATAGATATTTTTGAGCGAAGGGGGAAGTGGAATTTCAGGCGGGACGCTAAAAGAAAGGCCGTGCGCCTGCCCGCGGCCGTGGTAAGGATCTTGTCCGATGATGACAACCTTTACTTGATCATAGGGGGTTTGCAAAAAAGCATTAAAAACGAGCGGCTCCGGAGGATAGACCGTTTTTCCCGCCTCTTTTTCTGCCAGAAGGAATTGCTTCAGCGCTTGGATATACGGCTTCTCAAGCTCTTCTTTGAGTTTTTCGTGCCAGCTTTTTTCTAATTTCATACCCATGAAAAAATCAACGGTCTCCATTTCTAAACATCTTGTTTGATTTTTAAGGAAAATCCTAAACTGTTACGAGAAATTGGGCAAGAATTCATAAGAATATCGATACAACCGCGATTATTCGTTCTGGTGAAACTCAAAAAGGCATCATCAAAGGCTCTTTCGCTGATCTGAGAAAATTGAGGGGAAGAGACGATAATTTGAAGATGCTCTGAACGAAGATCTCCCATAGTCGTCCATTTTAAAGCCAATTCAAGGGTTTCACTGGAATATTTGGATACCAAATCACGAGTTATAAAAAGCTTGGCATCATCTTCGGCGTCCACATCGCCGACATTATTAATCGATCGGTTTAGTGCGATAGAAAAAACAATATTGATGTCCTTGTCGCTAACTTGGGAAATGAGGGGGGATTTGATAAGAGCCTGAAGATATTGTTTATGCCAACGGTCCACAGCAAGCCATAAATACCAGCCGATATTTGTGTTAGGGGGAAGCTTTTCAAGGAGAGCTTTAAAGCATTCCGCTGTGTTTGGATCGTTAGAAGGGAGATCACCTAAAAGAGTACCGATAACCTGAGCAACAAACGCTTTGTTAACATCCAAAATAAGGGTCAAACACTCCAGGTGGCCATATATGCTCACTTTATAGGCGGCTTTACTATAACAATCGGGAAGAGAAGCAAGCTTTTCAGCGTGAGATTGGAGAATAAGTGCAACCACACACGCCTTACCATTCTTGGCTGCTTTAGAAAAAACCTTGCCTATAAGCTCGATAGGAAGTTGGGAAGCTTCTGTTAAATATTTAAAAAGCTTTTCAAAGCTTTCAAGCTCTCCCTTCTCAGCAAAGAAAAGTAAAACTTCGAACAAAGAGTTCCTGTCAATTTGTCTGAACTTATTTTCCTCAATGAGAAACTGTCTCTTTTGTTTCGCAAAACAAACAAAATCTTTGCTGAGTCTTTCTTGAGTTATAAACGAATCTATTTTCATGAGCGTTCGATAATATCCTAGATTGTCCATTTTAAAAGCTTGTGTAATAATAGGCTCTTTTTTTTGCGTCTCTTCTGCGGGTAGTGCCTTCCATAAGGAATCACAAGCGAGGGCTTGAAAACAAAGAAAACTTTTGTCTGTTAAGGCCATTAAAAGGATGTTATAGGGATCGATAGGAAACTGATCCGCAGATAATGAGGGGGAAGAATCTAAAGTTGGGATAGAGTCCTCTCCTCCTTCCAGCAGCCAGCATAAAAGTAGATCTTGGTCATTTTTCACGACTAAATTGATAAAGTTATTGATTCGGTCAAGAGACAACTTCTCTGTTGAGAGAGGAAGGGCCCTAATTAAAGGAAGATTTTCTTTATAGACTCGAAAAGCTTTATAGACTAGAGAAGCTTTATCTTGAGGAGGCATACGGAGCTTAAAACGATCAACCAGTGGCTCAAAAATGACATTTTGAAGAATGATAAAGTTTTTTTTGCTTACGTAAAGCAATTTTTCATTATCATTTATCTCAAACAACTCGATAATTTGGGAGCAGACCTCACTGGGCAGCGTGATTGGATTGCCACCGGGTTGCAGGGGCTGAAGGGTAAACAGTGGAAGGTCAGATAGTGAAGATAAGGCCATACGAAGTACTATGACAGAAATTGGATATTAGAGGGAGCTCTCTCATTATTCGAGCAATGCTTTCTCATATTTCTCCGTTCCCCCGAATGAAATCATCAAACTTGGCATCTTCAATAAAGTGGGGCATGGGAGCTTGATTGTCGCTTAAAAAAGCCTGAGTCCAAGCTTGAATAGTTGGCACAAGCGGGCTATTAGACGGAGCTGGGGTTTGCGATAACAAAGAGGCTAAGAGTAGGTTCGAGTTTTTTAGCGCGTAGCAAAATGATTGTAGAAGAAATTGACTTGGAATACCGGAGGAGAGCAGTTGTTGGCATTCTACTATAAATCCATTTTTTGCAGCCCAGCATAAAGCCCAGCCCCTGATGTCTTGACTTTCAGGAAATAGGTCGGGAGAACTCATCAAAGCGGCAGACCCGGTATGTCTATTCTCCTCAGCCCAGAAACGGGCCATGAGGCGAAAGGAAAAATGAATTTCATAAACCCGATCGCTATTGAGAATTTCTTTGATTTTTGCTGTAATTCCTTGCTTAGCAGCCCAATAGAAGGCAAATCCTAAGCTGTTAAGAGAAAAACGAGAAATTGGGCAAGAATTCATCAGAGTATGGATATAATTGTGATCATCTATTTTGATAGCATTCAAAAAGACATCATTAAGTGCATCTTCACCGACCTGAGGAAATTGAGGAGAAGAAATGACCAGTTGAAGATCTTGTAGATCAAAAGTCTTTTGGGTCCACTTCAAAGCCGATTCGATGGTTTTGATAGAACATTTGGATATCAATGAAGGAGTTCTAAAAAAATTCCGGACACAATCGTTGGCCTTTTTATTGATAGCTTCAGCTAAAACATCATCGATAGCCTTGTCAGAAAAGGACGTAGATTCGATAAAGACTTGAAGATATTCAGTATGCCCACCAAGCGCAGCAAGATTGAAATACGGATCGGTCTTCACATCGGGGGGAAGCTTTTTAAGGAGAGCTTTAAAGCAATCCACTTTTCGACCGGTTTTCTGATGGCGGGAAGGTTTATTTTTCAAAGGTTTATCTTTCAAAAGAAGAGCAATAACATCAGCAGCAATTTCCTTATTAATATCTAAAATAAGAGTCAAACAGTTCAAGTAACCGTGTTTACTTGCATTGTAGGCGGCTCGAACTTGGTGAAAAAAAGAAACAAGCTTTTTAGATTCGAGAATAAATTCAACTACAGTCAGGTGGTCATTTATTGCTGCATTAACAAGGGACTGACCTATAATATCTTCTTCTGAAGGAAGAGAAGAATCCTCTAAATGGTTAAAAAGTTGTTTAAAGTCGTCAAGGTGTCCCTTTCTAGCAAAAGTGGATAAAGCATTTTGCAAAACCTTCTGGGGAATTTGATTGAGTGTATTTTGGAGAATAAAACGAACCACATCCATCTTCTTTTTTTCGAGGGCATCAGAAAAAGCACTGCCTACGACTTCGTTGGAAAGAAGAGAAGAAGCTTTTAAATGCTCAAAAAGTTTTTTAAATTCTTCAAGATCTCCGTTTTCAGCGATGGAAGCCAAAGC
This sequence comes from uncultured Rhabdochlamydiaceae bacterium, assembly GCA_963712275.1. GTDB lineage: Bacteria > Chlamydiota > Chlamydiia > Chlamydiales > Rhabdochlamydiaceae > PALSA-1444. The sequence continues at coordinate 514,469 of CAVQHD010000001.1, read as the reverse complement.
CCTTTGCAAAGTATCATTGGAAATTTGCTTGAGCTCGTCTTGTGTGACGAGAAGTTTGCCGTTTTGTCTAGCAAAGCGAGCAAAATCTTGGTCGAGTCTTTCTGGAGTAATATACGACTCTATCTTCATGAGCGCTTGGTAATAGGCGGGATTTTCAAGATAAGAGGCTTTGTAAATAAGGCCTTTTGATGTCGTATCTCGTATGATTCCAGCTCTCCAGTTAGGATAAGCCAGCGCAGCTTGTAAACAAAGTACCCGTTCGTTTTGTAAAGCGTTCAAAACGATACCATTGATATCGATAGCGGCAAGAGGGATCTCGTTCGAGGCTAACGAACGTGGGAATTTTGAGGATGAAAGTGGGATAGAGTCCTCTCCTCTTCTCAGTACCCAGTCTAAAAGGGAGGGCTGGTCCTTATCCACGATTAAGTTGATAAAACGCATGAGCTGCTTAGGGGTTGCTGTCGGGGAAGGAATGGCTTTAATTAAAAAAATATTTGCCTTGCAAGTCTGAGAAGCAGTCGTATCCTCAGGAACACGGAGTTTAAAATCAATCACTCGTTGGCTAAAAAAAGTCTCTTTATAAGAGGTAAAGCAAGTATAACAAGCTTGACTAACGCGAGCAAAAATTCCAAATGCTCCTATTGGGAGAAATGAAAAGATTTTCCCCTGGGCCTCTATAGGTAAACCGGGGAATGTTAAAGATGCTGAACGTGTAGCCATAGAGCCTCCTTGACAGAAACCGACTATAAATCTACCATCTTCTTCTAATTTAGGTAAATCATGAAGGATCTCGCTGAAAACAATCTCATTCGTTTTAAAAATATCTCTAAGAAAAAAGAGACGATGTATGCCAACTTTAAAGTGAAGGGGCTTCGTAGGGGCGTCAATTTTACGGCTTCCATTTCCGTCGACCTTTCAGCAGCTGAGCTCCATCCTGGAGATATCCTTGAAAAAATCATCGAAGAGTGCGCTCGGATCGGCGTCAGTGAATTTAAAAAAGCCGATTTTCAGTTCGAAGGGTTAACACAAGTTTAAAATTTTCCTGGGTGTAGCGCAGCTTGGCTAGCGCACTTGCATGGGGTGCAAGGGGTCGGTGGTTCAAATCCACTCACCCAGATTCTTTTATTTCAATGTGTTACAACAAAACTTCAACTTATAAAAATAACCGAAGTTTTTGCGGGTGGTGGATAATGCCACCAGAAATAAGTTAGAAATGAGAATTCAATTGCCCTCTGAAGAGGATGGCCTTGCCCAAAGACAGCGAGTAACAGAAATGGCTATCAAAAACAAAGAGTGGATTATTTCGATCTTGAACAAGGCTACCAAACAGCTGGAAGAAACCCGCAACCGCTTCGCAGCAGAAGGGCAAGTCATCACTAAACTGCACGTTGCGCTCGACTTGGATTTGTCCTACCGTCTTTTACGCAACCCTTTTAGCTACGATGACGGAAACATCGCAGAGGTCGCCGAAAAAGCGCTTCATGAGACATTTGAACCTTACAAGGCCGCTTTTGCAAAGAAAAATCTCGATCTCCACCTCCTGATTGTTAGAGAATGACTTTTCGTCAGCGGCACGATCACAACTCAAGTCACCTAGTAAATTGGCTATTCCAACTGTAGGTATATTTCAATCATTAAAAATAGCTTAAAAGCATATTTTTCTATGGTTAAAATATACCTATATGGTACATCTAAATCATGGATAACTTATCTTTTCAAATATGATTAACGCACCGGATGTACCATGGATGAATTAGCTGGGCTAGGGAAATTATCTCGTAAGAGGCTTGCAGATGTACTTCGCAATTCAAACGGTTGTATATCAGTAAGTTTGGTAGCAGAGACATTAAGTGTCTCACGAGAGCAGGCAAGGCTGTATCTGTCCTCATGGGTAAAAAATGGCTGGCTACGAAGGGTTAGGAGGGGGTTATATTTCTCCGTAGATATAGCGGCTGAAACTCCTGATGGCGGCATTCTCGATCCATGGGTAATAGCATCACAGGTCTTTTCCCCTTGCTATATTGGGGGATGGTCTGCGGCCCAACATTGGGATTTTACCGAGCAAATTTTCGAATCAACTATCGTCTTTATCTCTCGACGCTTAAATCAAAAAGAGCAGTCCGTTGCGGGATTAACATTTTTGATAAAAAAATCAGCATCCGACAAAATGTTTGGACTTAAGTCTGTTTGGAAAGATCAGATCAAAGTACAAGTGTCAGATCCTCATAAGACGATCATAGATATGTTTGATGATCCATCAATTGGAGGAGGAATTCGTTCAGTGGTCGACTTTTTCAAAAAATATCTCTCTTCAAGTGAATGCGATCTGAACATTCTGATCCAATATGCGGAGAAGATGAACAACAAGGCGATTTTTAAACGTTTAGGGTTCGTATTATCAAAAATAAAGCCTGATGAGACGCGTTGGATTACACAATGCTTAGAACATTTAAGCCAAGGAAATTCACAACTAGACCCAGCATCAAAAGGAAAGCGCCTGATCAAAAAATGGAGATTATGGGTTCCTGAAGGATTAGAAGAGGGACTTCGATGATCAACAAATTTGAAATTGCTCGAAAAGCAAAAGAGCACGGACTGCAATCCTCCACGATTGAAAAAGACTATGTTTTGGGATGGATACTGATTGGCATTCAAAACCATCCTCAAACGAGAGATTCATGGGTTTTTAAGGGAGGAACGTGCCTTAAAAAATGCTTCTTCAATAGGTATCGCTTTTCAGAGGATTTAGATTTCACCCTGCTGGATGCTCAGCAAATGAAAGAAGGGGCACTGCGACCGATCTTAACCCAGATCGCACAGTGGATTTATGAACAGTCTGGGATCGAAATCCCCGAAAATCTGATCTCTTTAGACCCTCATCGCAGCTTATCTGTACAGGGCAAGCTATCCTACCGAGGTCCCTTGAAGCAACCAGTTCCTTATCCTTCCATCAAATTGGACCTCACTGCCAATGAACAAGTGGTACTGAAGCCGGAAAAACGGAAGGTTTTCCACGAGTATTCCGATTGCCCAATCGAAATGCCCCAAATCCTAAGTTACTCCTATGAAGAAATTTTCGCTGAAAAGTTAAGAGCTTTGGCTGAACGAGCACGGCCCCGTGATCTCTATGACGTTGTTCATCTTTACCAGGAGCGTCATCGATTGACTGATATAGAAAAACTCCTAGAGTCTCTTCAAGGCAAGTGCGCCTTTAAAAAGATGCCGATGCCCAATCTGGTAACGATTGAGCAACATCCTCAAAGGTCGGAGTTTTTATCCGAATGGAAGAATATGCTCCACCACCAGGTGAAAGATCTACGACCATTCGAGTATTTTTGGGAACATTTGCCAGATATGTTCTCATGGATCTACCATTCAAAAAAATAACTTATGGGAGAGAGACGTTGTCCATAGAGCAGCTGTGCATTTTACTGTGCAATGCTGTGCATAAAAAAATTGCACAGTACTCATGCCTACATAGAGTCAGTTACAAAATGTAACCAACTGAAGGATTGGCTTACCGGCGCCGGTAAAGCGATCTCTAAACTTCAGGCAAACCACTTCCACTCAATCGAAAAATATTTTGTATTTCCCTTTCGGTATTTCTTCACCCAGATTCTTTTTTAGGAGCCGTTCCCACTGCCCTAGCTTAGAGTTTTCTTTGGAAGGAATTCTTTCTCGAATCTATACTGATGAGCATCATGAGGGCGGTCAGTTGGTTGCAAAATGTAACCGACTGAAATTGGAGGCCGCTGATGGGAGGTGTGCATGAATTTTCAGCTGATAACAGTGCTTCTTTGCGTTACCTTTTCTTGCTTTGCTTCATCCAAAGAAATGAGTTTGGAAGAAAAAGTGGGGCAACTGTTGATGGTTCACTTTAATGGAGAAGAAGTGAACGATGACGCTAGGGCCCTGGTTCAAAAGACAAAAGTGGGGGGAATCATTTACTATAACTGGTCCAATGGACTCCATGGTCCCGAGCAAGTTCAAGCACTAAGCGCTGGCCTTCAAAAATTGGCTGAGGCAAATCAAAATCCGATCCCGCTTTTAATTGCAGCTGATCAAGAAGGGGGCGTGGTCTCTCGATTAAATAACGGCTTTCCCAAATTCCCTGGAAATAAAGCAGTAGGAGAGACCTCCAATCCAACCTTTGCGCAGGATGTTGCTTTTGCTATGGGGCAAGAGCTTCAAGCCGTGGGCATCAATATGAACCTTGCACCTGTCGTAGATATTAATAGCAACCCTCGTAATCCGGTAATAGGAGCGCGCTCTTTTGGGGCTCACGCGGAAGTCGTTCTTGCTTTTGGAGAAAAGGCTTTGAGCGGCTATAGGCAAGCGCATATCATTGCGACCCTTAAACATTTCCCCGGTCATGGCGACACAACTGTTGATTCTCATGAAGATTTGCCGATTGTTCATAAATCGAAAGAAGAATTAGAACGAGTTGAGCTATTTCCATTTGTAAGGCTTGCTTCTTTTTCAGAGGCTATTATGACAGCCCATATTCTCGTTCCTGCTTTCGATACGGAGAATTGCTCGACACTTTCAGAAAAGACGCTAAACTACTTAAGAGAGACGATCGGCTTTCAAGGTGTAATTGTCTCTGATTCCCTTGTGATGGGAGGTGTTCTTAAAAAATGCGGTACCGTTGATGAAGCTGCAATTCGAGCTTTGAAGGCTGGGTGCGATATTCTGATACTGGGAGGGAAGCTACTTGTTGGTGAGCGCGCAGGTTTTGAGCTGACGGTCTCAGATATCGAGCGTATCCACAGCTCGATTGTAGAGGCTGTCAAAACCGGCCGTATTTCGGAGGAGAGGGTCAACCAAGCGGTCGAGAAAATTCTGAACTTGAAAAATCGTTATTTAATTCCCCAAAAATGAAAAAACATTTTATAACTCTTGTGCTGTTTCTAGTGTGTTTAGGGAAAGCCTTTTCTCTTTCCATCTCTCCTCAAGATGCAAGAACCTATCCCGAAAATCGACTGAAACTTTTTATCGAGATAAGTTCAAGTAAAATTGGGGAGAAAATTTGGAAAAATGAGTGTGCTGGAACTAGAGAAGGATTAACAAATTGGAAAAAGGGTGAAAACTTTGCCTCGCTGGGCATTGGTCATTTTATCTGGTACCCAGCTCATAAAAAAGAACGATTCGAAGAGACGTTTCCTGCTTTGCTTCAATTCCTCTTAAAAGAGGGCGTGTCCCTGCCCAATTGGCTGAAGGCCTCTTCAGGATGCCCATGGAATTCACGTGAGCATTTTTATGAAGATATTCAGAGCCCCAAAATGGAAAGTTTGCGCCAGTTTTTATTTGAGACGAGAAGTTTACAGGCTATTTTCATCGGTAGTAGGCTTGAGAGTGCGCTTCCTCAAATGCTTGAAAGCTGCTCTCCATCAGAAAAAGCTAAAATATTGAATATTTTCCATTGTCTTGCCAGCGATGCCGATGGACTCTATGCACTCATTGACTACTTAAATTTCAAAGGAAGCGGCGCCTTCTCTAGCGAGTCTTACAAAGGACAGGGATGGGGCCTGCTGCAGGTTCTACAGCGTATCCCTGATTCTTCTAAAGACCCACTTATGGACTTTGTGGAAGCGGCGAGGGCAATCCTCAAGCAAAGAGTTGAGAACTCCCCTCCCGAAAAACATGAAGAACAATGGCTAAAAGGATGGTTTAATCGGTTAGATACTTACTTGAACTCTTCTCCAAAAAAGGCGTAAATTTTATGAGATATGTTTTTTTGATTCTATTTATCATATTACTGCAGGAGGACCTCGCGGCTCATTTTTTACCACCGCATGATCATCGGCTAAACGAAAGTTCAATGGAGGTTCCCGTGAGTGAAATCCAGTCCAAAGAGATCCAAGATCTTGTCGATTGGATGTTGAAAATCTCATCTGGGGAGCGAAATGATCCGGAGCAGGGTGGCCTTGTTGGTCTAGCTGCTCCTCAGGTAGGGATTTTTAAGCGGATCATCATTGTCGATGTTGGGGTGGACACGAAGCGCAAGGAGTGGGGAGAGCTCAAGGTCTACATTAATCCTCGCATCACCCAGCAATCATCAGAGCTTGTCACGGATCGGGAAGGCTGTTTTTCTGTCGATAGTCATGTGTGCGGCCTGGTCCCTAGAGCAAAATGGGTCAAAATTGCAGCTTTTGATCGCGAAGGAAATCCCATCCAAGAAGAGCACTTCGATTATACAGCCAGGATCTTTCAACATGAAATCGATCATCTCGATGGTAAGCGATTTCCCGACCGCGTGGGGCAAAATGGGACGCTGCATTGGGTTGAGTTAGACGAATATCCAGAATACCGCCTTAAATGGGAAAACTGGCCTGTTTTGTTCCTATGGGAAGATTGGATTGCTATGAAAGGGTAGGCAGAGAGGAGATGGAGCCATTCTCTTTTCAGCAAATCAAAAAGGCCGCGAAAGAGCTGTCGGAACGGTACCGGAAGAAAGAGAGACCCTATTTAAGGTCGCCGGAAGATCGGCATGCCTACCTTCTCACAAGGCTTCCAGCGACACAAGCGGCATTGGGGCGAGTCTTGAGAGAGTTATCGGGGACACAGGTCTCTTTCTGCTTAGATATCGGCGCGGGTCCTGGAGCTTCTTGGGAGCCTCTTTCTGAGAGGTGGCCTTCGTTAGAGCAGGCGACATTTGTTGAATTAGACGCTGAATTTGTGAAATTAGGAAAAGAGCGGTTGCAAGGAAAGCCAGTGAGCTGGAGGAGGGAGCCTGCTGAAAAACTGGACGGCATTGCTCCTCAGGATCTGGTCCTATTTTCCTATTCATGGGGAGAAATAGGTTCTTTGGATGTGCTGGAAAAAGCGTGGAATTTATGCCGACAATTTCTTGTGATCGTTGAGCCGGGAACGCCGCGAGGATATGAGGATGTTTTAAAGGCGCGAGATCTATTGATCCAGAAGGGAGGAAATGTGATTGCTCCTTGTCCTCACCATCGCGTTTGTCCATGGCAGGGAAGCGCCGAATGGTGCCATTTTGGGGTCCGGCTTGAGCGGAGCCAGGGGCATCGGTGGGCAAAAGAAGGAAGTCTTGGATACGAAGATGAAAAATTTAGTTACATCATCATGGCAAAAGAAAAGCATTCTCCTATTTTTGCCCGGATGGTCAGGGATTCTCTTAAACGTAAAGGGCACACTCTCTTAACGTTGTGTACGAATCAAGGGATTGAAATAAAGACGGTTTCTAAAAAAGAAAAGGAATTATTTAAAAAAGTTAATAAACTTAAATGGGGAGATAAAATAATAGAGAGTATATAATGCTTATATGTCTTATTTGTTCCCATTTATCTATCTCTATATTCATTCAATGACTCGAATTGTTGTTGAAGGGAGGGAGATCTTAATTCAAAAATTAACTAAGAGTCCTATATGGAAAATCTCTACCCCGATTTTTGATGGCCAAGGTGAATTTCCCAAAGAGACGCATGAATGTCTTAAAATGATTCAACAATTGAAATGGGAAGGCGAAGGGATTCTCGAAATTGATGCTGTTGTGGGAACAATCCACTGGACGCAAGAAATTCACCCGTCCAATTTTGCCCATGCATTTCCTCGTTTTCTTAAACATGCTCAAGAGTGGTCCGAAGTCCTTCACAAAGAATTTTCTCCCATTTTTCAAGACTAGAAGTTAAAATTGTCCGTCAACTATAGTCGGTTTTATCCCTCACCAGGAGCTAAAAATGTTTAAAGGGTCGATGGTTGCGCTCATAACTCCTTTTAAAGAAAGTGGAGAGATTGATGTTGAGAACCTAAGAGAGCTTGTCCAACGGCAGGTTAAGCATGAGACTGACGCAATTGTCTGCTGCGCAACAACGGGAGAGGCTCCAACGCTTTCGCCAGAAGAACATACGCTTGTGGTTAAAACTGTCATTGAGGCGGTTAAAAAGCGCATCGGCGTGATTGTCGGGACAGGGACATATGATACTCGAGTGACAGTTCGAAGGACAGAGGAGGCTCTTCGGATGGGGGCTGATGGAGCCCTTGTTGTAATGCCTTACTATAACCGTCCTACATTTGAAGGGTGTTTAGCTCACTTTACAGAGGTGGGCCGCGTAGGGCTTCCTACGATTATCTACTACCACCCTGGCCGAACAGGGGTTCGGCTAACAGCGGAACAATTGGGGGAAATTTCAAGGCTTCCATCGATGGTTGGAATTAAGGATTGCTCGGGAAATCTCGACTTTATTCGGGCTCTTCGGTTTCATACACAGCTTCCAATTTTTTCAGGGGATGATACATTAGCATTTGCTCATTTAAAGGAAGGGGCTCAAGGGGTAATTTCCCCTGTGGCAAACCTCATCCCTGTAGAATGGAAAGAGATGATTCATTGTTTTCTCAAAGGAGATATCAAGAGAGCACAGGAGCTATTTGAGACATATTTGCCTCTTTGCGAGGCAGTTGTGATTGAGAACAACCCTCAAGGATTAAAATATGCAGCTCATCTTCTGGGTCTTTGCGCCCCTTATCTTCGGCTGCCTCTCGTTCAAATAAGAGAATCGTCAAAAGAGGTGATTCGACAGGCGCTTCAGAGAAATTTATTGAAGAAATCGTCTGCCCCGTTGTCCCTGAGCTTTTGTCGTAATGCTTGATCCTCAGGATCTTCTACTTCTGATGGAGGAATGATAGGCTTTTCGTTAACAGGCGTTTCTTCTGACTGTTTTGCTTGGGGTGTGATAAGTCCTAGGGCAAAGCTTAAGGCTTTTATGAGAGAGCGGCCCGCTAGGGTAACGATAAGCTTAATAAAGACAAGAGCGTTGGCCCGGGCAGAGGTTTTGGGGACTGAAGTTTCCTGTGGTATCACTCCTTGATTATCTGCTGGTTCAATCGTGCTTTGGTTGCGCTGTTGTTCGAGTTGGGCGTAGGTACTAATGGCATTCTGAAAATCAGCCCTCTGAAAATTAGATTTTAAATTTCTAGCTTGATTGAGGTGGTTATATCCTACAGATATATTCCCAATGCTTAAAGGGTTGTATTGTGGTGGAAACGCCATATTTTCATCTGCCTTGTTGTATTATTAATTAATGATATATTAAATATTAATTAATTAAAACTAAAAAATTTAGACAAAAACGCATCTATCTGATAATAAAGAACTTAGTAAAACAACAGATTGAATAGTAAAAAATTCTTTAAAGTCTAATCTTTTTCAAGAAGCTGGCACAAGTGGCCAAGAAGCTCTTTAAGGGTCTGGGATTCTGAAGCGGTGGGTCGGAACCTTTTTTGACTGAAAAGACGGGCTAACCTATTGAGCATGAGGGTCGCTTGGGTGGAGAGGTCTTCCTGCCTTCCATCGGCCTCTTCAAGGGGAAATGTTTGACGGATGAGCTCAAGCAGCTCATTTTTTGTCTCGCCGCGATAGTTTTGGAGCATCTCTTTCTTTTTTTCGAGGGGGGCATCACGGCTTGCGAGTGTGTAAACCGCTTGCCTGGGCATTTCATCTAGTTTGGGGAGAAGTTCGGATGGAAGGGAGTGATAAAACTCATAATATTGGAGAAAGTTGTAAGGAGTTTGCCTGTTTCCATAGGTGGAAAGAAGCCAGGCTGAAAAAGCGCCGTCGCGATAGTTTTTAAAAAGGGTTTGCGCTTTTTTGATCCGTTCTCCATGTAAAATGGCGGCTTGGTTTGAGATGGCTTTGATTTCAGATGTGAGGTTGCAAAGGATTTGGAGGTCGTCTTCAATCGAAATGGCGGCATCTCCTTGATACGATCTTAAGAGCTCTGCAATCGAGGATTGTTCTTGATCCGAGATAGGGTGAACCCGAAAAACTCCAGAAAAACTCGAGAGTTGTCCTTTAGAAGAGACCTCGGCTAGTTCGGTCATTTTCGAAAACTTTTGCTTTAAGCGCGAAAACAGGAGCGTATTTACTTTTGACATTTCTGTAGTCTCTTTAAGAGTTCTTTAGCAAGGGTTGAGTAATCTTCAGCAGCACGAGATTTAGGAGCTGTTTCGAAGATGGGTTTCCCATAAATAGTGGCTTCTGAAACAGAAATATCTCGTCGAATTTTGGACTTTAAAATTTGCTGAGGGAAAGCTTCGTCAATCACTTGAAGAAAAGCGTCATTGCTTTTTCCTCGAGGGTTCCAGAAGGAAAGGACGACGCCGAGCACTGCAAGCGAGTGTCTTTGGGAGAGGGTTTCCATAAACTGCGAGAGTCGCTGCAACCCTTTAATGCTGTAAAACTCAGGGGTGGCTGCAACAAGTGCAAATTGGGAGGCGATCATGGCAGACTCTGTCAGCCAGCAAAGGGAGGGAGGAGTATCGATGATAATCGTGTCAAACTGCTTTACAGACTTTAAAATTTCACGCAGTTTTTCATGGGAATACCGATCGGCTGCAAGCGCTTCTGTGACTTCGACTCTTTCAAGCCAGGTATCTGCAGGAATGAGGGAGAGGCGTGGGTTAGAAGTAGGGAGGATCACTTCAGAGAGGCTTTTTTTTCCTTGCAGCACAGGAGCCAAACTATCATGCGCGTCTGGATCATAGCCAAGGCCTGTTGTCAAATTGGCTTGGGCATCACAGTCGACGAGTAAAACATTTTGCTTATGAGATCGCGCCAGTGCAGCGCCGATATTAAGGGTGATCGACGTTTTTGCGGTCCCTCCCTTAAAACTAGTAATGGTGAGGATGGGCATGAGTACCTTCTTTACGGACCCTTAAAACTTGGCTCTAAAGATCTTGAGTCTCTTTCATGGCGGAGAGCATTTAAAAATGTCAAGAGGTTCATTTCTCCATGAACAACATTATCGCGGGTTCTCAAGCTCACGGTTTTATTTTCAACCTCTCGATCGCCAACTGTCAACATATAGTTGATTTGAAGAAGCTGAGCAGTTCGAATTTTTTTATTCACTGATTCGCTCGATTCATCCATATCACAGATAAAACCAGCTTTCAAGATCTCTCTTTTGATTTCATGGGCAAACTCACTATGCCGGTCGGCGACGGTGATGATCCGAATCGGAAGAGGGCTGATCCAGAGCGGGAATTTTCCTGCAAAGTGTTCAATTAAAATCCCGAAGAACCGCTCAATCGATCCAAAAATAGCTCGGTGGAGCATAATAGGCCTTCGAGAAGTTCCGTCTTTATCCATATATTCGAGTTCAAATTTTTCAGGGAGGGCCATATCGAGCTGAATTGTGCCGCACTGCCACGATCTTTCAAGAGCATCTCGGATGTGAATGTCAATTTTCGGGCCATAGAACGCTCCATCCCCTTCATTGATGGTAAACGGCTGTCCCCATTCTTCAAGAGCGCCTTTAAGCCCAGAGGTTGCGATCTCCCAATCTTCATCGGAGCCAATGCTTTTGCCTGGCCGTGTTGAAAGTTCAAGTCGATACGAGAGTCCGAAGGTTGCGTAGATCTCTTCAACAAGTCCTAAAATACCGAGAATTTCTGCCTTGATGTCAGAGGGTTTCATAAACAGGTGAGCATCATCTTGATGAAACCCTCTGACGCGAAAGAGGCCGGAAAGAGCGCCCGATAGCTCATGTCGATGGACATACCCAAATTCAGCGATCCGCAAGGGAAGGTCGCGATAACTATGGGTTCGAGATTTATAGTAGAGCATGCATCCAGGGCAATTCATCGGTTTAATCGCAAACCACCGATTTTCAATTTCAAAGGCATACATATTATCGCGATAATGGGTCCAATGCCCTGACTGTTCCCAGAGATCTTGTCCCATGAGCTGCGGAGTTTTGATTTCTACGTAACCGGATTGTAGAAGGAGTGTTCTCAAGAAATCGACAAGCTGATTCCACAAGATCATCCCTTTGGGATGGATGAAAGGGATTCCAGGGGCCTCCTCTTTGAGAGAAAATAAATCGAGCTTGGGACCTAAAATTTTATGATCCCGTTTTTTCGCCTCTTCTAGCAGATGGAGATACTCTTTTAAAAGCTTTCGGTCAGGAAATGAGATGGCGTAAATCCGCTTTAACATCTCATTTTTAGAGTCTCCTTTCCAATAAGCTCCGGATGTTTTGAGAACTTTGAAGGCTTTAATTTTCCCAAGTTTTGGAAGATGTGGCCCTCTGCACAGGTCAAAAAATTCCCCTTGTTCATAAGCGGTGATAGGTCCTTGATCAAACCCTTCAATGAGCTCCACTTTATAGGGATTAGACTTAAAGCGGGCCTTCGCATCTTCTTTGTCTTTTAAGAGATGCCTTTTTGTCGCATAGTTTTCATCCACGATCTTTTGTACTTCTTTCTCGATTTTCTCAAAATCTTCATCTGAGATCGTAAGATTTGCAAAATCATAGTAAAACCCTTGTTCAATTGGTGGGCCAATTGTAGGTTTTGCTTCAGGCCAAAGACGGAGAATTGCTTGAGCAAGAACGTGGGCAGAGGTGTGCCAAAATATTTCTTTTCCCATGGACTCATCGAACGACACAAATTCAAGCCGATCTCCTTCTTTGACAGGAGTGTCAAGGTCGTATACTGTTCCATTGATCTTGACGGCAAGAGCTTGGTCGGGCTCATTTAAGTGAAGTTTTTCAGCAAGCTCTTTTGCAGAGCATGATTCTGAAACGTCGATCGATTTTCCATTCACATGGATTTGCATAGCAATTCTCTCCACGAGCCAGTTTCACAACTCCAATTTGGGGCCAAATCCGCGCTTTTACCGTTGGTTCCTTTTCTTCGCAAATAGCCTACTCTCTTTGAGTATGTCAATTTGCGAAGAAAAGGAACCAACGGTAAATTCATCGAATTTGGTCTCCAAAGCGAGTTATGAAACTGGCTCTTTGTATATACTTTAGAGCAATGCATCAAAAAACCAAAGAACGTTTCTATGAAGAGCTGAAGTGGGTTGACCCACGATCTTTGCCGTCATGGGTGATGGATCGGTGTGGAATTCAAGATTCTTTTTGCTTTAGAGCCGCCTCACAGGCCCGCCAGCTTGCTGGGCAGCTTATTGATGAAACAGCAGTCGAGACAACGTCTGCTTATGAAGCGGGATATTCAGATGATGTGATTCTGAAACATCAAAACAGATTTTTAAAACGGTGGCATTCCGATGCTGCGATGAGAAAGCAAATTCAAAGATTTTCTCTTCCTCTTTATCATCCCCTTGCAGAAGAGATTATTCGGCAGACCCTCGATTTACCTTTGGAGACAAAGCTGAACCATTTTCATGTCAAGCGTGCAGCAGTGGCCGCTTGTCTGACGCCTCTTCGCCAGAGCGTTGGATCGTGCTTTGCTACAGCACCTGCAATTGAAACTCAGCAATTTTACATCGATCTTTTCATCGATGATCTCTACGAACTTCTTTCTCGAGGTCGGCTTCGGAGAGTCATTGATGGAGTCGAATATACAGCTCCTTTCTGCCTAAGCATAGGAGCTGGAGATTTAATGAAAAAAATTAACCCGGAGCTTCCCTTTTGGGCTTCGCCCGGCCTTATTCGGGCCTTTGAAATCGGAGGAAAAATTTCAGAGGCTGCCTCTTTTATTGAAAAAATTCATCAGTCAGAGGCTCTTTGTAGATCTTTTTATGATCCAGGGATGAAAGTGAAGGAGTTGATTTTGGCTGTGCTCGGCCAGGAAGGCGAGGAGAATGGATGCCGTTATTTTAAAGGAGTTGTTGATAATGCTCTGCTGAAAATTTGGGAGTTTACCCTTGCCTCCTACTGCGATATTAAAATGGAGTTTTCAAAATGGAATTTAGGGTGGTGTGTAGGTCTTCATCCGGAAGAATCTGGAGGAATTGGATCAGCGCTTCACCAAGCGCTCACGGACAAGCTCCACGAAAATCATGCGATGACTCAAAAAAAGTATCAAGAGGCTGTGGTTGCCAGCGATCAATACCATGCAATCCAAGCTCGTACATATCAGGTAGACTCTCAAGAAGAGCTGCGCCGCTTGAAAGCCGAAGGGATCGGTAAAGCGCACCACCTGCAGGTTTGCCAAGATCTTTATGAAGAGGCGCAGCAGAAGGAAAAGATCACGGCTCAGATGCTTTCTTTGCTCATTCAACACTATACCCAGAGTTTTCAAAACTATTTTCAAGAAATTTACGATCCTGAATTTACCATTGAGCAAAAGAGCCTCTATGAAGATCGGCAAGCAGGATTTCGGCTGGTTTATAAACATGGCCGAGGAGAGAGTCGCCTATGGACGGCCGTGCATGACAGCCATCAGTTTATTGCGGTTTTGGAAGAGTTTTTTCGAGCTGTTGAACCCTCCATTGCCGATCTTTGCAGCGAGCCGTATGAAAAAGAGCTTGTGTCAGAGATGACAACGGTGATTTTACAGCTTCTTCGCACAAAGGAATTTCTCGAAACAGCTCTTAAAAGAGCCCAAAAACAAGGAAGGCTTCCATGGGCCTATAGCTCAGGTGGGACAGTCGAGCAGATTGCCTCGATTTTTTGCCGCCATCGGTCATCCCTTCGTCATGAAAAGCGATTCATTCAAGATGAGCTCGATCTTTTCACGTTTATGATTGAGACTTTAAAAGGGCTTCCCCCATCCAGTACCAACCGATTTATGCAAGAGCCCGATCAAGGACTTCTTTTTCAATCGCCTACGCATGTCTGCCTTCTTCTTCCAGGGGCTCCTGCTTTTCTAGACGCTTGGAACGATCGGGGATTTACGTATACATGGATTCGGGATCGGTGGATGATCCCCGCAAGAGACTTTTATTTGGGGCAAACTTTTTCTAGGGACGAGCAACGCGAGCTCTATCGAAGAATGGGAATTGAAGGAGATCTCAAGCTCTCCATGACAATCGAAGAATTTGCAAAACAGGTAAAGCACATTCCTATCGATGTTGTAGCCTCATTTCTCTTTCAAACGCTTCCTCTGATTCCTGCCAAGCAATGTCAAGCGCTTTTACATCCATCGGTTTGGAATCGCATCCAAGACACTCTTCCCCCCTTCGTTTCTTCGCAAGAACTGTTTCATTTAATGCGCTCTGCGCAAGATGATTTCTATTCCGTCCGAGAAAACATGCGGCAGCTAAAATTAGCCTCCCCTGTTTTTCTTTTTGCAGACACCAATTGGTCAAATGGGTATTTCAGCTTTGTCCTCCATCCCGTCACATTAAAACTAGAAGTCTGGAAAACAGATTGGGCAGGGGTTTGCGGATCCCCGCTTCCTCTTGTGAAGTCTTGGCTCGGACACGAGTGGTTGATTTATTTCTAAGACGACTCTACTTCTGGAAAATATTGTGCGATCCCTTGTTTCCAGGGGTAACAAGTCACATGGTCGAATTTTTTCATAAATCGATCTTGACTCAGAATAATGGCTTCACAATTTGGGATATCTTTTGTTATCTTAATAAAAGCTCTAATATCGATTTCATTGATCGAATCAGAACTTTTTATTTCAATGCACAAAAGTTGCTTTCCTGGTCTTTCCACCACTAAGTCTATTTCAACATCTGCTACCGTACGGATAAAAGAGAACCGATAATCTGGTTGGAAATAACTCCCCAATCGAATGAATTCCAACAAGATAAAATGTTCAAAGGCCTCTCCGTAAGCAGCTGTTTTTGGAGTTAAAGGGACTGAAAGCCTTCTGGAAAGGCTGCGAACAACGCCCGGATCAAAAAAATAAAACTTTGGCTTTTCAACCAAGCGCTTACGGAAAGAGTTATGGTACGATTCTAGAAAGAATCCAATCATCGTATCTTCGAGGATAAGAAAATATTCCTTGATTGTTTTGTCATCGACACCAACATCTCTTGCAATATTTGCATAATTGATGATTTTTCCATTGCATTGCGCTGCAACTTCAAGAAAGCGGCGGAATGGTTGCAATTTTCGTACGACATGTTCATTCCATATCTCTTCTTTAAGATAAGTGTCCGCGTAAGCGCGTAAAAATTCATTCTTCTCTGCGTCTTCCTTTAAATTAAAAAGCTTAGGCAGAGTTCCCCAATGCAAGGCGTTCTCTAAATCAAATTGATCCTTTAGTTCAAAACAAGAAAGCGCGTGTAAATAGTAGACAAAAGCGCGACCGGCAAGTAAATTGGCTCCTCCATGTTTTAGCTTCCGTGCGCTTGATCCAGTTAAGATAAATATCTTATCCGTTTCCTCTATTAAGCGATGGACTTCATCGAGGAGTTTGGGGACTTTTTGTATCTCATCAACAATCACATACCCAATTTCTTTTGGAAGGGCTTGCACAATGGCATAAAGGTCGCTCGGATTAAGAGCAAAACGGTCTTCAACACTGGTGTCTAAAAGATCCAGCCAAAGGCATTCATCCTTGTTAAATTTTTGTTTAAGTAGGGTGCTTTTACCGGTCCCCCGTGGGCCAAATAGAAAGAAACTGTGTTTTTTAGAAAAACGCCTTAAACGAAAAAACATCTCCTACTCCGGATTTGCCTGCCTTTTCCGGAGTATACTCCATTTTTGTCGACAAAGGCAAAGCTTTATGAGTATTTTCCGGAGTATACTCCATTTTTAGCTGACAAATTCCCCTATTGAAAAATATCTTCACCATTCCCTAATATTTCCTTTCACTCGATTCTATCGAGTCGCAACAAAAGGAGAATTCCATGCACTCAACAACCCCCACCAGCCTCCCACCCCCTCTAGCAAACCTCCTCCCAAATCCCCAAACCCCCTGGCACATCAGCAAAGCCCTGTTTCAAAGACTTCAAGCCCAAACAACCACCTCTTCCACTTATCGCAAATGTGAAATCACCCAAGGCGATCCTGAATGGGCCTTCATCCAGCAGTACTTCCAAGCCCAAAGACCTCTCAACCGCTCCATCTCCCGCGCCTACTGCATCCACAACCCCCACCACACCAACCAATTCGAAGCCGCCATCCCCACCATGGAGCAAGAAGCCCAAAGCCCCCACTTTGCCCCCCGTTGGAACCAAGAAGACCTCCCCACCTTAAGACAAAAAGTCATCCACCGCTTCCGCACCCTCGCAGCTCCTTATTCTCCCTTCTCCATCCAACAATCCAATCAACGAAAAGATACCTATACTTCCACCAAAGTCCTTCCCTTCTGGCATGGCACCAAAGCCTCCATTGCCCACTCCATCTGCCAAACCGGCTTCACCTACTTCGGCAAACACCAATTCCTTCAAAACACCGACGACACTCAAAGCACTGACGTCGGCTTCTTCGGAAGCGGCATCTACTTCACCACCAGCGCTAGATATGCCGCCGACATCTACAGCGACGGCAACCTCCTCCTCGCCTGGGTCTCCCTCCGAGAACCCTACCCCGTCGTCGCCGACGATCCCCAAACCCCCAGCGACATGCAAAAACTCGGACAAGGCCTTGGCGCCTACCAAAACTACAACGCCCACTACATCCCCGTCATCTCCATCAACCCCTCCGATCCCATGTGCCCCAACTACTACCCCTGCACCGACACCCAAAACCCCGCCTGGGATGAAATCGTCGTCTTCCAAAAATCCCAAACCCTCGCCCGGTTCTGGGTCGAACTCCAACCCGACCTCCTCCCCAACCCCGCCAAACCCCTCAACCCCACCACCATCCACTATCTCCTTGAACACATCCTCGACCTCCTCGAAAAAGAAGTTGTAAAACAAGACCCCAACCTCGTTCAAGTCTTGGAACAAAAATCAGAACTCCTCATCATCCTCGATCCCAACCAAACCTTAACTTCTCAAGACCAAGAGTTTTACCAATGGACCACCAAACTCTTCGACACACAAGGCAAAGTTCGAACGTTTGTGCATAAAAAGCTCCAGCAAATTCAAGCTCCACAAGCCCCAGCTGGAAGTGCAGCCCCTTCCTCGCCCCAACCCCAGCCGTCTCATACTTACAAAATGCCGCCTTCTCCAATATCAAGCCCCTCGCTTCAACCTCCACCTCCAATCGCCGTCACTCCAAAGCCCATTATCCCTTCTCTTCCTTCCAAGGGAGACTTTTCCAATCTCTTTACAAGTGCATTGCCTTCTTCCCCCCAACCCCAGCCGTCTCATACTTACAAAGCGCCGCCTTCCCCAATATCAAGCCCCTCGCTTCAACCTTCACCTCCAATTGTCCTCACATCAAAGTCCATTATCCCTTCTCTTCCTTTCATCGCCTTTGGAAAAGCCAAATGGGCCACCTACTTTGGAGATGTCGGTGCAGAGCCGCCGCTCCCTCCCGACATCCACCAAATCCTCCAAAGCCCCTGTCCCTTCTGGCCTGGCAAAAAAGTCGAAGAGACCCACCTTCTCATTCTTATTCCCAGGAGTGTGAACGGTCAGCCCCTCACCCTAAAAACTCTCGGAAAGCTTGTAGGGAAACCCAAGCAAGGCCCTGCAACGAAATACAGATATCTTGGTTTAGGCGAGTATCAAGATCAACCTACGATCCAATCATACTGGGTTCTCATGACCCGCGATGTCATCGAAGGAAGCCGCAATAAAACTTACGCAGACCAGAAGCAGCTCGTTGCAACTTATGCTCAGAAAACTGGGGTGGCTTATGAACTTCCTAAGATCCTTGAAGCAACCACCTGTATATTTCTCCACCATGTTAGTACAGGCCAAAAGCTTTATCCTGACAGTCCATGGACCTATACGCGATGTCAAGAGCTCTATCACAAGCAGAAAGGACGGGCATTAGTTGTTGGCGGCTTTGCCGCGGGCGGCCTCCACGTCTACTATCAACAGCCGCGGCCATGAGTACGTTGGGGTGGGGTGTCGCCGGAAGTTCTAACAGCCCTTGGACCTTGGGCCCCTTGGAAATTGGAAAGAGCGCTTGGTGACTTGGCTAGCAAGTTGGGGAGGGGAAAAGGGTGGTCTTATATCGCTGGGATCTTTTCCGGGGGACCCAACCAAAGGCGGGATTGACTATAACTTGTACGACAGTCGGTTGGTATTTCTTTGCTCTATAAAGATTTATCATAGTAAAGGATGCAAGAGAGAAGTTTCTCCAACAAGCGTAAGAAAAATTGAAAAATTATGTAAGGAAAGGGGGTTAAAGTGGCCACCAAGAAAGAAATAAATGAGCATTTAAAAAAAGCTCTAAAAGAAATTGGAAGTATAGAGCCATGGTTTGACAAAGAGGTTCATGAATGGGTTTTTGAGCATCGTTTATATCCAGTGGAATATGGCGGAAAATCTAAAGAGGATGTTATTGAAAATTATCCAAAATATCTTAGAGAGTTTATTGCTCACAGGCTAGATAACCGATTAGAATCCAAGATGGAAAAGAAAACTAAAGGCCGAGGAGGATTGAGACCAAGGGCTGGCCGTCCTAAAGGCACTAAAAAAGCATTACCGACTAAAGTGGTAAGATTAGAAGCACAAATTGCCGATTGGGTTCAAACACATGAAGAAGATATTTATGCCTTAATCATGGGTGAGAAAATTCTAGCTTATCCACGTCATAAAAGCGCGTAAAGCTAGGCTTGATATTGCAGAATCAAAATCCGCGCCTTAGCAGGGGGTCTTTCTATTTTGAGCTTGATGGAGTACTAGGACTATAATCTCTTCCTTCTCATTTTAGAGATCTTCCATAAACTGTGTTGGAGGTGTTCCCCTAAAGATTATTTTGCTGTGATTTTGGATGATTGTTTTCCAATTTAAATTGAAATTCATTGCATGAGCTTCGATGTCATTTTCTGGGTCCGCTTTGCCAGCTGGATCTACTCCAAAGTGCTGATAAAACTGAGCTTTTAATCGATTTAACTCAACAGTGGTTATTTTCCTTTCTGAGTGCAATTGATCTAGCCCTTTTAGATGTTTCTCATGAGAGATGCACAGCTGCTTTTCCACAACCTGCAATTGCAGTTGTGTTGAAGAATGCTCGATAGAATCTGGCTCTAGATTATTGAGAGCTTCCTGCAAAAGATGTTGAGATCTTTTTAAGATAAGGGTGTGGAGTTCAAGATCAATATTTGGATTTTTTAAATCCAGCTTTTCTCTTGTATGAGGGCATAATATGTCGCCGTTCTTGTCTGGCTGAACTTTTTTTAAAGTGTCTAAATCAATCAAATGACCTGTAGGTAAACGAACGGGGACTTTTATTGGTGTATAGTGAATACAATCTACAAATTGGTTCAAAAATTCATCTTTTTCGTGTTTTTTAAAAACAAAATCATTGGTGACGTGGCTGATTTTTAAAAATTTCCAAGTCTTAAAGAAAAGGTCTTGTTCTTTAACTCCGGCATAAATGCAAGCGCCCATAGCTCCTCCTACGACAATGCCACTCCCTTGCAAAGCTATTCTTCCTTTCTCTATATTGAATTTTTCAGCGACTTTGGTAGCTGCAAAAAAACCTACAAATCCACCTGCTATGATAAGGCTGATCGGCAGCAAGCGGCCATTTAAGGTTTCATACGGACGTTCACGCAAGTATTCGCAATGTCGTAAGATGATTTGTTTGAATCCATTAGATGTATAAAGTTGGTTAAGATCAATATAAGTAGGAGGATCATATCTAAGAGCGACTTGATAGGTCATTGATCATTTTCCATTTTTTAAAGTTTAGCGATTTTAGATTGCACAGCAGAAACTACTCCGACGATAATGATGAGTCCTGATGCAACAGCGCACACTACGAGGCTCCAGTTTACGGGCAAGTCTTTAGTCAATATCTCCAGCTGCCTGTTAAACAATTCCTGTCTTTGATGTGGAAGTGCATAAGCCCATTCCAATTTTTCAACATATTTGAGCTCTTTCATCATTTTGCTTACATTTTTCCAATTCGTAGGAACAAGATGCCTTTCGCCTTTAAATACGTAAAGTTTCCCTCCAGGGAAAATTTTAGGACCCCACAAATCCAAATTGATTCCAGGAGGCGGAATTGGTGTAGAGGCTGCCATGCTGTATCTCCTTAATCTTAACAGTTAAAAGTTCGAATTTGAAATTTAAAGGATATGCCTGAGCAACTTATATCACTAGACTGAAAAATTATTTTAATTCCTTTAAGGATCACTTTCTTTGGATCAAGCTCCAAAAACTCTCCTATTGAAAAATATCTTCACCATTCCCTAATATTTTCTTTCACTCGATTCTATCGAGTCTCAACATTAAGGAGAATCGTATGCATTCAACAACCCCCACCAGCCTCCCACCCCCTCTAGCAAACCTCCTCCCAAATCCCCAAACCCCCTGGCACATCAGCAAAGCCCTGTTTCAAAGACTTCAAGCCCAAACAACCACCTCTTCCACTTATCGCAAATGTGAAATCACCCAAGGCGATCCTGAATGGGCCTTCATCCAGCAGTACTTCCAAGCCCAAAGACCTCTCAACCGCTCCATCTCCCGCGCCTACTGCATCCACAACCCCCACCACACCAACCAATTCGAAGCCGCCATCCCCACCATGGAGCAAGAAGCCCAAAGCCCCCACTTTGCCCCCCGTTGGAACCAAGAAGACCTCCCCACCTTAAGACAAAAAGTCATCCACCGCTTCCGCACCCTCGCAGCTCCTTATTCTCCCTTCTCCATCCAACAATCCAATCAACGAAAAGATACCTATACTTCCACCAAAGTCCTTCCCTTCTGGCATGGCACCAAAGCCTCCATTGCCCACTCCATCTGCCAAACCGGCTTCACCTACTTCGGCAAACACCAATTCCTTCAAAACACCGACGACACCCAAAGCACTGACGTCGGCTTCTTCGGAAGCGGCATCTACTTCACCACCAGCGCTAGATATGCCGCCGACATCTACAGCGACGGCAACCTCCTCCTCGCCTGGGTCTCCCTCCGAGAACCCTACCCCGTCGTCGCCGACGACCCCCAAACACCCAGCGACATGCAAAAACTCGGACAAGGCCTTGGCGCCTACCAAAACTACAACGCCCACTACATCCCCGTCATCTCCATCAACCCCTCCGACCCCATGTGCGCCAACTACTACCCCTGCACCGACACCCAAAACCCCGCCTGGGATGAAATCGTCGTCTTCCAAAAATCCCAAACCCTCGCCCGGTTTTGGGTCGAACTCCAACCCGACCTCCTCCCCAACCCCGCCAAACCCCTCAACCCCACCACCATCCACTATCTCCTTGAACACATCCTCGACCTCCTCGAAAAAGAAGTTGTAAAACAAGACCCCAACCTTATTCAAGTCTTGGAACAAAAATCAGAAGTCCTCATCATCCTCGATCCCAACCAAACTCTTAGTTCTCAAGACCAAGAGTTTTACCAATGGACGACCAAACTCTTCGACACCCAAGGTAAAGTTCGAACGTTTGTGCATAAAAAGCTCCAGCAAATTCAAGCTCCACAAGCCCCAGCTGGAAGTGCAGCCCCTTCCTCGCCCCAACCCCAGCCATCTCATACCTACAAAACGCCGCCTTCTCCACTATCAAGCCCCTCGCTTCAACCTCCACCTCCAATTGTCTTCACTCCCAAACCCATCACCTCTGCTCTTCCCTCCATCGCCTTTGGAAAAGCCAAATGGGCTACCTACTTTGGGGATGTTGGGGCAGAACCGCCGCTCCCTCCCGACATCCACCAAATCCTTCAGCGCCCTTGTCCCTTCTGGCCCAACAAAAAAGTCGAAGAAACCCACCTCCTCGCCCTCATCCCCGCAAGCGTGAACGGCCAACCCCTCACCCTCAAAACCCTTGGAGAGCTCGCAGCAAAGCCAAAGCAAGGCCCTGCAACGAAGTACAGGTCTTTTGATTTAGGAGAGTATCAAGACCAACCTGTAACTCAATCGTATTGGGTTCTCATGACCCGTGATGTCATCGAAGGAAGCCGCAGTAAAGGCTACGCTGACCAGAAGCAGCTCGTTGCAACTCATGCTCAGAAAACGGGACTGCCTTACGAACTTCCCAAAGTGCTGGAAGCAACCACCTGTATATTCCTCCACCACGTCAATACAGGCCAAAAGCTTTATTCTGATGCTCCAAACACCCATACGCGGTGTCAAGAGCTCTATCACAAGCAGTATGGATGCGCATTAGTTGTTGGCGGCTTTGCCGCGGGCGGCCTCCGCGTCAGCTACCACTACGGCCACGACAATGAGGTCGTTGGGGTGGGGTGTCGCCGGAAGTTCTAACAGCCCTTGGACCATTGGATCCCTTGGAAGTTGGAAAGAGCGCTTGGTAACTTGGCCAGCAAGTTGGGAAGGGGAAAAGGGTGGTCTTACATCGCTGGGATCTTTTCCGGGGGACCCAGCCGGGTGAGTGGGGCTCTTTTTTAGAGACATTTTCTGATCCAGTACGCATTTTTGATCGCCTGTGAAAAATGAAATTCATTGGCATGAGATAAGATTCCTAAATAGGACTGAATCTTCTGATCCATTTGAACGTAGGTTAGATCATCTTTTTGATACGCCTTGTAGGCTTCCTTAAGCCGTCTTTTCAGCCGCCGCCTGGTCTGCATCCGTAGACGGATGTGGTGCGGAAGCATCACATATCCCAAAAAATCGATCCCTTGGGATAGCTTTGAAAGGATCACTTTCTTTGGATGAAGCTCCAACCGGAGATGGGTCTCTAGAAACTCCTCGATCTGGCAGATACGCCGCAGTAACGGCTCCGCTTTGCGTGATAGAATCACAAAATCATCACAATAGCGTAAATAAAACCTATCTCTTAACTTTTGCTTAATAAAATCATCCAGCTCATGGAGATAAATATTTGCAAACAGTTGAGATGTCACATTGCCCAAAGGCATACCCCTTGCTCCAAAGAGATCCGTTCCCTTTTTAAAACTATCGATGATGAGATCCGCCATGTAAAGCACCTTTTCATCGTGGACCTTTTTTCGAATCAGCGCTTTTAAAATGGAATGGTTAACATGATCGAAAAATCGACGAATGTCCATTTTTAAAGCATAGCAACTTCCCGTCCCATTCTGACTCACCTGTCGAACCATTTGCTCGAAATAGGAAATCCCCTTATGAACCCCTTTCCCTAGGCGGCATGAGAGGGAGTGAAAGATAAATGTTCGATCAAATATTTTTGTCAGAGTCACATACAGCATGTGGTGTACAAGACGATCTTTGACAGAGGCCCGACTAATTGATCGCTCTTTTGGTTCGAACACCCGAAATTGCTCATAAGAGCCATGTCGGTACTGAAACGACGTGAGTTCTTGATGGAGTTCAAAAATATGATCTTCTAAAGACCTCTCAAAAGATTGAAGATCTTTCTTTTTACGCTTGCCGCACTTAAACTCATCCCAACATGCAAACAAGTGCTCCAATGAAACCATCGCATCAAAAAGATCATTCTTCATGACACAAAGACGTACCGTTCTCGACATCCCTCTTTTCCATAAAACCTATGAGCTCTATAAAGTTTTGCATAGTTACCATGAACGCATCTCCAAAAGCCAGCGGTATACTCTCTGGCAAAAATGTGAAAATACCGCCCTTGTATTGTTAGAAACG
The DNA here is from genome assembly GCA_963712275.1 of uncultured Rhabdochlamydiaceae bacterium. Classification (GTDB taxonomy): domain Bacteria; phylum Chlamydiota; class Chlamydiia; order Chlamydiales; family Rhabdochlamydiaceae; genus PALSA-1444. The sequence goes on along the minus strand of CAVQHD010000001.1, from coordinate 490,185 downwards.
ATCCTTCAAGCCGGCTATAGTAAAACTGAAGAAAAAACCGAGCTGCTCTACATCATCAGCTCTAAAGTCGATCTTCTCAAAGTACTTATCCGACTCGCCAAAGAAACGCGCACTCTCAATCCCAAGCAGTACCTCGAGGTTCAAACAATCTTGCAAGAAATTGGGAAAATGGTCGGAGGATGGCTCAAGTCCGTCGCCCATGCACAGCCTCAAAGAGGCAACATGGGCGCATCATAGAAGTTCCGGCGACACCCCACCCCAACGTTCTCATTGTCGTTGCTGTTGTTGTTGACGTTGAGGCCGCCCGCGGCAAAGCCGCCAACAACGACGGGAGAAAGATGTATGTCAGTGTCCCTCTACAGTCACCAGAGCTCAAAGCATCAATAAGGCCCTGCAAGCTCTTGTATTTTATTTGGAGACCAGAGTATTTGCTCCTTCTCTCAAGACACCGACACGAAGTTCTATCGTAGTGTACGCTACAAAGATCCTTGAACCTAATGTATTCTGACACCAGCCTTTTAGGCTATTAACGAACTGCTTCAGGAGGAAAACCCATACAGGCTTATCCTTCATGACCAAAGCGACCCCATTTTAATTTTCTTAAGAGGTGCTGTCAAATGATAAAGATGCCTTTCTATAGGATTTTGCGGATAGGCTCATAGACTAAAAATAAAAACTAGACAAAGAACTATCTCCTTCTGATAAACTTCCTCTAAAATTTTAAGGAGGCATCTATGGCTCTCAAATCTGTTTACCAACACCGCACCGCTGATCAGGTTTATCTCTTTCAAGTCAAAGATCCAACGACTGTTAGCTTGAAGATCTACGACATCTCAGGCAAACGGCTCTTTAAAACAGCGCTCGAAACCGATCCCACCACCATCCAAAGCCTCTTCACGTCATCTCGTGTAAAACCCCTCCTTGATCTCTTTGAGCAAAAAAAGCTCCTTCCTCCGAACCCTTCTGCATCTCAGCCACTTCAAGACGCTCTGAAAGAGTTAGACCATCTCTTAAATCTCGTTAAACTCGAAATCCCCCTTGAAAACAGACAGGCTGAACCGTTCACCTGTCCGATCACCTTAGAGATCTTAAAAGACCCCGTCATCGACAATTGCGGCCATACTTTTGAGAGAGGCGCTATCAAAGAACACCTCAAGAAAAATAAGACCTGTCCCCTCAGTCGCCAGCCCATCACCACCCTGACTCCCAACCTGCAACTCAAGCAAACCCTCGAAGCCTGGCAAGCGCAAGACCCCATCCCCACCTTCAACCTCTTCAAGAAATCCAATGAAACCCTCGCCCTCCGCAATCTTGAAAGCGCCCAAGCCTATATGCAAGAACAAGAATACCAAGAAGCCCTCGAAGCGTATCAAAAAGCCTTCCAATTTACCCAGAAATGGCAAGACTATCAAACCATCCCCCTCCTCTTTCAAAGGATGAAAGACCCCCTCAAAGCCCTCCTTGCCACCCTCCACCTTGTCAAGTACCAACTCCAAGCCCAAGAAATAGAGAAAGCCGCTCAGCTTCTTTCATCCTGCCTCCAAGAAAATCCTCGCTTTAACATTCCTCTCACGTTCACCCTACTCCATCTTTATGCCCTTCTCAAGCAAACCAGAGCAGCCATCCCCATCGCCCTTCAGACTGCCGCCGCCTGTCAAAAAGACCACCCCGGGAAAGCCATCCTCCTCTACCAATACATCTTAAGACACGACCCCACCCAGTGGCAGATTTACACCATCCTCTCAGACCTCCTTCCCCATCCTCAAGACAAAGCCCATCTCCTCCTCACAGGCGCCTGTCATGCCCTCGAAAATAATGAATATATTGTTGCTGAGAAGCTCTGCCTCCAAGCAGAACAAGTATCTCCCAACCCCTTTCTTGACCGCCTCGTTCATCTAAAACTTTTAAGCCAAGACCCAAAACAGCTCCAAACAAAACTCCTCGCCCTTGGACAGATGTATGAAACACAAAAAGACCTCAAGCAAATCGTTAAAGCTTATCGGCACCTCACAACCCTCGACCTCCAACCTTCCTACTGCCAAAAAATCTTAAAAGCCCAATCCCAGCTCCCTAAACCTCAAAAAGCCCTCATCTGGACTCTTCAATGGCTTCAAGCCCTCCTTCAGCGAAAAGACCTTCAAACCGCCGACGCCATTGCACAAGGAACCCTCCAACTCTTCCCTGCACTCCCCATCCCCCTTTATGAAACCCTCGCCGCTCTCTACGCCGACTTAAAATCCCCCAAACTCCAAGAGATCTTAAACTGCCTTGCCAAAGCCCACCAAGATCAAGGCAATAAACCCCAAGCGGAAAAGATCTATCGAGAAGCGTATGAGAAGTTTCCAACCCTTGAGCAAGCCCTCGCTCTTGCCAAAATTCTCCACGCAAACAACAACATCCCCCAAGCCGTCCCAACCTATTACGAGGCCGCCACTCTCGCCTTTCTTCAAGGCAGCCTCACCCAGCTTGGCCCTATCCTCACCGAGCTCCAACAGATCGATCCCCTCATGCAACACCTCAACACCACCCAGAAAGTCCACCTCCTGACCCAGAAGCATCTGCATCAACTTTCAAAGGAACTTAAAGAATCAAACAGCCAGGTGTCTCAACTCTCTATGACCCTTGACAAAACCGCTCGTGAGCTAGACACCACACGTCAAGACTTAAATCGTACCAACGATAAGCTTGCAACTCTTCAGAAAGAGCTCGACCACTTAAAAAGCCCTCCTCCACCTGCTAAGATTCTCTCTCTTCCCTCCATCGCCTTTGGAAAAGCCAAATGGGACACCTACTTTGGAGATATTGGAGAAGAGCCGCCGCTCCCTGCCGACATCGGCCAAATCCTCCAAAGCCCCTGTCCCTTTTGGCCCGGCAAAAAAGTCGAAGAGACCCACCTTCTCGTCCTCATCCCCAAAACCGTGAACGGCCAGCCCCTCACCCTCAAAACCCTTGGAGAGCTCGCAGCAAAGCCAAAGCAAGGCCCTGCGACGCAATACAGCTATTTTCGTTTAGGCGAGTATCAAGATCAACCTACGATCCAATCATACTGGGTTCTCATGACCCGCGATGTCATCGAAGGAAGCCGCAATAAAACTTACGCCGATCAGAAGCAGCTCGTTGCAACTCATGCTCAAAAAACTGGGGTAGCTTACGAACTTCCTAAGATCCTTGAAGCAACCACCTGTATATTCCTCCGCCACGTTAGTACAGGCCAAAAGCTTTATTCTGATAGTCCATGGACCTATATGCGGTGTCAAGAGCTCTATGACAAGCAGGATGGATGGGCATTAGTTGTTGGCGGCTTTGCCGCGGGCGGCCTCTACGGCGGCCACAACCGCAGCGGCGACGATGAGGGCGTTGGGGTGGGGTGTCGCCGGAAGTTCTAACAGCCCTTGGGCCTTGGGTCCCTTGGAAATTGGAAAGAGCGCTTGGTAACTTGGCCAGCAAGTTGGGAAGGGGAAAAGGGTGGTCTTACATCGCTGGGATCTTTTCCGGGGGACCCAGCCGGGTGAGTGGGGCTCTTTTTTAGAGACATTTTCTGATCCAGTACGCATTTTTGATCGCCTGTGAAAAATGAAACTCATTGGCATGAGATAAGATTCCTAAATAGGACTGAACCTTCTGATCCATTTGAACGTAGGTTAGATCATCTTTTTGATACGCCTTGTAGGTTTCCTTAAGCCGTCTTTTCAGCCGCCGCCTGGTCTGCATTAGTGCAGGGCAAGGGCTTTATTCTGACAGTCCACAAATCTTGATGCAGCGTCAAGAACTCTATGACCATGATGCTGCAGTGGTTGTTGGCCTCTATGCCGCGAACGGCCTCTCCGTCAGCCGCAGCGCCTACAACCCTTGGTTCGTGGGGGTAGGATGTTGCCGGAAGTTTTCAGTTTAAGTACCAGAAGAGTGCTGCCGAGAATTGTTTATAAAAAGTAGAATGGAGTTGGAGTGAAAGGTTGATGAAATATCTGCGGGTTCTATTTTTGATTGCATTGAGATCTCTTTCGGCGCTGACGGTTGGCAACCCGGCTGAGCCTCAGATTATCAACCAGGGATTTTGGATTGCTCAGGATGCATCGATAGGGGTGAAGGTGGGATATGAAGGAGATCGCGTGGCTGATCGTAAATTGCGAGCGTATGGAAAGGCGCATGGCAGAATTGATACGACAGAACTCTCCTTTGATCAGGGAATTTTTGTTTTGAATTATCTAGATCGGGTGGAACTGTATGGCTCTGTCGGGTCCATGATTGGGGAGATCTGCCATCGGCCTCATCTAGATCATAAGCGTCGGGAGTACCAAACCCATGGCGGGTGGACGGCAGGGGGAGGAGGGCGCCTTCTGCTAGCTCAGTGGGGGCAGGCAGTGATTGGAGTCGATGGAAAAGTTCAATATGGAAATCCAGGGATCAAATGGATGGCAGTCGATGGCGATTCCTCAAATACGGGCGGTCATTTAAAATACTGTGAATGGCAAGCCTCTTTTGCGGTCTCTTATACAGCCGATTGGCTTACGCCTTATCTCGGGGTGAAATACTCCAATGTACACGCGACAATCAAGGGCATTCCTCCTGCCATCTATCCCCACTCTCATTTCAAAATGCTGAGTCGAGATCGGTTTGGAATGGCTGTCGGCTTTACAATTTCCCCTGGGAAAAAATTCGATCTATTTGCCGAAGTACAAATGATCGATGAGCAAGCGATTTCCTTCGGGGGCAATGTCAGGTTTTAGAGAGTCTGTACAATTTGAAACTGATTTCCATCCAAGTCTTGCATCGATTGCATTTTGACTTGTCCAGGCACTTCAAGAACATCCCCAACGCAAATTGTTCCTTTCTTGACCATTTCTGCTTTGGCTTTCTCAAGATCTTCAACTGTAAAAGTGACAACAGCGTTTTGCCCTGGTTGGATAGGGTTCATTGCATGGCATTGCCCAATGCCTAAACGAGCGCCGTCCTCTCCTTGGAGTTCAGCCCAGCCGTGCTGTTCATTGAGCTCTTTTAGTTGAAGGCCGACGACTTCGGTGTAAAATTTGAGCGCCTTTTTGAAATCTTTAACCACAATCCACGCTAAATCGATTGATTTGACAGACTTGATAGGGGTAGGGGCGTTCCCGCCCCTCCCTCCGAACCGTACGGGCGGTTTTCCCGCATACGGCTCTCCAGTTAATAATTTCCTCATCGGGACTGATTCGCTAGTCTAAATGTTCTTCGGGCTGCTTCTAGGGAGAACAGGCCGAGTCCAGCGAAGTATTCATTTGGCCATTTTATGTGATCGTCGAACGTCTTACCCATTCCCGGTCGCTTTTGCTGCTTTCGCAGCATTGCTCTAAGCCTTCGCCTTATTAGATGATCCGTTTGTCTATACACTTCTCCTTGGGCTATTTTAAAGTAGTTAATCCATCCTACGAGCATTTTGTTCATCGTTTTGATGGCTTCTACTATAGACTTACCCCCGGTGCGTTTGGTATTTTCTCGGATTTTCTCTTTCAGTCGTTCATAGCTTTTCTTGCGTACGAACTTGTAACCGCGTTCGAATCGAAAGCCAAGAAAATCAAATCCTTGTCCTTCTACCATGCAGTTACAGATCCTTGTTTTCTCCGGATGTAGTTCCAGGCCGTTTCCTTTCATCCATTGCTCAACAGCCTCTAAAGCATTTCGTGCTTCTTGTTCGCTTTGACATAGTATTACAAAGTCATCACAATATCGGACCATTTTGTATCCACATTTGCTACTCAGGGTATCTAGAGGATGTAGATATATGTTTGCAAGTAGTGGGCTCAAGACCCCTCCCTGGGGTGTTCCCTGGGTAGGAGTCCATTCCTTCATCTCTTCGATTATCCCTGCTCTTAGGAACTCCTCGATGAGTTTTAGTACCCTGCTATCTGCTATCTTTGTCTTTACTAACTCCATGAGTCGTTCGTGTGGTATATTATCAAAATAACCTTTGATATCAGCATCGACCACGTAGATATTTCCTTCTTCTATGTGTCGACTGACTTCCTTGACTGCATCATGGGCTCCTTTATTTGGCCTAAAACCATAGCTGGTTGTGAGAAATTCTTTCTCCCAGATGGGTTCTATAGCCAGTTTGATGGCTCCTTGTACGATGCGGTCTTTGACTATGGGAATGCCGAGAGGCCTCATCTTACCATCGCTTTTCGGGATGTACGTTCTCCTAATTTGCGAGGGTTTATATGTCTCCCTGCTTAGTTCCATCGTCAGTTCTAGTAGATACTTATCTGCATTCTCTTTGAACCGTTCGATTGTGACCTTATCTATACCTGCTGCACCTTTATTGGCCGCAGCATTCTGCCACGCTTTTGTTAAAGTTGTTGACCTATAGACTTTGTCAATCACACTAAACCACTTGCTTCCTTTGACCCCGTTGTCCAGAGCCATCAGCATTCGATCTGTCCATATTGTTCGTTCCACCCAGTTCCACCTTTCCTTTCGGGGTCTACTGTGGGTTGCTTCCGTTTCTTGCTTAGTTTTGTTAAACACTTGCGAAACTCCTTTCGGAAAACCATCTGGTCTTTGCGAATTTACTTTCCTACCCTCCTTCCCTCCATACGATTATACTGTCCGTTACTTCATCGGTACTATGAGGGTTCTGTTTACTGCGGGTTCTCCTATAGTCCCGCAGTCATCCCTGTTTAGGTATACCACCTTCTACTCATTCCGTCCTCAACCACGCTGATAGTCCGCTTGTCATCATTTCTACTGGATGCAAACGGTGATTTTTTTTTTCTTCAGGCTTCACTCGAGATGTAGAAGCTGGCCATCTATCCTCGCTGAAACAGGTTCGTTATCCTACGGACTAAGTTTTCATCTCCAGTTGCTCTCCACCTCACCTCGCGGTGACGCAGTTACTTTCGATTACGATGAGGTAGCTCTCATCGATGTGGACTTTCACCACACTGTTGGTATGCGTTCACAGGCGCACAACCTCTCGGCCCTAAAGGGTCGAGATTCCTGCTTCAACGCTCCCTCTAATGAGGGCAGCTCCACGGGCTTTTAGGACCGACATTCCGGCGGCCTTTAGAACTATGGCACTATTGTAATCGCGGTCGTTCTTAGTCCTGCAATTAGGACAATTATATTCCCGCACAGCAAGGGGCATCTTTTGCTGGTAGGCGCAAGATGCGCAGATTTGACTGCTGGGAAAGTATTTGCCTGCCTCTATGAGATATCTTCCTCTCTCTTCTGCTTTGTATTTGAGACACTGCAGAAAAGATCTCCAACCGGCATCTGAGATAGCTCGGGAAAGCGTTTTGCTGCTGTCTTTGAGGAGGTTCATTATATCTAAACTCTCGATGCAAAAGATGTCGTGGTTTTTGATCATCTTTGAGGAGAGTTTTTGTACAAAATCGTTTCTAAGGTTTTTGATGCGTGCATACAGACTTGAGAGCCTTTGTCTGGCTTTGAAGCTGTTTTTGCTCTTCTTGACTTTTTGGAGAATTGTCTGGATAGGTAGCGTAAATGTGGGAGAAGCTGTGTCAGAAAACGGGGGTTTTCGATATCGGTTCTGTGGTTTTCCTTTGTAGAGGCTGTTGTGGCAAAACGGGTAACTCCTACATCGATTCCAACGGCTCGATCTTCATCGATGGGCGGCGGTGCGGGATCGTTTTGCTGCCACTCGCAGGAAAAGGAGACAAACCAGGCTTTGCCTTCTTGAAGAATTGTAACTTCCTTAATTTCGCCTGGAAGCTCTCGGGACTTGCGAAATTTAACCCAGCCGATTTTCGGTAGAAAAACTTGCGAGCCTGAGAGTTTGACTCCTTGTGGGAACCGAAAGCTTTCTCCGATGCCCTTCTTCTTGAATTTTGGATATCCAGGGGTTTCTCCTTTCTTGGCTCTTCTAAAAAAATGCTGAAAAGAGCGGTCGAGGTCTTTGAGTTTTTGTTGGAGAACCTGGCTGTGAATCTCCTCTAGCCAAGAAGTTTCAGGCTGCTCTTTCAAAACGGTGAGTTCTTTGTTCTGCTCGAAATATGAGGGGCTCTTTCCTGTGGCTTCAAAGGCTGTTTTCTTCTGATGTAATCCATGGTTGAAGACCCATCGAGCTGCTCCTGCAAAACACAAAAACTTCTTTCTATGTAAAGTTGTCGGTTTTAGCTTGAATTTGAATCCCCGATTGATAATCATGGAATCAATTTTATATTTGGTTTATGTTAAAATCAATAGATTTAAGAAGAGGCAGGAGTTGTGTCTTTGCTCTTCATGTTCACTTGGTCTTTGTGACAAAATATCGAAGAGCTGTCTTCACAAGGGAAATTCTTTCTGATCTAAAGGAGGTGTTTCAAAGTGTGTGCAAAGACTTTGAGGCCTCTTTGGTAGAGTTTGAAGGAGAAAGAGATCATGTGCATTTACTTGTGAACTATACTGCCAAAACAGCTATTTCTCGACTGGTTAACTCTTTAAAGGGAGTCTCTTCAAGAATGATTCGTCAAAAGAATTACCCTACGATCAAGTGTGCTCTTTGGGGCAATGCGTTATGGTCGCCAAGTTATTTTGCTGGGTCCTGCGGAGGAGCGCCAATCTCTATCATTAGGCAATATATTGAGCAGCAAAACGCACCAAGTTAGCGTGGCGCCTTACATCACGGCCCTGAAGGGCCGTGTTTTTCGGCGCTAGAGGATAAACCTCCTGTTTTTGGAAAAATTATCGGGTTGTATTGGTAGACTCGGACTCTACTAGAGACAAAAGTAGCTTGCGCTTTGATTGTTCGAGTTCTTGGCGCGTGCTAAAATTTATCCTTGTTCTTGGTCCCTGTGCAGCATCTTCAGCTTGTCGTTGCCGAAGCGTTTGGAGCATTGCTTGAGCTTTCGGCTCTAAATGCTGACTGACTTGATAACCGCCGATCCAACTACTGAGGCCTACCATTATGATAAAGAAAGGAGCCGCTGGATCATAACCAAAGACAGGGCTGCCTGCAAGACCAACTAACCCGACAATTGTTGCGATTTTTCCCCGTTCTCGTGCTTTGATTGCAGAATCAGCGTCTGTTAAGATGCTGACTTCATAAGAGTTGTAAGCAGGGAGCCCTTGAGCTTGCCTAAAATAAGTCGTCATTTGTTGCCATGGGTTTAGTATTGAAGCAACCAATATGGCGCATTGTATTTGCACAGGCAAGAAAAAAACACTCATTTACAAAAAACAGATGACACCGTTATAGTTGACGTCTCATACTAAGACATAGGAGAGGTCCATGATATTTTCTCGCCGGCTCGCGTTATTCAGCTCTATGCTTTTGTTAACAGGAGTTGCCTATGGAGTGGATGTCGATCAAGAAGATATTCAGTCATTGCGGGATTGGATTAACTCTAAGCGGATGATCACTGTCCGTGAATTGGGCGGTCAACTCTCCATCAGCGGCGATGTTCATGCGGAATTTCAAACGACATCAGAAGTGAAAAATGGACATCCAGTCAGAGGGCATGGTAATACGACTCCAAAGAACCGGTATGATGTCGAGTTTAATCTCATGGTCGACTACCGCACAGAGCGGTCGTGGCTCGCGGCACGCCTCCGTTTTGATAACGACGCAGGGCTTTTGGACGAACATTTTGGAAGCGGAACAAGCAATAAATTAAAAGTCGAGAGAGCATACTGGGGGTACCGTTTAAAAGATGGCGATCGGCATACCATGGACCTCGATGTGGGGAGAAGGGGACCGATGGTTGGAGTCTTTGATTCAAGACTGCAGTTTGGCTCGAATTTCGATGGAGTTGCCTTTAAAGACAGTTATGCAATTGATAATGTGGGGGACCTCTATTATCAAATTGGCGCTTTTATCGTGAATGAGAGGAGAAGTCAAGCTGCCTATGTTGGAGAATTCGGCGTTCTCAATATCGCAAATACAGGTTTCTACACAAAATATTCCTTCATCGATTGGGACACTAAGGACGTCGATAAATGTCCTCCGCAGTTTCATTTCATCATTTCCCAGCTCATCCTAGGCTATAAATGGATCCCACAGTCTTTGGATCGACCTGTTGTGATCTATTTTGGAGGGCTTTGCAATCATCGAGCCCGGCCGATGGATCTTACAAATCACAAGAAAGCGAATTTGGGGGGGTATTTAGGGTTTAACATTGGAGCGCTTAAGCTTGCGGGAGATTGGGCCTTTGATGCAAATTACCAACTTCTTTCTGCTCAATGCGTTCCCGATTTTGACGTGTCGGGGATTGGACTTGGAACCGATTCATGCCATGGGTTTTATTTTAGGGACGGCAAGCGAGTGACAAAGAAAAGTAAAGCTGAGGGGAACGTCAACTACCGAGGGTTTGAGCTCACTTTTCAGTATCTCATCAGTAATAATCTTAACCTGTGGCAGCAGTGGAAGCAGTCGATTACCCTTGACGATGATATTGGCCCTTTCCGCCATTTTAAGCAGTACGAAATCGATTTTATCTATTCTTTTTAAGTGATTTTTTTCTCGCATCGTGCTTAAATCCCTTTTTTGGAGGATGTTTATGAGTCACAAAAAAAGAATTTTATTGATTGAAGACGAGGAGGATATTGCTGCTCTTATCAAACTTCAAGCTGAATTATCTGGCTATAAGCTTCACGTTGAAGTTGATGGATTGAACGGTTATCGAGCTGTCGAGCGGGAGAAGCCCGATCTTGTCATTTTGGATATCATGCTTCCGGGTCAAAATGGATTTGATATTTGCCGAAAAATCAAAAGCAACCCCGAGCTAAGAAATATTCCTGTGATGATCCTATCAGCGAAAAGTGAAGAACTTGATGTGATTCTAGGGCTTGAGCTTGGAGCTGATGATTACGTTGCTAAGCCGTTTTCTCCTAAAGTTCTTTTTTCAAGGATTAAAGCCATTCTTCGCCGTGGGAAAGATGCAGATAAGCCGCTTAAAGTTATGAGTTTCGGAGAGTTTGTTTTAGAAGTCGATCGGTATCTTCTTCGTAAAGCTGATCAGATTGTAGCGGTCACTCTTTCGGAATTTGGGATCTTAAAACGACTTCTTGCAAATAGAGGCAAGGTGCTGACCCGCAATCAGCTTCTCGATGATATTCACAATGACGATACATTTATTGTAGATCGAAATATTGATGTCCATATTGCTTCTCTTCGAAAGAAACTGGGTCCCACGTTTGATTGGATTGAGACTGTTCGTGGAGTCGGCTACCGTTTCCGTGAGGAAAGCCTTGTTTTAGCAGGAAGAAAATAGGGCTAGAGGGAGCTCGCAAAACTCGCTTTGGAGGCCAAATTCGATGATTTTTGGGCAGGGCCGGTTTCTGCGCAAATTGACATACTCGACTTAGAGTAGGCTATTTGCGCAGAATCCGGATCCTGCCCAAAAAGCGCGGATTTGGCCCCAAATCGGAGTTTTGCGAGCCCCTCTGCAATCTTCTTGCATCGATCCCTTAGTTTAGATTATGGAGAGAATGCAAAGGGAGAAGGCTTCTATGAGATTGCAATCATTCAGCGCGGCTTGTTTGACTCTTTTTTTAATCGGTTGTGAAAGCAAGGCGGGGACGGGAGCCCTTGCAGGAGCCGGAATTGGAGCTGTTGGAGGAGCGCTGATCACAGGGTCGGGAGGTGGAGCTCTTATAGGAGGGGCTATTGGAGCGGCTAGCGGAGCCATCATTGGGGCTGCTTTAGATGAATCAGACCGGCGATCCCTCAATCGAGAAAGTCCAAGTACGGTTCGTAAAATTGATCGGGGGGAGCAACTCTCAACGGATGATGTTAAAAAAATGACAAAAGCAGGGATTTCCGATGATGTGATTATCAGTCAGATCGATGCGACAAAAAGTGTTTTTTATCTCAGCAGCGCAGATATCATCGATCTTAAAAAGGCAGGCGTTTCGCAGCGAGTCATCAATCACATGATCCAAACTGGAAATAAGTAAGATCTATGACCATTGTCGAGCAAACATTTAAAGAGTTCCAACGGCTAATTCGTCGTTATGCGCGCTTTCATGCGGTCTTTCTAGCGGCTTTTGTGCTGGAACTTTTGATTCTTTTAAGCCTCACGACATTTTTTGCAAAAACGTTAGGGATTGCAATTGTGGTTGCGGCGACCTTTCTGACCGTTTTTACCTATCTTGTCCTCCGGTTTTATTTTCAGACGAAAAAAGCTCAGCAATTGATAGAGCTCGGCGATACGTTTCTATCAAATATAGATCATCCTGCTTCAAAAGCTGCTTGGTCAGTGGAAAAGCTCTATCCCATCTATCAACTCATTCAAAAACTCCAGGAGCAAGAATCTCAATATGATACCGTGCCTTCCTCTTTACAGCCTATTTCTCCCCTCATTGAAAAATTTACAACCTGGTGTTACTGGGAAGATATTCATTGGATGAAAGAAACACTCCATCTGCAGGCGCTTCGAAAGCTTTTCGATTGGGTTAAGCTTTATCCGACCGATTTAGAGCTTCATAAAACCTTAGCAGGCGCCTATATGGCTCTTTATCAGATTTATCAAATGCCAGAAGGGGCTTCTCCCTTCATAGCCCGCCAATATCAATTGCCTGCAATGGAAGAAAAGTTCAAGAAGAGAGCTCACTCAGCAATTGAAGAGCTGAAAGTTGTGCTAACCTATTCCCTCAATGATGCTTGGGCTTTAAGCCATATTGCAAAAGTTTATCACGATCTTGACCTTCGACAAGAAGAGCGAAAAACTTATGAGACTCTGCTGAACTTAAAACCTCAAGATGGGGATGTTCACTATCAATTAGGCAAGCTCTATTTTGAATTGGGGCATATGGCCCAAGGGCTTCATCTCTATCAAGAACTCCAAGGGCGCAAAGATCCCAAAGCAGGCGAGCTAATCCAGCATTACGACGCCTATCATATGTCTTAAAATCAAATACTTAAAAAACTCATTTACTCATAATTATTAAAATGGGGAAAACGAAAGGTGTGAGATGAAGAGTACTGTTAGATTAAATTTTGAATTCCCTAGAAGGGCGTATCCCTTTTTGAAGCTATTGTGTGCGGAAAAAGGGTTGTCACTCAAAGATTTTGCAACGGACCTTATCCTTAGGGCTATAGAGGAATATGAGGATCATGTTTTGGCTAAAAAAGCGCGCAAACGTCTCAAGGAGAAAAATCCTAAAAATAATATCCCTTTTGACGAAGCTTGTCATTTAGCCGGATGGACTGATGAAGACAAAGTATAGGGTCCAATTGGGCATATGGCCCAAGGGCTTCATCTCTATACAAGAGCTCCATTGGCGTTATATTGCATATGTCGTCTTTGAAGAAGATTCTTCTTTGGCCAATACAGGTCATGCAGCTGAAAACATGGGGCTGCTACGCAGAACCACGATGAACATCATCAAAACTATCGACCCGGCGCGAGGTCTGGCTGATGCAAGACGTAATGCGATATGAGCCTGCTTATCTGCAAAGAATATTGTCCAGATTATTTATGAGAAAATGTTAAGTATTTCTTATCACAAGACCCTGCGGAATTGTTAGCTCTGGTTAATAAGCTGACTTATTCTTTAAAGTTTTTTGCATAATCTGTCGCCATTTCTAATAATTTTTTCCCCTGTTGACGCGATTGTGAGAGATTTCCTGCAATAGCTTTTTTCAAAAGGTTATATACAAATGTCTTGCTGTCTTTGTCTTTAAGGTTTTCTTTTAAAGTTTCAAAAAAACCAAAGATACAAGCAACGCTGATCTTAGAAAGCAGCTGATTCATAATAAGCACGATTCTTTGCTCTCCATTAGCTGGCTTGTCCATATCCTGGCAGAATTTAAATAGGAACGTTACTAATTTAAAGGTTCTATCTAAAGACTCTGCGGAAAAGAGATTGTCTGAACGGTTTGTAGAGTCATTTCTCTGAGCAAAGAATGTTTGTTTTGATAAAGTAAACAAGTCATCTATCTTTGTAATTTTTTGAAGAAGAAGAAGAATTTGAAAAGAAGGAGTGCAGAGAAGATAATGAAAAGGGGTAATGCGAGTTCTAAAATGAAGTGAGAAATGTGGGTCTGCTTTACCTGGCCCATTAACCCATTGCCCCAGCTCTTCATACCGTTTTATAATTGGTTGCTCTTGTAACCACTTTAGTGCTTTTTCTCCTGCAAGATTAGAGTGTTTTTCCATCTTAACAGGGTGGTAATGCCCATAGTTCCAGAGAAGCTGCTCTCCTTTCTCTATAGAACGGATCGTAAGCAATACACGGATGATTGGAAAACCTTTTATATTGCATAGAGGCATGTCTACACAATTTGGAAACCCGTCATTAAGTATGGGCCCTAAATTACGTATTTTTTCACCATTACTTAAGGGCACGGCATAAAGGCTTTTTTCACCACTGTGTGTAGCTTCTCCTAGGTAATCTACAAGCACACACCCTTCTTGAATATTTTCCTCAGCAAAAACTCCCCAACCTGCTTCTGTTTTATCAACATAAATAAGAGGTGATTTTTCTAGATAACTTGCATACTTTGCTTTCACTAGTAGGGAGAGGTCCTTATCAGCATCTGTGATTTTAGTAGGATTAATCCATTCTTCTATAAAAAATTCCGGACTTCCATGCATTTGGCTAGCAAATTTGGCCCCCATTATATTCTCAAATTGACCTGCTGTTCCATCAACAATTTGCCTTTCATCATTACGGTACCTGAATACAATTGACTTTTGCAGCTCTAAATTATCAGCACCTGCCCGCACCTTTGGAAAGGCTAATTGCCTTAAGTCCTCATAGGTCCCCTCATTTATGTTTTTAAGAGCTAATGCAGTAGATCCACGAACTTTATCTGCTAATATAAGTATATTTAGCATTTCCTCCTCTCCTCTAAGGGCTGCATGGTGAAGGGGTGTCCACCCGTGGATATCTTGAGCCGCTACACTAGCCTGATAACCCTCAATAAGTATCGTTGCCATTTTTGCGTTCCCCTTAATTGCACAAAGATGAAGAGGCGTGAGCAAGTACTTTTTTTCACAGCAGATAGCGGCGTTATGGTTATCATTCAGCCATGCAATTGCTTCTTCAGTCTTATCGCCAAGAATTAAATAATGAAACTTAGTGTCTTTGCTTATTTTGTTTTTAGGAAAAAGTTTCTCCAAATCGTAATAGTTTACACTGCTTATAGATGATGCCATATAAGATCTCCTTTTTGACAGAGAACACTTCGCTTTTCTCTCTTGATGTAAATTAAAATTTTATAAACATAGTACAGTTTTTAAGGATTAATGGGCAATAGGGCAAAGAGAAAAATTATTTCAATGCGTTCCAGCTAATAGTTCCGATAAAGATTCCCAGCAAGCAGAGGGTGATGGCCTTCCAATTCACTCGTTCACGATAAAGCCACTGCCCCCACAGATTGCATAGGAGGATAATTGTGACGGAAAAGAGAGGGTAGATCATCGCATGCTCAAACGGGGTTGCGACTTCGGTTGCTCGAATCATAAAAAAGGTTCCAACCCCATTGGCAATGCCGCCGAGGATTCCATAAAGGACTTCTCCTTTCTTAAGCCACCGTTTTTCGTGAAAGAGGTAGATCAAGGCCTGAACGATAAATGCGGCAAGAAAGGTCATAGGCATGAACCATTCGTTTTTTGCATCATCCATATCAAAGGAGAGAAAAAGGCCATTTTCTCCTGGGTAATTGATAAAGAGAGCTCTCCAACTTAAAAAAACCAGAAACAGTACATGGAGAAAAAAAGCGGCAGAAACAAACGAGAGCCAAACTCCTTTCTGGACTGTTTTAGACGTTTGCCATCCTGCCCAAAAAAGACCTAGAACAACAAGAAGGGATCCCAAGCCGTTCCAAAACGTGTAATGGTATCCGAAAGCGGCCCCAAAAGAGAGGACCATCACAATCGAAGGCATGACCGTCGACGAGTTAAGGGCTGCAAAGGTAAGTCCTGGTGGGCCTGTTTCAAGGGCTCGTCCCAGTGCGGCCATCATGAGTGCAAGAACGACACCTCCTGCAATCCCAAAAATGGCCATGCAATTGCTCCATTGATAGTCATGCATTCGCACAGGATTTAGAAGAATAGCGACAATGAAAACTAAAAAGAGTTGAACCATCAGAAACCCTTTTGTGGTTCCCCCGGCATCAATACTTTTTCGCATGAGATAGTTAGAGAGTGCAATAAATAAGCCGGCGACCAGCATCAGTTGAATTCCCATCATCGAATGACTCCTTGAACCTATCCCGAAAATCGACGAAAAATTTTATCGGGATAGGTTCTTTGTGAAAACATACCAAAATGGGGAAAAAGAAAAAAATGGTATCAATTTTGAGGACAAAAAAAGATCTTGTCTGTTGAATAGAGAGGATAAGTCATAAGGAGTGGTATGAACGCGTGGATTCTTTCAATCGGTTGTTATTTGTTTGCAATGCAAGGGATGATGATTCCTCAAGAGAACCTCTCTTCGCACGAGGCCTTTTTTCTTCGGCGGGTGACAGAGTTTTGGAAAGATCGCGATTACCCCCTTGTTAAAAAACAAATCGAAGAGTTTTTAGCCTCCCATGAATCCTCTAATATTCATAATAACCTCTATGCCTTGATGGGAGATATGTTGTATCAAGAGAGCGACTATGCAGGAGCACTTGCAAGTTACAATAAGATTACAGATCCTCTTCTGATCGAAAAAATTCAACCTCGCCGCTTTCAATGCCTCTATCTTGTAGAAGATTATGATGAGGTGACAGATACGCTTGCGTCTCTTTTTCAAGATTCAAATAAAAAAGTCGAGCATTTGGATGAAATGAAGTTTATCTTTGCAGACTCTTTATTTCGAAAGATGCGAGGTGTAGCTGAGGCAGGCGGAAGGCAAGAGCTTGCGTCGCAAGCAAAGCCGTTTTTTCTTGAGCTTTTTAATACGTCCTACCAAGATAAAGCCCTTCTTCCTCTGGCAGAGATCCATCGAGAGCTCGGCGAGCTTAAGGAGGCTTCCCCCTTATATCAGATGCTGGCAGAAAAACGTCCCAACCAGCGTGAAGAATTTCTTCTTCAGGCGGCTGTGCTGCAGCTGCAGTTTGATCCTCTCATTGCATTAGAGACATTTCAACGAGTGGTCGATTTAGGGGGAGTGAGAGTCTCTGATGCGGCTTATCAAGAACTCCTTTTGCTCTTTCAAAATGATCGATTTTCAGACTTAATTAGTAGAGCCCCTAAACTTGAGATGCACCTTAGCTCCGACCAGAGGGCAATGTTTGAGTTTTGCCTTGCTCGGAGTTATTTCAAATTGGAGCAACTGCCGGAGGCGATTGTCCATTTTAGAACATTTGTTCAGCAAGAATTAGATAATACCCCTTATAAACGAGCTGCTTTTTTAAATCTGATTCACTGCGCTCAAAAAACTGAGAACGGGCCTTTATTTGATGAAGTCTTAGAACAATTTTTGGTGGCCTTTCCTCATGACGAAGAGGCTGGTAAGGTCTTACTCTTGCATGCGCAAACAGCCCTGCAAAAAGGAAATGCAACACAGGCAAGCCGTGATTTAAATCAATTGCTTAAAGATTTTCCCGATTTTCCGGAACAAGAAACGCTTCTCTATGATCAAGCTCTTCTCCTTTCCAAAACAGAACAATGGAGCGAAAGTCGAAATGCATTTATTGCTTACCTAAAACGGTTTCCATTGACGCCCCACTCTAACTTGATTTGGTCTACAGTTGTGCATTCCTCGATTCAAGCCTTGAAAGGGGCGGCCGAAGATCAGATAAGCGAGAAAAAAGAGCTGCTTGCTTCCGATCTTGCGCAGGCTTTAACAATCTGTGATCTTTTCTCTCCTGAGGAAGAGGCCTCTTATCAATTCTTATTGGGGCAGCTGATGTTTGATCTCCATCATTTTAAAGAAGCTGCCATCGAGCTTGATCGGTTATGTCAAAAATATCCTAATCACTCCTCTCTTAGTGAAGCTTATCTTTTACAAGCGCTGGCTCACCGAGAGTTAAAGTCAGAGCCGCAGGTGTTTATTTCTGTTGCTGAAAAAGCTCTGGCTCTTTCCGAGAATCTAACGCATAAATCAACCCTTCGCCTTTACCTTTTCAATGCCTATCTTTCAACCAAGGAGTATGATAAAGCAGCTGATAATCTCTACCAAACCTTCCTCGTGGATGGAAATGCTATTCAGCAAGAAAACCAGCTCTGGCTGATCAATCACTACTTAGAAAAATCCCAGAAGGGAGATCTTTCTTCAAAAGAAAGAACCCAACGTCTTTTCAAAAAAGTATTGGCCCTTGATGAGCAGTATGGAGTCCATTTCGACCCTTCTCACACAGCTCTTGAAGCGGAAGCGCTCAAGTTTGCAGGGATCCTTGCCCCTCAGGAGAAAGAACGGCTTTTACGATCACTCATAGAACTGCAAGCAGCTCATGAGTCTTATCCATGGAAACTGCAAGATCATATTCTTTTTGAACTTGCTAAAACATCTTTAAGTTTACACCAGACAGATGAAGCTTTAAAAGGTTTTGATAAACTCATCTCCAAAGAGAAGCTCGCATCTTCAATGATTGGTTCAGCAGCTCTTTTAGAAAAAAGTCGTCTCCTCCTTTCTCGTATAGATCTTACTGAAAAAAACGAAGAGAACTCGACCTTGCGGTTTATTTTATCGACATTGAAAGATCTTCAAGTTCAAAAACAGCTCGTTCATGAGCCTGTTCATTTGGAAGCAGCTCTTGATTATGCCGACCTTCGAATCTCTCTTGCTCCTGAAGAGCTACGTGCAGAATCGGCCCTCTTCTTTTTGAATCGAATCAAAGAAGACTTTTACGCTAAAGACGACCCTACTAGCCACGAGTATCATGAAGCTCGTTTGAGATATCCCGAGAAGGATCAGCTGTTTCAAAGCTACATGAAATATCTTGAAGCTGAAATTTTTTCTTGGGAATCCATCGAAGCTTTGCGGAATAATGATTTAGAAAAAGAGGCGCAGGCGAAAAAAGTTGCCATCTCTTTATTTAAAGAAATTTTACAAGATATGCAAACAACTCCCTATTTGAAACACCGAGCAGCATTAAAACTCGACACTCTACGATGACCCAAATAAGCGTGAAGGAGCGGCTTGTCAGATCTACTTTGCTATCCATCGCACTCCATGCGATTATCATCGCTGCTCTATTTTCAAAACCTCTCCATCTCGATCCGCGCCTTTTAACGCAGATTGGAAAGGCGCCCTCGATGCTGCTGGAGGAGGACCCTATTGTCATTTTAAAAAAAAATCAAGCCTTAGAAGAGACCTTCGCTCATTTTGAAATAGCTTCCCCAACGGCTACTCAAAGTCCGATTGCAAATCCTTCAACATGGGCTTATGGGGTTGAAGAAAAACAAGAATTAAATCTTCAGATAGCGACTCCGGAACTTTCATTAGACTTTGCCTTTCCTCAAGATCCAAGCCACCAGTCTGCACTTCAACTCTCCCTCCCAGTCGCTTTCGATGACCCAGGAGCTGCCGTTCAATCTCCGGCAATCTCGCTTGATCAGTCTTCCCTTTTAGGTCCTGAGCTTTCATTGCACGATCTCCCAGGCTACACTGTCTCTCTCCTTCCACCTATGTCATCACAAGAAATACCAACTGTTTTTAGCTATCTTCCATCAGAAGAAAAACCTGCTACCCTTCCTAGACCATCTCTTGAGATGCCTGTTTCTGAAGCACCTCACCGTATGGAGCCGCTTCTCAGCCCTCCTGCCCTCTGTGATGCGCTGGCAGAGTACCCTTTAGCCGCTTCTATTGACTTTATGATTTCTTCTGAGACACCGCAAACGATAGCCTCTCTTCACAGTCCTTTAGTGCTGAGCGAATACGGCTTTCCTTCCCTGCAACTGAAAGAATGGAATGAATTTTTTGATGTCGATGTAAAGACAATTCCTCGGGAGGGAGGAGGATTTTTATTTTCTATCAGCCTTATTCAGAAACACGATCTCTCGGAGCATTGCTTAAAACAAAACTATCTATTTATTATTGATCGATCTAATTCGATTGAAAAGCACCGATACGAAGCTTTTAAACGGGCAGTCTCGCGTGCGATCAGTGTTTTAAGAGAGGGCGATTCTTTTAATATCCTTCTCTTAGATGCATCGATCACACGGCTCAGTAGTGAACCTCTCCCTTTTAGCAAAGCAAACCAAAAATACGCGGAAGAATTTTTAGGACAGCAGCCGCATGGCCATTATGGTGCTGCAACAGATATTTATACGATTTTGACTCAAGTGCTTACCCCAACAGTCGGAGACAAAGGGATTGTCACAGCCATCCTCATTTCTGATGGAGACACCCCTTTAAAACCTCATCAGCAGAGAAGAAAGATCAATCAATGGCTCGAAGCAAATCGAGACCGTATCACCCTTTATACAGCGACAGCAGGACATGGCAACAACCTCTCTTCTTTAAAAATGCTGGGGCTCGCAAGCCGAGGCTCTCTTCTCTATTCTGATACCCATGCGGCGTTTCCTCGCAGACTTGCCAAGCTCATCATGGATCTTCGGCACCCCATTGCCAAAGAGATGTGTGCCTCAATCATTTCTTCAGATCCTTTAGTACAGATCGAACTTCTTCCTCCCTCGTTTAGGCTTCCTTACCTTTTTAGCGACCGCCCATTTACGCTCCTCGGAAGCGCCAGCAAGTTAACCGATTTCGTTCTGATTGTTGAAGGAAAGAATCGAGATCAGACGCTTTCCATTCGAAAACCGATCTCTTTATCAAAAGCAAGACCCGGCTCCAGACTGCTTGTAAAACAGTGGGCTGTTGAAAAAGCACATGCATTGTTTGATCAATATTTAAATGAGGGAGAGAAGGCTCTCTTGCAGCAAGCGGAAGAGCAGCTCGGCCATGACACTCAAAATTCTCGGCGGTGAATTTCGCGGACGTCTTTTAAAAGCGCCCAAAGGGGATCAAACACGCCCGACAAAGTCTCTGCTTCGGAAAGCCGTCTTCGACATTTTAAAGCCCAATATTCAAGAAGCTGTCTTCCTCGATCTTTTCGCAGGAAGCGGAGCGATGGGGATTGAAGCGCTGAGCCGAGGGGCTAAACGAGCCATTTTTATCGATAGCCACCCCCAATCGATTCGATGCATTCAAGCAAATTTAACCCTTCTAAACCTGACAGCTTATGGGGCCGTGATTCAAAGCGATGTGATGAAAGCGCTGCAAAAGCAGAGAGATCTTGAGAGTGATATCATCTACGTCGACCCTCCTTATCATAGACTGCCAGTTTATCTAGAGTTGATTGAGTGGATTGATCAGCATACTCTCTTAAGGCAGGGCGGGGTTCTACTTGTAGAAGCGCCTTACCCGTCTCCTCTAGAGCAAAACCCTTTCCTGACATCTCTTAAAGCCCAGCCCCCACGTCGATATGGGGACTCGATACTTCACTTATACAACAGTTAGAGGAGTATGATTGGCTTTTGAACGAGAGGATTCTGATACATTTGTGTTAAAAAATTTGATTGAGATGTTGCACAGAGCGCCACGCCTGCAATAGAGCAAATAGTGAGTGCGGCTCCAATGAATTTAAGCAGCCCTGCTTTAGGCGCTTTTTTAGGCTCTTGAGCGTCTTGATAGTCTCCTGCTGCAAAGAGAAGAAACCCGCCTAATAAAGTGACTGAAAGTCCGGCTAAAATCGTCGTTTGTCGATTGAGAAACCAGAATGTATCGTTAACAAATTCTTTTGTTGCTGGGAGCTGCTCAAGCATCCGATCGACGACAGGAACCATTTTATGAGCGTTCATCATGAGAGAAGCCCCTTCGGACTGGGTTAGCTGAGATCCTTCAAAATGGCGATTTAACAACTCTTTAATTGTATTCCATGTTTCGAGTGGTCTAAATGCACAATCTAATACTGACATAATTACTCCTTAAGTTTTGAAGAAAATTATAATTGGCTTCTATCATTTACGTCAATTATTAAAATTAAAACTACCGATTTATCTTTGTTCCGTGATCCCACCTGGTTTCTGTGCAGACGCCTTTATCATAAGATTTTTTAATCCCGTGGAGCTTATCATTCACAAACGTTTGAAGGACAGTCGGTTTGCCCGCGTCGTCATATTTATTCAACTTGCCATGCCGCAGCCCTTCTTGATACTCCCCTTCAAAAACCAGAGTTCCCTGCTCGTTCCAACGTTGGGAAAGGCCGTGAAGCTTACCATCTTTATAGAAGGAGCGGTGGGCAAGTTTGCCATTATCGAAGTACCCCTTCTCTTCCCCTTGTTTTTGATCGGCGCTATAAAGAACTTCTGAGAGCACTTGCCCGTTAGGATAGTATTCGATGGCAGTCCCTTCTCGAAGATCTTGAAGAAAAGAGACCTTTGCCAAAACAGCTCCTTTTGCGTCAAAAGCTTGAAAGATTCCTTCTTTTAATCCTGCTTTAAAGGGGGTCAGAGAGGTGCGTCTCCCATAAGAATCATATTCAATCGCATCTCCTTCAGCTTTCCCACCTGCAAAGACAACTTCGAACGCTTTGACACGCTCTTGGGTCTTGCTTGGGGGATAAAAAATTTGGTGAACCCCTTCCCGGATATTTTTCTCATAATGGAAGACAACAGTCCTTCCATCGGGAAGCTGTTGAAACTGTTTACCGCACATCTGCCCTTTGTCGTACCAAGCTTCGGCAATCAGATTTCCCTCAGGATCCCAGCTGCCGCTCATCCCCTGGAGCTGTCCATCTTTATAGTTTCTGCTCGAGTGTATTTTCCCATTGGGATAAAATTTTTCAGATTTTCCTTGAAGCCTTCCTTCCTGATCATAACGCGAGATAGAGGCAAGGAGCCCCGGCTGTCCCTCTTTTTCTGCAGGATGGTATTCTCGATGTTCTCCAATGGGAATGCCATTTCGGTAATGTTGACTTAGTTGAAGGTCTCCTGTTTCAAAATAGACCTCGACATCGCCATCGAGCATCCCCTCTTTATAACGGGCTTTGGATTTGAGTTTTTTTGAGGCATAAAACTCCTCTTCTGTCCCATCTTTTTTCCCATGCTTAAAATGTGTGAGGTGGCGAGGCCGATCTTTTTCAAACCACATCGACACGGCCCCATGGGGCTCATCTTGGGAGTAATTGATTTCGGTAATCAGCTCCCCTTTTTCATTCCACTGCCGATGAGCTCCTTCTTTTTTTCCGCGATCAAAGTGTTGTTCAATCCGTAGGATGCCGTTTTCATCCCATTCCTGATGGAGGCGGTCTAACTCATCATTGACCCAGAATTCCTCCAGTTTTTTTTGACCATTCTCATGCCAAGCAGCGGCAGCGCCTTCTTTAAAACCTTCCTTAAAATGTGCTTTGACAGAAGGGGTTTTATTTTCGAACCACTCTTGATAAATTCCATCACGCTTCTGGTCTTTATAGTGAGCCTCTGTTTTAAGTGTTCCAGAGGGGTAATACTCTTTTTGAGGCCCTTCAAATTCACCCATTGCATAAGTCGATTCGGTTTTAAGGCGCCCATTGTCATGCCATTGTTGAAAGAGCCCATCCAACTTCCCTTCTTTTAGAGTGTATTGGGCAATTTTTTGCCCTTGTTCGTTCCATTCTTGAATCGGTTTCTGGAGTTCTCCTTCTTCATTGAAAAGAGCAAGAAAAGAAGATGTGCCATTGGGATGGTTTCTCCAATGCTTCCCAATCGCTAGTCCATTTTTATATTCTCCCTCGCCCAGAAGTTTCCCTTCGGTAGAAAAAAATTGCTCTTTTCCTTCTTTTTTGCCGTTTTTGAAGCTTATTTTATACGCCTCTTTTCCATTGGGGTGGTATTTCACATGTGTTCCAAAGGGCTCTCCCATGCGATAATCTTGCACTTCTTCGAGTGCATGCCCTTCTCCATAGATCACAACAGCTGGATTTTTACCATCCGAGTTTAAAACTCCTTTGTCGAAATGCCTTGAGATTTTAAGCGATCCGTTTTCATTCCACTCCATGGCTGTTCCTTGAGGGATTCCTTCTTGATAAGGAATGACAGCTGCTCTGCCCCCTTTAGGGTAGTACCGAATTACTTCTCCTTGAGGTTTATCATCGACAAAGTGAACCTCTTCTGAAACCGCCCCATCTTCAAAGTAAGCAAGAGTATGCCCTTCTCTTTTTCCTTCTTTAAAGCGAGTGGTTAATTTGACCTGCCCCGATGGGTAAAATAGGCGGAATTCTCCATCGAGTTTCCCTTGCTTGTAAAAAGCGACATGCTGAACATGGCCGCCATCATCCCACATCATTTCAGCGCCGTGCGGCAAAATTTGCTCCTGCCCTTCCGTATCTTTTTGAACAATCACATCGATATCTTGATACAGTCGTCCATTGGTCGAATGGTATTTATGAACTTTAACAGCAGTGGGCTGCCCATCTCCCAACTTTTCATAGAAAATAACTTGAGAGAGGTGGCCTGTAGGATGCCGTTCGACAATTTTTTCCTGCCAATGAGGCTCTAGAGCCCTTGGAAGAGGGATTTGTTCAGCACCGGGACCTGCCGCTATAAGCCAGATTGCACTGATAATTAGCCATGGTATTTTTCGCATACATCCTCTCTTTTTTCTACCTAAGGAAAGTATACGACATTAAGATGTAAAAGAAAAGAGAGCCTGGCGATGATTCCAGGCTCTTGTTAAAGATGATGATACTTTAGATTATCTGAAAAACCCGACCCAAGAGAGAAAGAGACCCCAAATGAGGGGGATAATTCCCATGATCTTGGTAAATTGTGGTTTTCCCATGAAAAAATCCATGAGCAATTGGGGAACAAAAAGACCCATCACACCCCGGACAACCATTGCCCATCCAAGCAGTGTTACGAGGACTAAAGCATTCCATCCCCAAAGATCATATTGGCTAAGAATTGTAAAGCCAATTAAAAGATTATAAACTGAACTCAAATAAAACAATGCAGGTGAGTTTTTAATCCCACTAAGCACTTTTATTAATTGATCGTAGTAAAGCAGCATCCAAAGTCCTATAATTGTCATGAATGGACCTAAAATACTCGCTAACCACATTGCTGCGTTTTGCATTCCTTTCCTCCTTAGCTAAACGGGTTAGGATTGACACCCTAATCTAAATCGTAAGATAAGGATTAAAGAAATTATTTGTCAATATAGATAGTAAAAAAATTATTTTAATTTTTATTATGATTCGTTAATTTAAAGAGAATATAGGAGACGTTACACGCTGGTTCTAAGATTCTTACGGCAATAAAGTCCGATGAGCTCGGCCTTTGCAATCACATGCCCTTCCATGGACAGCTCCACCTGTTCTTTAGTCGCCTCAGGTTCTAATTTGAGCAAGCAATCCAAGGCATAGAGTTTAAAAAAGTACCGATGTTCTCGGTCAGGAGGGCAAGGACCTTGGTATCGCGCTATCCCCTTTGTTCCTTGGCCTTGAGTTCCTGGAGGTCTAGAGTTTTCTTTTAAAAGACGGGTTTCCGGAGGGATGTTATAGATCACCCAATGGACATACATCTGGTCTTTTCTCACAAATGCAGGGACGTCAGGGTCGTCCATGATCAAAACAAGAGAAACCGTTTGATGAGGGACATCGCTCCATTCAAGAGGAGGATTCACGTCTTTTCCCTCGCACGTATATTTTTCAGGAATCATGGTAGACGGTTTAAAAGCTGGGCTTCTCAGTTGCATAGCTATCCTTAGTTTGCGGGGCTTTCTCACAGAATTTAATCAGAGGAGGGTATCGGAAGTCAAGCCATCGGTGCTGGCTATCATGGGAAAGCTTCAGTGCCATCGCTGGTTGGATAAGGCCATTCGAATAAAGGGTAATTGTCAGCGGCTCATCTCGACAAGAAATCTGATCGACATGAGAAAGAAGCACCAGTTGACTTTTTAAGATCGGTTCATCGGTAAAGCTCTGGGCAACCCATTTCCCCTTTTGCCGGCGAACGACAATTTTCATGTCTGATTGAAGAGTGAGAGCTTCAAGCTGAAGCTCTTGCATGAGATCATAAAGAGCTTCAACCTCCATCCGAAAACGGTACATTTGGTAAAGCGGTTTAACGGAAAAAGTCGTAACTCCACCAATTAAAGAAACCAGCAGAAGAACAACGACGATTTCCATCAGAGAGAAGTGTTTGTACAACTTAGATATTGACAGTTTAGACCCTACAATATTTACTTAGAGGCTTGAGTTTTATCATAACTGGACAACAAGAACAATAGGCAAATTGCATATGCCTTTTATTGTGTGAAAACAAGATGACACATTTGACAATTAACCACTCAACCCGTCCCCAAATGGGTTTATCGCCGCTGCCTAATCATATGACGCTCATGCAGGCGCTTGAAGCTGAAGATCACAAATTGGTTCAGTCTATTCTCGCATCACCTGAGGTGCGCCAGATTTCTTCGGAAGGGGTAGGTCAGGCGCTTGTCCTTTCCATTGAAAAATCTTTTAGCGACTATTTCGTTCAAATCTTTGCTCTCCGAAGTACTCAAATGATTCCTCCTAATGGGCAATGGGGGCTTGGTCATATATTGGCCAAATGCGTCGACAATTTATTTAAGGAGTATTTTAAGGGTCAGGGTTCTAACCTAAGCTGCCTAAAGCTCATCATCAACCACCCTTGCGCGCCGCAGATTGAGCTGGATACAGACCTTTCTTGCTCTCTTGGAAAATTTCTTCTAATCAAGGTGGCTCAAAGTAAAAAGTGTTTTCACGAAGGAGATAAGGCTCTTGTTTCAGCCCTACTCGATGTTAGAATTTCTCACCTTATCCAACCTAATGGCCGGTATGGACTTGGTAGAGTTCTTGTGAATGCAGCTCATTCAGAAAATGTTTTTATGGTAAAGGCGGTTTTAGCTCATCCAAAAGCGCCTTTGATGAGTTCTCAACCAATTACTCAAGAAAGGGAATTGACAAGGAGTGAAATAGGCTTGCAGCTAACTAGAGTTGGATTGACAGAAGCTGTTTTTGCAATAGTCAATAGCAAGGATTTTCAATTAATAAAATACAGAGATGCTCAAAATCAGTGCTTAATTATTCAAGCAATTTTACATTTTGCAATGATGAAAGAAATCGACTTAGACATTCATGGCCCTTTTGGGCTTGCAAGGGCTTTAACGGATGCGGCTGCAAAAAGCGAGTTACTGGTTCCGCTCATCTGGAATTTTCCTGGAAGCGCCCACATTGTAGCAAGTGCACCAAATAACAGAAGCGGAGGGCTTGATAGAGCGCTTTTTAATGCTGCAGCATGTGGGCATTCCATTGCCATTAAATATATCTTCCTTCATCTAAATGCAACCCGCATACCTCGTGAACAGCTGGAGCAAGCTCGGAATGAAGCTGTAAGACAAGAGCATCGCAAAATAGCGCAGTTAATTAGTGCCTTCTTAGAAGATCTTGTTCCAACTTATGATGTAAAATTAAGAGCCGATCTTACATCATAAGATCGACAAATGTCAATCTTATGATATTTTATTTTCAAGTTTTCATAGGAGAATAGTTTTTTAAAAGTTATTTTTTGAAAAACACCGCCTAAGAATTCTTGCTGGCATTATACTGGTCAAGGCGAGGGCTACTGACTTTGACCTCCTGAGCAGATTCAGGATCTTTTGTAATGAGATAAGGCTCGTTCCATCCATCCTTGAGAAAATGATCGAGATCTTTTTTGGGGATAAAGCCAGAGTTTTCGACGCAATCTCTCACAGCTTTAAGGTTGTCTGCTCCTGTTAATTGATCGACAGTAACAGCTCCTTGAGCAATTTCTAGATTTAGAATGTTTTGCAGTCGGCTTATGCCTTCTTCTGAACGGAACTTTTTCCCGCGGTCTAAGGTTCCTTTGAGGTTATAGCTGACAACCCCTCCAATTAAACCAATCAGAAGGATCACAATCATGATTTCTAAAAGAGTAATCGGATGCCTTTTTCTCTTCATACGTCTAAATGATAACAGGTGAAAGAATTAATATCACTCTTGGAGAATGGATCCGACGTCGGTCAGGGGAATTAAAATAGAGAGGACGACGGTCCCGATGAGAAGGCCCAGTAGGAGCAGCAGAAGAGGTTGAAGAAGTGCGGTGTAACGGCGAAGGAGGCGCGAGAGCTCGGCTTCGGAGAGCGCTGCAATGTGATGGAACATGGAAGCCATTTGTCCTGTTTGTTCGCCGACGGCTAGCATGCGGGAGGCAAGGGGAGGCATCCACCCTATTTTTTCAATTTGCAAGCTGAGCGGAGCCCCTTCTGAAACCGCTTTTTCAACTTGAAGGACTGAGCGCTCAAGAATTTGGTTTTTGAGGGTGCCTCTGGCAAGTTCTAGAGATTTGAGCAGCTGAGAGCTTCCTTCTAAGAGAAGATGGCAGGTGCGGCATAATCGAACAGTTGCAGCAAGTAGGGTTAAAGGGCCGATTAAAGGAAGTTTAATCAACAGAAAGTCCCATATCGGCCTTAAACGGGGATGTGTAAGAGTGACGCATAGGAAAAGGGCGAAGAGGATCGATCCTATGGCAATCAAAAGGGCGTGATCGAGAAAAAGGTCGCTGAGCTTGAAGACAAATTGAGAGAGAGGATGAAGGGCGCGACCGTCGAAAAGGTTTTTGAGCGAGGGGATGACCCACGTCAAGAGAGAGAGAAACACGATAAGGCAGAAAACGGCTAGAAAAAGAGGATAGGCTGCAGCAGAAAAGAGCTGCTGCTTCAGTCGATTTCGATCGTCTAAAAGCGCCGCCAGATGTTCGAAGGCTTCCTTTAGAGCGCCCGATTGCTCTCCTGCTTTGACTGTCGCGACATAAATCGGATCAAAAATGGCTGAGTGCCTGGATAGAGCTGCGGAAAGAGCCTCTCCCTTCTTAACATGGTCGCACAAATCGATCAGAATGGGGTGAAACGGCATCTTTCGGTATTTTTCTTCGATGATCACCATCGCTTCATAGAGGGGGATTCCTGCTTTTAGAAGCTGTCCCATCATTCGAGTCATATCGAAGAAGTGAATGAATGGGATCGACCACTTTTTTTTAGTTTGATCGTGGGGGGAGATGTTGGTGATAATCATCTGCTCTAGCCGAAGCCGCTCTTTTGCTGCAGAAAGGGAGTCGGCTTCGATCACTCCACTTGTTTTACGTCCACCTACAAGAAGAGCCTGAAAACGGAAAAGAGGCATATTCTATCCTTGTTCGTATCCCCGTGTGACGCGGAGGACTTCAGAAGAGGTTGTAAGGCCTGCTTGGACGGCTGCTGCGCCGCAGGCCAAAAGAGGAATCATTCCCTGCTCAATTGCCACAGAGCGAAGTTTTGTATTGTCTGCACTGATAAGGAGCTGCTCTTTGATTGCTTGAGAGACAACCATCAGCTCGTAAATGGCAAGCCGTCCTTTATACCCGACTCCAAAACAGTGAGCGCAACCTGTCGACCGATAAAAAGGAATTCTTTTTTCAGGAATGATCCCCAGCTGCTCGTATTCTGTGGGGGTTGGGTCGTAGGGTTCAAGGCAGTGGGGACAGTTTGCACGTACGAGTCGTTGAGCAAGGACTCCTGCAACAGTAGAGGAGAGAAGGTAGGGCGGGATTCCCATATCGACAAGGCGTGTCATTGCAGAAGGAGCGTCATTCGTGTGAAGCGTGCTTAGAACAAGGTGTCCTGTCAGCGAGGCCTGAATTGCAATTTCGGCGGTCTCTTTATCACGGATCTCTCCGATCATGATCAGATCTGGATCTTGACGAAGAATATGCCGCAGGCCTGTAGGAAAGGTGAGGTGAATTTTAGGATTGACGCCGACTTGGGCAATACGAGGAAGTTTGTATTCGACAGGATCTTCAATTGTCATGATGTTAATATTCGGAGAATTTAAATCGGAAACTGCACTATAGAGTGTGGTCGTTTTCCCACTTCCAGTAGGTCCTGTGACAAGAATGATTCCCTCGGTGAGGTGAATCAGCGATTCAAAGCGGCTGTAGAGGCCTGTCGGCATTCCAAGTTGTGAAAGCCCTAAGATAATGTTGTTTTTATCTAAAATACGCAGGACAACCCGTTCTCCATCCACAATCGGAATTGTACTCACACGAAAATCAATTTCACGTCCTCCAAAATGGAGTTTAATGCGTCCATCTTGAGGAAGCCTTTGCTCAGCGATATCGAGCTTTGCTAAGACTTTAATACGTGAAATGAGGGCTGCTTGCAGCTCTTTGGGGGGCTCGTGTCTTTGTTGAAGGACGCCATCGATACGGTATCGGACCGAAAGTCCTTGATAAGAGGGTTCAAAATGAATATCAGAGGCTCTTTGTTGGATAGCTTCTGTAATCATGAGATTGAGAAGACGAACAACAGGGGAATCGGCTGTTTGATCTAAAAGATCATACCCCTCAAATTGCAGTTCTGCCGCGTCCGATTGATCCTTGAGGTGTGCGATCAAGGAGGAGGCGGCATCATTTTTTTGATGAAAACAGGCTTCGATTGCACTATCGAGGGCTTCTTTTGAAGTGCCGATTTCTCGAAGCGGCTTTTTTAGTAAAAGTCTTAGCTCTTCAAGAGCTTCGAGGTTCAGAGGGTCGGCAACTGCGACAGAGACGACCCCATCTTCTTCAGTTAAAGGCAGAAGGCGTCTTGTTTTTGCAAAAGAGTAAGGAACCAGATGGACGCCTTTCTGAACAAATGAATATCTTAGCAGATCGGGCTCAAATGGGATCTGAAGTTCTTTGCACAAATTAACGATCATTGGAAAACAATGTTTTCAAGCTGTCATTAAAAAATTTCTTTTTTTGCTTTTCGAAAGCTTCTTCTACGCGCACGAGAAATTCTGGAATGTCTCCTGGTCGTTTTTTAAGCTCTTCTGTCCGAATTTTTTGGACCTCTTCCTTCGGATCATAGATGATTTTTGGGGTAATGAAAAAGAACATTTCTGTTTCGTGATTGGTAAGTCTAGTGCTACCGAAGAGTTTACCGATTCCTGGGAGGTCTCCAAAAAAAGGAACTTTTTCTTCCTGGTCGTTGCGGGATTTTCGACGAAGCCCTCCAATGATAATCGTTTCCCCATCAACTACACACACTTCATTTTGGATATGGCGCCGGTCAACAAGAGGCCGATCATCGGGATGAGGTTTTGTCGTATCAAAAGTGATATTTGTTTGAATTGTGACAGATCCAGGCCCTCCATCCTCATCGGACATGTGAATGGTAGGGGTTAAATTAATAATAATTCCGTAATTGGCCCTTGCAAACGATTTTTCAAAAGAAGTGCCTTTATTCGTATCAATAGGGGCTGCTCCATTGTTGATCGAAATTTCTTCAACGATTGAAATCGTCGTCGGTGTTTGGTTCACTGTGACTGCAGAAGGGGCTGCATTGAGTTGAATATCGTCCTGCGTTAGCAGAAAATTATAAGCGACATCATAATGAGGCGTATATTTGTGGGCGGGGCCGTGGAAGAAGAATTGTAAAACGCCCGGCAGCGGTCCTTTAAGGTGGTGGTGATGTCCTCCCATCGAAGGGATATAGCTGACTCCATTTTTGGGCCGCCCCAATTTGAGAAGGTTGAGCCCATAATTATTCTGCGAATTCAAGCGGCGCTCAAACATGAGAACTTCAATTTGAACCATTTTTTTGGGGATATCGAGCTTTTTGAGAAGGTCTTTGATTTTTCCAAGAGCATCGCGGCGCACTGTCATTAAGATCGTCCCCGTTTTAGGATCGGGGATAAAATGATCGGAGAACCCTTCTTCAATGTCAACCTTTGAAACAACTCCAGGTTTGAGCGGAGGAGGAGACACCACAAGAGGAGGCATCGGAGGGTAGCCATCGGGCGGAGCTCTAGAGCCTTGGATTTGAGAAGAGTAAGAGACCTCTGTTTCTTTCGGCGCTGTTTCCTGGTTGCTTGTCAGCAGGGAGACATAGACTTTTCCAAGCACATGAGCAAGGTCGGTGGGGTCGCTATGGCGGCAGGTATAGAGGTGGATGGTCATCTCTGCAGGATCTTCAAGTTGGTCCTCTGTTTCTCGGATGATTTTTTCCGCTCTATCAACGCTTTCTTTAGAGCCAATCAAGACAAGGCTGTTTGTTGCGCCAATAGGAAAAATTCCAAGGCCCTCTTGCTCTGCTTTCCCAAAGGGAGCCCGACTTTTTTCAATGGCTTCACCAAAAAAACCTTGTAAAATTTTTTCCATCTCCCGAATAGGAATCTTAGAGATTGAGACGACACGTGTTGTTTTTCCGCTTTGGGAGCCCCAGACTTTTTCATAAAAATCGAGCAGTTTTTCTATCTCTTCTTTTGAGGCGACAAGCGCAATCTTAGCTCCCAATTGGTGCACAAAGGTTTGTTTGTTATCGGAAAATTTTTCAAAAAAATGAAAGACCGATTTCACTTGTTCTAAGGGAGGGAGAACGACATAGCAGATTCGGCTTCTTGGAGGAGCAAGAGCCACATG
This sequence comes from uncultured Rhabdochlamydiaceae bacterium, assembly GCA_963712275.1. Taxonomy (GTDB): domain Bacteria; phylum Chlamydiota; class Chlamydiia; order Chlamydiales; family Rhabdochlamydiaceae; genus PALSA-1444. The sequence goes on along the minus strand of CAVQHD010000001.1, from coordinate 457,936 downwards.
CTCTCGGCGGTAGGCAATGGTTTGCACAGTGCCGAGATCTTGTTTGAGAAGATAAAGCTGCCTTGCAAAAGGGTTGAGCCTTTTGAGTCCAAATCCTTGATGATAGAGAGTTGTTTCTAAAAGATCAGACCACGACTGCCTGGGAATCGGGATGTTGGAGTGAAGGTGGAGCTTGACAGTGGCAAACTCCGTTGGAATGATGTAGAGGTAATCGGAAGACCCATATTCTGTGATCAGTTCCGTCAATGTGACCTCTTCTTGATCCCAGAGAGCATACGGCTCTCCATCTTGCATCCCTTCATCGACAGCAACTAATCTCCAAGACTCCTCAAGAAGATCTTTTTTTTGCTTGATCTCATTGACCTCTTCTAAGAGCGCCCGAAAAGAGGTGGTGTCCGCCCCTTCTGCCGCTAGCTTCTCAGCTTTAGCATAGCTCTCTTGTAACCTCTTTTTAAGTTCGCTCAGTTCTTGGTTAAGAAAAACAGCATCGGCCTCCCGCGCGTCAGATTTATCTAAAAGTGAGGCCTTTTTTTCAGAGATCGATTCCGCTCCCAGTAAAAAAGGAATAAGAATAAAGACTAAAACTCTCACTAAGTTATTCATTTACGGGCCCTTAGAAGCTATCTTAAAGCTCAGCTTCTGTCGATTTTTGGGGCTTTTTGAGCCAATTTTCGCTTTATTTGGTGGGGGTTATATCAACTTTCGTATATTACCCCCACCAAATAAAGCGAAAATTGGCCAAAAATCCTCCAAAAAGTGACGAACCCTGAGTTTTAAGGCAGCTTCTTAGCAAGAGGGACAGACGATTTTTGGGAAGGTTTTTCAGCTAAATGGAGCAGTTTTTTTTCAGTATGCACAGTGAGTGAGACAGGTTCTGAGAAGGTGCGCATCCGATCGAAAGCCTGTCCTTTTAGTGTCACTTTTCCTTTCGTTGTTTCAATTTTTTCAAAGATAAAAAGCTCTCCGGCGATTTGATGATGCAAACAGGCTTCAAGGTCTGCAGCTGTTCGAACCGGCTTCCACCTGCGATCTGTTCGAATCCACCAGTCTCCTTCTTTGAGGATGACACGTCTTTTCCCAAGCTGGCAGGTGATCTCTGATGCGGTGCGAGGACGGATGGCAGTCATAAGCTCATCCATTTTAAAAGATGTTTTAGGGGAGCTTTCCATAGCGAGATGAATCTTTTCTGATGAGAAACCTGTCTCATCCCACACTTGAAAGTCGACTCCTTGCGAGGACCCTCTCACAAGCTGGGCGATCGGGCCCACCGCTTTCTCAGGACCCGTCAATGAATAACTTCCCATCTTAAACCGCGCCAAAGCCCCGGGATTGAGATTGTCGGAGAGGGGGGGTGTATTCATCGATACTTCCCCCCTCTCCGACAACTCAATTGCGGGAGCTTTCGCGCGGTTTAAGATGAGGAAGTTATTCATTGACGGGTCCTCCGTCCACTTTTCTCCATTCCAATACAGACAATCCCCCACGTTTAGAAAGTAAACACTGGGGCCAATTGCCACTTTGACCTTTTGTGTTAAGTTTCGATATTCGTCCCCTCCCCAGCCTGCTAAAAAGACATCGGTTCCCCAAGCCGTCCCTTTTTTTAGCGCCTCCACATAGCTCTCGTGGGCAAGCGGCCGCAAAAAGAGCGAGGAAGGTGTCAAAACAGCCTGGTCGTTGTTAAGCTTGCAGAGAAGCTGCGTCCCCTCCACAGAATAAGGCGTTAAAGAAAGTTCTGGTTCTGTTGAGAACATCCAAGTTCCATGGACTTGCTGCAAGAAAATTGTTTCGCCCAGTGTCCCTATTTTCTGCTCGCCTGTTGAGCGAAGAGCTAAAGAAAATTGTCGATCTTGATCAGGCCTTGTATTGACGCCGACCAAAAGCAACTCTTGAAGAATCAACGGCTCTCTACAAGAATTCAAGGCGAGCAAGCCCTGACCTAAAACCTCTTTTTCAATCGAAAAGGAAGCCTTTTTACCTTCTGAAGACTTCGCTCCTCCCAATACTAAATATCCCCCCAACGCAATTGATAAAAGGACTGCAAAAGCAAAAAGACATCGATAGATCTGAAGCATCCATTTGTCTATAAATGCTGTGTGGGTTATGAATTCCATCTCGGTAAAAGTGTAGGGCATCCTTTCAATATTTTAAAGAGCTCGGTTGATGGCAGAGATTGCAAAAAAGAATGTTTATAGATAAAGTGCGAAGAAAGCGAGGGAAGTATGGATGGAAATAAAAAAGAAGGAATGTCTGTAAGAGAGATTGAAGAGTTTGCAAAAAGGCATCGGTTTGAAGTGTTTTTTTGCTTGGTGTTTCTCTTTGCTTGTATTTTTGGAATCGTCGGAAGTTTTAGGTCGGGATGGAGTGTTTTTCTAGGGATGGCAGGCGGTATTCTCGGCATTATCCTCCCTGTGAAAACAGATTTTCTCCTGAAAAAAGTCTTTCAGTTCATTTTTCGGCAAGATAAAACAGTTCAAATTGTCTTGGGAGTCGTCGCTCTTATTTTAGCTTGCATTGTCCCCTTTCTTATCTTTTTAATTGTAGGGATTGCCGGCGGAAGGGCGATCCATCAGATGGCAAGCGATGCATCTCAGCGGATGTGAGTTTTAGAGAGCGCTTCCTCTCGATGCTCAATGAAATCTTGAAGAGAGATGTCGTTTTTTTGAAAATTTTGCCCAATTAGATGGTAGGCTTCGGGGTCGAGCTGTTTAGTGCTATTTCTCCTAAATTCCTGCCAGGCCTCTAATTCCCCCTGAGCATTTCCAAGGGCTTGTTCTAAAAAAGCGATGCGTAAAAGATTGTATCCATAGAGCACTGCTCCGTGTTTGACGATTTCGCTCTTTGTTTGCCAAAACTGATCATCCTCATCGAGCATCTGTTTTAACTGCTGCGATTGCAGAAGGGCCTCTTGAAGCTTTTTCTCTCCAATCAGAAGAGAGCAGTTTGAAAATTGTTTGTAGTAAGGGGAAAGGCTGCCAATACGCGTATGCGTGGCTTTTGAAAAGCTTGCTGCAAGTCCCTGCTGGCTGCTGAGGAGGAGTTTTTGCGCAATGCGGCCATCGTATTTGGCATGAAGCTCAGGGTGTTGTTTAAGAAGCTTGTGAAGCTTGATAAAATGCTCGCTTCGATCCCCTGTCCATTCATTAAAAGCGACCTCAGCCGATAGATAATCTGCAGGCGACCCTCGCATGGACCACTGGTGCACACTCCAAAAGGCCATCGCAATGACAAAGCCTGTTATCCCCATGAAGGACAGAAGATGGCGCCGAATCCATTCAAGGGCCTCTTTTTGGATAAATCCAAACTTTCCAAACGGTATTTTTTCCATTTCACAAAATTTAACAAAAAAGCTTTTTTTGTGCATTAGACTGCACAAAAATAGGCTTTTTTGTGCAGTCTACTGCACAAAAAGGCACAAAGGCGAGCTAAAGTTCGGATAGCAAAATTTTTAGCTGGCTGCGAGATTAATTGTAACAAGCTGTTTTTTAATAGCTTATAGAATTAAAGTGTCTTGTAAAAGGTATTTATAAAAAAACTGCACTTGACCAAACCCTTATTTTCTGCAAAATTGAAGAAAATAACCCCCCTATTTCATGCAAAAGTGCAGAAAATAGATCGGTAGTATGAAGAGAATCATCGAAAAAGAGTTAGTTGAGTGGAAAGAGCGGTTAGGCCGTAAACCTCTTCTTGTCAGAGGGGCTAGACAAATTGGGAAGACCTACCTCATCGAAAAATTTGGACAGAAGTATTTCGAGTCTATGCTAACGGTGAATTTTGAAGAGATGAGAGAGGTTAGAAAGGCATTTGAAGGTGACTTAAGCCCTTCCCTCATCGTACGCGATTTATCGGCACGCATGAAACAGCCGATTATTCCTGGGAAAACCCTTTTGTTTTTTGATGAAATACAAGCTTGTCCTAACGCGCTTCTGAGTCTTCGGTTTTTTAAAGAAAAAATGCCGGAGCTCCATGTTATTGGAGCTGGATCTCTCCTTGAGTTTATCTTAGGAGATGAACAGTTTTCTTTTCCTGTAGGGAGGATCGAGTATTTTTATATGAGGCCTCTCTCCTTTACTGAATTTTTAGAGTCCAAAGAAGAGAAAGAAGCTCTTTCATGGCTTCAAGAAGCAACTCCCGATCAACCCGTTGGAGCTGCAACCCATGCGCAACTTCTTCAATTTGTGAAAGAATATTTCATTGTGGGAGGAATGCCCGAGGCTGTTTCTTTCTTTCTTAAAACCCAGCAATTTTTAGGTCTCGATCCTATTCATCAACATTTATTGAATACCTATGAAAACGATATCGGCAAGTATCCGCGGAGCTCGAAGCAAAAGTTTATGCGGCTTTTATTTGAAGCAGTGCCGAGGCTTGCCTGTGAGCATTTTAAGTACGCTAAGATCCATGCCCATGCTCAAGCACGCGATTATTTGGAGCCGCTTGATGTATTAGCTCGAACGGGAATTATCCATCAAGTCTTTGCAAACGCTGCCTCAGGACTTCCTTTAGCCGTCCAGAAAAATGAGAAGAAATTTAAATTGCTGTTCCTTGATATTGGACTGCTTCCGCAAGCAGCTGCTCAATCGGTGATGGATATGGAGGACTTAAATCTTACTAATAGAGGAGTCCTGGGCGAACAATTTGTTGGACAAGAGCTCGTTGCTTATGCAAAGCCGTATAGCCCGGCACAACTTTATTACTGGGAGAGGGAAAAACAAGGAGCTGATGCAGAAATTGATTACGTCATTGAAGTAGGGTCTCATCTGATTCCCATCGAAGTCAAAGCAGGTGAAAAAGGGAGTTTAAGATCTCTTAGGCAATTTATGCTGGAGAAGAAAGTTCCTCTAGGGATTCGGATATCTCAAGCTCCACTCTCATTCGAAAATAACATTCTCTCAGTGCCCTTCTATATGATAGAGCAAATTCCTCGTTTAATAACCGCAATCTAATCTTGGACAAGTAGCCGCGTTAAACACCCCTGCCATTCCCTCCAAGGTATGCTGGAGGGTGTATTTTTGGAGGACAAGCTGGTGGGCTGCTTGCCCCATTTGATGTCTAAGGAGGGGCTCTTTGGCAAGGCGAAGGACGGCGTTTGCGACTTTTTCTGGTGAAGAAGGAGGAACTGTAAAGCCGGTAATCGTATCTTGGCAGACCTCAGGGAGCCCTCCAATGGTTGTTGTAATGAGTGGCTTTTGCAGAAAAGCGGCTTGCAGCGATGCCTGGGAGATGCCTTCATGGGCTGTGCTTAGAAGAGCAAAAATATCGAGGGCGGCAATTGCGGGGCGGGGGTCTTCTAAGTGGCCGGTGAAAATGAGGGGAAGGTCAGGATCGACAAGGGGCTTGAAGTGGTGTAAATACCCTCCTCCCACAACGACCCATTTTAGTCGGGGATCATGGCGTAAGAGTTTTGCGGCTGCGATCAAGTCTTGAATGCCTTTCCAGGATCGAACCACGCAGACCGAGCCAATTAAAATATCATCGTCTTGGACATTCAAAGAGCGGCGAAAAGCTCGGGCAGATTCTGGAGCTGTTTGAAAGGGCTCGACGCCCGTTGGAATACATTGAATTCGGTTGGCTGGAAGGCGTGCTTTTTTTTGGAGAATGGGAATAAGACCGGAAGAGGTTGTCACAACAAAGTCAGCAAGGGAGTTGTAAAGCAGCCTTGCATTCAGTCCTCCTCGGATAAAAGTTGAAAGATGGCGGGTGCGAACAATCGGCTTTCTCATGAGGCGTGCTGCAACTCCCCCGAGCCATGCATCAAGAGAGCTGTGAGTATTGACAAGATCGATGTGATGCTGGGAGATCATTTGGCAAAGGCCCCAGAGAGCTTTTAAAGCATGAGATCTCCGAAAGTCAATTTCAATGACATTAAATCCTTCTTTGCGTGCATAATCGACTAATTTTCCTCCACGGCAGACGGCAAGAGAGATCTGATATCCTTGAGCGCGAAGCCCAGTCGATTCTTTGAGAATTCGAATCTCCTGCCCTCCCCACCCATTAGAGCTTTCAGTGTGTAAAATGTGCACTCAGCATCTCCAAAATTCTCCGATGTCCTGAGGAAAAGGGGAGTTCTTTTAACGTTTTCCAATCACGCCACTCATATCCAGCAATGGTATCTGGATGCTCTGCCTTGTAGAGGGTGGGGAAAAGAGTTACGTCATACCGAGTAAAGCCATGCTTAACTCTTGGGAAGTCAACTATTTTTTTAAGGGGTATCTGGATAGGAAGCGGCTGATCAGTGGAGGCATAGGGAAATTCATACAGGCCTGACATCACTTTTCGGCCTTTTTGTTGATGGACCAAAACAAGGTGGCTTGCGCAAATTACAGCGACTTGCCGTTGAAGCAGGGTCGTAGGGGGCCGTTTTCGAGGGATGGGAAAGTCAGAGACTCGCCCCTCGCGATAAGCCTGGCACCCTTCTAGAATGGGGCATTTAGCGCACTCGGGCTTTCGGAGGCAGACCTGGGCTCCGAGCTCGATGAGCGCTTCCATCACAATCCAAGGCTCTTTCTCTGGAAGGACTGAGAGGGTAAGCTGTTCGTAGTGCTCTCTTTTGGAGCAGTCTTGAGAAGAGGCGAAATAGCGGGAAAGAACCCGGATGACATTTCCATCGACAGCGGGGGCTTTTTGCTGAAAAGCAAAGCTTAAAACAGCTCCAACTGTATAAGATCCGAATCCTGGAAGTGCTTGAAGCTCTTTGGCAATGGAGGGAATTTCTCCTTTTCGGAGGCTGGTGAGAAGGCAAGCGGTTTTGTGAAGATTTCTAGCTCGGCTATAATATCCAAGTCCCTCCCATGCTTTGATGACATCCTCTTCGGAGGCATGAGCTAGGGACTCCAGGGTAGGAAATTTTTGCATCCACCGTAAAAAATAAGGAATAACGACTGAGACCTGGGTTTGTTGAAGCATCACTTCAGAAACCCAAACTCGATAGGGAGTTCGGTTATGCCTCCAGGGGAGATCCCGTTGATTTTTTAAAAACCACTCTTTTATGCGCTGCATGGAGTTTCTTTCCGGCTGACTTTAACTATATCAAACCGACGGGTAGTTGGAAATGGGTTAAAATAAACAGGTTACAAAGCGAGTTTTGCAACTGGCTCTACAGATTGGCACGCCTCCTGCATCTATTCTTGGGCGGAGGATAAAAAGTATGGAATTGATCACATGGACAGAAATACATGACCGTCTTCAAGTGGTGATGAAACGAGAACTTGAGACGATTAGGCAGCTTCTTGCCAATATGAATCTGGAAGAGCAATTTATTCTTAAAAAAGAAGAAAAGTATAAGAAGGCGATGATGGAAGAGAGAGCCTCTTTGATAAAACAGCTAGAAGAGCTTCGCAGAGATAAGCAAAAAGCAATGGAAAAACTTGAAGCGATCGCTCAACTATCTAATCCTCAACTAGAACAGCTCCTTCCTCCTCAAGACTTCAATAGTTGGGAAGTATTATCCTTGAGGGATCAAATCATTATTTTACTTGATCGGATTAACCTTCAGTCTAGCCGTAATGAGATGCTTGTCCATTTAGTCAGAGAGCCTGATATGACTCATCTTGCCCCTCAGAAAAAAAGCAAAATCTCCCTTGAAACGCTTCCCTGCGAGGATTATAAAGAAATGCCGAATGACTAAAGTGGCAGGTTATCTGCAAGGAAACTTAGAGCACCATTTAGACCATCTTGCTCCATTCTGTAGCTTGATGGGATGGCCCCTCATTGTGACTGAGGAGGAGATCTTTCAATTATGCCGGCTTTACTATCCTGATCTTTGTGTAGAGCAGTGGAATGTAATTGAGGCTCCGTTTGAAGTGACAAAGCAATTTGATGTGATTGTCACAACCCTTCCCCGAGCTGCTTTCGATGACATTTTTTTTATCGCTGAGGCTACTTTAAGAAAGCGTCTTAAAACTATATGGCTTCCGCATGGCAATTCAGATAAGGGGCATCTCCTTCCATGGATGGAGGCGCTATCCTCTGAGGAGATGGTCCTTGTTTATGGTCCCAAAATGATCGATTTTTTAGCGCTTAAACAGGCGCTTTCATCGATTCAAACGGTGGTATCTGTCGGCAATTTTCGGTGGGTTTATTTTCAAAAACACCGCCAATTTTATGAGACTCTTTTAGCCGATATGGGTTTAAAAGGCCCCTTTATCCTATATGCTCCGACCTGGAAAGATGCTGAAAACTCAAGTTCTTTTGAAATGGCTGTGGATGCAGTCATCGAGGAGCTTGGAGATGCTCATCGGCTTGTAATTAAACCCCACCCCAACCAATCTGAGCTGGCTACGACAGAGCAGCGCAAACTGTGCTACTCTTCCAAACCCCGACTGACGTGGCTTGACCGTTTTCCACCGATCTACCCCCTTCTTGAGCAAACATCACATCTATTAGGAGATTTTTCATCGATTGGGTACGATTTTTTACGCTTTAACCGTCCGATGTTTTTCTTCAATAAGGCAGACCGCCCACTACATGATCCAGGCCGTTTTTTGCATCGATATGGGACAATGGTCAGTGATGTCTCTGCTTTACAACTGCTTCTGGCCCTTCCAAGGTGCCAGGAGGAGCTTACCGCTGATCGGCAAAGGCTCTATACTTACACGTTTGGGGAGGAGATTCCTTGGGAATTGACCTCGAAGCGTCTCCTTGAACATCTAAAGTAAAGCGGCTTTATAATACTCCCGAATACCGGCATATCTTTAAAAGAAAAAAATTAAACCCGCTTATAATCAATCGCTTAATAGTTTATTTGTAATTAAATTACACATTAGGCATAATGACACATACGCATAGAGAGCCATAAGAAAGTGAAGCAAAGTAGCCCCGACATACTAAAGAAGAAAAAAACATTTGTATTTGAGGGCCTTGGATTTCCCATTAAACTGATTAACGCCCCTATGAGAAGGGAATTTGGAGAATGGTATATTGATATCGATATGAACAAACTTATGCTTGTCGTATTGGAAGCGCTTGTCCATAAGCCAACTGCTCTTACGGGTGGTGAAATAGGCTTTATTCGATCTTATTTAAAAATGACAGCAGTTGAGTTTGGAAAAGCGTTTGGGGTCAGCCATGTGGCTGTTTTGAAATGGGAAAGTAATGAGAATCAAATTTCCCCCTCCTTAGATCTTTATATCCGCTTTTACATATTAGATCATCTTCATGCTAAAGACAAAGAATTCAGGTCTCTTTATCAACAGCTTAGTCTAGAACAGATCTCTAAAAGAGAAAAAGGGAAAATTCACCCGCTCTCTGTTAAAGTCACTTCGGAAAATTTGAAAATAGCACTTTGACTCAAGAATATATGCAAATAGAAAAATGGATTGGGGTCCATACGGGAGGCCCTCATTATCTCGATCATTTGGGTGTTTTATGCGAAGGGCTAGAAATCCCCTTGCTTGTCTCTGAGGAGGAGGCATTTCAAGTCGCCAAGGAATTTTACCCTGGGCTTCAAGTTGAGCATGTCGATCTGATCGATTTGAATCTGGATCTTCTTGCCTCCCGAGCCGATGTCATTTTTGAATCGGGACATTATTTTGCCAGTGAGCTGATTCCTCTATGGGAGCTTACCTATGGCAAGAAAATGAGAGTTGTTTACTGTCCTCATGGGAATTCTGATAAAGGATATAAGGGGCTTCAAAGAATTCGAAAAGATATTTCACTTGTCTATGGCGAGCATATGCAAAATCATCTTGAGAAGGCCGGTGAAATGTCCCTTCTTGAAAAGACGGTAATGACAGGAAATTACCGGTATCCCCACTATCTTCGATCGCAATCGTGGTATGATAGCCGCCTTGAGAAGTTTTTAGCTGGCAAGTTCAAAGCTGATCGTAAAACTGTTTTTTATGCTCCTTCTTGGTCTGATGGAGAAAATGACTCTTCGTGGTTATCTCATTGCATGCGAGTGGTAGAGGAGGTGGGAAGCCGTTTTAATCTACTTATTCGATGCCACCCCTTTTTAGAAACGCTTTACCCTGCCGAGGGGGAAAAATTTCGGGCTGCTTGCGAGCAAGCTCCCGGAATTATCGATCTTTCAACCTTTCCCTCAATTTACCCCATTTTAAATCGAGCAGACAGTTATCTGGGAGATTTTTCATCGATTGGATACGATTTTCTTTTTTTAGATAAACCCCTCTTTTTTCTAGATAGCCATCATGGAGAGATTTATGGCTGCGGGGTCGTACTTTCAGAGGAAGAACATTGGGGAAAATCCATTGAAACATTTAAAGATAATCAAGAATGGAGCGCTAAGAGAACAAAACTTTCTAAAAAAGTTTTTGGAGAAAAAAAGAGCTTTAAGAAAATAAAGAAAGATCTCATCGAAGCTCTATCTTACGATAGAGCTTCTTGGATAAGAACTTAGCGCTTAGTGCAGCTGCAATTAGATTTATTGTCAGACTTTTTTTCATCTTCAACAGCAGCAGCTGTCTCATTCGAAGAACTCTCTTGAATTGTTGATTCATTCGTTGAGGTGTTTGTATCGTCAGCTTGTACAACTGATAAAGCCCCCATTGCGCTTAGTCCCACTAGCATTAATTTCCAGTTCATTTCGACCTCCATTTTAGGTTTGAGAACAAGAACCTCAGGATAGGTTCGAAACGGATCCTACTAAAAAATATCTTTTCCTGCAACAGGCGGCAAAATTGTAACAAAAGAAAGTTCATCAAATTCTTGGATCAGAGATTGAACATCAGCCTCATAGGAGCATTCCCCTTCTTTTAAGGGGTATATTTTTGAAATATATCCTACTTGCAACCCCGCAGGGAAAATTCCATCCATCCCTGTTGTGATCACAAGATCTCCTTTTTGGATGAGTGGACAAGCTTCTTCATAGGAAGAGGCTTTCCCAGATCTTAGATCGCGCCCTGCTCCTTCGGCATCTTCAAAGTCATAGTTAAATCCAGCTCCTTGAAGAAGAGTGCCACGGGAGCGCCAAAGCGGATATCGCATGCCTTGAATTTCACCTTTAGCAAGATAAAGATTTCTCTCCTGAGAAGAGATGGAGTGTTTAAGCTCATGAAGCAATTTTCGAGCCATTTCGCTTTCAAGCGTTGATAAAAGATCCATCACTCTTTCGATTTCTTTTAGGACGGCATATTTTTGCAGGTTTCCTCGTACGACTCGAACAGAAGGTGTTAATGCCCGATCGGTTAAAAGACGAACTCTAGATCGATTTTCCCCAACATAGTCGATGAGCCCAACGACAGTGGTTCCAAGAACAACAGGGCTGTTATGTTCAATAAGCCGTGTTTTGAGGTGTCGATTTGTTGCCTCGCCAACATTGACCCAGATAGTACTTTTCCAAGAGCCGCTTTCACGGAAAATAACTCTCGCAGTGATAGCATGGGAATAAAGCTCCAGCTGTCTGAAGAGCTCTTCTTTTCTTCGAAGAGAAAAATTATCATACTCTGAACTTTGCATTAATTGGTCTGACTGTTGTCCGATTAATTTTTCTAGCTCTAATTGGGCCTTGAGAAGTCCCAATTGCGAGCGGAGTTGATCATTCTCAAGGCGGATCATTTCAAGCTCTTTAATGATTTGAGGAGAGGTGTGGTATCCACCTGAAGGCCAGATAGTTGTTATTTCTAGAAAGACCTCTTTGAAATTGGATAAATGCCTCCATGAAGGGGAGATTATTCCTGCTGCTGCTGAGCGTATCGGATTAACAATGTGGCCAGGCAAGCTCAGTAAAATCAGAAGGAAAATAGCTAAAATGAGATATCTGTCCCGTCTCATAGAAATTTCAACATTGATTCAACGACGTAAGGTAAATTTTGCCCGGAAAGGCCTGCGAGATTAATTCTGCCATCTGATGTCATATAAATCCCGTACTCTTCTTGTAACTTTCGCACTTTGTCTTTCTCAAGCCCTACAAAACAGAACATCCCCATCTGATCAAGTAAGTATGAAAAATCGATCTTTTTTCTTCCAGATTGAAGGGCTAAAACAAAGGTCTTTCGGAGTCTATTCAATCGATCTCTCATGGAGTCAACTTCTTTGCTCCATTGTTTTCGAAGAGAAGGTGTTGATAAAATATGTGCGACGATGGCCGACCCATGCCTGGGTGGGTTGGAATAACCTGTGCGTGCCAAAATCTTTAATTTTGAAAGAACACGGCGCGCTGCAATTTCATTCTCAGTGACGGCAAAGAGGGTTCCAACTCTTTCAGAATAGAGCCCAAAGTTTTTGGAGTAAGATGAGGCTACAACACATTCAAGACCCTTTTGAACAGCCAATCGGATTGCATAGGCATCTTCATCAAGACCTTGACCAAACCCTTGATAAGCAAAATCAAAAAATAGAAGCACCTCTTTTTCTTGGATCAGCTGCATCAGTTCATTCCATGTTTTTTCTGACGGATCAGCTCCTGTTGGATTGTGACAGCAGGCATGAAAAAGAGCAGCAGATCGAGGAGGAAGGGTTTGAAGCATTTCGAAAATTGAATCTAGATCAAGGGAATGGCTTTGAGGATCATAATAAGGGTAAAGATGAACGCTTAGACCACACTGTTTGAAAACAGCGGAGTGATTAGGCCATGTCGGGTCGGGGATAGCAATCGTACTGCCGATGTCTTGACGCAATAGTTCTCCTCCAATCCGAAGGCCTCCTGTTCCTCCTGGAGTTTGGATTCCACAGATTCTCTCTCGATGCGCAGTCCACAACTTGTCTCCAAAAATCAGCCGCCCGCTCTCTTCAATGTACAGCGGATCTCCAGCAATGGGTAAATATTCTTTAGTTATTTCATGAGAGATCAAATAATGCTCGGCTGCTTTGACACTCTCAAGAATAGGTGTTTGCAAAGATTCATCGCGATAAAGTCCTACACTCAAATTAACTTTATGAAGCCGAGGATCGGCATTGAAAGCCGCTGTGAGCTGAAAGATGGCATCTGACGGAGCCTCAGCAATCCCGTTAAAAAAAGATTTCCCCATAGATTTCTTGTATACACAAAGAGACTCTCAAATAACAATCGCATTTCCAATTGTTTGGGGATAAACCAGTTATACTCCGATCTATTGAAAAATTGACGAGTGCATAGTCAAATAGTTGTGAGAGGAAACATGGAAAAATCAAGAAGGGTGTAGTTATAAAGCTGTAGATAAAAAAATACCTCACCACAGAGACACCGAGGAAGATGAGGTTGCACAGAGGATGTTCCCCACTCTGTGCAACCTCATCTTCCTCGGTGTGGTGAGGCGTTTCTTCTCCCAACCGTTTGACTATACACCCAAAATTGACATTTGGGCTGCGCGCAGTATAAATAAATCTGTCTATGAAACGGTAATTTTGTTACACTGGGGCCAGTTGGATAAGCTTGTGAAGACTAAACGACCTGCGCAAATAGAAAACCTTCTGGAGAAAATAAGAAGATGCATTGAAAGTGAGAATTATATCCTCACAAAACATGCGATCGAAAGACAGAAAATGCGACTGATTTCATTGAAGGATGCTATTTATGTTTTGACTCATGGGGTTCATGAGAAAAATAAAACATCGTTTGATACAGTATTTCAAACATGGAAGTACTCTATCCGAGGAAAAACAATCGATGGTTTTGATATAAGGGTGATTGTGGCTTTTGATGAAGGAATGGTTGTTGTGACTGTTATAAGACTCAATAAGAGGGGAATACGATGAAAAATAGAAAAACAGAAACATTTATCTATGAAGGGCTTGGATTCCCAATCAAACTCATTAATGTCCCAATGAAAAAAGTATTTGGAGAATGGGCTATGGATATCAATTTTAATAAACTGCAGTTGGCTGCAGTTTATGGACTCATCTACAAGCCAACATCTCTAAATGGCGATGAACTGAGGTTTATAAGAAAATTCCTTGACATGTCGATGGCTGATTTTGGAAAAGTTTTTGGTGTTAGTCATGTAGCCGTTCTTAAGTGGGAGAATGGGAAAAATCATGTATCTCCGCCAACAGATATTTACATTCGGTTATACATACTGGATCATCTACATGCCAAGGATAAAGAGTTCCGAAGTTTATACAATAAAATCAGCCCTAAAAGTTTATCAAAGCATAAGGGAGAAAAAATTCGCCCAATTGCCATTGATATTGATGAAGACCTGAAAATTGCTCTTTAAAGAGCCAGTTGCAAAACTCGCTTTGGAGGCCAAAGCCGCGCTTTTGCCCCAAATTGGAGTTTTGCAACTGGCTCTAAATTCTAGTTTATATTGAAAAAATGGCTGTTTGTAAATAGAATGGAGCGGTGATTTAAGAAGCTATCCTAAAATTCAGGTTTCGTCGCTTTTTGGAGGATTTGGCCAATTTTCGGCCTGGTTCAAATCCTCCAAAAAGCGACGAAACCTGAATTTTAGGATAGCTTCTAAGGGGTGTTAGCTCAATTGGTAGAGCGCAACGATGGCATTGTTGAGGTCAGCGGTTCGATCCCGCTACACTCCAAAAGACCTCACGCCTACATCTATGATCATCATCTCCTCGCTTGTGAAGCATAGGGGAGATAACGAACATTTACAACTCAAGGTCCTTCAATGAAGTCGAGGAAAGCCTGCAGCTGCTTGGACCGAGTGGGGTGGCGCATCTTACGAATTCCTTTGGCTTCAATCTGCCGAACCCGTTCTCGAGTAACCTTAAACTGAAGTCCCACTTCTTCAAGCGTTTTGGGCTTGCCATCGAGAAGGCCAAACCGCTCAATGAGGACGGTGCGCTCTCGATCGGTCAGAGTGGAGAGGACCTCATTCATTTTGTCTCTGAGGATGGAATAAGCTGTTGCTTTTGCAGGGGATTCGGTCGATTTATCTTCGATAAAATCTCCAAATTGACTCTCCCCTCCATCGCCGACTTCTGCTTGAAGTGAGATCGGATGTTGAGCAATTTTGTAGATCTCGCGGACTCTTTCAGGAGTCATTCCGAGTTCGACAGCAAGCTCTTCAGGTGTAGGCTCTCGACCTGTCTCCATCATCAACTTCTTCGCGCCCCGGAGCACCTTATTGATTGTTTCAATCATGTGGACAGGGATACGAATCGTTCGAGCTTGGTCTGCAATCGCACGGGTTACCGCTTGCCTAATCCACCACGTCGCGTAGGTTGAAAACTTATAGCCTCGGCGGTATTCAAATTTCTCCACCGCTTTCATAAGCCCCATGTTCCCTTCTTGGATTAAATCGAGGAAAGAAAGGCCGCGGTTGGTATATTTTTTCGCAATGGAGATCACAAGGCGAAGGTTCGACTCGACCATCTCCCGTTTTGCTTCTTGGCTTTTATCCATCCACCGCTGAAGCATGCGAACATCTTTTTTAAACTCGTCGAATGTACGTCCGGCGGCAAGTTCTCGCTTAGCGAGCTTGCGTTGAACTGCGAGAAGTTTGGCTGCCGCAAATTTATTTTTCTCTGCTCTCGGGATCAGTTCTTGAATCTCTTTTTCAAGGGAGAGGAACCGATCGTACCCTGTCATGATCACTTCACCAAAATCTTCGATAATGTTGTGGCGGATGTGCATTTGCCTTAAGTAGGCTTGCGTGCGGATACGGCACTTTTCAATCTCTTCGAGAATTTTTGCCTTATCCAATTTTTTAAGAACAGGATCGCGCATTTGGAGAAGGTAGTTTTCTAAGATGGAGTCTTCTCGCTTGAGAAGCATGGCAAGTTTTGGAAGGATTGTGACAAAGTGTTGCTTATCGGGCACCTCTTTCTCTGAAATGACTTTATCGAACCGCTCTTTGCTACCAATTAAATAATTACCAATGGAAATTGCTTCTCGTGTGGAGTAGCGGAACCGCATGATAATGCGCTCGACTTGAATTTGAGCCTTTTCAATGCGCTTGGAGATTTCGACCTCTTCCTCCCTTGTGAGGAGAGGGACAGAGCCCATTTCTTTAAGGTACATTCGGACAGGGTCGTCCGACGTGCCTTCAGGCTTTTTGGTAAGCCCTTCGAGTTCCTTGGCTTCTTTCTTCTTTTCCTTTTGCCGATCGACTTCGGCTTGGTTGAAGATTTGAATATCCATCCCGCTCAAAAAAATGAGCACTTGGTCGATCTGCTCCGGAGAGTCGAAGCTCATCGGCAAAATTTCGTTGATCTCCTCGTAGGTGATGTATCCTTGCTCTTTTGCTAAAGAGACGAGTTCTTCAATTTTTTGCTGATGTTGCTGGGTAAAAACGGTAGAAAAATTTCCTTTACTCATGTGATAATTAAGATTCTCTGTCTAATGTGGTCTTGTTGTCAATGGTTTTGAAAAGTATTCAGCGGCGTCATTTGGGAAAAAGCATAGCACATGAAGAGATCCAATGCCATCTGAAAAAACAAATTCCCGAACTTGAGCTCGAAAAAAGACTTGGCGCTCGAAGAGCAGATGCCTTTTGGGAAAAAGAAAAAATTGTTTTTGAAGTACAACTCTCCCCAATAAGCCTTGAGCTTGCGACTCGTCGATGCCAAGATTATAGCGGGTATCAGGTTGTGTGGATTTTACATGAAGGGGAGTTTAATCAGCGGCGGGTCTCGCCTGCAGAAAAATTTTTAAGAACCTCTTATCCAACTTACTTTACCAACGGGCGGTCCATCTATGATCAAATTGAGGTTTTAGAGGGTCAAGTACGCAAATATCGGAGCGACCCCCTGCCCATTCAGATTAACGCCCCCAGGCACCCTTTTTTAAAGGTCTCAGACCGATCGTGGCAACTCCACTTTGCAGGAGATCTTCATAGCTGGTGCGCCACCCACGGCCTAGAGGCTCTTGATCAGGTTCTTCGCTCTTACCGCTCACCCCAGGGGCTCCGTTTTTGGCTTCAGTTTGCCTGGATTCGAATTTTGGAGCTCTGCTGTAAAAACCCAAAATAGAGCGTGATTCCAAGAGCAATGAACGCATAAATTGTTTTTTTTAGCGGAAATTCCCTTTCCAGAGAAGAGACCTCCGGGTTGTGGCTATTGACCCAAACCGCCCACTCTTTTTTTTCTAAGTTGCTTGCGGCTTTTTCAGCAGAAGGGCGGTTGAAGTGGTAGGGAGGGGCTAGCACCATTTCTCCTTGGTGAATATTTTCTTTAAATTCAAACTGGTAGACGACTTTTAATGCAAAAGAGGAAGAAGATTTTTGAACGACTTCCCAGGTGTTAATAGATGCTTTTGCCTGAGAGTTAAGCCGCCCATAATTCCACAGAGCAGCCGCTGCCTGGGATCCCAGAATCAAAAAGACGGCAGCTCCAATCACCACCAGCGAATAAGAAAAGTTGAAATTAAACCATTTTTGACCCATAATCAGCCCATTACTTACAAGGACCATTATGGCAGAAGAAAAGAAAGAAGCGGAAAAGAAAAAAAGCGGACGTATTTCTTCCGCGAAAAAACGGGATAATCAAAATGCAAAACGGCGCCTTGCAAATAGGAGCTTTAAAGCAACTGTTAGGACGGCGATTCGGTCGTACGAAGCCTCTGTTACTGCAGGAGATAAAGCCAAGATGCAAACAGAGCTCAATCAAGTCTACAGTCTGATGGACAAAGGTGTTAAAACGGGATGCTTTAAAATCAACAAAGCAGCTCGCACCAAGTCTCGTCTTTCAAATAGACAGGGTAGTTAGGAACCGTTTTTTCAATCCGGACCGTTTGCAAGAGGAACGGAGCACTGTTTGTGCAACGACCTCTTGCTCCCCATATAAAGTGATGCTCTCGCGGGCTCTTGTCGCAGCTGTATAAAGCACCTCACAGCCGAATGTTTCAGTTCCCTCGGGAGCGAGCACGAGGACATGATCAAATTCGCTCCCTTGGCTCTTATGGATCGATAAGGCGTAAGCCATCTCATAGGGAGGCAGCTCAGCAGGTGAAAATCTTCTAGAATCTATGAGGGCGTAAAGGGGCCTCTCTGAAGAGGTGATCAGGATCCCTGTATCGCCATTGGAAAGCCCTGTTTCAGGATCGTTTCGGGTAATGATTATAGGAATTGTTCTTTCGCCGCGGACCTTTAAAGCTGCATCAATTATTTGATTTAATTCTTTCACTCCCCAAGGACCTTCTCTTAAGGGTGTTAAGATCGCACGGCTTCCTTCCTGCCTGCGTGCAAACTCGATGATCTTTTCCTTCGACAAGGGGGCTGTGGGGACAGGAGGCCTTCCCTCCAAGATGGACTGGGCAAGCTCAAGAATTTCCCTTCGATCCGAGCGGTGACAGGTACGGAGGTGGGCCGTTGGAATGAGATCGATCAAGTCATTAAAAAGGCTTCCCGACTCTACGGGAGGAAGTTGATGGCCATCTCCTAGAAAGACGATTCTTTGGCCCGCTTGCAAAGTCTTTAGAAGCACCATCATCATTTTTGCGTCGATCATCGACGCTTCATCAACGACAATCAAATCAGCCTGAAGAAAAGCCTGATGATTTCCCCAATTGCGATCTGATTTAATCCCAAGAATGGAATGCAATGTTCCACAGATCGCATGTTCATTTTTTTCCTTAAGGCGCGCTGCTGCTTTTCCTGTGGGGGCTGTTAAAATGATCTGGCTTTCAGGGCCAAAACTTTTGACAAGCTCTGAGATTAGGTATGTTTTTCCTGTTCCGGGACCTCCTTCAATGATAGAGAGATTTTCAGATCGCACTAGGTCAAATGCCGTCTGCTGCTCAGGGGTTAGATTTGCTTTCACTCGAGGAAGTAGAGAAGGGCCTAAAAGCTTCTTCAGGTGATTTAAAACCTCTGTTTCATAGTGGTAATTTTTTTTCAGGTAGACACAGTGATTTTCGATCACAAGATAAGGAGATGCGATAGAAGCTCCTGCTAACACCGCCTCTTTCCACGCCAGCCCAAAAGAGCCTACAGGCGCCTCTAAAGAGCTTAAATCCAAACAAAGATGCCCCTGTCGAGCTGCCTGCATCACCGCCGCAAGAAAAGCCCGCTCAGGCAGGCTGCAGGGTTTGTGCATGTCGGCGAAGTAAAGGTCGAGCGGCTGTAGGAACCCCTCGTCTAAAAGTTGATTGAGCATGAACCCAGATGTTGAACCTCTCGGCCCTAAAGGGCACGAGATTCCTGATTCATAGCTCCCAACTTAAGGGCAGCTCCAACAGGCTTTTACCCGCCATTCCAGCGGCTAGTCCGTTAAGACACAATCAGTCTAACAAAATGGCGGAATTCATCCAAGCGCTAAAGCACTTGGTTTTCTTCCATCAACGGATAAAGCATGAAAGGGGAGACTTTCTACTTATACTCCGATCTATTGAAAAATTGACATTTGGGCTGACGTGAAAGCTCCCGCGGTTCGATCATCGCAAGTGGGTCAGTATTAATCCAATACGGACCCACTTGCGATGATCGAACCCCGGGGCTTTGACGCAGCCCAAATGTCAATTTTTCAATAGATCGGAGTATAATTGCGATTGGAGTCCGCTTACTGACGCCGTTTTTTCTGCTGTGAAAATGCATATTTTTTTAAGCCGGCTTCGATATCGGGATTCTGCTCGAAACTCACTTGATGCCGTTTAGATTTGAGGAAATTAAAAGCGTCCTCTAATGGCACCCCGCACCGATTGATTAGGTAAGCGCAAAGCACACAAGCGCTTCTCGTTTGCCCTTGCGTACAGTGAATGAGGATGTTTGTTTGATTTAATAAAGCAGCATCAATCTTATCGAAAATGCGATCAAGATCTTCTTCGATGCGCTCCCATGACCATTCCCCATCATTCACGAGTATTTGTATTCTCTCGATACTACCTAGATTGGGTTGAAAATTATGGTAAGGTTCTTTGCTTTTTTTAGGATCAAAACGAGTTACACTAATGACAGTTTTAAAATTTTTATCTGAGTATCCAGCATGATCAAGGGAGTCATAATATTGTTGTTGTTGTTGAGAAATGGGATCGTCGAATGTGCAACTTATGGGATTTTGCATCGCGTTAGGAAAACCTTTAACAAATCGTGGGTCAATCGATAAATAAGCCACATAATCACCTAAAAAGACATGGGGGAATATTTCATGCGCATGAGTGATTTGAGAGGTTTGCATTGGGGGTGGCAGTGTCCCCTTTTGTTGAGTAGCTGCAATCTCATCGAAGGGTTTGGTCTTTACGATCTCTTCTTTGAGCTTAGTAAATATTACTGCTAATGATTGAGGAGGGTCTAAAGGAGTACCAGTGCTTTGCGGAGTTGTTAATTGAGGTTTTGGGGTTGAATTTCCTGATGAACCAGGTTTTTTTCCCTGGCGTGTTAGCTGATAGACGCCGTAAGCACAAGTCATCACACTGAGTCCAAAGCCAGCTGCTACCTGATAACGGCTGCCCTTCTTAAGAGCCGCAAGCGCAACAGCGGCTATAGTTCCTGCCACACCTACAAGAACATAGTAAATGTAGCGGTGTTTTGAGGGATCTACCCAATTAAAAGGATTTATTCTATTCATAGGTTGCCTTGCTGTAATGTGTAAAGATTATAGCAAATTACCCCTCATCATTCCAGCTCAAGATAAAGATCATTCAATATCAATCAGATACAGTATAGACGGCAGGGCCGCGGAGGAAGATAAAGAAGACTTCGCCAAAGATTATTTTTGAATAACATAAAAGATATTTTTGAATCGCTTGCGTATAGATCTGACCTTGCATTTGTCCAGCCTTAGAGACTGCCTACGGATTCAGTTTAAGTCGATTTTTGGGTTATTTTGAGCCAATTGAAATAGGCGACAAGCCTCTCATAACGTTGTATCCCCTCTTGAATCATTGTGACCAAGTTAGACGTTTCATGGTAGCCATTGAAAATGTTTACATCCTCTAGAATAGCTGGAGAAAACCCATTTTCTATCAGCAGTTTAGGGAGTAAAGCGAATAAAATCGTTCTTCCATTTCCATCTGGAAACACATGAAATATTTGAAGCGCGCGACACAATTTGGCAATAGCTTCTAGTTTTTGCTCATTGGATTGTGCAAGCTCAATACTTGTATAATATTTTTCGAATAATCCATTAATTGTGCCATGAACTGCTGGCAACTCGTCAGGGTGTAAGAAACTGCTGCAAACCTTGCCAATTGTAGTGTCTTCGTCTTTAACACTAAAAAAAGCCAAATATCCTGGAAGTGGCTGGTCTCTTTTTTCAAAGTTGAGATCAAGTATTTTTTCATTTACACACTCTTGACAAGCCCCCACACTCATTTCATTACGCTTAAAATCGTAGGCCCACTCAGGAGCATATCCTTTTTGTAAAAAATCTGTTTTGTGAATATCAGTATAAACTTTATTTACGCACATATCGTGAAGATTACAAAACTGTTGTGCATCCATTTTTGTGTTCAGATTATGTCTAATAAACTCCCATGTCTTTATCATGGCCCTATAATAGCCGGGCTGCCCTGTGTTATCGAAAAGTTGTGTATCCACCTCTAGTACATCTATTTGCTTCCATTTCTCGCAATCGATAAATAACAAGTGCCACTGCTCTTTAGGTACACCTTGTAAAGCTTTATCAAATTTGGCTTCACTAGCTGCTATTTTGGCACGGAAAATTCTATCAGGTTTTGTATCAAAATCTTCAGCTGTTTCATTAGTTTTTGCGAATGTATCCTGTAATATTGGATATTCTATCTGCTCTTGAAAAGAACCTACTTCAATACTCATAAAATCCTCATATAATATAATTAACTTTTACTGTTAATTACGATTATAGTTTAATTTTGAATTTAATTCAATTCTTTTTTTGAAATTGTAGACTCAGAATAGAAATATTTTATAAGTATGTGAAATTCAGCTAGATACGGTATAAACGGCAGGGCCGCGGAGGAAGATAAAGAAGACTCCTCCAAAGGTTATTTTTGAATAGCGTAAAAGATATTTTTGAATCGCTTGCGTATAGATCTGCCCTTGCAGGAGATAGTCGTGCGATTGCATGAGCCGAAGAATAGTTGGATCATCGGTATTTTCGAGCAGATTGGTTTTCCAGTCGACAGCATAGAGGCGCCCCTCATGTTGAAAGCAAAGATCGATGTACCCTTTCATCCAACCATCCTTCGTCGAGTAGAGAAATTCCATTTCAGTTTGAACCTTGTCTAAGGAGATTCCTTTAAGGCAAAATGTTCCAAGAGAGAGCTCCAACGCTTGAGTGATCATCTGGTAGAGGGTAGCGCCTTGGAGAGCCAAAGGGGTCCGCCCAATCTCTTGTGAAATGAGCTGCTGGAGGTCCGCCTCGCGGTTAAAATACCTTTCTAGAATGCGGTGGATGATCACGCCTGTTTGGGCGCCGGCTTGGATCCCTTGCGTTTCTCCTTTGGCTGGGAGAGAGGTCTCTTGCGCTAAAGAGGAGAAAGATTGGATGAAGCGGGGCGGCGCTGCTGGCTTTGTCATCAGTGGGGCTTCAGTTTTTAGATGGAGCTCTTCTTGATGAAGTTGGAATGTTCTTCCATTTAAAAATTGTTGAGAAAAGGACGAAAGGTCGGGCGCTGCTTTTGCTAAGAAAAGCTCAATGGGGGAGGCTTCTCCCAAAGCGTAACTGGGTGTGGGAAGCTCGCGGGCAATGGGGATGTAAAGCCGCTTTTTCGCCCGCGTCAGAGCGACATAGAACTGCCGCATTTTTTCGGCGTCGAGTTCTTTGAGTATCTCTTCAGGTAAATCTGAGGCAGGGGTGCGAGAGGCAAGCCCTAAGGCGAAGACTGTTTCAAACTCAAGCCCTTTACTTGCATGGATCGTCATGATTTGAACGCCTTCCGGGTGGGTGGAGATGCGGCTCTCTGTTTCATACTGCTTGATCTCTGCAAGGCGTTGTTTGAGTTGATAAGGGTGATGGGAGGAGGGTCCAACTTTCTGAATGATTTCAAGAAGGTCTTCGTAGAGAGATGGATCCAATTCCTTTCCCTCTAAAAACTGGGCGAAAAAAGTTGTAAACCCTTGGTCAAACCATGTTTGTTTAAGTGTTTTAAAGAATTGTTTTGCTTGAAAGACGCGCTCGGAGGTGAGTTCACTAAGAGGAGTTGCAATAAAGGGGCCTAATAGGACTTTCTTAATGGAAGCCAAGTTAAAGTCTTCGATACAGGCATCAGCAACTTCCTCTAGAAACTCAAGGACGGGAGAATCTCGAAGGGGGGAGGCTCGATAGAGGGAGGCAGGAACTCTCCAAAAATCAAGAAATTTCTTTACACGCTCTGCTTGGTACCGGTCTTTGACAAGAATGGCTGTTTGACTAGGAGAGAGTTGATGGGTCTGAATTTCCTCCACAATAAAGGGGAAGAAAAGAGTCTCTTCGATGTCAGGGGTTGGCCACCGGCCCTGTCGAGCCCCTTGTCGAGCCCCTTGCCGCCCTTTTTCACCTTCGGCCACCATGAAACAGAGCTCTCCTGCCCCCTCATTTACAGAAATTGCCTGGGGGATTTCCAGATAAGTTCCTTGCTTAGGGAGGTCCATCCAGGGGGCGCAGCACAGAAGCCGATTCATTTGAGAGAGGAGCTGGGAAGAGGAGCGGAAATTATGTAAAAGGGCTTCCTTCTGGCCAACGCCAAAGCGGCGCGCAGCGTCTAGATAGGTGTAAATATCGGCCGACCGAAACGCGTAGATCGACTGCTTGGGGTCCCCAACTAAATAGACTGATTTAGCTCTGTCTTCGAGAAAAATCGTCTTGAAGATCTCCCACTGAAGAGGATCGGTATCTTGAAATTCGTCGACGATCACCGCCTCGTATTTTTTTCGAACGGCTTGAACAAACCAAGGATCAGAGAGCTTAGAATGAATCAATTGAAGAAGGTCATCAGGAGAGACCTTTTCACTCTGCTGGGAGATTTTTTTGCGGTGAAGATGCCATGCTCCTGTCAGTTTTAAGAAGATCTGATCCCGATTTTGGGCCCTTTCTAGTCGAGGGAGAATGATTTCTCTTAAGTCAGAGAGCCGCCGCGAGGCACTGGTTTTAGCCCGCACTTTCAGCTGCGAAGGGCAGAGGTTTTTCAAGAAAAAGGGGGCGGTGATCCATCGATTCCACACTTTAGCGGAGAGCTCTCTTTGCGTCAGAGCCCCTTCAAGTTCTTTAGCTTGCCCTTCAAACTCCTCTGATGCCATCCCCTTATAAGAGGAGCGGGCCTCTTCAAATTCTTCGGCGACTGCAAAAGGGGTGATGTTTTTAAGAAGAGAGTTTACTTCCTGGAGCAGATTTTCAGAGGGAGGAGGCGTCCTATCCGGCGCACGAAGAATCGCTTCGATAAACCGATCGATATTGTTCTGAAATGATCCGAGGAGGCGGCGCATTTGTCCTGAGGAGATGGCGGTTTGGCTGCGAAGGAATTCTTTTACTTCCCACTGCTGCTCCTCTTCACTCCATTCTGAGAGTTTAAGGCCGGCGCCTGCTTCTAAGGCAAACTCTTTGAGAAGATGGGAGCAAAATCCATGGATGGTTAAGATCTGAGCTGATTCAAAGCTTGTCAGCGCTTCCCGAATTTTTGCATATTGAAGATCAGAGATCCCTTGCAAGTAAGAGTAGCTTCCTTTCCCCTCGGCGATCTGCTCTAAGTTATGCCGGATCCTCTCTTTCAATTCTCGCGTCGCCGCTCGAGTAAATGTGACGACGATGAGCCGGTCAAGAGAAATCGAGGTTTCGATGAGCAGCCGAACAACCAAATGTTCGATTGTAAACGTTTTTCCAGTGCCTGCAGATGCTTCTAAAAATAGACGGGACTCAAGACGAGTGCCGCTTGATAAAATATCAAAGGAGCTCACGAAAAACCTCCTGTAAATAGGGTCTCCACTCCCGTGCCCATTCATGAGGAGAAGGGAGAAGAGCTCTTCTCTCGGCCCACTCAAGGATGTCATCCTCTGGTTTTGCCGGAAGCTCTTCTCCTTTAAAGAGGCGGCGCCCCCAGGCTGGAAGTAGAGGAGAGGGTGTTTCTAAGCTTTTCTGCAGATACCCCAGATACCGGCTCAGAGCTTCCAAGGGGTTCTCGATTTTAACGTGGGCCACCGCGGCTTTTTTTGTCAGGCAAAGAGAGGAGCCCTTCTCTCCTAAAACCGCTTGAGATACGCAATAAATGGGCCACTGTTTGAGCATCTCTTCCAAAGAGTTTTCTCCATGGATCACAAGCCCTTTATCAGAAAGGTTTTCGATCGTTCCTTGAAGCTCTTTGACCTCTCCTGAGGGAGCTTGGATTTTAAGAGAGGGGTAAACAAACCGGTCCTTTGAGATTTGGGTGGGGGCAAGGCAAAGAGGGTGGAGCTCAATCGAGAAGAGAGATGCGGGGTCGATCTCCAACTTATCAAGCGCTTTTCGGTAATCTTCAAGCTGCGCTTCGATGGATTGGAGGGCGACTTCTCTGAACACTCCCTCGGGAAGCTTTCCTTGCCGCTCAAGTTCTTCGCGTGTTAAAGAGGCCGTTCGAAGACGGTGCATTTCAAGAGGGGAGAGAAGAAATTCGGATTCAGACTCCTTCCAGGGAAATCGAATTCCTACCGACGACTCAAAGAAAAACTTTACAGGATGCCGGGCCAACTTTTTGAGCATTCTCAGATCGATTGTTTGCTTCAAAGCAGTGGATAGCGGCTGATATTTTGCAGGACTTGTTTTCTTAGGTCCAACGTACCGTTTTTCATGGATAAATGTCGTGAGGCCTCCGCGATCTTTTGAGAGCGCTTCCACAAGAGAAGAAGGGCGCATTTCTTTCCCATCTTCAGGGTGGCATCGAGAGTAGGTCAAGATGAGCTTTTCCTCTGCGTGAGCAATCGCCTCTAAAAAAAGAGCCCGGTCTTCATCAAGGCGATTAGGAAGAGAAAATGAAGAGAGAGAAGAAGGAGAGTCGCTTCGTGGAAAAGCTCCCTCTTGCATTCCCATGAGGATGATCGCTTTTGCAGAGGTCAGAGACCCTGGATTGATCGATGTAAAACGGGTGGCTTGAGGGCTGGATCGATGGATAGAGCCGGTCCGAGTGATAAACGTCGTTTGAAAAAGTTTTTCGACTGCCAGGAAAGGAAACTCTCCTTCCATTTGTTTATGTCGAAGAGCCGAGAGCATCGCGCTTAAAATACCGGTTTCTTCGTCAGAGGCAAAAAAACTTTGGACGCACTGCTCTATCCAATCGGCCCATGCCTCTCCAGTTCTTGGGTGAAGGTCTCCTAACAATTCCTCTAGTTTTGAGGTCATTGCAATCCACCGGCTTAAAAGAGGCGCATCGGAAAAATCAATGGAGAATTGTTGATTTAGCACTAGAGCTTCGACGACTCTTTTCAGATCTGAAAACCCGTATCTTAAACAACCCTCCGACATCCACTCGGAGATCGTTTCAGCCTCTTCAAAGGTTAAATGAAACTGTTTCATAAATGGGGGACAAAGAAGAAGCTTTTCGAAAGCGCGGCGTGAAAACCGGTATTTGGGAAGATCTAAGAGGGCATGCATCGCCTGCAGCAAGAGAGAATTTGTTTCAGCCTCTACCCCTATGATTTTATAGAGGCCGCCCCGCTCTTTAAAGATCCATTCGATGCTACTTGTATAAGGTTGAATATCAGGGGCCAGCACGAGAATCTCCTCAGGTGCAAAGGGAAGCTGCTGAATCACTTCCCAGACGACTTCCACTTCCTGAGATAAACTGGATGCCGAGTGGAGTTGCATCGAAAGATCCAGCTCATTTTGTTTTTTCTCAAGAGTTAACCACTCTGTTTGAAGCAGATGAAGAGCTGATGTGCCACAAGGCGGCTCAAAGAGCTCAACTGTTTCAACATCTTCAAATAAGCGGAGAAAACGTCTCCCCTCTTTTCCCCAGTTGGACAGCAGTGAAGAATCTTGTTCAAAGTAATGGGCAAGATCATCTCGAGCGCTCCCCTTCGCTTGCCGAAGAAGGTAGAGCTGCTCTCTTTCGGTTTGGAAGTCGCCTAAATACATTTCGCTTGGGGAAAAGAGAAACCAAAAAGTCTCCATTTTTGAAAACACCTCCCACTCATGGGGGGTGATTTTTGAGATGTGATAGAAAAAAAAGGCGCCTGGCAGCGACCTCACAACCTCTGTTGGAAAAGTTTCTTTAAAAATCTCTTTCCAAAGGTGTTGCTGCCATCCCTCTTTTTGAAGCCATTCTAGAATCTCTTGTTTAGGTTTTTGAAGATAGCGGAGGAAAAGGGAGCTAAGCTCTTCGCAGAGATCGAGTTTTCTTAAATCCCCGCCTCCTTTTAGGTAAGAAGTCAACTCTTGAGCTGTGCCAAGCGCTGTTTGAATCCGGAGAAAGAGCTCCATTTTGGAAGGAATTGCTGGAAAAAGGGTTCGAATCAATTCTCCATAGGTCACGGTATTGATTCCTGTCACAACATCGATTTTTGAAAGCCACCGTAGATAAAGATCGAGTTTGATTTCTTCGCTTGGAACAATCAGCCACCGTTTCTCTAAAGGATTTGATGAAGAGTTAAATAATTTCTGACATAGCATATCAGAAAGCGTATGGAGCTGGTTTGAGAGAAAAACTTTCCCAAAATCTTTCATGGTGGTCTTAAATTGTTCCTGCTAAAGTTCGTTCTATGGTGCTTTTACCTAAACCACTCTATCAATGGCTATCTAAATTTCTATCTAAAATTCCGGGTTTTTCTAGACCTGATAAGCATTCGCTCCATTTTCTCAATATTTCCCAATTTATGGGAGTCCTGAATGATAACATCTTCAAATTTGTCATTGCTTTTCTTTTAATCGACATCTTGGGAAAGGAGCATGCAAGCACTATTATGTCGATTGCTGGAGCGATTTTTGTCATCCCCTTTCTTTTGTTTTCTTCGGCGGCAGGATCTCTTGCAGATCGGTTTAGTAAACAAAAACTTTTGATGGGAATGAAGGTCATTGAGATGATCATCATGATTTTGGCAATGGTTGCATTTGGCGTTAAAAGTGTGTGGGCCAGCTATTCCCTTCTATTCGTGCTTGCAACCCATAGCGCAATACTAGGCCCTTCCAAGTATGCGATTATTGCAGAACTTGTTCCACAGGATAAAGTCTCCTCTGCGAATGGACTGATCACCTCTTTCACCTATTTGGGGATCATCGTTGGAACCTTTTTAGCCTCGTTTCTATCTGAAGTTAGCTCTAAACACTATGTCTTTGTCGCCGTTGCCTGTTTTTTGATCGCGCTGATTGGTTTTATCTCCACATTTGGCATTCGCCTAACGCCTGCGCAACAGAATCACAAAAATCCTCAGTGGCTTTTCATTCGGGAAATTTTTAGAACGCTCCGTTTTTGCCGAACTAGAAAGCACCTGCTTATCGCAATGCTTGGATCGGCCTATTTTCTTTTTGTGGGCTCCTTTGCGCAGCTCAATATTATTCCCTTTGCGATTAACTCGCTCCATCTGACAGAGATTGCAGGGGGGTACCTTTTCCTGCCGATTGCGCTGGGAATTGCAATCGGGTCTTTGATCGGTGGGAAAGTGTCTAAAAAAAGAGTTGAACTCGGTCTCTCATGCTTTGCGGGGCTTTTCATTGCGGCTCTCTTACTTCTCCTTTCTTTTTGCTACAAAGATCTTTTTATTGTTGTCTCGTTTCTCATTGCGCTTGGAATTTGCGGAGGGCTCTTCATTGTTCCTTTTGACTCTTTTGTTCAGCTCTATAGTCCTGATGAAAGGAGAGGAGAGATCATTGCTGCAAACAATTTTTTGAGTTTTGGCGGAGTGCTCGTAGCCTCTTTTGCCCTCTTTTTTTTCAGTACCATCTTAGGCCTTTCTCCTGCTCAAGGATTTGGCTTTATTGGAATTCTCACGCTGTTGTTATCGCTCCTGATGATTTCTCGGCTCTCAGATCTTGCGCTCCCCTTTATTGCTCGCCATCTTTTGAAACCGTTTGCGCGCCTTAAGACAGAAAACCTCGAGCTGCTTGAAAAAAATCCGCAGGCCATTTTAATCCTTTCCAAGGCTTCCTGGTTCAAAGCGCTTCTTCTCTTAAGCGTAGGTCCCAATGTCCATCTGCTTCTTCGGCAAGGGGTCAAAAGGCGGTTTCCTTGGTTCAGCTGGGCTTTTTATTCCATCCACCTCATTCCCTCAGATGAGACCCTTACGCCCCTTCTTGAAAAAGCCAAAACCTTGGCAAGCGAATCGATCAACCCGTGCATCATGGTCGATTCAGAAACCCTTCCCGACACCTTGCAGCCCACCTCGCGCCTCTTCTCGCTTTTTAAAGGAGGAGCAGATTCATTTCTCTATGTCGACGCGCGCTCTTCAGAACATGGGACCATCCTGTCCTTGCGAAAGAAATAAACTTAATTAGACAAGTTTTCCTGAGAATGTCCAGAAAAATTGGACATACTGAGGAAAAGTTGCAATACATTCAGTTTTTCTTGGCATTCTCAGAAAAACTTGTATTAATCAAATTGATTTTCAATGAGTTATGATTTTTATGTAAAATTATCGGCTGCACGGATAATATCTATCCAAAAGGCGGATAATTTTGCATGGAATACCCTAGGTATCTAAAAGAGACTCTATTACAAGCATTTAAAGTGAGTCCTGTGACTCTTCTGATTGGCCCGCGCCAGAGTGGAAAGACAACTCTCATGCGGGAGATTGGTGAGGAACTTAGGATGAATTACCTCACATTCGATACTCTCAAACAGCTTGCAGCGGCCCAGGAAGACCCGGAAGGGTTTGTTGGAGCGCTTGTAAGGCCGGTGATTATCGATGAAGTGCAAAGAGCTCCTGAAATCGCGCTTCCCATCAAGTTATCTATTGATGAAGAGAGAGTTCCTGGTTCTTTCGGACTAACTGGATCGGCCAATCCTTTGGTAGCGCCAAAACTGAATGATTCATTAGCAGGTCGGATGTTCATTCTCCATATGTGGCCTCTTTCCATGAGTGAAATTCAGCAAAAAAAATCTCGGTTTTTAGAACGGATATTTGATCCTGCTGCGGTCTTTTCAGAAGGAGTTCATTGGAGCCGGAAGAATATGATCGAAGTTTTTTCCGCAGGAGGGTATCCAAATGCACTTGTTTTGGACTCTGTTATGAGAGATCGATGGTATGATAATTTATTAACGACAATTTTAGAAAGGGATGTTCAAGATTTAGCAAATATTGGACGGCCTAGAGATCTTGCTAAAATACTCACTATTTTAGCTGCCCGCAGCTCGAATTTATTAAATTTATCCGAATTAAGCCGGATTGCCTCGATTCCTTATACAACTCTAAATCATTATATGGCTCTTTTAGAAGCTTTATTTCTTATTATACGGCAACCTGCTTGGCATCTTAATCGAACAAAACGTTTGATTAAAATGCCCAAGATTTATTTTGGCGACACGGGATTATTAATTAATCAATTGAGAGTGGGAAACGAGGCGATTTTAGAAAATGGAAGATTGCTAGGACCCATCTTGGAAAATTTTGTTTTTCTCGAATTAAAGAAACTTTCTAGTTGGGCTCTTTATCCTATAGAGCTTTATCACTATCGCACGCAAGTAGGTGTTGAGGTGGATATTGTCTTAGAGAACCGCGCTGGACAAATTGTAGGTATCGAAGTCAAGTCTTCAGAAACAATTTCTTCAGAGGATTGGAAAGGGCTTGATTTTTTAGGCGAGGAAATGGGAGATAAAATGATTCGGGGAATTATTCTTTATCCGGGCAAGGAAGTCGTTGCGCTGCGAAAGGATCGGATTGCCATTCCGCTGTCAGCTCTTTGGGATGCGCAATAGAGATGAACATCGGCGATGGGGTGTTTGAGAAACTGGGAGCCAAGCCGCTGGAATTTATCTGGGTCGTCTGAGACATAAAATAGAGGATTGGAGGCATCTCTATTTGTCGATAGGAGATCGAGTTTGTGCAAGGTGGCTTTGACGGCTTGCGCGCAGGCAAGGGCGGGGTCGATCACTTGCACGTGGGAGCTGGCGGCTTGCTCAATGAGGTCTTTGAGAAGGGGAAAGTGGGTGCAGGCAAGGATAATGGTATCAACGCCTGCCTGGAGGAGAGGCTCCAGATACTCTTCAATTGCAAGATGCGTCATCGGATGGTCGATAAACCCCTCTTCAACGAGGTTGACAAGGAGGGGAGAGGGAACGGCGATGAGCTTGCTATTGGGAAGATGGTGGTGGATTTTTTTCTGATAGACGTTTGACATGACGGTAGCTTGTGTTCCTAAAATCCCAATCCGCATCTCCCCTGTAGGCTTGGGCGGCTTGACAAGGGATTCAATGACAGGATCAATCACGCCAATCAGTGGAATGGAAAAATGAGCTTGTAGGGTATTCAGCGCCATGGAAGTTGCTGTATTGCAGGCAATGACGATCAATTTAACGCCTTGGCTGGCGAGAAAAGAGCAATTTTCTAGGGAATACCGAGTGATGGTTTCACGGCTTTTTGTGCCATACGGAAGATGAGCGGTATCGCCAACATAAATCATCTGCTCATAAGGAAGTACTCGCTGAAGCTCTTTGAGAACTGTCAGCCCTCCAAAGCCAGAATCAAAAATTCCAATAGGGTCATTATTCATCAAGACCTCTTTCAAAACTAAGTTCTGTCAACTTTCGGGCTCTTTTGAACCAGGTCCGAAAATCGACCGAAACTTTTTATCGGGATAAGTTCTCATGGTGGACTATATCGCATTATGATACAATAAATTCAGGGGTAAAAGGCTTCGACTAGGGAGCTAAAGACTGAGGTATGCGGAGGTTGTCGATTTCCTCTTTAACCCAGCGGCAACAAGATAAAAGAGGTATAGTCGTGGGAAAAAGTTCTATCAATTTAGATAAACGCAAAATTGAAAAATTTTGCAAAAAATATCACATCGTTTATTTGGCTCTTTTTGGCTCTGTTTTAACTTCAAATTTCTCAGCAAAAAGTGATATAGACGTATTGGTCAAGTTCGAAAAAAAACATATTCCTCACCTTTTCAGCTTTGCTGGTATTGAATCGGAACTTGGTGAAATTATTGGACGACAAGTAGATTTAAAAACTCCAAATGATTTAAGCCCTCTCTTCCGGAATGAAGTCCTGACAAAAGCAAAACCTATCTATGGAAGATAAAGACCTAATTCCCTTATATTAAGGCTGTTATGCAATAGCGTGCATTAATAATGCACGGTTATTGGCTAAAGCCTGCATTGACAACGCACGGTTATCTGGTATAATCAAGGAAATGGAACGAGACGTCCTCAAACAAGTGTTAGCCGATCAACGGGAGTACAGACCTCCCAAGGACTTTTTTGCCCGCACATTGACAAAGACTATCCACCGTTTTATAGACGATCCCAATATCATCATCATCAGCGGAATCAGAAGGTCGGGGAAATCGACAATTCAACGCGTTTTACAGCTAGAGCGTGCAAAGTCAGATTATTATCTCAATTTCGATGACGACCGATTAGTTCAGTTCCAGGTTGAAGACTTTCAAATGTTATTGGAAGTTTTCATAGAAGTATTTGGTGATCAATCGACATTTTATTTTGACGAAATTCAAAATGTCGAAGGTTGGGAACGCTTCATACGAAGACTCTATGAGCAAGGGAAAAAGATTTACATTACTGGGTCAAACGCAAGGCTCTTAAGCAAGGAATTGGGTACCCATTTAACAGGTAGATACATTCAACTCGAAGCCTATCCTCTTTCGTTTCAGGAAATCATCAACCATAAACTCCCTGAAGTGCTTGCAAAAAAAGCTCTATCGACGAGTGATGTTGGCATGATCCAACACCATTTTTCAAACTACTTAAAAAATGGTGGGATTCCAGAATATATAAAATTTGAAAAACCTGAATACTTGAAGGAACTACTCGAAGGGATTCTCTATCGAGATATCATTACTCGCTACAAGATTCATGATGAAAAAGCGTTGCGAGAAGTGGTTTATTATTTAGCCAGCAACATTGGGAAGGAGTTTAGCTATACAAACCTAGCTAAAATTGTAGGCCTTAGCAGCCCTCATACAATCGCGAACTATTGCAATTATTTGGAGCTGTGCTACCTTTGCTTTTTTGTAAACCGCTATAGTCATTCTCTCAAAAAACAAATCCAATATAACAAAAAATGTTACATGATTGATCCTGCCCTGATTCGCTCAGCCGGATTTCGGGTCAGCGAAGACAGAGGACGCCTGTTAGAGAATATTGTATTTCTTCATCTTAGAATGCAAACGAAAGAAATCTACTTTCACAAGGATAAGAAAGAATGTGATTTCATTATTAGAGAAGGCTATCGGATCACTCAAGCCATCCAAGTGACGACAAATCTCTCTAACGAAGAGACAAAAAATCGAGAGATCGAAGGTCTCATTGAAGCGATGAAGGCTTATAACTTACGCAAAGGAATCATCCTCACGGAAAATGAACAAAATACCATAGAGATGCAGGGGTTTCTGATTCTAGTTATTCCAATTTGGAAATGGTTAATATCTACCAGTTGATCATTAGGGGTATAACTGTTTTGTAGCAAATGTCTTTCAAGTTTCAAATCTCGGTCTTGCGTTTCCAGAGCATTTCTGGTATTCTCAGGAATTCTTGAGGGTGTGATATGCCAACAAAGATCATTGATCAACAAGTGCAAAAAGCCGACCTTCTCGATCTGGAATTGAAAAGCAAGGGTGGTGCTTTAGTCAAAGTCGTCGTCGATGTGGAAAAAGCTATTATGATTGCGGGAATGACCATGCATTCGGATGGGGAAGAGGTCCTTTTAGAGAGTGGATCAAGACAAGCAAACCTCTGGGGAATTAACCTCTACCTTCAGCAATCTGAAGATGAATGGATTGAATATGATTCTATAATCAACTTGAGACCATCTCATGGCAATGATTCTCGAGGGGTTGATGATCCTGCAATCTGTCAAAAAATTCGAGAAATCGTCAATCAATTGGTCAAACACTCATGACTGCAGATTTAGACCACCTAGAATCTGTCCGCGCAAGTTGGGCGAGGTTTTCTCTCATTGAGCAAATGGCCAATATTGGGAGCGAAGTCAGCCGAGCCCTTCGATCCAAGGGCAATCAAGCGCGCTACTGGGGTGCCATCACTCGAGCTTTGGACTTATTTTGGCTTACGATCGAAGATCCTCGGTGGAAGGGTCGTCGAAGGGAAATTCTACGAGCTCGCGAGCTCTTCGCCGCTGCTGCCCTCGGAAGCGACGAATTCAAAACATCGCTTGAAGATTTAGACCGCTATTTTGATTGTTTTGCTTGGCTTGCTAGGTCAGGCCGTTGAAAGGAGAGTTTGTGATCACAGTGGTGACCGTAAATGCATTTCCCCATTTCCAAAACGCAAGGCCGGGAAATTCCCCCGGCTTTTTTATAGGAGGAAATATCAAATGCTTGAACAGTTCTGCAGTAGAATAGGCACTCTTCTAAAAGCTAAATTTTCATGGGTAAGAGAGAATTCCCATAATATAAAAGCCCCTAATTCAAAGCGTTGGAAATCAGCTGCTTCTGGCGAAGGGCGCATTCAACAAGCAGAAACCATAAACAATAATCATTATAACACCATACAGATGCCGGTAGCCAAAGAAAAAACTCTAGATATGGCAACTTTACCACCAGAATTACATCTATCAATACTGGGAGGCAATATTTTCACTCCAGATAATGTAAACGAGCAAATTCTAACCGGCATAGCACTGAATATTCGAATTTGGAACACTGGTGCGCCCAGCTTTGTATCTAGCTGGTCATTAATGGTTATTCCACATGAAGCAATTCCTATTCTCGCTCAATCAACTCGAATTCCGGAAATACTTAGAGTTAATGGCGTGTACAATAATGCTGAAATTTGTGCATCCGATGCTTTGGATTTAAAAGTAAAGGCTACTTCTGTCGAAACGACGCCAGTTGAAGGAACTCTTCTGTTTTATGTAAAGCTGCCGAAAAAAATTGTCCTGGGTATTAACACAAAACTAGAGCTTATCGCAACAGATATGTATGAGAAGAAAACTCGCAAACTACAACGTATGGGAGACTGGTTACAACGCTGATTATTTGTCGTGTTTCAGCATCGCAGGTCGGAGAGTGCCCCCCATTGGATGTAATACTTCATGAGATGGTAATATCGAAGCACTTCAGAAGATTCATCGCCTCCGGAAACGAAAACTGAGCCTTTTTCACGGTATTGGATTGCAAGTCGATGGCGTAATTTTTTGCCTCTCTAAAGTCGGCTTTTGTCAGGTTGCAGTGGTGGAAGGTTGTACCGAGAAGATCGGTCTCTGAAAAGTTGCTCTCCGTCAGATCGGTCTCTGTGAAATAGACATCTTTGAGCCTTGATTCTCTAAAGTCGCATCCTTTGAGTTTCAGGTCGGTAAAGTTGCATGTCAAGAGCACACTCTTGTGAAACGTCAGATCGCCGATCTTAGCGCATTTATAAAAGTCGAGGCCCACGATTTTGCACTCTTCAAATTTGAGTTGCTGGAGTCGGCATCCTGTGAGATTCACAAGAGAGAGGTTGCAATTTTTGAATCGGCACCCCTGAAAATGGGCCTGTTGCCAATTGCTTTCTATGAACTGGCAGCTTTCAAACACAACATTTTCAAACCGGCTCTCTTTCAAACTTTTGCCACTCATATTGAGCGACTTGAAGGTGGCATCTTCGTAAGTGGTTTTTGGTTGGAGCATCTTATCGTCCACGGTGTTTAGTCTTTTTCTTCTGCTGTTTCATCGCAAATTGTTGATCTTTGCGCGCCTGCTTTTCAGCGGTGGTGGTCCTTACTTTTTCCTTATCATAAGCCTCTGGATCAGAAGGCTGGGATCAATTCCCGGCTTTTTTACTCCTTGTATATCCTCAACTTTTCTTGTATACAGAAATAATAACAACGAGTAAGATATTTAATATCATCCCGCATGGCTTCAAACTCCATGCGAACACCACGGGTTTCGGCTCGTGGTCTTTTTTTGCAGGCAGAATGAGACGCGATCGAGTTATTTCCTTCGTAGACGGCTTTAATCTTTATCATGCCATTGCTAGATTAAAACAGCCTCATTTGAATTGGATAGACCTTAAAAAACTGTCTCAGTTTTTTGTCAAATCACAATCAGAAGAACTGATACAAATTCTCTATTTTTCAGCTTTGTCTATTCATACCTCTGAAAAGAATCAAGCGCAGCAAAAAGTATATATAGCTGCTCAAAAACATCGCGGAATAAAAGTCATTCTTGGACAGTTCAAGAAAAAAAACCGCTATTGTTCCCTGTGTCTTTCTCATTCTACAATCCATGAAGAAAAAGAGACTGATGTTAATATCGCTCTTACCCTCTTTGAGCTTGCCTACCAAGATGCCTATGATAGGGCTTTTTTAATTTCCAATGACTCAGACCAAGCTCCCGCTATTAAGAAAGTCCTAAAACATTTCCCGCATAAGAAAATCACAATTGTTGCTCCTCCCCTTTCCAGGCAATGTAATGAATTGATTCAGGTTGCATCTGATAAGACCAAAATAACAATCCACCATCTGGAGAGATGTCTATTGCCAGAAGTGATTCCAAGGATCTCTATCGTCCACGGTGTTTAGCCTTTTTCTTCTGCTGTTTCATCGCAAATTGTTGATCTTTGCGCGCCTGCTTTTCAGCGGTGGTGGTTCTTACTTTTTCCTTTTTTTTCTTCTCGATCTCTTCTCGCAGGTAGTCTTGCGCTAGTGTC
This sequence comes from uncultured Rhabdochlamydiaceae bacterium, assembly GCA_963712275.1. Classification (GTDB taxonomy): domain Bacteria; phylum Chlamydiota; class Chlamydiia; order Chlamydiales; family Rhabdochlamydiaceae; genus PALSA-1444. The sequence continues at coordinate 421,491 of CAVQHD010000001.1, read as the reverse complement.
GAGGGTTTCATCGTCTCTTTAACTCTTGCCATTTCGCGTTTGACTTCCCTTTGAACTCTTTTGGGATTCATCCGTTTAATTTGCAACTCAAACGGTTTGGGCTCTCCAAAATTAAGCTCGGTGAAGTGGTGCAAAACAAAATCATAAACTTCTGGATCAGAAGGTTCTGATCCAAAGATGTGTTTGGCAGCAGCATACCCTTTTTTATCGGTGCGCTCGAAAGTCCCCTCCCAAAAGCGATTGTTCAAAAAGATTGTAGCCCGAATCGTTAACATTTAGGAATTTTCAGCAGCTGATCCACCACGATGGTGTCTGTTTCGAGCTGATTTTCCCGTTTAAGAGAGTCTGTGGTGACTCCATATTTAAGAGCAATTTTGCTAAGAGAATCTCCTGGCTTGACGCGATAGGTGGGAGGCGCTTCTTGAGGGCGGGAAGAATGGGAGAGTTGGGAAAGGGTAGAGCGAAGTTTTGAAACTTCGATGAGCTTGCTGTCGATCTCTAAAAGCTGTTGCCGATAGGTTGCAAGAGAGGAGGCTGTTTGATTGGCTGTATTCATCAAGGTGCGGATTTCACCGTTCATTTTGTCTAAACTCTTCTCTAAGGCAAAGAGCTTTCTCTTAAGATCGGTTGTCTCCTCTGTTTTGACATGAGCTTTGGATTCTTCCGCGGATTCGATTCTCTCTTCTAAAAGCTTAACTTCGACATCGGTCCCATGAAGGGCGTGCTTGAGATCGGCGATCTCCATTCGAAGATCGTCAATAACCGAGTCGTGATCTCCTCGAAAAGCGGTGAGGCTAGGGATGCACCCTCCTAAAAGAAGGGCGCATAGGAAGTAGAGTCTCACTGCTGCCCTTGGGTATAAACACGGAAATGAGCCCTTCGATTTTTTGCCCAGGCATCAGGGGTATGATCGAGTACAAAGGGGCGTTCTTTTCCAAGAGAAACGGTGTGGATTTGGTCTGGTTTGGCTCCTGCCTTGATCAAGAGGGAGCGGACATGATTTGCGCGGCGAGTTCCAAGAGCAAGGTTATAGGCTTCCGGACCTCTTTCGTCGCAATGCCCTTCGATAATCACATAGGTTTTATCATGCATTTTAAGGTAATGAGCTGTTCGCTGAATCGCTTCAAGATAGTCTTGTTTTTTGACGACATGTTCGTCGGTATTGAAGAAGACAGGAGAAAAAATAGAGGCGAGCTCTCCTCGAGGGGCTTCAAATTGATCTGCAGTGGGCATTCCGGCTTCCCCGAGCTCTCGGCTGGGTTGCGGCGCTACCACTTCTGCGAATTGATTTCTCAGATCTTCGTCATTCAAAGGAATAAATTCTTCCTGGGCTGGCCCTGGAAGGGTTCCTTTAGAGGCATCCCAAAGAGCAGAAGTTTGATTTTCATGCTTATATTTTGCGCCTGTTTGATTATCGTCCCAAATGTTGCCCGATTTTGTTTGGCATCCTGCTATAAGAAGTGCGCAAAGACCCCAGAGGCACACACGCATCGTTGTATTCATACTGATTTTCCTTAAGGTAAAAATTTCTTATTGTCCCCACGAAGGGTAATGTTTAATTCCAGGCCCCTTTGAAATTTTAATCACATCCGGCTGGCTTAAATTAACTAAATAAAGTTCGGAGATATGGCCATCGGTTGAATTAAACACTAAATGGCGGCTGTCTGGCGCCCAAGAGGGATTCTCTTTATTGCCAGAGCCATCGGTGAGCTGCCATTCTTCTTGTTTATCGAAGTCGTAAATCCAAATCTGCCTTGTCCCCTTAGTTTTAGCACTATAGGCTATTTTCTTTCCATCTGGAGACCAAGAGGGACACGAATTTTCTCCATTTTTTTTTGTGATGAGAAGAGGCGCCGCTCGTTTTGACTGAGAGGCGGCTGGGATTAAATAGATTCGAGGGGCTCCATCTTTATCGGAGACAAACGCAATTTGAGAGCCGTCGGGACTAAATGTTGGCGACGCCTGGGTTGAACGCGGGTAAGAAAAAAGTTGAATTGGCTTTCCGACCTCTCCTGTTTCAGGGTGAAATTCTTGCATGAAAAGATCGGTACGGCTTGCTGCATCGCAAATGAAGGCGATTTTAGTCCGCTGAGAAGAGATTGCCGGCAGGAGTTGATTGCCGCGAAGGTCGATCAGTTTTTCCCCTTTCCCTTGAGATAGAGAGGCAAGGAAAATTTTCGGCTGTCCTAGTTTATAAGAGACATAAAGAAAACGGTCATTGGCATGCCGAGCGCTTGGAGGGATAAAGACAGGTGTGACACAGAGTCCATTTTCGTAGGTGATTTGACGAGAGTTAGCTCCATCCCAGTCACAGCACCAAATTTCTGATACCCAGGCTTCGCCTTTCCGCTGCTTGACGGAATACAGAAGGCGGCTGCTTGCAACTCCCTCTTTTCCAAACAGCGCCTTGAAAATCGCATCTGAAAGACGGTGTAAATTTTTTCGGTCTGTAGGTAAAGAGGCTGTTAATGCAACAGGAGGAAATTGTTTGAGAGCCCCTGTATGAGCTGAGAAGAAAGAAAGGACAAGGGACTGATTTTGGATTTCTCCTTTAACGACATAGGCGGTGCTCCAATTTTTCCAAAAGTTTCGATTAAAGGCGGCAGAGCTCTCCTTCCGAAGCGCTTCTTCTAGATCTGCTGCTACTGGCAAAACACGCGTGGCTCCATTGTAATTCAAGTCGAAAGCCAGCACGGAATAAAGGTCTTTCAGATAGCTGTTTGAAACAGAGCCGTCAGAGCAGTGCAGCTGCCCTAGATAAAGAGGTTCCAGTGGGCTTGTCGTGGTCAGATAAATCCGAATTTCTTCGGGAGAAACCTCTTTTGCTCCTAGAGGAAGGAGAAGTAAAATAAAACAATAGAATAATTTAAATTTCATTGCAAAAAGTGAGTGTCCATGTTTTTTCTTCGTCAAAATGCATAGGAAAGTGGAGGTGAGGCAGGTGCTCTTGCAAATAGAGCTTATTCTTATGGCTTGCAGCACTGAGCACAACCACGTTTGCCACCGTTCCATTCTTTCGCACCGTCAATTGGATTTTCACCTCGCCCATTTCAGGCAGATGAAGGGCATTGTGAAGAAAGCCTACCAGCATGGAATGGCTCTCTTCACTTTCCTGCACGACTTCATTTGAGAGCAGCGTGGGCGTCGCGAGCTCCAACGACGGTGTTCTTTTAGAATAGCTGTTCTTCTCAATTTTTGCGAGAGCTTGATCAATTTCATCCCAGACCTCTGCAGAAACAGCAGGCTTTTGAAGCTCGACCTTTTTTTTAACTGGTTTCTTTTTTTCTATGATGGCTGGTTTTTTAGTTGGAGCGCTCTTTTTTTTTGCCGCAGGAGCAGGTTTGGGAGAAGAGGGTTTATTTTGAGGGCTTGGTTTGGAGCTTGGTTGGGGGATGAGGCGAGAAGCGGCAGGCGAAACAGTTTTTTTAGCAGCGACTGCTGCGACAGGGCGGACAGTTCGAACTTTGACATGAGCTCCCTTGACAGCAGGGGTGCGGACTGGAGCAAAAAAAAGCGCTGCCACACATAGAAGATGAAATGAGATGACAATCGAAACAACGCGTCTTAACATTTGTCCTGACATTTACCCGGGTTTTAAGATAACATCCATTTGTTCGTAGCCGGCGATTTCAACAGCGTTTTTAACCGTTTGATAGGTGCCAAAGCTGGCTCGTTTATCTTGAAAGAGCTGTGGAATCTTCCCGCTGCTTAAGCTGCGGCTGTTTTGCAGCAGTTCGGTGAGCTGCTTTTCACCCACGCATTTTCCATTAAACCAGATAGTGTTGTCTTGATGGACATGGATTGTCACAGCAGGGCTGGCCTCCGGCGCCTCCTTTCCCTGCTTTACCGGCGCGGTATTTGCAAGTTCGACGCGATCAAGCTCCAGCATCGGCGCAATGATAATGAAAATAATCAAGACAACAAAGACCACATCAATCAGAGGCGTTAGATTAATTTCGGCCTCTGCAAAGCCGCTTTCTCGAAGAGAAGACCTAAGGCGGCTCATTCGACTTTCCGGTATTGCAATTCGATTTGAGAGATGAGCGAGGTTAAAAAATCGTCCATATCAGCCGTATAATGCCTTAAGTGGTTTTTGAGATAGTTGTAAGCCACCAACGCAGGGATTGCGATCACGAGTCCTAAAACGGTCGTTGCGAGCGCTGTTGAAATCCCTCCCAAAATCGATGTATTCGACCCAATGCCTCCTCCGCTGTGAAGACCGGAGAACGTCACGAGGATCCCCCACACCGTTCCAAGCAGCCCCATGAAAGGAGCTAGCGTCACAATGGTCGACAAAATAAAGAGGTTTTTCTCAAGCGCTTTATTCTGAGAAGAGATGGTTGCAGTCACATGCGATTCGAGCAGCTCTAGATCGGCGGGTGTTAAGTAAACGGCTCCTTTCGGTGCAGCCGACTGCGCTAAAAAATACCGATTTTTATTTAAGGTCTCGATCGTCTTCCCCTTCAGGGATTGAAAAATTTGTCCAAAAGGGTGGGGAATTGCCTTGTTTTTCGGCAGCGGCAGCTGCGCCAAATCAAGAGAGAGCAAGGACGCTTTCTGCCCATCTACCGCTGTTTGAAACGCCTCAGATAAGCGGCTTACATTCCTCAGTGTCCAGATCTTATGCAGCAAAACAACCCAACAGATCATCGAGAGGGCAATCAGCCCAAGGATGATTAACTTTCCAAAAAAATCAGATTGCGTATAGGCAACTAGAAATGGATTTACTGACAACATGGGAGACTACCTTTTTAAGTATAGGCTTCATTCTACCACGTGTCTTGTAAAAATCTACCTCTCGAAAAATTTTAACGACCGGAACGGTAGAAAGAGCCTTGGTTGTCAGAATTGAAGAAAATCCTTCATAACTTCGCCTGGGAGTGGATCGCTTGAACATTGGGGAGTCCGAGATCGATTTTATTAGGATTGACAACTTCTAAAGTGCCGCTTTCAGGAGATATTTTAATCCAAGGGTGAATCGAACTTTTAGCCAGTGCTCCGTCATTGAAAACTTCCTTTCGTGTTCCGTCGCATAAGTTCACCACCATTTTCCAGGGACTTTTCTTGATAATGGTAATCTTGTCTCCCCAGACGAGCTGCATTTCTTCTGTTTTTTTGGACGTTGTCGCGCTGTCCTGATACCCGGTACAGGAGAGCGAGAACTCTATTTTACCAGATTTTTTGGGGTTATCTTTGTTCTTAAGAGTTGTCACTAGCCAGAGCGCTTCATTGTTATTTTCAGAAACAAGCTTATAGCTTGCAGTGCCTTTCTTTTTATGAATGATCAAACGGGACTTTTGAAGGGTGAACCCATTCTCAGTGGCATGACGGTAAGAGCGGTCAATGATATCTTGGTCTTCTCCTTCTCGGGATCGAGGGCGGGAGCTTTGCTTGATCATCGGCGCTCTAAACTCTTTAATGACCCTTTCAGTATGTTGAACAGTGTATTCAACTGAAACTGTTCCTGCACACGGGGGCAAAATCGCGACATAGCTTGTAAAGTAAAAACATCTTTCTTTCGAAGACGAGGTGAGAAGGCCTTTTTGTTCTGTACGAAAAGGAATTTTGATATCAAACGAACAGAGAGAAATCTTGCTAACGGGTGCATTTGAGCGGTCGGGAAACAGGGTCGATAAAGGAACTGAAAAAGCAAGTTCCTTGGCGACGTGATGGATGGGGTTAAACTGCTTGCCTTGAAGAGAGAGGGTGGGAGCTGTTTTTTCTTCAGCCTCAGGAAATTGTCCTGAGAGCTTGATGACGATGTTATGATCTACCTCAGTAAAAACCAGACATCTTGGAGTGACTTCAAAAACCCGCGGCTGATTTTTAACAAAGGGAAAGTCTCTGATTAAAAATTCGATCCGCTCAACAGTTTTACTCATATTGGCAGCCTCGACCAGATCGTTGATGATTCCTTCGATTTGAGTCAGGGTGCGTTGGACGGCGGCGTCGGTCTTTTCAACGGTCTGATCTAAGCAGTCGATATAAGAGGTTTTAAACGTTCCGATCAGCTTTGAAGCGTGTCCTGCTGCCACAGCTTGCTGCAGCAAAGCTTTTTCATTAACCGATCGAAATGTGTTTTGCGTCAATGAATCAATCTGGTTGAGCGCTTTTTCAATGCACTCGCTAACCTTATCTGCTTTTTGGAAAAAGAACTTCTTTCGTATTGCGTCGCCTATAATAGCCATCCTACTCTCCTGCTTAAAGATTTTGCTAGACAAGAATGATCATCATAAGAATTTTTATCAAGATTTTTCTGGAGATCTAACTGAATATACTCGATAATGATCATTGATGTTTATTGATTCTCACGCTCACCTGACAAGCCGAAAGGTGGTTGATCACGTAGAAGAAATGCTGCAGAGGGCTGAGCAGCATGATGTTCGGGGTATCGTTAATATTTGCACCGATCATGAGAGCCTTGAAAGGGGGCTTCGACTTGTAGAGCGGCATCGGTGGGTCTTTAATGCCGCGGCCGCAACGCCTCATGATGTGGAGGAAATCGGAGAGGTATTTTTCCAGGAGGTTGCAACGTGCGCTCGCGAGGGCAAGCTGATTGCCATTGGAGAAACAGGTCTTGATTATCATTATGAACACTCTCCAAGAGAGCTTCAGGAAAACCATCTCAGCCGGTATCTCGATCTTGCAATCGAAACAAAATTGCCCGTCATTTTCCATTGCAGAGAAGCGTTTCAAGATCTTTTTACAGAAGTCGATAAAAAGGGGAAGGAGATCAGCGCTGTTCTTCATTGCTTTACAGGAACGATCGGTGAGGCTAAAGCGTGTTTAGAAAGAGGGTGGCTAATTTCGTTTAGCGGGATTGTGACGTTTAAAAATTCAACCGCTTTACAAGAGGTAGCAGCGCACGTCCCTTTAGATCGGATGCTCATTGAAACCGACACTCCATACCTTGCTCCTCAATCGAGGCGCGGAAGCATGAATGAGCCGGGCTATGTGGTTGAAACTGCCCAGATGATCGCTCGCCTTAAAGGCATTTCTCTAGAAGAGGTTGCATTAGCCATCACACAGAATGCAGCTCAATTTTTTTCTTTTCCAAAACACATCATCAATGTTTAATGATTAGGAATGACAACGCAAACGATTCCACGTGCTTTTATTTGGAAAAGGCTCCATTCGCTCATGGGACTGTGGATTGTGCTGTTTCTTTTTGAGCACCTTCTTGTGAATTCTCAGGCAGCGCTTCTCCTGGGGGATAATGCGCAAGGGTTTGTGGAGATGGTTAACTCGATCCATAACCTTCCCTATTTGCAGGCGATCGAGATTTTTCTTTTGGGCGTGCCGATGGGCCTCCATGCGGTTTTGGGAGTTAAATACCTCTTCACGAGCAAGTTTAATTCTCATCGTACGGATGCAACAGCTCCTGCGCTTTCTCAATATGGACGGAACCATGCCTACACGTGGCAGCGGCTCTCGTCCTGGGTGCTGCTCGTCGGTCTTATCCTCCATGTTGCGAAGTTTCGGTTTCTTGAGTACCCCGACTCTTTAAACCAGGGGGAGAAGAGTTTTTATTTTGTCACGGTCTCTGTCGATCAAGGGCTTTATACGGTTGCCTCACGCCTTGGCGCCCAGCTGTATGGGCCAGAGCAAATCGAGGAGGAAAGGAAAGAGCTTGATTCTAGACGTGCTGAGCAGACCCTTGTTGAGGCTGCAAAAACCCTTCCCCCTAAAGAGCAATACGATCGCCAGCAGCAGATGATTTTAGCATCTGCGCAAACCTATGAGCAGAAGAAAGCCTGGGTCGAGAAGCTCGAGCGGCAAAAAGTCAATGCACATCAAGCTGTTGTTGTTACCTCCGACTTTGGCACTGCCACGCTTCTCACTGTTCGAGATACCTTTAGAAGCCCCCTTTATGCAGGCCTCTATACCCTCTTTGTCCTCGCTGCCTGTTTTCATGGCTTTAATGGATTATGGACTTTTTTAAATACCTGGGGTGTTGTCATACGCGTCTCTGCTCAAAAAGGGGCCTTGAAAATTGCCTGGGGTTTGATGGCCCTTGTCGCTTTTTTTGGCCTCGCCTCCATTTGGGGAACCTACTGGCTTAACTTAAAAAAATGAAAAAAGAAAAAGAGATCATTGTCGTCGGTGGAGGACTTGCAGGGCTTGCAGCGGCCATGCGGCTTGCAGAAAATGGGTGCCGCGTCAAATTGTTTTCGGTGACAAAGGTGAAGCGGTCTCATTCGGTTTGTGCTCAAGGAGGGATCAATGCAGCGATGAACCTCAAAGGGGAAGACGATTCGCCCATCATCCATGCCTATGATACCATTAAGGGAGGAGACTTCCTGGCAGATCAGCCGGCCGTTCTTGAGATGTGCCTTGCAGCTCCTGCGATCATTCGCATGATGGATAGGTTCGGCTGTCCATTTAGTCGTACCAGCGAGGGGACTCTTGATTTTCGCCGCTTTGGCGGGACCCTTTATAATCGAACCGCTTTTTGCGGGGCGTCGACAGGGCAGCAGCTTTTATATGCTCTTGATGAGCAGGTACGCCGCTATGAAGCCCTTGGCCAAATCGAAAAATTTGAGAACCATGAATTCATGCGCCTTGTGATCGACCATCAAGGATGCGCGCGGGGAATTGTATTCATGGATCTCATCAATATGAAGCTCGATATTATGAAGGCCGATGCTGTGGTTTTTGGCACGGGCGGTCCTGGACTCATCTTCAAAAAATCGACCAATTCCACATTTTGCACAGGAGCTGCGAATGGAAGGCTCTTCATGCAAGGGATGTTTTATGCCAATGGAGAGTTTATCCAAATCCACCCAACGGCCATTGCAGGGGAAGATAAACTACGGCTGATTTCAGAGTCGACCCGAGGAGAGGGAGGAAGAATTTGGGTGATGGGAGACTCCTCCAAAACTATCATCACCTCTGATGGCAAAACAATCCCCTGCGGCAAGACAGGAGAGCCGTGGTACTTCTTTGAGGAGATGTATCCAGGATATGGGAACCTCGTTCCGCGCGATGTTGCAGCTCGTGAAATTTTACGCATCTGTGAAATGGGGCTTGGCGTCGGCGGCGGCATGCAGGTCTATCTCGACATGACCCATCTCTCAGAAAAAAAACTTCATAAAGTGGAATCGGTCCTTGATATCTATCGGAAGTTTACGGGGGAAGATCCCAAGAGGGTTCCGATGAAGATTTTTCCGGCAGTCCATTATTCGATGGGAGGCGCCTGGGTTGACTGGCCTGCAGCCGATGACCCCGATCGGATGGGCCGGTTTCGGCAGATGACAAACATCGCCGGCTGTTTTTCCGTTGGAGAATCGGAGTTTCAATACCATGGAGCAAACCGGCTTGGCGCCAACTCTCTAGTCGCCTGCATTTTTGCAGGTCTTGTCGCAGGAAACGAAGTCCCCCGCTATGTTGAGACACTCAAAGAGAGCTATGGTGCTCTTTCCAGCAAGATCTATTCTGATGCCGTCGCCTCTGAAGAGGCGCTCAAACACGACCTTCTCTCACGGGAAGGAGGCGAAAATATTCATCGCCTTCATGATGAAATGTCTGATTGGATGATTCGCAATGTCACTGTCAAACGCAGTAATGCTGATCTTGAGAAAACCATCGATAAACTCAAAGAACTCCGAGAGAGATATCAGAACATTTCCCTTGACGACCGAGGGCAGCTCATGAACCAAACCTATGTGTTTGCCAATCAATTCGGTCCTATGTTAGAACTCGCTTTAGTAATGACAACTGGCGCCCTTAAGCGCGATGAATCGCGCGGTGCCCATTTTAAACTGGAGTTCCCTGAAAGAGATGATGTCCATTGGGGTAAAACAACCATTGCCCAGTATCAGCAAGCAGGGCCTAAAATCTTCTACAATAAGGTGGATACTCGGCACCTTAAGCCGATTCCACGGGATTATGTCCATGCAAAAAAAGTTAAACCGACGCTGGAACATGTTCCAGTGAACATCCCCTCTCCCCTATGAAAACCTTTATCTTAAAAATCTATCGAGGCACACCCGGAGAGCAATACTGGGAAGAGTTTGAGCTTAGTGTCAAGCCGTTTTACAATATCATTTCAGCCCTTATGGATATCCAGAAATCCCCCATCAACCGGCAAGGGAAAAAAGTGCAGCCCGTTGCTTGGGAGCAAGGGTGTTTAGAAGAGGTGTGCGGCTCGTGCTCCGTCCTCATCAACGGCTACCCTCGCCAAGGCTGCACCGCTCTCATCGAACCGATTCTCGCCAAGACAAAATCAGAGACCATCCGCCTGGCCCCCATGACAAAGTTCCCTCTGATTCGGGATCTTGTCATCGACCGAAATATCATGTTTGAGCACCTCAAGCGGATCCAAGGATGGGTTGAAGTCGACGGCTCCTATGAACGAGGATTTGGCCCCAAACAAGACCCCAAAGTGCAAGAGGCGCGGTACGTTCTCTCCACCTGCATGACCTGCGGCTGCTGCCTTGAGGCCTGCCCTCAAGTGAGTCCCCGCTCTAACTTCATCGGCCCTGCCGCCATCTCCCAGGTTCGCCTCTTCAACTCCCACCCCACTGGCAAAATGCAAGCCCCTGAAAGACTCCGCGTTCTCATGGGCGACGGCGGCGTTGCCAGCTGTGGCAAAGCGCAAAACTGTGCTCAAGTCTGCCCTAAAAAGATTCCTCTTACAGAGTCCATCGCCCTCATGGGTCAAAAGACCACCACCCAAGCCCTCCGCGACGCCATCACCACTCCCGACGCCTATATTAAGGATTAGATCGATTCTTCGCTTGTTCGATGGCAATCTGATTGATGTGAGATAACGCTTTTGCTCCTGAAGCGCCTTCAATTGCTTTTTCAGCAATCTCTTTCACTTCTCGTTTTGCCTCTTCGAGTTGTCTTTGGAGGTGGATGATTTGATCTGATTGACGCGCTAGAGCCTCTTCGAGCGAGGTGGTTTTCATCTCGGAAAGGAGTCGATCTGTCTCTTTATCTTTTTGTAAGGTGAGCATCTCTTGAGAGAATTTGTGCTCTGTTTGAGCAGTCGCTTCCAGGCGGCTCTTTTCTTTTTCTTCCGAAAGACGGGAAGGGAAAGTATCAATCAGCTGTTGCATCTCCTCTAGGCGATCTTCACGTTCTTTGAGCACCTCCTCTCGAAGCTGCCAATTTTTTTCTAGCGCCTCCTGTTTTTCTTGGGTTTGCTTGTCGCGGAGACGGCATGATTCCTCGTACTGATCTTGCTCTTTTTTTCTCTCGATATCTTTTTTGTATTCAAACTCCTCTTTTTCGCGTTGCCTCATCACTTTCAGCTTTGTTTCAAATTCCATAGCGGCTTGCCGCTGATCATCTTGCTCTTGACCCCACTCTTTTCGCTTGGTTGCTATCTCCAGCTCAAGTTCAGAGCTTTTCGTATGGTACTCTTCAACAAGTTGATCTAAGGCCGTCAAGGCGGTATCGATCTTATGTAATTTCTGAAGATTTTCATGTTCGATGCTGATTGCACTTCTCACCTGGTTGAGAAGATGGATTTCACCAGCGAGCTTTTCAGATAGATGAGAAAGAGACTTGGAGATTTCGACGTTAAGGTCCGCCAGCTTGTGAATAATCGCCTCAACGGCAATTCCACTGACAGCATCTCGAACCTCAGCTTCTTTCATTTGCTGGGCAAGGCTGTCTTTAGGAGAAATTGCACTTTTATTTTCATTCACCTCTTCTGCAATTGCTGCAAATTCTTGTTGCACCTCTGCTTTCGAGCGACGGGAACGGGTTGATTTTGCTGACATATAAATTTCCTCCTAAGAAAACCAAGATGGTGACATCACATTGAAAAAAAATCAATCAATAAGAATTTATTTGACTCAGCAACCCTAATCTGCATAAACTTCTTCCCAAGTTTATGCTAGAACCTTTAGCCGCACTCACAACCTATTTGCAGACCCATCTTAAGGAATATCTCGGAAAGTATCACTTAACGGGAGCAGCTCTTGTAGTTGCCGGTCTTGTGCAGAAGACTTGGGACAAAATCGACACTCACACAATGTCTCAAGTGATGACAGCCGCAACGATTCCTGCCATTTATTTTTCTAACTCACCGCTTGCTCCTATTTGTATCCCTCTCCTTTCCGTCGCTTTGATTGTCTCAACCTTAAAGCGGCAGCAAGAAATGACCGCTTTACGTAATCAAAATGAACGCCTGTCTCAGATTCAATCAACCGACCATGAGGTCACACAAGCAGCTTCTGAAGTCAATCAAAAGTTAGACAGTAGACTTCTTGGATTAGAAACCAAACTTCAATCTCTGACATCTCTTTGCACACAGGTCATGCAAAATAAGCAAATTGCTGATCAGTTAACAGCAACTCCCCGAGTAGAAGAAGAGATGACAAAATTGATTGCTGCATGCCGTGAACTTCAAGAGAAAATTGCTGGAGTAACACAAGGGATTTGTGCAACAGAAGAAGAAGTGAAAAAATTTTTTGCAGAACGAGAACAGCATAGTCATGACATCGAAGAAAGAGAACGAAAAATTAGAGAAAAACTCAAGGGAAGGCAAACATGAGCTTACGTTCAGTTAAAGCGGCTGGTGCAGAAGAGAGAAAACCTTCTATCTTCCGAGCAGATCTTCTAGAGCCTCTTCTCACAAAGTGTCTCATGCTTTATCAACTCGTTGCTATGACAAAACCTGCTTTACAGACCCCTCCTGCACATCAGGTGCTTCCTATAGGGGAGATGATGAAAACAGCGCATGTGACTGAGAGAGTAAAAACAGCTGTATTTCTTGCAGCTCCAACAGGTCTCATCAAACCCTCTTTAGCAGGGGTCGTGCATTTGACGAATCAACCTTCTTTAACAGCTGAAAAGACCTTTCAATTGTTCGGCTCTAAAGCCAAAGCCTCGTCTTTTGTTGTGATTGTATTTCTCGCCTCGAGGTATATCTTTAAACACTCCGGTTCGCTTTACCGATTGGCGGTCAATATTTTTGGGAAAAAAAACTCACAATCAAACAAGCAGCTTCAGCAAACCTTAGAGGATATTCACCGGACTTTAATAACTAAGAAAGATCAAGTGCTAGAAGTTAATCAATCACTCGAAACTCTAAAGATAGACGAGGCCGAGACCGTGGTTTCCGAGCTTATGAGTGAGCTTGAACGCATCTTAGCAACACATGGAGAGGCTGCTCTTGAATTTCCCCAAGCGATCAAAAACTTAAAAGAAGCGGAAAAAAGTCTGGAAAGCACACAACATCGCTTAAAAAAAGCAGAAGAGCAGCTCACCGCCCTCAACGAAGAAGCAAAAGTTTTCACAGCGTTAATTTTAGAAGCGGAAAATACCGAGAAGGAGCTCCTTGAGCAATTAGAAGCATGTATTTATTAGGAGGTCAGATGTCAGTCAGTAAATTGTCTATTTCGCAGATAGAGAAAAAATATCCCATTGCGCCCCAACTGCTGCAGCGCATTAGCCCAACGAATATAACAGTCCCGCAGCTTGCCTCATTTTTAGCCGATGTCAAACACCTAGAATCTCTACAACAAGCTTCTTTGCAGACAGCCACTTTGAGAAACCAAACAGAAAAGATTGAATCTGAAGCAGCTAAGGTTGAAAAAGAAGTTCAATCTCGAAGAGAAGCTGTGGAAAAGATGCGAGCCTTGCTACAGACCCATCAGCAAAAGATCACCGAGCTGCAAAAACTTCTGCAAGAGGCGAAGATCCCGTCGTCAAATTAAGTATCAGTCGATTCTTGCAGGCCTGCCAAAGGTGATATAATCCGTAAAAATGTGGAAAATAACCCGGTTATTTTCGGTAAAAAATCTGAAAACAACCCCCATAAAATCGGTAAGTTTTTGATAAATAGATGCTTAGATTTTAAAAAAATGAATGGAAAAATAAGCGGCCTCTTGGCTACTCTTTTCTTGATTTTACAGTATCTTAAAATCACTAGACCACCCCCTCGACGCCACCACCCTCAATATCCAACCCCGATGCCCTCATCGAGACCATCGCCCACTGGATGAACACCGTCTCCACCGTAATGACCCAATACGCGCTAGGGCTTTAGCTATTTCATACTCATATAAATTAAAATTTTTTTTATTTAATAAAAATTCATTTTATTTGATTTAATAACAATTTCTAATCTATAATAATTGAAAATTAGTTAACAAAGAGGAAAATATGACAGCAGCATTTGATTTATCTTTAAAGTTTTTAAATAAAGTTATTAGCCAATCGCCCGAATTTATTTCTAACATGATTGGTAAACTTCCCATTAAGGACTCAAGCATAAGGCTCGTCCACCTTCCAATGACTTTTTTTTCAGATTGGATCGATTTAGATCATTATGCATCTTCTCTCCCCAAAATCTCTACCGTAGTTGAGTGGCTTAAGGCACTGAAAGGAAGGCATTTAGGGTATATTGACACGAATAGTAATAAAGTAGTTCTTCATGGCCCCGTTACTGTCATACCTAAAATGGGATTAGTTAAAAAAATAATTTTCGGCACTGCCATCACTTTAACCCAGAGCGCCCTGGTTGGTTTCATCTCCTATAACGCTTTTAACGCCATTGCAACCTACTTCTCAAATCAGCAACAGAAGCTAGAGGGAAAAACAGACAAACAACCTCTCGATAAAGCTTCGAAGAAAACAGTCCAAGTAATCGCCGGCATTCTAAGTGCATTAACAGCGATTGCAGTTGGCAGGGCCGCTTACAACACTTTTACCCTGTCTCCTGGAATTTATGGCAACAATGGTTTTCATTTTATATACCCCTCTTAAAAAGAGTTGAATTGGCTCAAAAGCCCAATCAGCTGAAACTGAGGACACACTCCCTAGATCTTTTGATTTGAGTGCAAAGTTGAGGTGTGGTACCGTCCTTGGTAAGAGGCTGAGAATGATATCATTTGTAAGTAAGGTCTGTTTTAAAAGAGCGAACTCTACTTCTCATCTTTTCCCTCCGGGCAACTGTAATTTACATAGAATTATTAAGAGACGTTTCTCGAGAACAACAGATACACAATGTTCTTACCCTGTGGGGCCGTCTCTTGCCCAACCGCTAACGCCAAAAGATCCTGGCTATTCACAATTTTTAAAGAATGTTGAATTTTATAGAGAAAATCAACGTCATACTTATCTTTCACTAGAAGCTTTTCAAGCTATGAAGGCGTCTCCAAATTAAAGCTTCGTCCGACTGCTGAGGTCTTTCTAGCGATTCACTACTTGGCTGTTTATGTACACCTACATGACAGTGCAATTCTTCTCTTCAGCTGCTTTTTTTGTCCCATCTTGTTCTTCTTCCTGCTGCCTTGTCGTAAGTGTTAGGACTCGATTATCCGGTTGCAGCATAGTGGGTGCTGTAGCTGAGATCGAAGGGGGAGTATTTAGAGCTTGCGGTTGCTCAACAATGGTTTGGGGACGCTGTTCCAAAGGCCTTGGCGCTTCGTGAGAGTCGCCTAGCTGCGACATAGTAGATGTTGTAGTCGTTGTGGTTGAAGCTGCAGGGAGAGTATTTAGAGATGGTGGTTGTTTAGTATGGGAGATTTTCTTATTTTTCGAGACCTTTCCTGGAGGAGGTACAGCCGAAATGGTTTGGGGACGTTGTTCCAAAGGTCTTGGCGCTTCGAAAGAGGCGCTTGGCTGCGGCATAGTGGATGTTGTAGTCGTCATGGTTGAGGTTGAAGGGGGAGTATTTAGAGCTTGCAGCTCTCCAATGTTGTAGGTCCGGCTATTTTCTATGCGATCTTCTAAAGAAAGTGTAAAGGCTCTTGGCTGCGGCATACCGGATGGTATAATTGTAGTCGGGGCTGAAAGAAGTAGATTAGACGTTTGCATTTCGCTAACGCGCTGGTGTTCTAATGAGAAGGCTTGAGGAACAGATTCTAAAGATAGAAGCGCGCCATAAACTTTGATAATGGTTTCTTCGTACTGTCCTATTTCCGTCAGAGATTGGGTAGCAACTGAGGCAATGAGCTGGGTCAATTGTTTTCGATGGAACTCTATTGTTTCAGCAGATGTATCGCTCGATTTAATAATGACGTCGAGGTTTTTAAAAAAGTCGCTATAAGATGCTAAAGCATGGTTCTTCTCAATAACAGGTATAAGAGCCATCACAAGCGGAATCACATCTTTTCGTATGGCAGGTTCAATAATTGCTAGCTCCTTTTTCGTAACATTCCCTTCTGTCAGGAAATAGCTGATAAAGCTCCAAATGGTAACCTGGGGATCTTCTTCTTTAGCCTCGGTTTTTTCTTCTTGTTCTTGAGCTGGTTTTTCAGCTTGTTCTTTGGCTTCAGGTGTCAGAGCAGCTTTGTCCTTAGACGCAGTATCAGGTATCAAATTAGTAAAAAACCCCCAAAGTCCATTGGAATTCTGTGGTGGCGCAGAAACGATGGATTGCCCTACCTTCTCCAGCTCTTCTTTTTTAAGCTCAGGGCTTTCTTTAACCGGTTTTTCAGCCTGCTTTTTCAAACTAGGCATAACATTGAGAGCAGTTCCCGCAGCCCACGTAATCACCTGCATTGCTCCTGTTATGAGTGATTGAAAAGAAGCAAGGCGCGAAAGAGTATTGCTCAGGTCGGAAATTTCTTTGGATAAATTGGGCACATTCTCTATCAACCATGCTTGTCTTTTTGTGAGCTGGGTTGGATCATTTTTAACCGTTCGAATAAGCAAGATTTCCTCTATCAACTCGGAGATTTCTTTTTCAGTTAGTGAATTCCCAAGCAGCGCTTCTCCTTTAGCGATGGGGTTAAGGAGATCGTTTAATTGAATCCTTAAATTCCTAAAGTATTCCTGCACGAAAGAAAGCGAGTCAGTCGCTCCAAGCCCCGCCAAAATCAAGGGCTCCGAGATCAAGAGATTAACGATATCCCGAAACTCATTTGCGAGAGGACTTCTCTCAAAAGGCTCTTTGCAAAGAAGCAGCATTCTCTTAAAAGCATTAACTTTCTCCAGTTTGACTTTTGGTAATAAAGCTTGGATGAGGGATGGAACTAAATGAGAAATCAAAAGAAAAGGGTTGTTTTGAAGGGCTGTACGGATTTTATTAGCTCTATTGGCAGTTGCTTGCTTTTTTGCAGTGAAAGGGCGCTGTACCGCGTCTCTTTCGCTCTGTATCCCCTTTTGAGCACTGTCTCTAAGCGCTTTCATATTCGGGTGAGTTGAACCTAAATTGCAGGCTAATAAATCTACGGTCCAATGATCTAAAAAAACATCGGGGTCTTTATTGTAAAGTAGTTTATCGATGCAAGGAAAGAGTTCTTCTGGAGAGGTCCCTTCTTTGAGCAACTGAAGAGAAAAGGCAATAAAAAAGGTGACATTACTTAAGATCATTTGCTTTTTCTCTAAGGTATTATCGCTGTGGTTTAGAAGCTTTACAACGTGTTTTAGTTTTTCATAGAGCTTTTCAGCTAGCTCTATCGGACTTTCAATGCCTGTTTTTTGCACCAAGAACTCAATGTAGCTTTTGAAGCAAGCTTCTGAAAGGGCGAGTCTGGCATCGGGCCCTTTTCCTCCGCTGAGAGCATTACGGACGCTCACTAAGTCTGCTAATGCGAATTGCGTAAGCAGGAAAGTCTCTAATCCAAGAAGGCAAACAGATGCAGAGTAGATCGCCCATCGATTTTTATAATACTTATTAAAAAAGACATTAATCTGTTGTTCGCAGAATCCTTTTCCTGTCAGAAACTCTCTAAGGGCTTTCTTTGCTTTTTCTTCATTATCTTTCAATGATACAACCCTTCGGTTATTAAAAGAGTCAATGAGGTTGGCAAATTTCTCTTTCATGTTAGAGAGATTAATGGATAAGTTCCTCCTTACGTCATCATCTCTTTCTCCATTTGCAAATGACAGGTAAAAGTTTTGATCATTTTCCAAAATCTCTTTCATCTCGGTCAAATCTTCAATCACATCTTTTTTCTCCAGCGCTCTGGAAGAGACGCTTCCACCTACGGCATGAATGAAGAAGTGCAAGAAGGGTGGACACGATTGAAAGAAAGTCTGCAATAGTTCTTGGTTGCCATTTGTGTGCAGGAAAACGAAGAAAGACCAAAGAGTGACAACTCGATGCGCTTTGTCTTCAAAAAGAGATAGAATTTCTTTAGCAAAATTTTGATGAGGAAGCTCAGTTCCTCTTGAAAGCCCATGAAGACAATCCCCACAAAAAACCGCTTCTACAACAATACAAAAATGGGAGTGTGCGAGTGTCTGTAAGGGGGTGTCCCTTCTTTGTTTGCTGTTCATTGATTGGATGCAAAGGAGCAATTGGTTCTTTTCTTGAAAAGTCCACTCATATTTATTCTGAGTCCTAGTAGAAAAACACTTGAGGGAATTGCAAAACTAACGAAAGGGAAGACTTTTTCGGGTCCGTTTTAGCAAAACCTACAGCAACTCCGAAAAAGTCTTCCCTTTCGTCATTTCTGTAATAGCGTTGCGATTTTCAACCACAAGTCACTTTTAACAAACACCTTGCGTCTGATATAATTAGCTTTCTGACAAACAATCACATCAGAGCAAGGAGCAAACCACGTGGGTCAGCTGACAGACACTTTATCAAAATATTGGGAAAAAATTCAAGGCTCTCTTTTCGCTTGGTTAGAAGAAGAGCTCGATCCACTGACAGAAAAGCAGCAACAATTGGTTTCTATTTTGGAAGTGGTACGCATCGAAGACTTTCTTCCTTGCTATTACGGATGTGAGGGCCGCCCACAAAAAACACGTTCAGCAATTGCCAGATCATTCGTTGTTAAAATGGTATACAATCTCGATACGACAACATTTTTGATTGATCGCTTGAAAAGCGATAAAAACCTACGACGTATTTGTGGGTGGGAATCTCTGTCTGAACTGCCTAGTGAGGCTACTTTTTCTAGAGCCTTCACTGAGTTTGCTAAAACAGGGCTTCCTCAGCGCGCACATGAGGCGCTGATTGTAAAGACATTGAAAAACGAAGTCGTTTTGCATAATTCACGCGATTCAACCGCAATCGAGGCTCGAGAACGGCCGCAAACCAAAACTAAGAACAAGGCAACGCAAAACAGTGAAGATCCGGATCAGGAATTGGAGCCAAAGAAAAAAGGTCGCCCTAAAAAAGGCCAAAAACGAGCCAAACCCGAACCTACGCGCATAGACAGACAAAAAACGATGACGCTAGAAGAAATGCTGGCTGATTTACCGACAGCATGCGACAAAGGTGCTAAAAAAGACAGCAAAGGTAATACAATGTACTGGACTGGCTACAAGTTACATTTAGATACCATTGACGGAGGCATCCCTGTCAGCGCTATTGTTACTTCAGCTTCAGTTCATGACAGTCAGGTTGCAATTCCTCTGGCCACTTTAACTGCCACGAGAATCATCAACTGCTATGACCTCATGGATGCCGCTTACGACATCCCAGGTATTATCGCACATAGCCAATCTCTCGGACACAAGCCCCTAATCGATAAGAATCCAAGAGCAGACAAACAGCTCAAAAAAGACCTTGAAGCGGAAAGTCTTGCAAGAAGAACTCTGAATTTAATTTTCCCAGAAACACTGCGTTATAATGAAAGGACAGCTGCGGAACGAACCAATTCTCGTCTGAAAGACGAATTTGGTGCTTGCAAACTCAGGGTGCGCGGACTTAGTAAGGTTGCGTGCCATCTTATGTTTGGCGTGTTGGTATTGACAGCCGACCAATTGATGAAATTGGTCACGTAATCTTGCTGTAGGGTGAAAAAGTCTTCTGGCCAATGATCAAATGGGCTCCCGCTTGTTCTCACAGTGAAGATTTTTTGGATAAAACATCTAAAATTACGAGACTGGAATCGAAAAAGTGATTTTTCGGGGCCTGCCAACCGGTTTGCATTCACTATCCCCGAAAAATCACTTTTTCGTTTCTAGTTTTGCAATTCCCTCTATTAATTCTGCTAAGTTTGGATAAAATAATTGCCTACGATGACGATAACGTAGGAGGGTGGGGTATTAGTAAAAATTCATGGGGCCATGATTTTGAAGAGTGAAAGTATTGCGAAGGAGCTGTTCAAGGAGTAAGGGAAGATTCGTTGGGACAAACGGAGTATTTAACGAGGATAGACATGAATTATCAGTGGTTTGATCTCATCAGGATTTACTAAGTGCTTTTTCCTGACCTTCTTTAAGAAGATCTTGTAAATCCAATGTTTTTTTTTGGCGTTCTTCCAAAAGCATTCGCAATTTTTTAAGGAGGGGTCTCAAGGAATCGATTTTACTGTCTAGTTCGACTTTTTCGGATTCGAGTTCCCTGGTTTGGTTTTTTAAAGATAATGCCCAGAAACGAGCGCGATCTAGAGATTCTATTTTTCTTACATCTGTTAAGAAAGAGACAATTTTCAATAAGAATGTAAATGTTGTTTCTATTTGATCTTTAGGGCATTCATTTATGTATGATAACGAAGTGGAAGAAGCGGTGGTCTTTTTTAGACAGTCGAATAGCTGGGAGTTTTCTTGTCTGTTTTTTTCTATTCTTGAAAGAGCTTCACATATGCGATTTTTCACTTCTTCCAAATTTGTAAGATCATCTTTTTTTTCTAATATATTTTTATATAATGTTGTAAAATGAATTTTAAGCGAATTGCTTATTCCTGATTTGTTGAAAGATTCTTCTCTAGCTTTCTGAGTAGAATTGTTTTGGTTTGTTAATATTTCACAGCTTAAGATTTTAACATCGGAGCTAATAGATTCTTTTGTTGGATGTTCTATGTATATTAGTTCTTCCGTTTGCCGAAGCAATCCTCTCTGAGCATTTTCTTCTTGGATAATTAGTTTTTCCAAGAGACTTATCTCATCTAAAAGATCCTTATGTTCTTGAAGAGTTTTTTCTGACAGATTTTTAACAATTTTAAGTTTTTTCTTTGCATCTTTTATATCCTCAATAAGTTGAGGAAGAAGAAGGATCTGCTCGCCATAGATTGATGAGATTTCTTCAAATTCTAATGTAAGCTCATTCAGTGTTGAATCGAGTTTCTCGAGATCAATCGCTTGCGAAAATTGATCAAGTTCTAATACGTAAATTGGGGGAGAATCTGAGGTGGATAACATATTTTCAAACATCATTGTTATTGAATCCACCTGATCTTCTAGACCTTGAACTAAGTTCTCCCGATGTTGGGCTTGTTCTAGGATTTTATCTTTTCGAGCATTAAGGTCTCTTTGAAGATTTTCAAGTTGTTCTTCAGCTTTTTCCACAGCCGTTTGTAATTTATCATTATCTCTGGTTCCTCTAGCATTTTGATGAGTTGATTCAAGAAAATTCCCAGATCCAGAAAAAAAATTTCTTGAAAATGTGTAGAGTTGGCTTGGAATGTAGCACATAGAAGAAAACACTGATGCTATAGTGCCCGTTAGCTGAAGGATCGGTCTGGAGGCATAGAATATAGAGGAGGCCACCAGCACTATAGTACTCACTAACTGAAGTCCTGAAAATTGTTGGGCTGAATCTCTTGCAGGATAGTTAAATAACCTTGCACAGAAATCCGTCTGTAAAAAATAGATTACAGGGATACTAGCAATAGCGGCAATTTGAGATGTTATATGGGGCTCTATCGAACATGAAGCTTTTACACGCCCCATGAGAGAGGGATAATTGACAATGGAGGCTGTCATAAAAGCGGAAGAAGCGTACTTGCCACCTACTCTATGTACTATATTAGTGAGGGAATTGCAAAACTAACGAAAGGGAAGACTTTTTCGGGTCCGTTTTAGCAAAACCTACAGCAACTCCGAAAAAGTCTTCCCTTTCGTCATTTCTGTAATAGCGTTGCGATTTTCAACCACAAGTCACTTTTAACAAACACCTTGCGTCTGATATAATTAGCTTTCTGACAAACAATCACATCAGAGCAAGGAGCAAACCACGTGGGTCAGCTGACAGACACTTTATCAAAATATTGGGAAAAAATTCAAGGCTCTCTTTTCGCTTGGTTAGAAGAAGAGCTCGATCCACTGACAGAAAAGCAGCAACAATTGGTTTCTATTTTGGAAGTGGTACGCATCGAAGACTTTCTTCCTTGCTATTACGGATGTGAGGGCCGCCCACAAAAAACACGTTCAGCAATTGCCAGATCATTCGTTGTTAAAATGGTATACAATCTCGATACGACAACATTTTTGATTGATCGCTTGAAAAGCGATAAAAACCTACGACGTATTTGTGGGTGGGAATCTCTGTCTGAACTGCCTAGTGAGGCTACTTTTTCTAGAGCCTTCACTGAGTTTGCTAAAACAGGGCTTCCTCAGCGCGCACATGAGGCGCTGATTGTAAAGACATTGAAAAACGAAGTCGTTTTGCATAATTCACGCGATTCAACCGCAATCGAGGCTCGAGAACGGCCGCAAACCAAAACTAAGAACAAGGCAACGCAAAACAGTGAAGATCCGGATCAGGAATTGGAGCCAAAGAAAAAAGGTCGCCCTAAAAAAGGCCAAAAACGAGCCAAACCCGAACCTACGCGCATAGACAGACAAAAAACGATGACGCTAGAAGAAATGCTGGCTGATTTACCGACAGCATGCGACAAAGGTGCTAAAAAAGACAGCAAAGGTAATACAATGTACTGGACTGGCTACAAGTTACATTTAGATACCATTGACGGAGGCATCCCTGTCAGCGCTATTGTTACTTCAGCTTCAGTTCATGACAGTCAGGTTGCAATTCCTCTGGCCACTTTAACTGCCACGAGAATCATCAACTGCTATGACCTCATGGATGCCGCTTACGACATCCCAGGTATTATCGCACATAGCCAATCTCTCGGACACAAGCCCCTAATCGATAAGAATCCAAGAGCAGACAAACAGCTCAAAAAAGACCTTGAAGCGGAAAGTCTTGCAAGAAGAACTCTGAATTTAATTTTCCCAGAAACACTGCGTTATAATGAAAGGACAGCTGCGGAACGAACCAATTCTCGTCTGAAAGACGAATTTGGTGCTTGCAAACTCAGGGTGCGCGGACTTAGTAAGGTTGCGTGCCATCTTATGTTTGGCGTGTTGGTATTGACAGCCGACCAATTGATGAAATTGGTCACGTAATCTTGCTGTAGGGTGAAAAAGTCTTCTGGCCAATGATCAAATGGGCTCCCGCTTGTTCTCACAGTGAAGATTTTTTGGATAAAACATCTAAAATTACGAGACTGGAATCGAAAAAGTGATTTTTCGGGGCCTGCCAACCGGTTTGCATTCACTATCCCCGAAAAATCACTTTTTCGTTTCTAGTTTTGCAATTCCCTCTAGTAATTGCGAGCAAAGCTGAAGCTGAGCCAATGTGATCTCGCCAATGAGCTTTGATTTCGCTTTTCCACCAGGAAAGTGTATTGCTTAAATGATATGGAATAATCATGAAAATGATTATATTTAATTATAACAATTTAATCAATATAAAAATAATTTTTAATTAGATATTAATAATTATAATAAACAAAAGAATAAATTATTTTAAAATTTATTTTTTTAGACAATTGTGGTCCTAGTACCAGACCAAAAAAGTCTTGAGGAGTGAAATCGGGTTACGCTACCGCGCTGCTGGTTTGTTTTGCCGCCGTCTCCAAGAGCTTGGGATTGCAGGTGACCCCTCTTTTTGCGCGCATCTTCAATAGCAAACATCCAGTTCACCTTAGCTCTTCTCAAATTTCTTTGTTGTTCCCATGCCAGTACTTCGCTCTTGAGCACTTCCATTGTGGGAAGATAGCGATTATTCAAACACTCTTTGTTTAGCACCGATATCTCTATCTCGGCCATATTTAACCAGCTTGCATGCTTGGGGGTATATTGAAAGTCGAGCCTTTTGACAAGTCTCCTTGCTTCAGCAGGAGGTAAATATTCATAAAGTGTTGCTGGTGAATGCGTGTTAAGGTTATCCATGACGATGCTGATTTTTTCAGCTTTGGGAAAATGAACAGTAGCCAAGTCAATCATGCACTCCGCAAAGTCGTGTTTTGTCCTATGCTCAGTGACTGTGACATGTCGCCATCCGTCTAAAGGCTGTACAAACATGAAAAGATTCGCTGTTCCTCTACGTTCATACTCGTAGTCTCTTTTTAAAAGCTGCCCGGGCTTCATAGGAATGGAAGGACGGCTTTCTGCAATTAACTGACATGGCTTTTCATCAAAACAGACCACAGGACGGTCCACATCGAAGGGATCTCCGTAAAGCTCGAGGATTTCTTCCATCCGCCACACATATTCGGCATCAATTTTTGGAATGCACCACTCCTGTTTTTGCCACGGTTTTAAGTCGTTCCTTTTCAAGATCAATCGCACGCTTTCAGGTGAAATGACTTCAACGACCCCCAAATGAATCATTTGCTCGGCAAGTAATTCTGCTGTCCAGGTACATCGGCCTTGAGGAGGGGTCGTACACGCGAGGGCAACAAGTGCTGCCTCTTGAATTCCATCAAATTTTTTCGGGCGGCCAGCACGAGAAAAATCATCTAATGCATATGCCAAATTTCCTTCGACAAAGCGTCGTCGAGTGCGCTCGATGGTGGCATGCCCTACGCAAAGGTTATTTGAAATTTCGTCGTCAGAAAAACCTTTGTCGGCTTGAAGTAAAATGTTGGCTTTTCTAATTTTTCTGGAAGCCCGCTTTCCTGAAGAACACAGATTGTGCAGCTCAAGTCTCTCTTCATCTGTCAATTTTACAGTGTATTTTTTCACGCTATGCTTACACTTAATTATTTGCGCACTCCTCAAGACTTTTTACGGCAAATCAAATAAGGGGAACGCCTGTGATCGTAGCAGTGTACTGTGAAACGCATGCGCTTCTCAAGATTTTTTTTAGAGGGGTCACCTGCAATCCCAAGCTCTTGGAGACGGCGGCAAAACAAACCAGCAGCGCGGTAGCGTAACCCGATTTCACTCCTCAAGACTTTTTTGGTCTGGTACATAGGGCTGAATATTCAGATGATGCCTTTTGAGGAATATGCTATAGATACGATAAAGTCCGATGACGAGGTTGAAATCAAAAAAATTTTCGATTTCGTTGAGTTTTTGCTCTGCAATGGCAATGAATCAGTGCAAAATGCAATAGCAACATCATTTTTAGAATATTTGATGAGCAAAGATCCCGATGAACTTAATTTCAGTAAATTCGCTAAATATCTGGGAGAAAATGCCATAGGTTATTGCAGAGCATGGGATAAATTTACCGGCATTAGGACAGAAGGCCTTTGGGAAGAAGAAAAATAAGAAGCTTTGGATCAGGCAAGAAAGTCTAACCTTGTTCCAATCTAGAAAATGAGATAAGGTTTTTTGAGGCTCGCTAATCTGTTTTATATGCATTATCGATTGATTGCTAACGAATTATGGTTGTATTTTGGCGAGTTTTTGCCTTAAGTTGTTTTTTTATTGGATACGAAGAGATAGAAAAATAAGCAGCCTTTTGGTTATTCTTTTTTTGATTTTAAACTAGGAAAGTCTATGGTAAAAAAATCTTCCCGAGAAATACTCATCTTAGAAAAACTAAAGAGAGAACTTCGCTCCGATTCGATTAGTCATTGCTTCCCATATATAGCTCTTCGTATTGGTTGGTATTTTTTGGCTAATATGCTACAGCACTCTTTTAGCCAATGCGAGGACGCTTGTTTTTAAATGGGAATTCTTTATCTACTCAGGACGTTTTTCAAGCTGTTGAAAACATAGAACAAAAAATTTTGATCACGCAAGAGGTTGCTGCTCGTATAGAAGCCTCCCATCAATTGATGAAAAAATTTGTTAATGATGGGAGGGTTATCTATGGTGTCAATACAAGCTTGGGAGGGTTCGTCAACTGGCTCATCCCAACACAATATGCTCAGGAATTGCAACAAAACTTAATTGCTGCTGTTGCCACAAATGTTGGTCCGCATTTGGATGACAATATTGTAAGAGCTAGTATTTTAGCACGGTTGAATTCTCTTGCTCGAGGAACTTCAGCGATTTCCCTGGAAAATTTTAATAAACTATTAGCAATTTACAATGCGGGTATTATTCCCTGCGTTCCATCAAAAGGATCGCTGGGTGCTAGCGGAGATTTGGGCCCTTTGGCTTATATTGCACTGGTTGCTACTGGAAAGTGGAAAGCAAAATATAAAGATCAGGTTTTTCCTGGAGATAAAGTCTTAAAAATGGTTGGGATCGAGCCAATGAAGCTTACATTTAAAGAAGGATTAAGCTTGATTAATGGAACTTCTACAATGGTGGGCCTAGCTTCCTTGCTTGTAGAGCAATCAACCGTTCTAATAAAAACATATGATATTATTTCGTGTCTAGCCTTTGAAGGGCTTAAAGCGAAAAAAAAGCCATTTAATCCAATTGTACATCAACAGAAGCCTCATGCAGGACAGTTAAGAACAGCGGAAAACATTTGGGCTCTTCTAAAAGATAGTAGAATGGTTGTAGATGAAGCAGATGTAGAGAAGCAGTTAAGGGAAAGTTTTTCTTCAACTCCAACTTCGACAGAAGTCTCAATAGAGGATTCTTATTCTATTCGGTGTACTCCTCATATTTTGGGCCCTATAAGAGATACCCTCAAATGGATAAAGTCTATCGTTACAAGTGAGCTTAACTCAAGTAATGATAATCCATTGATTCTCTGTGATTGTAAGGAAGTTTTTCACAACGGTCATTTTCATGGACAATACATCTCTATGGCTATGGATTATCTAGGAATTTCATTGACAACTTTGTCTAATTTATCCGATCGGCGTATTGATCGTTTTATGGATAAACATCATAGTAATGGTCTTCCCGCTTTTCTCTGTAGTGAAAGCCCTGGGCTTAGGTTAGGGTTAATGGGAGGGCAATTCATGGCAACTTCTTTGACCGCAGAGAACCGCTCTTTATGCCATCCCGTGTCAACGCAATCGCTGACTTCTACGGGAGATTTTCAAGATATCGTATCACTAGGATTAGTCGCAGCCCGACGAGCAAAAGAACTTTACGACAATACTTCATATATTGTTGCATTTGAACTTCTGTGCAGTGCACAAGCTGCTGAATTTCGAAACGCCAACCTTTTAGGAATGGCAACAAAACGTGCTTTAGAAATTACTCGAGAAATAGTGCCTTATTTGACTTCAGATCAGTGTTTAACCGATTATTTGGAAGGACTTGCAAAATTGGTCAAATCAGGGCGTCTTTTGAAAGAAGTAGAAAAGATTACTGGAGAAATTCCATTGTGAAGAATATCTATAACAATCGAAAGGTTTTAATAATATTCCTTATCTTTACGTTCATTTTTGCTGATATAGTTTGTGAGAATTTTATAGGCATCATTTATAATGAGCAATCAAATGTTATAGCATTTGCTTTCTTCTTAAGTTTTGTAATAATGCAAATTCTTTTTGCGCCAATTCAATCAGGGCTTTCGGATCTTTTTGGTAGAAAAAGAAGCTTAATTGTCTCATTATCGTTCTCTCTTTTGAGTCTTTTATTTGTTTATATTTTTAATCTTAAATTTAGTTATTTTTCAATATTAATTATAGCAACAATTTCAAAGGGAGTTTTTGGTAATACTTTGCCTATATCTCTTGCGGTAATAGCTGACACGCGCGATAAAAATTACAGATTATTATTTGCTTTTTCGACAGCTGCTTATGCGTTAGCTTATTTAGTTCTTGCCTCAGCTGTAGAAATATTTTCGGAAAAGATGTTGAATGAAAAAATTAATGTTTATTTAATTTTGTTTTTTATTGTAATTATATTTTGTGTTAATTTGCTTGGTAGTCCTGAAGATAAAGAAGGAGAAAATTTTCATTTAAGCAATAGTCGTTCAGCCATATCTGTACTCAAAAATGAGGCCAGGTTGCTTGCGAGAGATTTAAAGCATATTCCTACTGTGAAAGCCTTAGCAGCTTTTTTTTTCTGGGAAACATCTCTTTACAGTATTCTTCTATCACAAGTTGATTTTCAGCTTAATAAAGCCACACATATTGCTGAATCAATGATGTATGGCTATTTATTTGGTGTTTTTATTTTAATGTTCTGCTGTAGGATTAAAGATGCCAGTGTGATAAAAGCTGGATACTATATATCTTTTTTATCTCTTGTTCCATATTTTATTTTATTCAAGATAGTTGGAGATCAGACTTTTCTTCTACGGGTATGCTATTTTTTCCATGCGTTAGGTAATGCTTTTTTATCACCGGCTCTTTTATCTATGTTGGCCAAAGAACGAAAAGTTCATGAGCAAGGTCGGATATATGGGTTAACCGATTCAGTAGATACATTTGGATATTTATGTGCAACCATAGCTATAATGCTATTTACCATGCTGAAGCTTGAATTGGTTTACTTGATATCATTTTCGTTTTTCTCTTTTGCAGTTTCATGGATGTTTTACAGCAGATTTCAAGGTATCAAGGAATAGGAGGGTGATTAAATGGCAGTTGAAGTTTCTCTAAAAAATAGTTCTGTAGCACAAGATCAGCAGAGTGCTAAAAATTTAAATAAGAGTTTTATTCAGCTATTTCTTGAGCAGGTAAAAAATAACCCGCAGAAGGTTATTGTAGAGACTGAAAATGGGTGTCTTACATATGACGAGCTTAATAGAAAGTCAGACGGATTAGCCAAATACCTAAGAAAAATTGGAGTTAAAACAGAAGACTTGGTTGGCTTGTGTTCTTCACTGAGTTCTGATTTTATAGTTTGCATTCTAGGAATTATGAAAGCTGGTGCAGCTTATTTTCCTCTTGATCCAACATACTCCAAAGATCGCTTGCAGTATATGCTAAAGGATGGGAGCCCATCTGCAGTTCTAGTAGAGCCTCAGTTTGTTCACTTATTCAAGTGTGATAATGCCATAAGAATTGACAAAAAAATATTTAGCTCTGATTGCAATGTAAAAAATATTTATAATGATGTCTTATTGCAACCAGAAAATTTAGCATATGTAATCTATACATCAGGTTCCACTGGTGAGCCTAAGGGCATTATGGTAACTCACAAAAGCCTCTCAAATATTGCTTTGGCGCATAATGCTTACTATCCGTCTAACATGAGGATGCTTATTTCTGGTGGGGTATGTTTTGATGCGAGCCTTCTGGTTATTTTCCATGCTTTAATTAATAACGAAGCGCTTTATTTATTTAATTATGATAAAAAATCTAAGATTGACGATCTGGAAAAATTTATCGAAGATAATTTAATCGAGTTTATCATTTGTGTGCCTTCTCAATATTTAAAATTGCTCCAAAAGAATCACCAATTCCCTTTCATGAAATGCGTCAGCCTTACAGGTGAAAATTTACCTAGAAGCTTATGTAGTTTACATGCAAGGTTAGTGTCTAATGCACTTCTGTATAATGAATATGGCCCTACTGAGTATGCTATAGGATCCACAATAGCTAGAATTTATGATCCTAAAGATCGGATTATCCAGCATGTCACAGTTGGTAAATCTCTGCCAAATACCCAAGTTTACGTTCTTGATCAGAATTTAAATAGATTGCCTAAAGGCGTAAAGGGAGAAATATGTATCGGCGGGATAGGCTTAGCGCGAGGATACTTAAATAATAAAGCATTAACAGATGAAAAATTTGTTCAAGTAACGCTTTCGGGGCACAAAACCATTCGACTTTATCGAACAGGTGATATAGGGCGATTTTTGCAAAACGGTGAACTGGAATTTTTAGGTCGTATTGATTGCAATACTCAAATTTGTGGAAATGAGGTTAACCCTACTGAAGTTGAATATCACATCTCTCAGTATCCCGGCATACAGGAATCTGCTGTGCTAGTTCAAGCTAATCCCAAAGGAAAAAAACAATTAGTGGCGTACATCACTTCTTCCAAAAAAACAGGGTCAAAAAAAGCGTTACTTGATTATTTAAGAAGTCTATTACCTAAAATAATGGTTCCATCTTTTGTTGTTCAAGTAAAGGAGTTTCCTTTATCGCCTAATGGAAAAATTGACCGAGATGCATTGATGTGTTTGTATGGATAACAAGCAATTAACACAGTCTTTCCAAACTGCATTAAAGAATTTAAAATCTAAAATTATTAAAAGAGGCAATTTGTCTCATGTTTCAGTTGAAGATCAATTGAGTTATATTAATGAATTATATCAATTCCCTTTAGGACAAGTTCTTTTAGGAAAAAAATCGATTGATACTTTTTGGACTGATTTCATAATAACTTATCTTGGCCAAAAGGGACGCACCAATTTAGAAGACTTCATTCTGAATCGCTCTCCTTTTATTTTAGCTTGGCGTGAGCTAGCAGAAAATTTTCAAAAAATTATTCAAGAAAATTTAAAAGATGGGATGACCTTAGCTTCTATCCCCTGTGGAGCAATGAGAGAGCTTTTACAATTAGATTATTCTTATATCTCTAATTTTAGAATTATCGGAATAGATATCGACCCGGATTCTTTGTTTCTTGCACAACAGCTAGGAGAAAAGCGGGGACTTACTCAACATTTAAACATATGCCAATATGATGCTTGGCAGCTCCCATATAATTCCGAGATAGATCTAATAGCAAGTTGTGGTCTTAATATTTACATATCAAATAGGCAAAAAGTCTTAGATCTTTATCGTCAATTTGTAAGAGCTCTGAAACCTGAGGGAAAACTGATTATTGGATTTCTTACCTATCCTCCTGGGGAGAACATGCCTTCAGAATGGCATCTTGACGAGATCGCTCCCAAAGACCTTTTTCTGGAAACTGTTCTGTATAAAAATATACTTGATTTACAGTGGCGTAATTTTCGTACTTCTAATGAATTTGAAAGTGAGCTTAGAGAAGTAGGTTTTTCGCAAGTAACTTTTCATTATGATAGATTGCATGTTTTCCCTACAGTAGTCGCTGAGAAGTGACAATAGCTCCCGAGTTTGACAGCTAATCGCGTTTTTTGAGCCTGTTCCTCTATGAGGAGTCTTGGAAAAACCGGAAAATGTAATGAACACCATTGGAAAAATTTATCAATGAAAAATTGACAAAAAAGAAATGAACACGATATCTATGTTGTTATGTTCATAAAAATCACTAAAAATAAAAAGGGCGTCTCTTACTACCATCTTGTGGAGTCTTATCGTGATCAAGGCAAGGTGAGACAACGTACTCTGCTGTCGCTAGGAAAAGTGGGAGAAGATGGACTCGATAAGTTGATCTCAGCCATCAGCAAACATAAAGAAATTCTTACCGCAGTCGAGGCAGCCAAATCACTCGATATTGAGGACACGTATACTCTGGGGCCTCTCTTAGCCGTGCAACATATCTTCAACCTCTTTGGTATTGATCGTATTCTCCATAAAATCACTGCACAACATCCTCAACTGGAATTCGATCTCTGTCAAGTCATTTTCACTATGATCATATGTCGTTTCCTTCGACCAAGCTCAAAGCTCAAGGTTTTCGAGCGATGGCAAGATAGGTTGTATCCAGAGATGCTTTCTAAGAAAGCCGAGTTACAGTACTTCTATCGATCCTTAGATTTTCTTAGCGATCATAAAGAACAGATAGAAAATGAGCTGTATTGGAATAATCGTAATCTACTCACCTTATCAGTCGATGTAGTCCTCTACGATCTCACCACCTTGCGTTTCGAAAGCACCAGAGAAGACCTAGGAGAGCTTCGCCGTTTTGGATATTCCAAAGAGATGCGCAGCGATTGTACGCAAATCATACTCGGGCTACTCGTTGACACTGACGGCATTCCTCTTGGTTTTGAGGTCTACCCTGGCAATACTTTCGAGGGAGCAACTCTGGTTGATATTGTCCAACGGATACGCACCAAATTCAAAGTGCGAAGATTTATCTTTGTGGCCGATCGAGGGCTCTTCTCTGCAAAAAATCTGGACCATATCCGAACTCTGTGCGGGCATCAAAGGGACGGAGAGTTTATCGTAGGCATGAAACTAGGGCAGATCAAACAGCGTCATGACGAATTCTACGATCGCAACCGCTTTACCAAAGTGAACGACGGTCTAGAATGGTATGAGACAAAGCATGGCAATGACCGTTGTATCATCACATGGTCCCGTCAACGCGCTGAACGCGACAGAAAAACCCGAGAAGACATTTTAGAAAAACTCACAAAGAAGATCTTCAAGAAAAAGAAAACGACTCCCAAGGATTTTGTAACAAACAAAAACTACAACAAATACGTTGCTGGTTTACAAGATGGCACCCCTCAACTCAACAAAGAGGCAATTGCAAAGGAAGCGCTTAAGGATGGTTTTTTTGGAGTCATCACCAATGTATCCGCGGATCAGATGAACGCGAGCGAGATCCTCACTGCGTATAAGCACCTCTGGATAGTAGAAGATGCGTTTGGAGAAATCAAAGGGACTCTCAAAACTCGTCCCCTCTATCACTGGAATGACAATCGCATTAGAGGGCACCTCACCATGTGCTTTCTCGCCTACTTTTGCGAAGCGCAGATGACTAAATTGCTCCGAGAAAAAGGAGTGATATTGGAGAGCAAGGCGATCGATGAAGGTCAGATTGGCAAGAGACCCCTAACCGTACTAGAGGCCATGCAAGAATTAGCAGAAGTAAGAGCAATGCCTGTTAAGCTCAAAGATAATCTCGTGTGGGTTAGGAACGACATCAAAGGCAATGCTGCACAGCTTCTCAAGGCTATCGGTACGCCAATTCCTCCAAAAGTCTTAAAACATATTTCACTCTAGATCCGCCTATTCCCTTAAAAATGTAGTGGCACACGTATTTTTATTTTTCATAAGTTGCTATAAAACAGAAACTTGCAAAAATCAGCTGTCAAACTCGGGTTGAGGATCCAATTTATAAAATAATTTTTGAAGAGCGCATTAGTAAAGAAACAGCTGACCGTCCACCTCCAATAAAACTACCTCGCTCGCAGCTTGTTTTTGTTGATCGTGAATTGTGCCGCGTGGGCGGCATCATAAGTAAAGAGATTTTTATTGAGATATGCGATTTAGAGAAGCTATCTCGGATGTTTGAGGGAGTTTTTAAAATTTTTTCTTGCAATCAAGATGCCCATGATATGTGTGGGAAAGCTATGGTTAAAGTACGCGAGCTAAAGTTTTTTATTAATACAAATAAAAATATTGGCGAACATAAAATTACCAATTATCATCAAGAAATAATATGGTTTAAAATGGATCTCGTTGTTGCTCGGCAATATGCTTGGACGCGAGAGAGAAAGCCCGGTCCCATCGCTGCGGACTATGATGGCAAAACGTATACCATGACGTTCGAGGAGTGGGATCAGTTTTTAATCGTTCCTTTGATCAAAAAAGTGGACAGCAATCTTCATCGTTTAGCCGACTACTTAATTGACTACTCATTTGAGAAAGCGTTTCAGGAAAAGCTCAAAGGTTACCCTAGTGACCAGGAAGTGGGTAGGCACTCCTATGTTAAGGAACAGAACTGTAAGGTGAAGATCAACAATCAAACGTACAGCTTTTGTCGTGAGGTCTTAAGCAGGGAAATTCTCAAATTACCATCTCTAGGAGATGAGATCAACTTGAATAGCATATTTCCTGATTTGCCGATATTACCGGATCAAGTGTGGGAGATGTTAATCGATCTTTTACTTGGGAAGCCTGTCAATTTTGAAAATCTGCATTTCGATGTTCTTTGTAACCTCAGAAAAGTTGCACATTCTTTGGACTTTCCAAAACTCTCGTATTTGTGTGAAAAAGAGCTGATTAAACGGGCTAAGACGAAGATTGACTCAGAGCAATTAAAATTGATTCAGGCAATAAGCATAAGCCCAGAAGGAATGTACACCTTAGAGTTAATTCATGCTGCTCAGGCTCCCTTTAAAGAAAGCGTTGCGTTGAATAGCTAGCGAGAGTGTTTCATGACAAAGCAACGGGAGAAAGCGCGATGGATTCAGGAGGTATTGGATGGGTATTTTCCCGATCCGCAGCCGCCGCTGCAGCATCGTGATGCATATACGCTATTGGTGGCGGTTGTGCTCTCGGCGCGCAATACCGATGCAAAGGTGAATCAGGTGACGCCGAAACTATTTGCTAAAGCCTCGACGCCTGAGCAGATGGTGCAGCTCTCGGTTGAAGAGATTCAAGGGGTGATCAAGCCGTGCGGTCTTTCGCCAACCAAGGCGAAAAACATTTGGAAGCTATCGGAGATTTTGGTGGAAAAGCATGGGGGAAAAGTTCCGAGGTCGTTTAAGGCGCTTGAAGCGCTTCCAGGTGTCGGGCATAAAACGGCGTCTGTTGTCATGGCGCAAGCTTTTGGCGTGGCGGCTTTTCCGGTGGACACGCATATCTTTCGGTGCGCACGCAGGTGGGGGCTTAGCAGAGGGAAAACGGTGGAGGCGGTTGAACGGGATTTAAAGAGGATTTTCCCTAGAAAGGATTGGATTAAACTTCATCTGCAAATCATCTATTTTGCTCGAAAGTTTTGCCCTGCTAGAGGGAAGCATCACGGCTGCCCTGTTTGTTTTCCTCTGTGAGGGCTTGAGCCTTTGTTAAAAAGAAGATTGTGCAAAGGGAGGGGGCCTGTTTTTTGAGCCA
Source organism: uncultured Rhabdochlamydiaceae bacterium (assembly GCA_963712275.1). GTDB lineage: Bacteria > Chlamydiota > Chlamydiia > Chlamydiales > Rhabdochlamydiaceae > PALSA-1444. The sequence goes on along the minus strand of CAVQHD010000001.1, from coordinate 387,088 downwards.
TGCGAGATCATCTGCAGAAAAATCGTCGTCAAAGTCAAGATCGCCTCTTTCGGCCATCTGAGCTAATTTTTGTTCGCATAAAAGGATTAAACGAGGAATTTGCAAGAAGCTGGCGGCTTGAAGGAGTGCATAGGGTTCTTGCAGATTAGCAGGCTGCCCTTGTAGATAGGATAAAGCAAGTGATAGTGAAGCGTGGAGGTCTTCGATTTCCGGAGCTGTGGTGTTGTCGAGTGTGCAAGTGGATCGGGATTGAGACTGATGTTGAAAGGCAGCAAAATAAGCTGAATGCTTTCCCAAATCTTCCAGAGAACTAAAGGAATAACATACGCCTTTTAAATCAACTTTAAAGGCGTCAGGAGATGTTGATGCAAGGTTAGGAGGAGGGAGCTTGCTTAGCTCTTTCTCGATATACTGCAAATGGCCCTGATATGTTGTGCTGACCATTGTTCGGACGATCTCTTTAACGGTCAGAGGAGGACGCTTTTGGGGAGGTGAAGGCTTGGAATAGATCATGCGCACGATACAGGTGAAAAAGAGGCCTCCAATGACAAGCGCAACAGCTTTCCAGTTGGACTGAATAAAGTTAGAAAAAGAGACAGGGGTTGGTTTTAAAGAGTTTAAAGAAACGACCATTTGTTAATCTGCTCCGATTTTTAATGATATTGTTTTAACATATTTTGTTGTTTTTTTGTTAAATGTTTTTAAGTTGCTGGAAATTAGGATGTTATATGCTTTCCGAGCGATTGACCGAGGTGGCCGAGGGTTTCGAGGGAGCGGGAGGAGGCGAGGGTGAGGTCTTGGTCGAGTTGGATGGTGTTGGGTGGGAAGAGGAGGATGAGGCACGATCCTCCAAAGGAGAAGTACCCTTTGGGCGCCCCTTTTTTTTGAAAGGTTTCGGGAGTGAAGGTTTGGTGGATGGTGCCGACGTAGGTGGCGCCGATTTCAATGGAGAGAACTGTGCCGAAGTAGATTGTGTCAAAAGCGGTGATCATCCGTTTGTTTTCGGCGAGGATGGAGGTGTTTTTTTTGAGGGCGATGGGGTTGACGGAATAGAGGGGGCCAGGGATGAGGGAGGGGGTGTGGGCGATGCCGTCGCAGGGGAAGTGGAATCGGTGGTAATCGACGGGGGCAAGACGGGCGATGACCATGGTCCCTTGAGCATATTTCTTTGCGAGGGGGGCGTCTTGTAGAAGGGTGGTGAGGGAAAACTTTTTCCCTTTCACGAAAAAACCTGGAGACTTGTCAATCCTTGGAAAAACGAGGTACCGCGCGTCTGCGGGTAGAACGGCGACCTTTTCATGGGGATCGATAGGGCGGCAGGAGGGTTTTAGCTTCCGAATAAAAAAATCATTAAAACTTTTGAACGATTCGACGGGCTCTTGAAATTCAGAGGGGTCGACGTGGAATTTTTTGATGAATCGTTTGATTTTTAGGCGGCTTAAAGGTGTTTTCTGCAAGGCGCCGTAGAGTCTTGAAGGAAAATGAAACCGTGAGAAGAGAGGGAGGAGGGTTTTTGCAAGAATACGAGAGACAAGATGGGGGCTGTAGAAGAGGCGGATAAAAAAGCCTCCATACACTTTTTCCCGTTTCTCGACTTGAGTGGTACGGTCAATATAGCGGAGTGTTGTCATGGAGTGGTTTTTTTCTTGGCAATGCCTGAGAAGAGTTTGAGCTCTTCAATGAAGAAGGGGGTGAATAGATGAAGCAGGTTGTTCTCTTCGGCGTTTTTTAAGATTTGAGAGGCTGTTTGAACCATCTGGATGGCGAGTTCTTTGGTTTGTTCCCCTTGATGAAAACGGTCTTGCTGCTGATGGAAATCTGAGATGAGGGCGCGCATCTCTTTGTGGAGGATGAGCTGCCTCTCTGCGGAGGCGATTAAATCGTCGAAAATTTGAAGCTCTTCTCCTTCTCTTGAAACAGCGGTGATAAAAGCGGGGATCAGAAGGAGTAAAAAAAATAATTTCTTTGCATTCATGGAGTATATGTTACCTTAAGTGAACCTTTTTTTGCCTGAGGGAACTGTAAAGCTCCAATTTGGGGCCAAATCCGCGCTTTTGCCGCTGGGTCCTCTTCTCCGTAAATCGTCTACTCTCTCGAGTATGCCAATTTACGGAGAAGAGGGCCCAGCGGCAAAATCATCGGATCTGGCCTCCAAAGCGAGTTTTACAATTTCCTCATTTTGAGCAAAGATGGTATTCTGGTTGAAGCTAGGAGATGTATGTTTGGGATATTAAAGCATATTTTTGGAACGCAGCAGACGCGACTTCTCAAGAAATATCATAAAATTGTACGGCAGGTGAATGCGGAAGAACAGAAGCTTCTTTCGATCTCGGATGAGGAGCTGAAGGGAAAAACGGCGGAATTTCGGGGTCGCTTGGCGAAGGGAGAGAGTATTGATCAAATTCTTCCTGAAGCATACGCGGTTGTGAAGAGTGCTTGTAGACGACTTTTGGGAACGGAGATCCATGTCTCTGGATACTCCCAAAAATGGGATATGATTCCCTACGATGTCCAAATTTTGGGGGCGATTGCCCTTCACCATGGATCGATTGCGGAGATGCAAACGGGAGAAGGAAAGACGCTGACGGCTTGCATGCCTCTCTATCTCAATGCACTCACGGGAAAGCCTGTGCATCTTGTCACTGTCAACGACTACTTAGCTCAGCGCGACTGCGAGTGGATTGGAACGATTTTTAGGTGGCTTGGGCTCCAGGTGCAAGCTTTGACGAATCAAACGCCTCATTTTCGGCGAAAAGCTGTCTATGAAGCCGATATTGTCTACGGGACATCGTCGGAGTTTGGATTTGATTATTTGCGTGATAATTCAATGGCGCAGAGGGCAGAAGATCAATGTCAGCGGGGGCATTATTTTGCCATCATCGACGAGGTCGACTCGATCTTAATTGACGAGGCAAGGACGCCTCTGATTATCTCAGGGCCTGCCGCAGGCTCTCAGCAGATGTATGGCCTTCTTAAAAATCCTGTGTCTCAACTGGTCCGTTTTCAGAGGGATCTGTGTAGCAAGTTTGCGACGGACGCTAGAAAAATGCTTGAAAGTCATGGCCGCCTCGTAGAAGGAGAATTGCCAAAACTGGGTAAGGCAGAAGAAGCTGAAGTGAAAGAGGCGTTTCGGAAGTTGTGGCTTGTGGGGAAGGGGATGCCGCACAATAAAATTCTGAAGCGAATTAAAGAAGATCCTGCAATGCGCGTGGAGATCGATGCATGGGATGTCTACTATTACGGCGAGCAAAACAAAGAGGAGAGGGCTGAGACTCTTGCAGAGCTTTATATCATTGTCGACGAACGGAGCAGTGAATATGAGCTGACAGATAAAGGGATTCATCTGTGGGCTGAGATGGGGCATTCGATCGATGATTTTGTGATGCTTGACCTAGGGTACGAGTATTTGAATGTCGATCAAGATGTCTCGATAACGGAGCAGGAGAAGCTTCAAAAGAAAGTGGCTCTTCAGGAAGAGGATAGCAAGCGGAAAGAAAAAGCCCATAATTTAAGGCAGCTTCTCAGGGCCCACCTTTTGATGGAAAAAGATATCGATTACATTATTGCTGAAGGGAAGATTGTCATTATTGACGAGAACACAGGGCGCCCTCAGCCTGGACGCCGTTTTTCCGATGGGCTTCACCAGGCGATAGAGGCTAAGGAAGGGGTCGAGATCCAAGGGGAGACGCAAACTTATGCGACGATTACGCTCCAAAACTACTTTAGGCTTTACGGCAAGTTAGCCGGCATGACTGGAACTGCGATGACAGAGGCAAACGAATTTAAAGAGATCTATAAGCTCGATGTACTTGCGATACCGACGCACCGAGCGTGTATGAGGAAAGATGCTGATGATGAAGTCTATATGACAGAGCGGGAGAAATACCACGCGATTCTAAAAGAGATTCAGCAGGTGCATGGCCAAGGGCGTCCGATTCTCATGGGAACGGAATCGGTTGATGTTTCTGAAAAACTCTCCCGTATTTTGAGGCAAGGGAAGCTAGAGCATACGGTTTTGAATGCTAAAAATCATGCGAAAGAGGCGGAGATCATTGCGCTCGCAGGGCAGCGAGGGGCGATCACTGTTGCAACCAACATGGCAGGCCGAGGGACCGATATCAAATTGCAGGAGGGTGTGGCAGCTCTTGGGGGGCTTCATGTGATTGGAACGACGCGGCACCAGTCGAGGCGCATCGATCGGCAGCTTCGAGGCCGGTCGGCTCGTCAGGGAGATCCAGGGAGTTCTAAGTTTTTTCTCTCTTTTGAAGATGCTCTCTTGAGGTTCTCTCCGCGGATTACCTCTTTTCTGCAACGGTTCCGCCCTCCTGAAGGCGAGGCGATCTCTGCAAAGGTGCTCAATAAATCGATTGCAACGGCTCAAGAAAGGGTCGAGCAGCGGAATTCTCAAATGCGAAAGCATACCCTTGAGTACGATGATGTGATGAATAAACAGCGCGCAGAAATCTACACGTTCCGCAACGAGGCGCTCCACCATGCGCATCCCATTCAACTCGCTGAAGAAGTGGTTGAGAGCCTCTGTTTTCAAAAAGCGCAGAAATTTTTCATCAGCCGCTCAGTCGAAGGTGGGTGGAATCCTGAAGGATTTCGGGAGTGGCTTATGACTCACTTCCCTATGACATTTGATGCATCTGAATTTGACAACGATTACCTCACAGTGCAAGAGATTGAGGATCGGGCGTCTCAAAAGGTTGTGGAAGCGCTTCGTCATAAAATTGCCCACGAACAAAAAGGCATTGAAAAAGTGCAGAGAATATCTGCCGATGAATCTCAGACTCTTAATGCGCAGGAAATCCTTCGAGAGGTGGTTCGGAGTATTCTGATTCGAAGCATCGATCGGAAATGGCAAGAACATCTTTTGCAAATTGATCACCTGAGAACAGAGGTTCATCTGCGGGCTGTGGGTCAAAAAGATCCTCTTCTTGAGTTTAAACATGAAGCATTTGTGCTTTTTGATGCGCTCAGCGAACACTTGAAGAGCGAGATCGCTCACGCTCTCTTTAAGTTTCAGATGGTGATCCCTAAAAATGCTCCAGAGAAAGAGCTCCCCGCCGTAGAAGAGGCCCTCCCGGAGCTCAATTTCCGAACAAATCTATCTCTGATGCCGGAGTTTGAAACAAATCAAGAGAGCTAAGAGAGTTTCTCGTAGAAGTAAAGGTAGCCGTTCTGCCTTTCGTGAGAGATATCTTGGATGGGAGTAATGCTAGAGTCGTTAGCCTTGACCCATCCACTTTCTTTGTTAATGACACTGTAGTAGTGACCAGACGATTTGGTAGTTCCTGAATGAACGATGATAGATTTTAGTTGGTAGTATTCGTCGTTAATTTGCAAGCATTCAGGCATATCAACGGTATTTTGAATTTTTCCTGTACCTGTGAACCGTTTGAGTTGGAAGGCAAGGCGGTTGGGCGTTCCTTCAATTTTTAAACGAGCTTTTGTCGGCTTGTAGGTTGTATCATACTCCTTGAAAGATTCTCCTTCATGATCATTCTCGCTTAAAGCTGTATCAATCAAGTGCTGCCCGTTGATCTTATTGCTTGAGCGCGGGAGTTGCAAGGGGATGAGAAATTCGTTTTCTGAAACTTGTGACATGTAGGTCTTTGGAGCTTCGTTGTCCGTAGAAGGAGCTTGTCGAACACATTGATACTCAGTCGTACACAGTGTAAACAGATGGGGATAAGCTTTAGGGTCTAATTGATTTGTCAGTCTCAATAAAAATTCATTAGCATCTTGTTGCCCATACTGATTCCGTGGATCCATGAAACTACGTAAACGATAAGTCGAAATATTCGAGTCGCCATTCTTATACGCTTCTACATATTCGAGAAACTGGGCTTGAGTGGGGGATGTGTTTTGTTTAAATATTTCTACAAGCGCTTCTCGAAGAGCTTCATCGTGCATAATGACTTGAAAAGTAGCATTCATAAAGCAGTCGTTACCAAAATTCTCAAGAGGAACAACTCCTTCATAAGAAGCCCTAGGGGGTTGTTGAAGAGGTAAGGTAACTTGGGGTTGTGGCGGAGGAGAAAAGATACTCTTGAGTAGGGAACCAAAGGTAGGGGGCTTTTTGGAGGGCTGAGGCTGAGGAGAATTGTTTCCACTAGGGGGGAGACTTACCGGATTCCTGTTAACGGGTTGTTGCTTAATAGGTGGTGGAGTTTGAGGCCGGGGTGGAGGGTTATCTTGCTGTTTAGGAGGTTGCGCTACTATAGGTGGAGTGGGTTGTGAGACCTGGAGCTGCGGCGGATTGTCTCCACCGTTAGAACTGACTGGCTGTTTAGGAGGCCGTGCTGCTGCAGGTGGATGAGCTGGTGAGGTACGTTGTCCAGAGAGGGTTTTGACGAATTGGGCGTTTAACCTGATTGAAAGGGGCTCATTTTGAGAAGACATCAGGGGCTTGTCATCAACCGTTAACTTTAATTCATAGTCTGTGCTTGCTGTAATGGGAACTAGAGAACCCATGATTATAGAAGTTCCTGTTAGGTCATGCTTTAGGGTGTTAGTTGCTTTTAATTTAGCAATGATTTTGCTCAAACAGTCTCCGGCCTTCTCTTGGGCTTTGCCTGAAAGACTAGGATTAACAGAAGAGGAAAGAAGTTTAAAGCCAGGTGTACTACTTGGGCAAAAACTTAAGTTAATTACTTGATTTGTTGTCATAATATTTTATTAGTTATAATAATTATTATAACAAATAAATATTAATTTAACAAGATTTATTTATCAGAATTAGAAAGGTTTTTAAGGCTAAGGTAGATGAGGGGGATCCCAACTAAAACCATTAAAAACCAATAGCTTGAGTTCATTTCAAGGCGTAGTAGGCCATGGTCTGAAAAGAAAAACTGTAAGATGCCTAGCGTAAGCAGGTTGCTTCCTAATGTAAGCATCAAGATCGGCCAAAAAGAGGTGGGGGTTAATTCGGTCGAAGTGGCTTGGTCGGCGTTTCCTTGGATGGCCGTTGCCGTTTTAAGGGGTGTTTTCACATCTTCAGAGGGGTTCAGGCGGGAAGAATAGGGAGGGGGGTAAAGATTGGGGAGGGGGGATGTAGCTGGGGTAAAAACCTTTGACGCAGTCGAGTCTGTTTGCTGCTGAGTAAAACAGTAGGGACACTGAACGGTATCATAGGGGATTTTTCCGTCGCAATTTAAACATATTTTTTGACGATCAACAGGTTTCATGAGTTCTCCATCCATAGGCATCACTTCTTATCCTATCAGCTTTGAGTGTTTTTTTACCTCATCGTTTGCTAGACTAGGATTTCAGAAGGTGGATATGGCAGAGAAAAAACAGTACGATGTGGTTGTGATTGGAGCGGGTCCAGGGGGCTATGTTGCGGCAATTAAAGCGGCTCAAGTTGGAAAAAAAGTTGCCTTGATTGAGAAAGGCGATTTAGGGGGGACTTGTCTAAACGTTGGGTGCATTCCGACAAAAACGTTAATTTCAAATGCCCATGTTTTGCAAATGGTTCGCCATGCAGCCGATTTTGGAATTCATACTGGTCCCGTCACGATCGACTTTGGGAAGATGAAGGCGAGAAAAGATGCCGTTATTGCACAGATTCGGAAAGGATTAGAAGGGCTTATTCGATCCAATGGGATTGAAATTCTTCGGGGGCAGGCTTCTTTTACCGCTCCTTTTGAGCTGAAGGTGAAGGGAACTGACAACCTCTTGGTGCAGGGAGAGAAGGTGATCATTGCATCGGGTTCTGAATCGATGGATGTTGCGCAGTTCCCATGCGATCATGAGAAGGTGTTTAATTCGACGTCGATTTTAGAGCTCAAAACAGTTCCTAAAACCCTTGCTGTCATTGGAGGAGGGTATATTGGATGTGAGTTTGCATCGCTCTACGCAGAGCTTGGATCTAAGGTTATTGTTTTAGAAGCATTGCCCTCTCTTGTGATGGCGCAGGGGAAAGGTGTTTCAGAGGCGCTGACGGCTGCGTTTAAAAAGAAGGGCATTGAAGTTCAAACGGGAGTGATGGTAGAAGGGGTCGATCGTGAGAAAAATGGCGTAACAATTCGCCTTAAAGATAAACCTTCTGTCAATGCAGATAGTGTTTTAGTTGCGGTTGGCCGCAAAGTGGTTTCGAAAGAATTAGGCCTTGAAATGGCGGGAGTTATGACGACGGAAAAAGGGGCTATCATCGTCAATGAAAAGATGGAGACGACGGTTCCAGGCATTTATGCCATTGGGGATGTGACGGGTCTTGTGATGCTTGCCCATGTCGCTTCTCATCAAGGGATTGTTGCTGCTGTGAATGCGACGGGAGGGTCGATGGTCATGCACTATGAGGCGGTTCCTGCAGTTATTTTTACCCTTCCTGAAATTGCAACGGTTGGAATGACGCTGGAACAAGCAACCGACAAAGGGTTCTCTGCGGCAGTGGGGAAATTTCCTTTTCAAGCGCTTGGAAAATCGGTGGCTATGATGGAAACGGAGGGGTTTGCTCAAGTAGTGATCGATCAGAAAACAGGTCAAATTCTGGGAGCGCAAGTGGTGGGTCATGAGGCGGCTTCTTTAATTGCCGAGATGGCCCTTGCAATTGCAAATGAGCTCACCGCAGATTGTTTGGCGGAGACGATTCATGCGCACCCAACGCTTCCTGAAGCATGGCTTGAAGCGACTCTGATGGCTCAAAATACCCCGATTCATTTTCCTCCAAAAGTGCGCCGATGAGTGAAAAGTTAAAAGTTTTAAATCGGCTTCCCGAAAACCCCGAGGGACGCGGAGGGAGATTTCCCTCATGGCTTCATCGAAAAATTCCTGCAGGGGGTGAATTTTTTCAAACGGATGCGATCGTAAAAAAATACCGTTTAAATACTGTTTGCGCAGAAGCTAAGTGTCCTAATCGGCTCCACTGCTTTTCTCATAAGACAGCGACGTTTCTTGCTTTAGGGAAAGCATGTACAAGAAGCTGTGGTTTTTGTGATATCGACTTTACGAAACAGCCGCTTCCTCCTGAGGCAGACGAACCTGAAAGGATTGCGCTTTCGGTTCGCGAGCTTGGGCTTAAGCATGTCGTGATTACGATGGTTGCCAGGGATGATCTTCCAGATGGGGGGGCCTGCCATATCGGAGAAATCATCAAGGCGATTCGAGTGAGGAATGAAGGGTGTACGATTGAAGTGCTCACGTCTGATTTCAATGGAAATTTGAATGCCTTAGATGTTGTCCTTAGCCACCATCCTGAAGTTTTCAACCACAATATTGAGACAGTGCGGGCTTTGACTCCTCGAGTTCGGCATAAAGCAACCTATGACCGAACAGTTCACGTTCTTAGGCATGCTAGAGAATCGGGCAAAGTGCAATTTGTCAAGTCAGGGTTGATGGTAGGGCTTGGCGAGGCAGAGGAAGAGATTTTTGAAACACTTCGAGATTTGAAAAATGCTGGATGCCATATTGTTACGATTGGCCACTATCTTCAAGCAAGTCGAAATAACTTACTCGTCAAATCGTTTGTGGCGCCGGAGAAATTTCGTCAGTATGAAGAATATGGCTATTCCATTGGGATTCCTCAGATCTATTCAGGTCCCTTTGTCCGTTCTTCTTTCAACGCGCAGGAGGTGCGGCAGCTTGCTCTTTCTCAAGCCAAGCATAGTGAAAATCAATATGGTATAGAGAATTGACGGTGACTCCCTTGACATAGGGCTGCTGTAAATAACAAGCAACGATATCTGTCAGAGGAATTGAGGGCATTTCATCGGAGAAAATCTTCTCGGCAGCTTCGATATGTTCCCACCGCTCAAGTTCTGAAGTTGCGGCAAACGATGCATCGGCATGACGAATAAACTCAGGATTTTCCCAGCCAGTGTGATTGGGTTTTTTGTCCTTATATTTGAAAATTTCAAGCAAATTAACTGGATCATTGTATTGTATAACCCACCCCAGCCGCGCGATTTCATATTGATTAGAAAAACATTTTTGAAAATAAACAGCGCCATCCGACGCTTCCAGTTGAATCTTAATCCCTAGATTTTGTTCCCACATTTGCTGGATTGCCTCCAATATTTTTGCCCATGTATTATTTGCCGGATAGATCATCGTGAGTTTAGGCAGTTGATCAACGGTGGTATTGAGCTCTTTGAGGCCTTGTGCAAAACAGGCTTGCGCTTGCTGAACATCGTTATCTTGGAACCATGGATGCCAGTGATCTTTTTTCAAGATGCGAGGGATCAATCCAAGAGCAAGATTTGAGTCGTCTAAATGCATGAGGTTTCGCAAGATTTTCTGTCTGTCGATCGCATAGGATAAAGCTTTCCGAATCTGGGGGTTATTCAATGGAAATTTAGCAGTATTTAAAAAGAGCCATTGACCGCCCGCTGCTGAGAAAAAGGTGAGCAGTCCTTTTTCTTTCAAAGCAGGAATTGCATCCGTAGAAATTCTAGTGAGCGGCTCGCCCAGCCAATCGAGCTGCTGTTTTTCGAACATGAGTAAAGCGGTTTGGGGATCTTTAATGATGTAGAAATGGAGCTCGTCTAACTTTACATTGGAAGCGTTCCAGTAATGGGGATTTCGCACGAGGGTTATTTGATTTTGAAAAGCGTGCTCTTTTAGGCAAAAAGGGCCTGAGCAGATTAAATGGTCGGATCGAGGCGGAGTATTGTACATACTTTCATGTACAGGAGAGAAAATGGAGTTGATTAAAACATTCAGAAAATGGGGGTTAGGATCTTCTAGTTCTATCAATAACGTTTTATCATCAAGGGCTTTAACGCCTAGCTGATCGGCGGGGATCTCTCCCAACGTCGCTTTTTTGCCATTTTTAATGAAAGAGAAAAGATTGGTATTAGCTGAAGAATAACCAGGAAAAAGGGCTGCCTTCCAAGTTTTTTCAAAGTCGTGGGCTGTAATAGGAGAACCATCAGACCACAGGACGTCTTTGAGGGTGAAAAGGTATGTTTTATAATCACTGGAGATTTGATACGATTTAGCTAACTCAAGCTGAGGGACCATCTGATCGTCTAAACGAACTAGGCCTGTGAACAGCATTCGAACAACCCCTTGACTTGACATATCAATCCCTTTTCGAGGATCTAAAGAGGCAATTTCGGAGCTGAGAGATGTACGAAGAACTTGAGGCGGATGGGTATTTTTAGGTGTCGACGAAAAGTAACAGCCACAGAGAGTCATCAAGCTAAAGAATAAAAATAACCGTTTCACACACCCCTCCACTTTAGAACTTAAACCAATATACCAAAGAGTAAAGTTTTATTGATAGAGCTGCTCTTCAAAGCGACAGGACACATGAAACTTCTGCTCACTCGCACTTATTTGCATTTCTTCACCACCGAGGCACGGAGAGGGATGAGATTGCACAGAGCGAAGCATTTCTTTTTTACTCTGTGCAATCTCATCCTTCTCTGTGCCTCGGTGGTGAAGAAATGGAAATAAGCACAAGTGAGCAGAGGTTTCAAATGTTTGTTCTAGTTTCCTATATCCTGTTCAAAGCGAGCCCATTTGAAGTCCATCAACGTGTGATTGGGTTCAAGCATTAGGTTTTTCTTTCGCATCGATTGGTAGTACGTTTTGAAGAGAGGAATGATGGGAATTTCATCTACAAGAGCTTCTTCAAGTTGTTTTACAAAGGCTTTTCGCTTGGCATTATCTTTCTCCATTTGGGCTGTCTTAATAAGTTCAATCAATTGAGGCCCCAACAGCTGACAGAAGTTAAACGGACTCTCATGACTTGTAAAACAATTCAATGTGTAAAAAGGGTCATTAACCCAGGGTTGCCATCGAATAAGGCTTAGTTGAAAATCTTTATAAGAAAATTTTTTAAAAAGCGCTTCAAAATCAACTCCTCGAGAGCGGCAGCGAAGATGAAAAGTCTCCTCCCAAGCACGGCGCATAAAATCAGCTGTTTGCTTTGTAATGAAGGATGGCCTTGCAAACGTAATTTCCAATGGAGAGAGATCTGCCATCGATAAACCTAGTTCGGCAATTCCTTCATTCCAAAGCTCTTTGGCTCTTTCAGGGGAAAAAGGGTAAGGATCGTCGGAAATTTGGCTATGAATAGGGGGAAGGGGTGAAAAAGCAGGGGCGTTAAGATACCCGATGGTATGCAAAAGAGCCTGGCGGTCAATTGCCAAACTGAGCGCTTTTCTAATTTTTTTGTTTTTGAGAAGAGGATGTTCTGTTTGGCAAACGGCCCAAAAAAGGCCGTTATCTTGATGAGTCATCATAATATCAAGAGGCCCTGCCTTGTAATGATTATCCCACGTGCCGAAAGGAGCTCCTAACCAGTGAATTTGATTTTGTAGAAACAGCTCATAGCTTTGCGAAGGGTGAGCATGAGCAATGACGACGCGATCGAGTTTAATTGCATCTTTTTCCAAATAGAGAGGATTTTTGATGAAAATATGGCCGCTATCTTTATCGGTCTTTTCTATTTTAAAAGCTCCATTGCAAACATATCGGTGCCTTTCTTCAAAGGGCCAATTAGGGATGTTGACGTCGTGAAATCGGTGGATAGGAGAAAAGATCGGGAGGGTGAGCAGTTCTAGAAAATGGGGAGAAATTGTTGAGAGCTCAATTTTTAAGAGATGGTCATTAATGCTATGAATTCCGACATCTTGCATCGTTGCAAGCCCTTTTTTTGCCCTCTCGGCATTTTCAATGCAAAAGAAGAGATAGGTATAGGGGGCATTAAAATCGGGGGAGAGAATTTTTTTCCAAGCGTACTCAAAGTCTTGACTGGTCAAAGGATCTCCATTTGACCAGAAAGAAGGCCGGAGATGAAAAAGATATGTCCTTTGATCTTCAGAGATTTCAACATGATCGGCAATGGACAACTCTAGTTTTCCATCGGGGCTAATCCGAGTGAGTCCTTCGAAAAGCATTTTGAGGAGGATTGATGAAATAGCATCTCCTCCAATACGGGGATCCAATGATTTGATGGGATCGGTTAGAGAGAGGCGAAGAGTTTTAAGCTGTTTAATTTCATCTGTCCAAAGCAGGAGGAGCTGAGTTAAAGAATCGACAAAATGGTCATAAAATTTTTTATCTTCTAAAGAAATGAGATAGCCAAAAAGATGAGAATCTTTTGTTGCAAAAGAGAAGGAGGCTTGAATCTCTTCTGAGCGGTTCACAATTTGAAAATGGTCTTTGGCTTTTTCATAGAGGGGGCCAATCGGGACATGAAGAAGGATGGTGGTAAAAGGTGGTTTTGAGCTCGAGACAAGGTGGTAATCATGAGCGTCATTTAAAATTAAAAGAGATGTTTGTGTGGCTAAATCAATGAGAGCCTGAAGAGTTGAGCGTGGAAGAATAGTCTGCATTTCAATCGGGGTAATAGAGTAAAAAATATTTTCAATTTGTTCAGGGGAAACGTGAGGAAAAGAGTTGCGAAGCCCGAGGAGCATCTCTTCTTGCTTAATGAGAATCCCTCCATTAAAGTCTCGATAGTCTCCAATGCTTTCCTTTAACGACGAAGTGATTTTTTGTCTGGCTGCAAAAAAATTAAGCGAACTGTCGTTTCTTAAAATGCTCTCGTCTGGAACAAGAAGGACGCGGAACAAATAGGCGACAATGGGTTGGTGGTCCTGAAGATACCGGACGAGCTGTTTTCTCTCTAAAACCCAACGGCAGGAGAAAGAACCTTGCTTAATGAGGTTGTCAAAAGAAACCGATAGCAAATCTTCTGCTCGAACACCGATCACAGTAAAAATCACTTCTTCGGAGTTTTGAGTTTCAAAAGAGATCATGATTTGAGGAAGATCTCCAAGGTGATCGATTTCTTGGCTGAGCGTCAAGATATTACGGAGCACTTCCTCCTGATTTCGAACTTTGAATATGCAGGGAACCACTCTTTCAGTTCTTTCAAGAAGCTCCTTGCCTAGGGAACGCTTTAAAAGAGAGAGCTCTGTTAATCCGATGGGTTGGTTGCCTGTCTTTTCAAACTCGGCATAACATGTTTTGATCGTGTCATTATTTCCCTGAAATTTGTAAAGAGAGCCTTTAATCATGTGAAGGTGTGGAAGAATACGCTCGACACTGCGCCGCAGAGTCTCTTCGTCAAATAATTCATACCGATTGGAAATGGAGATTTGGATCATAATTCCAAGGACTTTTTTAGAGGTGAACGGGTATTGAAGCTTGCCTGGAATAATTCTAAACTCGACGGAGCGGCTTTTGATTTTTAGCGGATAGTTGCTTAAAAGTTTTTTTCTTTGTAGATGCTGAGAGAGTAAAATGCGTAGAAGATGACGAGAAGAACGCTTTTGAATAAAGTCGTTATCAAAATAAGCTAAGAGCCGGTCCCGATCTTTCAAAATGGAACTATCAAACATGCGAGGCAGTCTCTCAATGAGTCGACTCAGTCGGTCATTAAGGTGAATAATTTTTTCATGATCCATTTATCAAACAACAAGATCAACGATAAAACTTTATCGTCGATCTTGTTGTTTGATAAATAGATCTTGCCTTAGAGGGACATTTAATAATAAATACTTCATTAATCAAAATTTTATTTTTAAACATCCTCTTAAGATCCGTAGACAGCTTCTTAAGCGCGGATTTTAATATCAACTCCTGCAGCGACAGGAAGCACTTTTAGTTTATCAATAGTATCGGGGGTTGGGCTCAGAATATCAAGGAGACGGATGTGAGTGCGCTGTTCGAACTGTTCTCTCGATTTACTATCGACATGGGGGGAGCGGTGAATTGTATAAATTTGTTTGACTGTTGGAAGAGGGATAGGGCCAGCTGTCCGGGCTCCTGTCCGCTTTGCGATCTCCACAATATCAGCAGTCGCTCGATCCAGCACCCGTTGGTCATATCCCTTGAGACGGATGCGAATTTTTTGACGGGATTGTTTTGCCATGAGTTTATTTCCTTATTTTTTAAGCTCTTGTAAAATTTTTGCCGGCGCTTGTGCGAAGTGTGCGAACTCCATCGAATAAATGCCGCGGCCTGAGGTAATCGAACGGAGTTGGGTCGAATAGCCGAACATTTCTCCAAGAGGGATTTCCGATTCGACTTCGATCACTCCTTTGTTCATTGTCTGGTTCATGATCCGTCCTCGACGACGGTTGACATCTCCAATCACATCTCCCATGAACTGCTCAGGGGTTGTAACAACCACTTTCATGATGGGCTCAAGGAGAACGGGTTGACATTTGCGAGCGCCTTCTTTTACAGAAATGGAACCGCAAATTTTAAAGGCCATCTCGCTAGAGTCCACTTCATGATACGATCCATAGACGATCCGGACTGTGACATCGACAAGCGGGTAGTTTGCGAGAACGCCTGTGGCAAGCCCATCTTCGATCCCTTTAATGACAGCAGGAATATATTCTTTTGGAATGACACCGCCAACAATTTCATTTTCGATCACATTGCCTTTTCCTTTTTCATTAGGCTCAATCTCTAGGCAAACGTGAGCATACTGGCCTCGACCCCCTGATTGTTTGACATATTTTGTCTCAACTTTTCCAGGGATTGTGACTGTTTCTTTATAGGCAACTTCAGGTTTACCAACATTGGCTTCAACTGAAAACTCACGGAACATCCGATCTCGAAGAATTTCCAGGTGAAGCTCACCCATGCCTGCAATGAGTGTTTGCCCTGTTTCTTCGTTTGTAGAGACACGAAAGGTGGGATCTTCTTCAGAGAGTGAGGAGAGAGCTTGGGCAAGCTTTTCTCGATCGGCTTTCGACTTGGGTTCAATTGCCATAGAAATTACAGGATCTGGAAAGATCATTTTCTCTAGAAGGAGTTCATGATCTTCGGAACAGAGGGTATCTCCAGTCGATGTGTATTTAAGGCCAATGCAAGCGGCAATATCGCCAGTGAAAAATTCATCCCGATCTTTCCTTTGATTTGCATGCATTTCAAGAAGGCGGGAGACGCGCTCGCGCTTATCTTTTGTCGTATTGATGAGCGTTGTTCCTTTAGAAAGGGTTCCTGTATAAATTCGAACAAACGTCAAGCGGCCGACGTAAGGATCCGACATGATTTTAAAAGCAAGGGCTGCAAGAGGGCTGTTGTCATCAGGAACAAGCTCCATTGGCTCTCCTGACTTGATATTGATTCCTTTGATGTTTCCACGATCGAGAGGAGAAGGCATCCACTTAACAACGGCATCTAGCAGAGGCTGAATCCCTTTATTTTTAAAGGCTGTTCCGCAGAGAACGGGGTTGATTTTATTGGAGATCACCCCCTTTCGAATCACCGCATGAATCTCTGCTTCAGTGAGGATTTTGGGATTCTCAAGAACCTTCATCATAAAATCTTCATTTGACTCATCGATGGTCGCAAGCTCTTCAAGCATTTTCTGACGGAGCTCTTCACATTTACTCATTAGATCGGCCGGAATATCTGCAAGGGTATATTTAGCGCCTAAGGTCTCATCGAGGAATAGGTAGGCTTTCATCGTGATCAGATCCACCATTCCTTTAAACTCAGACTCAGACCCGATAGGGCAGTGAACGATGAGTGCATTAGCGCCGAGTTTTTCTTTCATCGAATTGACAGCCATAAAGTAGTCAGCTCCGACGCGATCCATTTTATTGACAAAGGCAATCCTAGGAACGCCGTATTTTGTCGCTTGCCGCCATACGGTTTCAGATTGAGGCTGAACTCCTGCAACTGCATCGAAGACAGCAACGGCACCATCGAGTACACGAAGGGACCGTTCGACTTCAATCGTGAAATCGACGTGGCCTGGAGTGTCGATAATATTAATTTTACTTCCAGCCCAATAGACAGTTGTTGAAGCGGAGGTGATCGTGATTCCGCGCTCTCGTTCCTGTTCCATGAAGTCCATCGTTGCCGCCCCTTCATGCACTTCACCCATTCGGTGAACACGTCCTGAATAATAAAGAATGCGCTCCGTTGTTGTGGTTTTGCCGGCATCGATATGTGCCATGATGCCGATATTACGTACATTTGCTAGGGCATCGGTTTCTGGACGTTTGCTAAGCTGATGGCTCATGTGTTCTTATTCTCCCACTATTTGTAGTGAGCAAAAGCTTTGTTAGCCTCTGCCATTTTATGTGTGTCGTCTCGCTTCTTAATGGCAGAACCTTGATTGTTGTGACTGTCAACTAGTTCGTCTGCAAGCCCTTCTGTCATTGAGCGACCCACTTTTTCATTGGCAAAATGAATAATCCATTTCATTGCCATCGATGTGCGGCGGTCGCCAGGAATTTCCACGGGGACTTGATAAGTAGCACCGCCAATCCGTCGAGATTTCACTTCCAGAGTTGGTTTTGCATTTTCAATCGCTTGTTCAAAAGCGGGAAGAGGATCTTCGGCTTTAATTTTTTTAGCAAATATTTCGAGCGCATTATAAACGATCTTGCGGGCAGTCGATTTCTTCCCGCTGATCATTACTTTATTGATAAATTTTGCCAAAAGACAGCTGTTATACAGCGGATCTGGCTCAATAGTACGCTTGGTAGCGCGTCGTCGACGTGACATAACTTTATTCCTTCTAATTTAAATTCTTCACTGCACTCCTTTGTAGGAGCAAACTCAAACTGAGTTAGAATAATTTTTAGAAATTATCCTCAATTACTACTTGGGCTGTTTAGCCCCATATTTGGATCTGCTTTGCTTGCGATCTTTAACCGCAGCGCAATCCAACGATCCGCGCACGATGTGGTAACGAACACCAGGAAGGTCTTTAACTCGTCCTCCGCGCACAAGCACAATGCTGTGCTCTTGGAGGTTATGCCCCTCGCCGCCAATATAGGCGATCACTTCTTGACCATTGGAAAGGCGGACCCAGGCTACTTTACGAAGGGCTGAGTTTGGCTTCTTTGGAGTTTTAGTCTTCACCTGTAAACAAACCCCTCGCTTTTGGGGAGATTGCTGCAAGGCTGGGGATTTCCGACGTTTTTCTTTTCTACGTCGACCTGATCGGACTAACTGGTTAATTGTTGGCATTCATATTCCTTCACAAATGGAAAAACTGTTTTTCAGAAGCAACTATAGCTTATTGCGAGATTATTTTGCAAACACCCTTTAACTCTCTTGCAAGATATAGGAAACTAGAGCAGATATTTGAAACTTTTGCCCACTCGTGCTTATTTACATTTCTTCACCACCGAGACACGGAGAGGGATGAGATTGCACAGAGAGAAGAATTTCTCTGTGCAATCTCATCCCTCTCCGTGTCTCGGTGGTGAAGAAATAATTTAACATCCGAGATCACCAAAAAAAATTAGGAGTGCAATTTAATTGCCTCTAAGTATTTTAATAGACAAGGCAATATGAGGCTAATATTTCTTTTTTTTACGCTTGTCGCTGTTTCTCTTCAAGCGGCTCGCCATGAACTCAGGTTAACAGATATCCGGAACTCCATGGAAGAGATGTTCAGTTATCACGTCGAAACTCGTGAAATGACGCCGACTCTGATGAAAAGGGCGTTTAAAAACTTTATCGAGCAGTTTGATGCTCAAAAAATCTACTTTACTCTTGCAGATGTTAAGCCTTTTTTTGATATCAACTCCTCTCAAATTGAACAGATTATCGATCACTATTTCGCTGATGAATACCCTGAATTTGCAACCCTTAATCAAGTCATTGTTCAAGCTGTTTTGCGCTCTCGTGCTTGGAGGCAGGAATTTTACGCAGATTTTCTTAAAAAAGGGGATGTCCTTCAAGTTGCAAACGATGCATCGGCTCAATATGCATCAAACGCAGAGGCGTTGCGAAAAAGGCTTCGAGCCCAGCTACTCCATCTTTTCCTTTTGGAAAATCGTGGAGGAAATGCTGAGTTTTGGACCCAGCAGCGGCGGCAAAAGATCTGCGCCCTTTTTGAGAAGAGGTTTGCCCATTATGAAAGCGCCTACGTCCCATCGCAAACAGGAGGGCAGCACGACTTTGCCTTGCACATTTTAAAGGCGATGTCTCGAGGGCTCGATGCCCACACGGCTTATTTCAGCCCCCAAGAGGCGTATGAAATGCGCTCATCTTTGGAAAAGCAGTTGGAAGGTATTGGGGTTGTTTTAAGGGAGGGACTCGATGGGATTGAAATTGTTGACCTCATCAAGGGAGGTCCTGCAGCTAAATCGGGGCAGGTTCGCGTCGGTGATCTTCTAATTGAAGTGAATGGGCGTCCTATGGCAAGCAGCTCTTATTATGAAGTGCTTGAGCAATTGAAAGGGGATGGGAAGAAAGAGATTGACCTTGGCTTGAAGCGGAACCTAGATGATAATACAGAGTCATTTGTTAAGGTTGCTTTAAAGCGTGAAAAAATTGTCCTCGAAGATGAGAGGCTGATCTATTCAGCAGAGCCTTTCGGTGATGGAATCATTGGGAAAATCATGCTTCCCTCTTTTTATGAAAGTTCTGGCGCTCCTAGTTGTGAAGCCGATATTCGAGAGGCGCTCCGGCAGCTGAAAAAGCAAGGGAATCTTTTGGGGCTTGTTCTCGATATGCGAGATAATCTTGGAGGATTTTTGAGCCAAGCTGTCAAGGTGGCTGGGCTTTTCATGACAAATGGGGTGGTGGTTGTTTCTAAATATGCCCAAGGTGAAATCCAATACATGAGAAATATTGATCCTCGTGTCTATTACAATGGACCTCTTGTCATTTTGACGTCTAAAATGTCGGCCTCTGCTGCAGAGATCGTTGCGCAGGGGCTCCAAGATTATGGGATTGGGCTTGTCGTGGGCGACTCTCGAACCTATGGGAAAGGATCGATTCAGTATCAAACGGTCACAGATCCTTCTGCTGTGGCTTATTTTAAAGTCACCGTTGGAAAATATTATACCGTTTCCGGACGGTCAACCCAAATCGAAGGAGTTCAGGCCGATGTTCATGTTCCCACAGCCTATGCTCCCTATAACATTGGCGAGCGGTATCTTGAGTATGCTCTCAAAAATGATCAAATTGCACCTGCCTATATGGATCCTCTCACAGACATCCATGGCTCAACCAGGCTCTGGTTCCAGAAAAATTATCTTCCCCACCTGCAGAAAAAAGAATCTGCATGGGTTCAAATGCTCCCCACACTTAAAGCCAATAGTCAATACCGGATCGACCACAATCCTGATTTTCAGACCTTCCTAAAACACATGGGAGAAGAGAATCTTGACATTGGACTGAGTGATCTGCAAATGGAGGAGGCTGTCAACATTGTGAAAGACATGATTGGGTTTAAGTGATCATTCTCGGCATTGATCCCGGAACGCAGGTGACGGGTTATGGGGTGATTCAAGCTCAAAATCGATCATGGATTCCACTTGATTTTGGAGCTATTCGTCCGCCGCCTACCGCAAAAGGGAATGAGAAATATCTCGTCATTTTTGAGGCAATCGAACATCTGATTAAACAATTTTGCCCAGAAGCTGTTGCAGTTGAAAGTCAATTCGTTTATAAAAATGTGCAAAGCGCGCTCAAACTTGGAAGAGCTCAAGGAGCGGTTGGTATTGCAGCTGCACGGTGGAAGGTTCCGTTGTTTGAGTATGCCCCACGAAAAGTCAAGCTTGCCGTTGTGGGCCATGGAGCCGCAAGTAAACATCAAGTGCAGCAAAGGGTTCAAGTAGAGCTTGGCCTTTCACATCCTCCTCAACCTGCAGATGCAGCCGATGCGCTTGCGATTGCAATCTGCCATGCCAATTATAAGAGTAGACGAACCCTTAGTTACGCAGGAGGTCTATTAGATGTTTGAATTTTTCCGCGGTCAGTTAGTTCAATCGACACCGACAAAAGCAATTCTGGATGTGGGTGGAGTCGGATATGCAATCCAGATCTCTCTTAAAACATTTCAAAAGCTTCCTCAAATAGGCTCTGAAATTTTCCTTTATGTGGCGCCTGTGATCCGCGAAGATGGGCACACATTATATGGGTTTTTGACCGTGGATGAAAAAAATTTATTTCACAACCTGACAGCGATTAGTGGAATTGGACCCAAGACAGCCGTTGCCATCCTTGGGCATGTTGATGTAACCGACTTTCAACTTGCCGTCTTGCAGGCCAATAGCCCCCTCCTTTCAAAGATCCCCGGTATTGGGAAGAAAACAGCCGAGCGGCTCATCATCGAGCTTAAAGATAAATTTCAAAATATCCCTCGCTCGGATACCAATCCTTCAGTTAAAGGAGGCTCTGTCGTTGCAGACACGATCTCTGCCCTCGCTAATCTGGGCTATCACCCCCTGGAAGTACAGAAGACAATTAAAAAAATTCTTCACGAGCAAGCGAAAGAACCCTCTCTCTCCGAGCTGATTACGCTGGCTCTCCGCTCGCTGTAAGAGTATAATAACCTCAATTTTATGCATTTTATTCATCGTCCTTATATTCCAGGCGAAACCATTGCTGCAGTTGCCACTCCTCCCGGAGAGGGCGGCGTTGCCATCATTCGTATTTCAGGAGCCCAAGCCGTCGATATAGCGACGCTGATTTATTCAGGACCTCTGCGCTCTTACCGGAGCCATACGATGCACTACGGGAAGATCGTCGATCAAAAAGGGCAAATCATCGACGAAGTTCTCATCGCTGTAATGCAGGCGCCTCACTCCTACACCGGAGAAGAGACCGTTGAAATTTATTGCCATGGCGGCAGCCTCATCACTAGGCGGGTTCTCCAGACCGTCCTTAACGCGGGAGCACGCGCAGCGCTTCCAGGAGAGTTTACCTTTAAGGCTTATATGAATGGAAAGCTCGACCTTGCCCAAGCGGAGGCGATTCAAGCTCTGATCGCAGCAAAAAATGATTTAGCGCTGCAGGCGGCGGAAAGTCAGCTGCAAGGAGCTTTGTCGAAAAAAATTCAGCAGTTTCAAAAAGAGCTGATAGAGATTGCGGCCATTTTAGAAGCCTGGGTCGATTTTCCCGAAGAAGGGCTCGAATTTGCCTCTGCCCCAGAGATCACTCTATCCCTTTTAAAAGTGGCCCAAGAGATGGGGGCGCTTAGTCAAACATTTGAGGAAGGGAAGATGCTCCATGAGGGGCTCACTCTTTGTTTAGCCGGCGCTCCCAATGTAGGGAAATCGTCTCTCATGAATGCCCTGCTTGGCAAAGATCGGGCGATCGTCACTGACATTCCAGGGACTACACGCGATCTCCTAGAGGCCGATCTAAGCATTGGAGGACTTCATTTTCGGCTTGTCGATACAGCGGGCATTCGGCAGGCCCATGAAACGGTTGAACAAGAAGGAATCCGCCGCTCCTTTCAAGCGCTTAAAGAAGCCGACCTCATTTTGGTTGTTCTCGATGCCTCTCGTGGAATCGAAGCGCAAGATCAAGCAATTTTAAGCCAGACCCCCTCTTCCAGCACTCTGCTTATCTGGAATAAAGTCGATCTTTCCTCGCCTCACACGCCTCCTCCCGAGGCAATCCCTATTTCAGCAAAAGAAGGACGTGGCCTTGCCCAGCTTAAAGAAACGATTCAGGCAAAAATTTGGAAACGGGGAGCCCCCTCCAAGGAAGAAGTGGTCATTACGCATGTTCGGCATTGGCAAGCGCTTGACCATGCGATTCAAAGCGTGTATCAAGTCATCGAAGGGCTCAAGAAAGGAGTCTCCCCCGAATTTTTATCCGCCGATATGCGAGCAGCCCTAAGAGAGCTTGGGACCATTATCGGCCAAGACATTGCCGAAGAGATCTTAAGCGCTATCTTTTCCAAGTTTTGCGTTGGGAAATAACCGGTTAGACTTGGTTCCCTTGGATCTTCCCTGCTAAATTTAAAGCTTGATAAAAGTAGGGAGCTTGTACTTTGAGCAAGCGCAAGTCCGAGTCGGTAAATCCTTGCATATTAATATTATCTGGATCGTCTTGAACAGCCTTAATTAAGGCTTCTTCACACATTAATACTAAACGAGGGATTTGTAAAAAGAGAGCGGCTTGAAGAAGAGAGTACGGCTCTGAGAGGTCAATTGCGTTCCCTTGTAAATACGATAAAGCGGATTTCAGCGCCGCGCAGATCCCTTCATCGATCCTTTGATCTGTTCCTGCGTCGATTGTGCAAGTGAAGGAAGATGGGTTCATGTGTTTAAATGCATTAAAGTAGTCGGAATGTTGTGCCAACGTATCTAAAGAGCTAAAGGGATAAAAGCAATTCTTTAAACGAACAGAGAATGAAGATCCTGATTCACGAGTCGGAGAAGGCATTGTTTTCAATTTCATATCGATTTCCTGCAAAAGGCTGTCGTAAGATTTTTGAAAGAGGGTTGAGGCAATGGAAACCTTATCTAAAAGATAATTAAAATATTTTTTTGCTCGATAGTGTATACTCTGGGGGTCATCGGCTTCTGGCGAGAGTTTCTGAATGATTGTAGAAAATACGGTTTTTAGTGTCTCTAACTCAGGATTGCTTGCTGCTGAAAACTTACCCCTCATAATCCGATCGCAGTACGAATGAACAGCTGCTTGGAAAGCTTGCACAGCATTTTTTTTATTTTCTTTCTCATCTATGTCATCATCAAACAAACATATTCTATTAATGGTTTCTTTCTGTTCTTGTAGAAGCAAGTAGCAAATGCTGGCAGCGTCAGGACTCATTGTATTTAAGACAATATCAATTCTATTTATTAGTTGAAATTGATAATAGTCATTTAACTCTTCCATCGTAAGGTATTCGGTCCCAGCAGTATTTAAAAGCTTTCCCCCGACTATAATCCGTATCTCATGATAAGACGGTCCCATAGGGTCAGACTGAGGATTGAGCTCTTGGGTTACATTGCTGACAAAGTCTATCAACGTTTGAGTTGAAGTCAGTTGGGCAGTGATTGTCCTCCCAGTCAGAGTTTTTAGAAACAATTGAGGAGGGCAACGTTTTTTTCCTTGATTCCCCGTTGGAGTTGAAGAGCGGGTTAATATTGTGGGTCCCTGTTGCTCCTGGGTCGCAGGAGGAGAGGTGCGATTGGGGATGGGGTTTGCAGGAGGCGGGTTAAGAGGGGTAGCTGTCTTTTTTGGGTCTTTACTGGGAGGCGAGAACTTGGAATAAACCATGCGTGCAATACAAGTAAGAACGACCCCTCCAACTAACAACGCAATTTTTTTCCAGTTTTGTTGAAAAAAAGGGGAGAAGGCTTGCGCTTGTAAGTTTAAAAAATTTAAACGGCTAATTGACATCGAACGCTCCTTAAGTCTATTTACCCTGCAAAAACAAAAACATTTTAACATAATCCTTGTTATTTTTCAAATTTTAAAAAATAAAATATATAGTCTGACAAGATCAAAACAGTTATATTACGCTTAATATAAGGAGACATATGTGATCATAGAAGAAGCTCATGTGAAATTTCGAAAGTTTAAACAAAATAAATTATGGAGAGACAAGGCTGTTGAGCGTTTGGAGCAAATGGGATCTAAAATTTCTTGGTCAATGCTGGGCACCGATGAGTTTTTAGAGCAGCTTAAAGTAAAATTTCTGGAGGAAGCGCAGGAAGTTTGCAGCGCAAAAACAAAAGAATCTGTACTGGAAGAACTTGCAGATGTTTTAGAGGTTATCACTTCTCTTTGCGATCTGTATGGCGTGACTTTACAAGATATTATTCGTCTTCAAGAGGAAAAGCACCAAGAGCGCGGTGGGTTTCAAGGACGGAAGTTTGTTACTGTAGCGGAGCATCTTCCCGGCAGTTTTGGTGAAAAGTATTGCTTAGCAGATCCAGAAAAATACCCTGAGATTGTAGAGGAGTAAAGTGGTTGTTTTTTGAATACAGATCTTTCTAGTTTGCAGAAAACACTATAACCCATTATCATAAGTGCATAGTCCCCCATGATCATTTCGTGGGAAAGCCGCGGGTTCCGACCCGCGGCACGTTTTTTCGAGCAATCATGAATCGACAAGGGGTTATCTCTTTTATCGACGGTTTTAACCTCTATCATGCTATTTCAAATCTTCATCGTCCGGAATTAAAATGGGTAGATTTAAGAGCCCTTTCGAAAGTATTCCTAAAGTCTTATTCAGAAGAACTCTGCGAAACATTCTATTTCTCAGCCTATGCAGAGCATGTTGATAAGTCTAAGCAAGAATGCCAAAAAACATATATTCGGGCTTTAAAATTGCGGGGAATTATACCCATTCTTGGACAGTTCAAAATCAAGAATAGAAAATGTCCTGCTTGTAACCACAAGTGGGTTGGTCATGAAGAGAAAGAAACGGATGTTAATATTGCACTATTTCTTCTCAATTTAGCCTATGGAAATCGCTTTGACCGTGCCCTTGTTGTGTCGAATGATTCCGATCTTACACCCGCCATTCGGATGGTAAGAGAATGGTTCCCCAAAAAGCGCATTACAACGGTAGCTCCTCCTGGCCTTTATCATAGCAGAGAGCTCATGCAGGTTTCTTCTGATAAAACAAAAATTCGTGTGGAGCATCTTGAACGGTGCCTTCTTCCAGTTGTCACCGATTCTTCTTGCTCGATTTCAGTAACTTGCCCTTATGAATATAGGCCTATTTCTATGCCCTATTCTGCAAAAACCTAATGCAAAGGATGTCAATGTTGGTGTTTGGATGAAACTTATTACGCTCAACATCTGGGGCGGGCATGTACGCGATCCTCTTTTAAAATTCATCAGGGCCCATCGAGAAATTGATATTTTCTGTTTTCAAGAGGTTTATCATAACGCCCCGAAGAAGATATCAACGGAAGATAGAGCTGTTAGTCTGAACATCTTTTCAGAACTGCAAGCGCTGCTTTCGTGCCATCGGTCATTTTTCAGACCTGTTGTAGGCAATATCTATGGCATCGGCATGTTCATTAAAAGTGATATTGATCTGTTTGGGGAAGGAGAAGTCATGATCCACCACAATCCTGATTATCAAGGGCTTGGCCCCACACATTCTAGAAATTTACAGTGGGTGGAATGTCGTATCAACAATCAAAATCACGTCATCATAAATGTCCATGGTCTCTGGAACGGAATGGGTAAAGCAGATGCCCCAGAAAGAATTGCGCAGTCTCGAAAAATTAGAGAGTTTACGGACGGCATCGATGCGCCTAAAATCATATGCGGCGATTTCAATTTACGGCCCGATACGGAAAGCATGAAAATTCTCGAGCAGGGCATGAGCAATTTGATTCGAACTTATAACGTCGCCTCGACACGTACGAGCTTTTATCCAAAGGAAAAAAAGGAACAATTTGCCGATTATATTCTCACCTCTAAAGTCACCGTCAACCATTTTGAAGTCTTAAAAGACGAGGTCTCCGATCATTGCCCCTTGCTGTTAGATTTTGCTTAGAGAAATACTATAGATTGGACAATTTTACCTCTAGAAGCGTAAACTGGGGTCTATATTTCATAGGAGGATCTGTGAAAAAAATTATCTGGTGTCTTCTTGCTATACCGCTTGTATTAAGCGCCGTACAAGATACGAAGAAGCTCAATGAGCAAGAGCTTAATATACCCAATTTCCCGGGTGATGTTAAGGAAACGTTTGTAGAAGTCGATCAGGCCAAACTATTCTGCCGTGTCATGGGAAAAGGAGAACCGTTAATTGTTGTTCATGGAGGTCCTGGCCTTTCTCAAGATTATTTGCTCCCCCAACTCAAAAAGCTGGCAGAACATAACCTCGTCATTTTCTATGACCAAAGAGGCAGCGGAGAATCTACGGGTGATGTTGATCCCAAATTCATCCAAATGAGCACCTTTGTTAATGATCTAGACGCGATCCGAAAAGCATTTGGGTTTAAACAAGTTTCCCTCCTTGGGCACTCATTTGGTGGTCTTCTATCTATGCAATATGCCATTGCTCATCCAGAAGCGATGGATAAGCTCATCTTGCTCAGTCCTACACCTTCTTGTTCAGATGATCATGCTTTGTTTGCTAAAGAATGGACTCAGCGGATGGCTCCTCACATAGAAGAAATGCACCGAATTGAAGCTTCTCAAGCTTTTAAAGAGGGAGATTCATCAACGGTTGCCAAATTTTTTAGAATTATGTTTGGCCCTTACTGCTTCGATGCTAAAAAAGCTGAGAATCTCAACTTGACAATGTCGCCTAGGTCTAACCTAAATGGGTCTAAAGTATATGGCATTTTAGCCCAAAATTTCTTTTCACAGCCATTTAATTTGCAAAGTGGCCTTCAAATGCTGAAGTGTAAAACTTTGATTATTCATGGGGATGTTGATGCAATTCCTCTGAGTACTGCTCAAAATACTCATAAAAATATTTCCCAGTCTAAATTTGTTGTGATGAAGAACTGCGGTCATTTTCCCTATGTTGAAAAACCTGAAGAGTTTTTTGATCACCTTCAGGCATTCCTTAAACCAAGCCAGGAAATCAAACAAGATCGCTAAGGTGAATATGTTATTAAAAAAAATTAAGAGAACTTTACAACGGCATAAAAAAGATCTTTCTCAATTAGGGGTGCGTACTCTTGCTCTTGCCAGAGAATCTATATGTTGAACTCATTTGCCAATTTCTCCTGTTTTTACTTGTTCGCACAATTGGTAAGATGTTTCGATGTTTTTTATCCGCTCGATTTGTAAAAGATTCCAGTCGTCAGCGCTATAGGGGGTCTCAAACCAAGCAGTTAAAATTTCTTTGAGCGTGGCTGCGGAGGTCAGTCGCAGGCTGAGTCCCAGTACATTCGCATGGTTCCAAATGCGCGCTCCTTTTGCTGTTTCGGCGTCGGCACATAGGGCAGCCCGAATACCGGGCACTTTATTGGCAATCAGGGTGCACCCTGTGCCTGTCCAACAAAGAATAATCCCTTCATCCGCTTCTCCCTTTCGGATTTGTTCAATGGCTCTAAGGGTCACTTCTGGCCAATCTAAAGCTTTCTCATCTTGACTGGGGCCCAAATAGGAGACCGTATGTCCTCTCTGTTTAACTTCTGACAGAAGAAGATCGATCAAGGGCGAGTACTCGTCTGAGCTTACGACAATTTTCATTTAATGGAGATGACCTTACCTCCCGTAAGGCTTTCAATCACTGCAGAATTCAAGCTGAAAACAGCATTTGGAGTTCCAGCTGCCGCCCATAATTCCTCGTGCTGAAGTAGATCTTCATCAACATAGGTTTCAATTTTCTGTTTGTGCCCAGTAGGTGGAATGCCCCCAATGGCAAATCCTGTTACCTCTCGAGTGAAATCTGCATCTGCTTTGACAATCTCTTCGCCAGCTTGACTAGCAACCGTTTTTTCGTTAACGCGATTGATCCCGCTTACAAGAACGAGAATGGCTTTGTTGGTATGCTTTGTGCGAAAGATGAGAGATTTAATAATTTGTGCAACTTGACACCCAATTGTCTTAGCTGCATCTTCTGCTGTACGTGTGCTTGCAGGCAACTCAACGACCTTAGCTTCAAGACCTTTTTTTGACAGTGCATCTTGTACACTCTGTGCACTCTGGCTTAACATATTAAGCTCCTAAATCTCTTGCATCCATTTTCAGCAAATGCTCGTAATATTTTCAATAGAATTAAACTCATCGTTTTGTTAAATTATTTGTCCGTTCACGATTAGTCTCTAAGAGGATGCTATGGATAAGGCCATCGAAATCGATCAGCTTTCAAAAACCTTTATCGCTAATGAGACATTTCCGGGCATTTGGGGGACATTCAAAGGGCTGTTTTGCGCTCGGAAACATGAAGTTTTAGCGATTCGAAATCTGTCATTTCAAGTGAAAAGCGGTGAGCGGGTTGCTTTTATCGGACCTAATGGCGCCGGGAAATCGACGACGATTAAAATGTGGTGAAGTCTAATCGTGAAAGCGGTTATGGCCGATATGATGTCATGCTCATTCCTAAAGACCCTAAAGAATTGGGGATTATCCTAGAGTTCAAAAAAGTTGGCCGTTTTGAGGAGACCAATTTAGAAATGGCTGTTGCTTCCGCACTCAAGCAGATTGAGGACAAGCATTATGCGCAGGAGCTCCTTGATCAAGGCGTGACTTGCATTTTGTATCTCGGTCTTGCCTTTGAAGGCAAACGAGTCATGATTCGGGCAAAGTTTAAAAAATAGGGTAGTGTTTTGTGCAATAAATGCACATTTTAGGGGGTTCTTTTATGCAGAACTTGCACCTTTTACAAGGTAATTCATATTTTAAAAAGGCAGACTCTTAGTCTTTTCCCACTAACAAGTTCCTGATTGAAATTTTTTTTATATATATATAAACGTAGGAGAATGAAGCGAAACATTACCATCTCTGTGATTATGACAATTTTGCTCGCGGTAATTGTTGTGCTGATGACGGTGGTATTTCAGGAGAAAGAAAATCCGAATGAACTCACCCTCTATGGAAATGTCGATGTGCGGCAGGTCGACATTGGGTTTCGGGTGACGGGGCAAGTGCAGGAGCTCTTTTTCGAAGAAGGGGATCGGGTTGAGGCGGGGGCGCTCATGACGACCTTGAATCAAACGCCTTATGACAGCCAGCTCCGTGAAGCAATTGCAAGTGTCGAAGCGATCAAAGTGAATCTGAGCAACGCCGAAGTTTTATTGCAAAGGCGGCTGGAGCTCATTGGAATTGGGGGTGTTTCTCAGGAGGATCTGGATAACGCGCGGGCAAATCGGGACGAGCTAGTTGCCAATCTTCTACAGGCAGAAGCAGCTGTGGTCGTAGCTCAAGATAACATGGCTTATACGCAAGCGTATGCGCCAACGGACGGGGTGATTTTAACACGGATCCGGGAGCCTGGAACAGTCGTCAATCCTGCCGACCCTGTTTATACTCTCTCTGTCAGCTCACCGGTCTGGATTCGAGCGTTTGTGGATGAGCCGTACCTAGGGCAAGTTTATTATGGAATGCCGGCTGAAATTTATACCGACATTAAAAATGGGACTGTCTATTCGGGGACTGTTGGCTTCATTTCTCCTGTCGCTGAATTCACCCCTAAAACAGTTGAAACTGCCCAGCTGAGAACCGATCTTGTGTACCGGCTACGCATTTATGCTGATAATCCAGATCGGGGACTTGTTCAGGGGATGCCTGTGACGGTGAAACTGAGGTTATTTAAGAGCCCTAATGGCAGATGAAGCGCTGGCAACAATTCAGAATCTCTCCAAACGGTTTTCATTGGACCGGCCGCCGGCGCTTAAAGAGATCCATGCGACCATTCCAAGGGGGCAGATCATTGGACTTGTCGGCCCTGACGGAGCTGGAAAAACAACGCTTATCCGTCTTCTTGCGGGGTTGTTAAAACCAACTCAAGGGTCAATTACCATTGAGGGGTATGACACAATTCGGGATAGCAATTTTATTCACTATCTCATAGGATACATGCCCCAAAAATTTGGGCTCTATGAAGATCTGACGGTGCTTCAAAACTTAAACCTCTACGCCGATCTGAGGGGTGTTTTAGGAGAGGAGCGGAAGAAGACTTTTGAAAAGCTTTTAAAATTTACAGCACTTACTTCGTTTACAGATCGGTTTGCCAAAGCGCTCTCAGGAGGGATGAAACAAAAGCTTGGGCTTGCATGCGCGCTCGTCAAAAAACCTGCGCTCCTTCTCTTAGACGAGCCGAGTGTGGGAGTTGATCCTATCTCTAGGCGTGAGCTGTGGGCAATGGTCTATAATCTGATTGAAGAAGGGATTTCAGTTATGTGGAGCACGGCCTATTTAGATGAGGCGGAGCGGTGCCATACGGTTCTGTTATTGAACGAAGGGTCTTTGCTATTCTGCGGAAATCCGAAGCAGCTGACGGAGCGTGTCTCCGGGCGCACTTTTAAAATTACGCAGATCCAAGGGGATCGACGGAAGCTTTTATTTGATGTATTAAAAGAAAAAAGCGTGATGGATGGGGTCATTCAAGGGCGCGATCTGCGCATTGTCTTGAGGAAAGGAGAGGCTCCCTCCAAAGAGTGGAACTTGGAGAAGGTGCAGCCCAGATTTGAAGATGCCTTTATCGATATTTTAGGAGGAGGCCCTGGAGGGGAATCGGAGCTCGCTGAAAAAACGCCATTTATTAAGGATGACGGAGGAACCGTGATCTTGGCACAGCAGCTGACGAAAAAATTTGGATCGTTTACGGCAGCAGAAAAGATCTCGATTGAAGTGAAGAAAGGGGAGATCTTTGGGCTTTTAGGGCCCAACGGTGCTGGGAAGACGACCACATTTAAAATGTTGTGCGGCCTTCTTCGCCCTACAACGGGAGAGGCTTTTGTGAGTGGAGTCGATCTCCTCAGTGCGCGTGCTGTCGCTAGATCTCACATCGGCTATATGGCTCAAAAGTTTTCTCTCTATGGGAATTTAAGCGTTGCTCAAAATCTTGATTTTTTTGCAGGAATTTACAATCTCGTCAATCGGTTGAAGTGGGAGGCAATTGATGAAATGATTGCAATCTTTGGCTTAACGCCTTATCTGTCGATGACTGCAGAGATGCTTCCCCTAGGTTATAAGCAGCGGCTTGCTTTAGCGTGCGCTAACATGCACCACCCTAGAGTGCTTTTTCTCGATGAGCCGACTTCAGGCGTCGACCCGATCACGCGACGTGAATTTTGGAACCACATCAATGGCCTTGTTGGTAAAGGAGTGACCATTATGGTGACGACCCATTTCATGGATGAAGCCGAATACTGCGATCGAGTCGCTCTTGTTTATCGAGGAAAAATCATCAATATGGATACTCCGGATGCTCTTAAAGACAGGGTAAAATCGCCTCAAAACCCAAATCCAACTCTCGAAGATGCATTTGTACAAATGATAGAAAAATACGATGCCGCAAATCCATGAGCTCCTTCTCGAAGTTCGAGAAGGGCGAGCGCGCCGTTTAAGAGCGGTGATGAGGAAAGAATTTCTTCAAATTATCCGAGACCCTAGCACGCTTTTGATCACGGTCTTTCTTCCTCTTCTCTTGATGTTTTTATATGGATATGGAGTCTCTCTCGATTTAAATCACCTGAGAGTGGGGCTTGTTTTAGAAGATACAGCTCCTGATGCGCAAGGGTTTGCTCAGGCGCTTACCGATTCGAGGTATTTTGAGGTAAAAGTTGCGCGCGACAGACGGGAGCTTGTCGATGATCTCATCCGTGGATCTCTTCGAGGGATCTTTGTCATTCCTTCCTATTTTACCCAATATCGGAGCCGTCCTGATGTCATCGCCCCTATTCAGGTGATCGCCGATGGAAGCGAGACGAATACCGCCAACTTTGTGCAAAACTATGCCCTGGGGGTATTTCAAAATTGGCTCACGCAGGAGGCGATCACAACAGGGTTTTCAAAAAATATTCCCTTGATTCGCACCGCGCCCCGTTACTGGTATAACGAGCAGCTTGAGAGCCGCTTTTTTCTGCTGTCGGGATCTCTTGCCATTATTATGACTCTTATCGGCGCTCTTTTAACAGCTCTTGTCGTTGCAAGAGAATGGGAGCGGGGAACGATGGAAGCAATGATGTCGACGACAGTAGGAATCTGGGAGCTTGTGGTTGGAAAGGTTGTTCCTTATTTCATCCTTGGGATGGTATCAATGGCGCTCTGTGTTTTTATTTCAGTCTTCATCTATGACCTGCCGCTTCGCGGCTCTCTCTGGCTGCTCACTCTTGCATCAGCCGTCTTTTTAGGGTGTTCTTTAGGGCTTGGGCTTATGATTTCGACGCTTACTAAAAACCAGATTTTTGCTTATCAAATTACGCTGATCGTCGCTTTTTTGCCTGCGTATATCTTGTCGGGGTTTCTCTTTGAAATTCACAGCATGCCTCCCTGGATCCAAGTTTTAACGTACATCGTTCCGGCCAAGTATTTTGTCCAAAGCCTTCAAACCCTTTTTCTCGTGGGCAATGTCTGGAAACTGGTACTTTTGGACATGGCTGCAATTGCAACAATCGGACTCATCTTTTTTGTCATTACAGCATTTAAAACGGTGAAGAGGTTAGATTGAAACGGATTGCCGCTCTGATTTGGAAAGAACTTTTGATGGTTTTGAGAGATCGGAAGGTTCGAATTTCGATTTTGCTCCCTCCGATTATTCAGCTATTCATCTTTACGTTTGCCGCAACGCTCGATGTAAAAAATGTTCCGATTGGAATTCTCAATCGGGATAATGGAGAGCAAGGGTTTGAGCTTGTAGAAAGATTTTATGGAGCCAAGATCTTTAACCAGCGGATTATTTTTTTGAAAGGCGTCGAAGAGATAGCCCCTTTCGTCGATCTTCAAAAAGGGGTCATGGTGGTTTCAATCGATGAACAGTTCTCTCGCAACCTAGACGCTGGAAACCCAGCGATTGTCCAGTTGATTTTCGATGGACGAAAATCGAATACAGCCCAAATCGTGGCTGGCTACACGAGTCAAATCATCGATCAATTTAATAATGACTACACGGCTGCAGCAGAGCTTAAAATTCAAAATGTCGATTTAGTGCCTCGCACGTGGTTCAATCCGAACACCCTTTATTTTTGGTATAATATCCCTTGTCTTGTCGGCGTTTTATCGATGCTCACCTGTTTGGTGGTCACAACCCAGTCGGTTGCGCGTGAAAGAGAGCTCGGGACCTTTGATCAACTCCTTGTCTCGCCTCTTGTGCCGATTGAAATTTTGATTGGGAAAATTATTCCCGGTATCATCATTGGATTTTTGGAAGGGGCCTTCATGCTCGCCGTCGGGACCTTAATCTTGGGAGTTCCCTTCACGGGTTCTTTACTGCTCTATATGCTCAGTCTTTTTGTCTTTGTCTGCTCCATTAGCGGTATTGGCCTGTTTATCTCTTCACTTGCTTCAACTCAACAGCAAGCAATGCTTGGCACCTTTGTCTTCATGATGCCATCGGTATTGATGTCGGGGTTTGCAACACCTATTGAAAATATGCCCACGTGGCTCCAGCCTTTCACCTACCTGATTCCGTTAAAATATATGTTGGTGATTTCAAAAGGGCTTTTCCTAAAGGCCATGCCGGCAAAAATGGTTCTGCACAACATGTGGCCGCTGATCGTGATTAGTCTATTTAATATCCTCGGCGCCGATGCATTTTTTCGTAGGAGACTCGAATGAGAAAAATCTTACTCACGAGCCAGTTGCAAATATGTCAACT
The DNA here is from genome assembly GCA_963712275.1 of uncultured Rhabdochlamydiaceae bacterium. Lineage (GTDB taxonomy): Bacteria > Chlamydiota > Chlamydiia > Chlamydiales > Rhabdochlamydiaceae > PALSA-1444. The sequence goes on along the minus strand of CAVQHD010000001.1, from coordinate 353,211 downwards.
TGCGACAAAACCGAATCAGCAAGAAAACCATCGAATTTGCATCCCAAAGCGAGTTTTGCAACTGGCTCTCACTTTATTTCTTACGGGGTGCGCTGTTGGTCCCAACTACCAACCTCCTGAAAATACGGTGTCGGATGCGTGGGCGGTACATCCAAAGATGCTTTCAAACGAGGCTCCAGAGCTCAAGTGGTGGAAGGTGTTTGATGAGCCGCTCCTCACCAAATACATCGAAAAGGCAGCCGAGTACAATAACGATGTCCTAACTGCTGAGTCTCATATCTTGCAAGCCCGTGCCTTGAGGCAAGTTGCAGCCTCCTCCTTCTTTCCACAAATCGGGGCCGATGTCAATGCCACGAAAACCTACTTTAGTAAAAATGGCCCCGTTTTTGCCATTGGGCCTAGTACTGGCAGTGTTCCCGGCACTGTATCGACAGTCTCCGGCCTCCCCTTTCAGGCGCAGGTTCCCCAAATTCAAAACCTCTATAACGCCCTCTTTGACGCATCGTGGGAGATTGACCTCTTTGGAAAAACCCGTAGGGCTGTTGAAGCGGCCAATGCGATTGTGGGAAGTGCGATTGAAGCAAGAAATGATACCCTCATTTCTGTGATGGCAGAGATTGCCCGCAATTACATGGAGGTCAGAAGTTTTCAAAGGCAGTTTCAGCTAGTAGAGGAAAATATCCATCTTTTAGAACAAAAAGAGGCGATTATCTACAAGCAGCTCCAGGCAGGATATGTCAGCCGTCTTGACTATGAAAATATTCAGGCAGATCTTGCAAGTGAACGGGCGATCCTTCCCGATGTGAAGGCGCAGATTTATCGCGCTATCTATGCGCTCTCTGTCCTCGTTGGCGAGGTTCCTGAAACCCTCACCCACGAACTTTTACCCTACAGTCCTTTACCCAAAGTGCCGGAAGCGGTTGCCATCGGGTTAAGATCCGATCTACTCCGTCGAAGACCCGATATTCGAAGAGTGGAGCGGAATTTAGCGGCAGCAACTGCCAATATCGGAGTTGCCGTCGCTTCCTTTTTCCCAACGATCACGCTCATTGGAGACGGAGGCTTTCAGTCGCTCATGGTCAAAAACCTCTTTTCTTTAGGCAGCCGAACCTGGGCTCTTGGAGGGGATATTAATATGCCAGTCTTTGAAGGAGGCCGCCTCATGGGCAACTTAAAAGCAAAACGAGCCGAGACGGCAGCGACTGCCCACACCTATCAACAAACGGTTTTAAGCGCCCTTGAAGAGACCGAAAGCGCCATCATGGCTTACTCTCAAAGCCTTGCTACTGTCAAGGAAAGAAAGGAAGCAACTAGCAGCTATCACAATCTCGTTTTTTTAAGCAAGGCGCGGCACCGAACAGGGCTTGTCAGTCTCCTCAACCTTCTTGATACCGAGCGGCAGCTCAACAACTCTGAGCAGCAGCTTCTGAGTAGCGACACAGCCTCTCTTCTCAATCTCGTTTCTCTCTATAAAGCCCTCGGCGGCGGCTGGGAGCTGGAGTAGGTTATCTTTCTAAATGCGTCCACTCCGGTTTTTTAAACCGGAGAATGATCGAAGGGGCTAGGCACGCTAAAATGACACTCAAGGCTAGGAATGTGACGTAGAAGATCGTGTTCCCTGTGAGGATTTGCGCTGGGGGAAAAAAGCCGATGAAAAAAGTGGCTATCGAACCGATGAGTCCAAGCCCAGCTACGCACCACATCCCCACAATGCCGCCGGGAATTTTATAAGCTCTTTCAACCTCAGGGCGTTTATAGCGCAGCTTAATTGCTGCTGCGAACATTAGAACATACATCACAAGGTAGAGCTGAGCGATCATGGCATTCAAGATCCAGTAGGCAGAGCTTACGGTGGGCATGATGAGAAAGACAAGAGAGAACAAGGTAACGATAATAGCCTGGGTAATTAAAAGAGTAACAGGCATTCCATGCCGATTAAGTCTTCGAAAAAAAGGAGGGAGATCTCCACTTTGAGCAGCTCCGAGAAGTCCTTTGCTTGGGCCTGCGATCCAGGTGCTTAAAGTTCCAAAGGCTCCCAAAGAAAGTAAAATCGCAATGAGCGGGGTCAGCCAATTTAAGTTATACGCGCTTACGAATACAGAAAAGGCTTGAAGTGAGCCTGCGACGAGGCTGATTTGGTTTTCAGGGATCACGACCGCAATGGCCAGCACTCCCAAAACATAGAGCCCAAAAATCAGAAGGGCAGAGAGTAAAATCGCTCTGGGATAATTTTTTTGAGGATTTTGCACTTCACGCGCATGGACTGCCGACATCTCTAACCCTCCAAGAGCTAGCAAAACTCCCGAGAAGAAAACGAGCTGAGAAGGAGAGCTCATATCGGGGATAAAGCTGTCGAAAGTGAAGGAGATTTGAGTTGGGGCTCCTGAGAAGATCCAGAGAATTCCAAGTAAAATAATCAGCCCTCCTGGAATAATTGTTCCTCCGATAACTCCAAATGTGCTGATCCATCCAGAGGCTTTCATCCCAAGGAGATTCGCAAAGGTTGTTGCCCAAAAAATACCAATGACAAGGGCTAATGTGTAGAAGGGATTAGAGGCAAGCGTTGGATTTATGATATAAGCAATGGTCCCCGAGATAAAAGATAAAAGGGCAGGGTAATAAATCACATTTTCAGCCCACAAAAGCCACACAGCTAGAAATCCCGTTCGATGCCCAAACGCCTCTTTGACCCATGCAAACACACCGCCGGTTTTAGGCCATCCCGTCGCCAGTTCTGCGGAAACCATTGAGACAGGAATGAAAAAAAGAATAGCGGCAAGGGCAAAGAAAAAAAGAGAAGCAAAACCGTATTCAGCAATTGTAGGCCAATTCCGCACACTGCTGACAGCAGCCACATTGATCATGGCGAGAGTAAAGACACTGACTGTTCTTGACACTATCGGATTCCTTTAGAAGCTGAATTTTAAGATAGCTTCTTAGCCACAAAAACATCGGCTATACATACTCGCGTCAGGTAAGGATACTGTATATCATTCAAACGCTTAACATCTTTGAATAATTCTTCTAAATGCCGTTGCGTATCATTCCGCGCCCATTCAAACATCTGTGATTCATAAGAGACAATTTTCATTTTTATTGTTACAACATATGCCTTAAAATTATCCCTTAGAAGTTCTGGATCCTTCTGATATTTTTCTCGACTTCGAAGGTTTGGGTCAGAGGTCCTTTGTTGGACATATTGTAAAAATTCTTGCTCAACTTGTTCTGGGCCGGTTTTCTCTCTGTATAGCTGATAATAATCAATTTTATCTTTTAAATCTTTTGGGGGAAGACAAAGAACTCCATAGTGATTCTCTGGTGATGAGATCGCAGGATCTCTTTGGCAGAGATAAGGGGACACTTCAAAAATTAGTGTGCTATCTGAAGAGGGTTTTAAGAGTTTTGCAAAACGGGAGATAAAATCTCCTTTCGTAAAAAAATGGCAGGTGGTTTTGTCAACGACAACTGTATCGAGTAGATGGTTTATCTCGATAAGGCCGCTTTTTTCAGTGTCAGGTTCATTAAAATCACCTTGAATGTGAATTCGTTCGGGGGGTACAGGTTCTTCATATGCTTTGCTGATGTATTCAATGTCTGCTGAAATCCAAATGGCTCCTTCTGTGGTGGGGAGAGGTTCGTTGGCTGTCTTTCCGATAAAGCAATAGACACGTCCCTTTATGGCTTTAATTTGTTCAGCTATCTGTTTCATCCGCTGCCGCTGAGTCATTTCACTACCTTCCAAGGTATTTTTTCCCTGAAAAGGTGGGTCATAACTTGCTGAATTAGCAGATGTTCTAAAATTAACGGCCATGTGTATTTATCTCTTGGAATTTTAGGATCACAATTATATCCATCCCTCCCTTTCTAGTAAAGGTTAAGTTTTATCAATTCTTCTCAATAAAAAAATTGGATGGAATTGGAAATATATTTTTGCTCAGTGGATGTTAAAACAGTTATGATGTGAAGACAAAGCAGGGAATGGGCATGAAGCGGTACCATAAGCTTTCACAAGAAGAAGAGGAAATTATTGTCCACTGCGGGACGGAATATCCAGGCAGCGGAGAGTACAACAATCAGCAATCGCTGGGTGTTTATGTCTGTAAGCGGTGCGATGCGCCTCTCTATCTAACATCGGACCAGTTTGCCTCTAGATGCGGTTGGCCAAGTTTTGATGATGAAATTGCAGGAGCGATTGATCGAAGGCCCGATCCTGATGGAGAAAGAACAGAAATTCGGTGTCATCGGTGCGGAGCTCATCTGGGTCATCTGTTCTTGGGAGAGAGAATCACGCTTAAGAATACAAGACATTGTGTCAACTCTCTTTCTCTGACATTTGCGGCTGCTTATACAGAAGAAGGGTATGAGCGTGCGATTTTTGCAGGGGGATGTTTTTGGGGTGTTGAGTATTACATGAAGAAAATTCCCGGAGTGATTCGCGTAGCGGTAGGATACATTGGAGGGGCCGTTGTCGATCCGACCTATGAGGAAGTGTGCACAGGCAGCACAGGACATGTTGAAGCAATTGAAGTGATTTTTGATCCTAGGAAGACGAGCTATTCAACAGTTGCAAAAGAGTTTTTTGAAATCCACGACCCTACGCAGCAAGAAAGGCAAGGTCCTGACCGCGGGCCTCAATATCAATCGAAGATTTTTTATCTGACCAAGGAACAAAAAACTGTTGCCCTTGAACTGATAGACCTTTTAAAACGGCGAGGGCTCAAAGTGACAACCGAGGTTGAACCGGCTTCTCTTTTCTACCCAGCAGAGGCCTATCATCAGGACTATTATGGCAAAAATGGGGAAATACCTTATTGCCATCGGAAAGAAGCAAGGTTCTAGAGCCAGTTGCAAAACTCCAATTTGAGGCCAAATCCGCGCTTTTGCAACTATACTGCGCCCACCCCAAAAGTGTGAATTTGGGCTGCGCCAAAGCCCCTAGGATCGACGATCGCAAATTGGTTAGTATTGGATTAATACTAACCAATTTGCGATCGTCGATCCTAGGGAGCTTTCGCGCTAGCCGAAATTCACACTTTTGGGGTGGGCGCAGTATAACTCTCTAATTTTTCAATTTTTCCAAATATACTAAAACTTCTGACATGTGGGAAATGCCGGTTGCACGGTAAGCAATATGTCCATCTGGATCCAAAACCAAGATGGTTGGGATGGCTTGTACATTATAGGCTTTGAAACAGGCGGAAGATGTTTCTCCATTGATTTTTAGAAACGAGGCAACAGAGCCAAAGTCTTGAGCCCATTTCTGATAAAGTGGCCGAAATGAGCGGCAGGGAGAGCAGGAGGGAGAATAGAAGTAGAGGATTGCTGGTTTATGAGCTGTCTGAAGAATAGAGCGGAGGTTTGCCAGGCTTAAAATTTCAGTTGGCTCAGAAGGAGGTGAAGTAGATGCTGCTACCGGTAGTGGAGGGGCATTGGAAAGAAAGGAGATAGCGTCCAGCGCAGCTTTTGTGGCGTCTCCTGCCGCAGTGCTGGCCTGTTTATAAACCCGATCTGAAACATCTCCTGCTGCAAAAACGCCTGGAATCGAGGTCATTTGCCCCCTTTCGAGAATCACATATCCCTGCGGATCAAGTTTAAGAGATTGTTTGAGAATTTGTGTGTTAGGATGAGATCCAATGGCCAGAAAGGCCGCTTGCACAAGAAGGGTTTCTTGAGGGTTAAGGTAGAGTTTAATGCCGGCCGAGGTCTCTTCGAATTGCTGGACAGTTGTCTGGTAAAGAATTTTAACATTGGATTTTGAGAAAAGCTTTTCTTTAAGAGAAGGTTGAATGGTTTTGAACTGATCTCCTCGCACGATGACATAAACTTGCTTGGCTAGAGTTGCAAGGTAATGAGCCTCCACTAGAGCTGCTTCGCCGCCTCCGATCACGGCAACGGTTTGATCTTTAAACCGAAAGCCATCGCAAGGAGCACAAGTAAAGATTTTTTTATATAAAAGGGCCGATTCTCCAGGAACCTGGAGTAATTTAGGCGTTGCCCCTAAAGCAATGATGCAACAGGGCGCCTCAATTTCATACGATTCGGTAGGAACAAGAGGATTTTTGGCTTTAATTAAAAAGGGACGGTGGGAAAAATCAACATCCGTTGCCACGGCAGATAAAAGCTCAACCTCCCGGTTTTTGAGTTGCTGTTCAAAGCGATCAGCAAGATCAGCCCCCCTAATGAGAATATCTCCTGGCCAATTTTCCACTTCATGCGAGACGGTGATGACGCCCCCCGGAGAGGGGCCCACAATGACAAGGGGCATCATGCCTGCCTGCGACAGCTGCAGAGCGGCGGTCATCCCTGCTATACCACCTCCTAGAACAACAACTGGAGTTTTTTTCTTGATAGGCGTCAGCGGCTCGCTATGGAGCAATAGACCACATGACAAAAATAAAATGAGTAGCTTCCACATCAGCCCATTATAGAGAAAGGAAGTCTAATAATTCAGCTCTTGATTTTACTCAATACATTGAGTAAAATTACTCAATAGGGTGAGTAAAAAAAGGAACCTCCTATGATGAAAAAACGTCCTATTTTCCATCAATTGATGGATCGATTGAGAGAGCGTCGTCGATTCATACAGACCCTTCTAGGTCCCCGGCAGGTGGGGAAAACAACGGTTGCCCTGCAGGCGGCAAAAGCAATTCGTAAGCCATGTCATTATATCTCTGCTGATTTGGCGACGCTGCAAGATCTAGCCTGGCTACGTCAGCAATGGGAAGTTGCAAGAAGCAAAGTTAAATCACCTAAAGGGGCTCTTCTCATTATTGATGAAGTACAAAAAATTCCTCATTGGTCAGACACGATTAAATTTCTTTGGGATGAAGATACGCGAAATGGAATCAATCTATTTGTAATCATTTTAGGCTCTTCTCCTTGGTTAGTTCAAAAAGGGTTGTCTGAGAGCTTGGCTGGCCGTTTTGAAGTCATTCCGATGACTCACTGGTCCTTTGGAGAGATGCATAAAAATTTTGGCTGGTCATTGGATAAATATCTTTATTTTGGTGGGTATCCTGGCGCTGCTTCTCTTGCAAGTTTAAGTAATCCATCAAGGTGGACCAACTATATCAATGAATCCCTTATTGAAACGACAATTTCACGAGATATTCTATTAATGACTCAGGTGAACAAGCCTGTTTTGCTAAGAAGATTATTTCAACTAGGTTGTAGTTATTCTGGGCAGCTTCTCTCTTATTCTAAAATCTTAGGAGAGCTTCAAGATGCGGGTAATACAACGACTCTTGCCCATTATCTTGAGCTATTAGCAGGTGCTGGTTTACTCAAGGGGCTGCAAAAATTTGCTGGGCAGAAAGTGAGGCAAAAAGGATCAAGTCCAAAATTTTGTGTATTCAATACAGCGCTTATGAGCGCCCAAAACTCGAAGACATTTCAGGACGCAAAAAAAGATCATGCTTATTGGGGAAGGGTTGTTGAATCTGCCGTCGGAGCGTACCTTTTAAATAGCGCTCGCGGAACATCCATCGAAGTGTTCTATTGGCGCGAGGGAGATAAAGAAGTGGATTTTGTGCTTCAAGATAGTGAAAAGATCACTGTGATTGAAGTCAAAAGTCAACACACCGCTTTGAATCGCTCCGGAATTGATCTTTTTTCTCACCAATTTAAGCCGTCGCGAGTTTTAATTGTTGGAGCAGGAGGTATTCCTCTTGAAAAGTTTCTCCAAACCCCGATCACTGATTTCATGTGAAAAATAAGACAATTGACTGTAGAATTCTCCATTTAAAAAACAGGAGCGTTTTATGGCAGCAGTAATTTCATCAAATGACATGGATGGTTATTCACCTATTTTCGAAGGAGGATGGCTGAAAAAAGAAGGGCAAGGGATTGATGTTCGAATGAACACAAAAGATTTAGTGCTTTGCTCTGTGAGTGAAAATAATCGAGCAGACTATGTTGGCCTCTACACAGATCCTGAGACCATGAAGATGTTTACGGACAATGAAGAACGACTTTCTAAAAAGACACTTGAAGAGTGGAAGCAGGAACAAACGGCAGCTGTTGCAAAGAGAATTCAAGTGTTGGTCCAGCGGTGGAAGGAGGGAAATCCATTTAGTGCTTTTGCCATCTACCATCAGCCGACACATCAGTTTATTGGACATATCGTTGCTGGGTTCGGTGATCATCCAGGAGAGTCGGAAATTGCTTTCATTATTCACAAGAACTATCAGCAGAAAGGATATGGATCGCAAGCTGTGGAAGCTGTCATGCAAAAATGGCTTCCTTACCTTCAGGCGCAAAAATATGAAATCAGCGAGGAGGTCGATGGTAAGTCAGTGAGCAAGGTTATTTCACATGTGGTTGCAACAGTACGTCAAGATAATGAACCATCGATCCGAATTTTGGTGAAAAATGGGTTTACAAAAACAGGTGAGAAAGAAGCATGGGGTTGTAAGAGAAGCATCTACGAAAAAGATCTTTGCTAGAAAATTCCCGCTCTCGTATATGAAAAAGCATGCGAAAGATAGGACTTGGGTTATTAGTTTTGACAGCGGTTGTTTATGCTGATGCGCCGCCTGTTAAAAAAAGTTATGACACAGATCTTTTCAGCAAAGATAAGAAGGTTCTCTTCACCAATGTCGAGTTTCTATATTGGACGGTGAGTGAAGGGGCTTTGGATTATGCTCTTCGCATGAAAAATGCAGCCTGGGGAAATCCAACTGAAGGAACAGGGCATTATAAAAATATCGATTTTGGATGGGACCCTGGGGTTCGGCTGAATTTCGGGTATTTTAATGCGCCTCATTACTGGGATGCATTTATTACATGGACCTATTTTAAGGGAACGGGGCAGGATGAAACCCATGCGCCCGACTCTTCTACTCGTTTTCTCAATGGGACATGGCCTCAGCCAAATTTTGATGCAGCGGAAGGGGTCCCTCTTGCAAAAGCGCGCAGTTCAATTGAGCTGAAACTCAATTTAGTGGAATGGCTTTGCACGCGTCGTTTCTATCCAAATCCTCATCTTCGGATGGGGATCTATGGAGGGGCGACTGTCTCTTGGCTTCGTCAGAACTGGGAAATTGATTACAAGGACACGCAGGGACAGACCAGCCATTTGCACAGCCATTGGAGATTTACGGGCGCTGGCATTCGAGCTGGGCTTATTCTGGATTGGTTTTTGGGAAAAGGGGGGATCTACTTCACGGGACAGGTTTCAGGAGCTTGCTATGCGGGAGGATACCATAACGTAAACAAACAGAGGTCTTCAGCAAATGGAGGAGGCACATTCAATACAGCTCTTCCTTTGCGCAATGTCCATTATCATGATACTCGCCTCGTTCCTCATTTCCAGGCTTTAGCAGGCCCTTCATGGCAGATGGCCTTTGAGAACTATCGTACAGAATTATTCATAGGCTACGAACTTAACTTTTGGTCGAACCTTCACGAGGTATTCCGGACATCTCAGGGAACTCCCGCCGCGGCCAAGCAAACATTCATTAATAACTCTGTGGTGGGGATCCAGGGGCTGACAGTCCGCTGGAACCTTGATTTTTAGTTCTTAGAAGCTGTCTTAAAACTCAGGTTTCGTCGCTTTTTGAGCCAATTTTCGCTTTATTTGGTGGGGGTAATATCAACTTTCGTATATTACCCCCACCAAATAAAGCGAAAATTGGCTCAAAAAGCGACGAAACCTGAGTTTTAAGACAGCTTCTAAGATTTAGTCGATAACGGGTATGGCGCAACTCTCCCGTTTTAACTAAGGCGCTTTTTGGGAGAGGGCGTCGGGATTATAATTAAATTTTGGCCAATCAGGCAGTTTCCAGTTCCATGACATGAGTGTTGAACCTCTCGGCCCTAAAGGGCACGAGATTCCTGATTCATAGCTCCCAACTTAAGGGCAGCTCCAACAGGCTTTTACCCGCCATTCCAGCGGCTAGTCTGTTAAGACAAAAATAGTTTAACAAAGTAGCGGAATTCATTCAAGCGCTAAAGCATTTGGTTTTCTTCCGTCAACGGATAAACATCCTCTCTATAACTCATGTTTATACGTAAAAATGAGTTATAGAGCAAGATTCTATAACTCAAAACGGAGTTTTCTAATCAGAGGGAGGGCGAGGAGTTGCAGCGCCAAGCTTGTGCAAGCGCTAAGAGCAATGGCTGCATCGTAAAGCACGCCGATGAGAGTGCTGCCGAGGAACCAAGCAAGTCCAAAAACGACGCCGAACAAGCCGTAGCCAGTACTGCGCTCTTGCGGCGGGACTAAATGGGCAATGACGCTTCGGAAAAGGGCATTTTGGGTTCCGAGGGCAATCCCCCAGCAGGCAATGCCGATCCACAGTTCAGTCGTGTTCCCAAGGAAGAGAAATAAAGGGCTAATACTGCCTAGAATAACACCGAAATAAAGAGAGAATTTTGGTGTTTTATCAAACCACTTTCCGCCGACAAGGGCGAAAAGAGCGGAGATGGCGATCGATCCAACGTAAAAAAGAGGGATATGAGAAGTGGAGGCAATAGCCTGTTTTTGAAGGTGGTACGAAATCAATGCAAAATCTAAAGTGCCGGCCCCAAATAAGGCAGAGGCTCCAAGAAAAATCCAAAAGAGGCGTGAGAAATTGCGAAGTGAGAAGGGAGTTTGAGAGGGTTCAGCAACTTCAGGGTGGGGAAATTGCCGGTACGTTGCATAGAGGGTTAGAAGAGCAAAAGCAGCTGGAATCGCCAGGATTGCAAAGGCCATTTTAAAATGGGGACCTGAAGATAAAATTCCAAACATGATCAGAGGGCCGAGAAGTCCGCCGCACCGGTCGAAGGCTTCATGCAGTCCAAAGCCCCACCCCCGTCCGACGCTCTTGCAAGCATAGGAGAGCATTGCATCTCGAGAAGGGGTGCGTAGTGCCTTGCCCGCGCGTTCTAAGACGAGGAGGATAGCAGCGGTCTGCCAGCTACCTGCGAGGGCAAAGAGAGGAACGACGACGAGATTGCAGAGATAACCGATCGCAGTTAAAAGCCAGTAGTTTTGAGTTCGATCTGCAACCCATCCGGAGATAATTCGAATGCCATATCCTGCAAATGCAGCAAGCCCTGCAAAGGTGCCGACGACAGCGCCCGATGCGCCAAGAAGCGCAAAGAAGGGGCCGACAATGCTGCGAGCGCCTTCGTAAGTGATATCCGCGAAAAAACTGACAAGGCCTAAAAGGAGAATCAATTTAAGCATCTTTTTACCTCATAGCACCTTTGAATTTATTCTTAAAGAGATCATGATTGTGATATGCGCGTTGCTGACTTCCATTGCGATCTTCTTTCCTACCTTGTTGAAAAAGAAGGACGGACACCCTTTGACCCTGAATCACAGGTGTCTCTTCTTCTTTTAGAAAAGGGAGGAGTTGTTGAACAGACGTTTCCGATTTTTACAGAGACAAGTTCCGACTCGGTATTACTTGGGACAAAGCAGTTTGAAATTTTTACGCATCTTCCAAAAATGGCACTGACTGCTTACCTGGCAATTGAAAATAGCTCAAGTTTTTGCTTAGAGAAAGAACCTCTTGAGCAGGGGCTGCTTAGACTAGAATCGTGGTGGAAAAGGCATCCGATTGTTTATCTCAGTTTAACATGGAATGAGGAGAATCGATTTGGAGGTGGAACAAATACAAAAGTAGGGCTGAAAGAAGATGGGAGAGTCCTTCTTCAATGGATGAGTGGAAAAAAGATCGCGGTCGATTTAAGTCATGCTTCCGACAGCTTGGCAGAGGAGATTTTAAAAGAGATAGAAACGCTTCATGTGACCCCAATTGCAAGCCACAGCAACTTTAGAGCAGTTTGTTCTCATTTACGAAATGTGCCAGATCATTTAGCAGAAGCAATTGCTGGGCGAGGGGGAATCATAGGACTGAATTTAGTTCGGTATTTTTTAGGATCAGACGGCCCTGAGGATTTGCTGAAGCATATTCGGCACGCTCAAAAATTAGGGATCGCCGATCAACTATGTCTGGGGGCAGATTTTTTTTCAGAGATCGACGTCGCCCCTGAGAGAGCTTCCCTAAAACCTTTTTTCTATGAGGGGTTTTCAACACCGGCATGCTACCCTAAGCTCTATCAGATCCTGCGCGCTGCTTTTTCGGAGGAGTTTATTGAAAGTCTGATGTTTCGGCGATTAAAACGGTTTCTGGAATCACGATGAAAATAATTCTTATATTCTTTCTGTTTTGTGCATCTCTTATCTCTGCGCCCAAAGTACAACTGGGCGTCGATCAGTTCTTAAAAGAATCGTATCTTGCAGATCTAAATCGAAAGCGGGTTGCGATTGTGACAAATCACACGGGGGTTGATAGCGAGCTTAAGTTAACGGTCGATCGACTCATTGAGCACGAGGGGTCTTATCAAGTTGTCGCTTTGTTCTCCCCGGAACACGGGTTTGCAGGCTCTTCTTATGCGGGTGAACATGTTGTCGATGGAAAAGGAAAAATTCCTTGCTACAGTCTTCATGGGGATCATCGAAGACCTACAGATCAGATGCTCGAGGGAATCGATGTAATTATCTACGATATTCAGGAAGTTGGGGCTCGCAGCTATACGTATACCACGACACTCTATTATGTGATGGAAGAGGCCGCAAAACGGGGCATTCAAGTGATTGTGCTGGATCGACCCAATCCTATGGGAGGAGTCGTTGTAGATGGGCCTTTGCTTGAAGAAAGGCAAAAGTCATTTGTGAGTTACCTAAATGTTCCTTATTGCCATGGGATGACTATTGGCGAACTTGCTCAGTTTTTTAATGCCGAGTCAGCAACCCACTGCTCCTTGAAGGTCATCTCAATGAAAGGGTGGAAACGGGAGATGTCCTTTGAAGAGACAGGACTGGTATGGGTTCCAACCAGCCCGCAAATTCCTGAAATTGATACCCCCTTTTATTATCCTGCAACGGGGCTGCTAGGAGAGCTTGAACTTGTGAGCATTGGGGTGGGGTATACGCTGCCTTTTAAGATTGTGGGGGCGCCCTGGATCGATGCCGATCAGCTTGCCGCTGCTTTAAATCGGCAAAAACTTGCCGGCGTTAAGTTTTTGCCGTTTCATTTTAAACCGTTTTTTGGACCTTACAAACAACAGGAGTGTCATGGCATTCGACTGGTTGTGACGGATAAAAGAAGATTTCGTCCTGTTACGACAGGTTATTTAATCATGGGAATCCTCAAATCGCTCTATCCTCACGAAGTATTGATGAGGCTGACAAAACTCTCCGCCAACAAGAAAGCGATGTTTTGCCATGTGAATGGAACAACGCGTATTTGGGACCTATTTTCAAGTGAGCAATATCCAGGTTGGAAAATGGCCTCCATAGACTCGGATGAGAGAAAAGCGTTTTGCGAAAAGCGAAAGCGTTATTTATTATACTAGAGAGCCAGTTGCAAAACTCCAATTTGGCCTCCAAAGCGAGTTTTGCAACTGGCTCTAGATTTTTTTCTTGTCTTCTGAAGATATTTTTTGGTAACGTGCTAAAAAATGATTTTCATCCTTTTTATTCTTACATTTTTGACTTCTCAGGTAATTGCGTTTCCGCCTCCTGTCCCTTCTGCGGGGGTTGTGGAGCGGGAGCTTGAGAAAGAGTATGAGGCTAAACCTCTTGAGCCTGATAAAGAAATGCCTCCGATCCAAATCGACATTCCAGAAAAACATCTGAAAATGCGTTCCAATAAGGCAGTTTTCATTCGACAAATTGAGGTTCAGGGGAATGAATCAATCCCGACAGAGGAAATTGTGCAGTGGGTCAAGGAGTATTTGGATCAGGAGCTGACGATTCAAGATATTTATGATCTATGTCATATTATCGATCAGCACTACGCTAAAAAAGGGTATTTTCTTGCCCGTGCCTACCCTCCTCCTCAAGCGATTGATAATGAGACTCTCATCATCGAAGTCATCGAAGGGAAGCTTGGAAATATTCAAGTGGTGGGCAATCATCATTACTCTGAATCGTTTATCCGCAGTTATTTTGCTTCTCTGCAAGATAAGCCGCTCCAGTACGGTCAGTTTTTACGCTCTCTCATGCTTCTCAATGAAAATAGTGATCTGATGGCGGGAGCTGTGTTTGAAAAAGGGAAGCAGTTTGGTTGCGCTGATGTGATTTTACGAGTTAATGATGCACGCCCTGTTCACCTCTATCTGAATGGAAACAACTATGGCAGGAATCTGACGACAAATGTTCGAGCAGGGGGAAGGCTTGATTGGGGAAGCTTGATGGCTGAGGGAGACACGCTTTCCATTGCTGAAGTGGTAGGGTTTCCTGTCGATGCTCTTTATTTCACCGACGTTGTGTATACGATCCCCGTCAATCGGAATGGGATGTCGCTGGAAGGAGCCTACCTTTTTTCAAAATTTAAGATCGAAGAGCTTACAAGCCTTCATCTAAAGGGAATTTCCAACATTGCGACATTCAAAGTTAATCAAGCTTGGCTTAGAGGCCGATTTTTCAGTGTCGATTTTTTTTCGTACTTTGATTATAAGCAGATTCAAAACTTTGTCCTCAATCATCGCACCTCTTTTGATAAGCTTCGGACTCTCACAGTTGGCTCTCTACTCGACCATTATATTCCTTCGAAAGGAAGAGATTATCTGACCGTTCGGGTCGCAGGAGGGATTCCCAATTTCCTCGGCGGATTGAAAGCAGTGGATCGCTCAAGCTCTCGCAAAGGGGGCGGCGGCCGATTTTTTAAATTCAACATCGACTACGACAGGCTGCAACATTTACCCAAAGATTGTTTCTTCTATTTTCATGGCACTGGACAACTCAGCCCAAGCAAGCTGACCCTTCCCGAGCAGCTTTATATTGGAGGCAGTGACACAGTACGCGGGTTCCCTTTAGCTGTTGCCTTGGGTGATAGCGGTTATTATTTGAATTTTGAATTTCGTCTTCCTCCTCCTTTTCTTGCAGATAAAAATGTTTTTAATCTAAAGAAAAAATGGAAGGATATTCTTCAGTTTGATGTTTTTCTCGATCACGGCGGGGCATTTTTAAAGTCGGAAGAAAACACATTTCTATGGGGTAGCGGATTAGGATTGAGAATCAATGGTCCCTACACGCTGACTTTAAGTATTGATGTGGGGTTCCCATTGAATCATAGAGATTTTACAAGAAGCGCATTTACTTACATTAAGTTAACAGGGCAGCCGTTTTGAAAAAGACGTATCTAATGAGCCAGTTGCAAAACTCCATTTGGGCGCAAATCTTTACGTTGATGATATCGTCGACTCTTGTTGCTTTGCCGCAGCAGGGTGAGGTTGCAGCCGGCCAGGCCGATTTTTCTTCTGGAGATCCATCCTCTCTTAAAGTCACAACTTCTAATAAAGCGATCATTAACTTCCAAAAATTTAACATCGGAGACGGGGAGCACGTTGAGTTTGTTCAACCCTCAAGAAAATCGATCGTTTTAAATCGTGTCAAAGGGGGAGATCCAAGTAAACTTCTAGGTAAACTGAGTGCGAATGGCCGTGTTTTTCTCGTAAATCCAAATGGCATTTATATAGGCCCAAAGGCGACTGTTAATGCAGCTTCTTTTCTAGCTTCGACCTTGAACATTCGGGATGAAGATTTTTTAAATGACAAGTACCATTTCTTCCTAGAACCAGGGGCTGAAAAAGCACAGATCATCAATGAAGGAACCATCGCTGCTAGTCCCGAAGGTTTTGTTGCTTTTTTTGCCCCCATCATCCAAAACCACGGCACCATTCTAGCTAGGGCTGAGAAAATTATTTTAGCCTCGGCAGAGCGCGTTACGCTCGACTTGGCAGGAGATGGCCTGATCCAATTTGCCGTGGACGGAGAGCTCGAAGAGGCTCTGATTGCAAACTATGGCACGATTGAATCAGCTCGGGGCTCTGTTGAACTTTCGATGCGGACTGCGCAAAAAGCGATTAAAATGGTCGTCAATACTGATGGCGCCATTGCGGCGGCCGAGATAGAAGAAGTCGGTGGAGTTATTCATCTTGTCGCAGGCAGTTGCATTGCTGCCGATACAGTCCATATTGATAGCGGACCCCATGCACGAGTTATTGCTGAAGGCACAATCGACGCTTCCAATCGACAAGAGAATGAAAAAGGAGGAACGGTCCATCTTCTAGGAGACTATGTTCATTTGAAAGGGGCCCAGATCGATGTTTCTGGAGATGCTGGTGGAGGAGTGGCCTTCATCGGAGGAGACTACCAGGGAAAAGGCAATATCAGACCAGCGCTTGAGACAGTTTTCGACGCAGAAACATGTGTGTTTGCCGATGCATTGAGGATAGGAGATGGAGGAAAAGTCATTGTTTGGGCAGATGGCGCGACTTATTTTAACGGCAAGATCTGCGCCCGAGGCGGGCCTGAAGGAGGTGACGGGGGATTTGTTGAAACATCGGGGAAAATAGGGCTTGATGTTCAGACCGGCTTTGTCGACACGTCTGCTCCACATGGAAAGTTTGGGGAGTGGCTGCTAGATCCCGGCCTTGTCATTATTGCGACTGGAGGAGGTGCAGCTTTAGCTGATGTCTCTTCGCCAAACTGTGGAACTGGTGGACCATTTACTATTGATCCTACAGCTTTTACAGGCTCGGCAAGCAATGTAGCGATTTGTGCGCAAAATGCAAGTAACTCAGTCATTGAAATTGAGAGTCCGATAGCAATGACGACACCGGGGGTCGGTCTAACCTTAACCGCAGGAACAGGAGCTCCAAGTGGGGGCCTCATCCTCTTTATCAATGGATCGATCACAACAAAGGGTGGAGCGATTGCTTTAAATGGGGTGGTCACTTTAGAGGAGAGTGTAACTCTTGATACAACGAATGGTGGAGGCTCTCCTGCAGGTGGCAATATTACCTTTTCGAATACAGTCGATGGTAATCAAATTTTAACTTTAACTGGAGGAACAAGCGGGGTTGTGACGCTAACTGGCGCTGTTGGTGGAGCAACACCTATCTTAACCCTTACAGCTACTGGTGCGACTATCACGCAAAGCTCAACTGCCGCAACAGTAGGAGGAGCTCTTAGTTATACAGGGACAACCGCTATTAACATCGGAGGTAATGTTACGACTGCCGGCAACGCGATTACAATGACGGGGCCTGTTGTCGTCAGCGGCAGCCCGACTTTCGATAGCACGGATGCAGGAGGGGCGCCAGCTGGGGCGAATATCAACTTCACAAGTACGTTGAATGGTGGGGCGCCAGTTTCGATCCGAGCTGGAACGGGTGGAACTGTAACATTTAGCGGGGCGGTTGGTGGAGTTACACCTTTGTCGAGTTTATCTGCAACAGCTGCGACCATCACACAAAGCTCAAGTGCAAAAACAACAGGAGCTTTTAGCTATATAGGCACAACCGCTATTAACATTGGGGGCAGTAATGTCACAACTAGCGGCGGCGCGATTACAATGACAGGGCCTGTTGTTGCCAGTGGCTTCCCGACTTCTTTTGATAGTACGAATTTAGGAGGGACGCCAGCTGGGGCGAATATCGACTTCACAAGTACGTTGAATGGTGCGACGCCAGTTGCGATCACGGCTGGAACGGGTGGAACTATAACATTTGGCGGAGCAGTGGGAAATACTGCTCCTCCAATAGACCTTTCGTTTATCTCCGCGAACCTCATTCAGATCGGCAGTAATATCACGGTGTCAGCAAGTTCGCTGGGGTTTCCATGCCCTGTTAGCTTGATAGGGACAAGCGTGATCACCTCTAACTTAAATGCCGTTATCAACTTTAGTACCATCTTGAATGGAGCACAAGCCCTGACTATAGTAGCAGGAACAGGGGGGGCGCAGTTTTCTGATGCTGTTGGAGGGACGACACCTTTAACAAGTTTAACCGTAACGGCAAAAAACATTACACAAAGTTCGACGGTAAGAACAACCGGAGCGTTAAGCTACACGGCTTCTGTCTTCAGCAACATCAATGGAAATATCACGACAAGTGGCGGCAGCATTACCATGGCAGGGCTCGTTGACATCACGAACACCCCGATCACCTTTGACACGACGAACGCAGGAGCGTCTTCCTCAGGTGCTAACATTAGTTTTTCTAACACACTCGATGGGGCAACGGCCTTGACACTTCGGGCAGGAACAGGAGGAACTGTTTCTTTTACAGGTGCTGTTGGGGGGATAACTCCTTTAACAAACCTCTCCTTTACAAGTGCTGCACTCATTCAGATTGGAAATAATATTACGATGACAGGAGCAAATCCCCTGACGTTTCCAAGTCCTGTCAGTTTAACCGGAACTAGTAACATTACTTCTAATAATGCCAATATCTCCTTTAACAGCACTCTAAATGGCGCTCAGGCGCTGACGCTGACCGGAGGAACAGGGATAACGACCTTTACCGGCGCTGTTGGAGGTACCACGCCTGTAGGAAGCCTGGCAGCGACAGCAGCGACCATCACGCAAAGTTCAACGGCAAGAACAACCGGAGCATTAAGCTACACCGGCTCTACCGCCATCAACGTCAATGGAAATATCACGACAAGCGGCGGGATCATTACCATGACAGGGCCTGTCAGCCTCACAACGTCCCCAACCTTTGATACAACCAATGGCGGCGGGACTTCGGCAGGAGCCAATATCAGTTTTTCCAGCACCCTTGACGGAGCGCAGAGCTTAGTTTTAAAAGGAGGAACAGCCGGAGTTGTGACGCTAAGTGGCGCTGTCGGGTCGCTCACGCCTTTATCGAGTTTGACCATATTCTCGACGGCGTCAATCATCCAAAGTTCAACAGTCACAACAACCGGACAGGTAGCCTACTTCGGTTCTACTGCTGTCAGCATCAATGGGAATATTACGACAAGCGGTCAGGCCATTGGTGTACAAGGAGCCATTACCATCGCGGGGAACCCCACTTTTGATACGACAAATAACGGCGGGACCCCGGCAGGAGCCTCTATTAGTTTTTCCAACGGAACCATTAATGGGGCAACGGTTTTGACCCTTCGGGCAGGAACTGGAGGAACGATCTCTTTTGGAGACTCCATCGGAGCAACTACTCCACTGACCAATCTTGTCTTTACAAGCGCCGGGCTCATTCAAATTGGAAGCATCACCGTCTCAGGAGCAAATCCCCTAATATTCCCCAGTCCTGTCAACTTAATCGGTACAAGCAATATCACATCGACTAATGCCAATATCTCCTTTAACAGTACTGTGGATGGAGCAGGGCAAGTGCTAACGCTAACCGGAGGAACAGGGGTCATAACATTGACCGGCGCTGTCGGTGGAACAACTCCTCCCGCTTCTCTCACAATCTCCAGCGCAGCAAATGTAACGGCAAATGCCATCTCAGCAGGTTCAATCACGCAAAGCGCAGGAACAGGCACAACAACTTTTAATGGAGCTGTGAGCACAACCAGCGCTTCCGGTATTTCGCTCACAGGGACAAATTTTACACTCAATGCCGGTATCACAACGACAAATAGTGGACCCCTTTCGATCACGCACTCTGGACTGCTCACCATTGCAAACGGCCTGATTTTGTCAATTAATGGAGCTTTTATCGATGCGGGTGCAGGGACAACAACCCTTGCAGGGACTATAATGACTAATGGTCAAAATATCTCTTTTGGACCCCCTGTGACTTTAGGGGGTGTGACTTCTTTGAATACAGGAGCCGGAACCGGAAATATTTTCTTCTCCAAAACTGTTAACGGAAGCCAGAATTTAACTTTAAACGTTGGGAATGGAAATATCACCTTTACAGGCGCTGTTGGAGCTGTCACGCGCCTTGGAACTATGACTGTGAATTCAACAAATAACTTTACAGCAAGCGCGCTTACTCTCGGGGCTTTCGATCAGAGTGCAGGAACAGGCATTACCACGTTTAATGGGGTTGTCAATTTAAATACAGTCGCAGGCCTCTCAATTACGGCCACCAATGTCACCTTTAATAACGCGCTTAATACCACAAATACCGGTCCAGCAAATTTAACAGTGAGTGGGACGCTCGTTCTTTCTTCCCCTGCCGTCTTTACTTTGACAGGCCCTTTTACACAAAGTGGAGCAGGCAGTGTCCAATCGGCAGGATCGATCACAACGACAAACCACAACATTCAATTTGGAAGCGCAGTGATATTAACAGGCGCTACAGCCCTTAGCACAGGAGGAGGAAGCATCATCTTCGCTAATACTGTTGATGGGGCAGGAAGTCTTGCGTTAACCGCAGGGACCGGAAATATCACCTTTGACAGCGCAGTGGGAAGTTTGACACGCCTTGGGGCCCTCACAATCAACAGCGCAACCAATATCTCTGCTTTGGGAATCAAAGCTGCCTCCATTAATCAGGTCGGAGCCAGCGGAACATCGACTTATGCTGGAGATTTCAATACAAGCGGAGCTGCAGGCGTTCAGCTCACAGGGAATCTTTTCTCAATTAATGGGAACTTGATCACGAGTGGAGGGGGGCCTTTCACCATCACAAACTCAGGCCTTCTGACGCTCGTTGCCGGCAATTCGACTTCGCTTTCGAGTACCTTTACGCAAAATGGAGCAGGAGGGGTGCAGTTTTCTGGGATTGTGCTCACAAACAATGCGGCGATCTCATTTGCCAGCCCCATGACCTTAACGGGCGCTTCCACTTTAAATTCAGGTGTAGGGGCAGGCTCCATTACCCTTTCCAGCACCGTTGATGGGGCGGAAACACTCACTTTGTCAAGCGGGACAGGCAATACGACCTTGGGAGGTGATTTAGGCGATTCAGTTCCCTTAACTGATATTCTCATTAATCATGCAGGAGTTGTTTCAACGCAGAAAATCACCGCTTCATCATTCACTCAGGCAAGCGGCTCTGTATCGACAACATTTAATGGAGCTGTTCAAACAAGTACAGCGACAGGAATTAGTCTTACAGGAACAGCCTTTACCTTTGATAATAACGTGACGACTACTGGAGGCGGCCCTTTAACCGTTAACAACTCGGCTCTTCTTTCGTTTGCTTCAGGAACGGTTGGGACGATTGCAGGCGCTTTTTCTCAAACCACCGCGGGAGGAGTCTCCCTTGCAGGATCGATCACAACTGGCGGCATCATCTCTATCGCAGGACCTATCACCATTGCTGGAACTGCTACTTTAAGTACAGCAGCCGCTTCTCAAAATATCACTTTATCAAATACCGTCGATGGATCCAATAATCTCACAATAGCTGCTGGAGGCGGAAGCCTAACGATCTCAGGAGCCGTGGGGTCAATCACCCCTCTTGGCACCCTCACCATCTCTTCTGCCGATAATGTTTCAACGCAAGGAATTACAGCAGCAAGCATTGTACAATCGGCAGGAACAGGGACAACGACTTTAACCGGAAATCTAAATACGAGTGCCATCGGCGGCATCAACTTGACAGGTGCCGCCTTTACGTTGAACGGTTCTGTGATTACAACCGCTAGCGGACCTTTTTTAATCCATCACACAGCCCCCTCTTCTCTCACGTTTGGGGCTTCGACACTCCTTTCAGGTCCTTTTACAGAGAGCGGCACCGGCGCCATTTCACTTGCGGGAACCCTCCATGCAAGCGATTCCAATATCACCTTTGCAAACGCGATCCTTTTGACGCAGGGAGCCACATTGAATAGTGATGGCGGAGGAGATATCTTAATTTCCAGCACAGTAGACGGAGATCAAAATCTGAACTTAACTGCAGGAACAGGCAACATCACTATTTCTGCAGCGATTGGAGGAACCACTCCGATCAATGCCCTGACGATCAATAGCGCGAATAATGTGACAACCCAAGCCATCTCTGCCGCCTCTATCACGCAGCTGGAGGGAAGCGGCACTTCGACTTTCAATGGAAATTTGACGACAAGTGGGGCTGCAGGAATTGCTCTGACGGGAAATAACATCACGCAAAATGGATCTGTGACAACGACAGGCGGAGGTGCCTTTACGGTGACCAATTCAGGTCTTTTCATCGGGGGCGCCGCTACAGTGAGTGGAGCTTATCTACAAAATGGAACAGGCGCTGTTCAAATTGCAGGGACCATTACAACAAATACATCAAGCATCACTTTGGATGGCGCGACCACACTGACAGGCCCTGCGACATTTGATAGCAGCGCAGGATCTGGAAATATTACATTCGGCAGCACTATTGACAGCGGAGGCACCCCAGAACCTCTGACTTTAAACGCTGCCTCTGGAAATATTGCGATTTCTGGGGCTGTCGGCTCGATCAGTTCCCTGGGGGTGCTTACTATCCAAAGCGCAGATAACCTGACCTTCTCTTCTTCTGTGGCAGCCTCTTCAATGGCTGCCTCCAGCATGACAGGGACTGCCCTCTTTAATGGAACGGTTGCAACGTCTGCCTCAGCAGGGATTGTCCTTTCAGGGAATGCTTTGACCTTCAATCAAAACGTCACGACTTCTGCAGGCGGGGTGATGACGGTGACAAATTCAGGGCTCTTCACGATTGCAAACGGTAAAACTTTTTCTCTTAGCGGAGCATTCACTCAAAATGGAGCCGGGTCCGTCTCATCTGGAGGATCGATCACAACGGCAAATGGTGCGATTAGCTTTGCATCTGCTTTAACATTAACAGCACCTGTTGCTCTCAACTCTGGAGCGGGCGGGAGTAATATCACTTTAGATGGAGCAGTGGATGGAGCTCAAACATTCACACTGACTGCAGGGGCCGGAAATATCGATTTACAGGGAACCATTGGCCAAACAACTCCTCTAACAGGAATGACGATTCCAAGTGCAGCGACGATTCTTGTTAACGCCAATGCGACCATGGCAGGTCCACTAACAATTACTTCAGCGACAGGGCCTACGACATTTAATGGCACGGTGACAGCAACTGCAATGAACTTAACAGGGACTGCCGTGACCTTTAATAATACGGTGACGACAACAACAGGTTCAATTGCTATTGCAAATTCCGGAACTTTAACGGTGCCCTCTACCGCGCCAATAAGCGCCAGCACGAGCTTTACCCAAACAGGGAGCGGCGGTGTTTCTCTTGGCGCTAATATCACAACAGCTGGAGCCCTTTCAATTGCTTCTTCCATTACTTTCACACATGGCGTTATTTTCAATTCAGGGGGTGGAAATATCACCTTGTCAAATGGAGGGGGAGGTGCTTTTGATGTGACCTTAACGGCAGGCGCCGGGGATATCATGATCGGTGGCGACCTAGGATCTCCCCGCATAGGAGTCTTTACGATTACAAGTGCACAAGATGTTGTAGTCCAATCGATCACAGCAGCTTCTGTAACTCAGTTAAGCGGCAGTGGGACCTCAACTCTTAACGGCGATCTTGATACCAATACAGCAAGCGGCATTACTTTGACAGGTAATAATTTTATAGGCAACGGCACGATCAACACGACAAATGGGGGTCCTCTCACAGTCACTAATAGCGGCCTCCTAACAGGAACAGGCTCGAGTATGGTCACTTTAAATGGAGGAGGAGCTTTTACACAAAATGGAACAGGACTTGTGAACTTAGGAGGAACAGTCACCACACAAAATGCCACGATTTCTCACACGAGCCCTGTCGCCGTTCTTATCGCCGCTACATTTACAAGTAATGGAGGCAATATTGTTTTCATGAATACTGTCAATGGCCCTGCATGTCTGACCACAGACGCTGGGACAGGAAATGTACAGTTCGAGGCTCCAGTTGGAGCTATCACTCCTTTGGGCTGCTTAACTGCAACAGGAGCACAAATTTTTCAAACAAGCTCTCTCCAATCAACAGGCGCTGTGAATGAGACAACAACGGTTGGTAGTTTTGTAGGGGGCAACATCACGACAAATGGAAGCGATATTACCTTTACAGGAAATCTTGTGACGCAAACCTCTCTTGAGATTTCAACAGGTGGAGGAGCAGGCAATATCTCAGTCTCGGGAACAGTCAATGGGAGTACGGCGGGTCAAAATCTCACTCTGGAAACGACAACGGGTAATATTACCCTCAGCGGCTCAACTGGAAGTGGCACCCCCTTCAACAATCTCACCTTAGGAGCAGATAATATCACATGGGGAAACCTCGGCTCTCCTGGAACGGGAGTCACCGGCACGACATCCGTGACAGCCACAGCAAATATCAACTTTACAGGAACTTCTTATAACGGCAGCAATCAGACCTATACAGCTGGAGCTTTATCAAATTTTAATTTTACTGCCGGAGTGGCTACATCGGTTTCTTCAAATGCATCGCCTATCACTTTCGCAAGCGGAACGATCCAGTTAAACAATGATCTCACTCTGAATAGTAGTGGCGCCACTATCACAATGGGAGATCTTCTGGGTACCGGGTTCAATTTCACAGTCAATGCGGGCGTGGGCGCTTACAACTTTATGCAAATCGGAGCGCTTGGACAAGATTTGAATGATGTCACATTGACGTCAAATCACTTCACTCCCACCCCGGTTCTAGGAACAAATGTGTTTGCGGCGAGCTTGAATGTCAATTCTTCAACCCCTGTGACAATCTCTTCAAATCAGACCATTACGAATCTTACGTATAATAGTCCTGTCATTTTTCAAGGGAATATTCAATATACGTGCGGCACTTCTGGAACAATTACCTTTAACGATACAGTCGATGCCAATACAGCAGGAGTCGACACCTTATCATTCGATTTCAGCACTTGTCCAGGCTCTGTCATTTTTAATGCTCCCATCGGATCGGTGGCGCCTTTGGCCTCGCTCAGCGTCAATGCAGCGATCGATGTGATGGTGAATAGCACGATCGATGTGGGAGCATTTTCCGTTACCAATGGAACTGGAACAACCACGCTTCAATCCGGCATCACATCAACTGCAGTTGGCGGGATTGCCATTACAACACCCACCATTAACTTGGCAGGATCGATCACAACGGCAAGCGGTGGGGGGGTTGTGCTCGATAACTCAGGAGCTCTCACTGTCACACCGGGGGCTAGCTTCGGTATCTCCGGCTCATTTCAGCAAACAGGGGCAGGATCGGTGTCAATCAGTGGAACTATTGCCACTGATGATGCGGCTATTGAATTCACAGGGCCTGTCACTTTAAGCGGCAATATGACGCTGAGTTCAATGGTTGCAACTGGAGGAGACATCTCATTTGCAAGTACTATTCAGGGGACGTCGAGCATCGTCCTTACAGCAGGAAGCGGTGATATCACGTTTGGCGGCGGCGTTGGCCTACTCGCAACACCTGTTCACGATCTGCAGATTATAAGCGCAAGAAATGTCACAGCATCATCCTCCATTTTTGCTCATACGCTCACCCAATTTGCCGGGACAGCTCTCACAACATTCGATGGAACCTTGAGCACGATTGATGTTGGCGGTATTCAGTTAACGGGCAGCGCCTTCACCTTTGATAATAATGTGACAACAACAAACGGCGGCCCTGTGATCATTACCAATAGCGGCGCTCTGACTGTTAGCAGCGCAACCTATTCGATTGCAGGTGCGTGGACGCAAAATGGGACGGGATCGAGTACGATCGCTGGAACCATCACAACAGGCGGGGCTATCTCGTTTGCTCGGGGTGTTACTCTTTCAGGGACAACAGCCTTAGATGCCTCTTCCAATTCTCAAAATATCACTTTTTCAAGCACTTTAACCAATGACTTAGTCACGGCTCATAATTTGACGTTAAATGCAGGAGGAGGAAATATTTTATTCAGTGGATCCGTTGGAACAACTCCCATTGGAGCTCTCGTCATTTCTAATGCAAAAAATGTGACCGCTGGGGCTATCTCGGCGTCTTCGATTTCACAAGTTGCTGGCACAGGGATGACAACAATCACGGGCAACTTAGCAACAAGTGGAGTTTTAGGTATTAACTTAGTCGGAACTAATTTTAATATTAATGATACAGTCACAACGACAAATGGAGGTCCTTTCTCTCTTACAAATACAGGTCCTCTTTCTCTGACTTTAGGAAATGGCACAATGATTGGCGGCAGTTTCACCCAAAGTGGAGGAGGAGCTGTCTCCCTTGCAGGAACAATAGCGACCAGCAATCAGAACATTTCCTTTGCAAATGCCATCACGCTAGCAGGCAGCACGGTGCTCTCATCAGGACCCGGGGCAGGAACAATTACCCTATCGAATACTGTTGACGGGGGGCAAACACTGAGTTTAACCGCAGGAACTGGAAATATTATCTTCGGTGGAAATCTTGGGGCGACAACGCCTCTAGGAAATCTCGTCGTTAATACTGTCCAAAACATCACCTATCCAATTGTCAATGCCTCCTCCATTGTGCAAGCAGCTAGCACAGGGACAACGACGATTACAGGCCCCTTGAGCACAACGGGAGCATCTGGAGTATCGATCATGGGTGGAGTCATCAACCAAATGGGTTCCATTACGACAACAGGTGGAGGACCTGTTCTCTTAATAAATACAGGGACTTTAACAATTGCCGGCGCGACGACAGCCAGTGGATCCTACACTCAAAGCGGTGGTGGCAGCGTCAATCTTGGAGCGGCGGTTGCAACGACAAACAACACCATTTCTTTTGCAAACCCTGTGACTTTGACAGCCGATGTTGCTGTCCATTCCGGACCCATTAATGGCAACATTACTTTTACAGCGACAATTCAAGGGGCTCACTCATTAACGATTCATGCAGACGCCGGAACGATTACCTTAGGAGGAAATGTAGGAGGGATAACCCCACTTACTTCTCTTGTTCTTGATAAAGCAGGCAACATCTCAACTCAGGGAATTATTGCTGGATCCATCACCCAAAATATGGGAACAGGGACAACAACTTTTAACGGCGCTCTTCTTGCCAGTGGTGCAACCGGCATCACCTTGCAGGGAACAGCATTTACCTTTAATAACACAGTGACAACATCGAGCGGTCCTCTCGTTCTCACCAATAGCGGCCTTGCAACATTTAATGCAGCGGCAGTGGGCTCCATTAGCGGGGCCTTAACGCAAAATGGGGCAGGCACCGTCCAGCTTTCTAGTAGCATCACGGCAGGAGGAGTTGTCACATTTTCAGCTCCCGTTTTGACCTCGGGCACCGCCTCTCTAGATACTCATGTCGCAAGCGAGCCCATCACATTCTTAAACACTGTCGATGGTCCTGGAAACCTAACCCTTGCAACCGGAACAAATGATATCACCTTCAGCGGTAATGCTGGGTCGGTAATGCCTCTAGGAGCACTTCAAATCACAACTGCTCGCAATGTAACGGCCGCAGGCATCAAAGCGGCAAGCATTGTGCAAATGGCAGGAACAGGGACAACAACTTTAACCGGAAATCTGAACACGAGCGGCGCCAGTGGTATCAACTTGACAGGAACCACCTTTGCTTTGAATGGATCTGTGATCACAACTGCCAGCGGACCTTTTTTAATCCATCACACCGCACTCTCCTCCCTCACGTTTGGCTCCTCAACGCTCCTCTCCGGCCCCTTTACAGAGACTGGCAGCGGCATCATTTCTTTAGCAGGGACTCTCCATGCAAGTAATTCCAATATCTCCTTTGCAAACCCAATCACCCTAACTCAAACAACCACCCTCAATAGCGATGGTGGAGGTGATATCTTGATTTCTAATACAGTGGATGGAAATCAAACTCTAAACTTGATTGCCGGAACCGGAAATATCACCTTCTTAGCAGCCGTTGGAGGTATCACCCCGATTAATTCCATAACCATCAGTAGCGCAAATAACGTCTCAGCACAAGCAATCTCTGCAGGGTTTATCACCCAAGTCGCAGGGAGCGGGCTTACTACATTTAACGGAGCTCTTGCCACAACCAATATGAATGGAATTAATCTGACCGGCAGTCAGTTTACATTTGATGCATCCGTCAGCACCCTCGGCAGCGGCCCCGTGCAAGTGACAAATACCGGTCTTCTCACGCTATCTGCTGCTGCTCCAATGAGCCTCACAGGTTCTTTCTCGCAACTTGGCATAGGCGCCGTTTCCCTTTGCGATACGATCACAACATCTGGAGCCGCCATTCTTTTCACAGGACCTGTCACCCTCTGCAATACCGTTAACCTCAGCACCAGTGGAGCCGCCACAAATATCACATTCTTAAATACAATCACCGGCCTGCAAAATTTGAATCTGCAAGCAGGCCTAGGAGACATCACCTTTGCCCAAAATGTCGGACCCCTCGGAGCCTTCCAAGTCACCAATGAAAAAATTTTTACCTCACAGTCCATCACAGCAACTAGCATTCTCCTCTCAGGGGTTTCCATGGCAGCAACCGTCAGTGGCAACCTCACCACCAGCGGCCCCTCAGGAATCACCCTTTCAGGAGCCGCCTTTACGTTAAATGGAAATGAGACCACAACGGGAGGAGGCCCCTTCACCGCCACAAATTCCGGTCTCCTCACCTTTGCCTCGAATGCAGTCCTCTCCATCGATGGCCCCTTTCTTCAGAATGGAACAGGACATGTCACAGGAGGAGGATCCCTCACAACCAATAACCAGCCCATTCAATTTCAGGCCCGTTACGACCTCACCGGCAATCTTGCGATTTCTGCAGGAAGCACAGGGGCAGATATCACCATCGAAGAGATCGAAGGCAGCTTTAATCTAACTCTCGATGCACAAGCAGGCGATGTCACAATCAATCAAGTTATCGGCGATGCTACCCCCCTTGTAAACTTCACCGTCACATCAGCTCACGATATCAACTTAAATGGAGTCGGCACAGCTACAGCTGGAGTCACCGGGGCTCTCACCTTGAACGCCTCCAACAATATCAACCTCGCCAATACCGTCTATACCGCCAATACACAGGCCTACTCAGCCGGCAGCGACATCAATTTCAATGCCGGTGCCCAGACCAATCTCACCTCTTTTGGAACCCCTATTGCATTTACGAGTGGAATGGCTATCTTATCGATGAGCAATGACCTAAACGTCATCACAAATAATGGAACATTTTCTTTTGTCAGTATCGTTGGAACAAGCTTTGAAAATATCATGATCAATACGGGGACAGGCCTTGCTGCTCTAAGCGCCATTCATTCGCTTGGAACGATTAACAACTTCTTTGTCAACGCAGGACAGGTCACTTTTTCAGCGCCCATTGATCCCGTCAACGTTAATATTGTCTCTCTAGGCGCGATTTCGAACACAGGGGCTCCTGTTCTTATTACGTCTGTCAACACCTCCAATTTTAATGCTCTCGGTGGAAATGTCGGATCTTTGACAAGTCCTATTTTAGTGAATAGCTCCAACCAGATTTTTGCAGGAGCCGGTGGAAGCTCTAGAAGCCTTGCCGATTTTGATGGAACCTCCATCGACAATACAGTTCACCCCATTCCCTCCAACCCTCCTTGCACCCTCATCTTTAACGGAGTCGTTCTTCAAGATTGCGCCCCGGCCCCAATTCCTCCCGCTCCACCCGTCGTTGTCATTATTCCTTCCTTTCCCTTTGCGGTTCCAGGGATGGATTCTTCTTATTTCAATCTCGCAAGTGACTATTTCTTCAAGTCGTATTTCTTCGATGACACCTATCTTCGCAAAGAAACCGCTGTCTATTACAGGTAGATTAGATTTTTAATTCACAGCATTATATTATTTTTTAATTCATTTTAATTTCAGTCGTCCTTACAATTCAACGATTGTGTCTGTAATTCAATTGAAAAAGGATGAAAATATGAAAAAAATTATCATTTTAATGATGTTGGCTTCGATCAGTGCTTTTGCAGATGCAAAGACTGAGACAGTCACAGAACCAGAAAACATTCGATCCTCTTATGGTTACCTTGGACTTGGACTGGACCCAGCCCCGATTCCTCTTCCTATCTTTAGCGGAGGGTGGAGAATGCAAAGCGGACATAATGGATTAGATCTCTCTTTGGATCTGATGACCTTGGGTTCAATCACCGGTGTTCAAGAGAATATCGCTTATCTTCACTATTTTAAGCCAAACCTTGCCTCCCAGTTCTATGTCGGTGGAGGGATTGGAATCACAGAAGTGTTTTCTCGTTACCGACCAGTGGCGTATACAGCTCCCCAGTTTATTTTTGGTAAGCAATATACCAATGAAGCAGGAGATACACGGTTTTTCCAAGCAAAGATTGAATGGCCCATAGTCCCTCTTACCGCATCTTCAGGACGGCATATTGGGAAATATCCCCTTGTGACGGTTTCCTACGGTATCTGCTTTTAATATAGGTTAAAAAAAGCTCCTCATGGAATTAAGAAAACGCAGTTCCATGAGGAGATCTCATTCCCTATCCCTTTTGTGCATAAAAATATTTTTAGCAATTGGCAATTTGTTGTAAAAAAACATGTTTTTATGTTAAAATTGTTTTTCTTTAACTAATTGAGGATTAGAGAAGTTAATGACAGATATTAAATCTCTGCATTTTTTGTGTCCTTCATTTAAAAATTATTTTAATACTGTTTGCTCATTATTCAGGGGCAAAGAGGTGATGGTTCTTGCCTTCATTGGGATCACGCAGCTTGTAATAGGATGGCTTATTTTCTCCCGTCATTCAGCAAGATTATTAAAAACACGAGGGCACTTTTGCTATAAGACACATCCAAACGATTACGAAGGCGCTCTTAAGGTTGTAAAGAAATGTTTTGATAAAATTGTTAATCCGAAGACTAGTAATAGTTGGGATCAGGTTTATCTGAGTCAAAAAGAGGAGATTTTTAAGAGAACCCCTTTGAAAAAAGTAGAAGGGTCTTGTTTCGGAAATTGCTGCGCGCTTGGGAAAGAAATTATTCGTCGAGGTAAGATTTTGAGCGCGGCTGAGCTGCAAATGATTGAGTGTGGGGATAAATTTCCAAAGAGAGCAATGGGTTTTCAGTTCATGCAAGCAGTCAGTAAGGAAATTCGTAAAAGAATTGATAAAACTTGGCATGGTTCAGCAGACGGAATACCTTTACAATTAACGACGGAAGAAAAAAATATCTTAGGAAAGCGGGCTTCATATTTTTGTTATAGACGGCATATAGAATGCCTAAAAACCTATGGGTTGAGTTTTCAAGAAGTTGCGGAGTTTTCAGATGAGGAATTTGAGAAGTTATGTTCCTACGTCATCGACCAGAACCTTCCTTTTGACTGGATATTGAAAGAGAAGATATTTGAGGAGTTAAAACCAACAACTGGCAAAGAATTCATCTCATGGTGCGCTTTATATGATGATGATTTTGGAATCCATCGAACTTACGCTGTCGACAAAGGAACCTTCTGTCTAGACAGTTTTAATCCCCTTCACTCATATCCGCATTTAATTTATCCTAAAAACAGCAATGTTAAAAATAAAAAACCTTTCTTTTTATGCGATGAAACGCTTCAAAAATCAGGTTTAATTAAAGAATGTCCAGAAATTGGCCAAGCAGATTTTTCAGGTTTTTTTATCATTGCAGGTTCCTCTGAGGACTCTTTAACAGATTCTAATAAAACAGCAGCGAATCATGCTGTTCTATTAGAAATTGATAATCCAACAAACAGATACGTTCTATATGACAATAGCGCAGAAATTTATTCTGGCGAAAGTTTAGACGCATGTCTTGAGCTGCTGAATGCAAAATGGGCTTTCTTTAAGTATAAAGAGAGCTGCTTTTTTCCTTACATTTTTCAAAATAACCTTGGATATACTCAAACAACTTGAAAAACGGATAGGTTCATAGGAATCCCGGAGTCCTTAGTGCAGTTCAGGGGAAAATAGTACTAATTTAATACGTTTTGTGGCATCCTATAGCTAACTTTTATAGGGAAATATGACAAGACCCATTGTGCCTCATTCTTTTGCCCAGCCTATTGCAACCAATGCCTTTTACGGCAGCTTCTCCCTGTCGACCAGGGTGAACTATCTTGCTATTCCTATCATTCTCTTGGTTGTCGGAGGGGTGTTTTACTATGTGGCTACACGGTTTTTTGGAGGGCGTAATGACAAAAATGGCGAAGCCTTTGACAAAACTGGTGCGGGCACGGAGAAGAACCCAGTTAAAGAGTCCCGGCCTGGCAACAATGCTGAAAGTCCTGGGCAAATTTCAGCAGAACAATCTGTGCATCAGAGGCAGAAAGTAGAAAAGCCTGCTCTTTCTGCCACTGCCTCCATAGCTGGTACGGGCGTAAAAGAGAATCAAGTTGAACAGTCCCACCAGCTTGGAGGTGATATTGTAAGCTCTTCTGGACAAATTCTAACAGCACAGCCGCCTGTGACTCAGGAACAGAAGGTAAAAGAGCCTACCTCTTCTACTACTACCCCTATATCAACTGCATCTACCCAGAAACCCAAGCTTGAACTGAAAAAGCCTTTGAATGGTTCTGCCGTTCCAGATACGACTTCTCTTTATGAAGGACTGATGCAAAAAATCATAACTAAGAAAAGTGAATATGATGAAGCTTGCATCAAGTATGCCGTCGGAGTCTTAGAAAGCTTGTCGCAGCATGCCTCCGATGGCTTAGAGCAGCTGAGTGAATTCAGTCGAGCACATAAACTCAGCCCTCAGGAGGTTGGAGAGCTTTTGCTCGATGGTGAAAGGTGTTATGTTCTGCTAATATTGGACAATCTTTCAAAAGCCTACCATACGATTCGGCAAAATGCTCGTGTCGAAGGAATAAAACTTATGGCATACAATGGTAAACGTGCATTTGACTCAAATATTTCTCCTCCAAGCAAAATAATTCAGTATAAAGACCTGATGGATGAAAATGGAAAAATTCCACCCGAGAAGCTGTTAAAAGCCCTAGAAGGAAATCAAGTTGTAAAATTTGAGGATCCATATTTTCAATCAACAGCCCCTTCAATCATTCATAGAAAACATACCCAGCGTTTCTATAATGGCACCGATTCCTGCCAGAAGTTACGTGACGCGTACAATGCACCTCTCGAGAAACTACAAAGCCTTTTACCTCCAGACCACGAACTTTTAGTATCTCCCAAATATCGGCAAGACCTCGATCGAGCATCCTATATAGGGCCCGATCAAAAAAAAGTGGTCATGCATCAATAGATTAAAAGCTGACCAAAGTCAATTATTTCCGCAAAAAAGTCACTTTCTATAACAGCATCTGTAACTCCATTCACGTGGATAAGAACAGGGCGAATGGAAAAGTTTTTTGATTTTGCAATACGATCTATTTTTTGTTGAATCTCTTTGACCACAGAGAGCCCAATTGGTTGTTTTGAAAATTTGATTTCGCAGACGTAAAGAGTATTAAACTTGGTTTGAATCAAATAATCAATCTGACATCCTGGATGTGCTTTTGTTAACCGTTGAAAATAAGGATTATCATAAATCACCTCACTCGGATCCAAGCCAAGAAGCTGATATACGCGATGGCAATTATTGAGCACCAAATTTTCAAATTGAATGCCCATCACCGTTGTCCATGCCGGAGGAATCGCGATACGATTCTTTTCAATCTGAGTACGTCTGGGCTCAATGTATTTAAGATAAAAACGGAGATAGTTGTCTCTAAGGCGAAATTGACATAAATTAGATTCTAGACCGCTTTTTATATTCCACGTACGATCCCGAGAGATATAACCCGTCTCTACGAGGTCCTCAAGATAGTCGCTGATTGTTCCCCCTTTTTCCAGTTTGATAGCCAGGCAAATCTGCTCGAGAGTCGCGCTTCCTTCCACGAGTCGCTGTACAATCTGTTTGTAGCGCAGAAACCGTGTGGAAAATAGGTCGGAAAAAATTCGATCAAATTCTTCAACGAGCAACCCCCCCTTGCGAAAGGCCAAGTTGTAGATATTATCTTCTGCTGGCAGGTCTGGATCGATTTCTTCCAGATACCGAGGAACCCCGCCTGTGACAGAGAGAATCTTAAATTTATCATAAGAGGAAATGGAAGGCGCTTTTTTTCTCCAAAACAGATTACAGATAGGAAGTGGAAGCTCATCAAGTGTCAGTTCAAGCGAAATACGTCCTAGAAATCCTGTGCTGCTTAGGATGTTTTCATCTATCCAGCTGGACATTGATCCGCTGAGAATCATCAAAAGCCTAGGATTTTTTTTAAACTCCAAATCCCATGCTGATTTTAACTTGCCAAGGAAGGTCTCGTCGAAAGAGCCCATCCAGTTAATTTCGTCTAAAACGACTAAAATTTGCTTAGATTGGGTCTCTTGGGACAGATGCCAAAAGATGTCTCCCCAGTCGTCTGCCTTTAGTCCCCTAACACCTAGCAGACGCTCCATTTGCTGAACAAAGTAGTCCCGCTGTGTTTGTGCTGTGGTACTTTTGGTTGGAGGAAGGCCGGTAAAAACCAAGGCCTTCAACCCCTTGCTGAATTCCAGAATAAGCCGGCTTTTTCCAATCCGCCACCTTCCTTTGATGACGACCAGACTTGAGGTCTTTTTCTTTAGCAACCCGCCAAGCCGATCCAGCTCTTCTTTTCTTCCATAAAATGGCGTTTCGTCCGTCATGCATTTCCTCATTCTTATCACCCATCATCACATAGGCCTCCTCACAGAATCAAGAAAAATCAATTCCATGAGGAGCTTTAACTGCATGAGACCTCCTCACAGAATCAAGAAAAATCAATTCCATGAGGAGGTCTCATGCAGTTAAAGCTCCTCATGGAATTGATTTTTCTTGATTCTGTGAGGAGGCCGAAAGAGCGCGTGTTCATGGGATCTGCTCCTGTAAAATGTTGACAATTTGTTGTAAAAAAACATGTTTTTATGTTAAAGTGGCTTCTCTTTAACTAATTGAGGATTAGAGAGCTTAAAGGCAGATATTAAATCTTTTGCATTTTTCGCACTCTTCAATGACTTTCAAACATAGGGAAACATGGTAAGACCCATTGGCCTTTATTCTTCTGCCCAGCCTATTGCAACCAATGCCTTTTACGGTAGCTTCCCCCTGTTGACCAGGGTGAACTGTCTTGCTATTCCTATCATTCTCTTGGTTGTCGGAGGGGTATTTTACTATGTGGCTACACGGTTTTTTGAAGGGCGTAATGACAAAAATGGCAAAGCCCCTAACAAAACTTATGCGAGCCTGGAGGAGGGTCAAGTTAAAGAGCCTCGGCCTGGAGACAATGCTGAAAGTTCTTCTGGAAGCCAGGAACCAATTCCAACAAAACAACCTGAAGCTCAGGAAGGGAAAAAAGAAGAAACCACCTCTTCTACCACTACTCCCATACATAGTATGGATGCGAAGAAGGATCAAGTTAAAGAGCCTCGGCCTGGAGACAATGCTGAAAGTTCTTCTGGAAGCCAGGGACAAGTTCCAATAAAACAACCTGAAGCTCAGGAGAAGAGAACAGAAGGAACTACTTCTTCTACCACTACTCCCAGATTAACTGCGCCTATTGAGAAAACTAAACTTGAATTGAAAAAGTTCTCGAATGGTTTTAGTCTCTCAGATAATGCATCTCTTTTTAAGAAATTGATGGAAAAAATCATTGAGGATAATAAACTTAGATTTAGACATAGATATAATGACAAGTTTGTCGAGGTTGCTATCCCAATCTTACAAGGCTTGTCAACACACGCTTCTGATATCTTAACGCAGCTGGAGAAGCTCATTCAACTATATAAGCTCAATGCAAAGGAAGTTGAAGAGTTATTGCGCGATTCTAACGGGTGTCATGTTATGCTAATATTGACTAATCTTTCAACAGCTTATCATGCGATTCGCCAGGAAGCTCGTGTTGAGAAAAAAGAAGTTTTCATGAGGGATACTGCTAGACCTCCATCGGACTCAAAAGTTTCTCCCCTAAGTTCTTCGAGCAAAATAATTCAGGGTATAATAGATCATGTATTTTTATTGCACCCCTCTTCAAGTTTTAACGGCTCCAAACATAGCAAACGCTTTTATGATCCAAAGACCAACTGGTATCAGTTACGAGAGTTGTATAATAAACCTCTTGAGATATTAAAAAGGATTTTACCTCCAGACCACGATTTTTTAACGTCTTACCACTATTCGCAAGACCACAAGGGAACACCTTATGTTGGGCCTGACACGATAAGGACCTGAGTCTTTGGTTCCATTAGTTTTTAAAGAATGATTTCACTTTGTCAAAGAAGTTCTTTTTGCGGGGGGAGTTGACATCGGTTTCAAGTTCAGCAAACGACTTTAGGAGCTGCTTTTGCTTATCGGAGAGGCGGACGGGCGTTTCGAGGTCGATTTTCACGAGAAGGTCGCCTTGCCCTTGTCCTTGGACATTG
Organism: uncultured Rhabdochlamydiaceae bacterium; assembly: GCA_963712275.1. Lineage (GTDB taxonomy): Bacteria > Chlamydiota > Chlamydiia > Chlamydiales > Rhabdochlamydiaceae > PALSA-1444. The sequence goes on along the minus strand of CAVQHD010000001.1, from coordinate 317,174 downwards.
CGGATCCCTTTTCCCCTTAAGCGAAGCACTTTGTCAGGCTGAGTTCCTTCGGGAATCTCAAGCTGCACAGATCCGCCATGAGGAGTGGGAATCTCTTTTTTTGCGCCAAGAGCTGCCTCTGTAAAAGAGAGGGGGAGCTCGACGATGATATCATCCCCATTGCGCTGAAAGACAGGATGAGGCTGTACGTTCACATAAACATAGAGGTCTCCTGGAGGGCCTCCTGCAGAGCCTGCATCTCCATGTCCGGCTAGGCGAAGACGCATGCCGTTGTCGATGCCTGCGGGCACTTTAATTTTGATTGTCTGTTTCTTTTTAACACGCCCTTCTCCATGGCAGTTTTTGCACGGGTCTGTGATAGTTTTGCAGTGTCCGTGACAGGAAGGGCAGGTTGTTGACATGCTAAAAAAGCCGCGGTTTTGATGAATCACACCGGCGCCATGGCATCGGCCGCAGACTTTAACAGCGGAGGGAGAGGCTGCGCCTAATCCGTCGCATGTTTCACAAGTTATATAGTTAGTGATAGCGGCTTCCTTTTCCGTTCCGGAGACGGCTTCTTCAAAGGGAATGGTGAGGTTCATTTTCTTGCTAGCCCCTTGCTGGGCTCCGGCGTCCCCTCCAGATTCAAATCCAAACATCGATTCGAAGATAGAATCGCCTCCACCTCCTCCAAATGCTCCCATAAATGTGCGAAGAGCTTCTTCCATCGAAGAAAAGCCACCGGCAGAGCCTCCTCCTGGACCGCCTCCCATGCCAGCACGAAGTGCGTCAGGACCGTATTGATCGTAGATCTGCCGTTTTTTGTCGTCGCTTAAAACTTCATAGGCTTCAGAAATTTCTTTAAACTTCTGTTCGGCAGTCGCATCGCCAGGATTTTTATCAGGATGATACTTTAGAGCGTTTTTTCGATACGCTTTTTTGATTTCGTCTGCGGTTGCTGAACGTGAAAGACCTAATGTATTATAGTAATCAGCCATAGCAGCACCATTTTAATCGGAGAGGTTGATTTTTAGCAAACACCATCTTGCAGTGCTAAAATTTGTTGAATGACTTGACTTTCTTATACTTGAGAGCAGCTTTTGCTTTAGCTCGCCTTTTAACAGAGGGTTTGTCATAGAAACGGTGCGCTTTTGCCGCTTTTAGAACACCTTCTCGATCAACTTTTTTCTTTAGAGCTCTCATCGCTTTGTCGATAGGCTCACCAGGGCGCACCTTTACACTCGTCATGCCAACCAATACTCCTTTTTTAGTTTAAGAAGGGTGTTTGCAAACACCTTCTTAGAATGAAAAGCAATCTTAAGTTGTCGAGGAAATATAGACAAGCTCAATTATAGAGATTGCACTAAAACCTCTCCTTTGCTAAAATGACGCCTATCATTGTCCATGAGAGGCAAAGAGGTATATATGAAAAAATGTTTTACAAAATCTGTGAACTTTTCTATCTCATCTTGCCATTTCCATCATTCCTTCCATCGAATCTAATTTTTAATTAGAATTCACGTTTTTTAATTTTTTAAATTACTTTTGGAGTTTTTATATGAAAAAATGTTTATTTGCATTTTTATGTGCAATTTCCATGTTGTTTGCAGAAGAGCCTTTTATAATTGGTACAACAAGTGGCTATGCTCCTTTTGTCTCTCTTAATGAAAAGGGGGACTATGAAGGGTTCGATATTGATTTAGCAAACTTACTTGCTCAAAAACTTGGAAAAAAGCTTGTGATCAAAGACTTTGGCAGCATGCCAAGCCTTATGCTTGCTTTAAAGCAAGATAAAGTTGATGCCTTAATCTGGGCAATTTCCATTACCGACGACCGAAAGAAAACCATGGAAATGATTCACTATCAAGGCGAGCCTGTTACAACAATGCCTTTTCTTTTTTGGAAAGAAGCTCCTGCAAATGTCAGTACGCTTGAAAATCTTGGGAGCAATCTTCAAAAGGCTGTTTGTGTGGAAGCTGGCTCTTTTCAAGAGGCTGTTGTCAAAAGCTCTCCACTCCTTAAGTTTAAAAATGTTGAAAAAATCACAGATGTTATCTTTGAGCTGAAATACGGAAAGGTATCTTCTGCTGCAATCGATCCTTCTCTTGTCAAGCGGGTTGAGATCAGGGCCTTCTGATGAAAAAGTTTTGACAGATTACCTCACAAATATCTTGCCTAAAATTCCTCTGAGATATTTCGGCTCATAAGTGCAACATTTTCGAGCAGTAGAGAATCCTCGGTCGGGGTCTATTGCTTTGATTATATTCATAGAAAGACGCCTAAAAAAAGCCATGTTTTCAGCTATGAACCCAGCTTTTGCTTGAGCATCGTCTTCCTTGAAGATTACATCCAAGACCCAATGCAAAGGATTTTCAATTGACCAATGACCTCGGGTCCATCCTGCAAATTCCTTTGCGGTGCCTTTTCGGCTTGAGAAGTAATATCGGATTTCGGAAGTCTTTTTACTATTTATCTCCCTTTCAGAGACTACTTCAACGATGGCCTTTAAGGCAGGCCAGGTTGCCGTTTGCGGCAACCAGTCCAATACTGTACATACGCATATCGATCGTTGTTCGATTCTACCGTGACCTTTTTCTGGAGAAGGAAGATACCTTTCCACTTCGACTTCTTCATATTCGGCTTCTCGAGCCTGATCGAAAAAATTCTGTGCTTCAGCATGGAAATTCCCCTGGTTTCCCTTGAGTCCAATCAGATAATCAGCTCCATGATTTAAAAACTTTTGTGCACTTGCAACATGAGCAAAAAGGGCATCTGTCGAGATCAGGGCGCCATTTACATCTACGTCTTTCAACAAAGCATCAATTACTCTTGGCTCTGACGACTTATCTGGCACTTTTTCCTGGGCCAGTACAAGCCTTTGTTCGGCTGCAAATAACTCGACAAGGTGAACGAGACTGTCTGTCGTAGAGACCCCCTTCAGACGTTTGCCGTCGATGACAAGTAGTTGGTCTTGTAATTGCTGAGGAATGTTCGCAAACCACTTTTTTAGCAATTGCTTAAAAACCCCTGGGGATAACCTTGCAAGAAGCCACCAGAGTGTATCATAGGAGGGCGCTGGGAAAGTCCGATTGACTGACTTGTTGATCCATTCAATATTGAGCTCGGCATAGACGGCAAGATCGGCCACAGTATCAGCTCCACTGAGATATCCGCTAAGAATGACCAACATCAAAAACCAAAACGGGTATTGGATCTTGGAAAGCTGCCTTGGGTCATCCGTATCTGGGAAAGCTCCTTGGACGGAGCCTGCAAATTGTTCTATATCAATGTCTTGTTTTAGTTCAGAAAATCGTGGGTCTCTGGTTTTTCGACTGGGCATATTCACTCTCCTATATCGGAGAGATGAAAACAAAAGACTTTGATTTATAGCCAAGAAAATTTTACGCGACTGTCAAAACTTTTTCATCAGAAGGCCCTGGGGTTGAGATGCAATATCCAGAGATCAAAGTCCTAAGGCTTCCTATCCCTGTAGATAAGCAAGCCCTAGGAAATGGGATCTGCATTGCCAAGAAAAATCAAGAACTTGCAGAACAGGTGAAGAATGCAATTGCTCAGCTCAAAAATGAGGGAAAAATCGCAGAACTTGAGAAAAAATGGGGGATAGACTCTCCATGAACGCTTTAGAACTGGTTTTTCGCTCAATACCCCTGCTTTGCAAAGGAGCCCTGATGACACTTCAGGTGCTCCTCTTTTCTGCGGTGGTAAGCTTTTCTATTGGGAGTATTTTTGGCGTTCTTTGTAGCTCTAGACTCAAAATTCCCTTTCTTTCTTCTTGTATTGAAACAATTACGTTTGTTTTTCGATCAGTTCCTTTTTTTGTGCAACTGCTCATTGTCTATTTTGTTCTTCCAGATCTTCTCGGCTTTAATCTTCAGCTCTTTGCCGCATCTGTCATAGCTCTTGGTATGTGCTCTTCTGGGTATGTTGCCCAAATTGTCCGATCAGGGATCAACTCTATCCCTGCGGCGCAATGGGAAACTGCCTCTGCACTTGGATTTACAATAGGACAAACTTTACGCTATGTCATTTTACCGCAAGCGCTCAAGCTGATTTTAGGACCTCTCAACAATGAACTTGATTCCCTTCTCAAAAGTACTGCTATTGTTTCCTCTATCGGGATGCTTGAGCTAACTCGTATGGGCATGAATATCGTCTCTCGCGAGATGGAGCCTGTTCCTATTTATCTGACTATTGCTGTTTTTTATGTGTGTATGTCGGCTTTTCTCAGATGCATCACGCGCCAATTAGAAAGGAAAATCATATGTTAACGATCAAAAATCTATCTCTTCAAAAAAACAAAGCTATTCTGAGTAACCTTTCCTTCGAAATTCCCAAGGGACGTATCACACTTCTTTTTGGAAAAAGTGGATGTGGAAAGACTTCTCTTTTAAGATGTCTTGCCCATCTTGAGTCGAAGTATCAAGGAGAAATTTCCTATGAAAGCCAAAACCTCATAAGGTATACATCTTCTAAGCGATCACAAATCATTGGTTATGTCGCTCAAAACTACGCGCTCTTTCCACATATGACAGTTCTAAATAACTGCGCAAAACCACTGGAGCTTTTCACCTCAAAACCGCTCAAAAAACTTCTTCCAGCAATTGAGCAAATGCTCCAATCCCTAGATATGCTCCCTTATATCGACTCAAAACCCTCTGAGCTCTCTGGAGGTCAGCAGCAGCGCGTTGCTATCGCCAGAGCTCTTCTTTTAAGCCCTACGTTTCTTCTTTTAGATGAACCAACGTCTGCTCTTGATCCACAAAATACAGAATTGCTAATTCAAATTCTCCTTTCTCTTCAAGCTGCTGGAAAAGGGCTTGTCATTTCTACTCAAGACACCGCTTTTGCAAGTAAAATTCTCGATCGAGCCTTTCTCATGGAAAATGGCAATATCATTGAGACTTATGACCAAACGATATCTTCCTATTTTCCAGAAACAATTAGGAATTTTTTGCAATTCTCTCTATAGGCAAGTTCAATGTGAGCATTGGCTTCATTATTAAGATATTTTTCATAGGTGTTTTGGGCAATTTGATGGAGATGGGGAAGCTCTGAAGAGCAGAAGGGGATGAGCGGGATTTGCCATCCATAGGAGAGGGCCTCTGCGGTGATGGCTCCAACCCGAGTCCCCGTAAAAGTGCCGGGCCCCTTTCCCACAGCAATGAAATCGGGTTTTTGAAGGCCACTTTTTTCCAGAAGAGAGAGGATAGACGGAAATAAAATCTTTGAAAATTGCCGATTTTGGGGGAGAATCAGAGTGTGCACGAGCTGCCCCTGAAAGGCAATGGCGAGATATCCTTCAGGTCCAGAAGTATCAATCATTAGAGCTGTCATGGACATATTATAGCTTAGATTGCGATATTTGTAGAGAATTGGTACATTTCTTTAGAAGCTGTCTTAAAACTCAGGTTTCGTCGATTTTTGGAGGATTTTTGGCCAATTTTCGCTTTATTTGGTGGGGGTAATATACGAAAGTTGATATTACTCCCACCAAATAAAGCGAAAATTGGCTCAAAAAGCCCCAAAAATCGACAGAAACTGAGTTTTAAGACAGCTTCTTAGAGACTGTCTCTTAGTTCTCGTTGCTTGACAGGTCGGAGCCGAACCTGTAAAACTCGAAATATTTAAGGAATACTGATGAACGATGATGAAAATGAACTGCTAGCCGAGGAAGAAGCCGTCGTTGATGCGGTGAAAGAATCTCTTGGATCAACGCAAGATGCCATTGTATCATCTCCAGGTCCAGATCAAGTCTTTGTGATTCCTTTAACACGGCGCCCTTTTTTCCCTGGCATGGCTGCGCCTGTTGTCATTGAGCCGGGCGCTTTTTATGAGGTTCTCAAGTTAGTTGCTAAGACAGAGCACAAATGCATGGGTCTTTTCCTCACAAAACAGGAAGAGGTCGACATTTATAAAATTGGCTTCGATGATCTCTATACTGTTGGTGTTCTTGCACGTATTTTACGCATTATTCCAATGGAGCAGGGTGGAGCCCAAGTTGTGCTCAACATGGAAAAAAGACTTGAGATAACAAAACCTGTGAAGTCAAAATACTTGCGGGCACAGGTGAAATATCACGAGGATATTTCCGATAAACTGACAAAAGAGCTGAAAGCCTATTCCATCAGCATTATTACGACGATCAAGGAACTACTCAAGCTCAATCCGCTCTTTAAAGAAGAGCTTCAAATTTTCTTATCTCACTCTGATTTTACAGAGCCTGGAAAGCTTGCTGATTTTGCCGTTGCTCTCACAACAGCGGGGCGTGAAGAGCTCCAGGAAGTGCTTGAGACATTTGATTTGCATAAACGGATCGATAAGGCGCTTGTCCTTCTGAAGAAAGAGCTCGATTTAAGCAAGCTGCAAAGTTCCATTACTCAAAAAATGGAACAAACGATCACCAAATCCCAACGGGATTTCTTTTTACGAGAACAGCTCAAAACAATTAAGAAGGAGCTTGGAATTGAGCGTGAGGATCGGTCTATTGATCTAGAGAAGTTTGAGACTCGCCTTAAAAAACGGGTTGTTCCTGCAGATGTAATGACTGTCATTAAAGAAGAAATGGACAAGCTATCTGTTCTTGAAATTCAGTCTGCAGAGTATGCTGTCTGTCGAAATTATCTCGATTGGCTAACGATTGTTCCCTGGGGGATTCATACGAATGAGACGCACGATCTCAAGAAAGCAAAGCAGATTCTCGAAGAAGACCATTATGGACTCGAGGATATCAAACAGCGGATCTTAGAGTTTATCAGCGTCGGAAAACTGTCTGGGGGTGTCAAGGGGAGCATTATTTGCCTTGTAGGTCCTCCAGGCGTTGGAAAAACAAGCATTGGGAAAAGCATTGCCAGGGCCTTAAATCGACAATTTTATCGATTTTCGGTCGGTGGGATGCGGGATGAGGCTGAAATCAAAGGGCATCGGAGAACTTATATCGGGTCGATGCCGGGAAAGATTGTTCAGGCGTTAAAGTTTACCCAGACCATGAATCCTGTGATTATGCTCGATGAAGTCGATAAGCTGGGTATCAGTTATCAAGGCGACCCCGCTTCGGCGCTTCTAGAAGTGCTCGACCCAGAGCAGAACAAAGATTTTCTCGACCACTATCTCGATGTCCGGTGCGATTTATCCCATATTCTGTTTCTGATTACAGCCAACGTCTTGGATACTATCCCAGAGCCGCTTAAAGACAGGATGGACGTGCTCCGGCTATCGGGTTATATCATGGAAGAGAAGGTGAAAATTGCCCAGCACTATCTGATTCCTCGCAATCGAAAGGCGATGGGGCTCAAAGCGCAAGATGTCGATTTTAGCGTAGGTGCCCTTAAGCAAATGATTAACGGTTATGCGCGTGAGGCAGGTGTTCGAACTTTTGAAAACTCGATTAAGAAAGTGCTTCGAAAGGTCGCTGTCCAAGTGGTCAAAGCAGAAGAGAGCTCTAAGAAAAAGAAGGCCTTACAAGAACACCATATCACAGAAAAAAAGCTTGAGAAATATTTAGGCAAGCCGATTTTTACAAGCGATCGATTCTATCCGACAACTCCCATTGGGGTTTGCATGGGGCTTGCCTGGACATCGCTCGGAGGTGCTACACTTTACGTTGAGACAACATTTTTCCCGGCTGAAAAAACAGAGATGAAACTGACAGGACAAGCGGGAGATGTGATGAAAGAGTCTTCCCAAATTGCCTGGAGTTTTTTGCAAAGCCGGCATGAAAAATATGCTCCTGGAAAGCCGTTTTTTGAAAAAAAACAAGTGCATATGCATATCCCTGAAGGCGCAACGCCTAAAGACGGCCCTTCTGCAGGGATCACTATGTCGACAGCGCTGCTCTCTTTGCTTTTGCAAGAGCCCGTGCGTAAAGATGTTGCGATGACCGGAGAGATCACATTGACAGGGATGGTTCTTCCGATTGGAGGTGTCAAAGAAAAGGTGATTGCCGCAAAACGGTCCAAGGTCGCAATATTAATTTTCCCAAAAGAGAATAAACGTGATTTTGATGAACTTCCTCCCTATATTAAAAAAGGGTTCGAAGTTCATTTTGTTAGCCACTATGATGAGGTACGTCGCATTGTCTTTCCCAAACAGCTTTGAAGAGTATTTCCAGACAAAATGGATCGATCCTTTACATCTTGCTGAGAAAACCCAGTCGCTTAAAAAAAAAGGAGAAACAATCGCAACATTGAATGGATCCTTCGACCTTCTCCACGCGGGGCATCTTCATATGATCTATGAAGCCTCTCGTCAAGCAGACCTTCTCATTGTGCTTTTGAATACCGATGAGTCGATTCAGAAATATAAAAGTCCTAAGAGGCCCATTGTGCCCCTTTCCTATCGGCTCCAGATGATGGCAGCTCTAGGGTTTGTGGCTTATGTCTCGTGCTTCAATGAGACAGATCCTAGAACCGTTTTGGAGATTATTTGCCCTGATGTTCATGTAAATGGGTCGGAATATGGGGCTAATTGCATTGAGGCAGACGTGGTTAAAAGTCATGGGGGAAGGATCCATATTGTGCCTCTGATCGCAGGCCTTTCGACATCAAACCTAATTAAAAAGATTTTAACGACATGCGGTTAATTGGAGAGTTTCAGAGCGAAAAAGAGGCTTTTGGGCTGCAAACCTTTTTGCAAAATCACGGCATTAAAAGTTTTTATGAGCCGGCAGAGAACGTCTACCGGCTTTGGGTGGTTGAAGAAGATGACTTTAGTACGGCTTATACTTTTTATGAACAGTGGAAGCAAAATCCTGCTGCTGCTCAGTTTCAAGTCCCTTTTGAAAATCAGCCTCTGCATAAAGAGCACCACTCTCCTTGGAAAGTGCGCTCTGACTTTTCTCAAGTGAGAGCCCCGTTTTCGGTGACCCATCTCATCATTGCTGTCTGCGGCTTTCTCTTTCTTTGGGGTTTATTTCAAATGGCGCAAATGGAACAAACGCAGGGAGTTGTAGCTCTTGAGTACGAGCTTGTCCCCATTCAAAAACAGCTCTTATTCGACTATCCCGCCTATCTCACCTATTTTGAGCAATTTTTTGAGCAGTATCAAATTAAGACTCCGGATGATCTTAAGCACCTTTCTGGAGAGGGGGCCGCTTGTTTTACAAAAATCAAAGAGGCTCCGACATGGAAGGGAGTCGCGGATATCCTTGTCACGCGAAATTGGACGTTATATGAAAAACTTCCCTCAGGAACTTTATTTGGCAAAATCCGCGAAGGTGAGTTTTGGCGCCTGATCACACCTGTGTTTCTCCATGGCGGGTGGCTTCATATTCTGTTTAATATGGCATGGCTCTATCTTTTAGGGCGGCAAGTCGAAGAAAGGATTGGACGGTTTAGATACCTTTTTTTAAGCCTCTTATTGGGAGTCATGGGAAATGTATTCCAATATCTTGTCAGCGGTCCTATTTTTCTTGGGTATTCAGGGATTATCACGGGGCTTGTCGGGTTTATTTGGACAAGGCAGAAAATCGCTCCTTGGGAAGGGTATCCTCTTCAACGGTCTGTCGTCGTTTTTATCGCTGTTTTTGTAGCTGCCATGCTTGTACTAGAGATCATTTCAATGGCGCTCCAGTACTTCCATGTGACTGAAGTCTATGCGAACATTGCGAATACGGCCCACGTGATTGGGGGATTTTTTGGGGTTGTTTTAGGCCGTCTTTCATGGTTTGCTAGGAGATGAGGAAGTGACGCCAAAAGATTTAACCATTTTAGGATGCTCCAGCCAGCAGCCGACGCGTCGCCGCAATCAAGGGGCCTATCTGGTTCGTTGGAATGAGCGAGGATTTCTTTTTGATCCCGGGGAAGGAACGCAGCGGCAATTTATCTTTGCAAAAATTGCTCCTCCCACGGTTACACATCTTCTGATCAGCCATTTTCATGGAGACCACTGTCTGGGATTAGGGTCGATGTTGATGCGTCTGAATTTAGATAAAGTCGCTCATCCGATTCATTGTTACTATCCCGCTAGTGGGCAAATCTATTTTGATCGGCTTCGGTACGGAACGATCTATCATGAGAACATTCAAGTGATCACCCATCCCGTTCATCATCCCGGTCTTGTTGATGAAGACGATACCTTCCGCATCGAAGCCTACCCGCTTGAGCATGGAGTCGAAAATTGGGCCTATCGGATCATTGAGAAAGATGTTCGAAAATTTGATAGAGAAAAACTGAAAGCATTTGGAGTTGAAGGCCCTCTTGTTCGGCAGCTTGAAGCAGAAGGACACCTTCTCATCAACGGAAAAAAAGTTGTCTTAGATGACGTGAGCCATTTCCGCAAAGGGGATGTTTTTGCCATCGTCATCGATACACTTCCATGTCCTGGCGTGCTGGAAGCCGCAAAGGGTGCTACGCTCTTTCTTTGCGAGAGCACCTATCTCCAAGAACACCACCAGCTTGCACGAGAGTACCGACATATGACAGCGCAGCAGGCTGCAACCCTTGCCAAGAAAGCCGGCGTCCAGCTTCTTGTTCTCACTCATTTCTCCGCCCGTTATCAAGAGCTGAATGGATTTGAGCAAGAAGCCCGAGCGATTTTCCCAACAACTGTCGTGGCAGACGATCTGAAGGTGATTCCGTTTCCTAAGGGTTGAGAGCACGCGCCGCTTATGTAGGCGTTATAAGCGGCGCGTGCTCACAAAACGGATTTATTTCTGATCATTCTAATCCTAAGCAAGTTATGGTAATAATTAAAAAACTTTTTACATAAAAAATAATAAAAACGGAAGTAAGCGCCGCTTATACTTGTATTATAAGCGGCGCATATTTACAATCAGTTCTATAGAGGAAGCAGGCTTTGTCATGAAACGTGAACCAAAAGAACAGCAAAAAAAAATTATTGGTCGTTTCCATGAGCAAGAAATTCTAAGGCAATTTCTGAAATCAGACTCTGACAAAGAGGGATTTTTGCGAGTTCTCTCTAAAGCCTAAGCAGCAAGAGTTTTAAGTGCCACCCGCTGACATCGCTGAACAAAGTCATGGGAGAAGGGGAGCTTTTTTTTCTCGAAGATCTCTTGAATATTTTTCCAGTCTTCTGCAGTCCACTGTTCGTAGTTTTTAGACACCTTATCTAAATAATCATTTAGTTCTCTTCGATCCTGGGCTATTACTAAAAGAGTATGAAATCCAGAATCAAGCGTTTCGACTGTTATTGCTCGTGGATTTGCAGCAAAATTTTCCTCAACTTTAGTTAAATTTTTTGCTATCGATTCTACAGTGGAACGCAGACCTCGCACCCAGTCTATAAAATCTTCAAACTGTTCTTGCGATTGGGGGTGGTAATTAGAAAGTTTTTTGATCAGCTGATCATGGTATGCGCAGCTAGAAAATTCTCCTGGAAATAATAAACAGATGTCCAAGTCCTTTAAAAAATGGACTTCTTTGTAAGATTTGATAAACTCCATGCGTTCGTTAGCAACTTTGCGGATGAATCGATGCACTCTTTTTTCATGAGGCTCCTCTTGGCTTTCTTTGAGCATCCACTCAATACTTTCTGAATTTCCAACGTTTTCAACTAGTGACATAAGACACCTCTTTCTTTGAAGTTTTCCAAAAAATCTATTAGATACAATACCGCGACCACAAATAAAAAGATAGGAGATTGCAAACCTTTCTCTGAACTCCAGAACTTAGGGCCCGTCAATGAATAACTTCCCATCTTAAATCGCGCCAAAGCCCCGCGATTGAGTTGTCGGAGAGGGGGGGTGTCATCGATACTTCCCCCCTCTCCGACAACTCAATCGCGGGGCTTTGGCGCGATTTAAGGTGGGAAGTTATTCATTGACGGGCCTTTAGACTGGTTTTAAATGTAAAAAAATATTTTAATTTTATTCTGACCTTGCTAAAGACGGAGAAAGGGCGAGGGAAAAAATGAAATACTCTTTTGCGAGTTCACTAGCGGGATTACTGCTGCTTGCCACGGGATGCGAGATTCGGCATCAGCAGATGGGGACGGAGCCTCCAATCAAGACGAAAAAAGGGGCTCGAGTCACTCTTCGAGATATCGGCGAAAAAAATATTCACAACACATGGGAGGGGAAAAGCGCTCCAACTCTTTATGATGGAGGATGGTTTGTTCGTGGAGATGTCTTATACTGGCGAGCTGATGAAGAGGGGTTGCAATATGCGGCAAAGGTGGATCTAGGAAGCAGCTCCCCAAAATTCTCAGCGCACATGCAGAGTCCAAAAGTGCGGTGGGATCCGGGATTTCGGGTGGGGCTCGGGTTTACCTTTTCTCACAAAGACTTCTGGGATCTGACGGCGGTCTGGACCCATTTCCAGACAGAGCAATCGGATCACAAATCTTCTCAGAATTTCAATTTACAAACCTTAGAAGGGGAGGCGCTCATCCCTTACTGGGGAGGAGTTTTGCTCGGCTCTTTTGCAGATCGAGCTTCCGCTAAGTGGAATTTGGCCTACAATGTGTATGATCTGAGCTTGGGGCGGAGTTATTTTATTGCTAAAACTGTTTCTGTTCACCCTTTAATAGGCCTGCGAGGGGCAACCATCCATCAAAGCTACCATGCGAAATACAACGCTTTGCTAACAACATCACCGACTTTAAGTTTACCCACATCGTTTCATGCTGAAAACCGTTTCTGGGGAGTGGGTGTGCATGCCGCAGCAGAGCTTGAGTGGCATTGTAGCTCCTCTTTTTCGATTCTGGGGCAAGTAGGGGGCTCTCTTCTGTATGCAGACTTTCATGTGAAGGAAAAAGGACGCACCTTCATTGGTTCAAGTGGACCTGGAGTTGCTGCAACAACGCCTACTTCTTTCAATGAACACCTCACAACAGGGGCACCGAATCTAGAGGCAATGGTGGGAGTGCAATGGGAGATGTTTTTCCATCAAGATCGATGGAGGCTCGCGATCTCTTTAGGGTATGACTGGAGTCAGTGGTATTCTCAAAATCGGATGACGCGTCTTGATGCAATGAATAATCAAGCAACAACAGTGGTCACGGTCGACCACTTTGATCATGAGAATGGGACGCTAACGCTGCAAGGAGCAAACTTACAGATCTGTTGGGATTTTTAGAGACTGCCTACGGATTCAGTTTCAGTCGATTTTTGGGTTCTTTTGAGCCAATTTTTGATTCATTTGTTGGGGGTAATATCAACTTTCGTATATTACCCCCAACAAATGAATCAAAAATTGGCCAAAATAACCCCAAAAATCGACGAAACCTGAATCCGTAGGCAGTCTCTTAAACTTCTGTAATCTCTTTAGAGAGAAGGTTTAGCTCATTGCGCATCTGTTCAAGAGCATAGGCATTATTGCAAAGCTCTTGGACCAAAGGGCCTAACTCTGCTGTTGTAGGGTTGTCCAAATAATGTTCTGACGCTGCTAAAATCGATACGGTTGATGTGATTCCTTTGACAGAAAGCTGGCATTGAAGGAGGTTTTCAAGATCACTTGCAGCCGTGCGAAGAACAGGAGAGGCGGCGTGCATGACCGACTTAGCGCTTTCTCGGAGTTCAACAGTTGTTCTAGCAATGGCTTCCAGATCGCGAGGATTTGAAGGGTTAGGGTGAGAAAGAAGCTCAGCATAGGTTTGAAGGGTTTTCCCTAAAGTGCCAGAGGAACTGGCTCTGTGGGGATCGCTGGGCGGAGTTGTAGGTCCTAGTCTTTGAATCATGGATTTTTCCTTATCTTTTCGATGATACCATTTCACTCGACTTTGTACAATTTTTATCGGCATCTCCGAGAAAATCGCTGGCAAATTCTTGATTTCTTCGCTCATGAATAGCGCCTTCGTCTATGAATTTCGCGAAGAAATCAAGAATTTGCAGAGCGATTTCTCTGGATCTGCTCGCTAAAAATTGTACAAAGTCGAGTTTAAGCCAAGTATTCTTCCAGTGTTCCGTTAAAAAAGTGAATTCCGTCTTCTTCAAAAGCAATGATTTTCGTTGCGACTTCATCGAGGAGTTCTCGGTCGTGAGCAGCCATAATGACTGTCCCCTTATAGTCCTCTAAAGCAAAGCCTAGCGCTGCAACAGCCTCTAAATCTAAATGGTTATTAGGCTCGTCTAAAATCAAGAAGTTGAAATTTAAGAGCATCAGCCGCGCTAGGATAAGCCTGCCGGTTTCTCCACCTGAAAGATGGATCACAGGTTTAAAAGCGTCATCCCCTGCAAAGAGCATCTTTCCTAAGACGCTCCGAATATCTTGATCATAAACACCTTCTTTTTGACTTTTGAGCCAATCAAACAGCGTAAGAGAGGCTTTTTTATCAATTATGTCGGAGTGATTTTGTGGAAAATAGCCTATCTGAACCTGGTGGCCCAGCTCAATACGCCCGGTATCCTGAGTAAGGGCGCCGGCAAGCATTTTGAGGAGCGTTGTTTTACCGCGGCCGTTATTTCCGATGACCCCGATTTTATCTCCGCGGAGGATTTCAAATGAAAAATCAGCAATCACGGGATGGCTATCGAATCTCTTTGAGATATGATCCACTTTGAGGACGATTTGTCCTGACGGTTTTTCAGGAGGATAGAACCGGATGTAGGGTCGCTGAATGTTTGATTTTTTAAGCTCTGTTGGCTGTAGGCGGTTAATTTCTCGTATCCGTGATTTGACTTGGCTGGCCCTGGTTCCAGCTCCAAAGCGGGCCACAAATTCTTGAAGCTGGGAAATCTTTTTTTCTTTTGACTTGTTTTCGTCTTCTGCGCGTGCTCGAACAGATGTTTTTGCCACAACCATTTGGTCATAGTTCCCTGGATAGATAATAATGGTTTCAAAGTCAATATCCGCAATATCGGTTGCAACTGTATTGACAAAGTGCCGGTCGTGACTAATCACAATCAATGTTCCTTTATAATTCAGGAGGAACTCTTCAAGCCAGCCAATTGAACTTAAATCAAGATGGTTCGTCGGCTCATCCAATAAGAGCGCTTCAGGATCTCCAAAGAGCGCTTGGCAAAGTAAAACCCGAAACTGGGCGTCAAGAGGGATTTGGTGCATTTTTTTTTGATGAAAAGCAGAAGAAATTCCCATTCCGCTGAGAAGCTCTTCAGCTTCGGATTCAGCGGCATAGCCATTCTCTTCAGCGACAATCTCTTCGAGCTCTCCTAGTCGAATGCCGACTTCATCCGTCATCTCTTGTTCGTAGAGATGGTCTCTCTCTTGAAAGGCGCTCCAAAGGCGGCTATTGCCCATGATGACAACATCTAAAACTCGAAACTCTTTAAAGTCTTCAATGTTTTGCTTTAAAAATCCTACTTTACGGGGAAGCGTCACGGTTCCGCCTGTCGGCTCTTCAAGACCCATCATCAGTTTCATTAGGGTCGATTTACCAGAGCCATTAGGACCTGTTAAAGCGTATCGATGAGAGGGGTTGAACGTTGCTTGGACATTTTCAAATAAGAGACGAGTCCCAACTTTTTTTGAAATATTTGCTAAAGTGATAGAATGAAACGGTTTCATAAAGAGATAAGTCTACCAAAAGGAGAGTTTATGCAGCAGTGGAAAGAAAAGTTTTTAACTTATTTAAGGGCGATCCGTAACGCTTCTCCTCACACGATCCGAAATTATAGTCTTGACCTTAACCAGTTTCAAATATTTTCCCAACAAATGCCGCTTCAGAGTGTTGATAAGAAGCATATTCGGGCGTATCTAGCCCAGCTCAATCAAAAACTGGCAAGAAAGAAAACGATTTTAAGAAGGCTCTCTTCTTTACGCTCATTCTTCAAGTTTCTTGTTAAAGAAGGGGTGTTAACACAAAATCCTCTAGAGGAAATTGATGCTCCTAAGCTTGAAAAAACCATTCCAGCGCCCCTTTCGCGGGAAGAAATCGAGATGCTTTTCAGGCAGCCCGACGCCACCTCTTTGCTAGGATTTCGAGACCGCACGATTATGGAGCTATTTTATAGCTCTGGGCTCCGAATTAGCGAACTTGTGGGATTGAACCGAAAGGATATTGATTTAGTTCATTTGACGATTCGGGTGAAAGGAAAAGGAAAAAAGGAACGGGTGATTCCAATTACACAGACTGCAGCGGAGTGGATCACGCGGTACTTGGACCACCCTGAAAGAGGGTGCAGTGGAGAGCAGCATGAGGCTGAAAAGGATCATGAGGCGCTTTTTTTAAATAGGTGGGGAGAAAGGTTAACAGCTCGATCGGTCGATCGGAACTTCAAGGTTTATTTACGTTCCTCGGGACTGGCTGCAAAAGCAACGCCTCATACAATGCGGCATTCGATCGCAACGCACTGGCTTGAAAATGGAATGGATCTTAAAACAATCCAAACTTTATTAGGGCATCATTCACTTGCAACAACCACAATTTATACGCAGGTTTCAAAGAAAATAAAGAAAGAAGTTTACGATAAGGCACACCCTTTGGTAAAAAGAGGATAAGAACCTAAATAAAAACAGATAGGTAGGAGTAACGGATGAAAAAAACAGTACTATGTAGTGTCCTTGCGCTAAGTACCACGGCTGCTTTTGCAGACAGTGAAATGGTTGCCGCCACTCAAAAAATGAATGAGCAGCAATCGCAGCAGATGAAAACGATGAGTCCCATGAACATGGTCACTTTAACCTCTGCTCGCCCTGAAAGCGACAATGGATGGTATCTATTTGCCGATGCCCTTTATTGGCATGCAGATGTTGGAAATACAGATTGGGCAGTAAAGACACCTGATGTTCTTGGGCAGATAGTTTTGCAAAAGGACGTGCACTCGCTTAATTTCAAATGGAGCTGGGGTTTTAAAGCGGGTCTTGGAGTCAACATCGATCATGATATGTGGGATTCCAATCTTTATTGGACCTGGTTTGAAACAGATACGAGCAATGGTGCCGGAGTCAGTGCAGGTGGTGTCGTTCACGATAACTTAGGATTATTTGGGAGCTTTACCTCAGGTAAAATTCATTGGAAAATCCAATACAATATGGCTGATTGGGAGTTAGGACGTTGGTATTATGTCAGTAAGTATCTTGCTCTCCGCCCTCATGTTGGCGTTAAAGGCGGATGGATCAACCAAAATATCCGTCTTAGTTTCGCCAATAATGAACAGTCTTACGGGTCGCTTGGGCGGTTCAAGAATGATTTCTGGGGCGTTGGTCCTTCTATCGGTTTCAACACGATGTGGGTGCTAGGAAGTGCGGGAAAAATGCTCAATCATCGGTTTAGCCTGCTTGGAGATTTTGCAGGAGCCTTGATGTATGGACACTTTAGAGTGAAGCATGAACAGACATTCTCCTCAGGAGGAGCGGTGTATCGTGGGTACGATGTGGGTGGTTTGACTCGTAATCTCGCTGCCGCAATGTTTCAAGGGATGATGGCGCTTTCATGGGATGTTCCATTCAATCGCGACCGTAATCATTTCATGATGAAAGTTGGATATGAACTTCAATACTGGCCTCGGCAAAATCAGATACCTTGGCTGCAAGGAGATGGAAGTGCTGTTGGATACCATCGTTTTTCCGATGATCTTATGTTGCAAGGAGTCACAGCGGAATTCCGCTTTGATTTCTAAAGCTTCTTAGATCAAGTTCATGCATTTAAGCCCATCTTCTTCATCTCGGACCTGGGACCCGAGGCGAGGAAGATGGGCTGAGTTATTTTAGAGGAAAAGAGATCGGGCAAGGGAACGGATACGGTAACGTTTACGAAAATAGCGAGGAGATTTCTTTCGTGAATGCTATCGTGTTCGTTCCCTTTTCCTTTACTGTAAAAAAGCCGGGAAGGCGGTAAGCCGGATTCTGTCGTGAGCAACCATTCTTCTAGGAGCTTTGTCGCCAAAGCTCTCGAGCGATCTAATGACTCTCTAGTGCGGAGAACACTTTTGGAGAGAGCCTTTTCTTGCTTCAGATAGGGTTTATCGCACCTTGCTTCTCAACAAGTGTGAGAGATTCTTGAAATCTCTATTTTCAACCTGTCGGCTATCAAAGACAGCCGCGGACTATTTTCTGTGACACTTTCCGTAGCCTTCAAGAGGAAACCCTCTTTCGGCCCCCAGTCTTTCACTGGTATCTTCTCCTATGAAGTCCAGACTTTCCTCTAGACGCTTTAGGCGTCTAGCGGTTGCTTGCCTTCCCGTAAAAATTAGGCACTTGCAATGCGACGTCGACGCCGCTTCACACCAGAAGAGGCTCCTTCTGCAGCCACTTCTTCGGGTTGCCAATAGTGGATTCGAGAGCAATGTTCGCAGAAGACGAGATTATCTCCTTTGCGAACCACATTTTCATGTTGAGCAGTCAGGGCAATATGGCAGCCGCTGCAGGACCGATTTTCAATTGGAACGATGACTCGATCTTTTTTATTCCGGAGAAGCCTTTCGTAAATTCGGAGCGTCTCGACATCTGCACTTTTCGCGAGCTCTTCTCGTTCTGCTTTTAAAGAAGACCCTTCTTGATTGATTAGCTGGATGCTATCCCGAATCTCTTTTTCAAGAGAAAGGCTGCTAATTTCAGAGGTCTGCAAGCTCTCTTTAATTTTTCCAAGAAGTTCTTCTTCTGCAACCCGTTTATCGACGAGATCGGATACTTTTTGTTCCGTTGTAATGCGTTCTCGTTCCAAGGAGGTCATCTCTTGTGTAATGGCATTAAACTGTTCCACTTTTGTAATGGAGCCTTGTTGGGATTCTAGTTTTTTAATTTTGTCAACAATCTCTTGAATTCTCTGCTCCAAGGCGACAATCAGTTTATTGAAATCTGTAATTTCTTTTTCTTTTTCAGCCAGTTGCTGATGAAGCTCTTTGCGGAGAGTCTCAATCTGTTCAATTTCCTTAAGACGTTCCTTTTTGACGCGCATGAGTCGAAGCATCTTCATATCAAGATCTTGAATCACTAGAATTGCTTTAAGAGCCTCTTTCATCGAAACATACCTCTTTATAGAACTTTGGACTCCTAAGGTTATCTTCATCCCGTGTTTCTTCTCAAGAGGTATTTTTGCAGAACGCAAAGCACAGGAAGTTGGAGTAAATATTTGAAACTTTTGCCCACTCAGGCTTATTTCCATTTTTTCACCACCGAGGCACGGAGGGGGATGAGATTGCATAGAGGAAATTTTTTTCTCTGTGCAATCTCATCCCCCTCCGTGCCTCGGTGGTGAAAAAATGGAAATAAGCCTGAGTGAGCAAAAGTTTCAAATATTTACTCCAACTTCCTGTGCCTTGACACGACTGCTTTATAGAGGTCGCCGAAAAAAGGAGGTTTCTGACAGAATCAGAATCATGTCACGTGTTCAAAAATATTTATCCCGTCACCCTGAAATAGGAAAAAAATCAGCGGCGATTGCCTACATGGCTGCACTAGATGCCGTTGAGCACGTCTGCCCTGAAATTGCTCGAAGCATTCTTCAAGAGCTGAAAGATCAAAGGTCGCATCTGAAGTTGATTGCATCTGAAAATTTTTGTTCGCTACCGGTTCAGCTTGCCATGGGGAATCTTCTGACGGATAAATATGCAGAAGGACACCCGTTTCACCGTTTTTATGCAGGGTGTGAAAATGTCGATGCGATTGAGTCGATAGCGGTGCAAGAGCTAAAAAAAATCTTTAATTGCGATCATGCTTATGCCCAGCCCCATTCGGGAGCCGATGCGAATATGGTGGCTTTTTGGGCGATCTTAGTGTACCGAGTCCAGAACCGCGAAATTGAAAAATTGGGGCGAAAAAATTTAGATGAACTGACGATTGAAGAGTATGAAAAAGTGCGGCAGCTCATGATCAATCAAAAAGTGATGGGAATGTCGCTGAGCTCAGGAGGGCATTTAACCCATGGGTATCGTCATAATATTTCATCGAAAATGATGCATGCTATCTCTTACGACGTCAATCCTCAAACAGGCCTTTTAGATTATTCAGCACTGCAGCAGCAGGTCAAAAAAGAAAAGCCTGCCATTTTGGTTGCAGGCTATTCGTCCTATCCTCGCTTGATTGATTTTGCAGTGATGCGCGAGATTGCAGATAGCGTGGGGGCGACTTTGATGGTGGATATGGCTCACTTCGCCGGGCTTGTGGCGGGCAAAGTCATGACGGGCAGCTATGATCCTATTCCCTTTGCACATGTGGTAACATCGACAACGCATAAAACATTGCGGGGGCCTCGCGGTGGGCTTGTGCTTTGTCAGAAGGAATTTCGTGAAGTGATTGACAAAGGGTGTCCTCTTGTCCTAGGAGGGCCGCTCCCTCATGTGCTTGCGGCTAAGGCCGTCGCTTTCAAAGAAGCAAACACTCCAGAATTTCGAACCTACGCTCATCAAATTGTTGCCAACAGTAGAGCGCTTGCAGAAGAGCTTCTAACCCATGGGATTCCCTTGACAACAGGCGGAACCGATAACCATCTTCTCGTCATGAATGTGGCTCAAGGTTTTAAGCTGATGGGAAGACAAGCTGAAATGGCGCTTAGAGAAGCTCTGATGACGGTCAATCGAAACAGTGTTCCTTATGATGCCAATGGAGCCTGGTATACATCGGGGCTTCGAGTGGGTCCCGCAGCTGTCACAACACTCGGGATGAAAGAGGCCGAAATGAAACAGATTGGGGCTTGGATTGTCCGGCTTTTAAAGGCAACCAAGCCAGGAAAAGATGAAAAAACGGGGCAAATAAGCCGTTCAAAAGTGGAGATCGCGCCTGAAGTGCTTTCTTCAGTCCGGCAAGAGATTGCAGCACTTTTAAAACGGTTTCCCCTCTATCCAGAAGTGGAAATTTAAAAACGAGGTCACATGTATCGATTAGATGAAGATGAAGAGGAAAAGAAATCTGAGGCAAAAATCAAACTTATTGAAAGCAAAATTGATGAAGCGCTCCTAAAGGCTCGCCGTCTTTTTTTCTGTGAAGTAGTGGATATGGATAGCGCCAAAGATGTTATCCGAAAATTATGGTATTTAGAGCTGACGGAGCCAGGGCAGCCGATTTTATTTGTGATCAACTCTCCTGGAGGATCGGTGGACGCCGGTTTTGCAATTTGGGATCAGGTACAGATGGTTTCATCTCCTGTGACCACACTTGTCACAGGGATGGCAGCCTCGATGGGTTCTGTGCTGAGTCTGTGTGCAGCTCCGAAAAGGCGGTTTGCGACTCCCAATTCGCGGATCATGATCCACCAACCTCGAATCATGGGAGTTATTCAGGGGCAAGCGACAGATTTGTCCATTCAAGCGGATGAGATTTTAAAAAGCCGCCAGCAGCTTGTCGATATTTATACGAAGGCAACGGGAAAAGATGCCGCGACGATTGAAAAAGCCCTCGATAGAGACCACTGGTTTTCTGCTCAAGAGGCAATGAAGTTTGGACTTCTCGATGGAGTTGTCTCTTCCTACAAAGAATTAAAGCTGTCGTGATTTTTTTCTTTGCTAAGTATCAGGGTGCAGGAAATGATTTTCTCATTTTCGATGATCGAGAAGAGACGTTTCCTATCTCTGATGCAGATTATCTCCGTTTTCTCTGCGATCGTCATTTGGGAATCGGAGCTGATGGCCTTCTCCTTTTACAGCGGTCTCAGAAAGCGGATCTTCGGATGCGCATTTTCAACTCTGATGGCAGAGAGGCCTCTATGTGTGGCAATGGGCTTCGATGTCTTGTCGATTTTGCCTATCAGCTAGAGCTTATTGGATCTCACTCAGTCATCGAAATCGCCGATCGGGAGGTCCATTGTCTATGGGAAGAAGGGGGCATTACTGTTGACTTAGGAGCCCATGAGTGGATCCATTCAAATCTTTCCATCGATTGTTTTGGGATAGATGTGATTCATATAGGAGTCCAGCATGCGGTGGTCTTCGTTGAAAATCATGACTTGTTTCTTTCCCATGCTCCTTATCTTCGAAACCATCCTTTGATGGGAATGGAGGGGGCGAATGTCAATTTTGCGGTTTTGAAAGAAGGGGTCCTCTACACACGCACCTTTGAGAGGGGAGTCGAAGCAGAGACTCTTGCATGTGGAAGCGGGGCTGCAGCTGTTGCAATTGCAGCGAGCCATCGACACCAACTAAAAAATCCAATCACCATTATCCCTCGCTCTCAAGAGCCGCTGAAAGTGGAAGTCCTGCCTTCAACCGTTCGGCTCTCAGGAAAAGCAACATTTGTCTTTCATGGATCGATCGGTTATGAGGGAGTTGCAATCTTCAGAAAGGTGGGGCATGCTTAGTCTTTTGGGGTTAACATGCCGCATCGGTTTTTTTCTTCCGAAGATCTTCAGAAAGGGCATTCCCTTCTAAAGGAAGGGAAAATTGGCGATATTCTCTTTTCTGGCGGGACCTATCAAGTAGAAGTTAAAGTGGGGAAAGAGGTTTTTTGGCCTTTCCTCCAGATTTCAGAGGAGGGAGAGCTTAAAGATCATTTTTGTTCATGCGGGCCTGCAGAGGAAGGAAAGGCATGCTTGCATGAAGCTGCCGCCTGGCTGAAGATTTTTAATGGCAAATCAACTCCTCATCACGTTCGGTTTCGAGAATCTCTATGGTATTACCTCTGTCGAATGGCGGCTTCTCGCCATGGAGAAGAAGTCTCTGCGCTCAAAGGGTCAGTTGAATCAGACTACCAAGCCTTTTCCACAACAGGTAAAAAGTTATTTTCTTTAAAAGCACGCACGGTCCAAGGGAAAAAGATCTTTCGGAAGATGATTGCTCAAAGAAAGCCTGAGACGGAAGAAACCTCTCTGAAATTTTCGAACCTTCCCCCCGAAGAGTTGACTTTGTGGAAGGAGGGGCGTCCAAGCCCTGCGCTAAGTTTTGAGCTTTCATTTTGGTCCGACCTTGCCAAATGGTGTTTTCAAGAACAAGAAAATCTTAAAACTTACAAAATTGTCTTTGAAGATGATGTTCAAAAACTTCCTCGAAGTGTTCAGATTCAATTGACAGATGTTTCTCTTTTTTTTTATATCTCTGAAGCTAACTGGCCTGCGCTTATTCCAACACTATCGACTGTTGACTCCCCCCTTCAAGTGCATGAAGTCTCCCATAAGCAAATTAAGAGAATTTTTTACGACCTGCTTCGGCAAGTGTTTCATCTGGACATCGCGCTTCATGAAGAGTCTCAGCCTGCCTCTAACCGAAAACAGATAGGGCAGTGGATTTATATCTCTGGACAAGGGTTTTATCCTTCGCAAATCGATCCAATGCTCAAAGAAAAATTGATCCCTACTTCGCAAATCGCAGAGTTTTTGCAGCGGCACCACCTACTGATCAAGCACCATCTTCAGGGGACAAAAATCCATGAAGATCCTCTCTCTGCGCGTTACCATTTAGAATTTGACTCCAAAAATGGGCTCCATTTGACCTGCTATGTTTTTGAAAAAGGGGATCTGCAAAAACTTCATGCAGCAAAATTTGGATCGTGGGTTTTTCTTCCCGATAAAGGTTTTTTTCTCTTAAAAGAGGTTCTTTTTGATACCATTGAAACTGTCATACCAGCTCAAGAGATTTCTCAATTTGTCTCACGGCATCGTCATTGGCTTCACGCTTATGAAGGGTTTCAGACGCATGTGATCTCGATGGAATCTCGCTTAGGATATGAGCTTTTGCCAGAGGGGCTTGAATTTAAGTCACAGCTCGACTTGGTTGAAAACCCTGAGGATATGATTGATTTTCAGGAGTGGATCTATGTCCGAGATCGTGGGTTTTATGCAAAAGATCGAGCTCGAACAGGAAGTTTTTTAAAGGCAGGGCTTAAAGTTGCCAGAGAATCAATTAACTCTTTTATTCAGGCTCATCGAGATGAACTGGAATTGGTCTCCAATTTTTTTAGCTCCATCTCACCCCTTGAATCCTCTGGGGTCAAGCTGCAGCTGACGGAGGAAGGGCGTATTTCGATCTCTCCTTTCTACACGTTTCTTCCTGGATACGATACCAAAGGAGTCGAGCTCTTTGAGGATTATTCCTTTGTGGCCGGAGAAGGGTTTTGCGCGATTCCTTCTAAGCTCAAGCTTCCAGCTCCCTATTTCCGCTCCATGGTGATCGATGAGAGTGCAGAGCCTTATTTTGTCTTTTATGAGATCGACATTTTAAAACCTTATATCTTAGAAATTGACCCACGACTACAAAAGCCCGATTATCTCGAACTTCAAGTTTCATCTTTAGAGAGAGACAAAGAAGGAAATTGGCTCGTTGATTTCACTTATAGAACCCATTTGGGCGCTCTTCCAACAATGGATGTATGGCAAGCACTGGGTGTTGGGAAGCGGTATCTCTTTTCTCCTGCGGGGCTGATTCTCTTGAAAACACCCCGCTTCAACTGGCTTCGAGGGATTTCAAAGAAGCGGTGGTTGAAAAATGGACAGCAACTCAAGCTCACAACAGTGGAATGGATCCGCCTATTTGCCTTTGAGGAGATGTCTCCTCCATCAGACGAAAAGAGTCAAGCGCTTTGGAGACAGTTTCATGAAATGCAATCATTTACGACGCCGAATTTGGAAGGGCTTCAGAGCCAGCTCCGCCCTTACCAGGAAGTGGGGCTGAAATGGCTCTGGTTTTTATACTCTTACGGGCTTTCAGGGCTGCTTTGCGATGAGATGGGGCTTGGCAAAACCCATCAGGCGATGGCACTCCTTGCCGCAGTATCTCAAGAAAACCCCCAGGGAAAATTTCTTGTGGTCTGTCCGACATCTGTGATCTTTCACTGGCAAGACCTTCTAGACCGATTCCTTCCTAAGCTTCGCACTTGCGTCTACTATGGAACTCGAAGAACATTAGATAATTTTGCAGGGAAGTACGATTTAATTTTGACCTCTTATGGAACTCTTAGAAGTGAAAAAGAGGCTCTTTCAGAGCTTCCGTTTGCCATCGCCATTTTTGATGAAATCCAAACCGCTAAAAACCACCTTTCGCAAACACATAAAGTCTTAAAGCAGCTGGAAGCAGCAACGCGGATCGGGCTCACAGGAACGCCCATAGAGAATAATCTTCTTGAGCTCAAAGCGCTCTTCGATGTGGTCTTGCCTGGCTATATGCCCACTGAAACACTTTATAAAGAGATGTTTGTACATCCCATCGAAAAGCAGCAAGATTTAGAGCGCAAACAGCTTTTAACCCGTCTCACCCAGCCATTTATTTTACGTCGTAAAAAATCAGAGGTTCTCCTTGAGCTTCCAGAAAAAGTGGAAACGATTGCCTATGCGCCGCTCTCTGATGAACAAAAAAAACTATATCAAGAAATTTACGAGGCATCGAAAGAGGAACTTTTTAAAGAGTTGAATGACTCCTCAAAGCCCACCCCTTATCTTCATGTCTTTGCTCTCCTGGCCAAACTTAAGCAGATCTGCGATCATCCAGCTCTTTATCTCAATCGGCCCATGGACTACCCTCATCACTCCTCGGGAAAATGGGATCTTTTCGTCGAGCTTCTCCAAGAAACCAGAGCCAGCGGTCAAAAACTCGTCGTTTTTTCCCAATACCTAGGCATGCTCGATATTATTGAGGGTTACCTTAAGTCAGAGAAGATAGGCTTTGCTGAGATTCGAGGGTCTACGCGCGATCGCAAAGAGCCCGTTTCCCGTTTTCGAGACGATCCTAAATGTGAAGTGTTTGTCGGCTCCCTGCAGGCGGCTGGCGTCGGAATCGACCTCATCTCAGCTTCAGTTGTGATTCACTACGACCGGTGGTGGAACCCCGCCAAAGAAAACCAAGCCACCGACCGCGTCCACCGCATGGGACAAAGTCGTGGTGTCCAAGTGTTTAAAATGGTAACCCGCGGCACTCTCGAAGAACATATCCACCGCCTCATTGAGAGAAAGCAGTTGCTTATCGAAGAGGTCATTGGATACGATGATCAAAACGAGCTCAAATCCCTAAGCCGCGGCGACTTGATCCAACTTCTCCAGCTGATTGAAGAAGGAGTGGTTTCTTAAATTTGCCTTTTCATTAAATAGTTGAATGCAAGATATTAAATATTTCTTTTTGATATCCCATAGGAGGTTATATGGTCTTTTCAGTTTGGAGGATTTCCTCAGGTTATTCGAGATCAATTACTGCTGCCAAATCTCATGCAGTTAATGACAGAAGCTTTATGAATCTGTCTTATTTCTCCACGCCTACATATGGTCAATTTGCAAAGGTGCAGCATTTGAATGGAGTGCGGAGAAAAAGGGTTATTGTCACCATTCCTCGATGGTCTTGCCTAGAGCATTCTCAGCCCATTCATCAGAGTTTGATCAAGTTAAAATCGATTAATAACTCTCACCGCACATCCCGCTTTTGGAAGAATATCTCTTCGACCCCTTCGAATCGTTTATCCTCCAATCAACTTCTGGTGATTTTCTTGCTTTTTGCGGCTTTAGGGGCGGCTTTAGGGATAGCGATGGACTGTAGGAAGGCGCATGCGGAGGGTTCTTCTGACAAGCAACTCAAAAGAATCAACGACCTTCTCGGCAAAAAACCCGAGTTGCGAACAACAGATGAGAAAATAGAGCTCTTTAATTATCTGCTGGAAAAAGGTGAAGAAGAAGCCAAAAAAGCAAAGGGCAAAGATGTCGTCATCTTTTTTGGTCATACAGATGCAGGCAAAAGTGCTTTGATCAATTTCTTGTATGGATGCAAGATGATAGAAGTGAATGGTAAAATTGTGGTAGATCCAAAGTCCAGCATAAAAGAAGTGGCTCAGATAGGCACAGAAACTACTTCTTGCACGGCTATTCCGAAAAAAATCCCAGAGGTTTCTGTAATAATTCCTGAGTCCTTTTCAGCGATAGATGATGGTGTCCTTAAACAAAACAAACACGTTCTCACTTTTTACGATATGCCGGGTCTGAGTGATAATCGAGGAATTGAGGTTGCATTAGCAGGTGCAATTACTATGAAGTACATTGTTGAAAATGCCAAATCTACAAGGTTTGTAATGGTATGCCAATATGCTGAGCTTGAGGGGGTTAAGGGTGAGAAATGGAAGGAAGGTGTTAAATTATTAGGAGAAAGGTTTAATAATACTGTAGGAAGAGATAAAAAAAGTTTGTGTGTAGTTGTTACACGAAAAGCTAATTTGATTGAAGTTAAAGGCAAAGTTAAAGAGCATTTAAAAGACACTTCTGCTTCTATTGATCTTTCCGATTATGTGACTATATATAATCCGTTAGAAGCCGAGGATAGGAAAAAACTTTTGGATACCATTTTTAAGACTAAGCCCTATGGGAAGCTTGATACTAAAATCTCAATGGAGGACAGCCAACTTCGGAAGGCTACAGAACTTGGTAAAGAAATACAAGAAGGGATAGGTAAGCATTTAGAAAAAGGGGGCAAGGCTGAAATTAATCAAGCTGTGACAAAAATTCAATTCACTCACGGGATAGCGAAATTAGGCAATAAAGATCTTACTATGCTTCATGAGTTGGCAGAGGGGGCAGTTCAAAAACGTGCCAATGAGTTCGCTCATAAGATCGACACTCGAAAAAGTCCTGAATTCTCAGATCAAATTGCAGCATTTGTGAAGTATAAATCTTTAAAAGAACATTTTGAGAAATTTGTAAGTTTTGAACGATCTGATGAAGATGTAAGAAGCAGCATAGACAATACGACGGATCCAAGATGGATCGCATTGAACGAGCCGCGGACCACTTTAAACTTTGCTGTTATTACAGTAGCGCTTGCTGTTGCAGGATTGTACCTGCTGCCCTCTTCTCGGGAGAATGAGGCAACAGCTTGCAAGGCAGGAGCTTTGGTAACAGGTCTCTTTGGAATCAAGGCTTTGTCGCATTGGTGGGCCCCTTCACAAAAAGAAGAAGATGAGACATCTTTCTTTAACTTTAAAAAGAGGCCATAGAAATTTCGGTAGAGTAGAGAGGACAATCCTTCCCTACTCTACCGAAATTATAACTGGATTATACTCCGATCTATTGAAAAATTGACATTTGGGCTGCGTCAAAGCCCCGGGGTTCGGTCATCGCAAGTGGGTTAGTATTAATCCAGGGTTTTGACTAGCAAACCCCGTTTTTCCGCATCAATTTTAAGAGGATTTTTTCCATACTTTCTCGTCTATGGTTAAACCTAAACTCACATTCTTTTAGGTGAATGAAAAACTATGGATGATTGATCCTTTCTGAACATGGCCTTGAATAAGAGGCAATAACTCTTCTTTAGTACAATTTTTGACGAGGGTTACAAATACCATTCCCCCTCTTTTCAAAAGCCCAAAAACAGGAATTTTCTCACCTGCCCCGCGACCTCCTAGACCCCTTATTCGATCGCTTGTCGCAGGGCGATGATTCATGCTTCAAAAATATCCCATTGACATATGACATCAAACATGATATCAATTATTCATGAGTAAATTTCAAAAGCTTGTTGAAAAAGTTTTGGAAGGAAGGAATGTTTCTTATGAGGACGCTGAAAAAATATTAGAACATCTTGGGTTTAAAAAAAGGGTAAGAGGTTCTCATCACGTCTTTTCAAAAGATAATTATATAAAAAATGTTTCCATTAAAAAACGCTCTCAGCTTTTGTCCTATCAAGTTAACGATTTAAAGGAGGTATTAAGGGAACATGGTTACTAAAAAAGATATCAATTACTACCTCGACCTCAATTGGTCGTATACGATTGAGCAAGAAAGCGAGAGGGGAAAACATTTTTACATCATCCGAGTGAATGAGTTGCCAGGTATTTGCACAGATGCAGATACGATTGAAGAGGGAATGGAAAATATTAAAGAAGCCATTGAAGCTGCTATTATACTTTATTTGGAAAGCAATCGGCCTATTCCAGAGCCCATAAAAAAAGAAGCCTTCAAAGGCAGCATTGCTTATAGGACAACAAGAGAGAGGCATTATTTTGTCGCAAAAGCTGCCAAAGCGATGCATAAGTCTATTAGTAAAACAATTGACGAGTTAATCGATGTAGGCCTCGAAAAATTTCGTCTGCTTCCACCTTAACTCAACCCTCCGAGATCCTCGATGGCGCAGCAGACGTAAAGAGCTGGCGCGTGTCAAGGAACTTTTCTGCGATGCTGTCTTAGGAGGCACCGAATATAGAACCTCCCTCGAAGACCTCGATAAATATTTTTACTATTTCGCCTTTGCTGCCAGAGTCAATCGGTAGGACCTATAAAACAATCGCACCGCTCAATTGAAGTGTGTTTCTAAGCAAGCTTGTATAAGTAATGTTGAATAGTTTAAACGGATCATAGTTCTTTGAAGGGATCCAGAAATGCTCAAGGAGCGATTTTTCAGTCATTTTTTGATGAAATCCAAACTGCTAAAAACCACCTTTCGCAAACACATAAAGTCTTAAAGCAGCTGGAAGCGGCAACGCGGATCGGGCTCACAGGAACGCCCATAGAGAATAATCTTCTTGAGCTCAAAGCGCTCTTCGATGTGGTCTTGCCTGGCTATATGCCCACTGAAACACTTTATAAAGAGATGTTTGTACATCCCATCGAAAAGCAGCAAGATTTAGAGCGCAAACAGCTTTTAACCCGTCTCACCCAGCCATTTATTTTACGTCGTAAAAAATCAGAGGTTCTCCTTGAGCTTCCAGAAAAAGTGGAAACGATTGCCTATGCGCCGCTCTCTGATGAACAAAAAAAACTATATCAAGAAATTTACGAGGCATCGAAAGAGGAACTTTTTAAAGAGTTGAATGACTCCTCAAAGCCCACCCCTTATCTTCATGTCTTTGCTCTCCTGGCCAAACTTAAGCAGATCTGCGATCATCCAGCTCTTTATCTCAATCGGCCCATGGACTACCCTCATCACTCCTCGGGAAAATGGGATCTTTTCGTCGAGCTTCTCCAAGAAACCAGAGCCAGCGGTCAAAAACTCGTCGTTTTTTCCCAATACCTAGGCATGCTCGATATTATTGAGGGTTACCTTAAGTCAGAGAAGATAGGCTTTGCTGAGATTCGAGGGTCTACGCGCGATCGCAAAGAGCCCGTTTCCCGTTTTCGAGACGATCCTAAATGTGAAGTGTTTGTCGGCTCCCTGCAGGCGGCTGGCGTCGGAATCGACCTCATCTCAGCTTCAGTTGTGATTCACTACGACCGGTGGTGGAACCCCGCCAAAGAAAACCAAGCCACCGACCGCGTCCACCGCATGGGACAAAGTCGTGGTGTCCAAGTGTTTAAAATGGTAACCCGCGGCACTCTCGAAGAACATATCCACCGCCTCATTGAGAGAAAGCAGTTGCTTATCGAAGAGGTCATTGGATACGATGATCAAAACGAGCTCAAATCCTTAAGCCGCGATGACCTGATCCAACTTCTCCAGCTGATTGAAGAAGGAGTGAAGTAGGTTTCCTAGAGATAAATTGACTATTTTATCGAGAAATAATTATCATGGATTTTCACTACAACAAAAAGGACGAGGTAAGGATGAAAAAAAATAGAACTTATGGCGCTATCGCATCTTTTTTCGGCTATAGTATCACTCCGTTACTCCTAAGCCTTCTCATAATACCGTCTAGATATATTCTAGCGGATGTTGCCTATGTAGTCAGTGAAGTGGCTAGAGATAAGCCGGGCAGTGTCGCCGTGATTGAGACGAGCAATAATAGAATCGTCACTAAAGTTCCAGTCGGACACGTGCCTATCGGAATAACGGCCACGCCCGATGGGAAGTTGGTCTATGTCGCTAATTCCAATGACAACAACCTCTCTGTGATCCAGACAAAAAGCAATGAGGTTGTAGCTACAGTTCCTGTAGGTGATACTCCTTATGGAATTGCGTTCACACCCGATGGGAAGTTTGCCTATGTCGCTAATATGGAAGGCGATAACGTCTCTGTGATCCAGCTAGAAAGCAATAAGATTGTAGCTACAGTTTCTGTAGGTAATGCTCCTTCTGGAGTTGTGGTCACACCCGATGGGAAGTTTGCCTATGTCATTAATAGCAATGACGACAACGTCTCTGTGATCCAGGTAGAAAGCAATAAGGTTATAGCTACAGTTCCTGTAACTGTTTTCCCTTCTGGAATTGCGATTACACCCGATGGGAAGTTTGTCTATGTGGTCAGCAGTAACGTCTCTGTAATCCAAACGAGTACTAACACAGTCATAGCTAAGATTCTGGTCGGAGCGTCGCCTTCAGGAATAGCGATTACACCTAATGGGCAGTTTGCCTATGTAACCAATAGCAACGACAATAACCTCTCTGTGATCCAGACAAAAAATAACACGGTTGTAGCCAAAATCCCTGTAGGGCATGATCCTTATGGAATTGCGATTACGCCTGATGGGAAGTTTGTCTATGTGGCCAATTACAATAGCAATGACGTTTCTGTGATCGAGACAAACAATAATACAGTCGTAGACACAATTAAGGTCGATACCTGGCCTACAGGCGTAGTGATCATCGCTGAATAAAAATTTATTTTAATTTGTAACTGCCTCTAAGGCCTATAAAACAATCGCACCGCTCAATTGAAGTGTGTTTCTAAGCAAGCTTGTGTAAGTAATATAGTTCTTTGAAGGGATCCAGAAATGCTCAAGGAGCGATTTTTCAGTCATTTTTTTCGCCAAGGACTTTGCCTTAAGGACGTTGTCACTCTGCAATGTAAGCCCGGAGTAAAATAAGTCGACGTCCTTGGGAGCTGGACTGAGAAGAGAAAGGTTTATCTCATACACCCGCTCTATTTTTCGCTCTATTTCTTCTTCTAGTTCAATCGTGATCTGTTTGAAAATCGGATCATAGAAAAAAGCTTGGGAAAAAGGACACTTAATAAAAGAGACGTTTTCAAAAAAAGAGTTAAAAAAACTGGAAGCTGAAAAATCACAGCCGGTGAATGTGCAGTTGCAGAAGGAAGCCCTATTCCAAATCGCAAACTGAAGGTTGCACCCCTCCATTTGGACATGATTGAACCGAGACAGGCTGAAATCGACGCCGAGGAAGGTGCAGTCCTTGAATTGAAGGTTGCGAAATAAAGCATCCATTAAAAGAGCCCGCTCTTTGGTGAAATCAATTCCCTCAATCAGAGTCGAGAATCCGTGCTGAGTCAGGAGAGCATAAAGATCGATCGGTTTAGGTGCGGAGGTGGTATTGAATTGCGGATACATCGAGTTAAGGGTTGTCCAGTCGCTTTGGGTGAGTGGTTTAGGAGCTGACGGCTCACTGTTTGTTTCTAGAAAGGTGGCGCTGCAGTTGTTTTGGCGCAAAGGTGAAACGAGGGGCTCTGGAGAAGCCGACTGTGGCGTAAGAGGAGGTGGCATTGATGGACTGGGGAGGTAAGAATAGGCTTTCCACAGTCTCATCGATGCCAGAAGAAGGAGTGGGGCCATTTCAAAAGCTTGTTTTTGTTTCAGGGCTTGATGTATTTCAGTGCAAGCTTGTGAGAGAAGCGATAGGACAATCCAAGCAGGCGTTCCATAATAAATCGAGGCTAAATAGACTGCCTGATGCATGATTTTCAAACAGATGATACCGCACTCTTGCCACTTTCTTTGCTTGAGATGGTCGATAAAGTGGTTTGTATGGGCGAGCACAAAGAGCGTGTTAGAAAGGAGCAGCTGTCCCGTCGGGCAAAAGATGGAAAGGGCGGCAGAAGAGACGGTTAGAGCAATCTGCACCCAATGGCCTCGAGGTGCGGAAGGGTGGACGGAGCACTCATAAATTCCAAGTCCTATCGATGCCCCGATGGAGGCCGTTCGATTTAAGCTTAAAAAAGGAAGGGCAAAAGTCACAATTTTGTGAGGATTAATTGCACCAAAACTTTGAATTATAAAATCGGTTCTTTTGTTTAAATCTATATTTGCAATCATAGTTGCGTCAATTATAACATTTGTTAAATTAAAATTAAATATAAACAAATTATTTTAAATCATTCCCTATTAACAGGGATCCAGGTAAAATCTAGGATGTGAAAAATAAATTGAAATTAGCCCTGGTCGGTCGCCCCAATGTAGGGAAATCGGCCCTCTTTAACCGGCTCTGCGGGCGCCGCATTTCGATTGTCGATGATGAAGAGGGAACGACCCGCGATAGGATCTATGGGGAGGCCGATTTTTTTGGCCGCCCGATTGAAATCATTGATACAGGGGGAATTGCCCTTGATCCAAAGCTCCCTTTTCAAGAGGGGATTCAGCGGCAGGTGAGGCTTGCGCTGGAGGAGGCCGATCAGATTGTCATGGTTGTCGATGGGCAAGCGGGGGTTATGCCTGCCGATGACTTTGTGGCTCAGCTCTTGCTCAAGCAAGGCAAGCCGGTCACGCTTGCGGTCAACAAGGTCGATGACCTATCGCATGTCGAGGATATCTACGATTTTTATCGGCTCGGGATTGAAAAGATTGTTCCCATCTCTGCTACGCACGGGCTGCACCTTGCAGAGCTTTTAGAAATGGCTCTAGATGGGCTTTCTCTTAAGACAGAAGAGGCGCTGCCGTCCACACGGATTAAAGTGACGATTGTCGGCCGCCCGAATGTGGGCAAGTCGACTTTGATCAACACTTTACTTTCAGAAGAGAGGTCTGTGGTGAGCCCGATTGCAGGGACCACGAGAGATGCCATCGATGCCGATGTGACCCTTTATGGCACTGAGTTAACTCTCATTGATACGGCAGGCATTCGTCGTAAACGGGCCGAGCATGAAGTCGTCGATAAGTTTGCAGCGATTCGCACACAGCAGGCTATTGAACGGTCTGATATCTGTCTCCTTGTCTTGGAAGGAGAGGAAGGGCTGACAGCGCAAGATAAAAAGATCGCCAGCCTGATTGAAGAGGCGGGGAAAGGGTGCATTCTTCTCTTCAACAAGTGGGATCTTATTAAAGGGCATCGGATGGAGCATTGCCTGCAATCTTTGAAACACGAGGCTGCTTTTCTAACCCACTGTCCTGTGGTTTTCATCTCAGCTCAAACAGGCCGCAATTTAGAAAAGATTATCCCCCTGATTCAAGAGGTTAGAAAACACCAACAGCACAGGGTAACGACGGGGCAGTTAAACAAGTTTATTGAACGGGCGATTAAGCTCTACCATCCTCCGATGATCCAGGGGAAGCGGCTTCGAATCTATTACATGACCCATATTGAGACCCAGCCCCCCACCTTTGTCTTGTTTGTGAACTACCCCCACCTTATGTTAGAGACCTACAAACGGTACCTCATTCATCAGTTTCGGGAGACTTACCACTTCACTGGCAATCCCCTCGTCTTCATCCTGCGGCACCGCTCCCGTGCAGGGACGGGGGGAGGCATACGAGAGGAAGAGCCACAGGCTTAGAATAAGGGTATAAGTTTTTTCTGAAGAAAGAGATAATATTGAAAAACTTTATCACCGTTTTTGTTTTGTAGAATAGTTACTATCCATTTGAGCTTGAGAGATTAAACAAGTGGGCTGCTTGGAAAAGCGCTGTGATTAAATGTACTTTGCGATTTGAAAGAAAATAAGCAGAGGCAAGGCTTATGACAGTCTGCTGAAGGGAAAAGACCTGACTAAAAATTGTTGGGGAAAACCAAGAAGCCTCGACCTTCCAATCTTGGTATTTTGGAGAAATAGAGAGGTTTAGGTCGATCGAAGGTTTGAGGTACTGATTAAGACATAGAACACATCCTAATGAAACAGTTGTGTTAAAAAATCCCCAAAATAGATCTCTCCATCTTGAATTTCCAACCGGTTTATTGGTAACTTTTCCAAAGCTCCAACCGATTGCAGTTAAATCGACCAGACACAAAATCAGTTTTAAACGGGCGATGTTAGCTCCTACTGTGGGATAGAGCTCAGGGTAATGCTGCAGACAAGAGAGCCCTAGTTGAAATAGGCTATAAGCTGCGTGAATTTTTTCTAAAAGCTCAGGGGAGAGAAAAGGCTTTGGATCTCTTCCAAGGATCGTGATAGGAATCTTGAAGAATGTTCCTTGATAAAAATCGGCTCCACGAACTTCAAGATAGTGATGAAAAGGAACCTCTCGACAGAGAGGGCAAGAAGGTAATTGATCATGATTTATTTTGGCAGTATGTAGACCAGAACGTTTCTTAAAATTGACCTTCATATCGTGAATTTTCCTCTCAATTAAATCAATTAAGCAAGAGGAATGAAGAGCATGTGTATTGTTTAGACAAAGAGAAGTTTTAGGTTTATCATTTCGTTCTAGACATATTGAGCAACTGTTTTTATGAGAAGTGGACGGCCACAGCAAGGAGTAATAGTCTACAACATAACTGACTATGCCCGTTTTAGCAAGATCGCTTTTATGTGAATCACGAAAAAGCATGGAAACTCTTGTCCATACTCTGTTTCTGTGTTGATGCAATATATAATTTTGTGCAATGGCTGTTAAACATACAAGTGAACTGTCTAAAATTGGATTGCCTGAGAAATAATATAAAGCTGTATTCAAAGTCAGTCGGGCCGCAGGGCCTTCTGATGAAAAAGTTTTGACAGATTACCTCACAAATATCTTGCCTAAAATTCCTCTGAGATATTTCGGCTCATAAGTGCAACATTTTCGAGCAGTAGAGAATCCTCGGTCGGGGTCTATTGCTTTGATTATATTCATAGAAAGACGCCTAAAAAAAGCCATGTTTTCAGCTATGAACCCAGCTTTTGCTTGAGCATCGTCTTCCTTGAAGATTACATCCAAGACCCAATGCAAAGGATTTTCAATTGACCAATGACCTCGGGTCCATCCTGCAAATTCCTTTGCGGTGCCTTTTCGGCTTGAGAAGTAATATCGGATTTCGGAAGTCTTTTTACTATTTATCTCCCTTTCAGAGACTACTTCAACGATGGCCTTTAAGGCAGGCCAGGTTGCCGTTTGCGGCAACCAGTCCAATACTGTACATACGCATATCGATCGTTGTTCGATTCTACCGTGACCTTTTTCTGGAGAAG
Organism: uncultured Rhabdochlamydiaceae bacterium; assembly: GCA_963712275.1. Lineage (GTDB taxonomy): Bacteria > Chlamydiota > Chlamydiia > Chlamydiales > Rhabdochlamydiaceae > PALSA-1444. The sequence continues at coordinate 281,505 of CAVQHD010000001.1, read as the reverse complement.
GAAGATACCTTTCCACTTCGACTTCTTCATATTCGGCTTCTCGAGCCTGATCGAAAAAATTCTGTGCTTCAGCATGGAAATTCCCCTGGTTTCCCTTGAGTCCAATCAGATAATCAGCTCCATGATTTAAAAACTTTTGTGCACTTGCAACATGAGCAAAAAGGGCATCTGTCGAGATCAGGGCGCCATTTACATCTACGTCTTTCAACAAAGCATCAATTACTCTTGGCTCTGACGACTTATCTGGCACTTTTTCCTGGGCCAGTACAAGCCTTTGTTCGGCTGCAAATAACTCGACAAGGTGAACGAGACTGTCTGTCGTAGAGACCCCCTTCAGACGTTTGCCGTCGATGACAAGTAGTTGGTCTTGTAATTGCTGAGGAATGTTCGCAAACCACTTTTTTAGCAATTGCTTAAAAACCCCTGGGGATAACCTTGCAAGAAGCCACCAGAGTGTATCATAGGAGGGCGCTGGGAAAGTCCGATTGACTGACTTGTTGATCCATTCAATATTGAGCTCGGCATAGACGGCAAGATCGGCCACAGTATCAGCTCCACTGAGATATCCGCTAAGAATGACCAACATCAAAAACCAAAACGGGTATTGGATCTTGGAAAGCTGCCTTGGGTCATCCGTATCTGGGAAAGCTCCTTGGACGGAGCCTGCAAATTGTTCTATATCAATGTCTTGTTTTAGTTCAGAAAATCGTGGGTCTCTGGTTTTTCGACTGGGCATATTCACTCTCCTATATCGGAGAGATGAAAACAAAAGACTTTGATTTATAGCCAAGAAAATTTTACGCGACTGTCAAAACTTTTTCATCAGAAGGCCCTGAGTCGGGCCGTACACAAAAGCATCGAAAGCTTTTGATTAAATGGATAATCGTTACTAGTCTTATATAAGGGCGACATTGGATAATTTAAGGTAGAGAGCATTTTGATAGCTAAAGGAAGGCCGATAGCAGGAATGCCTAGGCTCAAGAGGCGATAACTCAAGAGCTGAGATGTATCGAGCGGATTAACAAAGGAAAATCCATAGATCTTTTTAACTTCTTGAAGGAGTTTCGCACCACTCCAACAAATCATCCCTACGTCAACAACATTAAAAATTGCCTGGACTCGGTGGATTTGTTCGATAAGCCACCGATTTGGGGGTTGTATGTTGTGTATGATATAGGCTTGAAAAATCTCATAAGTGCAAGAAATCCATTCAAATTTGGTCTTCTGAAGAGCCGATATCGTTGCATAAACGGCTCCTGGCACTGAGAAGGTTGGCAATATCTTATTCATATTGAGCGAATATTATACCAAAATATCCATTATTTGGATGGTAAAAAGTAATTTAGCAGCAATTCCAGGTGCGACAGGCTAAGTCGCGTTATAGCTGCAAAAAAATCTCAAGATGAGCACTTCGAGAAGAAAAAATACTCCAATAAAGCAACTCGTAATTAGGTACGCTCCCCTAGGGCGGAGGATCGGTTTTCCAAAGCTTCCCCTCAATGAGAGTGGTTCGGTAGACCCAAGGGTCGTCGTTTTCTCGGAGGAGCCGATCACACCCCATGAGATACCCTTTAAAAAACCCATGTTTTTGGATAGCTTGGAGCATATAGCTTGAGCTTGAAGGCTTGTAATGGCTTCGGGGGCCATCGACAGGGGAGAGGATATGTTGATGAAACCAAATCACCTTTGCCATCGCTTCGCCCAGAGGGGATAAATGGATGGGTTGGGGAGGTGGCGGCGCGTGGAGCTGAAGGTCTGCATCTTTGCCCCAGGGAGGGTGGTATCCGGGTAGAGCAGATACAAGGATCGGGAGGAGAAGGAGGAGCTTAAAACCCATATTTCAACACCAGGATGGGAAAATAACGGTGTTCGTTCATCAGAGAGGTGACGTGATTCTCATAAATTCTCTCATTGTAAAACTTAGTTTCTTGCCCTGCTCCATAGATCCCTCCGAAATACCAGCCTGCTTCAACGCTTGTGAAAATCACCCCTGCAGCGGTGTTGCCGTGCTGAAAGAAATAGACCGAGGCCCAAATGAAAAGGCCGTTGAGGAGAAAAGCGGTAATTGCCGACTGATTTTGGCCCAGGTAAAGATACCCTGCACCTGGAATGCAGGCATTTAAGGTTTGAGCTGTTTGGGTTGATTTTTTTTCTTGTTTGTAGCGGGTGAGGAGAGTTTCGATTTCTGGATGGGCCGCACCCTCTTTTTCTAACGCGGGAATATCTCCTTTGACAAGGAGCTTAGAGAGAGTGAGTTTTTGGGCTGTCTCTGGGTACTGAGAGGCCATGTGATAGATGATGGAATCGGCCTGCTCTAGTTGATCTAGATGGAGATAGGAGTCGTAGAGCATGACTAAAAGGTCGTGATAGGGAGGCAGCTGAGGCGTTGCCAAGCGGAGGGAGGTGGTTTCAAAGGTGTGGAGGGTTTCAGCAAATTTTCCTCCGAGGTAATAGGAGAGGAAAACATCATAATCAAGTTGTGTTTTACGGGATGGATCGGAAGAAGGGATCAAAAACGAGGCTCTTTTAAAAGAAGTAATAGCTTGATAAAGATCGAGTTCATGGGCAAAGCCAAGGGCAATCCGATCTTCGACGCTCCAAGCCTCTTGCTTTTCTTTCTCTGAAAGAGGAGGGAATGGCGAGGGCAGCGACTTTAAATACCGGTCTTGAATCGTTGCATTGATTTGGGGGTGTAGCTCATCGCCTACACGGTGACATCCCGTGAGAAGGATGAGCATAAAAAGAATGGTCTTTTGAAAAGGCATAAGAAGCGGGAGTATAACAAATCAGGCACCTAATCTCAATCGCCTTCGTCTTCAGGCATTTTAACGATATCGATACCGGCGTCAAATTCCTCTTTGAGAACAGGTAGGACGGCTTGATTTTTAAAGACGTCTTCTTGGTGGTCAGTGATCTCCTTATATTCATCATAGGTGTTGATGATGAAAGGACGGAGGAAAATCAAAATATTATGTTTGACTGCTACGCGATCATTTTCTTGAAAGGCAAGTCCAAGGACGGGGATGCCCCCTAAGCAAGGGATCGCTGACTTGAAGCGGGCTTTGGTGTCTCGGATCATTCCACTTAACACTACAAAGTGTTTATTGGGGACGTGGACTTTCGTCGACATGGATGTATGGCTTGTTTGAATTCCTGTGATTGAATTGGATTGATTATTGGCGCTGACAGATCCGATATTGACGTTATTAGTCACTTCGCTGATATCGTTGCTGATATCAAGCGTGACAACATCATTATTGCCGATGGTTGGGGTGATGGTGAGGTTAAAGCCGATATCGCGGTACTCGATGTTAGAGGAGGAAGAGAGGAGGGTTGTGTTTGTTGTGACAAGAGAGCCGATGAAGGGGATGTTATCTCCAACAAAGATGGTCGTTGTTTGGTTGTCTTGCGTGATAATCTTTGGGTTTAGAATGATAGTGCTATCGGTGTCGGTTTGAAGGGCATTGACAAGGCTTCCAAGCGTGATAAAGGAGCGTCCTTTATGCATGATAATATCACCGATCACTCCCAAATCAAACCCGTTGACAAAGGGAATCGCATTGACGGAGGGTGGAGGGCCAGCAAGCCCTTGCTGGAAAGGGACGAGATTAACCCCTGTCGAGACGGGCGAAGGGGAGGTGGTTGCAAAGGAGTTTGCTGAGGGAAGGGGGAAGTTTCCAGTTCCGGCGGCGAACTTGTTGAGGTATTGCATTTTACCGCCCCACTGTAGTCCAAAGTTTTGGGTATTGGTAAGCTCGGTTTCAATGACGAGAACCTCAACAAAAACTTGCCTTAGAGGAACATCTAAGTTCTGAACTAAATCGCGCAACTTTGAGAGTGTGTCTGCTTCGCCTGAAGCAAGGAGCGAGTTGGTCACGCGGATCCATTGCAAAGAATTGATGGCATTTAAAAGATTTTGATTGCCAACGGCTGTTCCTGGGGTGAGGTCTGTTGCGACTTGTTTAAGCGCAGACAAAATCTCATTGCCTTGATGGTACTGGAGTTTGTAGATGAGAAAGGAGGTGTTCTGAATCGTATCAATCGATGTTTGATCAGAAGGGCCTCCGGCGGTTGCGACGTCAAACCGTCTTAAGAGATCTTCGACACGGGCAATGGAATCGGGATCTCCAGAAATGATCAAAGAGCAGGTGCGGGGAACCCATTTTAAACTGGAGATGGTGTCAAAAAGATTTTTATTTTCGACGCCTGCGGCCATTAAGTTTTGTTGGAATTCGTCTAAAATTTTAATGAGCTCATCGCCAGGCTGCATCTTGGGAGTGTAAACCACAAAACTTGAGGGGGCGGCGCCTGTCGTTTTAGGAGCAAGGGCTGGGACGTCAAATTTTTTAACAAGGAGTTCAACTTTTTGAAGAGTCTCAGCTGATCCTGTAAAGACGAGGGAGTTTGTCTCCTTGATCCACTTCAGATTGTTGATCGATTCAATTTCGCTGGGAGTCATGGCGTTATTGCGCCCAAGATCGGTGGTCAATCCTTTGATGGCTAAGACTAGCTGAGGTGCGGGAACATATTGGATCTTGTAGATGAGGAAGGTATATTGCCCCAGCTGCTGAATTTGAGCTTCTGTAGGTGAGATAACATCGATTTTCGTTAGCAGCTCTTTCATTTTTTCAAGGGAATCATTGGTTCCTGTGAACAAAATCGATTGCGTCGATTCGACATACCGCATTGTGTCAATGGTCATCAGGAGGTCGTTATCCATGAGGCCCGATGCAGCAAGGTCTTTCCCGAGATCTTGCAGCGATGCTTCTAAGAGGAGAGGCGTTTGATGGATAGGTTTATAAATGAAAAACGCAGTTTTATTACCAAATCCATGGGTAGACGCCAGCACATCAAACTCTGCGATTAACGCTTTTGCTTGATCCAGGTCAGCGCCAGCTCCTGTTAAGAAAATTGAGTTGTTCTCTTTGATCCATTTTGCCTCATTGAGAGTCTTAATTAAGCCAGGATTGGCGATGTGAGAAGCTTTTAAACTGGACGCAATCCTCTCAAGATTTTCAATCACGACATTTCCAGGCGCCATCTGCAGTTGGTAAACATAGAATGTGCTAGGGCCCTTCCCTCCAGCAAAAGTCTCTTTTGACTCGTCAAGGGATGTCAGCAAAGTTTGAATGCGAGCGAGTGTTTCATTATCTCCCGTAAAAATGAGGGAATTTGTCGCCGGTGTCCATTTCATTGTATCGATGGCCTGCGACATTGTCGAATTTGCATAGCCTGCGGATTTCAGGTTATGGACGATTTCTTCCAAAGCTTCTTTTAGTTCTTTCCCAGGCCTGTTTTTGGGATTGAAGATTAAAAACTGAGAAGCAGAGGAAGCGATGTCAAACACGGCAAGAATGCTAGGCAGTTTAGAAAGAGCGGCCTCTTCTCCTGTGAAAACAAGAGAGTGTGCTTCAGGGATAAACTTAGTGGTGGTGAGCGTGTCGATTAAGCTGTAGTCGGGCTGAGGAGCCTTTTGAAGGTCTTCAGCCATCTCGTCCAAGCTGTTTTGGAGCTGCTCGGGATCTGCAAGTTGGATTTTATAGACAAAAAAGTTGCTTTTTAGAGAAGGAAGAGAAGAGGGAGGCGCTGAGGTGTCAAGTGTTGGAAGAAGGTCTTTTAATTTTACAAGTGTTTCATCATCGGCTAAAAACAGAATTGAGTTAGTCTCCTTAATCCACTTTGCTCCTGTTAGACAGTCGGTCAGTTTTTGAGATGCCCCTTGCTTAGAGAGCTGTTTGCCAAGATCTTCTATAGAGTTTAAAAAATCACTTCCGCTCTTATGCTGCAGCGCATACAAGAAAACCGTGAGTCCTCGCGCTCCGAACTCTTTTCGCTCTGAAACCCCTGCATCGAGGTCTTCAAATACCGTTAAAGCCCGTTCAATCAAGTAGGGGGTGGAGACAATAAAAATTGTGCTCGTGCTCGCTTGTGGAACAAAGATTAAGGGGTTTCCTTCGGAAAAAGGGGAGACAATTTGAGTTGTTAGCCGAATGAGCTCTTGAAGTTCAATATGCTCGGCGACGTAGGCATCGACTTCAAGGGAGCTGTGGGGAGAGTCTAGGGCTGCAAGCAGGGAAGAAATTTTATCAACATTGGTGGTGATATCGGTGATGATCAGCTGTTTTGTTTCAGAAGAGACTTCCAGAAGGGCAGTGTCGGAGAGCATTGGTTTAACAACAGTTGCAACTGTATCGAGGTTTGCGTTTTTAATGCGAAAAACTCGAGTCACCAAAGGAGAGCGGCTACTTTGAGGAGGGAGGTCGGAGGCGACAACGGTGGCAAGCTGGGAGACATTTCGAACGCGCGTAATGAGAAGGTTATTCTCCTGTTCGAGCACAATCAAACCATTGATTCGAAGCACCTGGATCAAAATCGAGATAATATTACGAGGAGTGACAGGTTCTTCGGAGACAATTGTGACGTTAAAGTTGACCTCAGCCTCATTAAAAATGAAGTTCAAATTTGTAATTTTGCTTGCGAACCGAATATATTCAGTGATAGCGACATTGTTGAAGTTGATCGTGTACGATTCTTTCTTCTTATCGAGACTACTCAGGCTTGGTGTATTGTGCATCTCTTCCGTTGAGGGAAAAAGGTGCACCTCCTTTACTCCTTTACGAAAAGAGACGAGATCATCGTCCTCTTCCGCTAGGAGCGAGCCGTGGAAAAGCACAATCCCTAGAAGAGATCGTAAAAAAAAGATTTTCATTCGAGATAAACGCATATACAATAATTCTTGAAACGCAATCCTAAAAGAGTTTGTGTTTATTGTATACACAAACTCTTACCCAATACAGGGTGCAGGAAACAATAACGGATATTTGAAACTTTTGTTGGCTCCGGCTTATTTCCATTTTTTTACCACCGAGACACGGAGAGGGATGAGATTGCACAGAGAAAAAAAATCCTCTGTGCAATCTCATCCCTCTCTGTGTCTCGGTGGTGAAGAAATGGACATAAGCCCGAGTTGACAAAAGTTCCAAATATCCGTTCTAATTTCCTACGACCTATTACCCAATACGATGAAGGGAAGCCAGGAGGTGGGTTGTTTTTTCTGAGAGGATAGGAGCGACTTTTTTGATCAGATTATCGGCCTGGCTTTGAGGAGATTGAAGAGAGATATTTTCAAGGGTTTCTTGAACGAGCGGATCTGAAACAGGGGGGAGCGTGTGGAAAATGAGAATGTCTCCCACATTCCACCCATCGATTGTAATATCCCACTCTCTTCGGTTAGCTGAGCCTAGAGGGGGATTGAAGTTATGAAGTTTTCGTGCCTTGTGGCTGCCAGAGGCTAAATGAAGTAGACTCCCTATTCCGCAGCAGAGAAGCTGCAGTTCATCGCGGGAAGGGCTGAGAATGAGAAACGCAAGGGCATAGGCTTGATTTAATGGGTCAAATTGAATCAGTTGTTGTAGGGTTGTTAAAAAGGAAGGAAAAGCAAACTTATCGTTTGCAGCGGCAGTTGCTCGAATCATTCCCCGAAGGTTACTTAGGTAAACAGAGGTTTCAAGTCCGCCCATCTTTGGCTCTGCTAAAACAAATCCGTACGAGTTATCGGGAAATTTAAGAGCATCAAAATACGGATTTGTTTGTCCAAGGATTTTTAGCCGGGCGAGGGCTCCTTCATAATGGAGGGTTGAGGCAATGGCTGGAAGAGAGAGGGCAAGGTCTGCCTTCTGAATCAATTCTAAAATTTCTTTAATTTGATCTGTTCCAGGACGGTCTTTTTCAAGACCGCCTGATTTTAAGTAATTGGATAAATCGGAAATCAGCTGAAGAACATTGGAATATCTTTCTTGGATCGATACGGCAAGTGCTTTTTCCAAAATTAATCGGAGCCCTTTAGGAACTTGCGAGAGATGAATCACCCCAAAACTCAGCTTTCCAATGAACAACTCATACGCAATGATTCCCAGTGCATAAATATCAGACGCAAAAGAAACTGAAGAAGGGTCTTCTTTCTGCTCTGGGCTCATATAAGTAGGGGTGCCAATGATCTTTAAAGATTTGCCTTTTTCTTTTTTTGCTTCTTCATGGAGCCTAGCAATTCCAAAATCGATCACTTTCACCTCTCCATCCTCGGTCATCAGGATATTTTCAGGCTTCAGATCTCCATGAATCACACCGTGCGAGTGAAGATGGGAGAGGGCGTGGGCGACTTGGAGTAAAATGTCGATTGATTTTTTCATCGAAAGAGAGTGCTGCTCGATAAATTGCCGAAGGGAGATCCCTCGAATAAATTCCATAGCGATATAAAGCCCTCCCTCCCATTCCCCTTCTCCATAGAGCTTGACGATATTGGGATGGTTCGTGAGGCCGACGATCTTTGATTCACGGAGGAACTGAGACACCATTTCAGGAGAGGTTACATACTTAGGAGAGAGCACTTTGACAGTGATGAGTGCACGTGTTTCAGGATGGATCCCCAAATACAGAAGACTCATGCCCCCGCGATTTAAAAGAGATTCGATTTTATAAGGGCCGATTTTCTCAGGAAGAGAAGGAGCAGTATCAGAAATTTTTGTTTCTAGGAGGGTAGGTTGTTTATAAAAGGTAGAGTCGCTCATCGCTGAGGGCTCGTAAATAAATAACTTCTTAGAGCCAGTTGCAAAACTCCAATTTGGGGCCAAATCCGCGCTTTTGCCGCTGGATTCTTTTTCTCCGCAAATCGCCTACTCTGAGTCGAGTATGTCAATTTGCGGAGAAAAGGAACCAGCGGCAAATTCATCGAATTTGGCCTCCAAAGCGAGTTTTGCAACTGGCTCCTTAATCTATTCATTTACGGGCCCTGAATATCTAAAATACGAATTCCACAGACTTCGCCAAGTTTTAAGAGTTCTCCTTTAGCGACGCATGTACTTTCCAGCATCAGGCGGACACCTTGCTCGGGCCTCATTGAAAGTTCGAGAAGTGACCCGGCTTTCAGCTGAAGAAGCTGATGTAGAGTCATTTTGAGCATTCCGATTTCAGCTGTTAATTGAAGCGTATCTTGCATCTCAGCTGGAGCTTCTTCTCCATAGAGGGCAAAGTCGAGAACCTTAAGCCCTTCAGGCTTAAAACGGGCCATCAAAAGAGGCACCTTCTCAAGAGAAATCGTGAGAGATCCTTTTTCTTCCGTTGGATCAAAAGAGCATCGGTCGAGAATTAAAAAATCGCCGACTTGAAGGGCTTCCCATTCCTCGCGATTTAATGAAGTATGCCCTACCTCGCATCGGAAAGAGAGTTCCATTGGAGATGTTTCTCCAAATGAAAGGAGCGTGGTTTTTTGAAAAGGTTGATGTGCCTTAAACGCGGTTAAAAATGATTGCGGGCAGACAATCCTGGCTTGAAGCGTTCGTGCTTGTAGAGCGCAGGCGATATCGATGCAAAAACCTTCTTCATGAGGCAAAGGAGATGGAGGGAGCAAGTGAAAAGCAACATCCTTGAAAAGATGGAGATGGTCGATTGCTTGCACTGCTTTGAGAAGAAGAAAATGGTAAAACCCTTGTCTTAGCTTAACTCCGGGGTGGGCTCCTGAAAACCCCTCTCTTTCATCGCCTTCGATGAGCGCATGAGTCGTCAGTTCTATCACATCGTTTTGGGGTAAGATGAAAAACAACGAGCCTTCAATTGGCGCCATCTCAAGGGCGACAATGGTTGGAAGGTCTCCCATTCCATGTAAAAACTCCGCCGCCTCTTTCCAGGCAGCGTGTGAAGATGAGAGGGTAAGCTGTGAAAGCCCAAGCGACTTTTGCAAAGCCTCTCCTGCCGCTTCCCATGGAAATGGAAAATGCTCTTCCAGAACGGGAAGCTGACCAACTTTCAAAAGCGCTTGTTCAACAAGTTGTAACCACTGAGGCAAAACGTCATGCATACCACTTTTAAGCATAATGGTCTGCCGACTAAAGTGCAAAGCTAAAATCTTCGGACGGGGGCGTTAGTTAGACATGAACGAGATTTAGTGCGAACTTTCCGTGGTCTTATCCAGAGTTTTATCTCCCCAATCAGGAGAAAATGGTTCAAAAAACCTAAGTCTCTTCTGAGAGATCTTCTTTCCGCTTGACTTTGGGTGTTTCATCGCGGGAGAGGGTCGACTCTAGTCGGTTGACTCGGAACCGGTGTTTTCCCTCTTGGAAGGCAGACTTGAGGAGAGGGAGGTTTTTTGTAAAAAGGGCGACGGCCTGAGGGTTGCCGACAAGCTCAATATTATAAGTAAGGGGAGCGGTGCTGTATTCTCGAATGACAATCTGTGATCCTGCAAGGAAAGAGTGTGCAAATTCAGGCGTATTGAGGTGAATGACGGTTTCAGTGATTCCACTGTCGTGGAGGATCGACATCACGGAGACCATGCGTTCAAAGAGGGCGAGTGTTTCAGCGCTTAGAAGGGTATAGGCTGGGGGCATTTCTGCTGCGGGGGCAAGAAATAAAGGGCCCAACTCTGAAGCTGTAGGCAGAATAGAGGGTAGCCGCTCTTCTTTTTTTTCATGAGGTTTCTTTTCTTCAGGTTGTAGCTTGAACTCTTGAGAGATTTTTTCTTCTTGTTGAATGATTTGCTGCTCTTCCTCTTCTTGGATTTGAGAGGGAGTTTGATGGCGGGCAGTCGGTACAGCTGTTTTTGCTTCTTCAGGGGTTGGAAGCTCTAAAGATTGGGCGACTTTTGGAGCTGATGGGACTATATTTTCGTTTTCGGCTTCTAAAGAGATCTCTTCAGGACGCTTTTGATGCTTTGTTTGCTTCTTTTCGCTTTCGCCAATTTTTTGAACTTTTGGAAACTTTTCTTTTCTTTTTGTCTCGGCTGCTCTTTCGGCAGAGACCGCTGTAGTCTGAATTTCCGCTTTCGTTTCTTCCTCGGCTTCTTCCTGCCGTTTTTTTCTTTTTTTTTGCTCCTCATTGGACTTGTCGATTCTCATCAGGTTCTTGAACTTATCTGTCCCTGGTTTTGTAGGTTCGGTCGATCTTTGAGGGTTTGTAGGATTGAGAGGGCCTGGTGGATTGGTCACGTTACTCATGGGTTCGGCGCTTTTTTTCTGTTTTCTTGAGATGGTGCATTGTACTTCCCATTTCATCGCCTTCGACGCCTTCGCGTCTCTCTTCGACGATATGCATTTCCTTCTTCCATTCTTTATGGTGGAGGCGAAGTTTTTCAACATCTTTCTGCCGCTTGAAAAGATCAATGCGGGCAAGTTCCACTTGGGTTGCGGCTTGTTCGACAACTTTTTTTTGTGCGTCCACTTTTCTTTCTTCTCCACTGAGTTGTTCGGCGACGAGTTTGAGATAGTGTTTCATCTGCTGAATTTTAGCAGTTGATGTTCCCTCATCTAATTTAGCTCGAAACTGTGTTAATTTATCTTGGTGATGGCTTTTGACTTCATCCCGTTTTTTTTCGAGCTCGGCGAGTTTTGCTTCTTCTTTAGCTAAAGCTTCTTTTCTCTCTTTCAAGATCTTTTCAGCTTCTTCAAGCCGCCTTTGCTTGATGACGGCGAGCTGATCTAAGGGATATTTTGTCATAAGAGGTCTATTATCTAAACAGGGCATGCAATTGGTGTACAGTTTCTTCGTAGCTTGATTTCTCTTCGATTGGCTGCTTCAAAAAGCGGTTGACTCTATCGATGTACTTGATGGCAAAGTCGGCATTTTTATCGGAGCCGGGTTTATATTCGCCAATGCGGATCAAGAGCTCATTTTTCTCGTAGTTAGCGAGCACTTCACGCAATTTTGCAATCAGCTGCTGATGGTCTTTGGGAGTGATTTGTGTGAGAACTCGGCTGATCGAATCGAGGATGCTGACGGCAGGAAAGTGTCCTTCGCTGGCAAGCTTTCTCGACAAAATAATATGTCCATCGAGAATAGAGCGGACTTCATCAGAGACGGGTTCATTGAGATCATCTCCGGCAACAAGAATGGTATAAAAGGCTGTGATCGATCCTCGATCAGAGTTTCCTGAGCGTTCAAGGAGGCGTGGAAGAGTTGCAAAGACAGAGGGTGTAAAGCCTGCGCGGGCAGGAGGCTCTCCTGCCGCAAGCCCAATTTCCCTCAGCGCCCTTGCAAAGCGGGTCACAGAGTCCATCATCAAAATGACGGTTTTCCCTTGGTCTCGGAAATACTCGGCGATCGCTGTCCCAACATAAGCGGCGTTGAGGCGTGTTTGGGCTGCTTGATCCGATGTTGAAACGACGATCACGGATCTTTTAAGCCCTTCAGTTCCAAGATCATTTTCCAAAAATTCTCGGACTTCCCGTCCCCGTTCTCCGATGAGAGAGATGACGTTGACATCGGCTTTTGCGTATCTGGCAATCATCCCAAGAAGAGTCGATTTACCAACGCCTGCTGCGGAGAAAATCCCCATGCGCTGCCCTTTTCCAACGGTGAGAACACCGTCAATTGAACGGATGCCTGTTGAAAGGGGTTCTTTGATGATCTGCCGTTTGAGAGGATCGGGAGGGGCGTTGATGACAGGGTACGATTCTTCGAGGATTAAAGGGCCATTTGTCTCTTCATCGAGGGGGTTGCCAAGGCCATCAAGAATTCTTCCGAGGAGTTGAGGCCCAACTTTAATTTGGAGGGGAATTTTCATCGGAATCACTTCTGAGGAAGGGCCAATTCCTGTCATCTCACCTAAAGGAGAGAGAAGTACTTCATCTTTTGTAAAGCCGACGACCTCTGCCATGAGAGGCTCTCCCTCTCTTTTGATAAGACAAACCTCTCCCATCTTGACTTGGGGAACGACAGCTCGAATGAGCATCCCGACAATTTCTGTGATGCGTCCGTGAACCGTTGTCAGTTCAAGGTCTTCAAGTTGATTGAGGAGTTTGCTGAAATGGGAATCTTGTTCCATATAAGGTTACAGCTGGATGCTCATGAGGGTCTTCATATCATCCACGGCTTTGGAAAGCATGATGGAGGCATATTCAATTTCTTGCTGAGCATGGGCAAGTTTGAGCTGAATAGCCAAAAAATCTGCAGGTTTAAGAGCATCTCCTTTCCCCTTGAGATTCATCAGCTGTTGTTGAGCGGCGGCAAGGTTGGATTGCCCTTCGGCGACGTAGTCAAGGAATTTCCCTACAATTCCTTTGCCGGGTGTAGGGGGCGCTGCAGGAGGTGTCTCGGCCCCCATTTTAGCATTGGCTGCTTTGAGGTAGTTATTGCCGTTTTTAAGCTTACTGCGTAGAAGGTACCGTTGAGACTGTTTCAGCTTCAGATCTTTTGTTTGAAAGTCGGTATTCATATCTCCAAGCATGACTTGGGCTGATTTAACCTGACTTAAAAGAGAATCAAACGTTGGTCCTGTTGAGAGAGGCATCTGTCCTTGAGCAAGATCAAAAGGGGAGAGCGGGGAGCTCTTCCCAGCTGCCTGGGTCTGCTCTCCTGCTTTTTCCATATACGACTCAAACCCCTTTCCTGGAGTTGCCGGCATCGATTTTTGCTCATCTCCAATACGGCGGACAGCGTCTAATTTAGAAACGTCATCGGGGCCAGGCGTCATGTTTTTGAGCCTTTTTTGTGAGCTGCTTTAGATTGGGGCTGTCCTTGAACGGGGGTCGGCTGTTTTTTGACAAATTTTTCGACAAATTCAATGCCTGTTCGAGCCATATTTTTGACAGCAGGATCTTTAGAGAGTTTGAGAGCTTCCTCCATTAGTTTTTCCCCTTTATCAACCTCTTTGATTGTTAAAGAGGTGCTAAGACCTAGTAACGCTCGGGCCATCTGGTTATCGGGGTCGACTTTAAGGACATCCTCAAACATCTTGCAAGCTTGTTTAAGCTCAAGTTTTAGCAAGTGGACATACCCAAAACCAACTTTGGGCAGCACATTCTCAGGGCTCAGAAGCTGAGCTGCACGAAAAAGTTTTGATGCAGCATCTTCGTCAGCTTGCCCCGCAGCGATAAAACCTGTTTCGAGGAGAAGAACGAAATCGTCTTTGTAGGCTTGCATTTTTGACATGGGGGTACCTTGTTCCTTTAATAATTATTGCGATTTTTGGTTACGGACAGCCGTGTTGATCATCGACTGCACCTGGGCAATCAAGTTCGAGATCGAATCACCGATCTGAGTCACTTGGCTCATCTGGAACTGCAGTAGCAAAAACCGTCCAGGGGTTGCAACTGATGAACGACTTGCCAATTGCTTGACTTGAGATGTCAGCTGACTTTGTACTTTTTTATATTGGTCGATGAGAGCCCCAAAAGAGAGCGTACACCATTGAGAGAGACCCATGAATACTCCTATTTTTTATTAACAAGCCTATTTAGAACTTTCTGAAGTGCGGTATACCCATGCAAGAGAACACCCAGTTGATCAAGATCAGGGCCTTTCGCCCCTTTTCTGAGCTCTGTTTTAATCTCTTGGATTTTTCCTTCTGCCGTTTTTAACAGCGTTCGCACTTTGCCTGGGTCTTTCTTTAGATCCCTTTCCAGATCAAACTCGAAGGCATGTTTTGGTTTTTTTTCTAATCCGTACATATGTCAATATCTCCACCATTTATTGCAGATTGTAGTTAATCTTAAATTTTAATCCATCTTTTTCAAGTAAGACTGCCGATGGAGAAATAGATGTGATTGTCATTTCATCAAGAATATCTCCCACACTCAAAATTTTTCCGTTAATCACGATGAATTGACTTTCGCCATCTTTTTTCGAAAATCCCATCACTTTGTATTTAGAAGAAAGGTCCACAAGCGAACTTTCTTCCGTTGTGTAAATGACATAATTTTTTAACATTCTAATTCCAGGGAGCGCTTTAAACTCGTTAACAAGAGGGTTAAAGCGGGAAGAGTCTTTCCCGTCAACGCGGCCCGATAGAACGAGCTCTCCATCGGTAAGTTGATAGGAAACATTATTAAAACCTCTTTCCAAAAGCAGGCTTTGAATTTGGGTGATGAGGTTGCTCTCGATGACAATTTGATTGTCAAGCCGATCCAGGTAAGGGAAATTCACATTTAAATAATCGGCAAGAGCTTGTGCTTGGTCTGCTATTTGCAGATAGCCGCGTATGGCAAATTTCCCAGGGGTCGGAGAGTAAATGGACACCCCTTGCCACGCTGGATTTGTCATTAGAAGAGCATTCATATTTTCCCACACATACTCATCGATGACCACCGTATCTTCAATGCTTTTTAAAAAATGGAGGCCGCCGAGTTGGTAGAGAAGTTCTTGTTTATCAACAGGAGAAAGAACATGACCAATCAGAAAAAGCTTTCCGGAGCCATCATTGTAAGAAAATTGGATGCCGGGGTATTTGTGGACAATATCGGAAATCTGCTCGCTTTCATGGCGAGGGGGGATGACGATCGGCTCAGCTTGAAATAGGGAAACGAGCCCAACAAAAAGCACAAGCAAAACGCATCCAATAATGCCTGCAAAGATCAGATGCTTTTTAGGGATGACCATCTCGCGCCAATCCTTAGGAGAGGCTTTTTCGGCTTGAGCAGCGACCTCTTTTTCAGACGGCTCCTCAATAATAGGAGCTTGGGCGATTAATGTTTCATTTGCTTCTTCGCGGTCGACAACCAGAAAAGAGGTTGTGCCAAGTGTAATCACAGTTTGTGATTCAATTTTGCGGGGCTCTGCAATGGGTTTCCCTTTAACAAGAGTTCCATTGCGGCTTCCTAAATCTTCAATGACAACTTGGTCTTGCTCATCGACTGTGATCCGTGCATGCTGTCTTGAAACACTCAAATCTTGAAAAATAATATCGCACACTTCGGAATCTTTTCCAAGGATGTAGCTTTTCCCTTTACGCATGTAAAATTCAGCGCCTGTATTAGGGCCTGTGATCACTTTCAGCATCCAGCGGGTTTCGGGGGAAGTTGACATCGCAAGTGTGGAAAGATCAGCGGCTTCTTCTAAAAGAAGAGGAGGCTGCTGCTCTGTTTCTGGGGTTTTTTCTGAGAAACGGAAAAAAGTATTTCCGATTTGAATAATATCCCCTTCTTGCAGGAGGACAGGCTCGGTAATGATTTTCCCATTTTGCGTGGCAGGATTGACGGCGCTTAAGTTTTCAAGGATGAAGCCTTCTGGAGAAGATCTGCAAATGACATGCTTACGAGAGACCATGGAGTCTTCGAGAACAAGCCCGACCTCATCGGGATCTCGTCCAATCACCCATTCGGCCCCCTCTTCAAAACGTAAAATGAGGCCCGTCAGCGGACCTTCTTCTGCAATTAAATATCCAGCCATGTTATTTTAATTTATCCACGTGTCGAGCTGTTTCGGTTTTCCAGTAGTCGATATAATTGACAAACTCTTCGAGCGTATCCTTAAAAGTATTGTAATTTACCTCATACGGTAAATTCAAAGAGAGTGTCAAGAAACTTTCATCCTCCTTGAGACCGAGAGCTGCTCCCCCTGTTCCTTGCCCCAAGAAATTCGCTTTCATAACGGTGAGAAGAAACTCTTCTGTATCATGCTGTGGAAGCGGCGCAATAAGCGCCGAAAGATAAACGCTCTCATCCAGTTTTTTTAGTTCAATTGGAAATGATGCGAACTGCATCTTTGCCATCCCATCTTTTTCAAAAACAGGTGGACTTCCCAGTTTAAATTCTTCGAACAATTGAGTCAGGTGCTTCTCGATCATTTGCCCTCTTCCTGCCCATCACTTTAGTGCTGAGACAGAAAAAATGCAATTAAAAAAAGAAATATGACAATTGTTTGGGGGAGCTCGCATTTTAAGCTAAACGCTTGACTTGAGGCTTTTCATCGCCTATGATGCATTCTTTCGTGATGGTGATTTCGCGGATGGTGGGATCGGAGGGAACTTCGTACATCAGTTGGAGAAGAAGGCTTTCAACGATCATTCGAAGCGCCCTGGCTCCGGTACCGGTGGCTTTTGCGCGCTCGCCCATGGCGCGGAGAGAATCGGGAGTGAAGTGAAGGACAACATCTTCTTCGGCAAACAGTTGTTTGTATTGTTTGAGGATGGCGTTCTTTGGCTTTTCTAAAATCTCGACGAGATCGTCAATTGTCAGCTCATTACAGTTGGCAATGCTATTAAATCTGCCGACAAATTCTGGAATCATTCCAAATTGGATTAAATCTTCAGGTTCAACTTTGGAAAGAAGGTAATTTGTTTCGTGGGCATTAAAGACATGCGTCTCATCTGCGCTAAATCCTATCGTGCTGCGGCCCAACCTTTTGGCAATGATTTTATCGAGATGGACAAAAGCGCCTCCCACGATAAAGAGGATATTTTCAGTATTGACCTTGATATACTCTTGATTAGGGTGTTTTCTCCCTCCCTTGGGAGGAACATTAGAGATGGTGCCTTCGACAATTTTCAGAAGGGCTTGTTGCACTCCTTCGCCAGAAACATCCCGTGTAATGGAGACGTTGCCTGTTGTTTTACGGATTTTATCGATCTCGTCAACATAGATGATTCCCACTTCGGCGCGGGCGACGTCATAATCAGCAGCTTGAAGAAGGCGAAGGATGATATTTTCTACATCTTCTCCTACATAGCCGGCCTCTGTAAGGGTGGTTGCATCGGCAATGGCAAAGGGGACATCCAAAATTTGGGCAAGCGTTCGGGCAATCAGGGTCTTCCCAGAGCCTGTGGGGCCCAAGAGAAGCACATTCGATTTATTATAGGCGACATCCATCTCCTTGCTCAGAGATCGGATTCTCTTGTAATGGTTATAGACGGCAACAGAAATCGTGATTTTGGCTTTCTCTTGACCAATGACATATTCATCAAGCCGCTGCCTGATTTCTTTGGGCTTTAAGAGGCGCAGCTCATGATGGACCGGCTTTTTGTCGATGATATCCATGCATAGGCGGGCACATTTGTCGCAGATAAACGCTTGGGGTCCGGAAATCAATTTTTCGACAGCCTCTTCAGACCGACCACAAAAGGAACAAGTTGCCGGTTGCCGTTCTTTTTTTTGTTCAGACATTAGGCGGCTTTTGAGGTTGGTTGGCAATTTTGTCAATTAGACCGTAGGTAAGAGCTTCCTCAGGAGTCATGAAGAAATCTCGATCGAAATCTGCGGTAATCTGCTCAACTGTTTTGCCAGTTGAAACGCTTAAAATTTTTGCGCACATCTTTTTAAGATAGAGGATTTGTTGAACTTGTAGATGAATGTCGGCAGCGGTCCCACCTGCTCCTCCCATCGGTTGGTGAATCATGATTTGACTTGTGGGAAGAGCGAACCGTTTTCCCTTGCTACCAGCAGCCAAAAGAAGCGCTCCCATTGAAGCTGCCTGACCAATGCAATAGGTATTGATGTCGTATCCCATGAACTTCATCGTATCGTAAATTGCCAGCGCAGAAGAGATATATCCACCGGGTGAATTGATATAGATGCTAATATCTTTTTTAGGATCTTCCGCTCGTAAAAAAAGCATTTGAGCAATGACGGTATTGGCAACAGCATCGTTGATTTCTGTTCCAATGAAGACAATCCGATCTTTTAAAAGCCGTGAGTAAATATCCATGGCTCTCTCGCCACGGCCTGTATCTTCAACGACATAAGGAACTTGGTACATATTCGTCCTTTTTCAATGTAATGATCCATGTTATACTAAAATGGCCTATTGTCGATCAAGGAGTTCTTCGGTCGGGAGCAGGCCATAGGAAAAAGGAGGTTTGTATGGCAATCAGCACAAATTTTACTCAACGAGAATTTACTTCAAAAGATATTGCCGAAAGTATTGGAAGGGTACAGAGGGTGTTTGATGGAGATTATGGAAGACTTCCGATTAATGAGGAAAATGTCCCTATTGGAAGTGTGACGGCAGTCGCAGAAAAAGTGGCGGTCTCTTTTCGAGGAAATCGGAACAATACGTGGGAAGTGATTGAATGTGGAGACATTATGACAGATTCCCTTAGGCATGTGGGCTTTAAAGGACAAGTTCATCGGGGAATTAACCACAGTTTTCAGAAAATTCGTAAGGAGGTTTTGAGTAAAGTTCAAGAGTGCCTTTCTGAAGGGCAATTAGAAAACTTCATTATAGAAGGACATAGCCGAGGAACAGGCATTGCTGCATTGATTGCAGCTTTTATGAGAAAAAAATTCCCAACATCTTCAATCTCTGTTCTAACTTATAGTCCAATGGCCATTTTTGACGAAAATGGCGCGCAAAACTATACCACGCTCATAGGAAAAGAAAACCATCTGTCTTTTGTCGCTCAAGGAGATTTTCTACCGCCTCTTTTTGAGAAAGTTGGTTTTTATCATGTGGGAAGAAAAATAGAGTTTAACCCTGATGCTTCTCATTTTTATCGAAGTAACGTTGCAGAGAACCATTATCCTTACTTAACCACTAATAAGATGTTAGCCTTACCTGTTAAACTAATGCTTGGGGCAAAAGGATGGAATGCGCATATGCTAGAAACATATAGAGATATCGCTCCGACGCTCATCTAAGAAGCTGTTTTAGCATGAGCAATAATGTAGTCTTCGGCCTTTTCAAGAAGGAGCCGAGAGAAGGCTTCTGCTTGATGCACCTCGGTTGATCCTTGGGGATGGACATCTCGACGCTCTCCAAGAAGCATATCGAGGGGAGTATCGATGACTTTAGGGATATCGCTAGGTGAAATAGAAACCTTTGCGTCTGCCAAAATCTTACGACAGAGATAAAACATTCGGACCGCTTTTTCAGACTGCTCTGCAATGGCGCCGACCGTCCGTTTTTTTGCTTCATTTGTCATATTATTCCAGTGCTGGGCGTAGTCGGTATCTTGAAGAAGCTGTATCATCCGAAACCGGACCTCTCGGTCAATTAAACTGCCGGGGATGTCAAACGAATAGTTATTCAGAAGAATATCGGAGACCTCTTCGCGCAATTTTTCTTGAACGTGAGCATCTGCTTTTTGATTCAAGAGCTTTTCAATATGGGTGCGCATCTCTTCTATAGAAGAAACACCCATTTTTTGGGCAAACCCATCTGTCAGCTCAGGGAGTGTCGCTGTTTCGACCTCATGGATGGTGACACGCACTTTTTTAGGCTTGAGCTGCTGCTTATCTTGCTCTTTTGCATCTTCATCTGGAATGCTGATCCCTTCTAAGACCTCCCCTTTTTGATGGCCGAGAACGAGGTTTTTCGTCCACTGGGCCATCGATCGATCGGTTACTTCAAACCGGACCTTAGAGAAGAGAGGGATTGGAGGGTCTTCTTCGATGATATCGACGTCTAGAAGCACAAAGTCCTGTTCTTGAATGGGCCGGTCTTCAACTTTTTTCCAGTGAGCAAAAAAAAGTTGGACCTGTCGAATGGTCTCTTCCACCTTATCTGCATTGACTAAGGGGCGCTCAACTATTTTTAAGGAAATGGCACTTGGATCAATCGTTGGGATCGTCGGTTCTGTTTCAAAAAACAAAATCAGTTTTGCACCCTCTTGCACAGAGTGGCTTTTAACATTATATCCAATTTTAAGCTCATTGTTCAAAATAGGGATTTTACAAACCTTCATGCATTCTTGAAAGGTGAGATCAGAAAGCATTTTTTGCAGCTCTGAATCGACCTCAGTAGAGTAGTTTTTTTCAATGAGAGCGGCAGGAGCTTTCCCCTTACGAAATCCTGCAAAGGTGACTTCTTTTCCCACACGTTTGACAGCATTTTCCCGAGCCTCTTTTACAATTGAGGGGGCTGCTTCGACTTCCAGTTCAACTTTACAGGCAGGTTTGAAATGAGCCTTAATTTTAACAAGCTCGCTTGAAAATTCTAAGGGAGCAATTTCAGTCATCGCTTTTTGTTCCATGGATATCCTTATGAGGTAGCTGCAAAACTCAGGGTTCGTCGATTTTCGGGATTATTTTGACCGATTTTCGATCCAAATTGCGGGGGTAATATACTGAAAGTCGATATTACCCCCGCAATTTGGATCGAAAATCGGTTCAAAAGAACCCGAAAATCGACTGAACCTGAGTTTTGCAACTACCTCCTTAAATAGGTAAGCGGGTGATGAGGCTTGAACTCACGACCCTCACGTTGGCAACGTGATGCTCTACCACTGAGCTACACCCGCACATGGGCACGCAAGACTAGGTTCTACAGACCTCAGTTGCACCCACTTGGGAAAACAGTATAGAGACAAGAGAACTTTTTCAGCAACACCTCGCTAGTGCAGTATCGAGAGTAGAGGGGGTAAATGATTTTTTAAGAGCTGAATTGCTTTTAAGTCGGGGATGGAAGCGGTTCTAAAGCGGTTTTTAAAAGCTCAACTGCAGAGGTGTTGATAGCTCTCTTTAAGTACTGCCCTAGAGGGGAGTCGCGTTTGATGGAAATCATAGACTTGCCATGAAGGTCATTTAGGGATGGAGTTGCTCCATGCTTTAAAAGAAGATCCATGCGGCCAATTTTTAAAAGAAGCTGGGTAGGAGCTCCGTGCTGATCTTTTTGAGGCAAAATACAAGATGCCTCTCTAGCAAGCAAGATTAAAGGTGTCTGGGTACCGTCACGAGAGCGCATATTGATATCGAGTGATGGGGTATTTTTTAGCAGTGTAATAAACTCTTGCGTATCGGCCATCGCCCATAAAAGCATTTGATGGTCATTTGAAATGGGAGGGAGTTTGTTTTTTTCAAGAACATATTTTAAGTAAGAGCGGTGGCGATGAGTAATCGCAGAAAATACCACTAGTGAAGTGACAGGAGCTCCTACCTCGGTCAGGTTACTAAGAGAATCCAGGTAGTTTTCTTGATAATTCTTTTCAAGAAAGGCAAGAAGTAATTGAGTTCCTTGGGGGTTCTGAAAAAGAATTGGGTTTTTCTGCCAACCCTCTATCAGTTTTTGACACAAAAGTTGATCGTAGGCAATGCGGCGGCAGGCTGAGGTAAGATAGAAGTCTTCTGTGGAAAAAGGTTGGTTTATGAAAAAGCTAAGGGCATTTTGGTCTGCGATTTTGTCTGCGATCCACCTGTCGAAATATCTCCAGAAAAAGGCAGCAAGGCCTAACCATTTTCCTACTTTAAACAGGGAAACAAACCGAGGGGATGAAAAGCGAGTCAGCAAAGCTGGAAGACTGAGAGCCACAGCTGCGATAGCAAGTATTCCAGTTCTTAGTTTAATTGTGATATCATCCACATGAAGCTGATTTGCTTTTAATGCGGGAAAAGGATACCACCTGACTAAATGATCTAGGCCCATGATTAATCTTGATTTTGAGAAATCATGATACCATAGACACCTTTTAAAAAGAACCTACTCACCTACCCTCATAATTAGAGGAAAAAAGACCGGGCAAGGGAACGGGCACGGTAACGTTCATGAAAGAAGCCCCCTGAGCCATTTTCTCTAACATCGAGGCGGGGCGTATCAGCAATTCAGCCCCTTGCTATATTGCGCTTCTTGTACCAGACATAGTCTTCGGCCTTTTCTTTCGTGAACGTTACCGTGCCCGTTCCCTTGCCCGATCTTTTTTCCTCTAATATGGGGATAGGTGAGTAGTTGCAATTTTTTTTTGAGTCTTTTCCAGAATCTTCCTTTCCTCTAAGCTCATCAAATTTTAATCATATTTTTACACTTGCAAAGAAATAAATATTTTTGTTGCACGACTTTTTGGAAAAGAGTAAAACACAGGTTCTACACGGTGGGTTTATCCTACAAGATCCAAGGGTTTTAAATAATAAAACGAAAAGGTTTTTCAAATGCTTAATTTTAGAAAACTGAGACAAGATTTTGCTTCTGGGATTGTGAAAGAGGGGAAGGATCTGTATGAACAGCAAAAAGTTGTTTCGGCCAAAATTTTGCATTTAGATAACCGTGTTGTTCGCATTAGTGGCCGTGTGCAAGGTCAATACGAGAACCATTATGAAAGCGAGATTGAAATTGACCGAGTTGAATGTGAAACGATTGACTCAGATTGCGACTGTCCGTATAACTACGACTGTCAACATTTAGCTGCTCTGATTTTTTATTTGGAAGAGCGGCTTGATGAAATCATGGTGAACTACTCCAAAGAAAATAGTCTGGATGATCTTGCAGAAAAACATGAGCTCAATGAAGATGAGCGGAGCGCGCTCATTGAAAAATTCAAAGAAGCTGAGTCGAAGCAATCGCAGAAGCAAGAAGAGATGTATCAGAAGCAGGTTTTACAAGAATATGTTTTCTCCTCGGAAATGCTTGCCGTCTCTCCTTTTTTTCGGCCGCAGGAGAAATATGAAATCGATCAGGCAGAGGCAGCCTTTGTCTTCCAACTTCCTGCAAACCTGGATGGGAGGCAGGCGGTTGAGCTGCAGATTGCACTCAGGCTTCCTTCCCGCTCCAAGCCTCTTCATATTCTATATGTAAAGAAATTTTTTGATGCTCTCCGTTATGAAGAGCCTCTTTTTATTGGAAGCAAACGGTACTGTTTTTCTTTAAAGTCGTTTTCGCCGCTTCAGAGCGCGCTGATGGAACTTGTCATGCAGCAGGCTCGATTTCAAGAGCAGCCGGTCACGGAAAAAGGGTACCGGATTGCACAGATTGACTTAGAGCTATTTGGAGTGATGCTTGCGAGGACGTTCGAAGAAGCGGTCAAGCCTTATGCGGAAAGCGGGTTTAATCCCCAGGAAGAAGGGCTTCCGGAATTAACAACTCTTTTTGACAGCTCTCTTGAAAATCCGATCCGTTTTTCTCCTCATCATGCGGGACTTAAATTCATCCTTGAATATTTAAAACCGCCGATTTCAAAAATTTTGCTCCGTCCTGCCCTTTTAGTGGATCAAAAAGAGGTTGGCGTGGATGAGGTGAAGCTTCTCTCCTGTGCAGAGCCAGGGATGCTCGTGCAAAACACGTACTACCGATTTCCTACTTATATCACACGGCTTCATCTGAAGAATTTGAAGACATTATTCGATTTAACGATCCCTGAGCCTTTGTTTGGCTCTTTTGTTGAAAATGCGATGCCCCAACTTGCCCATTTTGCAACGATTGAAAATCCGGAAGCAATCAATGGATTTGTCACGCTTCCGTATGTGGAACCTGCAAGAGCGACATGCGATATTGTCTACATGGATGGCGAGCTAGAGGCGAAGCTTTATTTTCACTATGATCAAAATAAAATCCCCATCGCGCCGGCTCAGCTGACCTACGAACATACTGCCTCTTTTGTGACGCCCTCTGGCATTGTCGCCCGTAATTTAGTCGACGAAAGGAAGCTAACGGAAGAGCTCTTCCAAGACTTCATTTTTAATATCGACGAAGGGAGTTTTATTTCGAAGTCGGAGAAAAAGATCGTTGAATTCATGACCGATGTGATTCCACGGCTGCACCACCGGGTTACGTTCAACTGCCCCCAAAACCTTCTAGATCAATTCATCTATGACCAGACGGAATATAAGCTTCATCTGATGCACACCGATCGAGTTGACATGTATCGGATTGAACTGGAAGTTAAAGGAGCATTAAAAGGGGTTAAAATGGACCTTCTTTGGGAGTGTTTAGCTTCTCGAAGGGCCTATCTAGAGCTCGATAATCCCAGGACACGTATCAAAAAAGGAGAGGGAGCAAAAATTCCAAAGATTTTGGTTCTCGACCTTGAAAAAATGGGATCTTTGGTACAGATTTTCGATGAACTTGGAATTGAGATTCTCGATAACCATGTTCTTGAAAGGCCTCTGTGGAATCTCGCAAATATTGAAGCTTCTCAGTTCAAAGGCCTTCCAGTTACCTTTTCAATTTCTGAGCAGCTTGTCGATATTCGGAAGCAAATGATTGGTGAGAAAACTTTAACTTTCTCCCCCGTTCCGGAAGAGGTGAAGGCAAAGCTTCGTCCCTACCAACAGGAAGGCATCAATTGGCTAGAAAGGCTCCGTTTAATGTATCTGAATGGAATTTTAGCCGATGATATGGGGCTTGGAAAAACCTTGCAAGCGATTGTTGCAATTGCTCAATACCGTCAGAAAAAGAAAGGGCTTGCCCTCATCGTTTGCCCAACGTCTCTCCTCTATAACTGGAAAGAGGAGTTTTCAAAATTCGATCCTAAGCTCAAAGTCTTTGTAATCGATGGAATTCCTTCGGCTCGAAAGAAGATGATTGAAAATATGGGTAAATACGACGTGATCATCACTTCCTATACGCTCCTTCAAAAAGATGTGGAATATTATAAGCAAAGCTCCTTTGGATATTTTATCTTAGATGAAGCGCAGCATATTAAAAACCGAGGGACGAGAAATGCCAAGTCAGTGAAAGCAATCGGCGCCGAGCACCGACTGATTCTCTCTGGAACCCCCATTGAAAATTCACTTGATGAGATGTGGAGCTTGTTTGACTTCTTAATGCCAGGCTTTTTGAGCTCTTTTGATCGGTTCGTAGAGAAATATCTTCGAGTATCAGGGGCAGAGCAAAGTAAAAACCTCAACTATCTGCGAAAAAAGGTGGCTCCCTTTATCTTGCGCAGGATGAAAGCCGATGTCCTCGACGACCTGCCGCCTGTTTCTGAAATCGTCTACCACTGCCAACTCTCTGATGCCCAAGAGCAGCTCTATCGATCGTATGCAGAATCGGCTCGAAGCGAACTCGTCAAGTTAGTCGAAAGGGACGGCTTTGACAGAGTTCAAATCCATGTTCTTGCAACGCTCACACGCTTAAAGCAGATTTGCTGCCATCCGGCGATCTTTGCTAAAGAGAGGGCGGAGATGGGAGATTCTGCGAAATATGAAATGCTCCTGGAGCTTCTTCAAACGTTGATTGAAGGCAAACATAAGACGGTGATCTTCAGCCAGTATACGAAAATGCTCCAAATCATGAAGGACGATTTTGAGCATCGAGGAATTCGATTTGCCTACCTGGACGGCTCTTCTAAAAATCGGCTCGAAATTGTGAAACAGTTTAATGAAGATGAGACGCTCCCCGTTTTCCTCGTCTCTTTGAAGGCGGGAGGGACGGGACTCAACCTCGTTGGCGCCGATACGGTGATCCATTACGATATGTGGTGGAATCCTGCTGTGGAAAGCCAAGCGACAGACCGGGTTCATCGGATGGGGCAAAAGAAAAATGTCTCTGCCTATAAGCTGATCACTCTAGGGACCATCGAGGAGAAAATCGACGAAATGCAAAAACGGAAAAAAGGATTGGTCAAGAAAGTGGTAAGTTGCGATGATGAGGCTATTGCTAAACTAACTTGGGAAGACGTCCTCGAACTATTGAAACCATGAATCGAAAAAAATCTGATAGCGCAAAAGCTTTTTTCAAACGTGTAAGCCAATCAATTTTTGGAAAATTGGGGAAATTGTCTGGTTTTTTTTCGAATGATATCGGGATCGATCTTGGAACAGCCAATACACTTGTCTACGTGCGTGGAAAAGGGATTGTTCTTGCTGAACCGTCTGTTGTCGCAGTCGATTCTTTAACAAATGAGGTGCTTGCCGTTGGCCACAAAGCCAAAGCAATGCTTGGGAAAACACCTCGTAAACTCCACGTTGTCCGTCCGATGAAAGATGGAGTTATCGCCGACTTTGAAATTGCAGGAGGGATGCTCAAAGCCCTCATCAAACGAGTCACCCCTAAGCGGAGCCCTTTCCGTCCTAAAATTTTGATAGCGGTCCCTTCCGGCATTACCGATGTGGAAAAGCGAGCTGTTGAAGATTCTGCCCTGCGTGCCGGAGCTCAAGAGGTGGTTCTCATTGAAGAGCCGATGGCAGCTGCAATTGGAGTCGACCTTCCTGTTCATGAACCCTCTGCGAGTATGATCGTCGACATTGGCGGTGGAACCACGGAAATTGCCATCATTTCCCTCGGGGGTATTGTCGAATCTCGATCTCTCCGGATCGCAGGAGATGAGTTTGATGAATGCATCATCAACTACATGCGCCGAACGTATAATCTAATGATCGGTCCGCGAACGGCCGAAGAGATTAAAATTACCATTGGATCGGCTTATCCCCTTGGAGAGCATGAACTCGAGATGGAAGTCCGCGGGCGAGATCAAGTTGCGGGACTTCCTGTCACAAAACGGATTAATTCTGTTGAAATCCGCGAATGCCTTATAGAGCCGCTCCAAGTCATTTTTGAGCACGTGAAACTCGTCCTTGAGAAAACCCCCCCTGAACTCTCGGCAGATCTTGTTGACAAAGGAATGGTTCTCGCAGGCGGCGGAGCCTTAATCAAAGGACTCGATAAAGCGCTCATCAAAGAGACCGGCCTTCCAGTCACCATTGCTACCCACCCTCTTCTTGCTGTGTGCCTAGGCGCAGGCAAAGCTCTCGAATACTCCGATAAGTTTAAGAAGAAAAAGTCATTGAGTTAAATAGCGGCACTCATAACGGTCAAACAGTTTTTCAAGCAGGAATTGAGGGGAAGCCTTCGGATTCTGCGTGATTAAATCAGTAAACATTTTTCCCATCTTATGGATATGGCGAAGGCTACGCCTGTAATAGTGGAATTCGTCAATTTCTGCAGCGTATGCTGCAAGACGCTGAATGAGCATGCAAAAACAGTGATCCTTACGTCGCAAGTTTTCAGGCATCGATTGCGGTCGTGTATGAATAATGACCTTCCGATTTTTCGAGGTTTTTTTAATTTGGTAGAAGGCTGTATAGGCACGATCATAGAACGCGATAAAATCTTCGTAAGAGAGCCTTGTATTGGGTGGATGCTCTATATTTAAATTAAAAAGCTGGCTTTCAGGGCAGCTCTTCCCAAGTGTTAAGGGATAAATTTCTGTGATCAGGGTGATTGTTGTTTCCTTTTTCAGAGAAGGGGACTTAAAGCTGGGTCCTAAGAAAAATTGATCCCTTAAATAAGCAGTCCAATGCACCTCCTGATCTGTGGAGGGTGGGTAGAGAAATTGTCCTTGGACTTCTTTGAAAACGGAGTTTGCTTTAAGAGGCGTACAAAAAGTATTATTAGGGTCTTCATTGTTAGGGATGATTTGGTAGGACATAAAAAGAGGTTTCTTTACGCCAATGCCCAGAATCGATAGGGCAACGGTGATAGCGCCCGCCAATGAAAGCCCGATTACCTCTTTGGAGCTCCAGAATCTTGCCGGACTTCTTGATGCAAGAACGGCAGCCGCTCCCCAGCACCCCAATCCGACCGTTCCTAACACCAAACGCGCTCTCTTTGAAAGTGAAGGCCTCCAAGGATCTACTCTTTTTAGAAAAGAGGCCCATCCACTTCTCAGCTCGCTAACGAAACTCATATGTTAGTGGCAATGGCAATGGTTGCAGCACCGTGAGTGGATCTCTTTAGAAGGGAAAAAGAAGCCGATTTCTTGCCTCGCGTTTGCAAGGCTGTCAGACCCATGTACGGCGTTCCGTTCGATCGACTTTGCAAAATCGCGTCGGAGTGTTCCAGGTGCTGCATCTTGGGGGTTAGTCGCTCCCATGATAGCCCGCGTTTTAGCAACAGCATTCTCTCCTTCGAGAACCATGACAACCACAGGTCCTTCCACCATAAACTGAACGAGCTGCATATAGAAAGGGCGCTGAGCATGCACAGCATAAAAAGCTTTTGCTTGCTCTGTTGTGAGATGCACCATCTTCATTGCCACAGGGGAAAGCGCGTCTTTTTCAAAGCGAGCAATCATTTCTCCTATATGGCTATCGATCACTGAGTCAGGTTTTAAAATAACGAGTGTTTGTTCCATTTTAAGTTCCTTGTTTGAAAGGGGTTATGTTATCCAGTCAGCGGTTCTCATGATCTCATTCCATACTGGTGCTATTTGAAATGCGCTAAGCAGCTGCTTTAATATTGCATCTGCTGAGAGGGTTTTATGCTCTGTCTTGATTTTATCCCAGACCTGCTGATGCTCTTCCAGATGCTCTGCCGTGGGCTTACCATAATAATGCAGCTCATCAATTCCTGCAGCCTGGGCTGCAAGGCGCTGAATGAGGATAGAAAGAGAAGTATTTGTTTTCCTATCCGTATACCAAAGCCCTGTATGAATAACTACTCTCTGATTTTTGTGAGCCTGCTTGATTTGGTAAAAGGCGTTATAGGCAGATTTGTAAAGAAAGGTAACATCTTCTAGAGAAACTTTGGCTTCCGTTATTGTTTCTAACGCTCCCAGAACAAATAATTTTCCCTCGGAAGGAGGATTACAAAAGGTCAATTCTTTAGAAATATCTATATTTTGGAGCTCTGAAACAACATCCTTATTTAGAAGGGAGCTGACATTGGCATGACGGTAGACACCAGTGATTAAGGCAATTTCGTCTTTTTTCAACTTTTGCTCTATGGTTTTTTTATGATAAACTGTTGATAAAAATTCCAAACCTGGGAACTGAAGAAACTGCCAGTTCACAAAATTGATATGATTGTCATCAAACGACAAAAGGTCATCTTTAGATCTATAAAAAGTTGTCCAGTGCACCTCTTTTTCTGTAGAAGCAGGGTAGGAAAACGGCCCGCTCTCAGCATGGAAAGGAGTCTCTTTGTTATTAAAAATTTTGATCTCTTCCCAGTTAGAAGGAGCTGGATAGATTTTAAGGACTGGAGCATCTGGGAAAGGTTTTCCTTTTAAGTTTACGCAAATAAATTGAAATATATCAGCTATCTTTTGGCGGAAATACCGTGAGGATGTGTTATCTTGGGATGAGTGGAATCTGCAGGACGTTAATTGAAAGGTAAACACTTTAAATTGTATCCTCTCTTGAGCCGGCATATCACTTTTAGGGACACTGACTTCGACTCTAGGAGCACTAACTTGGACTCGCTCTTTCTGGGTTTTACTGAAGAAGTATGCTGCAAAACTAATGACAGACATAGCCCAGAGGTCCCAGACACTCTTATAACCAATCGGACTTTTAGATCCCAAGATTGTGATAACTCTATCCATGACAACAATAAGAATTCCCGCATTTCCAACGGCTGCAAGCGCCAGTTGAACACTCCTTGGGAGTGTCGGTCTGAA
Organism: uncultured Rhabdochlamydiaceae bacterium; assembly: GCA_963712275.1. Taxonomy (GTDB): domain Bacteria; phylum Chlamydiota; class Chlamydiia; order Chlamydiales; family Rhabdochlamydiaceae; genus PALSA-1444. The sequence continues at coordinate 251,756 of CAVQHD010000001.1, read as the reverse complement.
AGAATTTAAATAAGTAACTCCTTCAGCTGCTTTCGTCAAGAAAGATGTTGGTTGAGCCATCGAGTTTTTCTCCAAATTAATGAAAAAGATGATACCACTTATTTTTGTTTCACTCAAATCAATTCAGCTATTTACAGAAATATCTTGATAAGTAGGAAATATTTTAATTTCGTTTTTAACCTAAAAAGCGGGATAATGGCGGCATCATTTAACGGAAGGAGCCTTTATATGAAAACGGTGGCGGCTGGACAATTCTCCATGAGATGGGTCGATCTGGTTCGATCTAAAGTTAATTTTTTCACTCTTCTTCAGGTGATCTGCGGATCACTTTTTATCGGTCTTTGCGCTCAGATTAAGATTCCGCTCCCTTTCACGCCGGTTCCTCTGCTGGGTGCAACTTTTTCCACTCTCTTGGTTGGGAGCCTATTGGGGAGCCGAAAAGGGGCCTTAGCTGCGCTTCTTTACGTTATTGAGGGATCTCTAGGTCTTCCTATGTGGGCAGGAGGGGCTGCGGGTTTTCTTCACCTGATGGGACCGACGGGGGGGTACCGGATTGCTTATATCCTTCAAGCCTATCTTGCTGGATGGTTTGTGGAAAGGCAGTCGAATATTCGTTTTATTCGCACATCGGTTGCTTTATTTTTGTCTTGCTGTCTACAGATGAGCGTAGGAGCGCTTTGGTTGGGGTATTTTGTAGGGTTAAAAAATATTTTAATCATGGGTTTTCTCCCTTTTATCCCGGTGGAAGCAGTTAAGACGATGCTTGTCGCAGCTTATTTAAAATATACTCGTTCCAAATAATGGATTGGATCGATCGGTTTGACTTATTTCTTTTTGATTTTGATGGCCTTCTGGTGAATACGGAAGAGCTTCATTTTGAGGCTTATCGAGAAATGTGTCGAGGGCGTGGGTGGACTCTTCCATGGGATATGCATAAATATTTAGAAATCGCCCATTTGGATGGGGTCGGGATTAGAAAAGGGATTTACGCGCTTTTCCCTGAACTTGTCCAGCAGGAGCCTCGGTGGGAGGTGCTCTATGCTGAAAAGAAAAAAATTTACGAAGAGCTCCTTGAGAAGAGAGGACCTTCGCTCCTTCCAGGAGTTCAGCTGGTTCTTGAAAGGCTTGCCGAGCTTAATAAAAAGCGGTGTGTCGTGACAAATTCTGTCTTGGTGCAGACGGAGATGATTAAAGCGCAGCTTCCTATTTTAAAAACCATTCCTCGATGGTTTACGCGGGAATCGTATGCGCTTGCCAAGCCAGCCCCCGATGGATATGTGGCCGCTCTTGCTGAGCTTAAAGCAAAAGAGGATCGGGTCATTGGGTTTGAGGATTCGGTGCGGGGAATGCAAGCGCTTGAGGAGGCGCACGTTTCAACGCCGGTTTTAATTTGTCCTTCCACGCATCCTCAGCTGCGTCATAACGGAGATGCGAAACGGCTGCATGTTTCTTCATTTGAGGCGATTTCTGCTGAGTTATTCGGAGTATAGTTTACTTTGACTAAAAACAGGCCTTGAGGGGGAGCGGCATCGCTTGCTTGCCGGCGATCTTTTGCTTCAAAGAGGGCGGGGATGCTTTGAGCTGAAATCTTTCCTTTTCCGATATTCAGCAAAGTCCCTGTCATATTACACACCATTTTATAGAGAAACCCATCCCCTTCAAATTCGAGCCGAATTCCGCCAGGTTCTTGATGCATCTGGACTCGGAAAAGAGTGCGAATGGGATCTTTCGCTGCGCTTCCTTTTGAGGCTTCATTTGCAAAGGAGGTAAAATCATGTGTTCCAAGAAGCAATCGGCACCCTTTTTCTATTTCCACAAGGTCTAGAGGATAGGGATGGTGGTAGACGTAGAGCCGCTTGAAGGGATCGAGAGTTTGATGGAGGAGGATATGGTAGTGATATTCTTTTGACTGCGCCTGATACCGTGCATGGAAATCAGGGACAGTAGGCTCAATGTTTAAAATCCGAATGTCTGATGGAAGAAGAGCGCCTAGCGATCGCATTAACTTGGGAAGATCGATTTTAGAAGAAGATTCAAAATGGGCAACTTGCCCCCTTGCGTGCACGCCTGCATCGGTTCTGCCTGAGCCAATCACCGATATTTTTTGACGTAAAACAATTGCCAGGGCTGCTTCAATAAGAGCTTGAATTGAAGTCGTATTGGGTTGGATTTGCCATCCCCCAAAACGGGTCCCATCGTAGGCAACGATTATTTTATATTTGAAAATTGAGCCATTCACAGGATGATTGTATCTGAAAAACAAAAAAAGAGGAGTCCAAAAAATTTGCACTCCTCTATCGAGGAAGCCTAGGAAAGATGTTTATTGACGAGTTTTGTCATCTCAAACATATTCACGGTTTTTTTACCGCCAAAGATCTTTAAAAGCTTTTCATCTGCAATGATGTTTCGCTTATTTTTTGGATCTTGGCAACGCTTAGACTTTATGTAAGCCCAGAGTTTTTTTGTCACTTCTGTGCGTGGCATAGGCCCATTTCCTACGACCGCTGAGAGCTCTTTACTGAGCTGCATAGGCTTCATAAATGTAGATTGTTGTTTTTTTGCCATTCCGATTCTCCTTTATTTTTCTAGATCACTATCGGTTCGGTTCTTTCGAGGCGATAGATTCACGAGGGGTTCTTCATTTATCCTCGAAGATCTCTTGTAACTGTCTTGGGGTATTATAGTCAAAAAAAATCCGCCGGAGTACTATTTTTTCAGCCGAATGAGAGAACGCCGTAAAGTTAAAATATCTTTATGCACAGCTAAAAAATCCATGGATTTGATACAATGTTCCTGAACAAGAAAGGAGTCGCATGTTAGCCACCATCTGTAACAGTTTAAAGATTTGGGAGTCTGCGGTTAATCCGCTTTATGAAAGTTACTTGTCAGAGAACAGACAAAGCGGCCCTGCTGTAACCCTCATTGATTTAAGGGCGGTCAAGTTGCGTACAGCCTATGTGTTCTTGCTGACGAGCTCTCTAGCAATGTGTGCATCCCGATTTATAGGACGCAATCTGCTGATCGGAAGAGCGGCTTATCTAGGGTCCCTTGCTCAAATAGGTGGGTCTCTTGTTACTGCTTATGTTTATTACCGTTATGAAAATCGACGGGCTCAGAGAACAATCGATGCATGCATTGTAGAGCAATTTCAAAAAGAATCTGTGCCTATGCTAGCGATAAATTACGTAGCCAAACATTTAGCTTCTAGGCAAGAACTTTTTCGCGCTTATCCCGATGCCATAAATAAAATTATCTCATTAGGACTAGATAGAGGAGTTGATGAAATCTTTAATTTAGTGATTGATGTGCATTCAGATCAAAAGAAGAAACTGTCAGTTAAAGATGTTAAGGAGGTGTTTAAAGGTACAGCCGAGTCTATTAGCCATGCTTTGTCAAAAGAGGTGATCTCTACAGAAGGATTTGATGAGGATGATCTTTTAGAGTGTTGGGATTTGGTAAAAAGGGGTCTTGATGAAGGGGCAGTTGATATTTTTTTGAGCAAGATCTCTACAGAACCATGTTTGGTGGAATTGAAAAACAGTAAACCCCAATTTTTATTAGAATCTATTAGGGATTTCGTCAATTACCCTCAATCTTATTCTGTTAAAAACATTTATAAACTTTTAGAATATGGTGCTTGGATTGATTTAGATACACCGATCCAAGAGGTATTAGAATCAACGGAAGAACCAACGGAGGCAGCATTGTCAGTACAAAAGGCTCTCCAAAACTACCCTAGGCTTTTGCAAGCTTTGGACCAAGCTTATAAAAAAAACAACAAAATAGTGCTTATTGGTTCTTCGGATTCAAACGATGTTGATGCATTTAAAAACAATTATTTTCATGAGCCTGCTCTTACACAACGTATTTGTAAGGACTCTGAGCTCCTTGATAGATTAATTGATGAAAACGTTGATCTTGACCAACAAGATACAGGAGGGGAAACAGCTTTAGATCAATTCCTTGACGATGGGTCTCTTGGGTGGGAGGATATAAACGATGAGAGCTGGAACAATTTTGAAATACTGGCCGCACGTCTTTTTCCAACAATGCCGGCGCCTATAAAGCATCATTATTTTGTCAAAGCTTTAGAGAATGGAAATTCTGTCTATGCTCTCCACCTTCTTAACAAAAACTTCATTAAAGTAAACGAATTCGATGAGAGGCAGCAGTTTTCATGCTGGGTAGCTTGTAAGAGCGAGGAATTGGTTCGGGAGTTATTCAAGCGAGGATTTGATATTGAAGCAAAGGATGAGAATGATTTTACTCCTCTGCTTAAGATTGCTTCCGTCAATGCCCGCCGTTTTTCTTATCCGTTTTTTCGAAGCCAATTTCTTAAAGTCCTAATAGAGCTAGAAGCAAATAAGAATGCAACAGTTCAAATGCCAGGCAAGCAGGATCCTCAAACGACGGTTTCGAAAAGTGCTCTAGATCTTTTGGATGATGAGGACTTGGGCAGTTTTGAAATACTGGCCGCATATCTTTTTCCAACAATGCCGGTGCCTATAAAGCATCATTATTTTGTCAAAGCTTTAGAGAAAGGAAATTTTGCCTATGTTCTCCACCTTCTTGACAAAAACTTCATTAAAGTAGGCGAATTCGATAAGAGGCAGCAGTCTTCATGCTGGGTAGCTTGTAAGAGCGAGAAATTGGTTCGGGAGTTATTCAAACGAGGATTTGATATTGAAGCAAAGGATGAGAATGGTTTTACTCCTCTGCTTAAGATTGCCTCCGCCAATGCCCGCGGTTTTTCTTATCCGTTTTGTCGAAGCCACTTTCTTGAAGTCCTAATAGAGCTAGGAGCAAATAAGAATGCAACAGTTCAAATGCTAGACAAGCAGGATCCTCAAACGACGGTTTCGAAAAGTGCTCTAAATCTTTTGGAAGGATTAATAGATCCTAACTATCGGTCTGAGGATCTCGAGAACTCGATAAAACTTTTCCAGCCCAACTAAGATGCTAAACTCTTTAGCCCAGCAGCTGATGGTTTGCTTAACGCTCCAAGAGAAAATCAATCTGCTCAGTGAATGGCCAGTGGTGAAAGAATTCTTAGCGCGGTCTCCTGAGGTCTCTTCTTTAAAAGAAAAACTCTCCGAGCGCCATCAGCTTGTTTTGTACTCTCTTCTCGCAGCGGGGCAGGGAGAGGGGCTTCTCACGTCATTTGATTTAAAAAAGGTCGCGCCTCTTCTCGACCAGTTGGACCAGGTTGAACGGTTTTATGCATTGATCGGAGGTGTGATTGGGTATCATGCGCGGATGCTTGAGTTGCTGCGCGCCGATGGAAAAAAGGGGTGTGGAGGCCGGTATCTTCCTCCTGAGGGGATTTCGATTGCAGAGGAGACTGCAGAGGTCTTTAAGGCAACAATTGAGGGGATTCGAACTCTTTCTCTCATGGCTGAAATATACCCCTTAGGTGGAGCAGCCGACCGCCTTCGCTTATATGATGAAAGAACGGGGCAGCCGCTTCCTGCAGCCCGACTCCCTTTTCTCGGGAAGACACTTTTAGAAGGGCTTATTGTGGATTTGCAATCGCGTGAGTATCTTCATTACAAGCTTTTCGGGCAGCAACTGGCAACACCGATTGCCATCATGACATCGCAGGAGAAAAATAATCACGATCATATTGTTCAGATTTGCGAGGAAGCGGGATGGTTTGGAAGGCCTCGAGAGATGTTTCGGCTTTTTTGTCAGCCACTTGTTCCGACGATCAATCGGCAAGGGGACTGGTGTTTACAAGGTCCTCAGCAGCTTCTGATGAAACCGGGCGGGCACGGAGTTCTTTGGAGGCTTGCTCAAGAGGAAGGGATTTTAGACTGGTTTCAAAGCATGAATCGGAAAAAAGCGCTCGTGCGGCAAGTGAACAATCCTGTCGCCAATACAGACTACGCTCTCCTTGCATTTACAGGGATTGGGTGTGAGCAAAATAAACGGTTTGGGTTTGCCTCATGTCCTCGCCTGGTGAAAGCGTCGGAAGGGATCAATGTGCTCGTTGAAACCGATTGCGAGACGGGGGTTCGTTACTCGCTCACTAACATTGAATATTGCGATTTCAAAAAGTTTGGTATCCAAGATACCCCTGAAAGGCCTGGAAGCCCCTATTCTAAATTTCCTTCAAATACAAACATTCTATTTGTCGATATTGCAAGTATTGCAGAGGCGGTGGCGCGCTCTCCGATTCCTGGGATCTTGGTCAATATGAAAAAAATCAACTACCGAACATCTGAGGGAGCAAAAAAGGAAGAAGAGGTGGCTCGTTTAGAGTCAACGATGCAAAATATTGCCGATTTTTTTGATGAATGCTTTCCACACCCTCTTAAAGAAGGATCTCGAGATGTTCTTCAAACTTATCTTACTTATAACCATCGTAGAAAGACGATTTCCGCAGTGAAGCGGGAGTTTGCACTGGGAGCCTCTCTTCTGGAGACGCCGGAAGGGTGTTTCCTCGATATCCTTCAGAATGTGCGCGATCTCTTGACGCTAGAGTGTCATGTGCAAGTTCCGCCGGTAGGAGATCCTCTTCAATTTTTTGAAAATGGCCCCTCTTTTATTGCGCTTTATCATCCTGCTCTAGGCCCCCTTTATTCGATCATTGCTCAAAAATGGAGAGGAGGTAAACTCTATCCAGGGAGCGAAGTTCAGCTCCAAATCAGTGAAATTGACTTTGAAAACTTGATCATCGATGGAAGTTTGCTCATTCAAGCAGAATCGATTATGGGGCACTACGATACCGATCATCGTTTGGTCTATTCAGAGCGGGTTGGTCGGTGTGTTTTGAAGAATGTCGTGATTCTCAATAAGGGGATTGACCACGAACTTCCAAACGTCTATTGGAAAAATGAAATCGCCCGGCAAGAAACCTGTCAAATTTTATTAAGAGGAATGAGTGAATTTTATGCTGAAAACATCGTGTTGAAAGGAGATCACTTTATCGAGGTGCCACATGGCTTCCGATGCTACGCGCGTGAAAGCCTTGAAAATCAGGAAAAGATCGAATTTTATTTTGAAAAAATCGAAACCCCTTCCTGGCATTGGACGTATCAATTTTCAGAAGGGTGGTTGTCTCTTTTCCGAAAAGGTCTAACGACCACATGAATGAAAGCAAGACAAAAAATACCGCCGACTAAAACGGTTACATAGGGTCTTGCGCGAGCATGAGCAGCAAGGGTTTGCCATACAGAACTGACTTTAGGTCTTAAAAAAGAGTTGACTTTACAAGCTGCGTTCCAAACTGGAGGAGTAATCTCGTCTGTTACAAATGTATAGGCATGTCCTAAACTCGAATGAGTTCTAAGGTTTTGATGAGTCTGTGTTAAAGTTGTGGAGACCGAGTCTCTAAGACTTCCGATTCTTCTACCCATTTATCCCTCCTTTGAAGATGGGGGCAATTATAGAAATCACTAGATTTTTTATCCAAGATTATTAGGTATATGACAAACCAAAATATGACTTTCCAAATACATGCCGTCGGCAGCGAAGGAGAAGGAATTGGCTATCATGACGGCTATACGATTTTTGTCGATGGCGCCCTGCCAGGAGAGGTTGTTGAGGCGCATCTTTTTCAACGAAAAAAGCGGTATGGGAGAGCACGCCTCAGCAGTATTCTTAAGCCGTCTCCTAGTCGTGTGCAGCCGCCTTGCAAGCTGTTTGGGAGATGCGGGGGGTGTCATTTAATGCACCTTTCCTACTCAAAACAGCTTGAAATCAAGCGGCAACAGGTGGTTGATGCCTTAAAGCGTATCGGCAAAATTGACGGTGATATCACAGAGCCTTGCTTGCCGTCTCCATCACCTGTTGCTTATCGGCATAAGATTCAGCTGCCTGTCAGAAAGGGAAAGCGAGGTCTTACACTCGGCCTTTATGCGCGCTCCTCTCACGAGCTCATCGAAGTGAAGGCGTGCCATATCCATTCACCTTTAGGGGAAGAGGTATATAGAGAAATCAGATCGATCGTGATGCAATCGGGAATTGAGCCGTATGATCCCGCTGCCAAAACAGGAGAACTGCGCCATGTATTGATTAAAAGTACGCTGCATACGCAACAGGCGCTTATCGTTTTAGTGACTAGTCAGAAGGGTTCTCTGTTTTTATCACGCCTTGCAGCCCAGATTATGGCATGCCATCCAGCAATCAAGGGGGTCGTGCACAACATCCATTCGGGACCTGAGAATGTCATTTTAGGAGATGAGTATCGATTACTGGCAGGCGCCCCTTCAATGGAAGAGCGGCTATGTGGGCTTACCTTCAAGGTTTCTCCTGCTTCCTTTTTCCAAGTCAATCCTGCTCAGGCTGAGAACCTCTATGCGAAGGCGCTTAGCTTTGCCGAGCTTAAAGGAGACGAAACAGTGCTTGATGCTTATTGCGGCGTCGGAACGCTCTCTCTTCTCTTTGCCAAGCATGCTAAAAAGGTGATTGGGGTTGAGTCGGTTGCCCAAGCAATCAGAGATGCACAAGAGAATAGCAGGCTCAATGGAATTCAGAGCGTCTCTTTTGTGTGCGCTCCTTGTGAGACTTTTATCGACTCGTTGACAGCTATCGATGTCGCTCTTATAAACCCGCCGCGCAAAGGGTGTGAACCTGCCTTTTTGGATGGGATAGGGCGTCTTGCTCCCAAGAGGCTTATTTATATCTCGTGCAACCCGGCGACGCTTGCCAGGGACCTTGCCTACCTTGCTCAGTTCGGATACAAGACCGATGTTGTGCAGCCGTATGATATGTTTGCTCAGACAGCCCACGTCGAATGCGTCGCGAAACTGCTCTTGTTTGCATAGCAAGTTCGTCATATAATGGAAATACATATGCAGGCCGATATTTTCAAAGAAATCGATTCATTACAGAGGGAAATCAATTCCCATAGACCTTTGAGCGCCGACTTTCTTAAACAAATCAAAGAGTACTACAAGATCGGATTGACTTTTTCAAGCAATGCCCTAGAAGGGAATACCTTAACTGAATCGGAAACAAAAATTGTTTTAGAGGATGGAATTACGATTGGAGGAAAGCCTCTCAAAGACCATTTTGAAGCTGTCGGACATGCTGAAGCTTATGACTTTCTCTACACGCTTGTTAATGACAAAACTGTGCGGGAAAAAGATATCCAACAATTGCACCAACTTTTTTACTTTCGGATCGATGAGAAACATGCAGGAAAATATAGATCTGGCAAAGCGATCATCACTGGATCGAAATATCCACTGCCAAAACCGGCCGACGTGCCGTTGCTCATGAAAGCACTTATTCCTCACATTGAGACGTTCAGAAAAGAAAACCATCCTGTCAAGGCAGCTGCTCTAGCGCATAAAGAGTTTATTTTTATTCACCCCTTCATTGACGGAAATGGTCGAACTGCCAGACTGCTCATGAATTTGATTTTGCTTCAGGAAGGGTATAATATTGCGATCATCCCACCGATCACAAGAAGAGAGTACATCGACTCTTTAGAACAGGCGCACATTAGCGATCAAGAGTTCATCGATTTTATAGCTCGCATGGTCAGGGAAACTCAAAAAGATTACCTTAGGCTATTTCTTAAATAATAAACATTTTTTAACTCGACTTTGGGCGATTCTTAGCGGTATAGTGGATGTGAGTACACTGAAAACGGAAGTAGGCTTATCATGAACGAAATGGTTCAAAATCAATTGACGAGTATTAAGAATCGACTTTTGCATATGTGGAGGTATCTTTGACCTCGAAAAAAAGCAAAAACGGATTGATGAACTGCAAACGTTGATGGGAGATCTCTCCTTTTGGGACGACCCTAGCGGGGCTCAGAGCGTGATTAGCGAAGCCAATGAGCTCAAAGAGTGGACGATTCCTTTCTATGATGTCAAAGACCGATTTTCGAATGTCGAGGCGCTCCTTCCAGATGCAGAAACAGCTGGAGATCAAGGGTTTGTAGACGACCTCCTGAAAGAGCTTGGTCTGATTGAAAAAAAACTCTCCGATCTTGAAATCCGGCGCATGCTTTCAGGGGAGATGGATGCAAAGAACTGCTACTTCAGCATCAATGCAGGAGCTGGAGGAACGGAGGCGTGCGATTGGGCGCTCATGCTCTCCCGGATGTATCAACGGTGGGTTGCGCGCCGTGGATGGGATATCGAAGTGCTCGATTGTGTCGATGGAGAGGTTGCAGGAATCAAAAGCACCACATTCAGAATTTCGGGCTCTTTTGCCTACGGCTATTGTAAAGCGGAGAAAGGGGTCCACCGTTTAGTCCGCATCTCTCCTTTCGACTCCAATGCAAAACGGCATACGAGTTTTGCCTCTGTCAATGTCACTCCTGAAGTGGGGGAGGATGTTCAAATTGAAGTTCGGTCCGAAGATATTCGGGTTGATACTTATCGAGCTTCGGGCGCAGGAGGGCAGCATGTTAACAAGACTGATTCCGCTGTTCGAATGACTCATCTTCCTTCAGGGATCATTGTTTCGTGTCAGAGAGAGCGAAGCCAGATTCAAAATCGAGAAGCGTGCCTCAAAATGTTGAAGGCGCAGCTCTATGAGAAAGAAATGATGGAGCGGAAGGCGAAAATTGAGCAGATGGGAGGAGAGAAAAAAGAGATTGCTTGGGGAAGCCAGATTCGAAGCTATGTCTTTCAGCCGTATACACTTGTAAAGGATAATCGAACCGACGTTGAAGTAGGAAATATTGCAGCGGTAATGGATGGGGATCTCGATGTTTTTGTCATTTCTTACTTGAAGGAGTTTGGTTAGTCTATGGAGATTCCAGGGTTTGACATTCGTTATACGTATGTGACAGATATTTCTTATTTGCGGGAGTGGGTCAACCATCCAACCATTCTCAAATGGTTTCCAATGGCAATGGAAAAAGAGGTTGAAGATGCGCTTCAATGCTGGATTGGGTTTTGCAGATGGAGCTCTAGCTTAACAGCGACGATCGACCGTATTCCGTGCGCAGTGGGAACACTCTTTTTAATGCCTTACCAAAAAGTCGCTCATCAAGCGCTCTTTAAACTTGCCGTCAACCCGAAATGGCAGAGGCGTGGGATTGGAACAGCGCTTCTCCGGAACCTGAAGCACCTAGCGAAGAACTACTTCCATCTTGAAGCGATTGCGATCGAAATTTTTGAAGGGAACCCCATTGAAAGCCTCCTCAAACAACAAGGGTTTCAAGAAATTTTTAGACAGAGTCATTATGTGAAAGATCCAGATTTGGCGCGTATTTACATGGAGGCGTACCTGTGACGTCCCAAATTCATATCCGTCCTTCTGTTGTTGAAGACGCCCCTTTTTTGATCGGATGGGCGCTTGATCCTTCGATCTTGCGGTGGTTTCCTATGACGGACCAGCGGGAAGTGGATGATGCCGTCAGGATTTGGATGGGATACACGAGGTATCAAGCCTCTTTTACAGCTGAATATGAAGGGAAGCCTGCCGGTATGGCTGTCCTCTACCTCCAACCGTACAAACGGCTTGCTCACCACTGCCTTTTTGCGATCATTGTCGACGCGCAGTACCGAAATTTAGGCATTGGACGGGCTTTGATTGAACATTTTGAGAAAGCTGCAAGAGATCAGTTTCACATTGAGCTGCTCCATTTGGAAGTCTATGAAGGAAATCCCGCGATTCGGCTTTATCAAAGATTGGGGTTTAAAGAGTATGGCAAACATCCTCGGTTTATTAAAAGCGAAGGGAAATATATTACTAAAATTTTGATGCAGAAGGATCTTAAGAATGGCAGGACATAGTAAGTGGGCGAACATTAAGCACCGCAAAGGGAAAGCCGACATCATCAAAGGAAAAATCTTTTCCCGTCTGACAAAGGAGATCATTACCGCCGTCAAACTCGGGGGTCCCGATCTGAAGACCAATACGCGCCTCCGCCTTGTTTTACAAAAAGCGCGCGAGGCCAACATGCCGACGGAGAACATCGAGCGGAATATCAAAAAAGCAAGCAGTGCGGACCAAGCAGCCTACTCCGAGATCATCTATGAACTTTATGGGCACGGAGGCGTTGGATTGTTGGTCGAGATGATGACCGATAACAAAAACCGCAGCTCGTCTGACATTCGCATCGCCCTGAACAAAAAGGGAGGGCATGCGGCAAATCCTGGAGCGGTCGCCTATAATTTCGATCATAAAGGGGTGATACAGGTTCTCAAAAAATTGGCCATCGAAGAAAAACTATTTCTTGTCGTTTCAGAAGCGGGAGCCGATGATTTTGAATCGGAAGACGATCTCTTTATCATCACGACAGCCCCTGATGCCCTCATTGAAGTGAAAGAGGCGATTGAAAAACTCGGGATCAAACCAGAGTCGGCAGAGCTTCAGTATCTTCCTAAAAACTGGATCGAATGCTCCCCCGACGACCAGAAGGCGAACTTAGAGCTGATTGAATGGCTCGAAGCACTTGAAGACGTCGACGCCGTCTACCACAACATGAAGATCGCAGAGATAAATTAATCATTTGTGGTAGGCTTAATGGATTCAAGGAGACCTATATGGCTACTCGCTCAAGCCCCGTTGGAGGAATATTTCCTCGCATCGTTCAATCTTTTATATTAATTCCTAGCACGAATTCCTATTACCACGGGACGAGAATCTTCCCGCTCCCTCAAAATATTGCCGAATTATCGTTGGAGGGAAAGAAGTTATTTATAGAAGCAATGAAATCGACACAAACTAAGAAGTTTCAAGTGCTAACAGGAGCCGCTAAAGATGCTTGGTTACAAGAGAGAATTGGAGAAGGCCAAAAGCTTGTTCCTCCTGGGCATTACATAGATAAGATTTTTATTCTCATTAAGATTACAGGAATCATTTGTGTGTTTTTGGTAGCTTCGGGACAGGCTCGTCTTTAATTAAAAACAAAGATAAGGAGTATGAAATGACAACAGCGCTACAACGTGCTCAACATTACCAACAAGTATCTTCTCTTTACACTAACAACGGATGGGATAGGATTCGTAGGCATTATGCTTATATTCGGACTCCTGGTCTAGCAACCGAGAATAGTATCCCTACTGCTTTAACTTGTATTAGTTTAAGCGCATTTGCGGGGGCAAAGGCTGGGAAAAAAATTGGAGCGGAGGTAGAAAAATTTGTTTATCAAGATCCTAAAGTCGGAGATTTTGGGGGTATGATGGGATGTGGAATTGGCTTTATCGCAGGATGAGCGGCAGGAGGCTATATCTACATGACTTTAACAGAGAAACACCCTAGTTTTGAAAAATGGAGAAACGATTGTTTAATAAGTTCGGTTAAAATAGCCATCACTTTGTCATACTCTGAAAATGAATTTCTGCAAAATTTTACATGTCCTGTTTCCTTGTGCGTAATGGATGTCCCTACGCATACTCCTTCCGGAATATTCTATGATATGACCTTCCTCATGAATTGTCCTCGAGAGTCTAATGGAAATATTAAAGACCCCAACAGGAATCCATCTTTTCCAGCAATAAAAGCGATGCCGGATTTTGAGAGATCCTTTGTGATTCATAAGAAAACACAAGCTTTATTAAGGGCAGACTTGCTGGCGTTAGCAACTAATGATGACCTTGGGTCTGTTGTGCATCAACAGCTCGTAGAAATAGAAAAGGCTTTAGAGAATAGATATGAAAATGGAAGGGAAATTATTGAAAATCGTCGTCGAACTAGAGCAGTTACCCACGAACAATACAAAATTGAAATAGCTGAGTTCGAAAGACTGTATGGAACCGACTGGGAACAAGAATTGGATTGGGGTGTAGATTGGTTAACCACCCTCAATGAGCGCTGGGTCTATTTCCATCCCGATGCTAAGATCATTGGATATAACTAATCTTAATGAGTATCACAGCAGTCGTTATTTCAGGCACCTTTAGCCCTGAGCAATGCAGCAGGCAGTCCCGACTCTCTTCTGCAGCGGATATGATAGAAACGGTGGAGGAGTGGGAAAAAGAAAATCTCTTAAAGGTAAGAGATAACTATGAAACGTGTTTTGAGAAAAGAGATCCCCTTTTTTGGAAAACACGATGCATTACTCAGATGTTAACATCCCCTGATATTCTATCGATTTCTTTTCTTCCTACCAGCAATGGAGAATTAGAAGTGGTATTTATACAAAAAGGGCAGTTTGCAGATCCTCGAATAGGATTTGTGGCTCCCTATTTATCTGAAAAAGAGCAAAAAACATGGAAAGCGAGCTTTGCGGCTCAATGTGATAGGATTCAAGATGAAAACTCAATGCGCCAGTCGATAGGAAAGCTAGATAAGGCTGTCATGGAAGATACCCAAAATATTCTACGGTACTTTTTGAAAGATGCGCGCCTCAAAGGGATTTCCCTGACGTTTCAAGATCGGGTGACATACGCTTGGGTTAAGAAGCTGTCTTAAAACTCAGGTTTCGTCGCTAGAGGATAAAAACCGATGGTTCCTATTGCTCTTCGTAGATATAATTGTAGTTTATGGATGATCATCAAAAATTGCTTCCAATTGGGCTGAGTGATTTTAAAAAACTTATTGATGACTGCTATATTTATGTTGATAAAACGCTTTTGGTCCAAGAACTTATCAGTAAAGGGACTGAAGTTGCCCTTATCCCCCGTCTGCGTCGGTTTGGCAAGACGCTCAACCTATCGATGTTGCGCTATTTTTTCGAAAAAAACCCGCAAGATACGAGTTATCTGTTCCGACCCCTAAAAATTTGGCAAGATGAGAAATGTCAAGCTCTCCAAGGGCAATTTCCTGTCATTTTTATCTCTCTCAAAGATGTCAAACACGCCTCGTGGGAAAAGAGTTTTGCGTCATTGAAGAGGGTGATCTCCGAGGCTTTTCACTTACATCCCTATCTTTTAGATGACTCTATTTTAGATGGTTCTGAAAAAGAAGACTATCAGGCCATTATTTATAAACAAGGAGATCAAACTTTATATGAACAAAGCCTCAAGCTGCTCACCAAGTGGCTTTGCCGCTATCACAAAAAACGTGTGATCCTTCTGATTGATGAATATGACACTCCTGCCCACGCAGCTTATATCGGCGGGTACTATGATGAATTGATCTCGTTTTTGAGAAACTGGTTGTCAGGAGGGTTAAAAGATAATTCTTTTTTAGAACGAGGTGTTCTCACCGGTATCTTGCGCGTTGCGAAAGAAAGTATTTTTTCAGGTCTTAATAATATCACCACTTTTACCATCCTAAGTGAGGATTTTCAGGATAAGTTTGGATTGACTGAGTCGGAAGTCAAGGCGCTCTTAGAAGAGTATAAACTCCTTGATAAATGGGATTCTATACGGCAGTGGTATAACGGCTATCGAATTGGTTCATGCGGGGAGATTTACAATCCATGGTCTGTTTTAAACTGCATTGCCAAAAAAGGAGCCTTAGCTCCTTATTGGGTCAACACGAGCGATAATGCTTTGATGAAACAATTGATTACCCAAGGGACAGAAGATTTCAAAGCGGACATCGAGGAGCTTATGAAAGGCGGCACTGTGGAGAAAATCATTGAAGAGGGAACCGTTTTTGCAGATTTGGAAAAAAATTCTAAGGCCCTTTGGTCATTACTTTTATTCAGTGGCTACTTATCAATTGGGGCAACACCTGTTTATGGAACTCCCTGTCAGCTACGTATTCCCAACATGGAAGTTAAAGAGCTTTATCGCTCCATCATTCTCAAATGGTTTGAGGAAACAATTCGTGAGCCTAACTACCAAACGTTGCTCCAAAGTTTAATTACCGGTGATGTCGCTACCTTTTCTCAAATCTTTCAAGAGTTTCTTCTCTCCTCCTTTAGTTTTTTTGATGTTTCTACAGAAGAACCCGAAAAAATTTACCACGCTTTCGTATTAGGAGTCCTCATCGGACTGAAAGATCGGTATGAAGTGAAGTCGAATCGTGAAAGTGGCTACGGTAGATACGATGTCATGCTCATTCCTAAAAACCTTCGAGACTTAGGCGTGGTCATGGAGTTTAAAAAGATCGGTCGCTTTGAGGAAAGCGATCTAGAATCAGCCGTCGCTTCTGCCCTCAAGCAGATCGAAGATCGCAAATATGATTTAGAGCTAAAAAATCGCGGTGTTAGCCGCATTTTACATCTCGGACTAGCGTTTAAAGGGAAAGACGTGATGATTCGCTCAAAAGCTTACTAAGTCACTCAGTGAGATTGAAATTTTATCGTGATCCGAATAATATTATCCGGCATGAGTATCACAGCAGTCGTTATCTCAGGCACCTTTAGCCCAGAGCGATGTAGAATGCAGTCCCAACTCTCTTCTGCAGCGGACATGATAGAAACGGTGGAGGAGTGGGGAAAAGAAAATCTCTTAAAAGTAAGAGATGACTATGAAGCATGTGTTGAGAAAAACGATCCCCTTTTTTGGAAAACACGGTGCATTATTCAGATGTTAGCATCCCCTGATATTCTATCGATTTCCTTTCTTCCTACCAGCAATGGAGAATTAGAAGTGGTGTTTATACAAAAAGGGCAGCCTGCAGATCCTCGAGTCGGATTTGTGGCTCCCTATTTATCTGAAAAAGAGCAAAAAACATGGAAAGCGAGCTTTGCGGCTCAATGTGATAGGATTCAAGATGAAAACTCAATGCGCCGGTCGATAGGAAGGTTGGATAAGGCGGTCGTGGGAGACACTCAAAATATTCTACGGTACTTTTTGAAAGATGCGCAGCTCAAAGGGATTTCCCTGACGTTTCGAGATTGGGTGACATACGCTTGGGTTAAGACAGCTTCTAAGGCCTAGTTAGCTGAGATATAAGGCCCAAGGTCGCGGATCTTTTCCTGAGAGATCGGCTCATATCGAAATTGATTTTTTGCAGGTAGAACCCCTTCCATTAAAACCGCCAGGCGTCGATGATTTTGTCTGGAGAGAAAGGAAGAGGCGGTTTTCAGAAATGTTTCGTAAGAGAGGGCTTGAACGGTCGAGATCCGTTTTTGAAGCCAATCGAAATCTCCTTTTTTTTCAAAAGCTAGGTGATTGAGGAGGGCTGCTTTACTGGGAATGTTTTCGGAGGGCATGCCGAGCTCTTTAATGAGCGATTGCTTGAGTGTGTTAAACCGCTCAAGAGGTATTTTTTCATCCATATGGCGGGAAAACTCTTCCAAAAACAGCTCAAATCGAGATAAGAGTTCCGATGATTGATGCGTGATAGACTGGACTCCAAAGAATTGAAGAAGTTGATCTTCGACCTCGATATCCCATGAAGAGGCAATGTAACCTGTTTGCTGCTTCGTACGAAGAGTGTCAAAGAAATCGCCTTGAAGCGCGCTCGATAAGATTTGCTGAACAGCTCGATTCTCCATGGAAAAAGGGGCTTCATGGAGCATTAGGACGGTGCCGTTTCCTTGACGCTCGGTTACTTCGGAAATCATATAAGGGCCTTGCTGATCTGAAGGAATTAAGACCCCTTTTCGGTAATGCTCTGATACAGGAAATGAAGCCGAATGGAGAGCTGTTCTAAAGTCACTCCAGATGTCCTCAGCCTCTGTGCGGCTTAAGTTTCCGTAAATCAAAGCTTCAGTGTAGGTTTTCTGGAAAACTTCATGAGCAAAAGAGAGAAAATGTTCGTAAGAGATTTCCTGGAGGGCTTGATGGCGAGCTTTAGGAGTAGGGTTATCATTGAAGAGGATGCTGTTGAGAAGCTGCATCCCTTGACGAAGGGGGAGTTCTTTAGAGGCGTTATCATAGGATGAAAGGAGCGACTTTTTGTAAACCTCAAATTCTGCAGCTGTCGGAGAGACATGATGAAGAGATGAAAAGATGGTATTTAAAAAGAGAGGCATTTTTTCACTATAGCCATCGATACTGATCACAAAATTATCATCACTTTGAGAGAGTTTTAAGCAAAGACGAGCTTCGGATGCAAAAAAAAGGGTAGAGTTTAGGGCCTCTTCCAAAGCTCTTATATACAGATCAAATAAGACTCTCGACTTTGCAGAACCTTCCATTGCTGGTGTTTTTATTGAGAAAATTGCTCCCACCTCTGGAACGCGGTATTTTTGGTCTTGCTGGAAGTAAAGATGGCCCAGTTCATCATGAGAAATCGTTTCAGGAGCTAAGGCGGGTGGGGAAGTGGAAGGGACAAGAGCTAAAGAGTCGGGAAGATATGGATTGGGCGGGGGAAGATCAATTTGAGCGTGGGGCGGCACTTCTGCCCACGCTGTGAGTTTTTCTTGGGGGACTTCACGTAATGTATAAGCGGCATTCATCCATTTTTCATGCATGGTAGGAGAGATACCGGTCCATTTTGAGTCTGCTAAGACAAGATAGATACAGGATTGAGGTGTTAGTGCATGAAGAAGTGTATGAACTTGATCGGGGTCATAAATGGAAGCGGCCACTGTTTTTTGAGGATAGGTTTCTAATTTTTCATAAGATAGATCGCCTGCAATGTCCATTACAACGGTAAAGGCATCATCTCGCGATTGATATTCATAACCGATTGTAGCAAGTCTTTTCTGTTCATCAAAAATAAAACGGGGAATACCTGTCTCTCTGAGGCGGGCTAAGGCTTGGAATGTTCGCTCGATGACGGCATCGAGGTTCTTGACGCCCTTTTCCGTGAGAGACAAACCGATATCCATCAGCATGCACTCTTGGCTTAATTGATTAGTTGATACAGAAAGCTCTTCGATCAACTTTTCTCGCTTTAGTTCTTCCGAGAGCCCATTTTCGGTGCCATTTTCAAGCGCATAGGTGACAAGCTCTGAGACATGCGTCTCTTGATCCATGGCAATCGATATCGGAAGCTGCCAAGTTAGTGAAAGCCTTTTCAGGTCTTTCACAGGTTTAATATAGAGCAAGTGGCCTAGTTGTTCTTTGGAAAATAACTCGAAGGGGTAGGTTGGAGGCGGCAGATTTCGATTGATGATGGGAGAGAAATGGTCCACTGCAAGCGTAACCATTTCTTCAATAGGAAGAGAAGAGACGATGACAAGATGCATCCGGTTTGCACTGTAATGCGTTTGGTACCACTCTTGAAGAGCTTTGGATGGGATGCCTGAGAGGGTCGATGCATTTCCGGTTCCAAAACCTCTATTTGGATGGGTAGGGTTGCCTGTTTCTTTAAGAACCATATAAGCTCGCCAAAGATCATGCTCGACATTTTTCCCATGTTCCTGATCGACTGCATGCAGCTCACGGCCAATAGAGGAAGGGTGAAAAAGGGGGTCGATAAAAAAATGGGAAAACCGATCAATAGCTCCTTTCAGCCCCTCATGGTTGATAGAAAATCCATAGACGGTTCGATCGGAAGCTGTATAGGCATTGACATCTCCTCCGTGATCGTGAATGTATTGCATATATTCAAACTCTTTGGGGTAAGCTTCTGTTCCCATGAACAGCATATGCTCAAGGAAGTGGGCCATGCCGGGATACTCATCGGGATCTTGCCAAGAACCTGCGTTGACAGAGAGGGCGGTGGCCGACATGTGAGCGCCAGGATCGGAAACCAGGTAGGCTTCAAGGCCATTGGAGAGCCGTATTTTTGCTGTTTTAAGATCTGCAAGGTCGGGAGTTAAGATCTTGAGAGTGCACTCATCTGGGACCTGGTAATAACTTGTCTCTGCAGCAAGGAAGCTCGAGAAAAGAATAGCAAGAGTCAAAAACCATTTTTTCATAGTTCTCCTACGGGATTATATAAACATATAACAAATTGGTCTTGTTGTATAAAACATTTTTTTAACCACAGAGCACTGAGAAAAAATTAAGCAGAGTTTTCTCAGTGTGCTCTGTGTTTAAATTATCTGACTATACCCAAACAAATCAGTGCTTTTGAAGCAGTTGATAATTTTTTCGGACTTCGTTCCAAATATAGTCTGCACGGGCTTGCCTGCGCGTCCGCTTGTCGGTGGAATGGCATCCTGGAAACGCATCCATTTGTAGGGGAGCTCCAATAGCAAGATGGATGGGGGCTCTTCCTGTGACCCGGGTTTCGCCGAGCTCAATTTGGATTGTTTCAGGGGGTGGGAGCACATCGTAGGTGACAAGGGACATTGGGTAAAAATGGGTAAGAGTTCCAGCCTTTTGAGCCATGAGGTAAAAGAGTTCAATACTTCCTGGATCGAAGGGGGCGACATCAATGATACCTTGCTGGTTGGGGCGGTCTCTGCCTCCACTGGGGGCGACATAGATCGATTTTCCTCCTTCCTTTAATAGAAGGCTCATGAGCTCCATCGTTCGTTTATTGTGAAGCTGCTTTTCAACTTTTTTCTCGGGGGGATGATCGATATAACGTTTGGAGTAAATACAGAGGAGATTGCGTCCCATGCTGAAGGGGATGGCAAAAGGATCTGTGATCACCCGTTCTCCGGCCACGAAAATCATGTTTTCAGCAAAATTAGGATATAGGTCATCGAGAAGTAGGCTGATGGCTTGAGGGTCTGCTTCGATTTGATGGTTTGCTAGAAAAATCACATTATCTCCTTGCTCAAGGAGGTATTGAATGTGCTTGAGATAGTCGTGACCGAGGATCTTTGAACGAGACCGGTCAACTAAAGGATAGAAGAAATCGTTGCCGAAAGCGTAATAATCAAAAGGAGACCGAATCCGCTGGTGGTAGGGTTGAAAGACAAAAGGAGAAGAGATCTCTTCCTTGAGCAGCTTCAGAAAGGTTTTAAACCATGCGAGAATTGTCTCGTGAGAAGCCGATTCTTTTGTAGCCTGAGCATAGCCCTGAATGAAATGAGAAAGAGTGGCACTGACTTTTTCAGACAACCACCCTTCTTTTCGAGCTTCTTGCAGCAGATAGTCAAATATCGAGCAGTTTTCCATTCGTCGTGGAATAAAACTGAAATTCATTTAGGTGCAGTGTGTCATTCGTTGTAAATTTAAGGTCTGCATTCAATTTTTCAGCTAGTTTTCTAAAATTTCCTTTATCATGAGAGTGTAAAAAATGGTCCAAGCTTGGATGAGAGACAAGCTGGAGGGCGTATTGCTCTTCTTGCTGAATGAGTTTTTTAAGGCACCGTTCGATTTCGATGGAAACGCTTTCGTGGGTTTTCACCATTCCAATTCCCATGCAATAGGGGCAGGAGGTATACATCATTTGAGCAAGTGATTCTCGATGCCGTTGACGAGTCATTTCGATAAGTCCAAATTCGCTCATTTCTAAAATTGTGCATTTTGCCGAATCTTCTTTCATGGAGTCTTTGAGTTTTTCTAAGACCCGCTTTTGATTTTTGCGCAGCCTCATATCGATAAAGTCGCAAACGATCAATCCTCCAATATTACGGAGGCGGAGCTGGCGGGCGAGCTCTTCAGCCGCTTCCATGTTGATACGGACAAGTGATTCCTCAACATCAGAAGTCGATTTTTTGTCTTTGCTGCGTCCTGAATTGACATCGATAGTAAGCATCGCTTCAGTTCGATCAAAAAAGAGGTAGCCGCCACTCGGCAGCCAAATTTTTCGGCGAAGCGCTTTCTCGATTTCACGTTCAATGCCGAACCTTTCAAACATGGGGATTTTATCGCGATAGAGTTCGATTTTGAGATCTTCTTCCATGAAGCGGTGTGCGAGCTGCTTTAATCGTTGGAAGGTTCCATAGTCATCGACGAGAATCCTCTGGTATTTTCGATCAATGGCTGTTAAAATGGCCCGCTTAATTAGATCTGACTCTTCAAAAAGGCACATTGACTTTGTCGATTTTTCAAATTTTTCCATGATCTCTTTCCATGAAGCCAAAAGATCATGCGCTTCTTGGATGAGCTGCTCTTCAGACGCATTGACGCTTGCGGTGCGGCAAATAAGTCCCATGTCATGAGGCATTTCAAAGGCTTGAATGAGTTTCTTCAGCCTCTCTCGGTCCGCTCTCTCCTCGATTTTTCGAGAAACGCCGCGATGAGGAGTGTTAGGAAGAAGGACTAAGTACCGGCCTGCGATTGAAACATTGGATGTTAGGCGGGCTCCTTTCGACCCAATCGGTTCTTTCACAACCTGAACCAGAACGGGCTGGTCTTGTTTTAAAATTTTGGCGATATCGGTTTCCCGAGTTTTTTTGGATTGGCTTTGCAGGAGGGCAATATCAAAATCCATATCAAACAATTCTTGGAATTTTTGGGTATTTTCCAAGATATCGGAAATGTGAATAAATCCATTTTCCCCTTCATTGATATCAATAAAGGCAGATTGAATATTGTGGAGGATGCTCTTCACGCGTCCTCGATAAATGTTGCCTGTCAGCGGGCGGTTATTTTTTCGCTCAATCACCAAATCGTGAAGGATCCCATTTTTTAAGAAGGCGCACCGGGTCTCTTTCGATTCAATATTGATAAGAATTTCTTGATTCATGGAGTTGTCCTGTCAGATGCCATTTTATACACTAGAGGTCTAAAAATCGACTGAAACTTTTTATCAGGATAGGGCATAGGAAATTAGAGCAGATGCTTAAAACTTTTGTCGAGTCAGGCTTATTTACATTTTTTTACCACCGAGACACGGAGGGGGATGAGATTGCACAGAGGAAATTTTTTTCCTCTGTGCAATCTCATCCCCCTCCGTGTCTCGGTGGTAAAAAAATGTAAATAAGCCTGACTCGACAAAAGTTTTAAGTATCTGCTCTAATTTCCTCTTCCCTGTTTATCGGGATAGGTTCAGAACGATTTTTTCTAAAAATTTTTGTTTAACAAGTCGGACGGCACCCTTGATCGACATCATGAGGGTGGAAGGCGTTGTATCGCTATGGCATTTAATGACAATCCCATCGACTCCGCATAAAATAGCGCCTGGATGTTCCGCAGCATATAGTTTTTGACGGAGGAGAGCGGCTTCATGCCTTAAGGAAGAGGACCCTTCAAGCTGCTCAAGAATAAAGGAGGCGACTCCTTCTGCGGTTTTTAAAAAAATATTACCTGTAAATCCATCTGAAACGAGAACATCAATGCCTCCTTGAAAAACATCCTTACCTTCAATATTTCCTAGAAAAGTGGGGCGGGTTCGATTGAGGGTTTCTAGTTTTGCGTATGCTTCACGCACTTGCGGAGTTCCTTTGATAGCTTCGGTTCCAATGTTGAGAAGTCCCACAGTGGGATGCTCAATGCCGCGGCTTTTCTGGTAAGCGATCCCCATTGCAGCAAATTGAAGAATATGGTGAGATTTGAGGGAAAGGTTTGCGCCGACATCGAGGACTGCGAGATCATTTTTATGTGTTGGAAGAAGTGTGAGAAGCGCTGGCCGGTCAATGCCAGGCAATGTTTTTAAGGTTGTTTTAGAGGCTAAAAGTAAAGCTCCTGTATTTCCAGTCGAGATGAAAACATCAATGGCTTTGTTACTCAGAAAACGGAGCCCTTGGCAGAGAGAAGACTCTTTTTTTCTTCGGACGGCGAGGATAGGGTCGTCTTCGGTTGCAATTGTTTCAAGGCAAGAAATGCGTTGCAAAGTTGAAGGGAGCTGGCCGGCAACTTCAGGCGATGCAAAAACCACAAACTCAGCAGGAAAGCCATCCTGGAGCAGCTCGATGAGCGCTTGAGCAAGTTTCTTAGGAGGCGTATCGCCTCCCATGAGATCGACCCCTATACGGGGCGGGTTACTTTGCTTCTCCACCAGCGAGAGAACGCCCAGCATAATAGCCGCAGTGAGGACAAGCTTTATGAGACAGTTTTTTGCCTTTGCAATTTGAGCAATTGGTGGCATTTTTGGGCTTTTTTGCATGGTGTGCCCGACGAGAATTTTTTCTCGCATTCGACAGGCGATTACGTGGAACAGCCATTGAGGAAACTCCTTATTTTAATGGGAGAAGTAGGATTCGAACCTACGTAGGCAAAGCCAGCAGATTTACAGTCTGCCCCATTTGGCCACTCTGGTATTCTCCCTGTGGTTATCTATAATTTTCTAGAGAAAGATTATATGTCCTTGCTGATTTATTCACAACTCTGCGAAAGGGAAGTAGGTCGGGGCTTGCTTCTCTGCTGATTTAAGAAAAGATTGCACCTCTTTTCGCTTGGGACAAGCTCCCCCATGGCATTCAATAAATTGCGGGAGGGATATGATCACTTCTTCTCGCAGGAGCTCGGTGTAATTAAAGCTTCCGGCAGGAATATCGGATAAAGGAATCGATAGCAGGATGTTTTTATTTTGAAGTGGGATGGTTGTTAAGGTATTACAGATCGAGCAAGGCATTTCGATTGTCAGTTGAGCGGCTAAGGTGATGAGGATGAGGTCGTCCATTCGACACACCTCTCCTTGAAGAGTCAAAGGAGAAGAGAACCGAATATCCTCTTCGTCAAGCTCTAGAAACTCTGGGGGAAGCGTTAAATCAATCTTTTCCGGACGCCCTGGACAAAGCCGTTCAGTAAAAATTGTCAATTGATCGTGCATAAGGGATCATTTTAGCTGGAAATAAGGCTTAAAATCAATGAAGCAGCAGATTTAGAGGGATTTTCAGAGGTTGTGAGAAGCTGCCTGACTTTTTGGCAGTCGAGGTGGCATTGATGACGCTTTTGGGGAGCTATTAAAAAAGAATTAACTGAGTCAAACAGGTTTTTGTCGGTTAGCTCAGTCCCAATCAACTCTGGGAAAAGAGAGAAATTTAAAATTAGATTAGGTAGTGCGTAATAAGGAAGAGAGATGCGAAAAACCCATTTGGCAAGGGCAATGTCTAGAGGGGACATTCCATAGGTTACAACCGTTGGGATACCACGGAGGGCAAGCTCTAACGTGATCGTTCCAGACTTTGCGATGGCCATCATCGGCCGTCGCTCGTCTATTTCACGGGGAGTTAAAAGGGTTGTAGGTAAAGAACCAGTCATTTTTTGAATGAGGGGACGGTATTTTTCCGCCGCAACTGAAATGCCGAATTGAAGATGGGGGTTTAACTGCTTCAGCTTTGGAATCAATCTCAAATAAAAGGGAAGGTTCCGTTCAATTTCATGAGAACGGCTGCCTGGAAAAAAAGCAATCAAGGGTTCTTCAGGCCTTGTTTCATAAGAGATTGCTTGGACAAGGGGGTGTCCAATATAGCCAACTTGTAGAGGGAGTTGCAAAACTTGCTTTGGAGGCCAAATTCGATGATTTTGCCCCAAATCGGAGTTTTGCAACTCCCTCTGTAGCTTGGCTTTATGAAAGTACGGCTTCTCAAAAGGAAGTAGGGTAAGGAGAAGATCGTAATTATCTTCTAATAACTGAATCCGATTTTTGCCCCATGCCCACACTGATGGGCAGACGACATGGCACAACTTTCCACGGTATCCGTGCTTTCGAAGCGCCCGGCCTAGGCGAAGGTTAAACCCGGGGTAATCAATTGTGACCACCGCTTTAGGATTTAAGTGGAGGATTGTTTGCATTGTCCTTCGAAATGTTTTGATCAGATGCGGAAGGTGGCGTATGACGTCGATAAATCCCATGACTTGAAGCTCTTCCATCGGCAGGGTCGGAAAA
Source organism: uncultured Rhabdochlamydiaceae bacterium (assembly GCA_963712275.1). Classification (GTDB taxonomy): domain Bacteria; phylum Chlamydiota; class Chlamydiia; order Chlamydiales; family Rhabdochlamydiaceae; genus PALSA-1444. The sequence goes on along the minus strand of CAVQHD010000001.1, from coordinate 226,436 downwards.
AGCCCTTGGGCTCGCATCTGTGGACCTCCAATGCCAACAACCTCGAGGTTTTTTTGCTGCTCTATCATCGCTTCAAGAATCGATCCGCCAAGCCGGTCTCCGCTGATTTCTCCTGCTGTCATAAATATATCAGGTGGCATGAGCGCCCCGGAGTTGCTCAGCCATCCAAGCGGCCCCTGCTTGGAACGTTGCAGGAGAGGTTCCGTGGCCGTCTTTACCAATTGAAGGGCCGATGATAAGTTCAATGGGAGAGGTGCGAATCCCTCTTTGATAAGCAAGTTCAGAGAGCTGCGCCAGCCAGGAAAAACAGAGAGATGTTCCAACGCGGACATCTCGATTCCCAATGTAACAGCGGATTGTTTTTGAATAAAGTTGATCGGAAAGGCGGTGCAGGTTCTGCTGGGCGAAGGTTGTGAGAGGAGCAAAACCAAGGAGCGTTTGAATCGATGCGATTTTTGCCGCCACATGGGCTGCAATAAAGACACCTCGGGAAAGGCCCATGACACCGCAAGAGGTGATGACTTTTTGAGAGATCAGAGCATTGATATAGGTAGCAACATCCTTTGTAAAAGACTCGATCATCTCAGGGTCTTGATCCATTTCTTTTGCCCAGTACTTCATTGCTGATGCAGGAGAGAGGTGGTCATGGCCAGGAAGTGTCACTGAAAAGATCCTGATATCCGATTTCAACAGCGTCAAAACAGGTTGATTAAAAGGGTCTACGAAAAGGCAGTCATGAGCTGAGAGGGCAAAGTAAAAAACAGCAGGACGAGGACCAGCATCAAGCGGGGGTCCGACAAATTGGGTATCATGCATGTCGACGGCGCCCTCTTCGCTGAGCAGCTGGGTACTTATAAGCATCTTGCCATAGGGCGCAGAGATCTTTGAGCGCCGGCTCCAAAGAGGCTCGAAAGTCTAGAAACTCCAGGGCGAGTGGAAAATCAGGGTCTCGTGGAACACGGGGCCTTCGCGCCGTCTGTTTATGAAAAGGAGTTATTCGAAATTGAGATATCAAAATCGATGTGATTTTCATGCGTAGTTTGCGGGGAATTAAGAAAAATGGGCTAAAGAGGGCAGAGATTGTCTCTTGGATCTCTTGGTAGATTTCACCTAAATGAGGAGTTTTGCCTCGATCCAAAAAATGGGTTTGAAGATGTTTTTGAAGAAAGGGAAATATCAGGCAGGAGAGCAGGAGGGACCGATCCAATAAAGCTGTTTTAGAGCGAAGGTCGGCCTCGTGTAAAAAGTCAAAAACATCTTCTCCCTCTGGGTGAGTCAAAAACTGAGCAAAGGTCGGAGTGAGCTGCTCTAAAAAACGGTGCTGGCTCATGAGCTTGATGAAAGGTTCCGCAGCGCCAGATTCTAACATGCGGAGAAGTTCTTCAAAAATCCGCGCTTGAGAGCTTTTCATAATTTCATGATAACATTCGGCAAGGGCAACTTTAGCGTCGGGATCGATCTCAAAGTGAAATCGCGCATGAAATTTGAGCAGTCGAATCATCCGCACAGGATCTTGCTTAAATCGTAGATATGGTTGTCCAATGGTGCGAAGGCATTTTCTTTGCACATCTGCATAACCATCGACATAATCGATAATGGTTTCTGTGGCAGGGTCATATAGGAGGCCGTTAATCGTGAAATCTCTTCTAAGCGCATCTTGCTCGGGGGTTCCCCATTCATTGTCTCGGACGATTAATTCGTCCGACTCATTATTCCCCGCACGAAAGGTTGAGACTTCAAAGACCTTGGGGCCGAATCGGAGGTGCGCTAAGCGAAACCGACGTCCGATGAGAATGCACTGGCTTCTAAAAAGGGCTTTAATCTCTTCGGGACGCGCTGATGTGGAGATGTCATAATCTTTAGGAGATATCCCCAGCAAAAGATCGCGCACAGATCCCCCCACGAGGTAAGCGACATGCCCCGCCTCTTGCAGGAGACGAATGGCTTTTATGGCGTCAGGATCGCAAAGGCTCTTTTTAAGTGTATGTTGGTCAAGTCGATAAAGTTGCAAGTTCATCCGATTCTCAATATTCGATCATACCTTAAGGATGCTTTTTAGGATATACTGGCTATTTCAGCTGCAAAAAACCTTTGACTTTCAAGTGATATTTTAAGGACAATGATTAGCTTCTGAAAAATGGAAAATCTTGGATTCAATTGATGGCTAATACCGTAAAAGAACGCGATTATAGCGAATACATCATCTACGGCGATGAAACAGGAGATCAGTCTACTAAGAGCGTATGTGAAGACCACCCAGTTTTGCTCTAACTTTTTGTGTTTTTTCAAAACATGACTATATTGAACATGTTGTTAGGGCATTCAAAGAACTAAAATTTAATTTTTGGGGACACGATGCAGTCATTCTACATGGAGCCAAACAGAGAAGACAGATCGAAGATTTTCAATTTTTGCAAAATAAAATCAGGAGAGAAGTTTTCTTATACGAGTTAAGCGAGGCAATTCGGCGATCTCCATTTACTGTTATATCGACTGCTATCAACAAAAAACTGCTTAAAGAAACAGGTCCCACCTCCATTAATGCATATGAATTGAGTTTGGAATATTGCTTGGAGACTGTATACCGATTTTTGGAGGAAAAAAATCAGCCCGGAAAGATCACGCATATTATCATTGAATCACGAGGACATAATTTTGATAATGAGCTGAATATTTCATTCCGCAGGATCGTAGAGAAAAATATAGAGAGGCAAAATGCTTTTCCACTCAAAATCATTTTCGTCGACAAAAGGGCAAATAGTATTGGTCTTCAAATTGCCGACTTAGTCACGCATCCAATTGGACGTCACGTAGTCAGCCAAGGGAATAAGAATCGCGCTTTCGATGTTATTGTGAAAAAATTTTATAAATATCCAAACTATCTTGGAACAGGGCTGGAAGTCTTTCCAAGTCAAGAGTTAAACGTTTTATCAGAAAAACGAAAAGCCCCAGATTTCTCCGAGGCTCTAACGCCGACTAGGACAACCCCCAGTCATTAAGATCAATTATCCACATTTCGTGATAAACTTCAACATAGCAATATTTAATTTCGACGCATACTTGGATTTAAAGCTTTTTTAATGTAAGCTGTCTTCCGTATATGAGGAGAAAGTGAATTCATTTTTCAAAAAAATTGCAAAAACTATAGGTGTTATGATCGCTCTTATAACTCCGTTAAGCGGGTCTTCCTCTGTTTCTTTACCATCGACTATAGCTGCTGCTCCAGCGATTCAAAAAATCGAATCTCTTGCTCAAGTTTCCAAAAACCAACCTCCAGGCACAATCTACTTTTTTGACATTGATGATACCCTCATTGATTTCCCTTACATGTTGGGATCTAGCGCTTGGAGAAGGTACATCACGCAAGCGACAAAGCATGATCCCAGCCAAAATTGGCATGATGTTTTCTCTCTTTTCGTCACTCAGCACCATCCTTGTATAACAGTCGAACCAGAAACGAAGGCATTTGTAGAGGAGCTATTACAAAATTATAATGTGTATGGCCTGACTTCAAGAGAGCGAAAACGATGGTATGCCACTCCCAAAGAGGGGGTTGATGAGCTCACCCACGGCCAACTCATCTCCGTTGGCATTGATTTAACAAAACAGCCGCCAAGTGCGATCCATTCTTATCTGATTCAAGAGTCCGAATATTTTAATGGTGTCTTTTATTGTGACGAAGATTTCAAGGGAGACTATCTACGCAAGATGTCCAAAAATCTACCAATAAAATTCCCCAAGGCGATTTTCATAGATGATAAACTCACGCATGTCAAATCAGTCGCAGCTTTAAAAGAAGATGAGATGGAGATTGAAAGTTACCTGTACTCTGCTACAGAGGAAAAAACAAAACGGTTTGACCCTCTGATTGCAGACATTCAGCTTTACCACCTTTGGATATCCAAAGGCACTACCGTACTCTCTGACGATCAAGCTACCCAGATTGCTCAAGAACAGCCTGAAAAAACCAGTAAGTGGTATCTACAGGCTGTGATGGATGATTTCAAACGCCAGGTAAATTAAGGATCTTTTGGATCTTTAGCAGCTTCCCCTATAAATTCCGGACGGAATGATGCTTCTGTCTGAGAGATGGTTCCATCGTTTTGTTCCATCGGGTAGAGTTCACAAGTGGCAGCGTGGTGATGTCTCGCTTCAGCGGAGATTTGCGCTTCTGTGCTTTCATTGGTCAGCACTAATCCACGCAGCCAACTTAGCAAGCTAGCTTGATGTGTAATAAAAACAGTGAAAGTTGTCTCATCTGTTTGGTCAAGGTTCTCTCGAACAGCGGCATTCATGCGGGTGAAAACTTCTCGCTCTGTCTCGTAACCTTCAACAGGCTTTGCATCAAATTTCTCGTTAGCAGGAAGCTTGCTGAATTGTTTACGTGCTTCAGGATTTTCTCGTTTCAGTGTTTTAAGGAGCGGGTTATTCTTAGGATCAGCAAGACGAGGATCTTCAAAGATCTCATCTTCAGAAATAGCCAGGTACCTATTTACAAGTTCACACTTTGCAATGCATTCAGCCGTTTGCTTAGCGCACTTTCTGCCCGAATGAACGATGCGAATGTCCTCTGCTCCAGCTTTGACAGCCAGCTCCTCTATATCCGCGGCGGTTTGAAAGGCTTGTTCAGATCCTTTAGGAGTTAAGTCATCATTTTTATCATGGGCAGCAACGCGCATCATAACAAAGTTTTTCTTTGAAACTTCTTGCGTCTTTTCTGCTTGGTAAAGGCGGATACAACCCATCATGGTTTTGATAAACAGGTCTAGTCTGTCTATGTTAGATAGTTTGGCTGTTTTTGAATTATAGGCTTTTTGATAGGCCTGAACGAGCTGACTAATTCCTTGGAATATCAGAGAAATAGCGACTAAATGGCGGTAATTTTTGTTCGTAGATTTAATCAATGTTGAAAGATAGAGGGAGTTGCCAACAACCTTAAAGAGGTTGCCTAAACGGTCTTTTTTAAGCTCGTAGACATTTTCTAAAATGTTTAAAGAGGTATGAAGGAAAAGAGCGGCAGGCATTTGAAAACATGTTGCGGCAAACTCGACGATGCTTCTCACGCAGTTCCAATAAGAATTTTTTTGATAAAAAGCCGTGGCTATGTTCCAACCTGATAAAGCGAGGGAAATAGGTTTTGCTGCTTGGGGGTGGAGAGAAGCTAAAGGAAGAAGAGTCTCCGCGAGTTGAAGTCCGTTCTTTTTCATCCCATCATTAAAGGGATTTATTAAACTTAGTTTGTGTTGAAAATAACTGAAACTAAGTCCTTCTGAAATTTTGTTAAAAATTGTCATAAACTCCTGTTTTGTTAATTTTGCAATTATTATAAACATATTAAATGTTAATTAGCAATTAAATAAAAAATTAATATAAAAACTTAAATTTTAATTTAACAACAAAAACTGCTCTTTCCAGTAATACCCATCTAGGAGTCCCTTGGCGGAGCGGCCTAAGATGGTGTAGGCGGCATAAAGAGCTTCAATTGAAGCAAGCCCCCTTGAGGGGTCAGGGCAGTCAGGCTGCCGACGGGGGTAGGCTGTTTGGTAATGGGGTGGTAAGCTTCGAAGAATGTGTTTCCCCGAAGAAGGAAGGGTTTTAGCCATGGTTTTTGCATGCCGCCACGTTCCATCGATCAGAAAAAGCCCTCGGGGAGCATCTTCACCTGTCAGCGGCGGGGCATCGAGGGTTAATACACAATAGTTGGTTAGGTCAGGCAGCTTGGCGAAAGGGTAGGTCAAAAAAATCAGATCGGATCGGTGTTCTAGCCCCCTTAAGGAGCATTTTTTAAGGTTTTCCCGTCGATGGCGTAAAATAAGTGTTGGAGGAAAGTAAAACATTTTTTATAGAGATCTCTTAGAAGCTGTCTTAGGGGGCAAGTATACATGAGAGTGCTTATCTTTTGCATGACGATTCTTCTAGGTGTGCTTCAGGGAAATCCTACTGTTGTCGCTAAGTTTGGACCGGCGGAGTGTCTTTGGTCTGAAGAGCTTAAGAAGGGAATATGGAATGCCTCTTCCTTTCAATCTCTTCTAGAGAGTGAAGGAATCAAGAGAGAAGAGATGAAGCCGCTGGAAGGAGACACAACTGTGCCTGTGCTCACGCTCGTGACATCGGAGGGAGAAGAGATCGGCTCCCTAGGGTACCTTTTAATTTCTCCTGAAAAGTACGTCGATCTGATTAAAGAGATGCTCGTGATTCATTCCGTATGTCGCTCACTTACGGATTTAAATGCTGAAGAGCTTCTTCATCTCTACCGGAAATCGCAGGTGTTTCAGATGACAAGCTGCATGGAAAAGCTGCTTCAAGCGGGTCTTGCTCAAGATACAGGGGTCGATTTTCTCATCGAACACTATGCCCAATTGATCAAAAACCATCCTCGCAAAGCTCAAAAAGTGAAGCAGGAGATTCGAGCTCGCAAACCCCACGATTTAGCAGCGGAATGGGAGCTTGCGCTCCTCTCTTTTCAAGCTCGCCGCGAAAAGATGACTCATGTTGCTAAAATTGCTCTACCGCTTGTCAAATTCTTACGCGGTTTTAAGACTCAGGGGACCGATTATGGATGGAGATGCTGTTTGGTTCTTGCGGAATTCTATAGAGATAAAAATGACCTTAAGAAGGCTCGCTCCTATGCCCAGCTTGCTGCTCAAGAAGCGCCAAGTGAGCTGAAAGAGATGATTAGCACAATAGGAAAAGAGGCGTTGTGAGTCGAGGAGTGATTGTAGGATGTGACCAGAAGCAAGAATGGTTGCTTCCATGGTGGTGGTCTCACTATAAACCTCATCATCCTGATCTTCCGATCGCCTTTATCGATTTCGGCATGTCCTCTCAAGCAAAAAAGTGGTGCCGCTTACACGGTGCTCTTATTTCTCTTCGAGCGCCACACGGGTTTGTCTTTCCAAAGGCTCTGATTTCTTCAGAGCTCTCCGAGCAATGGGAAGAGCGGTACGGCTCTCATGTATGGAGTGGACGTACCCAGTGGTTTTATAAGCCGTTTGCTCTTTTGCAAACCCCTTTCAAAGAAACGATTTGGCTTGATTTAGACTGTGAGGTGCTGGGTTCTCTCACACCGCTGTTTCACAAATTGTCTAGGTGCTCTCAGATAGCCCTTGCTCAGGATAATAGGGGGTCTTTTGAAGAGGTAGGGTATAACTCTGGGGTAATCCTCTACCATGCAAACTCCCCCCTTTTGGCGGATTGGGCCTCTTTCTGCCAAAGAAAAAACGACCTGTTCTTAGGCGACCAGGAGGCTTTGACTTATCTTATTCAAACAGAGAGGGTTGATATAACACAGCTTCCAGGGAAATATAACTGGATCGTCAAGAAAGGGATCAATCCTGAAGCGGTCGTTCTCCACTGGTCGGGGTCGTGGGGAAAAGAGACAATTCGAAATCGCATCTAATTAAAAAAATTTCTTTACATTGGAACAGTTTAATTATTTCGAGGGAATTGCAAAACTAGAAACGAAAAAGTGATTTTTCGGGGATAGTGAATGCAAACCGGTTGGCAGGCCCCGAAAAATCACTTTTTCGATTCCAGTCTCGTAATTTTAGATGTTTTATCCAAAAAATCTTCACTGTGAGAACAAGCGGGAGCCCATTTGATCATTGGCCAGAAGACTTTTTCACCCTACAGCAAGATTACGTGACCAATTTCATCAATTGGTCGGCTGTCAATACCAACACGCCAAACATAAGATGGCACGCAACCTTACTAAGTCCGCGCACCCTGAGTTTGCAAGCACCAAATTCGTCTTTCAGACGAGAATTGGTTCGTTCCGCAGCTGTCCTTTCATTATAACGCAGTGTTTCTGGGAAAATTAAATTCAGAGTTCTTCTTGCAAGACTTTCCGCTTCAAGGTCTTTTTTGAGCTGTTTGTCTGCTCTTGGATTCTTATCGATTAGGGGCTTGTGTCCGAGAGATTGGCTATGTGCGATAATACCTGGGATGTCGTAAGCGGCATCCATGAGGTCATAGCAGTTGATGATTCTCGTGGCAGTTAAAGTGGCCAGAGGAATTGCAACCTGACTGTCATGAACTGAAGCTGAAGTAACAATAGCGCTGACAGGGATGCCTCCGTCAATGGTATCTAAATGTAACTTGTAGCCAGTCCAGTACATTGTATTACCTTTGCTGTCTTTTTTAGCACCTTTGTCGCATGCTGTCGGTAAATCAGCCAGCATTTCTTCTAGCGTCATCGTTTTTTGTCTGTCTATGCGCGTAGGTTCGGGTTTGGCTCGTTTTTGGCCTTTTTTAGGGCGACCTTTTTTCTTTGGCTCCAATTCCTGATCCGGATCTTCACTGTTTTGCGTTGCCTTGTTCTTAGTTTTGGTTTGCGGCCGTTCTCGAGCCTCGATTGCGGTTGAATCGCGTGAATTATGCAAAACGACTTCGTTTTTCAATGTCTTTACAATCAGCGCCTCATGTGCGCGCTGAGGAAGCCCTGTTTTAGCAAACTCAGTGAAGGCTCTAGAAAAAGTAGCCTCACTAGGCAGTTCAGACAGAGATTCCCACCCACAAATACGTCGTAGGTTTTTATCGCTTTTCAAGCGATCAATCAAAAATGTTGTCGTATCGAGATTGTATACCATTTTAACAACGAATGATCTGGCAATTGCTGAACGTGTTTTTTGTGGGCGGCCCTCACATCCGTAATAGCAAGGAAGAAAGTCTTCGATGCGTACCACTTCCAAAATAGAAACCAATTGTTGCTGCTTTTCTGTCAGTGGATCGAGCTCTTCTTCTAACCAAGCGAAAAGAGAGCCTTGAATTTTTTCCCAATATTTTGATAAAGTGTCTGTCAGCTGACCCACGTGGTTTGCTCCTTGCTCTGATGTGATTGTTTGTCAGAAAGCTAATTATATCAGACGCAAGGTGTTTGTTAAAAGTGACTTGTGGTTGAAAATCGCAACGCTATTACAGAAATGACGAAAGGGAAGACTTTTTCGGAGTTGCTGTAGGTTTTGCTAAAACGGACCCGAAAAAGTCTTCCCTTTCGTTAGTTTTGCAATTCCCTCTTTCAATTAAATTTCTCGAAAAGATCGAAGCTGAATCAGCTCTTGCGGGATTTCAAATAAAAATTGAGATGGAGTCATGGCGGTCTGTTTTCCATAACGGAGGCGGTAGCGCGACATGGAAATCACGAGGTGTTTTTTTGCGCGTGTCATCGCGACGTACATCAGCCGCCTCTCTTCTTCAAGCCCTCTTTCTGCAAGGCTTTTTTCATGAGGCATGATTTGATCTTCGAGCCCGACGAGAAAACAGAGGGTAAACTCTAACCCTTTAGCGCTATGAAAGGTCAGCAGATTGGCATGGTTTGCCTCTGCTCCTTTATTTGAGCGGATAAAAGGGTTGTCATCGAGCGCAAGCGTTCCGAGAAGCTCATGGAGATCGTCATAGGCATCTGATGACTGGATGAGAGCTTCGACGTTTTCCCACTTAAAGGCGCGGGCTTTTTCGCTTTTAACCTCTTCTTGAATCGCTTTTTGATAGTTGATCGTTTCCACAAGCCAGCGGAGGCTATCTTGATAAGGGGGGGTGGAAAATTTCTCCTGCCCTTGCTTAATAATTTCAAGAAATTGCCGGATGCCTGAAAGAGCGCGGTCTGAAAGGTTGTCTTCGGCTCCCGCCTGCTGGAGAACAGACCAAAGCGGGCGCTTTTCCAATCGATTTCTCTGGGTGAGTTTATCGAGCGCTTGGTCGGAGATGCCTCGGCGCGGGACGTTGATAATTCGCAAGATCGCTTCTTGATCTTGGGGATTTTTGATCACACGTAAATAAGCGGCAATATCTTTAATTTCGCTCCGCTCTGCAAATTCAGTCCCACCAAAGACTTGATATGGGATCCCTCGTCTCCAGGCGCCGTTTTTAAGGTAGCTGGCTTGCATGAGAGCAATTTCAAACGGTCTGGCAAGAAGATTTGAACGGTAGAGAATGGCCATCTCATTCCAGGGGATATTTTCCTGCTGGTGGTACCAGATCATCCGGTCGGCAACAGCTTTGGCTTCTTCTTCCTCGGAAGGGGCATGGAAAATCTCGATCGGTCTTCCGGAGGACTGAGCGCTCCAAAGCTCTTTTGAGTGTCTTTCATGGTTGTGTTGAATCACATGGTTAGCTGCCTGGAGAATAATAGGAGTCGAGCGGTAGTTTTGCTCTAACTTAATCACCGCATCTGCTTCAAATTGGAGGATATTTTTAATATCGGCGCCTCGCCAGCCATAGATTGCCTGATCATCATCTCCTACAACGCAGAGGTTGCGGTGCTTTCCGCTGAGCCATTTTGCCAAGCGGTATTGCACGAGATTTGTATCTTGATATTCGTCGATCATGATGTATCGGAAGCGGTCTTGATATTTGAGAGCAACCCCAGGGTGCTCTTCGAACAATCGAAGAGTTAAAAGCAGCAGATTGTCAAAGTCGACGGCGTTATAAGCACGCATGGTTGTTTGAAGCTTGCCATAGAGGTTTTTCGAAAATGGGTCGCCCTCCATCTGCTCTGGAGTTTGAGCTTTATTTTTAGCCACGGAAATCGCAGCCAGTGTGGGGTCAAGCGACGGAAGATCGCCGTCGTGGGCTAATTCTTCTCTCACCAGTTGATTCAAGAGGCGCCGGGTCTCTTTTTCATCATAAATGGTGAAATCTTTCGTATACCCTAACTTGTCGATCTCCTTTCGGAGAATTCTCATACAAAAGCTATGAAATGTGGAAAGAATAACCTGTTTTGCAAGGGAGGGATCGACGAGGGCCGCCACCCGTTTTCTCATCTCTTCAGCGGCCTTATTGGTAAAAGTCAGCCCCAGAATAGAGGAGGGCGGCACGTGCTTATCTTTGATGAGATGCGCGATTCGGTGGGTGATGACGCTGGTTTTCCCACTGCCAGCCCCCGCCAGGACAAGCACATACCCCTCTGTTATTGCAATGGCTTGTTGTTGCTTTTCGTTGAGCATAAAATGTTAAAATCTTCTTGAATTTGTTTAGTGGAAGGAAGAGCGATGCCCGGGCGGGGAGAGACATGCAGCGAAAGCCCTTTTGGCAAACGGTGTTTTTCTAAGCGGAAAACCTCCCGAATCCTTCGTTTTAAGCGGTTGCGAGAAACAGCGTGGCCAAACTGCTTTGAAACGGTCATCCCTAATCGGATATCATTAAAATTTTCACTTGTAAATTGAAAAATTAAAAATAGCCCTTGAATGCGGCGTCCTTGCCGCTGCACTCTTCGGAACTCTTGACGGGTCCGTAGGCGGGCAGTCTTAGGAAACCGGCGCCTTAAACAGAGAGCCGTTTGCGGCCGATCCGGCGGCGGCGATTGATGATTTGACGCCCTTTGGCTGTCTTCATTCGCTTTCGAAAGCCGCATGTTTTTTGACGTTTACGTTTGCTAGGTTGATAAGTTCTTTTCATATTTTTTTCTCTAAAGATAAGAGCTTACCTGATATTGAGAAAACTTCTCAAGGGAAACTTGTTGCCAGGAAAATAAAAGAGCCTTAAAATGACTCTATTTTATAAAAGGAAATGGTATGAAAGTTCGAGCTTCGATTAAAGCCGACCCCTCTAAAGGCGATAAGATAGTGCGCCGGAAAGGTCGTGTCTATGTGATCAATGCAACAGACCCAAATCGTAAACAACGTCAAAAAGGCCCAGGGAGAAAGAAATAATGGCACGACTCAGTTCGATTGTAAAACAAAACCGACGCGAGCGACTTGTAAAACTAAAATGGAACCGTCGCCAAGAGCTTAAAAATATCGTTAAGGATTTGACGAAAAGCAATGAAGAGCGGCTTGCAGCTCAAATTTCTCTTAATAAACTTCCCAAAAACTCTTCTCCTGTCCGTCTTCGCAACCGTTGCCAATTTACGGGACGCGCTCGAGGATATCTCCGAAAGTTCAAAATGTCTCGCCTCTGCTTCCGCGAAATGGCAAATCAAGGGCTTATCCCAGGGATTGTCAAAGCAAGCTGGTAGGCTTCTAGGAGAGTTGACCAAATCACGGTTGAGGCAAGTCCTTTTTTGTTGAAGGGTTGGCAGCAGTTGAAGAAAATATAGATATTTCTTGATAAATCTATACAAAATGTATAGAATTCATTCCCATGAAAGTAAACATTGGGACAGCAGCAAAATATTTCGGCGTTTCACAAGAAACACTTCGCAGATGGGAAAAATCAGGCCAGATTACTGTTGAAAGGACGCCTAAAGGCCATCGTCGTTTTGATCTTTCCAGGCATGCGTCCGCACAGTCTAAGAAATTGAATTCAAAGAAACATACTCTCGGCTATGCACGAGTCTCCAGCCATGATCAGAAAGATGATCTAATCAGGCAAACCCAAGTCATAGAAAACTTCTGTACAGCTAATGGATGGATTCATGAGGTCGTTCAAGATCTTGGTTCAGGCCTCAATTTTCAGAAACGAGGTTTAAAGAAGTTGATGCAAAGCATCTGTTCTGAGAAAATCGATCATCGCCGTATTTTCTGCAAGGCTTTATGGAGCCAGATCCAGAAAGAACCAAAAACTTTTACAAGCTTTAAAACAAGCGACTGAAAATGTCTGATACTGCTCCCAGAACTTATCAAACCCGTATTCTCGATGACTTCGATAAGCCATTATCCGCTTATGCATTGCTTATGAGCCATGTTGAGCGCTGTTTATTTGCAGACATTGCAACTGGTAAAGTTGCTGGAGATCTCAAATCATTTTACCTCACCCATTTTCGTATCACTGCCCGCCAATTCAATGCAGCCCGTGTCCAACTCGAAGGTAAAATCGACTCTATTCTCCGATTGCAATCCCAGCGCATTGAAACTAAAAAGCACCAAATTGCAGCTCTTGAAGAGACCCTTGCCCGTCTTAAAAATAAAAAAATTCTCCATATCCCTCTTCCCCTTCATCATACCTCCAAAGGCCAGGCCCAAGCCCTCATTGGCAATGCCTCGGCCCAAATTATTGCCCTTTGTGAAAAGACACAAAAACCCCTCGTCCTTGAAAACCTCGACTTTAAGAAAAAGAAAGCCCAACTTAGAGAAAAAGATCCCTCCTATTCTCGCATGCTCTCTGCCTTTGCCTACGCATCAATCATCACCCATCTTAAAAGCCGAGGGGCCTCAAAAAGAGTCGCCGTTTATAGCGTCAACCCTGCTTTTACTTCGCTCATCGGGCGAGTCAAGTTTGCAAAACGTTATGGCTTAACAATTCATATGGCGGCCGCACTTTGCATTGGCCGCAGATTTTTAGGAGTTTCTGAAAGAATGCCCCAAGGCCAAAGGGAAATTCCCGATGGAAAAGGGGGCCATGTCACCCTTGATCTACCTGCAAGGAATCGATCTCGGCATGTATGGCGCCAATGGGGGCAGCTCAATAAGAAACTTTCAGCGGCGCTGACAGCGCATTTTCGGGCGGTACATACCGATCCTAGAGTCCCCCAAACGACTCCTGTGACAGCAATGCTCTCGAATCTTGCCGGCGAGACTCCGGCACGCGAATCGTCAACTCGACTGCTCTGTTGACGTGTCCGGCTTGTCTATGCGTTTGTGTAGATTTGCCTAGATTTTTTTGAGCGGCAAGATTAGCGACGGAAGAAAACCGGATGCATGTAAAATTCCCCTATTGAAAAATATCTTCACCATTCCCTAATATTTCCTTTCACTCGATTCTATCGAGTCGCAACAAAAGGAGAATTCCATGCACTCAACAACCCCCACCAGCCTCCCACCCCCTCTAGCAAACCTCCTCCCAAATCCCCAAACCCCCTGGCACATCAGCAAAGCCCTGTTTCAAAGACTTCAAGCCCAAACAACCACCTCTTCCACTTATCGCAAATGTGAAATCACCCAAGGCGATCCTGAATGGGCCTTCATCCAGCAGTACTTCCAAGCCCAAAGACCTCTCAACCGCTCCATCTCCCGCGCCTACTGCATCCACAACCCCCACCACACCAACCAATTCGAAGCCGCCATCCCCACCATGGAGCAAGAAGCCCAAAGCCCCCACTTTGCCCCCCGTTGGAACCAAGAAGACCTCCCCACCTTAAGACAAAAAGTCATCCACCGCTTCCGCACCCTCGCAGCTCCTTATTCTCCCTTCTCCATCCAACAATCCAATCAACGAAAAGATACCTATACTTCCACCAAAGTCCTTCCCTTCTGGCATGGCACCAAAGCCCCCATCGCCTACTCCATCTGCCAAACCGGCTTCACCTATTTCGGCAAACACCAATTCCTCCAAGACACCGACGACACCCAAAGCACCGACATCGGCTTCTTCGGAAGCGGCATCTACTTCACCACCAGCGCTAGATATGCCGCCGACATCTACAGCGACGGCAACCTCCTCCTCGCCTGGGTCTCCCTCCGAGAACCCTACCCCGTCATCGCCGACGACCCCCAAGCACCCAGCGACATGCAAAAACTCGGACAAGGCCTTGGCGCCTACCAAAACTACAACGCCCACTACATCCCCGTCATCTCCATCAACCCCTCCGACCCCATGTGCGCCAACTACTACCCCTGTACCGACACCCAAAACCCCGCCTGGGATGAAATCGTCGTCTTCCAAAAATCCCAAACCCTCGCCCGGTTTTGGGTCGAACTCCAGCCCGACCTCCTCCCCAACCCCGCCAAACCCCTCAACCCCACCACCGTCCACTATCTCCTTGAACACATCCTCGACCTCCTCGAAAAAGAAGTTGTAAAACAAGACCCCAACCTCGTTCAAGTCTTGGAACAAAAATCAGAACTCCTCATCATCCTCGATCCCAACCAAACCTTAACTTCTCAAGACCAAGAGTTCTACCGGTGGGTCACTCAACTCTTCGACACCCAAGGCAAAGTCCGAACGTTTGTGCATAAAAAGCTTCAGCAAATTCAAGCTCCACAAGCCCCAGCTGGAAGTGCAACACCTTCTTCTCCCCAACCCCAGCCATCTCATACCTACAAAACGCCGCCTTCTCCACTATCAAGCCCCTCGCTTCAACCTCCATCTCCAATTGTCTTCACTCCCAAACCCATCACCTCTGCTCTTCCCTCCATCGCCTTTGGAAAAGCCAAATGGGCTACCTACTTTGGGGATGTTGGGGCAGAACCGCCGCTCCCTCCCGACATCCACCAAATCCTTCAGCGCCCTTGTCCCTTCTGGCCCAACAAAAAAGTCGAAGAGACTCATCTCCTCGTCCTCATCCCCGCAAGCGTGAACGGCCAACCCCTCACCCTCAAAACCCTTGGAGAGCTCGCAGCAAAGCCCAAACAAGGCCCTGCAACGAAATACAGCCATTTTTATTTAGGAGAGTATCAAGACCAACCTGTAACCCAATCATACTGGGTTCTCATGACCCGCGATGTCATCGAAGGAAGCCGCAATAAAACCTATGCTGACCAGAAGCAGCTTGTCGCAACCTACGCTCAAAAAACTGGGGTAGCTTACGAACTTCCTAAGATCCTTGAAGCAACCACCTGTATATTCCTCCACCACGTCAATACAGGCCAAAAGCTTTATTCTGATGCTCCAAACACCTATACGCAGTGTCAAGAGCTCTATCACAAGCAGAAAGGACGGGCATTAGTTGTTGGCGGCTTTGCCGCGGGCGGCCTCGGCGTCTACTGCGGCCGCAGCAGCGACGGTGAGGGCGTTGGGGTGGGGTGTCGCCGGAAGTTCTAACAGCCCTTGGACCATTGGATCCCTTGGAAGTTGGAAAGAGCGCTTGGTAACTTGGCTGGCAAGTTGGGAAGGGGAAAAGCATTGTCCTACATCGCTGGGATCTTTTCAGGGGGTCCCAACCAATCGCTGGGGCTCTTTTTAGAGACATTTTCTGATCCAGAAGGCATTTTTGATCGCCTGTGAAAAATGAAACTCATTGGCATGAGATAAGATTCCTAAATAGGACTGAACCTTCTGATCCATTAGACTAAAAATAAAAACTAGACAAAGAACTATCTCCTTCTGATAAACTTCCTCTAAAATTTTAAGGAGGCATCTATGGCTCTCAAATCTGTTTACCAACACCGCACCGCTGATCAGGTTTATCTCTTTCAAGTCAAAGATCCAACGACTGTTAGCTTGAAGATCTACGACATCTCAGGCAAACGGCTCTTTAAAACAGCGCTCGAAACCGATCCCACCACCATCCAAAGCCTCTTCACGTCATCTCGTGTAAAACCCCTCCTTGATCTCTTTGAGCAAAAAAAGCTCCTTCCTCCGAACCCTTCTGCATCTCAGCCACTTCAAGACGCTCTGAAAGAGTTAGACCATCTCTTAAATCTCGTTAAACTCGAAATCCCCCTTGAAAACAGACAGGCTGAACCGTTCACCTGTCCGATCACCTTAGAGATCTTAAAAGACCCCGTCATCGACAATTGCGGCCATACTTTTGAGAGAGGCGCTATCAAAGAACACCTCAAGAAAAATAAGACCTGTCCCCTCAGTCGCCAGCCCATCACCACCCTGACTCCCAACCTGCAACTCAAGCAAACCCTCGAAGCCTGGCAAGCGCAAGACCCCATCCCCACCTTCAACCTCTTCAAGAAATCCAATGAAACCCTCGCCCTCCGCAATCTTGAAAGCGCCCAAGCCTATATGCAAGAACAAGAATACCAAGAAGCCCTCGAAGCGTATCAAAAAGCCTTCCAATTTACCCAGAAATGGCAAGACTATCAAACCATCCCCCTCCTCTTTCAAAGGATGAAAGACCCCCTCAAAGCCCTCCTTGCCACCCTCCACCTTGTCAAGTACCAACTCCAAGCCCAAGAAATAGAGAAAGCCGCTCAGCTTCTTTCATCCTGCCTCCAAGAAAATCCTCGCTTTAAGATTCCCCTTACCCTCATCCTACTCCATCTTTATGCCCTTCTCAAGCAAACCGGAGCAGCCATTCCCATTGCCCTTGATACTGCCTCCGCCTGTCAAAAAGACCACCCCGGGAAAGCCATCCTCCTCTACCAATACATCTTAAGACACGACCCCACCCAGTGGCAGATTTACACCATCCTCTCAGACCTCCTTCTCCATCCTCAAGACAAAGCCCATCTCCTCCTCACAGGCGCCTGTCATGCCCTCGAAAATAATGAATATATTGTTGCTGAGAAGCTCTGCCTCCAAGCAGAACAAGCATCTCCCAACCCCTTTCTTGACCGCCTCGTTCATCTAAAACTTTTAAGCCAAGACCCAAAACAGCTCCAAACAAAACTCCTCGCCCTTGGACAGATGTATGAAACACAAAAAGACCTCAAGCAAATCGTTAAAGCCTATCGGCACCTCACAACCCTCGACCTCCAACCTTCCTACTGCCAAAAAATCTTAAAAGCCCAATCCCAGCTCCCTAAACCTCAAAAAGCCCTCCCCTGGGCCCTCCAATGGCTTCAAGCCCTCCTTCAGCGAAAAGACCTTCAAGCCGCCGACGCCATTGCACAAGGAACCCTCCAACTCTTCCCTGCACTCCCCATCCCCCTTTATGAAACCCTCGCCGCTCTCTACGCCGACTTAAAATCCCCCAAACTCCAAGAGATCTTAAACTGCCTTGCCAAAGCCCACCAAGATCAAGGCAATAAACCCCAAGCGGAAAAGATCTATCGAGAAGCGTATGAGAAGTTTCCAACCCTTGAGCAAGCCCTCGCTCTTGCCAAAATTCTCCACGCAAACAACAACATCCCCCAAGCCGTCCCAACCTATTACGAGGCCGCCACTCTCGCCTTTCTTCAAGGCAGCCTCACCCAGCTTGGCCCTATCCTCACCGAGCTCCAACAGATCGATCCCCTCATGCAACACCTCAACACCACCCAGAAAGTCCACCTCCTGACCCAGAAGCATCTGCATCAACTTTCAAAGGAACTTAAAGAATCAAACAGCCAGGTGTCTCAACTCTCTATGACCCTTGACAAAACCGCTCGTGAGCTAGACACCACACGTCAAGACTTAAATCGTATCAACGATAAGCTTGCAACTCTTCAGAAAGAGCTCGACCACTTAAAAAGCCCTCCTCCACCTGCTAAGATTCTCTCTCTTCCCTCCATCGCCTTTGGAAAAGCCAAATGGGACACCTACTTTGGAGATATTGGAGAAGAGCCGCCGCTCCCTGCCGACATCGGCCAAATCCTCCAAAGCCCCTGTCCCTTCTGGCCTGGCAAAAAAATCGAAGAGACCCACCTCCTCGTCCTCATCCCAACAAGTGTGAATGGCCAACCCCTCACCCTAAAAACCCTTGGAGAGCTCGCAGCAAAGCCAAAGCAAGGCCCTGCGACGCAATACAAGTATTTTAATTTAGGCGAGTATCAAGACCAACCTGTAACCCAATCATACTGGGTCCTCATGACTCGCGACGTCATCGAAGGAAGCCGCAATAAAACTTACGCCGATCAGAAGCAGCTCGTTGCAACTCATGCTCAAAAAACTGGGGTAGCTTACGAACTTCCTAAGATCCTTGAAGCAACCACCTGTATATTCCTCCACCACGTTAGTACAGGCCAAAAGCTTTATCCTGATAGTCCAGGGATCTATACGCGGTGTCAAGAGCTCTATCACAAGCAGAATGGATGGGCATTAGTTGTTGGCGGCTTTGCCGCGGGCGGCCTCTACGTCAACATCTACTGCAGCAGCTCCGGTGAGTGCGTTGGGGTGGGGTGTCGCCGGAAGTTCTAACAGCCCTTGGGCCTTGGGTCCCTTGGAAATTGGAAAGAGCGCTTGGTAACTTGGCCAGCAAGTTGGGAAGGGGAAAAGGGTGGTCTTAAATCGCTGGGATCTTTTCTGATCCGGAAAGTATAATAAAACACTTTACGGAGCAAAAAACCTCTTTTCAGAAAAGTTGTTTCTGCATAAAATGTCAATGGCAGTGCCTGAGACACGGTCGATAAGAGGTCAAACGATGATCCGGAATATTTTTCTTTTTTTATGCATGACATGTTCTGCTCTTTTTGCAGAGGTGGTGGAAGGGCCGACGAAAGACAATCACTATACCATCAACTTTCAAGATGTTCCCGTCGTCGAGTTTGTTCAATTTGTCAGACGCATCTCCGATGTGAACTTTATCTTCAATCATCGGGATCTGCAATTTAATATCACGCTTTCATCTGGTAAACCGGTTTCTGCTGATCAGATTGTTCGAGCCTTGGTTCAAATTTTAAGAGCTCATGGATTATCGATTTCCCAAGAGGAAGGGTATCTTTTGATCCACAAGGGAGGAGAAGAGTTGCCGCCCCTAGCAGGCAGCCATGAACAACCGCATGAAGAAGGACTGCTGATTTCCCCTCACGCAGTGGTGATCGAGAATAAGCCGCAATTTTTAGTGTATAAACTTCAATACCATGAAGGGGGCGAGATTGAAGAGACAGTTAAAAAGATTGCTGTAGACCTTGCATCAAAGCCTGAAACATCTCCCCGTTATTTAAATGTTCTCAAATCTGTCCAATGGGTTAAAGCGACGAATTCTTTGGTTTGTTCGGGCGATGACGAGTCGTTAAAAAATGTGAAGCAGCTCTTTCAAAGTTTAGATACGGCGCTTCGACAAGTCTTCATTGAAGTGCTTGTGATTGAAACAGACGCTCGCAACACCTCTGATTTTGGGCTTCAGTGGGCAGCGGGAGGACGGTATAAAGATGGACTAGGATTTGGGACAGGAAACTTTCCCCCGTCTCAATCGCCTGGCCCTTTTGCATTAAATTTTCAGGGGGTGAATGGCGTGAGCCCTCCTTTAGGGCCCAGCCAGATTCCTTTGGGAAACGGGTTTGATATGGGGGTCATCGGCGATATTATTTTCCACAAGGGGAAGTCATTTCTCTCTTTAGGCTCCTTGATTTCTGCTCTTCAGGCCGATGGAAATAGTTCGATTGTTTTAAATCAAAAAATCATCACCCAAGATAATAAAAACTCAAAGATTTTCGTGGGGGACAACATCCCTTTCACAGGATCCATTGTCCAAACAACAGGATCAAGCCAGCAGACAACCGCTAATGTCGAATATCGAGATATTGGGGTCAATTTAAGCATCACGCCCAAGCTCGGGGAAGGAGATGTGATTACGCTCGATATCAGTGAAGAGATCACAGAGGCGATTTCTACAGGGGCAAATGGCGTCTCCTCTTCGCATGTGTCAGGGATTCAAACGACCAAAACAAATATGATGACCCATGTGCACGTCCCCGATAAACATTTCCTTGTTCTCAGTGGAATGATGCGAAATGCCAAGAGCCGGCATAAAGCAGGCCTCCCTTGTCTTGGAGGGCTTCCCTACATCGGGGCGGCATTTGGAAAGACCCGCAAACATGAGGAAAAGCGGTGTGTGATGATTTTCGTTCGCCCGCACATCATTAAAACGGTCGAAGACTACCGCCATATCACAGAACACCAAGAACAGCTTCATCAAAAGCACGCTCCAGAAGGCGCAATTGAGGAAGCGACTGCTCTTGTGAAATAAAGAGGGATACTCCGATCTATTGAAAAATATCTTCACCATTCACTAATATCTCCTTTCACTTGATTCCATCGAGTCACAACAAAAGGAGAATCGTATGCACTCAGCAACCCCCACTAGCCTCCCACCCCCTCTAGCAAACCTCCTCCCAAATCCCCAAACCCCCTGGCACATCAGCAAAGCCCTGTTTCAAAGACTTCAAGCCCAAACAACCACCTCTTCCACTTATCGCAAATGTGAAATCACCCAAGCCGATCCTGAATGGGCCTTCATCCAGCAGTACTTCCAAGCCCAAAGACCCCTCAATCGCTCCATCTCCCGCGCCTACTGCATCCACAACCCCCACCACACCAACCAATTTGAAGCCGCCATCCCCACCATGGAGCAAGAAGCCCAAAGCCCCCACTTTGCCCCCCGTTGGAACCAAGAAGACCTCCCCACCTTAAGACAAAAAGTCATCCACCGCTTCCGCACCCTCGCAGCTCCTTATTCTCCCTTCTCCATCCAACAATCCAATCAACGAAAAGATACCTATACTTCCACCAAAGTCCTTCCCTTCTGGCATGGCACCAAAGCCCCCATTGCCCACTCCATCTGCCAAACCGGCTTCACCTACTTCGGCAAACACCAATTCCTTCAAAACACCGACGACACCCAAAGCACTGACGTCGGCTTCTTCGGAAGCGGCATCTACTTCACCACCAGCGCTAGATATGCCGCCGACATCTACAGCGACGGCAACCTCCTCCTCGCCTGGGTTTCCCTCCGAGAACCCTACCCCGTCGTCGCCGACGACCCCCAAACCCCCAGCGACATGCAAAAACTCGGACAAGGCCTTGGCGCCTACCAAAACTACAACGCCCACTACATCCCCGTCATCTCCATCAACCCCTCCGATCCCATGTGCGCCAACTACTACCCCTGCACCGACACCCAAAACCCCGCCTGGGATGAAATCGTCGTCTTCCAAAAATCCCAAACCCTCGCCCGGTTTTGGGTCGAACTCCAACCCGACCTCCTCCCCAACCCCGCCAAACCCCTCAACCCCACCACCGTTCACCACCTGCTTCAACATGTTCTCGACCTTCTTGAAAAAGACATCGTGAAGCAAGACCCCAACCTTATTCAAGTCTTGGAACAAAAATCGGAAGTCCTCATCATCCTCGATCCCAACCAAACCTTAACTTCTCAAGACCAAGAGTTCTACCGGTGGGTCACCCAACTCTTCGATACCCAAGGCAAAGTTCGAACGTTTGTGCATAAAAAGCTCCAGCAGATTCAAGCTCCACAAGCCCCAGCTGGAAGTGCAACACCTTCCTCGCCCCAACCCCAGCCGTCACATACTTACAAAACGCCACCTTCTCCACTATCAAGCCCCTCGCTTCAACCTCCACCTCCAATTGTCTTCACTCCCAAACCCATCACCTCTACTCTTCCCTTCATCGCCTTTGGAAAAGCCAAATGGGCCACCTACTTCGGCGATGTCGGTGCAGAGCCGCCCCTTCCTCCCGACATCCACCAAATCCTCCAAAGCCCCTGTCCCTTCTGGCTTGGCAAAAAAGTCGAAGAAACCCACCTCCTCGTCCTCATCCCCAGAAGCGTGAACGGCCAGCCCTTCACCCTCAAAATCCTTGGAGAGCTCGCAGCAAAGCCAAAACAAGGCCCTGCAACGAAGTACTGGTCTTTTGATTTAGGAGAGTATCAAGACCAACCTGTAATCCAATCGTATTGGGTTCTCATGACCCGTGCTGTCATCGAAGGAAGCCGCAATAAAACCTATGCTGACCAGAAGCAGCTTGTCGCAACCTACGCTCAAAAAACTGGGGTAGCTTACGAACTTCCTAAGATCCTTGAAGCAACCACCTGTATATTCCTCCACCACGTCAATACAGGCCAAAAGCTTTATCCTGATAGTCCATGGACCTATATGCGGTGTCAAGAGCTCTATCACAAGCAGAATGGATGGGTATTAGTTGTTGGCGCCTTTGCCGCGGGCGGCCTCAACGTCTACCACTACTACAGCAGCGACTATGAGGACGTTGGGGTGGGGTGTCGCCGGAAGTTCTAACAGCTCTTGGGCCTTGGGCCCCTTGGAAATTGGAAAGAGCGCTTGGTGACTTGGCCAGCAAGTTGGGGAGGGGAAAAGAGTGGTCTTATATCGCTGGGATCTTTTCTGAAAGCGAGTTTTGCAACGACCTCTAAAAAAAAGCCTTCCCACTAAAAATTAGAATTTAAGTAAAGTAAAAGGGAGTTTTTATTGGGGATAGTCTCTTAATTAAAAGTTCACAAGGGAGGTTATTATGGCACTAACATCGTTATCATCACTTGTATATTCATCGTTTTCGGCATTCGTCTTGCCTTTCACAGATTGGAAAAAGCGCCTTGAAGGAGAAATAAGACCTTTCTTTCCAGGAATAAAGCCTGTCGATATTGAAGAAAAAAGGAGAGAGGCTTTCTTGCAAAAATTGGGAAGAGGATCTTATGTGATTTTTAGTCAAGATGGATGGGCGATTCATGAGAAGTATCTTAAAGATCATCAAACCGAGGCAAAAGAGAGGTCTTATGTTATTAGGATTACTGAACTGACAGCTTCAGCTGTCGGAGGCCTGGCGGCTTATCAATTACAACATCACCTATGGAAAATAGGAAATAGCGACAATTCACATGCGGGGCTTTTGATAAAAATGATGGTTTCGTTCACATCAGCAATCTCATGCCTTAAGGTCACTCAGTCGCATATTCAGAAAGGGCTTGCAATATGCCTTGAGAAAAAAGAAAAATTTAAAGTCTGGAGAGAGGTTCATTTGGATGTCAATGCTGAGAAGATTATCACGACCTATAATGAAGATGATTATGTTCTCTCGGCATTTCAGTGCCCGGTTTCAAGCGAGCGCATTGTTCATGCGACTTATGATGAAGAGACGATCATGGAATTGGATCTATTAAAAGAGGCTGCAGGGAAAAGGCGTCATGCGAATCTTCATCCTTCACAAGTTCAAGAGTGCTATGCGACAACCATGGTCATTCACAAACGGGTGATCTTTCTCTATGAAAAAGCGGTTGCTTCATTCAGGATATCAGACGCAACGAAAGAGGAGGGTAAATTTAAGGAGCAAATCACAAATGCCAAAAAGATTGCTGAGGAAGCTTGTAAGATGGGGGTTAAAGAAGATAAAGAGTGGATAGAGTTTCTTCGTTTTGAGTGTAAAATAAGCATGAAAGAAAGCTCAGAAGAAACAAAACTGATAGAAGAAATATATGAAAAGACTGACTTTAGCAAAGAAGAGAGCTGGAATAACAAGGAATGGAAGGCTGTTTTAGCAAGTCGATTCCGAAGATTATTTTATGAGTATTTTAAAAGAGCTCCTGATCTCTCTTTGAGAAATCGAAAAATACAAGCATTTCTACCTAACGCGTAATTTTATGGCGACTCATACCCTTTTCCTGCCGCTTGAGTCGGTAACTGCTCAGTATTTCCCTCTTTTTCCAATCAAAAAGATCTTAATAGGGGGGGCTGTTGCTGCAGCTGCCGGCTTTGCTTTGTCTCGATATGTCCAGCACACATTTAAAACGCCCCCTTCTTGGGTTCCCAAAGCCTATCTGTTTGCAAAATCTCTTCCTCTACGGCAAAGACAAATTGTCATCGGAGGCGCAGCGATTCTCTACGCTTTGTCTCCCTATCTTCGAATTGTCTTAAATAGTCCCTATCCTCGCGCATTTAAATTCCGTCTCAGCGAGCAGCTTCCTTATTCAGTTGCAGCTGTTGTTGGAATAGGGGTGATTCTAGGAGGAGAAGCATTGATTTCTCTTTTTAAAATCGACATTTCGTTTCATCCATTTAAGATATCGCTTGTCAGGCACAAAACAACAGGCGTTCCATTAGTTCCACCTAAGGAGCCTTCTTTACCACCCGCCGTCTTGAATACAGAGGAGGAACAAAAGGAAGAGACCCAAAACGGCATTCCAAAAAATCAAGAACAGCATTGGAGCATTGTTCCCGAGGAGCTTTGGAGAAAAGAGATATTTTTGCGAATTCTTCATTCTGCAGACGATTTTACAGACTTTCATGCTTTTGCTTCAGTATGCAAGGCATGGAAAGATTTACTTTATCATCAAGACTGCTTGGTTTTTTTTCCCAAGAAGAAACCTTGCCTATCGAAGGCTTTTGCAAGACGAGGTTTTGATATTGCTAAAATCGTTCAATTTTTTGGCATCTTTTGCCCTAAATACCGCGGGCAGGCGCTGTATCTCTCAACAAAACGGCTGGGGTGTGAGCTGGGGAGGTCCGTCACGCCAGATCAATTAGCTCGCATAGCTACTCAACTCCCTGAAGCCACAATCGATCACCTCAGGCTGCTCTTAGGAGAGAGCGATGATAGTCAGGTTGCAGGAAAAGCACTTTCCAGTCTTTTGAAGGAGGGAGGAGTTGAGACACTTACGATTTCTCTGAGAGAAAGCCAGGATCCTGACTTTAAAGCTCTTTATTCGGGCAAAGTTAAGCAGCTCCTAAGTTATATGAAAGGAAAGATTCCGGAGTTGATCCTTGAGGGAGGGTATGGTGATCTATGGGAATATAAACAGTGTATGAAGGGGCTGCAGATCAAAAAGCTTCGATTTATTGCAGAAAAATGGTTTCCCCCAGTGGATTCGATGGAAAAGTACTTTGGATCGTTAGAGCTGGAAGAGCTTTTCATAGAAAATGTTCAGGGAAAAACTCTGACAGAGGTGGTCAAAATGACACCCTGCTTGGAAAAAGTTTATTTGCTCAAAACTCGCGGCTTCGAAGAAAGGGAAGAAGATCCACTGAATGACGTGTCATTGGAGGGGTTGCAACTAAAAGAGATAAAAATAGTCGCCGAGCGTTCTGAAGTTCAAGCTGGAAAGTTGAGAGAAGTATTGAAGACGCAAACATGCTTGCAGAGATTATCTGTAGAAGTGCTGGATTGCGGAATCTTACCAGATACATTTGAAGGATTGCCTATAGAGACGTTATGTCTTAGGTTGGGAAGCTCTTGTAATGAAAATGATTTAGGAAAGGCTCTATCTAGTATTAGAGCGACTTTGAAGAGTCTTTCAATCGAGTGTGTCAGGATGACAGGAAGTTGTTTGCAAGGGCTCCACCTAAAAACACTCAGGATTCATCGGGTTCAAGGTATTAAAGAAGATCTCTTTAAGCAGGCATTGCTTGGCCGCAGTTTGGAAAGGCTTTTTCTTAGCGACCTACAAATCACAGGAGCTTGCTTGCAAGGGTTACAGATTGAAGAGTTATCCATTTTAGGTGAATTTTCAAAACTAGATAGGCAAGAACTTGATCAAGCGCTCAAAACGATGAAGGAGCAGGGACTTAAAAAGCTATCTGTCAATTACCGTGGAAAGAGAGGCAAAGACACAGTACTTAATTTATCCGATCTTGAAGAATAGCCCAGAAAAACGCCTATTTAATTTCCCACAATGCTTTGCCAAGTGCGTCGATGGCGTCTTCATAGGTCTGGCTTCTTTCCATCTCTCCAAGCAGCAGGTGGATCACTGAAGAGCTTTGATTGGACAAGATGATTCCATTCATTTACGTGTAAGACTGCCCGATGCATTGATTTCTCAATTCGGCAAATATCTCCAAATCCCCACTATCCGCTTTGCCTACGGCCATGATGTGATTGTCGCAGCCATTCGCGACTGTCATCTAAGGCAACAATGTCCCAAGGATCCCGCTTATAAAAATCATGGCCAAGCGATCACCTTCCGTTTTAAAAAAAATGCCAAAGGCTGGCGTATTTTTGCTAGCATGGATATCCAGATCTCTCAGCCGATGACGCTTAAAGAAAATGGCGTCGTGGCCGTTGATATTAACAGTGATCATCTAGCAGTTGTAGAAACCGATCGATTCGGTAATACCCTTTCTACATTCAATATTCCTCTTTCCCTTCACAATACCTCTAAAGGTCAGGCCCAAGCTCTCATTGGCAATGCCTCGGCCCAAATCATTGCCCTTTGTGAAAAGACACAAAAACCCCTCGTCCTTGAAAACCTCGACTTTAAGAAAAAGAAAGCCCAACTTAGAGAAAAAGATCCCTCCTATTCTCGCATGCTCTCTGCTTTTGCCTACGCATCAATCATCACCCATCTTAAAAGCCGAGGGGCCTCAAAAAGAGTCGCCGTTTATAGCGTCAACCCTGCTTTTACTTCGCTCATCGGGCGAGTCAAGTTTGCAAAACGTTATGGCTTAACAATTCATATGGCGGCCGCACTTTGCATTGGCCGCAGATTTTTAGGAGTTTCTGAAAGAATGCCCCAAGGCCAAAGGGAGATTCCCGATGGAAAAGGGGGCCATGTCACCCTTGATCTACCTGCAAGGAATCGATCTCGGCATGTATGGTACCAATGGGGGCAGCTCAATAAGAAACTTTCAGCGGCGCTGACAGCGCATTTTCGGGCGGTACATACCGATCCTAGAGTCCCCCAAAACAACTCCTGCGACAGCATGTTCTCGAATCTTGCCGGCGAGACTCCGGCACGCGAATCGTCAACTCGACTGCTCTGTTGACGTGTCCGGCTTGTCTATGTGTTTGTGTAGATTTGCCTAGATTTTTTTGAGCGGCTCAAGACGTTATCTATCGATTGTTGGGGTTACTCTGCTATTCATACAAGCGAGTACTACTTACAAGATTTCGTAGACCGGCTTGAGGAAGACAAAGATTTTGCACCCATCCTGCGGTCATCTTACCGCTTTTGAAAGCCGCTGATGAACAAGTTATCTGATCTTGAAGAATAGCCTAGAAAAATACCGAATAGTGCTGTCAAAGAGAGGACAGCCCACCCTAAACCAAAGCCTGCGATTCTCCACTGAAAATCAAAGAGCGTCGGTGGATTTGTTGCGACGATTAGCAGGGTATCGGTCAGAAACTGGCTGATTTTCAAAAAGGGGAAGGCGAGAAGGTGCGAAAGAGGGTTTAAGATCAGTCCAGGGATTAAAAAGAGGTAGGCAAGAGAGACGGCGCCTGGAAGAAATAAGTTGTAGGCGAGGCTTAAGAGGGGAAACTTGTGGAAATGGTAGAAGATGAGAGGGAGAGAGACAAGGTGGATTGCCAAATTAAGGGAGAGAGTTTCACGGCTTAAAAAAGCAAGGATATATCCTACTCGATCGAAAATGGAGAGTTTGCAAGCGTCGGATAAATGACGATCGGGAAGCCACCTTTTCAAGAGGTTTCGAAGGGGAGGATAAACGGTAAAAATAGCTGCTGTGCAAAGAAAGCTGAATTGAAATCCAAGGTGGAAGATGACACAAGGGTCTAAAAACAGTTGCCAGAGAAGAGCGGCGCCAAGGGCGTTGAGAGCGGTGATTTGAAGTCCTGCAAGCCTGGCAATGGTATAGAGTGTGCAGCTTATCCAGGCTCGTTGAATCGGAGGAGACGTCCCTAGAATAAAGGCGTAGGCCGTTAAAAGGAAAATCAAGAGATAGGCTCCCTTTGAGCTAGAAAAAATTGTTCTCAGAAGGGCTCCTAGTAAAAGTGCAAGAAGTGAAAATTGAAACCCTGAGACGCCCAGGAGATGGAGAAGTCCTAGGCGATTGAACTGAAGGGCCATGAGTCGATCGTCGATGTCTCCGGTTACCATGGATAGAAGAAACGATGCAGTCTCAGGGGTTTGAAAAAGGGATGCAAACTGACGCCGGACCCAATCTTTGACTTGGAACCGCCACTCGGCAAGCGACAGGGAGGTTTTGAGAGGCTGCCAGTGGATGAGTTTGAGGACGTACTGAGGGAATGTTTTAGGGAGAAGACGGCCTTCAACATAAAGGGCATGGTTTGCAGGCGGACGAGGGTGGTGAAGGGGGATATAAACTTGGCATGGAACCCGTTTCCACTCATGAAATTGCTGAAGTGTTCCTTTGATCATATAAGAAGTGCCAAAGGGGGAATGGGTATAGGAAACCGACTCCGGCATGAAGATGCCAGATCCTTCGATTCCCTCCTCAGGAAGAGAGGGAAGGGAGACTATTTGAGCCGCTAGAAAAAAGGCGGTGGTAAAAGTAGCTAAACCTGAAAGGATTCGACCTTTCCAAAAAACAAATAAAAAAGCGAATGTAATAAGATAAGCGGGATGGAAAAGGAGCTGGGAAGCGGCTCCAAGTAAATAACAAAGAGCATAGAAAAAAAGTGGAGAGGAGTTTGTCATGAAACAAGAGATTACCTTGCCTCTATTTTCAGAAGCATCAAAATTGGTGAAAATAGGAGGAGTTTATCAGCATTACAAAGGAAACCTGTACAAAGTGCTTGCTGTGGCGAGGCATAGTGAGACCTTAGAAGAAGTCGTTGTTTATCAGGCCTTCGATGGAGAAAAAAATGTGTGGGTGCGTCCTTTGGAAATGTTTTTAGAAAATACACAGGTCAATGGGCGGATGCAGCCGAGGTTTACTTATCGTTCTTCTTATGTTGAGGGAGATGCTGTTCGATAGAGCTATTATAAATCAGGCGGGCTCCTCGCTGCCCTGAGAGATAAAAAAAGAGCCATTCCAACATGACAGAAATTCGGCTTCGAAATCCAATCAGATAGGTGATATGGATAAAACACCACATGAGCCAGGCAAAGATGCCTGTGAATTGAAACTTGCCGATCATGGCAATCGCTTTGGCTTTTCCAATTGTAGCCATGCTTCCTTTATCAAAATATTTAAAAGGGGGCCGGTTTTCTTTAAGAGTTTGGTTTTTGATGATTTTTGCGACATATTTTCCCTCTTGGATGGCAACAGGGGCAATTCCAGGGAGGGGCTTTTGATCTTTGCCTAGCAAACAGGCGGCATCTCCAATCACAAAAATCTCGGGATTCCCTGGGATGGAAAGATCGGGTTCGACAAGAGCGCGCCCTTGCCGATCAAGAGGAACATCGAGTGTTTTAAGAAGGGGAGAAGCCTGATTGCCGGCAGCCCAGATGGGGTTTGTGCAAGGGTAAAATGTCTCTTCTGCTTGAACGCCTTCTTCGGTGATGCGCGTCACTCTTTTTCCTGTAATAACGCAGACTCCCAGCTTTTCGAGATCTTGCTTTGCATGGGCAGCTAAAGAGGGAGGATACATAGGTAAGATTTGAGGGGCTGCCTCGATGAGGTAAATTTTAGATTTTTCAGGTTTGATGCGGCGAAAATTTTTGAACATTGTTTTATGGGCAATTTCTGCAATGGCCCCTGCCATCTCTACACCTGTCGGGCCCCCACCGATAATCACAAAGTTGAGATATTTTTCGGCTTCTTTGATGTTATCAAGCCGTTCTGCTTTTTCAAATGAGAGGAGGATCTGTTCTCGAATTTTGAGTGCATCTTGAATTGTCTTGAGGCCAGGGGCGTATTGCTCCCATGCATCATTTCCAAAGTAGGAGTGTCTTGTCCCAGTTGCAAGGACTAAGTAGTGGTAGTCGATTTTTTCACCATTGGCCAGGAGGAGCTGTCGATTTTTTTTGTCGACTTGGATGACGTCTCCCATGATAACGCGGGTATTGTCTTGCTTACGTAAGACTTCTCGAATAGGAATTCCGATTTCTCCAGGGGAAAGGGCGGCGCTTGCGACTTGGTATAAAAGAGGCTGAAAAAGATGGTGGTTGGTTTTATCAATGACGAGAATATCGAGGCTTGCTTTGTTTAAGGCTTTAGCCACATTAAACCCGCCAAACCCCCCTCCCACGATCACAACTTTTGTATAGGCCATATTCCATCTCTATAGCCGCTAGGTCTTCAATTGTAAACTAAATTTTTTAATTTCAAGGGCTCCAAGATAAATTAATTATTATTATTTAATAATATTTAACAAGCATATACAATCACTGAAATGATATTGATTGATCCGAATAAAAGGCCTAATTTTAGTTTTGCTGGGTTAGATATTCATCGAACTGTTACTATTGCCCTACCTTTCATCACCCTTCACCCTCAAGCAGCTATTTTTACTTCGATTGGGGTTGGCTGTTGCCAGGGGTATTCTTTATGGACACAGCCCTCTAAAGAGGGAAAATGGAAAGAGGCGGCTTGGCTTGTTTCATCAGCAGCGATGAGTTGTTTTTTACCGAAGTACCAACCTCTTCTTTCTAGTCTACGACTTGTAGGTCAGCTAATTGAGGATAAGACATGGCAGGATCGTAGCAAAACAGTGTGTCGGATTGTTCATCAAGCCATTTACTTTTTGTCCCTCTACCAAAAAACTCCTATCTGGATCGCTCTTTCTCTTGTTTCCCAGGCTCTGGAGGAACTGGCTCAAGTGCGCCAACATTACAAAGACAGGAAAATACCTGAAATGATCGCCTCCTTTCTTTTGGGGGCGATCCGCTTTAATACAGCTGCTCTTTATGTGGATGATTTTCTTCACCCCAATCAGATCTCTTTCCGAGAGCTTTTAGAAGGGGATCAGGCGTTTTACAACCAGCCTAATTATTTAGAAACTACGAGGCAGGAGTTATCTCAATCTGAGCTGCTGCCAACCACCTACAGAAGCCGCTTAGAGAGATTATTTCTAGTCAATACGTTTGTTCATATTCTTGCAGGGAAATTTGCGATACTTCCTGCATCGAATCCGCACGCGATGGGGTATCCGGAAAATTATGCGGACATCAGCAGGCAACAGATCCCTCTAACAGATGAATGGAAATATAAACGTATGACTATTCAGGTTGATCGTCATAAAATCGATGTGATGATCGTGGGAAAGGCATCGACTTTAAATAACGGCTCCTGGGTTTTAGCATCGAATGGAAATGGTGAATTTTACGAAGATAAAATGTCTCGCTCCTCGGATTTCAAAGAAATTTTAACTGAAATCAAAGGAAACGGAATTGTATTTAATTATCCGGGTGTGGGGAGCAGCAGTGGAGTGCCAAGCAGATATATGATGGCAAAAGCGTACCGAGCCGTACTTTCATTCTTAGAAGATCAGAAAAATGGGATTGGCGCCAAGAAAATTGTTGGGTGGGGACATTCTATTGGGGGTGGTGTTCAAGGCGATGCTTTAAAATTCCATCGGCTTAAAGAGCAGATTCAATATGTTTTTGTCAAAAGTAGAACCTTTTCCAATTTGAGCGAAATTGCTTCAATTCTCACCAACAAATACATAGGATTTCTTGTAAAATTGATAGGGTGGAATATCGACCCCGCGGGCTCTTCAAAACAACTCAAAGCTCCTGAAATTATTTTACAGACAACAAAAGTTTCATCCTATGAGCTCCTTAAAGACAGTACAAAGGTTATTAATGATGGAGTCATTCCCGCGGCAGCTTCACTTGCCAAAACACTTCTCGATGATGCTTCATGCCTCAAAGACAATAAACTGTTTGTGGGCATTCCCGAGGGGCATAACAGCCCTTTAAGCAATATCCCTTATCTAGTTAAACTCATCAACTCCTTTACGACAAAAAAACCTGCAGCTTTTCCTAATTAACCTTTCAATTCTCCTTTAGCAAGAGATGCTGAGAAGTCAAGGATGCATTTTGTTATGCTGCTCGAATCGAGAAGCATTGCTTCTCGATTCGAGCAGTATTGCTACACATAAAGCTCGATTTTTTACTTGAATAATCCCTTGGAAGCTGTTTACGAAACCTGAATCTGTAGACAGCTTCTAAGACGAGCTCCTCTTGACGAGGGGGCGGGTGGCTTGGACAAGGGGCTGGATGCCTTCATTCTGGAGGGCGGAAAGGGGGAAAGAGGGGATGGAGGGGAACGCTTCCTGGAATCGTTTTACGTTGGCTCTAGCTCCTTCTACGTCGATCTTGTTGAGCACGACAAGAGATGGCTTTTCCAAAAGGGAAGGGTTGTAGGCTTTGAGTTCTGCTTGGAGGATGCGAAAGTCTTCTAGAGGGTCTCTCTCTTCAATTCCCGAGATATCGATGACATAGATGAGGGCAGCTGACCGCTCAATATGCCGGAGGAATTCAAATCCAAGGCCTCGGTCTTCGTGTGCCCCTTCGATAATGCCGGGAATGTCTGCAACCAAGATTCGGTCATCCTCTTGAAAGTGGATGTAACTTAGGTTGGGAAATAAGGTTGTGAAAGGGTAGGCCCCAATTTTGACTTCTAAGTGTGTCATGCACGACATGAGGGATGATTTGCCTGCATTAGGCATCCCCACAAGTCCTACATCGGCAAGTAGCTTGAGCTCGAGTTCGACTTCTCGATACTGTCCCTCTTCCCCTTCTGTACAGACGTAAGGGGCCTGATGCGTTGGGGTTTTGAACCGATTGTTTCCTTTTCCTCCCTCACCTCCTTGGCAAATCAGCTCCACGCGACCCATTTCAACAAAGTCAAAGAGAATGTCTCCAGAAGAGGCATCTTTAACGAGGGTTCCGCGAGGGATTTTGAGAATCAGATCTTTTCCGTTTTTCCCTGTGCAGAGGTTGGCCCCGCCGGGCTCGCCATTTTTTGCTTTAATGAGTCGTCGATTGCGGAGGTTTTCCAAAGAAAGAACTTGCGAATCAGTCTCAAGAAAAATCGAGCCGCCCTTGCCGCCGTCACCGCCGCAAGGCCCTCCTTTGGGGATAAATTTTTCTCGCCGCCAGGCAATGACGCCGTTTCCTCCACGTCCTGCGGTTAATGAGACTGTGACTTTATCAACAAACATAACGTGGAAGAAGAATTAAGAAACGGGTAGGACTGAAATGTACGTCTTAAGCCCTTTTTTAAAGGAGACGATTCCATCAATGGTTGCAAAAAGAGTATCATCGCGGCCAATAGCGACATTTTTTGCGGGGGCCCATTTTGTCCCTCGCTGCCGCGCTAAAACGCTGCCTGTTGTGACCATTTGACCTGCGGTCGCTTTAACTCCGAGCCGTTTAGATTTAGAGTCGCGGCCATTGCGGCTTGAACCTTGACCTTTCTTATGAGCCATGTATAAGTTACCCCACAATTTCTGTAATTTTAATTTGATGATATTTTTGCCGGTGGCCTACCTTGCGGCGAACCCCTTTTCGTTGCTTGTATTTGAAAGAGATAACCTTAGGTCCTTTTGTAGCTGCAAGGAGTTCTCCCTTGACAACCGACTTTGCTACGTAAGGAGATCCGATTTTGACCTCTTTGCCATCACTTAGAAAAAGCACATTGGTAAATTCAATACTCGCCCCTTTCTCTGCATCAAGTCTTTCAACTTCAATGACATCGTTCTTCTCAACGCGGTATTGTTTGCCACCTGTTTCAATGATTGCGTACATCGTTTTTACCTCAAAGTACTGAAAATAGAGGCTATGTTAATCGATTCTCTTGTTTCTCTTCAATCTGAAAATTATTATTTGAAAGTATATTGTTTTTAGTTTAAGCTGGGGGTAGTGAAAGGAGGGGGGAACTGATGAAGACCTGGGGTAAAAAAAAAGGATCAAAGATCACAATTAAAAATCACCGTAAGCACCATCCTTCGACTCACGAAGAAGTGAAAAAAATTCCTCAAAAACTGGTCGACAATTTGTCGGCTCTGCAAAAATAGGAGATTTATGAAGAGAAAAGAACACCTTAAGTCTCACAGAAAAGGGCACTCACGCTCAGCTCGTCATACAAAGATGCACCCTAAAAAATCGGGGTGGCAGCAAATCATTCAGCGGTATACAGCCTTATAACCTCGAGAGAAATGGCCAGTATAGGCAAGAGCTGCAACGAGTGCAATGGTTGCCCCTGGAGGCCAGTTCAGATAAAAAGACAATGCCAGCCCGATTGTTGTAAAGAAGGCCCCTAAGATGATAGCTCGAATCATCAGATGGGATAGTTTTTTTGAAAAATGGCTTGCGATCGCGGCTGGGATGGCAAGCATGGCAATCACGAGGATAGCTCCTACGATTTGAATCAAGATCACAACAGAAATAGCGACGAGATTCAGTAAAATAAGGTAGTATTTTTTCACGGATACTCCCCTAAGCTCTGCCTCAGTCTCATCAAAACAGACGGCTTGAAATTTTTGATGTAAGAGAGCCGTTAAAGCGATGACAAGTAGGGTCAGAGACATCAAGAGCACCAGATCAGAGTGCGAAATCCACAAAATATTGCCGAATAAAAAGTTCATCAATTCGACATTGTAGCCCGGTGTCAGTGAAACGAAGATCACGCCGAGCGCCATTCCCGTCGACCAAATGGCGGCGATGACGGTATCTTCCCGTTCGCGGTATTTGAGGTGAATCCATCCAATGAGAAAAGCGGAGAGGATCGCTGCAAGGAGTGCTCCGTACAAGGGATCGAGCCACTCCCAGTGATAGGTTCTTTTAAGCCATAAAAAAAGCCCCATTCCTCCCAACACAGAGTGGGCGATACTTCCACTAATAAAGACAATCCGTTTAATGACGACATACGATCCGATGATTCCGCTGGTAATGGAGGAGGCTATTCCAGCGAGTAAGGATGTGAAGAGAAAAGGGTGCATTATTTATTTTCTCCTAGGTTGAAGAGGCGGGTGGTAGAGCCCTTGAGCAAAATGATTGCAGACCTCTGCGGGAGAATAGGGGGTTATCGTTCCATAGACGCAGAAGAAGCGGTCGATATACGACATCACCATAGGAAGATCGTGGGTGACCATGACAATGGTCAAGTCTCCTTTAAGCTGTTTGAGCAAAGCATGAAAATGCTCTTCAGCAGAAGGGTCGATATTGGCTGTGGCTTCATCTAGAAAAAGGTAGTCGGGATGGCCCATGAGCGCTCGGGCGATCAAAACCCGCTGCGATTGTCCTCCAGAGAGGGAGCCGAAGGGGGCTGGCGCCATCTCTTTTAGTTGGACTTTATTTAACATTTCAAGGGCTTCATCGTGGCTATCACGCGCATAGGAACGGAAAAGAGAGGGTGAAAGAGCGCCCATTTTGACAACATCGAGAACGGTGATGGGAAACTGCTTGTCGAGGTTGGAAATTTGAGGTACATAGCCGATACGTTCTCGCCGTTTGAGAGGGGTTTTCCCATCGATTAAAACCTCTCCTGAGTCCGGTTTCAAAAAACCCATTAAAAGCTTGAGGAGCGTTGTTTTCCCACCCCCATTAGGTCCGAAAATAGCGACGCACTCCCCTCTAGAAATCTCTAAAAAAACATCTTGAAGAAGAGGATTTTCATCATACTGAAAGCAGAGATGGCGCGCTTGAATTGTCATGAATCTAATAATGGGTTACAATCGCTTCCGTCACGAGCTCTAACATTTCAAAATAATCCTCGGCATAAGGATCGATTTCCTGAGAGGGAAGGTGGAGCTGATCTGCAATGAGAAGGGCCCCTTTGTTATTATATTGTGGCTGAGTAAACACCACAGGGATGGGATGCTCTTTGAGCTCATCCATGAGAGAAGCGATGTCTCGGAGAAGCGGATCCTTTCCTTCCACTTCAATAGACAGTTGGTGCAGTCCATACCGCTCGCAGAAGTAGGCGAGGGAAGGGTGTGAAATCAGCAGGCGGCTTCCTTTAAAAGGCGCAAGCTTTTGGCTGATATGGGCATCCAGTTGCTTAAGTCGATCGATTAAAGCTTTGCTATTTTCCTCGAAAGATTGCTTCAGGTTGGGAAAAGACTCAATCAAAACGCGGGTGATTTCTTCCACCTGCTCAGCGACAATGAGCGGACTTAGCCAAAGGTGAAGATCTTTTTCCTCATGGTCATGGTGATGAGCGTGGCATTCGGTATCCAAAACGGCTTTGTTATGCGAAAGGTCGACCATTTGGACGTTGTACGGTTTTAAAAATTGGACGATCTTCCGTTCAATCGGATCTCCCGTGCGAAACCAAATTTTTGCTTGAGTGAACTGGTGAACCTGCTCAGGGGAGGGTTCATAGACGTGAGGGTTCGATCCCGGCGGAGCAAAAATTTGAATCGAAGCCTCATCTGCAACGATTTTTTTGATTAAATCTGCATAGGGAGGAATGGAGACTAAAATAATAGGTTTCTGCTCTGGAGGAGGCGAGCATCCTGTGCAAAGGATGAGATAGGCAAAAATTAAAAATAATTTTCTCATGACTCGTCTATCATAGCGGAGACAGTCTCTAAGAAGCTATCTTAAAACTCAGTTTCTGTCGCTTTTTGAGCCAATTTTCGCTTTATTTGGTGGGGGTTATATCAACTTTCGTATATTACTCCCACCAAATAAAGCGAAAATTGGCTCAAAATCCTCCAAAAAGCGACGAAACCTGAGTTTTAAGACAGCTTCTAAGATGCCACTGCTTTTTAATCGGATTGTTTCAACGGCGTGATGGCTTGTTTAAATATTTTGAACCAATCAGATGTTATCCCTAAGCCCTTGAAGAGGAGTTGCTGCCGCTCTTCAGAGATAGCCTCAGGTTTTACCTCTAAAAGTGCTTTAACAAATTCTGAGGAAGTCGTCGCAGAAGGGCATAAATGGTTTCTCACAAGGATGTCTTCATACGTGTTGTGACCGACTTGAATGATAGGGATGCCTGCGAGTGCAAACTGAGGCCCCATGCTTGTTTGGTAGTATAAAATCCCATCGGCTACGATTTGAACCTCATCTGAAGACCAGTCTGATTTGACAATTGTAGCAGCTTTTGCATTCTTTCCCTGCTCATTAATCCAGTTGTCGAGCTCTTGGCCATCCCGGTTTTTACTTTTAGCTCCAGGGTGCTGCTGAAAAAGAATGATGAAATTCGATAAGTCAGATTGATTTGCTCCTTCAGCAAGAAAATGAAGGAATGCCGGAAAAGCTTTTGTAAAATATTCGTCGTTATTGCCTCCCATGTAGACAAATATTTTTTGCTCTTTATCTTCTAAAGCGTGCTGCTGAAAGAATCGTGTGCGGAGCGTGTCACATTCTTCTTTTCTTTGTTTCCTCGTTTTTTCGGCTTGAGCAGTGGGATAATAACCAAGCCCTATTCGGCGGCTCGCATCTAAATTGATTGCCTTATTGGGCTCTTCATAAAGAGCAGCTTTAGCAAGATTTGCATTAGCGAATAAGGCTTTGCTAGCTGCGAGCATGACTTTTGCCGCTACAGAAGAGTATCCTCCTGGAACATAAGGTTCTGGATTGTCATAGTAAGCTAGGCGGAGAGCCTCTGGAGCTTCTTTGGCCAGGGCCTCCTGAAGGGAGATATCAAAGGAGTGTCCAACATCTGTCATCACGGCAGAGGCTTTGCAGCAACGTTTGGCAAGGCTTGAGGCTAAATTGGCTGCGGCTTTTGGAGAAAGATTTTCTATATCAACTTGGATGACATCGATTCCACGACTTTGAAATTTTTGTAAAGCAGGCCCTGATGCAAAGATTTGAACTTCATACCCATTTTCTGTTAAATTCTCTGCGAAGGTGGCAAAATGGTCTGCAGGCCCTCCATGGAAGGCGAATAAACAAATTATTGCTGCAAAGCTTGTCATCAGAAGGATCTCCTTTAAAATTTAACTTAAATTTTATTCTAAACCCATGAAAAAAATCTAGAGTTTTAGAAGCTGTCTTAAAACTCAGATTTCGTCGCTTTTTGGCCAATTTCCGCTTTATTTGGTGGGGGTAATATACGAAAGTTGATATAACCCCCACCAAATAAAGCGGAAATTGGCTCAAAAAGCCCCAAAAAGCGACGAAACCTTAATTGACGACAGGCCCTTAATGCCCCTTCTTGATCGGTACCCAGATCTTCAACTTCAGCTCCATCTTTCACACTTTGATCCAGCGCTTGCCTATGATAGCCCAGAGGGACTTGATGCACGTGTCCACCTTGCGATTGCACGCCTTTCACTTGAGCATCTCGATGCCATTTACATCTATGGACTGGCTGAAGGAAGGCCTTTTTTAGAACTTCAAGAGTGGCTCGAGGCTGTGAGTGGGAGGCAGCTGATCTTTTTAGAGGAAAATCTTTATGCCATTCATCGGCTTAGTTCACTTGAGTGGGGAGAAAGGCTTCTGCAGCACCCTCAAGTGCACCTTCGGTTTCTTGCATCTCAACGAGATGAGATTTTAGAGGAGTGCGCCAAACAGTTTCCTCTAGAGCGGGTGGCTGTTATCACAATGGAAGGAGCCTCTGCTTCTTTTCGAGCGGTCAAACTAGCCCTGCTTCGCAAGACCGTGTTATGGAATTCTCTGACATCAGAAGTTCTCTCAGGGCATCTCCTCCACCGCAATATTCTTTCCAATTTTCAAAAGCTCCCTTCAGCCTTCTATGTGAATCGGACGAGAAACGATTTTGCGGGGCTTCCAGCGGTCATCTGTGGAGCTGGCCCGTCGCTATCGGGGGCTGCGGCTGAGCTTAAAATAATTCGGGATCAAGTGGTGTTGATAGGGTGCGGGTCTGCTCTCTCGGCGCTTTCCCATATGGAAGTACGGCCTCATTTAGGTGTTGCAATTGACCCCAATGCACAAGAAAAAGAATGCTTAAAAGGGTGCCAGTGGAAAGATCTTCCCTTGATTTATGGAAATCGGCTTTATCCTGGAGTCTTTGACCTCTTTGAGGGTCCTTATGGCTACCTTCGATCTCCAACGGGAAGCCCCCTAGAAAAAGCGATTGAACAGCAGCTGGGGTTGACAGAGGCAGATATTGGGCTTGACTTAGGCAGGGAAGCTCTTTCTGTGACGACGCTTGCCCTTGCTTTAGCTTGTTTTTGGGGATGCTCGCCAATCATTTTAGCTGGGGTCGATCTTGCCTATATGAAAGGGACTCATTATGCACCAGGAGTTCCAGTCCATTTAACTCAGCGCAAAAAAGAGACGCGCGCAGGAGAGCAGTCGGTGTATCGCAAGGGGATGCAGGGGAAGAGAGTCGCAACACTTGTAAAGTGGGTGATGGAGCGGCAAACCATTGATGCCTACACAAAAATGTATCCTCACATAACATTCATGAATGCAACAGGTCAAGGGCTCGGTTTTTCCCATATTCCTCATCGGAATTGGGAGGAGATTAAACCGTTTCTTTCTCATGGGCAGGCGGTCGATTCAGCCATCAAGAAAATGATAGGAGAGCATCCAATGGGTCTC
Organism: uncultured Rhabdochlamydiaceae bacterium; assembly: GCA_963712275.1. Classification (GTDB taxonomy): domain Bacteria; phylum Chlamydiota; class Chlamydiia; order Chlamydiales; family Rhabdochlamydiaceae; genus PALSA-1444. The sequence continues at coordinate 187,174 of CAVQHD010000001.1, read as the reverse complement.
ACAGCTGATCAGCTTCAGGAGGCTTTAGCCCAGTTTCAGGGAAGCTTTCGCAAGTGCTTAGAGTTTGCAAAGTCTTTAGAGCATGAGATAGAAGGAAGTGGAAAAGCTATTCTTTATGAAGAAGAGCTCTCTCATGAAAAAGCTTATCAATTGACGCTTAAGCCGGCGCTTGAAGTCCTTGAAAGAATCTATCAACTCAATATCGAGATTCCATTTTCGCAGCATCGGTGGAAATTTCTTCGAGAGATGATCGAAGAGTACTTAAAATGTTTTTGTGAGCCGTAAGGAGGCTGCGATATGTCCCAAAGCCGCGTCTGCTTTTTCTAAGCTTTCATGGATGATGAAGAGGCTGCAGATGTGCCCTTCCGTGTGGAATAAAATAATCTTGACAAATCGATCCTTGCCTTCTTTTTGGGTATCGATTGCAAGAGATCGGGAAACCGTTAAAGAGGGAAATCCGGGAAATGAAGGAGGGGGCGTGTTAGCAACAATAGCCTCAGGATAACGGGAGACGAGCCATTCACTTATCCGAGAGAAATATCTTTCTCGCCGCTCGAAAGTGTTCGGCTGGTTTTTAGCAAAAGAAATCAATGCATATCCCCCGCTATGCCCCAAGGATGTCGTATCTTGCAGGTGGATCGTATTAATGAGTTGCTTATCGGCATGAAGATTCCATCCTTCTGGAGCTGTCATCTCCATCCTGTAATTAGGATCATCTTCGAGGTTGAGCTCAAGAGAGACATCAGCTGCCCGAAGGCTCGTTGTAAGACAGGCGCACAAGATAAGTAACCATCGAAAATTCATGAAATCAGGTTAAAAATTTCTGTGATTTATTGCAAATGGTATTGATGAAGCTTATTGCGTAGTGTCCGCACGTTAATGCCGAGGACCTCAGCTGCCCGCGTTCGATTGTGATTGCAACGAGAGAGGATTTCTAGAATATGGTGCTTTTCAACTTCAGCTAGTGTCCCTTCTCTTGTCATGGGAAGGGTCAGAAGAGCAGGTGCAATGGGGTCTAGATGAAGATGGGAGGCTTCAAGGATATCCGCGGAATGCATAACAACGGCTCGCTCCACTGTGTTTGCGAGCTCTCGAATATTTCCGGGCCATGGATAATCGAGCAGGCAATTCTGGGCAGCAGGGGAAATCTGTTTTTTGCGCCTCTGATTTTCTTCGCAAAACCGGTCTAAAAAATAAGTAGCAAGCCCTAAAATATCTTCCTTCCTCTCTCTCAAAGGAGGTAGGTGAATTGGAATCACATTCAGCCGAAAATAAAGGTCTTCTCTGAAGAGCTTTTGATCGACCATTTCTTTCATAGTTCGATTCGATGTCGCAATGAGGCGGACATCGACATGAATCGGTTTTGTTCCTCCTACTCTTTCAAATTCTTGCTCTTGGACCGCGCGGAGGAGTTTAGCTTGCAGCCCAAGGGGTATTTCTGACACTTCATCTAGGAGAAGAGTTCCTTGATGGGCAAGCTCAAAACGGCCCAGCCGCTCTTCAAGGGCGCCTGTGAAAGCTCCTCTTTCATGGCCAAAAAACTCCGATTCGATGAGCGATTCTGGCACTGCAGCGCAATTGACTTTGATGAAAGGGTAGCGCGAGCGAGGAGATTGGTAGTGAATCGAATGAGCGATCACTTCTTTTCCTGTCCCCGACTCTCCTGTGATTAAAACGGCTGCATGGCTTTGTGCAATTTTTTCAATATCGGCAAGAACCTTCTGCATGATCATGCTTTCAGCTAAGATGTTTTCTTGACGCTTTCTTTTAGAAGAAGATGTTTTTCGCTTGATCTGAGGCGGCTCTTTAAGGCGGCTTAAGAGTTTTTCAATGTGATCTGTCGAAAGAGGTTTGACAAGATAATCGACAGCGCCCCTGCGCATTGCTTCGACCGCTTGGGAAATGGACCCAATGAAAGAAGCGATAGCTATTGGAACGTGGGGAAACTCTTTTTGGGCTTGGTCAAATATGTCAAGATCTTCAACAATGACAAGGTCAAAACTTCGATCTCGCAAAAGTTGCAGTAGAATTTGGCTATTTTTCGCAAGTGTGATATGTCCTTCTGTAAATAAGAGTGTCTCGTGATTTTGTAGGAGAATTTGTTTCATGCTGTTCCATCGGGTTAACCCACACATTAAAAAAATGTTTATTATTCTGCAAAAGGGAATTCTTCTTACCCTCCTTGGATGCTCCGGGCATGAAACATCAGAGAAGTCTCGCTTAAAGGAGCAAAACGCGAAAGGAGAGTATGTCTACCGGTATCATCATGAGACCCATTATCCTCTGCCCCCCCCTCAACATCGGCAGCGGGAATCTTATCCCTGGGAAAGTGAAACATCCCCCAAGCGATAATTTTTAGGGCAGCAGGAAAATCGTCTTTTGTCCATAATCCCTCCTTCTTATGCCGATGTGGCGGAATTGGTAGACGCGGTAGACTCAAAATCTACTTCTAGCAATAGAGTGCTGGTTCGAGTCCAGTCATCGGCATATTGCCGAACGTTTTGTCAGAATTGTCCAAACGTTCGGCTTTTTTATTTTGTAAGTCCTTCTGAATTTGGCAACATGATTGAGCAAATCATTTGTTTGCATTAGGCTCCTCCCATGAGCGATTGATCAAGCTTAGAGGAACTACCAAATTCCATTTAGCGATCATTTTCTGGGGTTCACTTTGATTACGGTCCATGTAATGAGGTTTGGCTGGACGATGCTTACGCAATTCTTCAAGATAATGCTCAGGAATCATTAGTGCTGCTTGATGGGTTTCTAAGAAAAACCCTAGCTTAGCAATAGTAGTCGAATTGGCTAAAAGAAGGGCATACGTTAGCACCTGATCCATATCCAGGTATTCGATGCTCTCAAGGGAGAGCCATATTTCTTCCCATGAACCGCATAGATAAGGGCGATCTAATACATCAACTAATGTCCGTTCAAGGCTTGTAACAAAAACTGGTGGACCAAGCCGATCTATTGATTGTATTCCGAATGTTTCCTGACTTGCTGCCTTCAACGCTGAGGGAATAGCTACAGCTTGATACTTAATATCTCGAAAATCAAAAGAAGCCATCACTCGTTTTTTGGTCAAATAAATCATTCGGTTTTGAATACTGTGGAGTTTCCCATGCAAATCAAGGGCAGATCCATAAGCAATTACAGAATCCTCTGCCATTTTACTAGCTACTAAGAATGGATCAACAAGGCAATCAGTTGGATCCAAGCCCTTAGGCACAGAATAATATAGTCCTCGACGAATGCGAAGGATATGCCCTTGTTTCTGATGATAAGTAAGCAGGTTATAAAGAGTTGAGTTTTTGGTAGATGAACCCACGTCACTCGAAAGACTGAGCTCAATCTCTTTGAAAGTAAAGACCTTATGTAAGGCGAAAAAGTCGTCTAGCTTCATAAATGCCTACTTGATTATATTCTTGTCTACTACTAATAGTTTTAGTGGTTTTCAAGAAAATTGTCAAGCATAAGCAAGCAAGATTCAAAGTTCTTTGCCCTATAACAAGCATTAGGGGGTCCGTTGAATTCCCATAGAAACGCTTGCTTTCTCTCTAAATATATGTATATTATGTCGATTTAATCCAAGACGAGTTTAAAGCTGGGTTGGGTATGCAAGAGATCACGAGATGACTTTAGAGTCTGAATGAAAACCCCTGACTAGCTATCAAAAATTGAAGGGTTGGTTCAATTCCGCTCTACAGGAATACGATCTAGAGAGATAGCCTCTTAATGAAGAAATGGGATTTGTGAAAAATGCGAAAGGTGGGACTCGAACCCACACGAGTTTCCTCACTACCACCTCAAAGTAGCGCGTCTACCAATTCCGCCACTCCCGCATATGTAATAAGTCGCTTATCTTAACGAAGTCCTCTGAAAGAAATCAATCGGATTTGTGAAGTGGCACGTTTTTGAAAAGTTATTTTGGTAGGTTGGCATTCAAGACATAGCGGGTAAAGACGTCTTTTTCTACCTCTGTCCTGGATATTGGAGCATCTCTAAAGAGATGTCAAAAAAATTATATATTTTTTTTTAAAAACCCGTGACTAAATTGATATAATTTGCTATAGTAGAACGCATGAGTTTAGATCCAAATGCATATCTACAAAGCGTTGTTCAGCCTTGGCAAATAGCCGACGTAATCATTTCCACTGACATTAAGCCCAAGAGCTCAGAAAGACACAATTATATTTATTGCAAAGGGAACTGCATTTCTATACCAGAGAATCCCGAAGCGCCAGAGGGTATAAAACTTTCCCTTGAGCTTATTTACAAAATTGCAACCCATTTTTTTAGAACGAGCTATTTGAGAGTCGCTATCGCAAGCTATATCACTGCTGTTTACCTCAGCAATAGCACAGAGCAGATCCCGGACGATTTTATTCAAAGTGTTGTGCAATTGAAAGGAAAAATGGAGTCTTCATTGAATATCTTGAAAGAGATGGAGCGTCGCTCAACTCTTAACAAGGAGCGGGCATTTTACACTGTCTGTGGGTTCATTCGATGGATCTTTGCTCGTTGCTTTTCGTTCCAACGACAAGCACAGCTGACTTCTATTCAGCAAGCAATCAATTCTTTTGACCCTATTGAATGGATCGAAGAGTCTGCATTCGACATGGTTACAATTGATTTTAACCTCATAGCAGAGAAATTAGGGGTTCCAGAAGAAGAATGTGTGAAAGGAATTACAAACTTATCAGAATTAAATAAGGCGCTAACGAAATATCACTCTGATAAATTAAACCTCAATTTTAGAAACGCAAGCGATGAAGTAAAAGAGTATGTTCACAAGAAGCTTACTTCTATTGGGAATTTAAAAGAGTTGATCAAAAAACTCCATAATTTTTCACCGGATACCGCTGGCTCTATTTCCAAGAGTCCCGTTTCAATTCCAACCCTATTAAACTAATTTTTTAGTTCCTTTCCTTCCCTTTATAAGAAAGATCGGCTATAACAGAAGTTATGCGATGTACGACGTATTGCACAGCAGCGTCTTATGATATTCCCCGCCTTTTTCAGTCCTTGCAAAAATTTGGCTCTGCCCAGCTTTTTCGAGAGTGCGTCCACATTTTATTGAAGGAAGATCGAAGGCCAAAGGGGGATGTTTTTTATTTTTCCTATGGATGTATCGTCTTATGGGGGTTTATCGAAGAGGAAGAGCGGGCGATTTTGGAGTCTTTAAAAGAGTTCGAAAAAAATTCTATTTCTAAACCGGAAATGGATGAATTTACCTACATTTACGGTGAGAACATGCGGATTGAAGAGGATGAAATCTCTCTTCCTACAAAAAATACGCTAACAAAGCTCTCGATTTCTTATGGGCTTGCCCAATCGGTTAAGCTCACAACTTTTGAAGAGATGATTCAAAAGACCATTGACAATACGAAATATCTTCCCGAAGATCTTGCAACGAAAGGAAAAATCTCCATGTCTCGCAAAGAGATCTCTTGCAAAATGGGAGAGCTTTTTATCGAAAGAAACTTCATTAATCTGCATAGCGAGGTTTTAGATACTCCCGAGTTTTTCTGGAATTATCCTGAACTGGAACCTTTTTACCGTCGTACAACCCATTACCTGGATACAAATAAGAGGGTTGAGATCTTGAACAAACGGCTGGGCGTTGTACATGAGCTATTTGAAATTTTAAGCAATGAGCTCAATCATCAACACTCCTCTCGCTTGGAATGGACCATTATCATTTTGATTTGTATTGAGATTTTCATTGTGATTTTACAAGACCTTTTTCATGTTATTTAGAGTAAGAACCTATCCCGATAAAATTTTTCGTCGATTTTCGGGATTATTTTGGTCGCTTTTTGATCCATTTTTAGGGGGCCATATCGACAAAAGTATATTGCCCCCTAAAAATGGATCAAAAATCGGCTCAAAAGAACCCGAAAATCGACTGAAACTTTTTATCGGGATAGGTTCAATATTAATTGGATTGATTCGTCTCTATCAATGGACAATCGGTCCCTTGATTGGGGAAACCTGCCGATTTTATCCCTCGTGCTCTCAGTATGCCGTTGAGGCGTTGGAAAAGCATGGGGTGATGAGGGGAGTAGGACTTGCGGTGAAAAGGATCTGCCGCTGTCATCCGTGGAACCCAGGGGGCGTCGATCCGGTTCCTTAGGGCCCGTCAATGAATAACTTCCTCATCTTAAATCGCGCGAAAGTTCCCGCGATTGAGTTGTCGGAGAGGGGGGAAGTATCGATGAATACACCCCCCCTCTCCGACAACTCAATCGCGGGAACTTTCGCGCGGTTTAAGATGGGAAGTTATTCATTGACGGGCCCTTAGCTGGAATAAGAAGCGTTTTCCCTTCGCGGAGCTTATCGGATTCAAGGTGGTTTGCCTCACGAAGAGCTTGAATCGAGACTTTATACCGCCTAGCAATTTTCCAAAGATTGTCTCCCCGCTGGATCGTGTGTTTTAAAGGCGCTTGTTTGGATGGAGGGGGCTCTTCCTGAATGGGTTTGGGAATGGGCTTGGGAGGAGCGGGAAACGAAGCGCCGGCAAAAGTGGTGAGCGTCATGCGATGATCATAGGGATCGGGAAGCGGTATTTGAGCAAAGAGATAAAGGCACTCTGCCGCTTTTTTCCAGACGGCGTCGGATCGGGGGCTTGTGATCAGTTCTTTCAACAGAGAGTCAAGAGGAGGGGACGGCTCCTTGAATAGATCGAGAAAGGCGATTAAATCTGGGTCTTCAAGCCGTTTGAGTAAAAATTCTGGGTTCCAGTGGAGCAAGAGCTTGGCGGCAAAAGTCGATCGATGGCGAGTATAGGTGAGTAGAAGTTTTTTTAAACGTTCAGGAGTTAGATCAAGCCCTTGTTTTTGCTCCTGTGTAAATTGATGCAAGACTTTCCACTCGCCTTGAGTGATCAGTTCTATCAAAAACTCGCGGGGAAGGTTGACGCCGCACCGCTCGCAAAGGGTCTGAATGGAGCTAAATTCTGGAGTTAAGTAAAACGCTTCTAGTAAGGCTGCTTCCCGAGGGGGCAGGGTATGCTGAAGCTCGTAGAAAAGGCCTTGGGCAGTTAAAGGGAATTTTTCCGTTTGAATGAATCGAATGACTGCTTGGAACTGATCTTCGGTTAAGCCTGGGTAGAGAGTTAAAGTAATTTCTTCAGGCCCCTCTTTCCGTGCAAATACAATCGACCGTTTTTGGATCCAAGTTCCTTGAAGGGCTTTGTCAATATCAAGGCCATGAAAAGCAACTAAGCTTGCCAGTGCAAGATCCCGTTTTTTATACCCTTCCTGCGCAACGTCTCGATTGTCCAAATAGGCGACAAGTTCTCCCCATGAGAGGGTGGCAAAAGTAGTTAGAATTTCTTGATTCGTCGCCTGAGTCCACTCATGGGAAACAGGTGGCAGTTCAAAGGGAATCGCTTCAGGCCGCTCTCGAAATACGAGGTAAATCAGGGAAGAGAGAAGGCCGATATTGAGTGCTCCGCTCCAAATCAAAAGCTGAGTTAGAAAACGGCTTTTTTTCTCCCATGGATCTGACGGCGGATGTTGCATAAGCATGTTTAATTGTGATATCCTTTAACTATTCTACACTGAAGGATTGTTAAATGAAAGTCCCGCTCTCGTGGTTAAAACAGTTTATTCCTCTCACTCAAACAGCGCAAGAAATTGCCTGCAGCCTCACCAATTTAGGGATTGAAGTCGAAGCAATCACAGGGCATGAGGCGACTTTTGAGGGAATAGTAGTTGGAAAAGTTTTGTCCGCAGAGAAACACCCCAATGCCGATCGACTCCGGGTTGCCAAAGTGACCGATGGAGAGGGAGAATATCGAGTGGTGTGCGGAGCGCCGAATTGCCGTGAAGGGATCAAGGTTGCCTTTGCGCGGGTTGGCGCACACCTGACAGATGATGATGGAAAAATATGGAAGATTAAAAAAAGCAAAATCCGCGATGTCGAGTCGGAGGGGATGCTCTGCTCTTCCAAAGAACTCAAGTTATCAGATGATCATGAAGGGATTGTGGAGCTATCTTCAGATATTCCTTTGGGTACTGATGTGAGAGCTGTTGTCCTTGATCCCATTTTCGACCTTTCTCTCACCCCAAATTTAGGCCACTGTCAAAGCGTTCTTGGCGTTGCAAGGGAGCTAGCTGCTTCACTTAATCTCAAGCTCCATCTTGTAGAGCCGAAGGTTCAAGTTGCTGGAAACGAGAAGATCGATGTTCAAATTGAAAACCAGGAGGAATGCCCGCGATTTTCATGTCGCATCATGCGTGGGGTTCAAGTGGGTCCTTCTCCTGCCTGGCTTCAGCAGAGGCTTACTCAGTGTGGACTTCGCTCCATCAATACAATTGTTGATATTTCCAATTATGTGATGCTGGAGCTGGGGCATGGGGGGCATATTTTCGACTTAGATAAAATCGAGGGTTCTATTGCTATTAAGCAAGCCCCTGCTTCTTTTCAGTTTCAAACCCTTGACAGATCTACGCGTGAAATCCCTGCGCAAACCCTTTTAATCTGCGATCAAAAGGGCCCTTTGTCGCTTGCAGGGATCATGGGGGGGCTTTCCTCTGCGGTCACGACTACGACTCAGAATATTTTAATTGAAGCAGCCTCCTTTAACCCGCAGACGATTCGAAAATCGAGCCGGCTTCTGGACTTAAAGACCGATGCGTCAAGCCGTTTTGCTCGAGGAATTGATGAAGCAAGTACTCCTCGAGTTCTCGACCGGATTGCAGAATTGATTTGCATGGTTGGAGGAGGAGAGGTTCATCCGATTATGGATAAATATCCTCGCCGCAAAGAGGCACGAACAATCACATGCCGTCCTTCGCGCATAGAGCAAATCTTAGGAATTTCTTTAAGCCTGGGTGAAATCCTCTCTATTTTTGAGCGTCTGGAGATGAACGTTGTCCAAGGTGAAGAAGGGCTTTATGTAACAGTTCCTTCTTATCGGAATGATTTGAAAATCGAGGTGGATCTCATCGAGGAGGTTGCTCGTCTCTATGGATATGGAAAGATTCCAAAGCATTGTCCTGTTTATTCTTCTGGGGCGCTCACAGATGCTCCTTTGTTTCTTCTCGAAACAAAAGCGCGAGAAATCTTGCTCAAAGAGGGACTTCAAGAGTGCATCACCTGCGATCTGATCAGTCCTGCAGAGCATGAACAAGCGGTGGAAAGACACCTTCCTGATGCATCGACTCTTCGCGTTCTTCATCCTCGCTCGATGGATCAATCGGTACTTCGAACCTCCTTGCTTCCCGGGCTTTTAAAAGTCGTAGGCCATAATTTTAATCACCAACATCACGATTTATCACTCTTTGAAATTGGGAGAATCCATTTTCGGGAAGGGGATATCATTGAGGAGCCTTCTTGTGCAGCCATTCTTCTCACAGGATTTTCAAGGCACCCTCACTTTGATCGCAAGCCTCAGCTGTTTGATTTTTTTGATCTCAAAGGAATCATTGAAAATTTCGCCTCAGCCCTTCAACTTAAAGAAGTTCAATATGCTTCTTCTAATCTCCACACCCTTCATCCTTGGAGACAAGCCCAAGTAAAGGTAGGCGATGTTCTGATCGGGGTTTTTGGAGAAATTCATCCTGACATTGTCCTCAAATCCCACCTTCAGGGACGACTTTTTTTTGCTGAACTGAATCTAAATGACATTCTTGAACTTAAGAAAAAACCATTTCGGTTCCAACCTCTTGCGACTTACCCTTCCTCTTCAAGGGATTGGACGGTGACGGTATCCAATTATCATTCTTACGCGACACTGGCCTCTTTGATTCAATCGTCTGCTTCCCCTCATATGGAGTCCTTTGAAATGATCGATTCATTCACCAGCGCTGAGCTGGGCTCTGATCAAAAAAATGTGACTTTTCGGTTCATCTATCGAGATCGGCATAAAACGATCACAGATGAGACAGTCCATGAAGAACACCGTAAACTAATACATTCTGTGGCGGAAAAGTTGAGCAATCTCGTATGATGGAGTTTATGACAGGAAGGTTTTTCATGCATCGCTTTGTTTTTGCCATCGTGGGATGCTGCATCGTATTGCTGACGGGTTGCTATAAAAATGAAAAAGAAAACAACGTTGTTTCTGAACGTTATGTTCACAAATATGGATATGCAGTCTCTAAAGATGAATTTAAAAAGAAAAAATATCCAGGGCAAGCGATTACCTTTTTGAAAACAGGTGTTACCATCACTTCCACTTATGAAGATGGTGTCTTGCATGGACCTACAACGCATACATTTCCAAATAGCCAGACCGTAGAAGCCTACTATCTTTATAATCAAGGGAATCTTGTTAAACAAATTTTGTACGACATTTATGGAATGCCCCTACGTGAAGAGGTGCAGCTCTCTCCATCTCGTTTTGCATCGACAAAGTGGTATACCGATGGAACACCGATGTCAACAGAGGAGTATGCTGGAGTCGAGCTTGTTGAAGGGCAATACTTTAATCGACAAAATGAGATTGAGGCTCGAGTTGAAAAAGGGAAAGGGGAGCGAGTCATTCGAGACATTCAAGGGATTTTGCTTGCCAAAGAGGAAATCGACGAAGGGCAAATCTCCAGAAGAGCGACTTTCTACGGCAGCGGAGCCCCCGAAAGCATTGCCTTTTTTATGAAAGGTCTTCTCCATGGAGAGAAAAAAAGTTTTGCAGAAAACGGAGAACCTTTAGCTGTCAAAGAATACATTAATGGAAAGCTGCACGGGAAAACAACATTTTATAAAAATGGAGCCCGCTCCGTTGAAGTTCACTACTTAGATGGAATGAAAAACGGTCTTGAAATTCACTATCTTGATGGAGAAGCAGTTGCTCAAGAGATCCTTTGGGAAAATGATCATCGGCATGGTCCTTCCAAGTACTATGTTGACGGGATTGCCCAGGTCGAATACTTTTACGATGGGGATCTCGTCTCCGAATCTAAATGGAAAGAGCTCAACCGACTTGATCAAATGATTGGACAAATCAGTTGGGAGAATTGATCTCCTCTTTTCCTAGAGTAGGTATCAAAGTTCATCTTCAAGGTGATATGATGATTCGTATTACCCTCTCTTTGTCTTCTGCATTTACTTTAGAGTGTCCTTCAAAGACTCTTCAGAATGTTCTTCTTCCTTACTTGGAGGGTTATGCTAAAAGAAAATGGATGCCATTTCCCCTTCCGCTGCCTAAAACACCCTTTGCTCGGAGGGCAGCTTCGTTTCTTCAAGCGGTTCCCCTAGGGACAACCGTTACCTATCAAGACATTGCGGAGGCGATTGGCCATCCAAAGGCCGCCCGAGCCATCGGCAATTTCTGCCGGGGGAATCTCTTCCCTCTTCTCATCCCTTGCCATCGCGTTATTCCCAAAACAGGAGGCTTTGGCGCCTTTACTCCCGACCCCCGTATCAAGCATGAGCTCCTCCAGTTTGAAGCAGTTACCCCTCTTCTTTCCTAGGATTCTTTAAAGGCATAGATCTTGCATGTTTATAATTATCGAGGCAGCTCGCAAAACTCCGATTTGGCCCAAAATCGGAGTTTTGCGAGCTACCTCCATCAATTATAGGATGGTGAAAATATGGATAAAGAACAGATGTTAAAAAGGATCTCAGAGCTAGAAACAGTTAATGATCAGCTGCTTACGGAAATTAGCTATTTAGATCAACTTCTTAAGCAAGTTGGGTTTGAAAAGGGACTTGCAACCCTTAAAACGGCAGCCCAGGAGCTCCTTGAAGAAGAACACCCTCATGATGAAAAGACAGAATAGACCTCATCGTAGGAAAAATGTTCATCATCTAATGATGGCTGCTGCCCAGGAGAAGTTAAATCAATCATTCCTAGCTTTATTCCCAGTCGTACAATAGGTCGAGAAAGCAGCGTTGCAGTGTTTTCTTCATCATCTTCTTCTAATAACTCTTCTAGCTGACTTTTGTAACTTGTTACAACCTCTATGAAGCTCTCTTTGTTGAGCTCAGAAGAACCTTGCTGCTCATAAACAAAAGTATGATAAAGTGCGTTAAATACCCCTAACTCGCTTTCTTCTGAAATAAGATCTACTCGATAGGGAGGGGTAATACCTAGTTGTTTGAGTGTCTCATGGTTTTTGTATTTTAATTTTTGTTGTAAAATTTGTTGGTTGATTGTTAACCAAAAAATCCCTTCTTGAGAAAATCCTAAGTGGTTAAAAAAGTGGAGAAAGAAAGGGTAATCCATGTCAACCATCATCACAGCAAGTTGGCCTAGTCCCTTTTGATCTTCAGCAGGGGCTGTTTTTGCATAGGTGCGTATGGCATCTGATGCAATAATCCCTATTTTTCTATAGGTTTGCCCTACAGCTGATGTGGCAATAGCATGATAAAAATCGTGATAAGGAAAATCGTACCAGGGAGCTTGGAAGCCATCAGCAGTACTAGGGCATCGACTTTTTCCTTTATCATCGGGAGTTGGCACCATCATATCGCAGGTATTGGTGAGGCGGTTATCATAGATATGTCGGAGGGTTGAAAGGTAAACGCGAGGTTTGATTTCAACGGCGTCTTCCCCGTATTGAGCATCTAAAAATGCCTGCATCATTCCATTAGAAGGAATGATTCGCATAGGCATTTCTTGATAGGTCAATCGATTAAAAACATTAATGCCTGTCTCATTGGTCGCTTGTGAAATGGAGGCTTTGAAAGGGTCTCCGCCGTTTAGGGCAGCGATGACATCTATAGAATCGTCACCTTGGATATCTGGAACGAGGAGGAATCGTTGTTCAGACGGAGGAAGAGATCTCATTTTTTTCATGAAGAGGTCGAATTTATCCCCTTCAAGAAAGGGATCGATGGAAGGCTCTGTCGGATGCATGAACGTCATTTTCATCAATTTTTCCGCTTTGGAGCTAAAAACTGAAACCGTTTCAAGATCCGAAGAGTTTTGATGGTATTGAAGAGCAGCCCAGAAGTTGAGTATTGTAGCCACCTGTTTTTGTCCATGCTGAGGGTCTAGTAAGCCTCTTCGTAAAGTCTCTAGTGCAATGTGGGGGAGTTTTTGGCTGAAAAGGACCGAATCTTTTGGGGCATTTCTAAGGTCTAGAGTATCAATGACATCAAGAAGCTCTTTGATTTCTTGATCTGTCACGCAAGCGAGTTTTTTAGTCAATTCCTGAGAAGCTGCTTTCTCTTTTTCAATCGACTTAAGGCTTCGTTCCCCTGCGACATCTCGAGGAGTGGTCATTTCGTCGTATTGTTTTAGGCTTTCAGAAGGATAGAGGAATGGATTTACCTGATTCTCAGAGGCTTGAGGAAGATTGTCTATTGTATTTGATTTTTCATTATAATCACCAATTAATGTTGTCATATTATTATACCTTTTTATTATTTACTTAATGTATTTTATCATATATTAAATATTTTAGTATACTAATATTCCATTGGCTAAAATAAATTGTTTATTGCCAAGAAACAAAACTCTGAAGAGTGTTATAACTATGAATATCAACTAGTTAGGAGAAAATAAGGTCTTTCCGAAGCTTAGAAGCTGTCTACGGATTCAGATTTCAATGTAAGTGCCTAATATATTCTGAGAATTGGCATAAAATTTATTTTAGCTGACTTTATTGATGAAGCATGATATAATTTTTCCTTAAATGGTTAAGATGGTTTCATTTCTTTTAACTTCAGAGTCTTCTTTGCGGAGTTCTCTTTGGATTGGCGCATCTGCTCTTGTTGTTGTGACAGTAACTCCAAGGCTTGTTCGCCGATATATGGACTGCCTTATCACGTCAAAAAAACGGGAGGGGGTCTTTTTTTTTGCAACGAGCTTTGTTCCCACGATACTTCTCCTCCATTGGCAAAAAGTTGCGTGGCATACCAATCTGCTCGTCTCGGCTTGTCTAACTTTGTTTGCATGGGTTGTTTCTAGTCGCCCTACGAAAGCTGATAAAGAAACCGTAGATCCTCCAATGGGGCCGCATCTCCCGCCAAGTCCTTTAGAAGATCTCTCTTCAGTGACGAAAGAAGAATTACAACTCTTGATGGTGCCAGGCTCGTCAAAAGAAGACCAAAAAGTTTATCAATTTCGGCATCGAATGATTGGAGTTTATCAATTTTGGCATCTAATAATTGAGATGCTTGAAGGGATGTCTGAGGGGATTCAAAATCCAGCCGGAAAGGGCGTTCTATTTAGAATGTCTCATAAGGCGCTGAATGGGGCTGAAATCTATGTTGGAATTGAAGATGAAAAAGTTGTTTGCCAAGTATGGGAAAATGGTAGGCCGGGATTGGATTGTTATTTAATCACAAAGGAAGGGGTCACCACACCAGATTTTCGTGTACACATTTATCTGCTGCGGCTCTTGGAGGAAAGTCCTGTCCTGGAAGAGAATACAGCGGATGGTGCAAAGGAAGATGTTTATCAATTTTGGTATCTAGGGGTTGAGCTATTTAAACGGAGTTCTTCGTCGATTCAAAATCCAGCCGGAGAGGGCGTTCTATTTGGACTATCTTGTAAGGTGCTGAATGGGGCTGAAATCTATATTGGAATTGAAGATGAAAAAGTTATTTACCAAGTATGGAGAAATGATAGGCCGGAGCGGGGTTATTTAATCACAAAGAAGGGGGTTGTGATGGCAGATCAACGTGTAGGCCTTTATCTGCTGAGCATCCCGATGGAGTAATAAGCTGGTTGGAAAGGACCCTCTAGACAAAAAAACCCAGAATTTCGTCATACTCAAGAGGGAGCATCTCAATAAGGCCTTGCTCGCTCCAGAGCTCTTCGGTAAGAGCCTCTTTTTTCGATTGAAGATCGAGGATTTTTGCTTCGATCGATTGAGTTGTAAAATATTTTCGCGCAATGACAGTCTCTTTCCGGCCGATCCGGTGTGCTCGGTCAATGGCTTGATGTTCAACAGCGGTATTCCACCAAGGGTCATAGAGAAAAACATAATCTGCCGCCTGCAGGTTGAGTCCAACGCCACCGGCTTTTAAGCTGATCAAGAAAATCGAAACCGTCGGGTCATTTTGGAACTGCTGGGTGGGTTCGTTGCGATCCTGGGTTGTTCCATCGAGATAGACCCATTTCCATCCTCGGTTTTGACAGGCTTGCCTGAAGAGCTTTAACATCGACGTAAATTGGCTATAGAGAAGGACTTTATGCCCTGATGAGATGACTTCTTCAAGATCGCTTAAGACTCGCTCAAATTTTCGACACTCGCCTGTATAAGAGGGGTCGAGAAGTTGAGGGTGGCAGCAGTGTTGCCGAAGCCTTAAAATGAGCTCGAGTATTTCCATTCGATGAGCAGCACCCCCCTCCTCTGCAATTTGCTGAAGAAGACGGGTTTTTCTTGTTTGAAGCAGTGTTTCATAGAGGGCATATTCTTCATCGGATGGATCGACACCAATGGTTTGGACAATTTTTTCAGGAAGATCGAGCCCAACTTCTTTCTTTGTTCTGCGTAGAATAAACGGATTCATTTTTTTCCGAGTCAAAGTGTCGAGTGCTGATACTTTTTCTTTGAAAAGGGTTGGAAGAAGAAAGCGGAAGATCGAGACGATTTCTTCGACGCGGTTTTCAAGAGGTGTTCCCGTGAGAGCGAGCCGAAAGCGGCTTTTGAGTTGATAAACGCTTTGAGCGACTTGCGTTGTGCTGTTTTTAATCATTTGGGCTTCATCCAAAATAACGGTGTCGAAGGCGATCTCAGTGAAGAGATGAAGGTCGGATCGGAGCATCGAATAAGAAGTTAGAATGATTTGGGTGTTTCCACTGAGCGACTGAGCGCGTCCCGGGCCCTGGTGAATATAAACAGAGGTACCAGGTAAAAAGTGTTCAATTTGTTGTTTCCACAGAGAAAGGAGGGTTACCGGCATCACGATTAAGACAGGCCCTTCACGAAGTGTCAGGAAGGCGAGCATTTGGACGGTTTTCCCAAGCCCCATCTCATCTGCGAGAAGACCCGAGCACCCCGTACGGTAGAGGAATGAAAGCCAGTCAACCCCTTTTTGTTGATAGGGAAATAAGGTGCCTTGAAAAGCAGGGGAGGGAAGGGTCTCTTGCCACTGTGCAAAGCGGTATTCAGGAGGGAGAAGATCGAGCTGGCTTAAAAGCCCTATCTGTGTCTGCCGAACACGGAGCCCTTCAGGTGACCGCTCTTCTTCAATAAGCGCTTCCCAAGCAGGGGGAAGTTCAATTAATCCGACCTGATGTGGGGATAGATCAATCCACCGCTCATGCCGCTCAAAGGCGCCCATCACATCTTGAATCGAGGCTGAGTGCTGGCCAAATTGAAGGGTTCCTCTTAAAAGAAGAACATTCTCCTGCTCTTTCACGCTGCAGTCGATTTGATGCTGGCGCACGACCTCTTTTCCTTGATAATCGATGACTTTCCAACCGACATCCAAAAGAAAAGAAAGGGTTTGGCCAACTTGATCTAAGGCGCAAAAGTAGTGAGAAGCTCCAACGATTTTTTTCTTGAAGCCTGTCGTAAGGAGGTCGTTTTCCCAGTATTTTTCTTCATCAGGTTGTTCTCTAGAATGAAAATCGACAATTCCCCAGGCTCCGTAGTCTAGAAGCAGGTTGGCAAATCCTCCTGTTCGATCAACCAACTTTAGAATAGGAAGTGGTGCAGGTTTTAGACGAGGCTTTTCTCCCTTCCAGCGAAAGGGGAAGTCCTCTTGAAGTAAAGTGTCGAGCTCTTTTGCGGAAATCAATGATGGAAGGGCTTGAATCTTTCGGACCCAGCGAAACATATTAGGATCTTTCCAAAGGCGAAAGACCCCTCCTTGCAGGGCTCCCAAGGGAGCCAAGGGTTCCCACTGATCAACGGGCTCTTCTCGAGAGCCGACGGTCATAAGGGGGGCTAAAGAAAATTGGGAGGGCTCTTTTGCTTCAATCTCGATGAGCAGATCAAGGGGGAGAAAAGGGTCGAAAAGGACTTTTCTCCCTTTCCATGTCAACAGCCCCTTAGATGCTTGGTCTTTGATCTGCTTCAGCGTGCCTTCAAGAAGGAGTTCCATGCACTAAGGGTCCTAATCTACGAAAGGGTTTGGGGCGATCCTGTTTTTGAAAGGGACGAACGCGGGGAGCTTTTTCACAAGAAGGGGAGCAGCAGCCGCAGGCTTTTTCTGCACAGGCATTGCACGCTAGGAAAAGTTCATTACAATCCATATTTGCGCAGTTGAAATAAAGATCGGTTAGAGTCTGGCAGTATTTGCAATGGCTAATGATATCGGAAGCTTCTTTTTCAGAAATAGGAACGGAAAGTCTGTCATCGAAGACAAATAATTTCCCTCGCCAGTGTTTAGATCCTTGCTCAAGGCCGTATTGAATAATCCCTCCTTTAAGTTGATACACCTCTTCGAACCCTTCTTCTTTTAGGAGAGCGGAATAGAGCTCGCATCGGATGCCCCCTGTGCAGTACATCATCACCTTGGTTGTCTTTGGATCATGCCTTTTTTTAAGATCCTCCGCATAGCTAGGAAAATCTCGAAATTGCTCTAGGTTCGGAAGCTCGGCCCCCTCAAAATGGCCAAGTTCCCATTCGTATCTATTTCTGACATCGATTAAGACCCTATTTGGATCATGCACATCGAGTCTCTTTTTCCACTCCTCTGAAGAGAGGCGGTGCCCTGCTTTGGATGGATCGGCTTTTGTATCGAGGGCAACCAGCTGGGGCCTCATTTTGATCGTCGCTCGGGGGAAGCAATGTTCAGTCCATGTATGGATCTTGAATTCCACTTCTTGAAAGCGGCTGTCTGACTTTAGCCATTCCATATAGGATTGAGCTTCAGCAGGTTGGGCGCTAATCTGACCGTTGATTCCTTCAGAAGAGATATAAATTCTTCCTCGTATATCGCGACGAGCAAAAAAATCTTTATG
Source organism: uncultured Rhabdochlamydiaceae bacterium (assembly GCA_963712275.1). Taxonomy (GTDB): domain Bacteria; phylum Chlamydiota; class Chlamydiia; order Chlamydiales; family Rhabdochlamydiaceae; genus PALSA-1444. The sequence goes on along the minus strand of CAVQHD010000001.1, from coordinate 169,362 downwards.
TCGAAACACCTCTTGCGCCGGATCTTCGATCGGCGTGAAAAAATAGTAAGCAAGTACCCAATAGTCCATAGCAGGAAGAATTTTGAACCTCTCGGCCCTAAGAAGCTGTCTTAAAACTCAGTTTCTGTCGATTTTTGGGGCTTTTTGAGCCAATTTTCGCTTTATTTGGTGGGGGTAATATCAACTTCGTATATTACCCCCACCAAATAAAGTGAAAATTGGCCAAAAATCCTCTAAAAAGCGACGAAACCTGAGTTTTAAGACAGCTTCTAAAGGGCACGAGATTCCTGATTCATAGCTCCCAACTTAAGGGCAGCTCCAACAGGCTTTTACCCGCCATTCCAGCGGCTAGTCTGTTAAGACAAGAATAGTTTAACAAAGTAGCGGAATTCACCCAAGCGCTAAAACACTTGGTTTTCTTCCGTCAACGGATAAATCGATCTTATCAAGAAGGAAAGAATTAAAAAAATTATTAACACTTGTTAAAAAACTCTGCCTAAATTACCATGGCTTCTTTCGATGTAAAAGTTATTGATTTGGAGCAACGAATGGTACGTTATACTGGCCCTAAAAATCGAATCGCCCGCCGTTTTGGTGTGAATATTTTTGGGCGTGCACGCAATCCTCTTCTTCACAAGGCAAATCCTCCTGGAATGCACGGGGGAAAGAAGAAGAAAAAATCAGATATTGGCCAACAATTAGAAGAGAAGCAAAAGTTAAAAGCTGTCTATGGGATGATTAACCAAAAACAGTTGGTCCGATACTACAAGGAAGCCCTTCGTCAGAAAGGGGTCACATCTCATCTTTTCTTAAGACGATTAGAGTGCCGCTTAGATAACATGGTTTATCGCCTTCGCCTAGCGCCAACCATCTTTGCTGCTCAGCAGCTTGTTTCGCACGGCCATGTTTGTGTCAATGGGAAGAAGGTCGACCGGCGTTCATTTGAAGTGAAGCCTGGAATGACGATTTCGCTCAAAACCAAAGCTCAGCAGCTTTCTCCTGTTAAAGAATCAGTTGAAAACACAGCTCGCGAAGTTCCAGGATATCTAGAGCTGGACGTACCGAGCTTTAGTGGAAAGCTTGTCAGCGAGCCGCATCTCGATCAAGTTCCTTTCCCTCTCCCTCTCAATATTTCTCTTATCTGTGAGCACCTTGCTCACACGAGCTAAACTTTTAACTCCTTTGCCAGATTGATTTTACCCCTCCCCTCCTTTGGCGAAGGGGTTATTTTTCATTAAGAGTGATCATAGAATAAATAAGTTATATCTATTTTATGCTCAAGAAGAAGCTCTGCAAAGTTTTATAACTCTCGAAAAGATCCCCTTATTATATCGATCTGCTCGTAAAAAGAACCCCTTCTTTTGTAGACTTAAATACTAAATTCCGTTAGGACAATTGCACCGACTCATCAACAGTGCTTCAGAAGCTGCCGGAGGACATACGGCATGATGCCGCCATGCATATAGTAGTCGACTTCGATAGGTGTGTCTAACCGAAGGAGGAGAGGAGCTTCGCGGCTTTTCCCTTGGTGCTCGATGGTGAGCTGGATCGTTTGGGAAGGGGTAAGTTGATCCGCTTGGAGCGTAAAGAGCTCTTCGCCGGTGATTTGAAGGCTCTCCCAGCTTTGACCATCCATAAACTCGAGAGGAAGGACTCCCATTCCGATGAGATTGCTACGGTGGATCCGCTCAAAGCTGCGAGCGATGACAGCGCGGATACCAAGGAGTGCTGTCCCTTTTGCAGCCCAATCGCGGGAACTTCCCATCCCATAGTCTTTTCCAGCGAAAAGAATGAGGGGGACATTTTTCTTTTGATAGGCTTCACAGGCTTCGAAAATCGAAGTGAGGGTTCCTTCGGGGATGAGCTTGGTATAACTTCCCTCTTTACCTCCAGCTAAGTGGTTTTTAAGGCGGACATTGGCAAAGGTTCCTCGCATCATCACATTGTGGTTTCCACGTCGGCTTCCATAGCTGTTAAAATCGGCTTCTTTGACGCCAAGAGAGAGAAGATATTTTCCTGCGGCCGAGGTTGCAGAGAAGGCCCCTGCAGGTGAAATATGGTCGGTCGTCACAGAATCTCCAAAGAGAGCAAGGGCTCGCATCTCTTTTAAGATAGGGCGCTTTGGAAGGTCTAATGAGAAGTGAGAAAAGTAAGGAGGCTTTTGAATATAGGTGCTTTTAGAGCTCCAATGATACTTTGACGATGGGGTGGTTTTGATCTCTTGCCAAACGGGGTTATCTTGTAAGATGTGGGAATACCGCTCTTTGAACATCGAGGGTTGAAGCACTTTTTTAATCACATCTTCAATCTCTTTTGAGGAGGGCCAAATCTCTTTCAAATAGACAGGGCGCCCTTCTCTATCATGGCCAACGGGCTCTTTTGTTAAGTCGATATCAACCCGTCCTGCAATGGCAAATGCAACGACAAGGGGAGGGGACATCAGAAAATTAGCTTTAACAGAGCTATGAATGCGAGCTTCAAAGTTCCGATTCCCGCTGAGGACGCTGGCTGTGACGAGATCGTATTGCTGAATTGCCTTTTCGATTCTCTCTTCCAAAGGGCCGCTGTTGCCAATGCAGGTTGTGCATCCGTAAGCGACGAGTTGAAATCCAAGCTCATCCAGATATTTTTGCAAACCACTTTTATGAAGATAATCGGTGACGACGCGGGATCCTGGAGCTAAGCTTGTCTTCACAAGAGGGTTGACTCGAAGCCCTTTTTGGATCGCTTTTTTCGCAAGAAGCCCTGCCCCAATCATGACGCTTGGGTTGCTAGTGTTAGTGCAGCTGGTGATCGCTGCAATCACAATCGATCCGTGGGATAGGATGATGTCGGCTTCTTTTTCATGGATATATGTTGGGTCGTCAACGGCTTCTGTAAAAGGGCGGTTGGTGACCATCTCATCTTCACTCCAGGGGAGAGAGCCGTTTCCGAGTGTCTCTTTCCCTCCTGTTTCGTGGGGAAGCTGCGGAGAAAAAGCGGCTGAGCCTCGAATAAAGACCTGCCGCAGCTGCTCTGACTCTTTTTTTTCATATCCTCCTTGAGATACCGGAGCTGAGGTGAGCCTTGAGAATTTTGCTTTAAGTTCGGGAAGCTCAATCCGGTCCTGAGGTCGTTTGGGACCGGCGACGCACGGTTTGACTGTCGAGAGGTCAAGCTCAATCACCTGTGTATAATCGATCTCTCCTTCTTTTGGAATGCCAAAGAGATGCTGTGCCATCAAATACTCTTTGACACGCGTAACTTCGGCATCGCTCCGCCCGGTCATCCGAAGATAGTCGAGAGTTTTTTCGTCGCAGGGAAAAAATCCCATCGTTGCTCCATACTCAGGGGCCATGTTGCCAATGGTTGCTCGATCTGCAACCGTAAGCGTGGCTGTCCCTTCCCCAAAGAACTCGACGAACTTCCCAACGACACTTGCTTGTCTGAGAAGCTCTGTAATACGAAGTGTTAAATCGGTCGCAGTCACTCCTTCTTGAAGGCTTTCTGAGAAGTGAACTCCAATGACCTCGGGTGTTTGAAGGGCGACAGGCTGGCCCAGCATGGCCGCTTCTGCTTCAATCCCTCCAACGCCCCAGCCTACAACGCCGAGTCCATTGATCATGGTCGTATGAGAATCTGTCCCTACAAGAGTATCAGGGTAGAGAACCGTTTTTCCATCGCGGGTTTCCTCAGCAACTCCGCAAGCGAGGTTCTCAAGATTGACTTGATGAACGATTCCAATGCCTGGAGGAACGACTTTAAATGTCTTAAATGCCTCTTGCCCCCACTTTAAAAATTCATACCGTTCTTGATTCCTTTCAAATTCGATTTTGAGGTTAAAAAGAAAGGCATCAGGTGAGCCTGACCGGTCGACTTGGACGGAGTGGTCGATCACAAGATCGACCGGCACTTGAGGCTCGATGAGCTCTGCCGGGTATCCTTTAGTGGCGACTGCATCGCGCATTGCGGCAAGGTCAACTAAAAGAGGTACGCCAGTAAAGTCTTGAAGAATCACGCGAGACACCACAAAAGGAACGTCTCGATCCGATGGCCTTTTTGCATTCCAAGCGGCGAGCTGCTGTACATCCTCTTCTTTCACTCGCACGCCATCGCAATGCCGAAGAAGAGCTTCCAACATGATCCGAATGGAGACTGGGAGCCGCTGAATGAAGTTCATTTTTTGCTTTGCTAAAGCGGGTAGTGAATAATAGTAGGCACCGGAAGGAAGTGTTTTTAATGTCTGAAAATGATCTTGCATAATTGTAGATATAGCGGAAGCTTAGAAAAAAAGAGAGCAAATTTTGGAATAGATTATGAGCTATTGAAAATTATCCTCATTATCTCCTAATATTTCCTTTCACTTGGCCATAGCCAAGTCTAATAAAAGGAGAACCGTATGTATCCAACACCCCCCACCAGCCAACCATCCTCTCCAGTAAGTCTCCCACTAAATCCCCAAACCCCCACCGGATTATTGGTTGAATCCCAACCTAACCCTCTTCCCAACCCCGCACAACCCAACAACACTACGACCGTTTACGATCTCCTTAAACGCATGATCAACCTCCTTGGAGAAGAGGTTGTGAAGCAAGACCCCAGCCTCCTTCAAGCCTTGAAACAAAAATCAGAAGTTCTCCTCACCCTTGATCTCAATCAAACTCTTAGTTCTCAGGACCAAGAGTCTTACAACTTGATCGTCCTCCTCGTAGACACCCAAGGCAAAGTCAGCACATTTGTTAAAGAAAAACTCGAGCAAATCCTGCAAGTCCCACAAGTGACAGGGGCAAGCCTAACCCCTTCCTCGCCTCAACCCCAGCCGTCTCATACTTATAATCAAACGTCGTCTTCTCAAATATCCACCTCCTCACCTCAAATTGCTTCCATTCCAAAACTCATCACCCCTCCTCTCCTTCTCTCTACCGCCATTGGAGAAAATAATTGGGAGGTCCTTGGGGATGTTGGGAACATACCGCCACTTCCTAAAGACATTCACCAAATCCTTCAGAGCAATTCTCTCCTTTTTCCCTATAAAACAGTCAGAGATGCTCATCTCCTCGTCCTCATCCCCAAAACCTTAAACGGTAACCCCCTCACCGTAAAAAACTTCGAAAAGCTTGTAGAGAACCCCCGGTACCCCGCTCACTTTCCGACGAAATACCTTTTTCCGCCTGATTTAGAGGGGTATGAAGACAAACCCGTGGCTGAATCATACTGGATTCTCATGACCCGCCATTTCATTGGAGGAAGTTTCAACAAAAACTACGAAGAGCAGAAGGCGCTTGTCGCAAGCTGCGCTAAGCAAACAGGGCTGACCTACGAGCTTCCCAAACTGCTGGAAGCAGTCATCTGCATACTGCTCCACTATGTCACTACAGGCGAAAGGCTTTATCCTGATAGACCAGCGACCATTACGCGATGTCAAGAGCGTGGTTTTACTGTTGGCGGCTTTGGCTCGAAGGGTCTCGCCATCCAGAGAGGCGATGACTATGGCTCCAGCCACATTGTAGCGGGATGTCGGATAAAATTATAAGCTGTTGGATCTTAGCTGCTTGGAAGTTGAAAAGAAGCGCTTGGTGACTTGCATGCTCAAGAGGAGCTTTGCCGCTTCTAAGTCTCGATCGGTGGTGATTTTAAGATTATCCTCCGATCCTTCGACAATAACGACCGGAAGGCCTAAGTCGAGGACCAGTTGACAATCATCGGAAGCGTTCGTTCGGGTTGTTTTTTGGTGGGCTTCATCAATCAGGGGATAGGCGAATGTCTGCGGAGTTTGTCCTCTCCGAAATTGGTCTCGTGGAGGAATAGAGGCAATCCGGGTTCCGTCGTGTGTCATGAGTAGAGTATCGGCCGAAGCAATGCAGGTATCCACGGCTCCATGTTTGAGAGCGGCTTCATAATTGTTTTTAAGAATTTGTAAAGAGACAAAGGGGCGAACTGCATCGTGAATCATCACATAATCGCATCCTGGCCTGCAGGCAAGAAGCCCTTGCCTGGAAGAGGCTTGCCGGGTAGGGCCGCCGGTAACCACCGACACCTCTGGAAAAGAGGCTGTCTCTTCCTTGACCTGGCTAGTCCACGCTGGATGGCAGACAAGAATGATCTCTTGGAAAAGAGCTGCCTCTCGAAAGGTTTGAAGGGTGCGCTCATAGACTTTCAGAGAATCTAGGAGATGAAATTGTTTAGGGGTGGAGCTTCCCATTCTCCGTCCTTCGCCCCCCATCAAGATGACTGCTGTCCAATGCATTTCGACGAATATAAAGGCTTCATTCGATGATGGCAATTCCTTTGAGTTCTTGATGGAGCCATTCGGCTCGTTTGTGGGAAAGTTCTTGAAGGTCAGGAGATCCAAGGTGGAGCAGGTGGGTGAGATGTGCTCTTCGGAGCTGAAGCATGAGAGTGTTCAGCTTTTGGGGAGAGACCCCTGAAACCCATCCAAGATGAACACCTAGCTTGAGACCTGAAAGGCCGTCAAGAGCTTCTTTGGGATATAGTTGATACGAGTGCATCAAAAGTCCAAAAGATCTTCCAACAAAGTCTTTTAATTCCGGAGAAGGAGTATCTTTTAAGCGGTCGCACGCAGTTTTTTCAGCCTGTGCGATTTTAAGAGCTGCTGTCTTAAGTAGATTGAGGAGAGTCTCTTCAGCAACTCCTAATGTGTAATGATTTTTTAAGATCAAAATATCACCGACAAGATCAGCAACGGCTCCCTCTAGGCTTAAAAAGAGGAGCTGTTCATCTCCGCAATTTCGAAGAATTTCTCCGAGCGCTCCCGTATGGCGGAGGGCAGGGATGTGAAGCAGCAGCCGCACCTCAAGAGCTGTTCCGCATACCATAGGATCAGCCGTGAGATACCCAAAATTGGAGGAGAAGGCATAGGGGTTTATCCGTCCAATATCGGCATCCATTTTGGAAAGAGCAAGCCATGCGCTGATAAGGTCATCGGAAGGTTCAACGATATGGATTTGTAAGTGGTTATGGAGGTGAAGCAAGATCAGGCAATTGCCTTGAGAGTTAAAAGCAAATCCTTGACCCATTTGTGCCTCTTGCAGCCCTTGAGAGCATTGAAAATGTTCAAAGAGGAGCTCCTTATCAAGAGGGGAGAGTTCTTCTGCAGGAAGGAATGTGAGAGGTTGGAGAGATGGAATTTTTTGACAGGCTTCAACGATGGTCTTTTGGCTTCCTGCCATTTCAGCCGGCGTCATTTTGCCGGGGAATTTATAAAGAGCAAAATTACGGTAGAGATGGAGCGTAGAGCCAATCCAAATAGGATTTTTTTCGTGATTCCAACCCGTGCTTTGAAAAAGAAAATCAGGGAGTTTGCTACTCATGTTGATCAGTCATGGCTTTAATTTGGTCCCGAAGCCAAGCAGCCTGTTCATAGTTTTCTTTTTTGAGGGCTTCATTCAAGGCTTCGCTGAGTGAAGCGAGCTTGGAGGAGAGGGCAACTGAACTTGGCTGCTGGGGGGAGCTACCAATATGAAGGGCTTGAGGTTTTATTTTCTTAGAAGAAGGGATTCCATCAGCTGCAATTAGCTCACTCAGGATAAAATTAGCAAAGACTGTATAACATTCCGGGCAACCGAGTGGTTGACTCATTTTCACAGATTCAAGTGAGGTCCCGCACACACCGCAACACAGGGGATTTTCTTTTTGAGGAGACACAACAGAGTCGCCAGCTAGTTTGGCTTTGAAAACAGGGCATTCATCACACATTTCAGTGCATGTGATGGTATCACCTGTGATTTCCTTGTAGAAAATCTTGACAGCTCTTTTACATTCTCCGCACTCAATTGGCCTTTCACTCATAACCGTTACATATATCAAGCCGTATTAAAAATCGATAGACTGAGTTTTAAGACAGCTTCTTAGAAAGTGTTCAATAGTGTCCTTATCTTTTCTTCCAAAAGATCCGGGTTTATGTCGATTTTCATCCCTATGAATTCCATCCCTTTGTAACCATCTGTTATCTTAAACATAATAACTCTCTCTGGGTTTATTTGAGATCTTGCTACAAACATTTTTTTGCTTATTTTTGCCGCATTTATTGTAGACCCAACCAAAATAATAGGATTTTTTAATATTTGAGCAGACTCACCCAAGCCGCCATGCCGGGCGTTAATTCTCTCAAGAACAATGGGTACAGTTTCTAAAGGAATGCCTGCAAACGTATTCTGGTAGCTTAAATCCAGATGAAATCTGGTTTTTAGAAACTGTTCAAGAGACTGCCCATTGCTGAGCATCCAAGACTCGGCTTCTTTACGATGTCCTAATATAACGGCTTTCCGGGTAAGTGGAGCTGCAGTAGGTTTATCTATTTGTTGGGGTTTAGGACTTTCTTTATTGAACCACTTGGTTCGTCCCTTTAAATAAGAAACTGTAAAATAGATCAGTCCTAGGGAGGCAGCGATTCCAGCAAAGGCTGAAACTGTTACACGGCAATATTTGAATAAAGGTTGTTTTGTTAAAGAATAGGACGAGTTGAAAATTTTATCAAGCAACCCAGATATGGGACCCATAAGAAATCCCATTATATCTCATTATCATATTTCCCTCGACGAAAAATAGCGCCCATTGTCCCTTATCAGATTGGTATCCTTGCACAATTGTAGATAGACAAAAATTGAAAAGGAGGTGTATGGTGTATCAAATACAGTTTTAAAACGGCTTTTAATGCAAAGGAGAAATATGAAATTTAAGATGATGATGATTGCCATTGCTGGATGCGCCTTGGGATTTGCTCCTCTAGCTCTACAGGCAGAGCAGATGCAGCAAATGATGGATTGCAGCACGATGTCTCAAGAGATGCAGCAATTTGCATCGCAGCTTTCTCCGATGAATAAAGCCCTCTTTTGTGGGAAATTTACGGATGTTCAGAGAGCTTCAGCAATGCAAATGGCCTCTACACCCGATGCGTCGGGAATGACAATGTCGCCTGATATGGCGGTTCAGAAAGTAGGTTCCCCATCACCCCAAAAAACCCCAACAGGATGCCCTGTAAAATAAAAACAAAGGAAAATAGAATGAGTAAACAGACGATAGTCATGATAGGATTGATCACATTAGCGATGAACTTTGTAGGAGCAAGTCCTACTGATAGCCATGATAAGACGCCACAAGCCATGGAAGAAGTTGCTTTTGTGAGTTTTTTAAGTCCAGCTCAATGTCAAGCTTTCAATTTGATGAATCTTGATCAGCGTCATGAGGTGCTTGAAATAGCTCAAAAAAATGCTCTTGCAGCTGATGCAGCTGTCGATACGATCATGAATAAGTATCAACTCGCTGTTGTTGGAGGGCTATTAAAAGCTAAAACAGCAGATTCTAAGTAGTCGTTGCCCGCGCCTTGCCCTATCCCTCCAAGGAGTGGGCAAGGTTTACTCTGCATGGTAGCTGAAAAAGAGCATATGTAAGAGGTTAACGGCGTAGTGGCATAGAATGCTTCCTTCAAGAAAGCCAGAAAGTTCATAGATCACTCCATAAAGAATCCCTGCCAGTAAGACAAAAGCGAGTAGCGCGGGCGAGGCACCCCAGTTAAGGTGAAACAGCATGAAAACAAGGGCAGAGCCGACGATTCCGAGCGCAGTCCCAAGGATTCCTCTGCCAATACGGTGAGAGAGCTCTCGTTGTAAAAAACCTCGGAAAAAAGCCTCTTCAGGAATCACAACTAAAAATAAATTAGAGATCACACGGATGAAAAAGTGGGAAGGCAGTTTAAGCTGCCACTGAATGGCTCCTGTGCCTAGAGCAAGAGAGGCCAGTCCAAAGATGACAATCAGCGTCAGAGGAATTGCTTTGAGTCCGACTTTAATCCAGTCGCTTTGGGTTTGACAGAGAGGGATCAGAAAAACAAGGGGGAATAAACCCATGAGTGGTTTATCAAAATTTAACCAAAACGATCCTGAAACATGCCAATTGCAAAAACCTGGGATCCAGTGAAAATTTAGTCCCGCTGCGATGCCAATGGCAACAAGGGATAGAAAATGCCGTTTGCCGCCTTCAATGGGGGTTTTAAGAAGCCAGAACAAAACAAACAGAAGGGCAAGTATAAGAAGAGAAAAAGGGTAGGCAACAGAAGAATAAAAAGCTAAGATGAACGAAAGAATTAAAAAAGAGCCCCATAACCACGCCGACCGATGGATCCATAGGCTAGCAAAGGTCATCATGAAGCAAAAAAAAGTCAAATGACTCAGTTCCATTCTATGTTAGGATCATAAATGTTAAGGCATAAAAGAGAAAGCATCGAATGGCTCGAATTTGAGCTTTTTCAAGACTTTGGAGCTATTGTTCATGCCAGCTTTTTGCGGCATGGCGGGGTCAGTCCTCTTCCTTACAATACTTTAAATGTAGGCGGAGGGACAGGAGATACAGAGCAGAACATTCAGGCTAATCGAGCGCTGATTCAAAAGGTTCTTGGATGTTCATCTCTTGTTGGAGGGCATCAAGTGCATGGAGCGCGAGTTGTGGAGGTCCCTTTTGGTATTGAAGGAGATCAGTGCGATGGGCTTTTGACACGTCAGCCAGATCTTGGGCTGCTCATTAAACATGCAGATTGTCAAGCGGCTATTTTCTATGATCCGACTTTAAACGTTATTGGAAACGTTCACGCTGGCTGGAGGGGAAATGTTCAAAATATCTACAGGGAAGCGATCAATGAGCTTCAGAGGTGGTTTGGATGTAAGCCTGAAAATATCTTTGTGGGAATTTCTCCGAGCCTAGGGCCTTGTTGTGCTCAATTTATTAATTACAAAACGGAGCTTCCGGAGTCGTTTTTGGAATTTCAGACAAAGCCGTTTTATTTTGATTTATGGGAGGTGGCTCGCCAGCAATTGATGGAAGCGGGAATTTTACCGCATCATTTGGAGATTGCAAAAATCTGCACGCAGTGCAACTCCCAAGATTATTTCTCTCATCGACGAGAAAAACCATCGGGGCGACATGCAACTGTCATCGCTATAAAGAGGTAGCTCGCAAAACTCAGGGTTCGTCGATTTTCGGGATTATTTTGACCGATTTTCGATCCAAATTGCGGGGGTAATATCGACTTTCAGTATATTACCCCCGCAATTTGGATCGAAAATCGGTTCAAAAGAACCCGAAAATCGACGAACCCTGAGTTTTGCGAGCTACCTCTAGTGATAAACGTTAAGAGCGACGACATAGCTGATGAACTGCCCAGTGTTGCGCCCTGAAACAGTGAGCCAGGGACCTGCAATCAGACCGATGTTTCCATTCCAGTTATATTCAATGGCAGGGGCAACTGCAAACAGCTCTTTAGAAGGGCTTGTTGGTGCAGTTCCAACGGGGGTATAGCCTGAAAATCGGCGTTTATTGTTATGTTGGTATTGGATGTCGATGGCAAGAACCCAGTTTTGAGTTAAAGAATATTCAAAGCCGGCTAAAAAAAGAAAAACATTTCCAGTATGAACGGTTCCTCGAGTTCCTTTAACTCCTGCGAGAGTCGGCGCTCCTCCATAGACGCTCAGTCCGCGTACTCCAACAGGGGTAGAGAAAGCGTAGGAGAAAAAGGCTCTAGAAGCAAGGTATTGGCGTCCTGTGATATGAAAAAGCCGTGAAAAAACAAGACCCACATTGGGAAGCCAGCTCCCAACACCGCCAGCATCGGTCCCGAGCTTAAGAGGGTTTAAGCTGTCGAATTTCCCTATCGGGATATTTGCGGCAAAACGGAGCTTGATTGCCGGATACCACGAATGAGGGGTATTTTTTAAGATTTGAAACGCAAGCGTGATGGGAAGATCAGAGTACCTCCACATATGCTCTCCTGCGGTTTCGTTGTAGACAAATTGAGGAGCCATATCAAATTCTGTATCAGGCAGAACTCCAAGCTGCATCGTGATTTGCGTCAGGACATTATTGAAAAGAGTGGCTGAATGGGGGCGCCAGTGGGAGTCGTAATTTCCTTTTGCTTGTGTCCAGTAGACGTAAGGCTCATAGTTCTGATGCCCTTCTGGAACAACATGTCCTGAAGGGGTCAAAAGAGGTCCTGTGAACCAAGGTGTTGTGGCTTCTTCAAAAGCCTTATAGTGGGTAGAGAATTCACGGCTGTAAAGAGTCTGTGTTAAAGTGATTCCCAGAAGAGCAAAAAACCACTGTCTCATATTGGCGACCTCGAAGGCTTAAATTGGATATTGAATAAATGTAACATGTTTTTTTTCTTTTTGTCGAGAAAAAGATGCTTGAAGGGAATGGAGCGATGTTTCTGCCACAATAATTGCGGATTGGCTTAAATCTAAAAGGGCTTCTGCTTCTAACGAATCGGCAGATGTTCGCGAGAGGATAAAGAGGTAGTTATACCGGCTGGATAAATTGCTTAAGAGCTTTTGAAAAGAGTCCGATTTTAAAAGTTCAACGCTTTCCGTTGAAGACTCTCCCACAGGGAGAAAATCGTAAGAGGAGTGAGAGCGTAAACAGGTTGCCCAGGGGGTTCCATTTAACGTTTGAAAAAGGCCTGGTTCATCGTCTTTAGAAACAATTTTTCCGAAACTGCAATCGATCACACAACTGGTGCGATGGTATTTTTTCAAAAGAGCTGTCAAGGCAGGAAAGAATTTTGTTTGCCGCTCCCCAATGATAGCCACAACTATACCCAAACAACTTAAAAAGTTGGTTTTTGACTGTGTCGGCTTTGCCCCAGATTTTTCGTCCTCACTTTGGGATGTGTCTATGAACACAGTCCCTCGCTCCGGACAAAAAATTTGGGGAGCCTCCTTGTCAAAATCCCAACTTTTCAAGTTGTTTGGGTATTCTTCTGCAGAACTTTCCATAAGGAAAGCGGCCATGCGTCTGATTGTCTCATGATCGGAGCCTTGCAGAGATTCAAGCGTTAAAGGAGATTGAAAAGAGAGAAGGCCACAGGTATGGGTTCCAAGTTCTTTGAGAGTTGTCAAGGTAACAGGAAGTCCACGGATCAGTGACTGGATGATCAATAGAAAAGAGAGTCCAATTACCCCGAAGGCAAATATAAGAGCGGTTTTGACTAGGTGAAGGGAGCGAAGAGGTATTAGAGGGGCATAGGCTTTATCAAGCGGTCTAGACTCCACTTGATAAAGGTAATGGGAAAGGTTTTTTGCTTCTGTGATGTGGACAAGGCCTTCCATCATTCCTTTTGTGAGATCGGCTCTAAATTTAAGTCGATTTTCATGAACCCAAAGATTAGGGAGAGATTCCATTGTTTCTTTGAGCTCGGCAATTTTTCCCTTCAGCGCTTCTCTCTCTTGCTCCAAAAGTGTTTTCATAACGGTGTAAATGGAGGAGAGTTTTTCTTTGATAAGCCCCATGCGGACTTTTCCGAGCTCAAGTGTTTGCTCAAGATGGGATTCTAAAAACCGTTTGTGAATTCCAACGGTTATTTTTAATCTCTCCCGATCTTTCATGGACCGGTTCAGATTGTCGCAGAGCTGCGCTTCCAAATCACTCGATCTCTGGACTAACTGTTGCGTGACAGGGTCGGAAAGGATGTTCGAAAGAGTGCTGATTTCGAAATGGGGATCAAAGAGGTGGTCGCGAATAAATACGATTTGCTTGAGCTGGGCATGGAGATCGTCAAATTGTGTGCTGTAATGGTCAAATAAGTGTCTGGCAGATTCTAAGCTGATTCCGGTTAAATTGCTTTCGAGAGATTGAATGAGCTCTCCTCCTTGACGAAGAGCTTGCTGCCGTGTCGCGAGATGTTCCAATAAATCGTGAAGTACAGCTGCGACTTCTTGCTGTTTATGTTGGAAAGGGAGCTCCTCACCTGATAATTTCCAGCTGTGAAGGGCTTGGTTAAACTCTTCACCGATCGGGTAGAGGTGTTCTAAGGTAGAAAAGGCAGTGAGCTTTTCTTTCCGATGGACTTGATTCAAGAGTTCTCTTGCAGTGCTCACCTGCTCTGCAAGAAGTGTGGAGTAACGCTCGACGAGAACGGTCTCGTTTTTGTCTTGCTTTGCAGAAAGGGTTGTTTTTTCTAAATGGTATTCGATTTGCCGAAGGTTTAGTTCGACTTCATCAAGACGGACTTGGTGTGTTTGAAGGGATCCAAGGATGAATTCCATTTCATCTTTGATCCCTAAAAAACCTTGAGATTGAAGATTTTGTTTGAGCAGTTTTGCATGGTCTTGGATGTCTTGATCAAATTTTGTGCTGAGCTCTTCCTGCCGCTGCTTTAAATAAGAGAGTTGAGCTCCGATAATGAGTTGATTTTCTTCAAGAAGATACCTTTCGTACATTGACATGAGTGTATTAACGATCTCAGCGCATAATTGCCTATGAGGATCTCGACATTTAATCATAAGCAGAGTTCGGTCTTCGCGGGTCGGCTTGATCGTCATCTTTTGTCTGAGCAGAGAGGAGGCTGCTTGAAGGGGAGAAAGAGTCAGAGTGATCTCTTTTGGGAGGGAAGAAGGGAAGTATTCTAAAGTGAATTGAAAAGTATCTGAAATCAGAGGCTGTCCAATAGTTCCTTGGGCTAAACGAGAGTTCTTGGCATCAAAGAGTATATAATCTGTATCAGAGAGTCTCCGCAGTTTCAGTGTAAGACCCTTTTCACCTTTGTAAATCACAGATGAAAAACGGGGAAGCTCTTCTTCGATGTTTCCTACCTTGAGGGCTATAAGAGCATTTTTGAAAATCGGTTGCAGAAGAGACTTCCACCCAGATTCTTTGCTTAGTTTGATTTGGAGTCCCAGCTGCTGAACAACTTTGCCCAGCACAGTATCGGAGAGCATAAAAGTGCTGGAATTCCCTTCAGCAGTGCCCGATGAAAAAGTTCGAATGAGATTTTTTAAATCAATACTTTGGTCTGTACGAGAAGAGGACTGCTTGAAAGTTGCCCACGCTTCAAATTGGGGCGGCGTAGAAATTGAAATGAGAAAAGTGATCGCGGCTAAGAGAGCGCTCCATCGTACAATTTGGCTTTGCTTCTGCTTTAAAAGACGTTTTAAATCATCCCAAGAGAAAATCATGGTACATTGACTCCTACGCTTTTGATCCCTTTTGTGATGAGGTCGATGTTGACAAAGGTGGGAAGAAGCTGTGACATGAAACGGTTCCATTCGGCGATAGGGGTAGCTGCCACGTAGACAATATCTCCAGGGATGAGAAGAAGGCTTTCTGATGGTAGGTGAATCATATGATCCCACGTTAAGGTGTAAATCTTTGGATGCAAGACATTGCCGCGGATCACCTGGATATACGATTTGTTGCCTGTATAAGGAATGCCACCAGCTTCGGCAATCGCTTGTCGAAGAGTCATAAAACCGTTCGGGATATCGACAAGTTTTTCTTTCCCAACCTCCCCTAGCACCATGAGGGTTGAGGCAGAAGGGTCTGCAACATACACTTTATCGCAGCCTCGCATGACCACATTTTGGGACATATCGCCTTCTTTAAGAAGCTTATAGAAATCGACGGGGACCATTTCGCCCTCCCGGACCATGTAACTCTTGAAAAGATTGGCTTGAGGGGGAACTTTTGCTTTAGCGAGTACTTCAAACAGACGGATTTTCCCATCGACTGGAATGGAGGGTGTAGAGACAAGGCCTGCGAGCTCTACTTTTCGCTCCAGGCGGTCTCGGTACCCCAAAAAGATCTGAACATCTTGAATCTCGCTAGAGTACGCCTGCTCGATTTTCTTTGCTGCTTGCTCTAAAGTCAATGCAGCGACAGGAATTGGCTCTAAATCAGGCAGCCGGATGGCTCCTCCTTGAACGAGAAACCCAATTGAATGGCTTAAGGCGGTAGTAGCTGCACTAAGATCAGAGCGAGTTGGATGAAAAAGAGCAATGGAGAGAACATCTCCATCTTGAAGCACATCGGGATATTCTTGAAGCAGTTCTGAGGAGAGCTCAATGAAGTCTTTCCCTTCTAGTTGCAAAATTGAAAATTTTCCTTGTCGTATTTTGTAGGAATCCATCACAAATTCGTCAGCGCCGACAAGGTCCGAACTGGCATAAGGGGCTCTACCACAAGAGGAAAGGAATAAAAGAGTGTCAATTAACAAAAGAAATGGTATAATTCTCTTCATAAAAAAGAACTTATTTTTACTCTTAAAACAGTTTTTTTGCAATGAACATTTTTATTACAGGAATCGCAGGCTTCATCGGGTTTCATCTTGCTCAAACTCTCCTTCAAAGGGGAGATGTTGTTGTCGGATGCGATAATTTCAATCCGTATTATGATCCTGGGTTGAAATGGCAACGCGCTCAGCTTCTCAGAGAGCTGGGGGCGCAAGTCATTGAAGCCGACATTCGAGATTTCAATGCTTTAGAAGAGATTTTAAAGAAGTTTCATATTACACATGTTGTGCATCTGGCGGCCCAGGCAGGCGTCCGTTACTCGAAAGCCAATCCTCAGAGTTATTGTGATGCGAACCTAGTTGGGTTTCTTCAAATCTTAGAACTCATTCGGCGGCACTCTCACATCCCGCTCATTTACGCCTCTTCATCCTCAGTTTATGGGCTTAATCAAAAAATCCCGTTTGCTGAATCAGATCGAACCGATACCCCTTCAAATCTGTATGGGGCCACCAAAAAATCGAATGAATTGATGGCGCATGCCTACCACCACCTTTTTGGAATCTCTGTCACGGGTCTTCGATTTTTTACTGTTTATGGTCCTTGGGGCAGGCCTGATATGGCTTATTTTTCATTTACGGATGCGATCATGCAAGGAACTGCTATTCAAATCTATAACAATGGGCAGATGAAGCGGGATTTTACGTACATTGACGATATCATCCGAGGTACGATTGCTGCGATTGATCGATCTTGCTCTTGTGAGATTTTCAATTTGGGCAACCATCAACCAGAAGAGGTTTTAAAGCTTGTGCATCTGCTTGAGGAAAAGTTGGGAAAAAAGGCACGCCTCGAGCTGCTTCCTGCACAGCGAGGCGAGGCGCTCATCACCTATGCCGATATTTCTAAAAGCCGAGCGCATTTAGGGTTTAACCCCCAAACTTCTCTTGAAGAAGGGCTCGATCATTTTTTAAGTTGGTATATGAAAAGGAGAATATGATGAGTTTACTCACGGAAACAATCCGTTATCTCAACAAGCCGCTTTGGAGAGCCTCTGAGTTCCTCTTCACTCCAGGGAAAGGGTGGATAGGGACAGCCTCTAAGGTCTTTGGTGCTGTAGGTATGGTTTTTTCGGCCCCCTTTTCTATTGTGGCAGAGTCGCTAAATCTGTTTTCCGCGCGCTATTTTCCGTATTTATCCTACAAAAGTTCAGCTCCGATCTCCAATGAAGCGCCTAAGATATTTCTCACGTTTAATGTCTGTATGTTCCAGGGAGGCCTTCCCTACCTTTTTGGAGGGCAGTCCCCCGCAAGCCACAGGATGGATGGCGTCGCAAATCTTATTAAAGCCCAAAATGCCGATATCGTTTGCCTGCAAGAGATGGCTTTTGATCCGGCAGTGGGGTTGATAGACAAGATCAAAGATCTTTATCCTTTCTTCTATTATCGAATCGGGCCCAATCCATTCCGCATGGAAAGCGCCCTCTTTTTTGCGTCGAAAATGCCCCTTGAAAAAGATCCTCAGTTCATTCCTTTTAACATTCCCGGCATGCAGACAGGCATTCGAAGAGGATTTTTCGTCGCAGAGCTAGAACAGTGCCATGTGATCGCAACTCATCTCGATCCGCACGCTGAGCAGGGAGCCATTCGTGCCAAGGAAATTCAAGCGATTTTAGACCATATGAAGACACTCGCTAAAAAACGGACTTATTTACTGGGGGATTTTAACATTGAGGCTGCAGACGAAGAGGCACGCAGGCTTCTAAGAGTGAATTTTTTCAATTTCAAAGAGGATGCTGTAGCTCATCCAGGGCACCAGAACGCAACATGCTGCGACAACATGACAGAGATTGTGCAAGGGCAAACGGACAAGCCAACGTGGACCGTCTTCGATCATATTCTATGCAACACCAATCTAGGTTTTTTGCAAGAAAGAATTTTCACATTTAATCTTGAGAACTTAAAAGCTTCCTTAAGCGATCACTATGCGGTTGTCTTAAGGGTTCTTAGAGATCATTCCCCTGAAAACTGCAGGCAGATGTGAAATTAAATCTGAGGCGATGAGTCCATAAGAGGTGAGGCTGTCTGCTGCAAGCTCCCCCGCGCGCCCATGGAGATAGACGCCAAGGGCGGCTGCCTCATCGCCCGGGGTTTTTTGAGCAAGAAGGGCTGCGATCATGCCTGTGAGGACATCTCCTGCACCTGCCGTTGCCATTCCTGGATCTCCGGTGGTGATAATGAGCGGCCGCCTTGCAGGGTGAAAGAGAATTGTAGGCGCCCCTTTCAAGACCACGAGTGTCTGATGCTTTTCTACCCATCTTTGGCAGCTCTCGAGCGTTGGAGGCGCTCCTAGAAGTCGAGACATCTCTCGATGGTGAGGTGTTAAAATCGAGTCCGATGGAAGTGAAAAGCTTGATAGAAGTGCAAGGTGGTAAAGACCATCTCCATCGATAACGGTGGGTTTCGTCAAAAGGGGGAGCAGTTTTTGAAAAAGTGTTTGGGCTTTTGACGACCGTCCAAGTCCGGGTCCAATAAAAAGAGAGTCGGCCCGGTCTATTTCTTCTTCAAGGCGAGAAAGGTCGGCTGTTTCGCAAATCACTTCAGGAGCAAAATGGGTGCGGGGAGTTTCAGGCAGTGTAAAAAGGCGGACAATACCGGCCCCTGTACGTAGTGCTGCAAGAGATGAAAGAGCAGCGGCTCCTGGCATTTCAGGCGAGCCGCTAAGGCCTATCACATAGCCTGCTTCATATTTATGCCTTGTTCGGACAAGCGGCGGGAGCTGGAGTGATTCTTTTTTCAGGAGAAGAGCTGTGGCTGCTCCTTGGGAGATGATATCATGAGGGATCCCGATATCCTCTATGAGAAGCTCTCCAGCATGATCCCATCCTTGCCCGATAAAACATCCGATTTTAGGCAAACCTAAACAGCAAGTCAGAGTTGCTTGAATTGCAACAGACTCCACAACTCCTGTTGTACCATCAAGACCTGAAGGAAGATCAATAGCTAAAAGGGCAGCCTCCTGGGTATTTGCCCATTCGATTGCGGCCTTCATCGGCTCGTCGGGAGTCCCATGAAAACCTGTCCCTGCGATTCCATCGATAATAAATGGATCGGAACATCTTTTTCCTAGGTGAAAGTGGTGGATAATACCTCCAACTTGCTCAAACTGACGCAGTCTTGCCAGGCAAAGGGAAGAGAGCATGCTTTGAGGGTAGACAAGAAAGGCAGTAACGTTAAATCCCCTCTTTAAAAGGAGCGCGCCGGTAGAAAGGGCGTCTCCTCCCTTATTTCCTTTTCCTACCAGAAGGGTTACATTGGGAGGGGCATGAGAAATTTTAAACCAATCTTCAATGATCGATGCAAGAGCCTCAGCGGCTCGGTTCATCAGCTCTTCAATCGAAAGGTCCGCTAGAATGGCGAGCTTTTCAAGTCGCTCCATCTCTTCACAGGCGACAATTTTTGTTCCTTGAATCATTCGTGTTCTTCTTTAATAGCGCGTTGAAGGAGTTGTTGAACTGCATCCCTTGGGTTCATTTTCTTATAGAGAATAGCATGGATGGCTGTTGTGATAGGAACCTCGACTTGAGCCTCTTGGGCAAGCTGAAAAGCTGCTAAACAGGTATCAACCCCTTCGACGACCATTCCTGTTTTTTTAAGAGCCTCCTGCAATGAAAGGCCCTGGCCTATGTACCGTCCGAATCTAGAATTACGACTGTGCTCGGAAAGACACGTCACGCACAGATCCCCTAATCCGGAAAGCCCACTCAAAGTCTCACTTTTTGCTTTTTTTACAGCAGAGAGTTTTCCCATTTCGTGAAGCCCTCGCGTCATCAGGGCTGCCTTGGTATTATCCCCGAACCCTAGGCCATCTGAAATTCCACAGGCAATTGCAATGATATTTTTCATTGCCCCGCCAAAGGCGACTCCATTGATGTCTGTGTTAGGATAAATTCGAAAGAAAGGGGTTGAAAAGAGATCGTGGATTTTTGAGATGAGCGGGGGGTCGTAGGCAGAGGCGACAATAGCGGTTGGAAGCTTTTGAACGAGTTCCTCTGCATGGCTTGGACCGCTAATGCAACCAATTTGAGGGCGGCACCCTTCTCCTAAAACGTCTAAGACGACTTCAGGGAGCAAGAGACAACTATTTTGTTCAATTCCCTTTGAGGTCACTACAATTGGGCTTTTTGTTCCACCCATTTCGACGATTTTTTGAAAGACAGGTCTAATTCCTTTTGTTGTCACTGATTCAACGATGAAGTCAGCTCCTGTCAAGGCTTCGGAAAATTGGGTTGTAAAAACAACGCCGTCATCTGCACGATAGCCTGGAAGTTTAGGGTGGTATCGAGTTTGCTCGAGCTGCTTAATCTCCGATTCATTCTGACCCCACAAAATCACGCGATATCCCTTAGAGGCAAGAAGAGAGGCTAAACTAAATCCCCACGTACCAGCACCAAAATACCCAATCTGCATTACACCCTCTTAAAGATGGCTCTAGAGGTAGCTCGCAAAACTCAGGGTTCGTCTACCTCTCTATCCTCACAGAATATCAGGTGTCGCAAAAATTGGCCAAAGTAATCCCAAAAATCGATGAGACAGCTTCTAAAGACAGCTTCTGAGAGCCGCTTGAACGGTTGCGAGACTTTTATCTCCCTCTCTATTCTTGAGAGGTGAATACACATTCTCCCTTGGATAGAGTACAAGGTGGGTTTTATTCGAGTAGGGCAGCAAATCAAAGATAAATCGTTCAAACTTCCAAATCCATTGGCCTGTCAAGGGGTCCTGTTTTCGTGCAAGATGCCAAGGAAATGGGTACTTAGACACTTTTTCTGCAAATGAAAGGTTTAGGGCAAAAAGCCCAATATAGGCTAAAGGAGCTTGCGGGGAGGTTTGCAAGTGAAGCTGAGGGGGGAGTTCTGAATATTCTTGAACAGCGACAACGCCTTCTCTACGCACAAGAACACCCACTTTTTCTTCGGCATGAGATCTGCGAATGACTTTCACTGTCACGTTTGCAGATTTGGCGGCATGAGACCCGATTAAAATAGGGTCGGTGGGGTCGGCAAGAGGATTGTCAATTGGGACAATGGTGATTTCTTCAATACCATGCTGCTTCCACTGACTTAAAACGCCGTTTGACGTAAGGAGGTGAAGCGCGTGGCCGTTGCCATCGGGTCCTGAGGCAAGCCTTCCTGCTCCCCTTAAGATCCAGTTGCCTCTCTCATCTAAAAAGGGAGCTTCTGTTTGCATTACTAGGGTCACAAGATGCTCATTAAGGGTGCAAAAATGCCGCTCTTTTAAAAAGTGGAAAATCTGTTCATGATTATCTGGAGAGGTGAGGATAGCGCAAGGAATTTGGGTTTGGTAAAGTGTGCAGGCAGCTGAAATCTTTTCAAGATGAAGTTCAAGAAGCGTCTTTTTCCCGTCAGGGGTCACGGGGACGAGTGCTTTGGGAAGAGAAGATCCTAGGCGGCTTCCTTGACCTCCGGCTAAGATCAGGCAAGCAACCTTTCCTTGAGAGATTCGATGAATCCCAAGAGGTTTCCATACTTCTGAGGCGGCTTCTGCATCGTAAATAGGCTCTAAAGTAGAAGAAGTCTCGGTCCATTTAAGCCTCTCTTGCTGAGATTTAAAAAGTTCTAGGGACAGCGTATTGAAAAACTTCTCTTGCTGCTCTTGAGAAAGGTCGTCTAAGCCTGCTACTAGATGGAGCTGGTTGATTTGTTGAAGGCGGTATAAAATTTTTTCTTTTAGCATAAGGCCTCCCAAACGGCTTGAGAGGTGATGAGTGCTGCCTCTTTTCGATTGGGACTGATCACAGGAGTGTGCTTTAAAAGAGGGTTAGGAGAAACAACATTTTGTTTCAAAACACCATGATTGGGGTCTGCCCATAGAGAGACAACATGGAGTGGAAAAGAGACATTTAAAAAATAGGTGAGTCCTAGAATTCCTGAATCGGGAGCGATGAGAGTCTGGCAGCAGTGTTTGATAATCGATAGAATTTCCAAAAAAGATGTCTCTCCTCGGAGGTCATACAGGTGAGGATGTTTAAAAAGAGGTTCTTTTTTAAGGCCAAAGAGAATGATAGGCTGCTGGATTCTGTTAAAAAGCTCTTGCCACCGCGCGGAAGGCCAGTTTCTTTCAAAATAGTAATTTGTTTCACAATGAACATGCGCAGCAACACAATTTTTGGGCAAATGAAAGCGAAGGTGGAGATCATTCCACTTTTCATTCCATTCCATTTTAGGAATGAGAGTTCCTCGCTGCCAGGTAACCCAGTGGGAAGGATCAGCCTGGTCTAAAACCAAGTCAAAATGGGGGAGTGTTGGAGAGAGTGTATAGGGAACTCCTCGTTTCCAAGTTTCGTCGATGATCATATCGACGCCTGAGAGAAGTTGAAAGGGCTCCTCCAGGTCAGAACGTGTCACACAGGTAATTGCGGCATCTGGAATCACATTTTTAATGCGGTGGACAATAGCGTAAAGACCTAATGCAATATCTCCCATTCCTCGATTCCAAGGAATCAGAACGGTTTTACACCCCCGTTTGGCCCCTTTTTTGAGCATCTGATCCAGAGGATTGGGCCCCAGCCTTTTCCAAAGACGCTTAAACATGGGGAGTCTCATTTAATAGTCGAACAATCTCATTATAGACTTCGTCTGCTTCAATCCGTTTCATGCACCGGAAATCGATCGGGCAAACCCGCTCATAGCAGGGAGAACACGACACATGCTTATGGATGACTGTTCCTTGCTTATAAGGACCTGTGACCACTTCATTCGTTGATCCGAAGAGAGCCACCAGTGGAGTACCAACAGCTGCGGCAATATGCATGGGACCACTGTCATTAGTCAAAAGAACCCGGCATAATTTGATGAGAGAAGCCAGTTCGCGAAGAGATGTTAATCCTGCCAGGTTGATCACAGGAGAAGGAAGATCTTTGCAAATTTGCTTCACGAGAGGCATCGATGCTTGATCGCCAAAATAGATCATCCGGACATGGTCTAATTTTAGAAGCCGTTTTGTGACCTCTCGGAAACGCTCAGGAAGCCAACATTTTGCAGAACCGTAAGCAGCTCCGGGATTGATTCCAACCAAAGCGTGCTCAGAAGAAATCCCGAGCTGTTTTAGAAGAGTCCTTGCTTCATTCAACTCTTTTTCCGTTAGAAAAAGGCGTGGTTTTGTCATCGAAAGGGGGATGCCTAGAGGCATCAAAAGCATTTTATAGGTTTCAACAAGATGTTGTTCATGGACATTTTCTGGAAGAGGGAGTTTATCAGTTAAGAGCAATCCGCGGCCGTTTCCCCGATATCCCAGACGTCTTTTAACTCGTCCTAGCCAAAACCACCAGGCGGAGGAAAAAGAATGGGTTAAAAGAATTCCTAAGTCGTACTTGCCCCGTTTTAACTTTTCGACAATATCTCGTTTATTGTTCCGCCTTCCAAAACGGTTTGCTTTACTGAAGCAAAAAAGCTCATCGATATCTTGGTCTTCGCGTAAAAGGTCTGAAATCGGCATTCGGCACATCGCCGTTATGTGGGCTTTCGGAAACGTTCTTCGAAGGTCTGTTAAAACCGGAGTTGCCATGACGAGATCTCCGATCCAGTTTGGCATCCGAACAATAATTTTTTCAGGTTGGTAATCTGCAAGTGGTAGCATGGGTACCACATAGGATATCAGGCTCTATCGAATAGGTGCAAGATTATCGCTTGATAAAATTAAATTTTTAAATGATGCATGCCATCAAATATTGCTAAAAAATGGAAGGCTCTCTATCCTGATTCCTTCTTTGGAGGTAGTTGCAAAACTCAGGTTCAGTCGATTTTCGGGTTCTTTTGAACCGATTTTCGATCCAAATTGCGGGGGTAATATACTGAAAGTCGATATTACCCCCGCAATTTGGATCGAAAATCGGTCAAAATAATCCCGAAAATCGACGAACCCTGAGTTTTGCAACTACTTCTTTGGTTAGGCAAAGAGAAAAGTGACTTACCAACCCTCCTTTGGCCAGATAGCTCAGTCGGTAGAGCAGAGGACTGAAAATCCTTGTGTCGCTGGTTCGATTCCAGTTCTGGCCATTCGTTTTACGTTCTTGCCGGCGTAAACGATCCGGAGTATATCCGGAGTTCTAGATTTCTTTAAATCACCCAAACGGGTGCTTCAAAATTGAAGGCGAAAATTCAAGAGGAAGTAAACACTTTAGAAATCTAATCAAGGAGTAGACATGAAAACTATCACTTTTCAGTGTGCAATTAAATTTTTATTAACAGAGAGAACAGTGAAAAGCTATGAAAGATTAGTTAACAAAAAATTTCAAGTATTAGATGCCATAACTGGACAACAAGGCTAGTGTGATTTTGCAGGAGAAGAGGAATGGGGTGAATGTACGAATGTAATTCAAACTAACGAAGAAGCACATCTTTTTCAAAATCTATTTGGCATAAAAGATTTTCAGGAATTTGAAAACTTGTATGGAGTTAAACTGGCGCCCAATTCTATTCCTTCTTCCCAAGGAGGAGATTGGAGAGAGTACCGTGTAGATACAAAGAGCAGGCTTCAAGCTGGGATAGAGAAGAAGTTGACAATGACGTATCCTCGCAAGGTGAATTCATTTTTGAAAAAAGGCACTTTGATCGTTGAAATACTTGACCCCTCATTTTGTGGCTTTAAAAGGGATATAGAGATTTCTAGCTCCTATCTAGGTAAGTTGGCAATTGATATCGACCCACTTTTTCAGAAGAGTAGTTTTAGCTCTATTTTACTGGTTGACGCATTGAATCCATTTGATCAAGATGCTGAAAATTCAACATATAAGTTAAAGGAGTCCTTATAGATATCCAAAAAAAACATCGATCAGACGACCTGATGATGATTGGTTCTATTATGTTATAGGGAGTGAGACAGTGCCTCTATGAGATTAATACGATGCTCTAGGTTGGATAGCATGCTCAGTATATCATCATATCATCAAAACTGACAGGCTCACCAAGGTACATATCGCGCATCAACTGATAATCACGTCGCAATTCAGGCAATCTTTCAGCTCTTGGAACAAGACGAAATGTGCCAGGTTTGGCTTGGGTATAGTTTGCTAAAGAGTCGCGAAAGAACAGAGTTTTCCATGAAACCACTCTGTCTCGAAGGTCGTCGTAATCAATAGCTTTGATTGCTTCTGAATGATTTGCCAGTGCCGCAGTATCAGCATAGTGGCGGGAGAATCTATCTCGCATTGGCTTATCGAGAGGTCGATGGTACTCTGCGTGTAGAATCGTAGCCTTTTCCCAGAAAGTTCGCTCAATTTCTAGAGCTATGACTTTACATTGCCAATCGGGAAATACTGCAGGGAAAATCTCGGCAATCCAGGGTCGTATCGGATAGCGTCCAGTGGGTTGTTGATCAGTTAGAGAGCCGAATTCGAGTTTTACAGAGCGTTTGATATAGTCAAATCCAGTTGGTAGCGATGATGGATAATGGAAAAGAATTACCGGCGACTTGGTTTGGGAGTCTTTTAAAAACTCGAATCTTGCCTGCTCATGTTTTCCTAATACGCCCAATGCTGATGCTTCTAACGTCGGCATAATCTGAGTTTGAACAGCACGTTCACATGCTTCTTCAGCTTTTTCCCACCATTTGTCAGCTTGGCTGCGATTTGCCACAGATTCAGGCAGTCCAAGAAAGGCTGGGGATAGCGAAAGATCAATATCTTCAGAAAATCGGTTGATTGCTCCAAATATCTTTGATAGAGAGGTGCCTCCCTTGAATACAAGACTGTCAGCAAACTGCGACTCAAACAGGATACTGAGTAACCAGCATACGAAAAAATCTTTCTCCATGATTACTGGGGAGATATTTCTCTGAATAGCCGCTTGTTCAATGTAGAGGCGTCGTTCATTGGAAGGTAATTTTAAAAAGTCGAGTTTCATTTAATCCTCCTGAGCCAGTTTTCTGAAAATAGAATGCATCCATTCTGGTGTAAATCGAATATCCTTGAGCAGTTCTTGTCTTGCATCCAGTGGAATAGTCCGTTTTAAATGTTCAATTCGTTCTGGGGTGACATTTTCTTTACCTAATTCACGGAGAGCTTGAACTAGAAGTCCACTGAATCGTCCTGCCATCGCCATATTTTTGGGAGTTGTTCTCCGTAGCTGAATGGTTGTTGTTCCGATTTTTACTGTCCGACTTGGCCCATCTGTTAGGAACACAACTTTGGCAGGGACCTGTTCGGATAGTCCTAGAATATTGGCTGCATAAGCGCCGGTTGGTTGAATGCGGGTGCAATCTCTGCCAACCAACGCCTCTGCGATCTTTTCTGGAGATGGTAGGAGTTTTCCAAGCTTAGGATGTTCTTTAGGAAAATCATATATTCCCCTTGCAAGGCGGCGAATGGTTCCTTTTAGAACCAGTCGATGGAGAGCAATATCGACCGCTTGCCGACTACCAAAGCCTAAAAAGTCTATTGGAACAAATACAGCACCATGTCCAAGGCTATTTATAGTTTTAAGTATTTGATAATCAATGCTATTTGGATTCTTTTGATTGCTCTTCATGTAAGAAATAATGGCATGTTTTTCTTACAAATGCAAGGGTCATTTTGAATCTATTCTTAAGTATCTAATAATAAATAACTTAGTTTTTGTTGTGTAAGAAATATTGATAATATTTTCTTACAAATCAGGTTGAGAGGGTGCCAATGGATCATCACGCAATCGTCTAACGGCTGTTAGACAATTTGAATATGCTAGATCAAATGGTTGAATATCTTGATTCCTCCCAGAAAAAACCCTATACTACTTTTTCCCGATAAGCGATGAGGATTTCAAATTGTGAATTACTTCTTTGTGATTATCCAATCCATTTTATTACTTTTCATGGCGTTACACGATTGGATTGATCTTCCTCCCTTCACTAATCTACCAGCTCTGAAAAAAGCTCATTCTCTCTCTGAAATTTCGACTGATTGGGTCTGCTGTAAATGCTGGACTCATCTTGATTTCTCTTATAGTGACATTCATTTATCTTACATCCTCGCTACCACTTTGGGCTCGTCTTCTTTTTGTAGTTATCTATGGCCTCATCACTTTTGGGACAATTACCGCTTGGTGGATTCCCTATTTTGGCGGTGGATATTGGATACATGGCAATAAAGCGGGTTTTGAAGAATATCGCGATACCCACTCATTCCTGCCGTCACGAGGAGATAACGTCGTCCCAAATACCCTTCATGTTATTTTACACATTCAGGTTTGGATATGCTTTGGATTGTCGCTTTACTGGCTCTACAATGGGGGCTGGAATCTATGATATCCAAAGCTGAAATCCGAGATGCCAACAGGGGTACAACGCAACCAAAAAAGGAATAACTTTCATGAGAACTTATTGCTCTTTCATAGCCATCACGGCAGTTACTATGGGTAGTGCTGTCTTTAACTGTGAAGTTGCTGCCCAAGAAACCCATTGTATCAAGGAAATTGCAATGCAAAATTATTTATATGACTCCAATCATGTTAGATATGAACTTTATCAAACCAACGAAGGGAAGCCTTATAACTGGGTATTTTTTCCTGGTGGTCCAGGAGCTGACTCAAGTTACCTTCGTAGCCTTGTTGATGAGTTAAAATTGCCCGGTAATGTCTGGTTAATCGATCTTCCAGGAAATGGGAGCAATGTGACTGAGGGGTACTCAGAAGATTTCGATCAATGGATTCATCTTTTCCCTGGAATCGTTAAGCAGTTTGATAATCCTGTCCTGGTGGGCCACTCATTTGGAGGCATGTTCCCGTTGCTTTTCCCTGAGCTTGAAAGCTATCTAAAAGGGTTTGTAATTCTTAATTCAACTCCAGCTCTTTGGCTAGAGGAAGCTGTTGCTTATTCAAAGCAATTTGACTTGCCTGATCTTAGTAAAGAAATGCAGGAATTTACTGTTAACCCTAATCCAGAGACATTTAGAACGGCTTTAGATGCTTGTATGCCCTATTATTTTCCTCCAACCACTTTAGAAAAGGGAAGGGAGTTGCTTGCGCAGGTTGACTTTCAATATCAACCAGCGGTTTGGTGGCAAAGAAAGGCCATTGAGTCAAATTTTTCTGCAAAGTGGGTACCTCAAAAAGTCCCGACCTTGATCATCGGTTCTAAATATGACTGTATTTGTCCTTTCGCCTTGTTTCAAAAGGATAAAAGATTTCAGCGCTCCAATATAGAACTGCTCTTCATAGAAGACGCAGGGCACATGATTTGGGTAGAAAATCCAGTAAAGGCCAAAGAAGCTTTTGAGAAAATGATTCCGCGCTTAAAGGTAACAGTTCAGATACCCCCGCCTTCGGCAAGACAGGGGGCATCTGAAAAGTGGCATGAAGATAAAATTTAACTTTTCATCGTAAGAGTTTTTTGATACCATGTTAGCATGAATTATTCGACAGGTTCGATACCAAGTCTTTCCGGTGAAGTTTTTGATTCATTGCCCGAGTCGATCCGTTCATATATTCGTTATCTCGAAGCAACCATTCAGCAACAGCAGATCCGCATACAACAGCTAGAAACCCGTGTCCAAGATTTAGAAACTCGTCTATCGAAAAACAGCTCCAATAGTAGCAAACCTCCTAGCAGCGATGGGTTGAAGAGAAAGCCAAAAAGCCTACGCAATCAATCGGGCAAAAAACCAGGAGGACAACAAGGACATGTCGGAAAAGGTCTTGCTCAAGTCGCAAATCCTGATTTAGTGGTGACTCATACGCCTACAAGCTGTAACGGATGTGGATCGAGTCTCAGTCAAGTAGCGGGTGTTTGCACTGAAGCGCGACAAGTCTTTGATTTACCCCAACCAAAAATCGAGGTAACAGAACATCGTGCTCTGGAAAAACAATGTCCTTGTTGTGGAGAGTTCAATAGGGCAGCTTTCCCTGAGAATGTTAGAGGCCCCGTTCAATATGGAGAGAGAGTTCAAGCACTAACAGCTTACTTTGCCCATCAACATTTTATACCTGTTGACCGTGTATGCGAAATCTTCGAGGACATTTTTGGCATTGCTATTTCACCAGGCACTTGTGCAAATGTTGACGAAAAGCTCTTTCAGAAGCTCGAATCGTTCGAGAGCAGTCTAAAAGTATACCTGTTAGCAGCACAGATTCTGCATTTTGATGAAACAGGGATGAGATGTGAGAAAAAACTTCACTGGGTTCACGTAACCTCATCACAATGGTCGACTTTCTACATGATACATTCCAAACGTGGGAAAGAAGCAATGGATGAGGCGAATATTTTATCCCAGTTCCGAGGGAAAGCGATCCATGACCATTGGTTTCCTTATTTTTCTTACGAACAGGTTGTGCATGGGCTGTGCAATGCCCATCATTTGCGGGAGCTTACATTCATACATGAGGAAAAAAAAGAAGGTTGGGCAAAACGGATGAAAGACCTTCTCATTTTTGCAAAAAATGAGGTCGAGAAATATCTAGCTCAATGGGTGCTTCCCAAAGAGGTTTTACACCAGATAGAACAGGCGTATACACAAATTATTGCTGAGGGGCTTGAATATCACTCGCGACT
Source organism: uncultured Rhabdochlamydiaceae bacterium (assembly GCA_963712275.1). GTDB lineage: Bacteria > Chlamydiota > Chlamydiia > Chlamydiales > Rhabdochlamydiaceae > PALSA-1444. Next base: position 139,835 of record CAVQHD010000001.1, on the reverse strand, counting down.
GCCTCCCTTGCCTAAAGGCAAGCGAGGCAGGCAAAAGCAGAGGGATGGTAAAAACCTTCTGGACCGGTTCCAAGAGTACCGTAGCAGTGTCCTCCTCTTCATGTACGATTTTGCAGTACCCTTTACGAACAATCAAGGAGAGCAGGATATTCGTATGGTAAAGCTCAAGCAAAAGATCGCAGGCTGTTTTAGAACTCCCAAAGGAGGCCAGATTTTTTGTCGTATTCGGAGCTACTTATCGACAGCCCGAAAACAGGGCTGGAATATCTGGGATGCTTTATCCGAGGCCATAAAAGGCTGTCCACGGCTATTAGAAGTGCGTCAAGAAGTCGTCCCGTTATTAATCGCCGTTTAATCCTCTTCCATTTTTTTCAGATACCCCTATCCTGCCGAAGGCGGGGGTATCTGAACTGTTACGCTTAAAGTAATGAAAATACCCTAGCTCTGTCCGGAGTAACCAATTTCCCGCGCTTGAAATCGATTACTCTTGTTTGACAAACTTTTCTGGAAAATAACCCTATTTCCCTGTATGACCGTGCAATGTAAGGTGATTTTAGATCATCCAGAGTAATTGCCAGATAGGACTTTTCAAGACTGAAAATCCTTGTGTCGCTGGTTCGATTCCAGTTCTGGCCAAGTCTTTTTCACTATGAAATTCCAGGAAAGCTATTTTGAACTTTCTCTATCTTAATGAGATGCGCATAGAATATCTATTTTTGCAAATAATTTTATCGAATAAATATATGTATTAATGTATAAATAAGATAAAAAGATATATGGATATTTGAATATGGCCTTGCGAAAAACACTCCTTTCAGAACGGCTAAGAATCGATGAATCCCTTAGGGAGATTCAACTTTTGAGAAGCAAAATTAGAGAGATTCCTTTTTATCGATGGATTCGAGATATGAGAAAAAGATTGCGCATGAGCCAGAAACAGTTAGCAAAAAGAGCTAAAATGACTCAGCCTCAGCTTTCTCAAATAGAATCAGGTAAGGCCAAAATTACGATGGAGAGTTTGGAAAAGATCTTTGCAGCCCTTTTTTGCGAGGTTATGATACTTCCATTAACCCATCATGATCTGGAATCAGTTGTCAAAAAACAGGCCAAATTAGCTGCGAAAAAAAAACTCGGTTCGCTGATGGGGAGCATGGCATTAGAAGAACAGCTTCCGCTTTCTAAGTATCTTGAGAAAAAAATCGAAGAAGTTGCAGATGATCTGATTCATTCGGGTACAACAGAGATTTGGGACGTATGAAGTTGATCATTCCTCCAGGCGCGACTCCAATTGATGACTTAAGCGGGCTTAAAGCGCCTATTACGACCCAGTCACAATTAGACGCTCTCGAATTTGACAATATTTATAAAGCAGAACAAATGTATTTCAGGCCGAGAAAATTTAAGGATATCTCCTGGTTCAAAGAGTCTTTTTTAAAAGAATTGCATAGAGCCATGTTTGGTGAGGTATGGGAATGGGCTGGAAAATATCGGACAAAAGATGTTCTGCCTGTTGGAGTGGATCCTTACAAAATTCCCATGTTAATCTATGAATTAATTCAAGATGTCAAATATTGGACTTTTCACTCCAAAGATATGACATTGCTAGAGAGAGCAGCCCGTATTCATCATCGCCTTGCATTTATACATCCCTTTTCCAATGGAAATGGTCGTTTTAGTCGATTTGTCTCTAATCTCTTTCTCTTGTCGAATCAATGTACACTTTCTTCATGGCCACAAGAGATGAATAAAGACGGCTGCCTACATCGTACAATGTATCTAGGCGTGTTAAGGGAAGCAGATCAGGGTAATTTTCAACCCCTTGTCGATTATATCTGCTCTCTAGGTGCAAAAGAGAAGATGCTGTCATTGTGAAACTCCTTTGTTTTAACTAGCCATTTATTTTAATCTAGCAACATATAGTAAACCGTCATGCTTTAATTTTTAATTCTTTTTCTCCTTGTCAGTATAGGCCTTTTTACATGTACCCTTCCCCTTTTCATTGCTCTGCCTTTATTGACCTTAAAAAGTTTTGTACTGCAAACTTGTCTTGGTTTTCTTGATGCTAGCTTTTTTGGTTATCAGATTTTTTACCCAACATGAGTGTTTGTAGCTACAACCTCCTCATAGCCAATAATTTTAAAGCCCACCGGCTTAGTCTCCTGTTTTCTTCGATAAGCTGTAGGAATAGATAGATAGGCATGGAAAAACATAAAAAGTACCTTAAAAATGAAAAATAAGATAAGTATACTTTACTTAAATGCGATAAATAAGCATATTTAGGCTATGAAGATACCAAAGGATGAGCTTCTTACCGTGTTAGCCCAGTTTAATCCATGGTGGAGGAAAGAGAGTATTTCAGACCTTCCTACATGGAAACGGGCCATTTTTAATGAACTGTTAGAGTGGATTGTACGACCTCCAGCTCATAGAGCTGTTATGCTTTCAGGGCCTAGGCAGGTAGGAAAAACCACTCTTTTACTTCAAGCAATCGACCAACTTATTAAACAAGGTATTTCTCCCACGAATATCCTCTATGCAACTTTTGACCATCCGATCTGCAAACTGGCAGGACTTGACGCAATCTTAGAAGCGTGGAGGGAATGGGAACCAAGAACAGAAGGACCCGAATATCTCTTCTTAGATGAAGCTCAATTTATCCGTGATTTTGGAACATGGGCAAAGCACCAGATTGATTTTTTTAAGCATCGTAGAATTGTTTTTACAGGCTCCGCAATGCCGCTTGCTAATTCTGGGCAAGAGTCTGGCGTCGGGCGTTGGCATACCCTCCAAATTTCAACCTTGTCATTTTATGAGTATTTACAGATTAAGAAAATTCCTATTCCCAACATGCCACAAATCTCTTTCTTGCCAGAACTGTTTGAATATTCTTTGTCTGATTTGAATCGTATCACACAAGCATCTCAAGGTTTAATCGGACATTTTCATGAATATCTTGTCCGTGGAGGATTTCCGCAAACAGCACTTGTTGAAAGTATCCCTCAAGCTCAACGGCTTCTTCGAGAAGATATCATCGATAAGGTGTTGAAACGAGATATGACGGCTCTGTTCGGGGTGCGTAGGGTATTAGAATTAGAACAAACATTCATCTACTTATGCATGCATGATGGAGGTATTCAAGATTTGGTAACCCTCAGTAATAATTTAGGTGTTCCCAAGCCAACGATTCAAAATTTCATTAGTCTTCTGGAAGCAACACACCTTCTCTATAGGCTTCCTCCATATGGCTACGGGAAAGAAGTTCTACGAGCGCGTTACAAACTGTATCTTGCCGATCCAGCAATTGCACCTGCTATTCTCATGAGAGGAAAGACAATCTTAGAAGATTCTACTGCGATGGGGCATTCCGTAGAAACAGCTGTTTTCGCACATATATCAGCTCATAGTACTAGCAGCCATGCCCATTTTAGCTATTGGAAAGACCCAAAAAATAAGGAATTAGATCTAATTATTAGTCTGGGCAAGGAGTTGATACCTATGGAGGTTAAATATCAATCTTCTTTAGTTGCGCCTGAAGATGTACAAGGGTTGCTAAATTTCTGTTCCAAAAAAGAATCTATCAAATACGGCTATATTTTAACCAAATCTCCACAAGATATTGGTAAGTTAATAAGTGGGAGACTTCCTCTCCAAACACAAGTTATGAGGATCCCTGCTTCTATCTTCTGTTATTGGTTGGGTGAGTCTGAGATTTTGCAAAAAAATATATTTATTGGGGAATGATTGTCTTTCGGGAAAAGAGCTCCGTATACTTACCAGAAGAACTTCTTGGTGGCAGCATCCCAGAAGACCTCCCACGCAGGTTTTATCACTACTTCTAATTCAGGATGTCGTAGGTGTGGATTCCATCTGATTTGTATTTGTTTAGCTAAAGAGTTTTTGTCAAGCGTTACGTTGTAAGGGATTGGAAATGGATTTAATAAAGCTTGCTCCTCTATTGCAGCTCGACCTTTTTGTTGAAGATATAAAACTTGAGCTCTGCTTAGAGGATTTTCACCTTCAGCCTCATGAACATCTTCTTCTTTTTTTGATTGTTCTAAAGCTACACCATTTATCGAAACAATCCTCCTGCCATCTAAGGGACAGGTGTTATGATTTGAATCTAGCCGTGGTTGTAAACAATCTCGATGGGATTGGTGACCACAATTCAATTTAGATGTTGTATCTAGAATATCAATATTCTTTAGGCAGAATACACAAGCAGCTGTTGCTGCAGTAGCAGATGCAGAACTAGCCATTTTTTTGCCTCCTAAAATTTAATTATCACCAGTGTACCCAACCTCGAATTTAATTCAATATCCGGGTACGCCATCAAACGTATAGAGGTTTTCTGTTTTGATAACATCATAGCCTGATTGGAGAAGGACTTCTAAAAGCTCTGGGATTTGTTGCGGCTGGATCGGTTTTGTTGAGGCAAAACGGCAGCGCCACTGTTCAATGCAAAATGTTTCAGGATGGCCATCCGGCCAGAGACGGACTCCACGATTGGAAATCATTTGAAGCTTGAGAGAAGGGATGGAAAGGTGGGTGATTTTTTGCTGGAAAGCAGGGGCTTTGTCCTTTGAATAAATGAAAACATCAACGCCGACAAGCTCCCGTTTTGTTACTGTTTCATGAGGGGAAAGAATGGGGGTGATTTTAGTGGCTGATTTGTAAATAGGGGGCTTTAGATGTTTTGGTTTGCCGCCGAGGTTTTTAGCAACCGCTTTTGCAAATTCTTGTGTTCCAACGCGCTGATGGCTGATTTTTTCATTGAAAATGTCGTAAGTGTGAATTCCGTCTTCAATCGTTTTAAGCCACGCTTCATGAATGCGGGTGGCAGTCTCTGCCTCTCCTAAGTAAGCCAGCATCATAACGGCGGCGAGAAGAAGGCCGGAAGGGTTCACCGTATTTTGCCCCGCTCGTTTGGGCGCAGAGCCGTGAATGGCTTCAAACATCGCTCCGAAGTCCCCAATATTTGCCGAAGGGGCAAGGCCAACAGAGCCTGTGATTTCTGCTGCGACATCCGACAGAATGTCTCCATAGAGATTGGGAAGAACAAGCACATCAAAGTGTTCGGGAGTTGTGGCAAGTTTTGCAGCGCCGATATCGATGATCCAGTGTTCGGAGGTAAGATCTGGATATTCTTTGGCGATTTCATCATAGACTTTGTGAAAAAGTCCATCTGAAAACTTCATAATATTGTCTTTTGTAAAACAGGTCACCTTTTTGCGTCCATGATGACGGGCATACTCAAAAGCATACCGAATAATTTTTTCACATCCTTGACGACTTATAATTTTATGGGAAACCCGAACATCGGGGGTTTGACGGTATTCGATTCCCATATAGAGATCTTCTTCATTTTCCCGGACGATGACCACATCCATTTTGGGGTGTTTTGTCGCGATAAAAGGGGCGTAAGAGATGCAAGGGCGGATATTGGCATAAAGCCCAAGTGTTGTACGAACGGTGACATTTAAACTTTTGAATCCTCCTCCCTGAGGGGTCGTAATGGGAGCTTTTAAAAACGCTTCTGTCTGTTTTATCGTTTCCCATGTTTTAGGCTCAATTCCCGTGGGGATTCCCCGAAGGTAAACTTTTTCTCCAATTTCGACTTCATGAATGTTGAGACGGGCTCCTGACTCTTTGAGCACAAACAAGGTGGCTTGCATGATTTCAGGCCCGATGCCATCCCCTCGAGCTACTGTAATAGAATGCTCTGTCATAAAAATTACCTTATCTTCTTCATACAAAAAAGCCAATGCTTTATCATTGGACCAGGTAGTTGTGATAAAAGAATTATTTAATGATCAGCAAAAACAGTTGATGTATTTTTATCAGCAAATCGATCAAGCGCGTGCGGAAGCCGTTATTGCTCTTTGTGCTGAGACAAAGGGATTTCTCATTTTAACGGGGGTTGGAAAAAGCGGAATTGTGGCAGAAAAAATTGTCATGACCCTGATTTCGACAGGAACCAAAGCCCTTTATTTGCCAACAATGAATTTTCTCCATGGAGATATTGGAGCGATCTCGCAAGATGATTGTGTCATCATGCTCAGCAAAAGCGGGGAGACCCAAGAGCTGGTCCATTTAGTTCCTTATATTCAAAAACGGGGCGCTAAAATTATCGCCTGGGTTTCCAATCTTCAAAGCCGCTTGGCGCTTCAAGCAGACTTCTCCATTTTGCTTCCTGTTCAAAAAGAATTATGTCCCTTCGATCTGGCTCCCACGATCTCAACTGAAGTTCAGCTCCTTTTTGGAGATGCGGTTGCAATGGCGCTCATGAGAAAAAAAGGTTTTTCAATTACTTCTTATGCCGAGAATCACCCTTCTGGAATGATCGGGAAAAAAGCGACAACCATGGTGCGTGATGTCATGATTTCTCTTGACAAACTTCCTCTTTGCCTTCCTTCAAAAACAATCCAGGAAGTGCTGCCTGAGTTTTCTGAGAAAAGAGTGGGATGCGTCATCATCACCGATGAGAAGCGGATGTTTCAAGGAATTTTTACAGATGGAGATCTTCGACGCTCGCTCCAATCTCTAGGGCCAACGGTGATGACAAAAACCTTGGGAGAGTTAATGACGCGGGCTGCCATTACAACAGACCCAAAAGAGATGGCGTGGGAAGCATTAAAACTCATGCAAAAAGACCCGCACCGATGGGTCATGATGCTCCCTGTTTTGGAAGAAAATCAAGTTGTGGGTTTAATCCGCATGCATGACATTATGCATGTAGGAATTTCTTAATGTAAGAGGCTTATGCAAACAGTACTTTTGCTAGCTATTTTTAGTGCAGGTTATTTGGCGATCATTTTTGAGCACATCTTAAAAGTGAGCAAATCAGCGGTCGCTCTTTTGATGGCTGTCAGTTGTTGGGCGGTCTTTTTTTTGACAGATCACACAACGCTTTATGAGGACATTTCTCTTTTAAATCATCATATTGCAGGGATTGCGCAAATCGTCTTTTTCTTACTAGGAGCGATGACAATTGTTGAACTGATTGATTCGCATAAAGGGTTTAAAATTGTGACTGATGCAATTCAGACAACATCCAAAAGAAAAATGATCTGGTTGATCTCCTTTGTCTCCTTTTTTTTATCTTCTGTTTTAGACAACTTGACGACCACGATTCTAATGATTTCGCTTCTTCGGAAAATCATCCCCGAAGCAAAAGAGCGGTTGCTGTTTTGCTGCCTTGTCGTTGTTGCGGCTAATGCAGGCGGCGCCTGGACGCCTATTGGAGATGTGACTACGACCATGCTATGGATTGGAGGGCAGCTCTCTACGTGGGCTGTGATAAAAGCCCTTTTTGCTCCTAGTTTAGTTTCTCTTCTGATCCCTCTGGTCTATTTTACAATCAAAATGAAAGGGCGGCTCAGTGTGCCAAAGCGAGAGTCTTTAGAGATAGAAGAGCCAGGGGCGCGTCTTGTCTTTGCACTCGGTGTGGCAGGGCTGATCTTTGTTCCGTTTTTCAAGACGTGGACTGGCCTTCCTCCATTCATGGGTGTGCTTATCAGCTTAGCTCTTTTATGGCTTGTCACAGACGGGCTTCATTTTCCCTATGAGCAGAGAAAGCATCTTCGGGTGCCTCACATTCTGACGAAGATCGATGTTGCAGGGATTCTGTTCTTTTTAGGGATCTTGCTTTGTGTCGGCGCTCTTGAATCAGCCCAGCTTCTCCAAGCATTTGCAACATGGTTAGGAGACCACATTCCAAATCTTGCTGTTTTATCAACCCTGATTGGGATTCTTTCTGCCATTATTGACAATGTTCCTTTAGTCGCCGCTACGATAGGGATGTATCCGTTGGATCAATTCCCCATTGATCATCCGCTCTGGCAGATGATCGCTTATGCTGCCGGCACAGGAGGGAGTCTTTTGATCATTGGATCCTCTTCAGGAGTTGCTTTGATGGGAATGGAGAAAATCGACTTTGTCTCCTACATGAAGAAGGTTTCAATTCCCGTTTTATTAGGCTACTTGGCAGGGATCGGGGCTTATCTTTTAAATCAATGAGGTAGCTCGCAAAACTTAAGGTTCAGTCGATTTTCGGGTTCTTTTGAACCGATTTTCGATCCAAATTGCGGGGATAATATACTGAAAGTCGATATTACCCCCGCAATTTGGATCGAAAATCGGCCAAAATAATCCCGAAAATCGACGAATCTGAGTTTTGCGAGCTACCTCCAATATATCTAACTTTTTCTCTATGGAAAATGAGAAAATTTACGATATTTTACAAAAGACGTTGCGGGAAAATCGGGCTATTTAGTATGTTGTTGGCTTCCTCAAAAGTAGTTTGAGTGAAAATGCGACGGTAAGGTCGCTAAAGTTGTTTAGACAAGTCAAGAGAAGCGATGTTCAAGCATAAAAATAACAAGCTTGTGCATTTAAAGTTTTAATTAGTTTAAATGCCTTTTATTCAATTTTTTATTTAAAATTCTCAACATGAGAATTTGATCTTGGTTCAGATTGAATGCTGACAGCGTGGATGAGGCATGCAAGTCGAACGAAATCATAGGGCAACCTGTGATTTAGTGGCGGAAGGGTTAGTAATACATGAATAACTTGCCTCTAACCTGGGGATAACGGCTGGAAACGGCCGCTAATACCGAATGAGGTCGCGGAAGGATACTTCTGTTGATCAAAGTAGGGGATCGGGAAACCGACCTTGCGGTTAGAGAGAGGTTCATGGGATATCAGCTAGTTGGTGTGGTAATGGCACACCAAGGCTAAGACGTCTAGGCGGATTGAGAGATTGACCGCCAACATTGGGACTGAGATACTGCCCAGACTCCTACGGGAGGCTGCAGTCGAGGATCTTTCGCAATGGGCGCAAGCCTGACGGAGCGACGCTGTGTGAGTGATGAAGGCCTTCGGGTTGTAAAACTCTTTTGCCTGAGAACAAGAAAGATTCGTGAATAACGAGTCAATTTGAGGGTACCAGGAGAAAAAGCACCGGCTAACTACGTGCCAGCAGCTGCGGTAATACGTAGGGTGCAAGCATTAATCGGAATTATTGGGCGTAAAGGGCGCGTAGGCGGATTGATAAGTCAGATGTGAAATACCAAAGCTCAACTTTGGTGCTGCATTTGAAACTGTCTCTCTAGAGGATTGACGGAGAAAGCGGAATTCCACATGTAGCGGTGAAATGCGTAGATATGTGGAGGAACACCGGTGGCGAAAGCGGCTTTCTAGTTTAGACCTGACGCTGAGGCGCGAGAGCAAGGGGAGCAAACAGGATTAGATACCCTGGTAGTCCTTGTCGTAAACGATGTGTACTTGATGTAGCTAGGCTCAACCCTGGCTGTATCGGAGCTAACGCGTTAAGTACACCGCCTGAGGAGTACGCTCGCAAGGGTGAAACTCAAAAGAATTGACGGGGGCCCGCACAAGCAGTGGAGCATGTGGTTTAATTCGATGCAACGCGAAGAACCTTACCTGGGCTCGAAATGCAGAGGGCGATACCAGAAATGGTATTTTCCGCAAGGACTTCTGTATAGGTGCTGCATGGCTGTCGTCAGCTCGTGCCGTGAGGTGTTGGGTTAAGTCCCGCAACGAGCGCAACCCTTATCATTAGTTGCCAACACGTAAGGTGGGGACTCTAATGAGACTGCCTAGGTTAACTAGGAGGAAGGTGAGGATGACGTCAAGTCCGCATGGCCTTTATGTCCAGGGCTACACACGTGCTACAATGGTCGGTACAGAGGGCTGCAAGACCGTAAGGTGGAGCAAATCCCAGAAAGCCGATCTCAGTTCAGATTGTGGTCTGCAACTCGACCACATGAAGTCGGAATTGCTAGTAATGGCGTGTCAGCAACAACGCCGTGAATACGTTCCCGGGCCTTGTACACACCGCCCGTCACGTCATGGGAGTTGGTTTTGCCCGAAGTGGCTGACTCAACCGCAAGGGGAGAGGTCACCAAGGTGAGGCCGATGACTGGGACGAAGTCGTAACAAGGTAGCCCTACCGGAAGGTGGGGCTGGATCACCTCCTTTTAAGGACAAAATGTGTGTCACTTTATGTTGACACCATTAGGTTGAGCAGGCTTGTTAGCTTGTTAACATCGCTTCCCTTCTCTTGTCTAAACATAAGAGATAAAGTGTGGAAACACTAATTGTTATCTTGACAATTCGGATAAGTTATAAATTATAAGTATTCAAATATAATCAGAGCGCAATTTTCACTAATGTAAATTAGCGCTTGAGGATTATTCATAACATAAATTACGGCGAATAGCAGCTTACATTTTTTTTGATCAAGTTGCTAAGAGCTGTTGGTGGATGCCTTGGCATCGATAGGCGATGAAGGACGCGCAAACCTGCGATAAGTTTCGGGGAGCTGGAAAGAAGCATTGATCCGGAAATGTCCGAATGGGGAAACCCGGTGAAAGTCATGTTTCATCATTGTTTTTTGAATTCATAGAAAAACAAAGCGACACCTGCCGAAGTGACACATCTCAGTAGGCAGAGGAAAAGAAATCTAGAAGAGATTCCCATAGTAGCGGCGAGCGAAGTGGGAATAGCCCAAACCATGAATTTCGTATTCATGGGGTTGTAGGGCCCGTCACATGTGTATCTTGGATCTTAGCTGAATAACCTGGGAAGGTTAGCGAGACAGGGTGATAGCCCCGTCAGCGAAAAGAGAAAAGAGCGCGATGGGTTCCTGAGTAAGACCGGCCACGGGAAATCTGGTCTGAATCTGGGGGGACCACCCTCCAAGGCTAAATACTCATCGATGACCGATAGTGAACCAGTACCGCGAGGGAAAGGTGAAAAGAACCCCGGCTAGGGGAGTGAAATAGATCCTGAAACCAACAGCTTACAAACGGTCGAAGGCCTATGTCCTTTTTAAGGAAATGGCTGACGGCGTGCCTTTTGCATGATGAGCCAGCGAGTTGTGTTAAATGGCAAGATTAAGGGACTGAAAAACGTTCTGGAGTCGAAGCGAAAGCAAGCGTTAATAGCGCGAATAAGTCATTTGATGCAGACACGAAACCAAGTGATCTATCCATGGCCAGGATGAAGCAGGGGTAACACCCTGTGGAGGTCCGAACTAGTGCCTGTTGAAAAAGTCTTGGATGAGCTGTGGATAGGGGTGAAAGGCTAATCAAACTTGGAGATATCTTGTTCTCTCCGAAATAACTTTAGGGTTAGCCTTGGTTATGACTTTTTGGGGGTAGAGCACTGAATTCACTAGGGGGGCGACAGCCCTACCGACGGAAATCAAACTCCGAATACCAGAAAGAAAACCAGGAGATAGACTGTGGGGGATAAGCTTCATAGTCAAAAGGGGAACAGCCCAGACCGCCGATTAAGGCCCCAAATTCTATGCTAAGTGAGAAAGGAAGTAAAGTTTCAAAGACAGTTGGGATGTTGGCTTAGAGGCAGCCATCATTTAAAGAGTGCGTAACAGCTCACCAATCGAGAGACTTTGCGCCTATAATATTCGGGACTCGAAGCATAGAGCCGAATTCGCGGATGTACAAGCAATTGTACGTGGTAGGAGAGCGTTGTATGTGCGATGAAGATGTACCGTTAGGAGCATTGGAGCGCATACAAGTGATAATGCATGGCATAAGTAAACGATAAAGATAGTGAAAATCTATCTCGCCGAAAACCTAAGGTTTCCAGGGTCAAGCTCGTCTTCCCTGGGTTAGCCGGTCCCTAAGCCAAGGCGGAAACGCGTAGGTGATGGGAAGCAGGTTAAATATTCCTGCGCCGCCGTAAGATTATACGACGGGGTGACAAAGTAAGTTAAGCGTGCGGACCATTGGATGTGTCCGTTTCGACATGGGATTGGTGATCAGGCAAATCCGATCACAGAATATCTGGTGTTGGACAAGGGGAATCTTCGGAGGAACCGATGACGTAGCGCGATACTTTCAAGAAATAGCCCCTAGTTTTCGAAGGCGACCGTACCAAAACCGTCACAGGTGGGTAGGATGAATATTCTCAGGCGCGCGAGATAACTCTCGTTAAGGAACTCTGCAAATTACCCTCGTAACTTCGGGAGAAGAGGGGCCTGTTTTTGTTATCGACTTCGCGTCGAGAAGCAAAAACGGGTCGAAGAGAAATGGCCCAGGCGACTGTTTAACAAAAACACAGCACTATGCAAACTCGTCTAAGAGGAAGTATATGGTGTGATGCCTGCCCAATGCCAAAAGGTCAAAAGGAGATGTCAGCCGCAAGGCAAAGCATTGAATTTAAGCCCTGGTGAATGGCGGCCGTAACTATAACGGTTAAATCCTTAGATGGCCGTTGTAAAATCTGGCTATATGCTGGAACAACTGAAGTATGTCGTAGTACCTCTAATAAAGGTGACAATCTATGACTGCAGTCAATCAGCAGGAAAGACTTTGTATCATTTCTTAGGAAATGATAGATAGAATCCTCAGAGACTATACGCCAGAACCCCTTATTTAGGGGTATGATATAGTCCGATCTGCCTAGCGATAGGTAGCTAACATAAATGCCTAAGGTTAAAAGAAACGCTAGCCTTGGTTAAACCAAACTATATGCGGGAAACTCCTCTAAAACTTTTAGTACTCGCCCAACTTAATAAGTAGGACAGTAAAAATCTAAAAGACATGGGGACAATCCGCAGGAAAGACTAGTTAGGATAACTAGAATCCCCAGAGACTACACGTTTGGAGTTTGTATGAGATTGGAAGAACAATGGATTGTTGGATTTGTAGATGGAGAAGGCTGTTTTCATGTGTCGATTAATCGGCAAGATGAAATGACAGCTGGGTATCAGGTTTTGCCTGAGTTTACGATTGTCCAGCATAAGAGAGATGTGCAAATTCTTCATGCGATTAAAGCCTATTTCGATTGTGGTGTTGTTAGAACAAACCACGGAGATCGAATGGCGTATCGTGTCAGGAGCATCCCGCATCTAACTGAAAAAATTGTTCCATTTTTTGAGAGCCATTTGTTAAAGACAAAAAAACGGATAGATTTTCTTAAATTCCGTCAAATTCTCTTAAAAATTCAGTCTGGCGATCATCTGGCTTTAAAAGGTATCGAAGAAATTCGAACTATTAAAGAACAAATGAATCGTGGCAAATTAAGATATAGTCCAGCTCTTTTGGAAACAGGAGAGACGATCTGAGCGAAATTCCTTGTCGGGTAAGTTCCGACCTGCACGAATGGCCTAACGATCTGGGCACTGTCTCGACGAGAGACTCGGTGAAATTGTAGTAGCAGTGAAGATGCTGTTTACCCGCAACAAGACGGAAAGACCCCGTGAACCTTTACTATACTCTGATATTGGCTTCTGACTTCTTATGTGTAGGATAGCTGGGAGACTGTGAAAGTGGCTCGTTAGGGCTGCTGGAGTCAACGGTGAAATACCAGTCTTGAGAAGTCGGAATTCTAACATCTATCCCGTGAATCCGGGAGATGGACAGTGTCAGACGGGTAGTTTGACTGGGGCGGTATCCTCCCAAAAAGTAACGGAGGAGTCCAAAGCTTCTCTCATCGTGGTTGGCAATCACGAGTTGAGCGTAAAGGTATAAGAGAGGTTAACTGCGAGACCAACAAGTCAAGCAGGTACGAAAGTAGGGCTTAGTGATCCGGCGGTTGAAAGTGGAATCGCCGTCGCTTAACGGATAAAAGGTACTCCGGGGATAACAGGCTTATCGCCACCAAGAGTTCATATCGACGTGGCGGTTTGGCACCTCGATGTCGACTCATCGCATCCTGGGGCTGGAGAAAACCAGAAACTATTTATATAGTTTCATACCTTCTCTCTCCAAAGGAAACTTTGGAGTAATAAACGAGCTCAAAACGGTGAAGGCCTTAAATGGCAAAATGTATTATCATTTTATCATTCTGAGGTTAATGTCGTGGGAAAGGAATCTTCTGAAGTTATAAGAGCATAAGTGATTACAAGTTCGAAAGACTTGTTAGAGCAAGCTCAAATAGCAGATGCGTTATCGCGTTTGAACGTCCGATCTGCGAATCGACGCAAAAACTATGCGATAATGGTCCAAGAAGGTTGCCTCCCGTAACGACTGATCATTGTCATCTCAGTGGCAATGTGAGATAGAAAGATTGAAAAAATTATCTATCACACGGCTCGCACCTAACTTCCAATTGGTAACAATTGAGAATATGGTGAAGGCATAGTCTGACACCTACAGTAATGTAGGAAAACAGAAAGAGGTCCCAAGGGTTTGGCTGTTCGCCAATTAAAGCGGTACGCGAGTTGGGTTCAAAACGTCGTGAGACAGTTTGGTCCCTATCTGTTGTGGGCGTAGGATACTTGAGAAGAGCTGCTTCTAGTACGAGAGGACCGAAGTGGACGAACCAATGGTGTGCTGGTTGTACTGCCAAGTGCATAGCCAGGTAGCTATGTTCGGAAAGGATAAGCGTTGAAAGCATCTAAACGCCAAGCCTCCTTCAAGATAAAGTATCCCAATAGACCCCCGGAAGATGACCGGGTTGATAGGTTGGATGTGGAAGCGTCGCAATACGTTTTAGCTAACCAATACTAATCGGTCGATTGACTTGATCTTCCTTTTTATTGTCGGCTTTACTCTTAATTTTAAGAGTCGAGTCCATGATAATAAAAAGCTGAAGCGCCATGATGATGTTATGATGACATCCTACAAGTGCTATTTTACATAAGTGAAGCTTATCCGAATGTTTTACCTGGTGGTTATTGAGAAGGGGATATACCTGATCCCATCCCGAACTCAGAAGTCAAGCCCTTCATCGCCGATGGTACTGTACTCAAGAGTATGGTAGAGTAGGTTGCTGCCAGGTTTTTTTTCCACCCTAGCTAGATTTCTAGCTAGGGTTTTTTTATTTGTATAATATTTAAAAAAAATTATATTACAGATATGGAAGGAATCTTAATTGCTGCCGATCGGAATATTGAAGATTTAATTCCTTGGTGGTGGAATTCTTACGCTCGTTATGACAACAGACCCGTTGCAATTGTCGACTTTGGCCTATCTAAAGAAGTTTTGCAATGGTGTCAGGATCGGATGCAAATTCTCTCTTTTTCATATGATGACTCTTTTATTTGCCCTAAGGAAAAAATCTCTCAGGGGAATATAAAGCGATGGACTAAGGGATACCGAGGTCCCCTTTGGAAAGCGCGCCAGGCATGGTTTAAAAAACCGCAAGCCTGTCTTCTTTCTCCTTTTAATCTGACATTATGGATGGATATTGATTGCGAAGTATGCGGGCCCCTAGATGCTCTTTTTGCGGAGTGGGAAGAGCCACTTGAACTGGCCATTGCCAAACAAGATATTCGCTTTTCTAGAAGGCTAGCCTATAATTCGGGAGTATTTTTATTTCGGCAAGAAAGCCCTTTTTTACACAGATGGAATTCTCTTTGCCGGAAACAGAATAAGAATATGCTAGGAGATCAAGATATCCTCACGTGCATGCTGGTTAAAAATCAAGTTCAGTTTAAAGAACTCTCTCCTTTTTATAACTGGCTCATGTATCGAGGTATTCATCCAGGTATCGTGATTGCCCATTGGGCTGCAGGATGGGGTAAAGAATATATTCGAAGGTTCGGAGGACTCCAAACTTTATTGAAAAGCTCTGCTGCTGGTTAGACCAGCAGCAAAACTAACATCCTTGTAAAAACAGGATTAACGTCGCTCGCGGAAACCGCCACTGCGTCGTGGACGGTCAAAACCGCCATCTTCACGTGCTTGTGGAGGACGCGCAATGCTAACAACGAGATTTCGTCCACCAACTTGAGAGCCATTGGCTCCTTCGATGGCTTTTTGAGCGTCATCTGCAGAGGCCATTTCAACAAATGCGAACCCTTTAGATTCACCAGTCACCCGGTCAGTAATAACTTTAACAGATGTAACAGTACCAAATTTACTGAACAGTTCATGAAGTTCTTCTTCAGTTGTTTTGTAGGGTAGACCGCCTACATACAATTTTTGATTTTGCATAAATTCCTTTTTTCCTTAAAAAAACAAATTCCCCACTGGGGTTTAAAGTCTGATCTATCGATTCCCCAAGGGCAATCCTTTGCACGCGGGACGTAAGAACTCAAACTCAATCCCCAGTCTACAGGAAGAAGTGATTGAAATGCTAGGGATATTTCAAAAAACCCAGAATAAAATAAATTATTGCCACAGTTTTAATCTCGCATCGGATAGACTTCATCAATGAATTTTGAAGCTTACGAAGCAATTCAGTGCCTCCATTTCCCTGCCTGTGGCGGATGTCGTTTTCAAGATATTTCTTATAATCAGCAACTTCAATCGAAACAATCTTTCGTTCAAGCTCTTTTTCCTTCCACTACAGTTTCTCCAATCATCGGTTGTCAAACCCCTTGGCGGTACCGTAATAAGATGGAATTTTCTTTTTCTCAGAATAAAGCAGGCGACCGATTTCTTGGCTTGATCTTAAAAAAATCACGGGGAAAAGTATTCAATTTACAGCAGTGTTTAATTGCCCCTGATGGATTTGCAGAGATCTTAAGTAGTGTTTATCAGTGGTGGGAAAAGAGCCTACTTCGAGCCTTTCATTTTCGCTCAGGGGAAGGAACCCTCCGTACCCTGACTATTCGACAGTCTCGCGCAAGTGGCAAGAAGATGATCATCCTAACTGTTTCCGGAAATCCTCAGTTTGCCATGACCCAATCACAAATTAACCAATTTGTCGATGCTATCTGCGACCCTTCTGCGAGTATTTTCCTCCAAATTCATCAGGCAATTGCTGGAAGACCAACTCAATTTTTTGAAATACATCTTGCAGGGGCAACGCATCTTGACGAAGAACTTACCATTGAAGGGCGCCGCTTTTTATTTAAAATCAGCCCCAGTTCTTTTTTCCAACCCAACACGGAGCAAGCTGAAGTGCTCTATGAGACGGCTCTCCGGCTACCCTACCTCACCCCGAAGGCGTGTATCTACGACCTCTACTGTGGAACAGCGATCTTGGGGATTTTATCTGCTCCAAGGGTTAAACAGGTTATTGGAATTGAACTCAACCCTTATGCTGTCTTTGATGGAAAAGTGAATTGCGAGATCAACCGCCTTTCAAACATAAACCTTTATCAAGGGGATGTCGCTCAAACACTTGCTAAAAATAACTTTCCTAAACCGGACCTTGTGATCCTCGACCCTCCACGTGCAGGGCTTGACCGTCCTGCTTTGGAAATTCTTCGAGCCTTAAACCCTCTACAAATTCTTTACATCTCCTGTAACCCCAAAACCCAAGCTCAGAATTTATTTGAGCTTCCCGAATACACCCCTCTTCAGGTGCAACCTATTGACCAATTTCCTCATACGCCTCATATAGAAAATATTTGTTACCTCAAAAAATGAATTTTCTTGAAAAAAGTGCTGATCATCAGGCACAATGGGAAAATTAAACAGTTTAACATTTGAGGTGTTATGTTCGATAAACTTTGTTTTTTTCTTCTAGCAGCCGGTTCTCTCTTTGCAGATGAAGCAGTAGCTCCTGTGAGAGAAAATAATTTTATGCAAACGCTCATGCTTGTGGGTTTTGGTGTTCTCTTTTTCTACTTCCTACTTTGGCGACCAGAGCAAAAGCGACGTAAAACGCTTGAAAAACAACGGAGCTCCATCAAGAAAGGGGATCGAGTCACCGCAATGGGGATCCTTGGAACTGTTGTCCGAGTTGCAGATAGCGCCGATGGAAAGAGCTCTGTGATTTTAAAAATGGTGGATGGATCGAAAATCGAAGTGCTTAAAGCTGCCATCTCCGATGTTCAACCCGGCACAGAAGAGACTCCTGAGGTCCAGGCTGTTACTGAAGGTTCTTAAAAAAGAAAGACTCCGCTTACCTCTCCGACCCATGACGGATGCAAGGATCCTTCTTCCGCTGGTGTTTTTTCATCAGCGGAGAAGCCAGCCAGCTTTTTTTCTTGATGAAGCGCATGAGCTAGCTGAAGACATTGTTGCACCAGTAAAGTACGCTCTCGTTTCATTTTTGCCAAAACCACAGTGGTTTTATCAACGAGCTCGTTTTGTTCCTCGATAGCCTTGGAAAGCTTGGCACTCAGCTGATCACGCTCGTCGCTGATCTTGCACACAAACTGTTCGGTATGGCGTAACTGTGAAATTTTGCAGGTATTCTCTGCTTGAAGGCTCTGATTTTCTGCCTTGAGGGCTCTAATTTCCTCTTCTCTCTCCAATTTGATGTTCACAGCTGCTGTCCAAGCCTTTTCGACGAGGTCTAGACGTGCTGTTTTGTGTGTATTTTCTTTTTGAAGCTGCTCATTTTGCCTTTTCAGATCTATAATTTGCGCTTTCTGCTCTTGATTATTTTTGAGCAAAATTTTAATTTTCTCTGTAATAGGGTCCATTTGCGCAGGAATGGTTTCTATTTTAGTAACCGCGTCGGTAAGACCTGCAATAGCTTTGGTTGACATTGTTTTTTCTCTTTGTTTTTTTATTGATTAAGTTTAATATCTTTAAGTAACTCTAATTGAGAGTCCAGTCTTGTTGAATGGTCAGTAGTGAAAGTCAACAGTTTTTCCTTGAGGCTTTCAATAGCTTGGTTAAGCTCATCAATATTTCTTGAGAGCTGAGTATTTTCTTTTGCTTTGTTCTCGATTGTTTGAGCTTGCTCAATGTTTGTTTTGTTTAGTTGAGCAATTTGAGCATCTTTTGCTGCATTTTTTTCCTCTGCTTCAAGAGCTCGATCTGTTAGAGTTTTATTTTGATCTTGCAACTCCGCAATTTGCGCTTTCTGCTCTTGATTATTTCTGAGCAAAATTTTAATTTTCGCTGTAATAGGGTCCATTTTTGCAGGAATAGTTGTTACATTATCAACAGCACTTGTAAGTTGTTGAATAGGGTTGGCTGACATTTTTTTCTCCTTATTTTTTATTAATTAATATCTTTAAGTAAGTCTTCTTGTTCTTTTTGTATTATTGCAAATGACTGATTTGTTTCTTCAAGTCTTTGAATCTCTGCTTGCAAAGCCTCTTGTGTTTTTTGAGCCGTTGCCTGCATTTCTCTAAGCTCCGCCTTTAAGCGCTCAATTTCTTTTCCTTGATGGTCATCATCAGTGGCTCTACCTGTATAAGCTGCTTGTTGTTCTCGCTGGTCTATGAGTCGTCTAATAATGTCCATTTGCTCTTGTGAAGTTCTTCCGATAGTGTGGATAGCTTCTATTAGAGCTGCGGTGGAGTCTGGGCCCTGTCCTTGATTTATGCTAGGGCTTGTGCCGGTTGTGGTAGAGGGTGTAGGCCTACCGTGTTGGTTAAGGTTATGAGTAGCCCTTACATAGCAAGATTCTGTAGCCTCATCCTCTTCATCATCACTACCACTATCAGCATCTCGAACGAAAGGGCGCTTTAAAGCACGCGTACTCTTCTTGTTACCCCTGGCTGCCGTATTGGCTGCCTTGATTTCGTCGAGGGTGGCATTCACGTCGTTTGAAATTTGACTACTTGCCTTAGCATTCGTTGCGCTGCCGCCACGTTTCAGCTCCCACCGCCCATTTTCCAATCGCAGAAAACTGGCTGCTTTGCCATTGATGTCTAATGTAATTTGTTTGCGCTTAAGGGTAAGGGTGTATGGCTTGTTGCCTGTATACCCAAGATGGGTGGTTACAATGCGATGGACGAGTTTGCTGATGTCGTGTGCGCCATTAGAGTTAAATTGGCTGGCTGGATTAATAGGGGATGTAAAGTCATCGTTTCCTGTTGGATCGTAGGCGCAACGAGTAATTTTGCTAGACATAGGTTTTTCCTTAAAACATTATATATGATTATAAAACAAATTGTATTATTTGTAAATAAAACATTTTATATGTATATAAAAACTAGAACTCTTTTTAAATAAACAGGCTGCGATTTTAATCTATATAAGCTTCTGAGGATCAATTGATTAAGTTTGTGTTGGGGCTATTTTTCTCCTTGGGATGTGTGTTAGGAGCGGGGGAGCCCGATGTGATCTATCTGACGTGGATCCGCGATCCGACGACGACTATGACAGTGGTTTGGCATGGGACAGGAGGGGATGTCTGGTTTCATCCGGAAGGAGAGACGAAATGGGTTTCTGCCGGGGCTGAGTCTCATCCTATCCCAGGAACGAAGGTCACTGTTCATGTATCTCAGCTTGAAAGGCTTGAGTCTAATACGATCTATATTTTTAAGATTGAGGGGAGTCAAAAAGTCTATCGGTTTCGTACGCTGCCCCGCAGCCTGAGTAGAGAGGTGCGGTTTGTTGTGGGAGGAGATATTTTTTACGATGAAGAATTTGAAGCGTTTCACCGAATGAATTTGGCGGTTTGTTTCGATGATCCAGATTTTGTGGTACTAGGAGGGGATTTAGCCTACACGACGGGGACTAAAAGGCTTTTTAAGGGGCTAGAATGGGAAATGGAGCGGTGGCAACAGTTTTTAAAAGAGCTACAAAAGTCGCTCCAAACAAAAGAGGGTCGGCTGATTCCACTCCTTCCAGTGGTGGGCAATCACGATGTGCATAAAAGAAGCGGTTATGAAATCTTTTATGACATTTTTCCCTTCCCTGAGAAGGGGTGTGCCTATCGGATGATGGAAATGGGCGATTATTTGAGTCTCATTCTCCTTGATACAGGGCATACATGGCCTATTGAAGGGGTACAAACAGAGTGGCTAAAAGAGGTGATGAAAAGATCTGAAAATCGTTATTTATTTGCCGCCTATCACATTGGAGCATACCCTTCTGTTTATAAATTCAAGGGAGAGGTGGCTGAGTCGATTAGAAGGAATTGGGCGCCACTTTTTGAACAGGCGCACTTATGTGCTGCTTTTGAGCACCATAGCCATGCGTTTAAGCGAACGTATCCAATCCGGGGAGGGCAAAAAGATCCCGCCGGGGTCGTTTATTTAGGGGATGGCTCATGGGGTGCTCCTCCACGAAGGGTCAAGACACCGGAAGAGCTCTGGTATTTAGAGAAATCGGCTTCGGTAAACGCCTGTTGGTTTGTCCACTTAAGTCCGCAGAGAGCCGTGCTTGAAGCTCGCATGGCGACAGGAGTAGTCGTCGATCAATTGGTTTTGCTCCCTCGTCCACAGCATAGGTGTGTTCAAGAAATTTCGAGGAGAAAATTAGTTCCATAACGCTTGGAGGGGAAGAGCCCATAGGCGTGGTCCTAAAGGCTCCACCTGAGTCCCCATATGAAGAACAATACCTAGATAAAACTTATTATTTGAAAGCGTTTGAAGGTGTTTAAGTCCTTTCAAATCATCGGCTTGAAGAGATCTAGAGCTTTTCACTTCAATTCCGATGATAGAGCCATCTCTTTTTTCTAAGACAAAATCAACTTCTTTATCCCCATCACGGAAATGGTAGAGATCGAAAGGGGTGGAAGACCAACTTTTTTGTTTGAGCAGCTCCCCAAAGACAAATGTTTCTAAAAACTGTCCCGCAAGGCTTGGATCATTTTTCAGACGACTAGAGTCAATATTTAATAGCTCAGCCATGATAGAGGTGTCGCAAAAATGGAGTTTAGGAGATTTAATCAACCGCTTTCCTAGATTGGAGTACCATGCGGGCAAGAGTTCAATAAAATAGAGAGTTTCAAGGAGTCGAAGGTAGCGGCTCAGTGTAATTGAGACAAGTCCTAAAGAACGTGAAATATCTGCGGTGTTTAAAAGCATTGCTGAACGTGTTGCAAGAAGTCGAAATAATCTTGGAAACTCACGAAGGCCTTCGATGTTGGAAAGATCTCGCACGTCTCGCTCCATCATGGTTTGCAAATAAGACTGCAACCACCGAGAAATATCGGCTGGATTGTCAAGCGTTTGAACCACGGGAAATCCTCCTTTTAAGAGAATTTCAAAAAGATGGTCTTGGCTGAGAGGATCAGCTTTAATTGTTGACAGTTGCTCTTGAAAGATTCGGGATAAGAAAGTTTCTTTTTTTTGCTGAAGTTCTCCTTGAGAAAATGGGTATAGAGTTAGAATTCCCATTCTGCCGGCAAGAGAATCTCCAAGTTTAGGGATCAAAAGAGGATTAGCTGAGCCAGTGAGAAGATACCGTCCTGGAACTCGGTCTTGGTCAACTTCTTTCTTTAGCTGTAAAAAAATTTCTGGAACTCTTTGTACCTCGTCAATCACAAGAGGCTTCGGAAGCGCAGCAAGCCATCCTGAAGGATCTCGTTTGGCATTAGAAAGTGAAAGTTCATCATCAAAAGTGACAAGGAAATAGTTTTTGTCGTGGGTAAGTGTTTCGACAAGAGTCGTTTTACCTGTCTGGCGAGCGCCTGTCAGAAGAACAACAGGCATCAGTTTGAGGTACGCTTCGAGTTCGTCTTGCAGGTGTCTTTTAAGCATAAAATTCCACTGTTGCGGATTGTAACAGTTGTTGTTGCAATTTGCAACAGTTAATAAAACCTTTTCGTTTTAAGGGGGTTAGGGTTTTTTAAGGAGAAATCTGTCCCAGAAGTTTTTCAAGGATCTGAGTGGAGCGATGCGCAAGGTCACTTGCGTTGAACTCTTTGTGCCCTAGCTGAGCAAGGTCGTGCAAGTGCTTTGCGATGGTTTGAGCCAGTTCCGGCTCTCGCTCGTGGAGGCGGTAGAGGGAATTGATCAGGGGGCTGTTGGTATTCACCACAAAAGTTGTTTTAAGAGGGAGTGACGAGGAAGGGTCTCTGAAGGCCATCGCATCTCTCAGTCGGCGAGACTGCTCATCCACGATGAGGATTGCTGGGAGGTCATTGGAAGAGAGGCTTTTAGCTTCGACGGTGAGATGATCGGAGCCCAGTGCTTTTCTGAAAAAATCACTCATGTGGCCGCTTTCCGTCTTGCCTTCGACATCGAGCAATGTTTTTTCTCGTGAGGGGTCGAGGAGAGCAGGGTCGAGGCTTCCGTCAATGCGGTGGAATTTGAGCTTGAGTTTAGATTCAAGGAGCTGGAAGAGGTGGATATCGATAGGGGAGGTAGAGTGAAGAATGGGGGTTGATGGGTAGAGCTTTAAAAGAGGAGTGTGGAGGTCAGAGGTATAAAGAACTTTTTCAGGGCATTCAGCTTGAATCTCCTGGAGGGTTAGAAACCGATCCTGGGTGGTTTTCCAGACAAGGAACTCTTGAGCTTTGGCATAAAATTTATCGTCTTGGAGGATGCCGAGCTTGATGATCAGCTCAATTTCTGGCCAAAAAGCGAGAAACTTTTCCCGTTCTTGGTGGAATAAAGAAGAGAGTTTGTCGGCGACTTTTTTTGAGATATGGGCGGAAAGTTGCTTGACAACACGGTCGACTTGCAGGGAGCTTCTAGAGACGTTGATGGGGATGTCGGGGCTGTCAAGGGCTCCTTGAAGTGGCAGTAGAAAATCGGGAAGGATGTCTTTGCAGCTGCCTGAAACAAAGACGCGGTTTACATAGAGTTGCACATTGTTTTGATTCCACTCGAAATGGCGTCCCAGTTTTGGAAAATAAAGAATTCCCTTGAGATGGAAAGGGACGTCGACATTCAGATGGATCCAAAAGACGGGGTCTGAAGAGAGAGGGTAAAGCGTATGGTAAAAGTCAAGGTAATCGGCCTCTTGACATTCTGAGGGTGCTTTAATCCAGAGAGGCTCTTTATCATTGATTCGGGTTCCATTCAGAAAAATCGGAAATGGTAAAAATCGGCAATGGAGTAAAAGAATGTTTCTAAGCTTGGATTCGTCTAAAATTTCTTCATTCTCTTTGTCAATGTGAAGGGTGATTGTTGTGCCACGGCTTGGGCGGGTTCCTTCTTCGATGGTATAGTCAGAAGAGCCATCACATGACCAAAAGGCGGCCTTTGAGTTAGGAAGATAGGATAAAGTATCAATGGTGACTTTTTTTGCAACCATATAAGCCGAGTAAAATCCAAGGCCAAAGTGGCCAATGATCGGCTCGCTGCCGCTACCTTGGTATTTGCTGACAAATTCTTCAGCTCCTGAAAATGCGATTTGAGCGATGTATTTTTCAACCTCCTCGCTGGTCATTCCTAAGCCGGAATCGAGGACTTGAAGTGTTTTTCCTTCGCGGTTTATCAAGAGTTCGATTTTGAGTTCATCGTCGGAGAAATTAATGGCCCCCTGATCTCGGAGAATTTGCAGTTTTCGAAGGGCGTCTGTGCTATTGGAGACGAGCTCTCGAACAAAAACGTCTTTATCGGAATAAAGCCATTGCTTGATAATTGGAAGAATATTTTGAGTATGGATTTTAAGAGTACCTTGTGCCATAGAGGTAATTATACAGATGAAGATATTAGTTGCCCAGCTTGATTTAACCATTGGTGATTACAAGGAAAACGTTAAAAAAATTATTCAATCCCTAGATAAAGGAAGGGAAGAAAAGGTTGATATTGTCCTTTTCTCAGAGCTAGCCTTGTCTGGATATCCCCCAGAGGATTTTTTACTCCACGAGGGGTTTGTTATTGCAGGGGAAGAGGCTCTTGAAGAAGTTACTTCTCATACGCAGGGGCTGATGGCGGTAGTGGGTCTTGTGCGCCGTAATTTTGCTAAAGGAGAAAAATCGCTTCTGAATAGCGCGGCAATTCTGCAAGACGGGAAAGTCATCGGGTTTCATGACAAAGTGCTTTTGCCAACCTATGATGTGTTTGATGAAAGGCGGTATTTTGAGCCTGGAGATCAATTTCAAACATGGGAGTGGAAAGGGAAACGGATCGGTGTTCTCATCTGCGAAGACATTTGGGAACATGCCAATCAGGTGGGCTTTACTCGCTACAGCTGCGATCCTGTACAGGAGCTTGCAAAGCAGCAGATCGACATTCTCCTCAATCTTTCGGCTTCACCATACTATTTTCAAAAATTGGAGACGCGGGTTAAAGTCTGCCAAGAGGTTTTCAAAACGCTTAAGACACCGGTGGTTCTCTGTGCGCAGGTAGGAGGAAATGACCAACTCATTTTTTCTGGATATAGCATTGTGATTGGAGCGGATGGAGAGCTCAGGCAGCTTGGTAAAGGGTTTGAGGAAGATTGGATGGTGGTTGATCTTGAAGCGGCTGTCGTCCGTCCTTGTCCATTTGAATACGATCCGGTAGGAGATCTTTTCCATGCGCTTGTTTTAGGAACACGCGATTATTTTCATAAGCAAGGGTTTAAAAAAGGGATTCTTGGACTTTCAGGGGGGATCGATTCTGCGCTGGTCGCTTGTATTGTAGCCGAGGCGCTTGGTAAAGAGAACGTCCTCGGCGTTGGAATGCCTTCGGAATATAATGCTCCTTCGAGTTTAATCGATGCAAAGAAGCTTGCGCACCGACTTGGGATCCATTGGAAAGAGATTTCGATTCAGCCGATGTATGAAGAGTGTCTTAAAAATCTGGTTCCCCATTTTAAAGGCAAATCGTTTGATGTGACTGAAGAAAACATTCAGTCCCGCCTGCGAGGCTTAACGCTCATGTCGCTTTCCAATAAACTTGGGGCCCTTGTTTTGAGCACTGGCAATAAAAGCGAACTTGCCATGGGGTATTGCACGCTTTATGGAGATATGTCAGGCGGGCTTGCCGTGATTGGCGACGTCACAAAGACTCAAGTTTATTTACTTGCCAGATGGCTGAATCGGCAAACAGAATTTATTCCGCAATCTATTTTAGATAAACCGCCTTCGCCTGAGCTGAGGCCTAGGCAGCAGGCAACCGATACCCTTCCCGAGTACTCGATTGTCGATGCCGTCGTGCAATCGTATGTGGAAGATTTGCTATCGCCTCAAGAGATTGTTGAAGTCCATCATCTTCCTAAAGACCTCGTCTACGATCTTGTCCGACGGATTCATTTGGCGGAGTACAAACGGCGCCAAGCAGCTCCCAACATTCGGGTCAGCAAAAAATCATTTGGCGTCGGACGCCGGTATCCTATCGTTCAGAAATGGATTTAATCTCTTGTTGCGGCGTGGACGGGAGGGGGGAGCAGAGCCTTTCGGCTGAGCTTAATCTGCCCTCGATCATTTTTAGCGATGACGAGAACATCG
This sequence comes from uncultured Rhabdochlamydiaceae bacterium, assembly GCA_963712275.1. Lineage (GTDB taxonomy): Bacteria > Chlamydiota > Chlamydiia > Chlamydiales > Rhabdochlamydiaceae > PALSA-1444. The sequence continues at coordinate 113,933 of CAVQHD010000001.1, read as the reverse complement.
ATCATATCACCGATCTTACAGACCTCATGCATATCGTGAATGCGTCTGTGGTCAAAATCTGAAATATGTAAAAGCCCTTCTTGGTCAAAGATTTTAACAAAAGCCCCAAAATCTTTAATGGCGACAACTTGCCCTTTATAGACCTTGTCGACTTCTACTTCTGCGGTGAGGTTATGAATCATCGCTTTGGCTTTTTCAATCGATTCTACGCTGCTTGCTGAAATACTGATGACTCCACTGTCATCGATGTCGATATCGGCGCCCGATTCTTCGATGATAGCACGGATCTGCTTTCCACCTGGACCAATAACAGTCCCAATTTTACTCGGTTTCACTTGAACGGTTTCAATACGAGGTGCATATTGCGAGAGGTGGTCTTTCGACTTAGGGCAAATCTCAAGCATTTTGTTCAAGATATGAATCCGTCCCTCTTTTGCCTGTAAAATCGCAGCCTTCATAATTTGGGGAGTGATCCCTTCCACTTTGATATCGAGCTGAAAAGCAGAGATTCCTTCATGGTCTCCGGCAATCTTAAAGTCCATATCGCCTAGAGCATCTTCATCCCCGAGAATATCAGATAGGATGACAAAGTGAGTGCCTTGCAGAATTAATCCCATGGCAATTCCAGAGACGGGCCGCTTAATGGGAACCCCTGCATCCATTAGAGCAAGGCATCCTCCGCAGACAGAAGCCATCGATGAAGAGCCGTTGGATTCAAGAATGTTGGACTCTAGGCGAATCACATAAGGGAACTTCTCTTGGGAAGGGAGTACTGCGCTAAGTGATCTCTCGGCGAGCTTTCCATGGCCGATTTCTCGTCGTCCTGGGGTTCCCATTCGACCGACCTCTCCTACAGAGAAAGGAGGGAAGAAATATTGGAGATAGAACCTGCGGCTGCTGTCCCCTTCAAGAGTTTCATACCGCTGAGCCATCGATTCTCCGCCCAGGGTGCACACAGCTAGAGCTTGCGTCTCGCCGCGGGTGAAAAGAGCGCTTCCATGAGTTCTTGGAAGGATTCCCGCTTCGACAGAAATATGACGGATTTGATCAGGAGATCGTCCATCGGCTCGAACACGACTTTGTACAATCATCTCTCGCATCACATCCGAAGAGACTTTCTTAAAGCCCATTTTAACGAGCACTTTTGGGTGGAGAGGTTTTTCCTCTTCTTTGAAGAACGTTGCCATGACTTTTTCTTCGGCAGCTTCCAGAGCATCATTGCGGAGTTGCTTTTCTTTGATGCGGAAAGCTGATTTGAGATCACTGCCCACAAGTGCATGGATTTGTTTTAGTAGATCTTCAGAAGGAAGGCGGAGCTCGCCATGGATTTTTGGTTTTCCGATGACTTTTTGCCATTCGCTTAAGCCTTGGCAGATGGTTCGGATAGCGCCATGCCCTTCTTGAATTGCTCCTAGGATTTGTTCTTCGGTAAGAAAGTCGGCATACCCTTCGATCATAAGGAGCGCATCTTCTGTCCCAGCAAGGACCAAGTCAAGACGGGATTTTTCCATTTCTTGGAAGGTTGGGTTAATGATGAACTCTCCGTTAACGTGGGCTACGCGAACAGCTGCAATCGGCTTAATTAATGGAATATCAGAGATGACAAGAGCTGCAGAGGCTGCGCAGATCGCAAGCGGATCTGGAACATGCACGCCATCATAAGAGAGGACGTAGACAAGCAGCTGCAGATCGTGAAAATAGCCATCGATGAACATAGGGCGGATCGGACGGTCGATCAAACGGCTGATGAGTGTCTCCCGTTCTGACGGCTTCCCTTCCCGCTTAATGAACCCTCCAAGCGTTTTTCCTGCGGAGGAAAATTTTTCCTGGTAGTCCACTCGTAAAGGAAGAAAATCGGTTTCAGCGGAGGGGACCATGCCTCGGCAAGCGGTTGCCAGCAGGATGGTTTCGCCAGATTGAAGAGTGACAGAGCCGTGGGCAAGCTTTGCAAGCTTGCCTGTTTCAAATACCAAATCGCGCCCAGCAACAGAAATTGTACGTGAAAATTTATTCATAGATCCTTTTTTTTGGTCGAATTATACAGGAGAGGAAGGATATACACAACAAATTTTCCCCTCGCAAGAGATGAGGGGACCTCTTATTTGCGAAGATTTAAGCGAGTGATCAAACTTTGGTACCGCTTCGTGTCCGTTGAATTTAAATAGTCCAAAAGTTTGCGACGTTGGCCAACGAGCTTGACGAGAGCAAGACGGGAACCGCGATCTTTAGGAGCGGTTTTACAATGATCTGAGAGTTCTGTGACTCTTTCTGTCAAAATCGCAATTTGAACATCGGCAGATCCAGTATCTTTCTCATGAAGTTGAAACTTTTTTGTAATTTCTTCTTTTGTGCCTTTATCTAATGACATCAGGGGATTCTCCTCGGGAGGGTATAACTGATACGGCCGTATTATAACCCAGATCGATATATTGAATCAATCGTTACTTTTGTCTATCCTGTTTTGGAATGGAAAAACAAGAGGATTTCTTTTTTATGCAAGCCGCCTTTAAGGAAGCCGAGAACGGTTTTAAAAAGGGAGAAGTGCCGGTCGGGGCCGTCCTTGTTTATCAGAACGAGGTGATTGCTTCGGCCTTTAACCAAGTGGAATCTTTAGTTGATGCGACAGCTCACGCCGAACTTTTGTGCGTGAAACAAGGGGCCCTCTTACTCAAAAATTGGAGGCTCACAGGATGCACCCTCTATACAACCCTAGAGCCGTGCCCCATGTGCGCAGGCGCGCTCATTTCATCGAGGGTGGATCGAGTCGTCTGGGGAGCCCCTGACCTCCGGCAAGGAGCAGGCGGGAGCTTCATCGACCTTTTAGGTAAAAAACACCCCATTCATACCGTTCAAATCACCTCCGGCATCATGGCAGAGGAGTCGTCCGCTCTCATCAAATTTTTCTTTCAATCAAGGAGAAAGACCTCTTGCATAACTAAGACGCAAGAGGCCTAATATGGAAGAGATCTTTGACCAGCTTATCGAGCTTCAAAAACTAAAAGTCCGCCGGTGTGCCGACTCCATTGTGCCTCACCTCACAGAGGATGATCTTCTACAGCCCAACGATTTTCCACTCCTCGAGAATAACCCCTACTTCCGGTACGAAGAGGGGGTTTTAGAAGGGCTCATGGCTGCCAGGATGGCTTACAGGGCAAGACTAGGTTTGCTGGGAAAGGCGGGCGGTAAGGATGTCTAAGGTGACAAACTTTCTGTCTTTATTAAACCTTTTTCTGACCGTTTCAAGCCATACGTCCAATGAGCTTCTTGTCTCTTTCGTCCAAGTCCAACCGTTTATTAAATGATAGTGAGTTGAAAAAGCACAAACTTTTTGAGATAAGAAGCGAACGGCAAACAGCTCATTGTCTTTTAAGAGGGGCCGAAGTTTTTGCTGTAGTTGATCGATGAGAGTTGTTTCTTGCTTAAATGTTTTTATTCGATAATTTTCCCCCGCTTTGTATAAAAGTAAGCCTCCAACTAGGGTCAAGATGCATCCCGTAATCTTTGGAAAAGCGCCAAATTTCAATATTTCTATGGACCTACGAGCAATCCAGTTTGTATCTGTAAAAATTCTTGTTGTCTCAAATGGTATAAAACTGATGGTCGTTAAGGCAATGCCGCTGGCTGTTACGAGCGCTGGCAAGACAAAAGGAGTAAAGGAAACTCTTGGTACTTTGATATTGAATGTTTTAGCTACGGAGTGGCTGCTGTGCAAAACGGTGCTTGAAGTTGCCATGAATTCCTCTTTTTAAGACAACAGTTTAGCGCTTTATTGGGTATAAATCCAAGCCTATCGCCTACCAATTCCAAGGAAATGACGCCGATTGCGCAACTTTTCGTCTTTATTGCGCAACATTATCTTGCGCAATAAATTATTGCGCAATATGCTGGAGTGCAAAAAGAGTACATAACGCATGCCAAGGCAGGGTACACAGATTGAGCTCATTTTAGAAATCGTCAGTAGATTTCCTAGTGGAGCGTCAGTAGAGGAAATTCTTGTCGGGTTGAATCCTCCTCCGGCTCGCCGGACGGTGCAGCATCGATTGGCTGCTCTAGTCAAAAGCGGGCGCCTGGTGGCTGAAGGGCGAACCAAGGGGCGAAGATTTCGCCTTCCTGAGAAGGTGGTGGACGAAATCCCTTTATCAACTGCTTCCCAGTCGATTAACCTGGCCGTAAGTCGTCCACTTCAGGAAAGAAAGAGTGCGACCTATTCAAGAAAATTTCTCGATCGGTATCACCCCAATGAGACGTATTACCTCTCAGAGTCATTAAGGAAGAAATTATTTGAATTGGGAAAAACAGATGGAAACCGTCCAGCAGGAACGTACGCCCGCCAAATTTATAGTCGGCTGCTGATTGACTTATCGTGGAATTCCAGTCGTCTTGAAGGAAACACCTATTCTCTTTTGGAAACCGAGCGGCTATTAGAATTGGGGGAAGCAGCTGAAGGGAAAGATAGGCGCGAGACCCAAATGATTTTAAATCACAAGGCAGCTATTGAATTTTTGTTAGAATCAGCGGTTGATGCAGGAATTAATCGGTATGTTATTCTGAACATTCATGCACTCTTAGCCGATGATCTTCTCCAGGATCGCTCTTGCGGAGCTCTTCGCCAGATTGCTGTCGGGATTGGCGGGTCGGTCTATCGGCCGCTTGCAGTGCCTCAACTCATCGACGAATGTTTTGAGCAGATTGTCCATACAGCAAATAGGATAAAAGATCCGTTTGAACAAGCCTTTTTCCTCATGGTGTACCTTCCTTATCTTCAACCGTTTGAAGATGTCAATAAAAGAGTTTCTCGCCTGGCAGCCAATTTGCCATTCATGCGAGAAAATCTTTGCCCATTGTCCTTTATTGACGTTCCTGAGCGAATCTACATCAATGGTCTTTTGGGAGTTTATGAACTCAACCGGATTGAGCTTTTAGCTGAAGTATTCGCGTGGGCTTATGAACGATCTTGCCTACGGTACTCAGCCGCTCGGAAAACGCTTGGAGATCCTGATCCATTTCGTGTCCGGTATAGAGCTTTGAGGAAAGAGACAGTTGCATTAGTTGTATGTGGACGAATGAATAAGAAATTGGCCACGGCTTTCATTCGAAAGCAGGCAAAAGACAAAGTTCCAGCGGCCGATCGGATGAAATTCGTTGAAGTTGTTGAAACCGAGCTGATGAATTTACAGGAAGGAAACAGTGCTCGTTACGGATTAAGACCGTCAGAGTTTGAGAAGTGGCAGCAAGGATGGTTCTGAATCGAACTAGAAGTTAAAAAATTTCTTTGTTTTTTTGTATTTAATTTTTCAACTACAGGTTGACTTCCTGCATAACTACTATTGAGCAAACGTGTTTATTATCGTGTGTAAAAAATCTTGTCTTTAATGGGGGAATCGTCTTAAATAAGAACCTTAAAAAGAGAGACGACTATGAAAGAAAAGATCCATCCTCCCTATCAAGAGATCCTATTTGTGGATTCGGGGACGGGAACGAAATTTCTGTGTGGATCCACTCTTCAACCGAAAGAGCGTGAAGAGTTTGAGGGGAAAGAGTATCCAGTTTCTTATCAATCTGTGACCTCTGCGTCACATCCTTTCTTCACAGGAGAAGGGAAGTTTGTGGATTCTGAAGGCCGGGTTGGCAAGTTCCAAAAACGGTACCAGATGAAGCAGCAACCCCAAGAAGCAAAAGCCGCTGAGGCCCCTGAAAAAGGGAAAAAGAAAGTTGTGCGAAAGAAGCCTTCTTCTAAATAAATGATTGATGAACGGCTGAAGAGGAGAATTCAAGGCATGCTCAGCCGTTTCCAAACGGTGGAAGAGCTGCTGGGTCAGCCTGACGTGCTCAGTGATCAGGCTCGTTACCGCGAGCTGACGCAGGAGCATGCGTACTTAGGCGACGTTAAAGAAGCCGTTGATAAAATCGAAAGTTCCTCTCAGCAGCTTCAAGATAATGAGCTCCTTCTTAAGACCGAAACAGATCCCGAGCTGGTCCAGCTTGTTCAGGATGAAATCACCACCCTTTCTGCCTCTCTTCAACGTCTTAAAGTTGAATTGGAAACACTTCTTGTTCCTCCCGATCCTCTCGATAATCGAAATGTGATTTTAGAGATCCGAGCGGGAACGGGGGGGGATGAAGCAGCCATTTTTGTCGGTGACTGCGTTCGGATGTATAAGTGTTATGCTGATAAAAAAGGGTGGAAATACGAAGCTCTTTCTGCAGCTCCTTCCGAGCGTGGGGGATTTAAAGAATATATCATGGCTATTTCCGGTCAGCAGGTGTTTCGTCTTTTGCAGCACGAGGCAGGAACGCATCGAGTTCAGAGGGTTCCTGAAACAGAAGCTCAGGGAAGAATCCACACGTCTGCAGTGACGGTGGCGGTTCTTCCGGAGCCGACGGAGGAAGAGCAGCTTCAAATCGATCAAAAAGAGCTTCGCATCGAGACCTACCGTGCCTCTGGCGCAGGAGGGCAGCATGTGAATACCACCGACTCGGCAGTTCGCATCACCCATCTTCCATCGGGGGCAGTTGTCACGTGTCAAGATGAACGGAGCCAGCATAAAAATCGGGAAAAGGCGATGCGGCTTCTTTCGGCTAAAATCATTGAGGAAAAACGGCGTAAAGAGCAAGAAGAGATGGCCTCTTTGCGTTCTTCCCAAGTGGGATCAGGGGATCGGTCTGAGAAAATTCGAACGTATAATTTTCCGCAGAATCGGGTCACCGATCACCGTATTCATCTCACGTTGTACAACCTTGTCGATGTGCTAGGTGGAAAACTCGATGATTTTACACAGCCACTTGTCGCCTATTTCTATGAACAAAAACTCATCGCCGATGAAAACGATCGGTGAGGTGCTTAAGCTTTCTGCAGACTATTTAGCGCGGAAGGGAATCGATCACCCTCGTCGCCAAGTTGAAGAGCTGCTCTCGCATGTTCTTGGGCTGCCAAGGATTGAGCTTTACCTCCAATTTGATCGGCCCCTAGAATCTCAGGAGCTCGATCGGTTGAGGGCTTTTCTTAAGCGGCGAGGGGAGAGAATGCCGTGGCAATATATTGTGGGGAAGGTAGAATTTTTAGGTTGCGAAATTGCGCTCACCCCAGATGTATTAATCCCTCGCCAAGAGACAGAGATTTTAGCAGAGATGGTTCTGAAGGAGCTCCCTACACGACCTGTGATCATTTGGGATCTCTGCTGCGGCTCTGGATGTATCGGAATTTCGATCAAAAAAAAGCGGCCTGATTGCACGGTGATTTTATCAGACCTCTCTTCTAAAGCGGCCACGCAGGCAATGAAGAATGCGGTATGTAATGAGGTCGATGTCGAAGTAAGAGAGGGGGATTTAACATCTCCTTTCAAGGGAAGCAAGGCAGATGTCGTCATCTGCAACCCTCCGTATGTTTCAGAAGAAGATTACCTCAAACTTGATCCTGAAGTTCGCAAGTGGGAGCCCAAAATGGCCCTTGTAGGAGGCGCCGCAGGGTATGAATTTTACAACCGGCTTGCAGAAGAGCTTCCTCTGCTTTTAAACCCGGGAGCGACGGTTTATTTCGAAATAGGGGCTGGGATGGGAGATAAGACTAAGTCTCTATTCAACTCGTGGGGTTCTGCAACACTTATCCAAGACTTCTCGGCGCACGACCGGTTTCTTCGTGTCGTGGGGATCTCAGAGTTAAATGACTTAAAATAAAGAGCTTATAGATAAATCTGCACAAATGTTATCAAAAGCATAACATTTGTGCAAAAAATGGATAAATTTACATAAATGTTATGCTTTTGATAACATTTGTGTATGGATAAAGAGGGTAGGCTTCTCCAAATTGCCGAGGACCAGTACGGTTACTTTACAAGCCGACAAGCAGAAGAATGTGGCTTTTCTCGCGCGAATTTTCATCGCAAAGTACGGTCAGGAAAATGGTGCAAAGAAGAGATTCGAGGTATTTATCGTCTTGCAAATTATCCATCTACTTTACGTTCAGAGCTTGCTCTTTGGACGCTTTGGAGCGCTGATAAGCAAGGCAATCCTCAGGGTGTTTGGTCGCATGAAACCGCTCTTGACATCCACGGACTCAGTGATGCTGCCCCTACCAAGCTTCACATGACGGTGCCTCAAGGTTTTAGGAAAAGCACTAAAATTCCAAGCAATCTCTGTTTACATTTCATCGATGAAATCTTACCGTCCGATATAGAAATTAGACAAGGATACCGCGTCACTACGCCGCTTCGAACACTAGCTGATGTCATTCGAGAAGGGACAACTCAATATGAACAAATTGAATTTGCGGTTCTCGATCTTGCAATCCAAAAGTCCTTGATTAAAGGGCTTGCAACTCTTCAGGAAATGGAACAACTTCAGAAATTTGCAGACTCACAGGAAATGCGTGAAGTCATTGCTAAAGTAATCGACGATGTATGGACTCGATCAAATGTACAATTGGCAGATTTAGGACGAATGGTAGAGCCGTATACGATTGGGCTCTTTTTAGAAGGAGAGGGGTTTGGAACAGCGGTGCTGTGTCAATACAAATCGGAATACTTCCTATTGACTGCAGCACATGTAAGCAGAGCTCTTCATAAAGCAAAATCTGTGAGAATGCTTTTGCGATTTGATAATATTCGAAGGGAATATCCTGCCCAATTAGCCAAAAATTTCACTGTGATTGAATGGGATCCTGCTTTTGATGATAAAACGCTGGATGATGTTCTTGCTCATCAACCAAAAGATTTGGCTATCATCATTCCTTCCACAGAGATTCTTAATACATTGAAAATTTACAAAGATTTCTATAAAATTCCTGAAGAACCACAGAGTTTTTCACTACAGGATGCTCTTATTTCACTGGGAGGTATTGAACCCATCTATTCTGATGACCGTAAGACATGTCAATTGAATGTAGGCCCTTATGCATTTGTTGCTTCAAGCTATCTTCAATTGCCTAATGTGGATTATATCATATGTCCGGTGAGCAATCATACATATGAAATAAGAAATCTGCGAAGAAAGGTCATTAGTTCCTTTGAAGGACTCAGCGGCAGCGGGCTTTGGAAATTTGCAAATAATGTTCCTACCCTTATTGGCATTGCAATTGCTCAAGATCCTACTGGGTATGACCTTTCGTCTGGATTAAGAAACGTCTACTTCCATGGATCTCATTCCATCCTCTCAGTACTTTTAATTTTAAGAAAAGCTCATGAACATAAATCTTATTACTCACGTTAATAACGCTTCATACGGCTTTGAGAGCTTGTATTTTCTCCCTTTATTGGAAAAATCGACGATTTCAAGAAACTTTGCCTCAACCCATTTTTTACATAGATGGGCGCTGGTGCGAGGTTTAAATCCGAATAATTCTCCAATTTGGCGAGCTGTGATGGTCTCAAAAGTTTGAAAGAGCTCAATGGCCTTTCGCTGCTTTGGATCTAGATGGCGTATGAGGCCTGTTCGATCGGGCGCCTGTTGATGCTTTACCTCATCCATTTGTTTAAGTACTTTTTCGAATGAAATAGCCATCCCTTCGATGAAATACTCGATCCATTGAGTGATGTCTGCTTCAGCGCGCCCCATGTAGTAGTTATGCGATGGACCGATTGTCAGCGCTTCGTAATAAGCCTCTAGATGGCGTGCATAATATTCTTCAAGAGAAGATAAACCTTTGAGACCATACCCATCTAAATGTAAAATTAAATTTGTTAGCAACCTTGCCGTTCGTCCATTTCCATCATAGTAAGGGTGGATGGTGGCAAATTGATAGTGGGCAATAGCTGCGGCAATGGGGCATGGAATTTCACTTTTTTGACTGAGCCAATGCACTAGGCTTTTCATCAATCGCGGCACATCTTTGGCTTCAGGGGGCATGTAGACAATACGGCGTGTGCGGCCATCCCGAATCACATTTTGACCATCTCGGTAAGGAGATGGTTTTATACTGCGGTCGGCATGAAACGTTGATTTGGGCCCGCGCGAAAACTCCCGCGATTCGACGATCGTAAACGGGTCAATATTAGCAATATTGACCCGTTTACGATCGTCGAATCCCGGGGTTTTGGCGCGGTCCAAATTCAACGTTTCATGCCGACCACAGTATACCCTTAATTTCCCATCAGCCATAACCAAGGCATGGATCATTTGAATCATTTTTTCAGTGATGGGGGCATTTTTAGAGACCCATTGTTCGACTTGCTCCAGCGCAGCATAGTACCCTTTAATCTCGCCCTCGTCCCGCTCACGCCCTGGAAAATGTCCTTTATGTTTCAGAACCTCTTCGATTTGATCAGGCTGAAGACGGTTTCCTTCAATCATGGTAGAGTAATGAGTCGTATAAAGCCTTGCTGTTTCTCGTAATGAGGCTAAAATGGCTGGTGTTAAAGGAAGATACCCAATCTTCTCTTTGGCAGCCTCAATGCGCATGAGACAGCTGGCTACCTTAGGGGTAATCGTATAGTGAGGCGTTAGTTTTATCGGCATTTTATCAGCAATTTATCTGCATCAGCTCTTGCTTATAGAATGCCGATAACATGCCGATAAATCAAGGGCTAAATTTTTTTTTAAAGGGATTTTTAATCTCTTTTTGGGATATGCTGTGGTTTTTAAAGTAGGATAAAGCTAGATGCGGTGCCCTTTTTGTAGCCACCTTGAGTTCAAGGTGACCGACTCTCGAAACGCAGTCGAGCAAAATGCTGTCCGCCGCAGGCGGGAATGTTTGAGCTGCGGGCGGCGATTTACCACATTTGAAACGGTCGATCTGACGATTCAAGTACATAAGCGGGATGGGCGGTATGAGGACTTTCAACAAGATAAGTTGATTCGAGGGTTAGATGCGGCTTGCCGCCATACTCGGATCAGCCATGATCAAGTTCTTGTCCTTGCCTCTCAAATTACAGCTGATTTGATGGAGCGGCAAATTCGAGATATTGATACGACAGAGCTTGGTGAAATTGTGATGAACCATCTGAAAGAGCTTGATACAATTGCCTACATTCGTTTTGCTTGCGTATATCGCCGGTTTAAGGATATGGATGAATTAATGGACGAGATCCAAAATATCTCAACGGAAGAATTAACGAAGGATGGTGAGCATGCCTCTCAAAAAAGCTGAAGTTGAAAAGTTTCATAAACAACTTCTTGAACTCAGGGCCCAATTTACAAAGATCGTTAACCATGTCAATGAAGAAGTTAGAACTCCCGAAGAATCGAAAGGGTATTCCCAACATCAAGCAGATGAAGGGACAGATGATTTTTATCGCAATGTGAGTCTTCAAGTGTCTGGTGAAGAATACAAGGTGCTCCGTCAGATTGATCGAGCCTTAGAAAAAATCAATGAAAATACCTATGGTATTTGCGACATTACAAAAAAAGAGATCCCCATTGCACGGCTTAAGGCTCTCCCTTATGCTACGATGACAGTTGAAGCCCAAGAAATGATAAAAAAAGGATTAATTCAGTGACTTGGAAAGGGATGTTTAAACTTTTTTTAGTCGGTTTAGGAATCTTGGCTCTAGATATGAGTTCGAAGGGAATCATACATCTTTTATTTAAGCCTTTTGAACTGGCGTCTCCTTTCTTTCCTTTTGGAGGCATTGCCGTTTTCCAGAAGGGAGGGGTCGATTTTTGCATCCATCACGTGACAAATCGAGGCGTTGCATGGGGACTGGGAGAGTCTTGGCAAATGGCGATCCTCTTTATTCGGTGCGCTATTGTGCTCGGGCTTGCAATTTATCTACGACTCTCTGCTAAGGCATATCTGCAAAGATACGGTTTAATGTTGATCATGGTTGGAGGAATTGGAAACATTCTGGATTATTTTATTTATGGGCATGTTATCGACATGTTCCATTTTATCTTCTGGGGTTATTCCTACCCAGTCTTCAATATTGCAGATAGTGCAATATTTTGTGGAATTGCCGCTCTTTTGTGGACAAGTTGGAAAACATCTCGAAACGATTCTCCTAAGCCCGATGTCCTCCCTCAAAACTAAACTTCCAGTAAGCTTTTCCGTTTCAAAATGGTTGAAGCATCAAGTTCTTTTAGATAGGGTGGAAATGGAGGCCTGCTTAAAAGCGGCGCTTCCCTTTAGTTTCTATAATGTCAGCTCCATTGGACCATTTACAGATCTTGAAATTTCTCAAGAAGCCTTTTTAGAAGCCTATGGCGCCTATGTCCAAGCCCTTCAGCAGGGGAATATTATTAATAAATATGATCGAAGGATTTTTTCGTCGGTCATGACGGCTGATCCGGAGGCCTTATTTGCCCATGAAGTTCAGTCGGGTCGGTGGATCGGAAAGCTAGCGCGTCCTATTGTCCAGGTTCAACAGGGCCATTTTTTTGCTTCGAAAATCGATCATCAAATCCATCCGATGGTGATGGGCCCTGAGAGCGTTCATTGGGGGGTACAGTTTTCTTTTCCGCAGATTTTCTTTGATGGAGCCCGAGGGGTTTTGGAAAAAACATCGGATGAAACCCTTTTCCCAAATGGAGCTCTTTTTTCTAAGCTTGTGAAGTGGCTGCGCGCCCATTCTGTTCCAACGACATTTATTTGGGAAGGACGTAAAATTGCCACAGCTATGAGACTTGGAAAGAGGTGTTTCTCGTGGATTGCGGCCCATCCTCAGCTGCGTGCTCAAGGAATCTCTGTGCATGTCTATTGAGGATGAATCGATGAGCGGAAAAATCGAGGAGGCGATCCAAAAATGGATGATTGAGCACCATCAAACCCTTGCTTGCGCAGAGTCTTGCACGGGAGGTGCCCTTGCAGCTGCGCTGACGGCGATTCCAGGGGCTTCCCGTTATTTTCTAGGATCGGTTGTGGCTTATTCGAATATCCTTAAGAGTCGCCTTCTCCAGGTCTCTTCAAAAACACTGAGCACCCATGGAGCTGTTTCGGCAGAAACGGTCCATGAAATGTGGCGCGGAGTACTTGAGGCAACTGGAGCCGATGTAGGGGTGGCTGTCTCTGGTATTGCGGGGCCTTCAGGGGGAACTGTGGAAAAACCTGTTGGTACCGTGTACTATGCAATTGGTTTTAAAAATCGAGATCCTGAGATTGCCTCTTTTCAGATGAAGGGAGAGCGCAAAGTTGTCATTCTTCAGACAACGAGGCGGCTTTTAGAGTTGCTCTGGAAAATGCTATGCGAACTTTAATTGTTGGTCTGGGAAAAAGCGGCCTTGCTGCCTATGAACTCTTAGTGGATGAAGGGGATGAAGTGGTTGGAGTGGATGACAACCCTCAGACTGTTAAGAAGTGCCTTGACGAAGGGAAAAAGGCAGCCTTCGATGTCAAGATGGCAGACTTCGATCGGGTGATTTTATCTCCAGGGGTGCCGGCAGTGCATCGATGGGTTAAGGAGGCGGAGGAGCGAGGCCTTCCAATTCTTGGGGAAGCAGAGCTGGCGTTAAAGAGGCTATCTCACCTGGCTCTTTCCAGGGCAGCGATTGGAATTACCGGAACTAATGGGAAAACAACGGTGACGCTTTTGGTCGCTCACATTCTTCAAGCGGCCGGGCTATCTGCTCCTGCCCTTGGAAATGTCGGAGTGCCCCTTTGCTCCTATGTGAAAGAGGCGCGTGCTGGCGATATTTTTGTCATTGAGCTGAGCTCTTATCAACTTGAAACGCTTTCGATGCCCCTCTTTGATGTAGGGCTGATCTTGAATGTGACGCCTGATCACTTGGATAGATATGGGAGTATGCGGCTCTATGCGGAGGCCAAATGCCGTCTGCAAGATTGCATGAAGAGTGGGGGCGCCTTTTGGGTTCATGAAAGTGTGGCTGCGCAGTTTAAGGAGTTATTGAAAAGAGATTATCAGACCTACGGAAGAAATCGTGATTGTACCTTATGGACCGATCAGGTAGCCTTGCTAAGAAATTCATCGGTTGAAACGTTTTTACCACCTTGTTATAGGAATTGGGGAGCTCATGAAAGTGAGAATGTTCTCTCAGCGTGGATTGCATGTAAGCCCTTTGACATTCGTCCTGAGCAATTCCTGCAGGCAGTGGAGACATTTAAAAAACCGGCTCATCGGATTGAATGGGTCGCTTGTATCGATGGTGTTGAATATATCAACGACAGCAAAGGGACGAATATTGATGCCACTATCAAAGCTGTGATGGCGATGAAGGGGAAGGTTGTTCTAATTGTGGGAGGGGTTGACAAAGGAGCCGCTTACCACCCGTGGAAACCCTCCTTCATGGAGAAGGTGCGCCATGTGATTGCGATCGGCGAGGCAGCTCATAAGATTGCTCAAGATTTAAAACCTGAATTTCAGGTGGAGATTGTCGCTAATTTAAAAGAGGCTGTACTCCGATCAAAGGCAGTTGCAAAACAAGGGGATGCTGTTTTACTATCCCCAGGGTGCGCCAGTTTTGACATGTTTAACAATTACGCTGATCGAGGTGAGAATTTTAAATGCTGTGTTTATCAAGCAGGAGGAAATAGATGAGCCGAAAACATACCATTATTATTGCAGTCTTGCTGAATGCAGGGCTTTTAATTGTTTTATTTGCGACGAGTTTAAAACCTGATAAGAAGGAAGAGGGGCCACCAGCGACTGTCATTCTCGCCTCGAACCAACCTGAAGTCAAAGAAGCTGCCAGTCCGCCTGCTCCGATAGCTTCTCCTATGATATCTCAAAACCAGGTCGATCAAGTGATTGAGCAGTATGTGACTCCTCAAGTTATTACATCCTCTGATCAGAGCCCCAATTTTCTTGCTGACCTTCAAGCCATCGGAACTCCTTCTGTCCCTTCACCTATGGAGGAGTCTCAAGTCGTGGAATCTAAGCTTAAAGAAGTGACAGTTAAAAAAGGAGATGTGCTCGAAAGAATAGCTCGACAAAATCATGTGACTGTCACAGATATTATGAAAGCTAATAAGCTCGCGACAACCCGCCTTAAAATTGGACAGGTCTTGAAAATTCCTGCTGCAGCCTCAATATCCACCTCCTCTTCAACGGGCTCACAGTATTATACTGTTAAAGCAGGAGATAACCCATGGACGATCGCTGTCAAACATCGGATGAAAGTTGAAGAACTTCTTAAACTTAACAATTTAGATGAGCAAAAAGCAAAACGTTTAAAGGCTGGAGACCAAATTCGTATTAAGTAATGACACGCTCTACTGGGACAAGTCCAAGTTTTTTTCTTTTGAGTGCTGTGATTATTTTGATAGTGTTGGGGCTTTCGATGGTTTTTAATACGAGTTCAGCAGAGGTTTTAGACCGTTTGCTGCCTAAAAGCCTTCATCATGCTCTTTTGAAGCAAATACTCTATGCGATGCTTGGCGGGGTATTTGCTGTGGGATTATGGTTTTTAGGGTATGATCAGTTTTTGCGATTGAGTGGCTATTTTCTAGCGGCTGGAACGGTGCTTTTAGTTCTCGTGTTTGTTCCAGGCTTAGGACAGCAGATCAATGGAGCCCATCGATGGCTTGGGGTTGGAAGCTATTCGCTGCAGCCCTCTGAATTTGTTAAATATTTGATCCCTCTCTATTTTATCCATTCCATTTCTCGTCGGACAGAGCCTGTCGATTTCAAAACTCTGATTCGGCTCCTCCTTAAACTTTCAGTTCCAATTGGGCTTATTTTAATTGAGCCCGACAATGGAACAGTTGCCATTATTTTAATGGGACTCATCGCTCTTTTTGTGCTTGCAAAAATACGATGGGTCTATTGGGCTTTGCCGCTACTCGTGCTCATGGCCATTGGAGGGGCCGTTGCATCGAAGATGCCACATGTTCACGATCGAATTCGGATTTATCTTCATCCGGAGCTCGACCTGCTGGGGAAAGGGCATCAGCCTCATCAAGCTAAAATTGCCGCTGGATCAGGAGGCGTCTTTGGGCGAGGACTAGGGGAAAGCATGCAAAAATTGGATTACCTACCAGAAGCGCGAAGCGATTACATTGCAGCCATTTTTGGTGAAGAATTTGGATTTCTTGGGATTTCTCTTTTGATTATTCTATATATGGCAATTGGTTACTTTGGATTTTCGATTGCAGCCAAGGCACACGATCTCTCAGCCTTTTATACAGTGTCGGTCCTCACTTTTTTACTCTGCTTTCAAGCGTTTCTTAACTTAGGCGTTGTGTCAGGCCTTTTGCCAAGCAAGGGAACAAACCTTCCTTTTTTTAGCCAGGGAGGATCGTCTTTGCTTGCGAATTTTATGGTGATTTGTATTATCTTAAATGTCTCTTACCTACAAAAATATGCCGCATCCAAGAACCAAGCTCAGTAAAATTGTCATCGCTACCGGGGGAACCGGCGGGCATGTCTTTCCAGCAGAGGCCCTGGCTTCTGAGTTGATTGAACAAACGCACGATGTTGTCTTTGTTGGAGGGGGGCTTGAAAGTAATCGGTATTTTCATAAAACCCGTTTCAAATATCGGGAAGTCGCTGCGAGTTCAATTGTTAAAATCAATATTTTCCGATCTTTTTGGAAGATTGCGCAAGGCATTTTGCAAAGCATTAAAATTTTAACAGAGCTGAAACCTCAACTTGTGATTGGATTTGGAAGTTTTTATACATTTCCCGTTCTCTTTGCAGCTAGGCTCAAAAAAATCCCCATTGTTTTATTCGAACCCAACGCGGTCCCAGGTAAAGTCAATCGGCTGTTTTCAAGATGGACGGTTTTCTCTGCAGTTCAGTTTGCGGAAGCAGGAAAAGAGCTGCGAGGTAAGGTGGTCGAAGTCAAAATGCCAACTCCTAAAGAGACCTCCATTGAACCGGGAGTTGCCCGTGAGTATTTTTACCTCGATCCCAGTACCTTTACGTTTCTTGTCTTTGGCGGCTCGCAAGGTTCTGAATCGATTAACAGGCTCTTCCTTGAAGCAGCAAAGCGTGTCAAAGAGACGGCCCGATTTCAAGTCATTCATATCACAGGCAAGTCAGAATCTGTCGAAAAGTTTAGACAGCTCTATGCAAGTGCAGGCATTCCTGCGTGCGTTAAATCATTTGAAGAAAAAATGAGATTTGCTTGGAGCGCCTCCAGTGCGGTTGTCTGCCGCTCAGGGGCGGCAACAGCAGCAGAGCTGATCCGGCATGCCGTTCCTGGAATCTGTATTCCTTTCCCTAAAGCAGCAGATGACCACCAGACCAAAAATGCGCAGTTTATTGAAGAAAAAGTCAAAGGGGCTATCACGTGCCCTGAGTCGACGCTCACAGTAGAGTTACTGGCAACTCTTTTGACTCAAATGCTCCGTCCAAGTCAAAGAGACGCCATGCATCAAGCCATTTTGGCTTTCCAGAATGATGAGAAAAAAAAAGAATTCAGTTCGGTTATTAAGGATTTAGTATGAGATACCATTTTATTGGAATTGGGGGAATTGGGATGAGCGCTTTGGCCCGTATTTTGCGCAGCCGGGGAGCGCATGTTCAAGGAACCGATCTCGTCATGAGCTACGTCACAGAAGGCTTAAAAAAAACAGGGACTGATGTTTTTGACTCGCATGATGCTTCCTATTTGCAGAAGGCGACGACGGTGGTTTATGGAACTGAAATCAAACCTCACCATCCTGAGTATGAAGCTGCCGTTTCTCAAGGAATTCCCCTTCTTCATCGATCAGAGCTCTTAGCAGAGCTAATGAAAGGGTCTCGTCCGCTTCTCATCGCAGGCACCCATGGAAAAACATCGACTTCAGCCCTGCTTGCCCATGTGCTTTATCAGGCAGAGCTCGATCCTACGTTTGCCATTGGGGGAATTGCTCTTAACTATTCGACCAATGGACGCTTGGGCAAGGGCTCTTTTTTTGTCGCAGAAGCCGATGAGAGCGATGGAACCTTCCTGCGCTACCAAGGATTTGGAGCAATCATCACGAACATCGAAGAAGAGCATCTCGATTTTTGGAAAAGCCGCGATGCCCTGATCCAAGGGTTTAAAACATTTGCATCTCAGATTTCAAACCACCTTTGGTGGTGTCAAGACGATCCTCTTCTGAAAGGACTTAACCTCCCAGGAAAAAGTTACGGTTTTTCTCCCGCTGCTGATGTTCAGATTGCGAGGTGGAAGCAAGAGGGGTGGCATCTGATATTTGATCTGCGATGGGAAGGGAAGGATTATTTGAACATTCATCTCCCACTTCTTGGAGAGCATAATGTGCTCAATGGAGCTGCCGTCTTTGCTCTTGCCCTTCAATTGGGGATTTCGGAGGAGGTCATTCGATCTGCCTTGCAAACGTTCCAAGGCGTCAAACGGCGGATGGAGAAAAAAGGAGAAAACCGAGGGGTAGCTATTTTTGATGACTATGCGCACCACCCGACAGAGATTAAGACAACCCTTGAAGGGCTTAGAAAGGCTGCCTGCGAGCGAAGGGTGATTGCTGTCTTTCAACCTCATCGATTCTCCCGACTCAAACATTGCTGGGACGATTTTTTGAAAGCCTTTGACGCTGCTGATGTCGTCTTTGTCTCGGATGTGCATGGAGCATGGGAGAAGCCCATTGAGAATATTACTGGAAAAAGGTTTAGCGAGGCGCTTAAAAATACGTTGCCCATCCCTGTGGTTTACGCCCCCCGCCACGAGCTTCTCCACGCTCTTGGCGACTATGTACGTCCTCATGAAATTGTGGTGACTCTTGGGGCAGGAGATGTGACGGCGCTCGGGTCTGAGCTGCTGAGCTATCCGATCAAACCCTTTCAAATGACGATTCTTCAAGGAGGAAAGTCGGCGGAGCATGAAGTTTCGCTTCTTTCTACGAGGGTATTAACTGAAGAGATCAATCCGCAGTTCTATCAGCTTACAAAATGGACAATCTCCAAAGAGGGAGCTTGGATCTGCGAAGGGAAAGAGCACCCTCTTCCCGATGTCGTTTCACAGCTATTGACATCAGATCTTGTCCTTCCGATGTTACATGGCCCTTTTGGAGAAGATGGCATGGTGCAAGGTTTTTTAGAAACCCTTGGAATTCCTTACGTAGGGTGTGATTTCCGCTCTTGCGTCATTGCCATGGACAAAGCATGGACGAAGCATATTGCCTTGGCCCACGGTGTTCCTGTTGCCCGTTTTATCGAGTTTTCTGTCCATGAGTGGCTGAAAAAAACAGATCGTGTGCGAGAGACGATTTTAAACTCGTTTTCATTTCCTTTTTATATCAAAGCGGTTCATCTTGGGTCGACTTTTGGAGTTCATCGCGTGAAAACAGAACGTGAGATCGATGACGCCATTCATGCCATTGCCAAGCTCGATTACCGTTTTCTTGTCGAAGAAGAAGTTGTGGGAAGAGAGCTTGAATTTGGGTTTATCGGCGATGATGAGGTCTCTGTTTCAGATCCTGCAGAAGTGATCCGTGCAGATGAGGTACATACCTATGAAAACAAATACGCCCTAAGCGGCAATCCTTCGATCCCAAAAACACCACTACCTCCCAACATTTTAGAGCAAGGGCGCCGCATGGCTGAAACAGTCTATCGAGCCGTTGGATGCTCCGGGCTTGCCCGTATTGACTTCTTCTTGAAACCCGATGGAACATGGGTTTTAAGTGAGGTGAATCCGATGCCGGGATTTACCCCGATGAGTGTCTATCCAGTGATTTGGAAAGCAGAGGGGATTCCCACTACTCTTGTAATCGATCGAGTCGTGATTGCAAGCCTTCACCGTCACCGTTTTCATCAAAGGCACCTTCGTCTTCCTGCAAAACCGCCCATTGAATTATGAAAATCCCTTTTCTCCATGCATTAACTTGGATTGTAGGGTCGCTTCTTCTTATTCCAGGCGCTGCTTTTAAAGGGTATAAAGTATTTCTCCACTATCAAACACACACCAGTCCTCCTCATTACCTATGCCGTATCGTTCAAACGGGTCCTCAAAAAGAGGCTTTAAAAACAGCCTATCTAGCCGAGCTGATGCAAATTTCAGCTGATAGACCGCAAACCATCGACCGCTTCAACTCTCTTCAAGCAGAGACCAAGCTTCGGGAGTCGCCTGTGATTAAACAGGCGGTGGTTAAAGTGATAGATCCCGAAACAGTTTATGTCGATTACACCGTCAGGCAACCGATTGCATGGCTCTACGACTTTGAAAATACAGCTCTTGATGAAGAAGCTGTTCCCTTTCCCATCACCCCTTTTTTCTCTCCCAAAAAACTTCCTGAAATTTATCTCGGAGTTTCAAATTTTTCTTGGAGCCACTCCTTAAAAGGGCCCAAGACCGACCTTGCACTCACTCTGCTGAAATTGATGCAAGCTCAAGCGCTCCATATCCAACGGATCGATGTGACAGAAGCGTTTGCTCCCTCTTTAGGAAGGCGGGAAATCATCGTCATCCTCGAAGAAGACGGCTTCTCAAAATTTCTTCGCTTAACTCCTAAAAACTTTGCCCAAGAATTAGGCAACTACCTTCAGCTCCGCCGGACCCTTCCTCCTAAGCCTCAAGTCATCGATCTGCGTATCCCTCAGCTGGCGTTCATTGGGTAACGGTTTCTAGAAAGAGCGAGTTTTGTAACTGCCTCTTGATTTCAAAGAGACCCTCGCAGCTCGGGCTGTACCCATTCTACCTGATCTTTTAAAGCGCGTTGGCAAATGGGTAGGATAACATTTGCAACTTGAAGATAGAACTTAATTCGAGGCATCCATTTTAGAGAATTTTCACCAAGATAAATCCTTAAACCTTCAAGTGCATAGCTGGCGGTGGAACAGGCATTTGTGATTAAGATGGTTATACTATACTCCTCATGGAAATGGTTCGAAAACCACACTCGATTGTGGAAGTCGGGGTGCATGTACGTGCTTCTAGCAAAGCTGAATTCTTCATAGAATCCTTGGATCCCGGCATAGATTCCTGAAATTGTTTGTATCCAAGGCATGGTATGTTCAATCAAAAGCGGAATAGAGCAGTATTTTCGTACCTCATTGGCTGCATC
Organism: uncultured Rhabdochlamydiaceae bacterium; assembly: GCA_963712275.1. Lineage (GTDB taxonomy): Bacteria > Chlamydiota > Chlamydiia > Chlamydiales > Rhabdochlamydiaceae > PALSA-1444. Next base: position 93,103 of record CAVQHD010000001.1, on the reverse strand, counting down.
GCCTAGAGCAATGAGCCAAATGGCAAGGGAAGAAAATCGTTTAGCAAGGCATCCTATCTCACCTAGAGGGGATATCTTTTTTATGTTTGGTGCGGGGTCACATCTGTATCGTGAGGAATATTTTTTTTGGGGAAGTCTCTCTTTATCAATGGGGGTGGAAAATGCTTTGAAAAGAGGGCTTAACTGAGCTAAGGCATCGGCAGTGCTCAGCCAACTTCTAATAGTTTCTCCACGCCGAATCCACTTAACCCACCCTTGTCCACTTTTTGCATGGTATGCTTCAGGGCAATAATACTTATAAGCTTCCCCTATGAGTATAAAAGGTTCAATCCAAAAAGTTTTACAATCATCCGCCGGTAATTTTTCGATGAAAAATTGGAGCGGTTTTGCGCCTGGAATCATGCCAAGGTGTGAAATACAACTTGCAACCGAATTAAATGCACTAACCATAGAGAACCTCAATGTCAATGAGTAAGAGCTTGATTGCGGTCTCAGTTAGACTTGCAGGACACATCAGGTTTTTATCATATTCGATGAGTACATCAAGTTTTTGATTTATTTGTTTTTCGCTATTTCCCTCTCTTCGTAAAATGGCGCGCAGCCGATTTTCAATGAGCCCTCCGTTTCTTAAGACTCCCTCAGAGGTTTTCACATTCATTCTCGTATGAACGACTTTGATCAGCTCATTTGCATCGATGTTCAAAAGAGCTTGTTTGATGTATTCGACGTCTCCATCTTGAAGTGCCCCAACCCCCTCATAACCATCTGTTCTTAAAGGAGCCGCAAGTCCATACTCTTCGCCAATTTTAGCTCTTAACCAAGCCATCACATGAACGGATTGAGCGTTGGAGGCAATGATCTTCTGCACGACCTCTTCTTTATATTCCTGCACGCAGAGTAGAAGCGCTTCGCGTAAATCGTCTGTACTTTGTGGACTTCTTAAGGAAAAACAGGCGTTTTGGACACGTTCTGCGCGCCCTTCTGTACAAAGGGTCCACTCTGCAGCTAGTTTTATCACGACGGCTTGTTTGTGGGCTTCGTCGATTTCTTCCTTACCCAGCAGCTGCACAAGATACCGTGTAAAAGAAATGAGCTCTTCAGCAGTCCGTCTCTCTTTGGAAGTCTGTCCTGAGAAAAATTTAGTTCCGGCAAAAGCATCAGAGAGTGTCTGAGTGATATTTTGGATAAATGTTTGCCTGTTTGCTTCATCCTTGCCGATATATTTACTGAGACAAGCGATCATTTGTTCTTTTGTAAAGAAAGGAAGCTTTGAGGGAAATTCAAAAGGAGTAGGACGTAAATAGAGGTTTTGCAAGTTGAGTTTTCCATAGGGGAAGCGTTGAAATTTAACAAGCTTTTGAGTAAAGGCGTTATCGCTTCCGTAATGATATAAAAATAGCTCTAGGAAAGTTTCTGCATACTCGTCAGGCTCTCCTACATACTCGCCATAGCTTATTAGGGCCCACTCTTTGTCGTAGGTCGATAAGGAGCGCATCTGCAGATGAAAGACGAGAAACTTTTCCAACGCTCTTTGGTTATGTGTAGGGATCTCAATACGGTACGTATATTTGCAGCCGGGATCCGGTCTATTATAATTCACATGAGTTTTTTCGACGGCGCGCCCTGCGTAGCCGTAAAGGAGCGACAGATATTCTCCATAAGGCATTGGAGAAGAGACTCCTTGATGGAGCTTGGTCTGGTGCACCGTTTCAGGAAGATAGATGTATAGATGGTCATTTTCTGAGACAATTTGTGGAATTATTGCATAATTGACACTTTTCTCTGCTTGGTTTTTAAGCGCTAGACTTTTAAGCGTTGGATCATACATGAGAAGAGAGTGGGCTATTGAGTCGAGTAGGCGCAATTCTTTTCTAACATCACCCTTGATAAAGATGGGCTGATAGGTGCTTGCTTTGATTTGATTTAATTGATCAAGATACCCTTGCCTACGGTGCTGATGAGGAAACACTGCGGAAAGAATGGGGGGAAGAATCTCTTCATGGAGAGAAATTTCAATAGAATGACCTCCATCTGCGGGATGAGGAATGGGAGACCAGCTTGAAGAAGATACCTGCATTAAATCTAGCGAGGAAGCAGGAAGCAAGCTTTGCAAATAGTCGATCAAATTTCGGGAAAAAATGGAGGGGGATGGGCTTTCAACAATACGAATGATTAAGCTTCCTGAAGGGTGGTAGACGGTTTGCAGAAGGGAGACTCCCATACTACCGGGAACAATCCTAGTTAGGGATCGTTCTAGCGTATCCATGACAGTCGTTTGATACTGAGGTAAATAGCTATGCAAGCGCTCTGTTTTTTCAAGGTCCTCTGCATAGGTTTTTGACGAGCCCCTCGTGATTTGCCCGCCTGGGATATTTTTAAGGCCAAGCATCTCTAAAAGGGTCCGCATCTGATCTCTTGAAACGGTCACTTTTTGCGTATAACTCACTTGGTGATGAACAAAAGGTTTACGCTCAACATTCAGTGCTAAAGAGTATTTGATGAGTTCAAAGGAACTCTCTAGCGCTTCCGGAACATATATTAAAAAATTTTGAGCCTTTTGATCATATTGAATGAGAAAGATGGGAAGGTCTTTCTCAGGAGTGTCGGAACGTTCATGGTTTTTTAGTCGTTGTCTAAGAGTAGGATCTAGATTTGCCAAACTGAGTGCCAATGAATTTAAGGTGCGCGGCGCGTTGCTTTTTTTATCTTGAGAGTAGAATGGTTGGTATCCGTTCAGCGGAGAATTGTCAATCTGTCTTTTGATATCGGTGAGCAGCTCTGCATCTTCTATTTTCCAGTTAAAAAATATAGGAGAATCTAGCAGCATCTGAATCGAACTCCAAGAGATCGATAAGTGAGTGGCTTTAGTGACCCAGTTTTCTCGTTGTTCAATTTTTTGGTATTCAATGTTTGAAGATTTCAAGAGTGTTTCAAACGCTCGGATCTTTTCTCTAGTGGTAGTAGGGAATTGAAAGGTCAGTCCTAAAGGCATCAAAGAAACCCCACTGCAACCTTGTAAAGGCTCTTTCCAACTCTTTTGTAGAGTGTCAAAGAGGTTGAGCTCTGGTATCGTTGTCTCTGAAACGGCAATTGGGGTGGGAGGAAATGAAGAGGATCGAGGACAATACTTTTTGAAGAGGTCGTAACACATGGGGCCAAATTTCCATAAGCAAACCCCGACAGCTCCTCCTGCCAAAACGAGCATTCCCAGCTGCCTGCTGCGGGGTGAAAGGAAAATTTTAGGGAGTGGTGAAAGGAAAATTTTAGGGAGTAATGAGTGAAGATGATTTGAAATCATGGATACCTTTGAGATTTACGAAAATTATAACAAAACAATCCAATTTTGGCGATGCTTAAATTAAAAGCTTTTGATTATCAACGACTTAATGGTCCTTGTTTCAAATCCAGATGTAATGATACACTATTTTCTTCCGAACCCCTAACCTAAGAGATTTGAATATATGAAGGAATTTGTTGCCTACTTGATTAAGAACCTTGTTGATCAACCTGACGCTGTGAATGTAAATATTGTCAATAGAGAACGTGGGATGATCGTCGAAGTTAAAGTTTCCCCTGAAGATGTAGGTAAAATTGTTGGACGGCAAGGGCGAACCATTAAAGCTTTGCGCATGATTGCAATGACGGTGGGAGCTCGTGTTGGCCAACGGGTTCGGCTAGAAGTCGTTCAGGAATAGAGATAAAGAAGTGACATCAGGTTCAGCGCTAGGAGATAAAACACTTCAAGAGGTGATGAGCCCTTTCCATTTGCCGCTGGGTCAGAAGATCTCTTTTGCCCCTGGAAAAAGAAAAATCATTGTGGTTGCGGGGCCCACAGGTGTTGGAAAAACCGAAATGTCCTTACGGATGGCTCAGGCTATTGGGGGGGAGATCATTTCAGCCGACTCGATGCAGGTCTATCGAGGAATGGATATCGGCACAGCAAAGATTAAGCCTGAGATGCGAGAGTCGATTCGACACCATTTGATCGATAGCCGAGATATTGATGAAACCTTTAATGTCGTTGATTTTTATCACGAGGTTCAGCAAGCACTCCGTGAGATTTTTGCGCGGGACCATATTCCGATTGTCGTTGGAGGGACCGGTTTCTATATCCATGCTTTAATTTATGGCCCTCCTCAAGGGCCTGCCTCTGTTCCGGAGGTTCGGGCTCGGCTCGAGCAAGAAATGGACCAGAAAGGGGCGCTTGCCCTTTATGATGAGCTCAAAGCCCTTGATCCTGAGTATGCGGCAACCATTACGGCTAGAGATCGGCATAAAATCATTCGTGGCCTTGAAATTATTCGCATCACGCAGCAAAAAGTGTCGTTTTTTGAAAGGATGAGCACTCCGACCCAAGAGCTGGACTTCCGGTGTTGGTTTCTCTATAAACCAAAGGAAATTTTATATCCCATTCTCGACCATCGGTGTGAAGAGATGCTTCAAAAAGGGTTTGTCGATGAGGTTAAAAGATTAGAAAAAGAGGGGCTCAGGAATAATTTGTCAGCTTCGCAAGCGATTGGGTATCGTCAATGCTTGAGCTATTTACAAACGCCTCAGTCGATAGATGATTGGCACACATTTGTAGAGGAATTTAAACGGGCTTCCCGCCGGTATGCTAAAAGGCAATATACGTGGTTTCGGAAGGAAGAGCCTCTCTTTCGGTGGCTTAATATCCATCAACTGGGGCCGGAAACCGCTGTGGAAATGATGATCCAAGATTATGAACAAAATAACTAGACTTCCTCTAGAGCCAGTTGCAAAACTCCAATTTGGGGCCAAATTCATCGAGTTTGGCCCCAAATTGGAGTTTTGCAACTAGCTCTCTACCATAAAATCGTGGTTTCGTTTAGACTCTTCTTCTAATTTTGAAAAATGGACATCTATGGATCGTGAAACAGAACTTACCTCATCTGATAAAGAGAAAATTAAAGAAAAGACGGTGTCGCCAGCTGTCAAAGAGCTGACCAAAAAGCTTGAGGCTATTCCTTCAATGGAAGAGAAAATCAGATCTTATCTTGCCTTTATGAAGGGGGTCTTGGAGGAGAAAACTCCTCGATTCAAAGATTATTGGGATGCGAAACATGCCTGCCTCCCACTTTTTAAAGAGCCGCTAGCCGTTCTGGATCGCTCTCAGCTTTGGCACGATTACACAGAACTTTCAGCACAAGCCCGTCAATTAAAAGTATTTTTAGATGAAGAGTCTGCATTTGCGGTCGAACAAATTGATCTTGCGATTCAGGCGCTCGAGACAGATCTTGGAAGGTTGAGTGAGCTTCTAGAGCAAGTTGTCGATATTCAGATTCCGGAAGGGGCTCAGCTGCCGATGGAGAAAAAAGAGCTTTATGCATCGCTTCAGCGCGAGCTCTACCTTTTGAATGTCCTTGCAACACGTGTCACGAGCCTTCGGAAAGAGATCATTAAGACAGAGATGCGCATCCGGATTAAGAACAAGCTTTTCGATAGACTCTCGCATGCGGGGGACCAGATTTTTCCTAAACGAAAAGAGCTCATCCATCAGATCTCAACCGAGTTTTTAAAAGATGTCATGCGGTTTTCTGAGACCCATTTTTCTGAAAACAGTTTTTCCCACCAATCGATTTTTGATTTAAGGAATGGGATTAAGGCGCTTCAGATGATGGCCAAAGAACTCACCCTTGATACACAAACATTTAACAAGATGCGTTTTGAGCTCAGCCGGTGTTGGGATTTACTCAAGGAGAAAGATCAAGAGTGGAAGAAAGAGCTTTCAGAAAGGCGGGAGGCAAATCAGAAAAATGTTCTGCTTGTCATGGATAAAATTAAGCCGTTTGCAGAGCGATGCTTAGTTGAGACATTCACAGATGAAGAGGCTTCAAAGCAAACGAAAGAAATTTTAACATTTATGAAAACAATTGAACTCGGGCGTGATGAGATCCATTATCTTAAAGAGCAGCTTGCAAAAGCGCGCTCGCCCATTCAAGAGAGGCTTGCAAAACATCAAGAAGCGCGTGAAAAGAAAGTCGAAGAAATGGAGCGTCAGCAACGAGAAAAAATCGAGCAGTTTAAACACCGCATTAAAGAGGTGATGGAAAAAGTCTCCGAGACGCCTATGGAAGAGCTTGCTGCGGTAAAAGAACGGTTGCAGCAAGAGTGCAATCTTCTCCCGCTTTCTCATGCAGAGCGAGAACTTTTGGAACATGAACTGAAAATGCTCAGAGATGCGATCATCGATAAAAAAGAAAAAGCGATCTCTCAGCTCTCTTCTGAGCAAAAAGAGTCTCTGGATCATCTCTACCAAGCTCTTGAAGAGTGGGAAGGGCAGAGAAATGAGATTCAGAGCGAGCTGAAGACTTACCGCAAGGCAGTTGCCAGTTCCGGGTTTGATTTTGAAAAGGCCATCCGTTATCGTGAACTGATCGATAGTGAACAAGATCGATTGGATAAAGTGAATGCAACCATTGAAAAACTTGAAAACCAGATTGATAAGCTTGAAAGTGCCCTCTAAGGGCCCTAACACTCAGCTGATTGTTTTCGATCTGGATCGCACATTAATTTCTGTGACGTCAAGCTATTATTATATGAAAAGTCTCTATCAAAGAGGAGTTGTTTCAATGATAACGATTGCGCGGGCTTTTTTTATTCGATGGAAATTTTTTCTCTCTTCAATGAGTTTGGAAGATCTTCACCATCTCGTTTTTAATAAAATTCTCAAGGGTTTTTCAATCGAATCGCTTGAATCTCATGTGGAAGAATTTGTGAAACAATTGCTTCCATCAGCTATTTATGAGCCGGCTTTTTATGAGCTCAAAGAGGCTCAAAAACGGGGGGATTATATTGTGCTGCTTTCCAGCGCGCCTGATTTTCTTGTCAGGGCTTTTGCAACTTATTTTAAGATTCAATATTGGGATAGCACTGTTTATGGAGTTGACAAAGAGCGGTGTTTATGTAAGATTTCAAAATTGATGGTAGGGTCAAGAAAAAGGCAGTCACTTCTGAATATTCAAAGGCGCTTGGGGATTTCCAAAAAACAAACGGTTGTTTATTCAGATAGCCACGACGACCTTCCCTTATTTCTACAGGCAGGAGACCCTGTCGCCGTTAATCCAGATCGAAGGCTTGCAAAAATTGCCAAACAATGTAACTGGAGAGTGATTTGAAAGGATTTTTTGGAGGAAGCTTCGATCCTATTCATAATGGACACTTACATCTTGCTTTAGAGCTTTCTGAGCGGCATGGAATCGATGAGGTCTTCTTTTGTCCGACAAGCCAATCTCCGCATAAGAGGCTGAGGCTGCCTTATGCCTCTAAAGAGCACCGCCGGGCGATGGTCACAGCGGCAATAGCCCCTTTCCCACACTTCACGCTTCTAGATACCGAGCTGCAAAACACAGACCCTTGTTACACGATTGATACCATTCGAGCCCTTATTGAGGCAGATGGGGGCAGCACGAAGCAGTATTGCCTTTTTCTTGGTGAAGATGCGGCAGCATCGCTTCCAACGTGGAAGGAAGTAGATGAATTGATTCAGCTCGCTTCTCCTCTTGTAGGAAGTCGAGAAAAAGAGGTGGCTTTTCAGTTCAAAGGATGTTCTCCTGTTTTTCGCCAGCTCTTAAAGAAAGGGTGGACGTCCATTCCACGCTTAGAGATTAGCAGCTCTTGGGTTCGCGCAAGGATCGAAAAAGAGCAATATGCAGGTCATTTACTACCAGGAAAAGTATGGGATTACATTCAAGCACATCGACTTTATCAAACTTTGGCATGAATAGCTCTATCACGACTTTAAATCGGATAGCGCAGGTGATTTTTGATAAAAAAGGGTTTAATATCCTAGGCCTCGATGTTCGTGGAATCTCTTCTCTCACCGATTATGTGATCATTGCTGAAGGAAACGTCGATCGGCATGTCATTGCTATTGCGGAAGCTGTGATCAAAGCGCTTAAAGAAGAAGGTATCAAGCCCATCTGCGTTGAAGGGCTCAAAACAGGGGATTGGATTGTCCTCGATTTCTTGGAGATCATGGTGCACCTTTTCATGCCTGGGTTGCGTGATCGATACCGGCTAGAAGATCTTTGGAGAGAAAGTCAAATTCTCGATCTTCAAATTGACACAAGTACTTCATATTAAATAAATTATATCAGTCCTGTTCAAAAGATAATCGATTGAAGTAATTGATTCTTTCCGTTATCCTTTTCCTATGACTAAGAAAAGAATTGTAGTTACAGGTATGGGCATTGTCTCTTGCTTCGGCAATGACGTCGACCTATTTTATGATCAGCTTCTGAAAGGGCAAAGTGGGATTGTTCCAATTGAAGAGTTCCCTTGTGAAAATTATCCTACACGCTTTGCAGGAGCTATCCGGCAGTTTGATGTCGGAGATTACCTGGACAAAAAGCAGGCTAGACGCGTTGATCCTTTCATTCGATATACCGCGGTTGCTGGTAAAAAAGCACTGGAGCAAAGCTTGCTTTCAGGGGACGCATTGATGCGTCTTAATAAGAGCAGGTGCGGCATTGTGATCGGTTCCGGAATGGGAGGGATGAAGACATTTTCGGAAGGGGTTGAAACGCTTTTGAAAGATGGATACCGACGGATTTCTCCCTTCTTTGTTCCCTTTATTATCACCAATATGGGCGGAGCCCTTCTTGCAATTGATCTTGGCTTTACAGGCCCTAATTATTCAATTTCGACAGCCTGTGCAACTTCCAACTACTGCATCTTTGCAGCAGCGCAGCATATCCGCCGCGGCGAAGCAGATGTTGTGTTGTGTGGAGGGGCCGAGGCTCCTTTGACGCCAATTGGGCTTGCAGGGTTCATTGCTTGCAAAGCGCTCTCGGAGAGAAATGATATGCCGCAAAAAGCCTCTCGCCCTTGGGATAAAAAGAGAGACGGCTTTGTCATGGGAGAGGGGGCCGGCGTTCTCGTTTTAGAGGAGCTTGAACATGCCCTCAAGCGAGGAGCTCCCATTTTTGCTGAGTATCTTGGAGGGGGCGTAGGTTGCGACGCTTACCATATGACCTCTCCTCGAGAAGATGGGTCGGGCGTTGCAGAATGTATTGAGCTTGCCATTGCCGATGCTGAGATTCCCAAAGAGCAGGTGAACTATATTAACGCTCATGCCACATCGACCCTCGTCGGAGATGTGTGTGAGATTTTGGGAATAAAGAAGTACTTTGGAGCTCATGCCAAACATCTTTCGATCAGCGCAACAAAATCGATGATTGGACATTGTTTGGGAGCTGCCGGAGGAATTGAGGCGATTGCAACGATTAAAGCGATTCAGACAGGGAAGCTACATCCAACGATCAACGTCGATGAACCTGAAGAGATCATTGCAGATATGGACTATATTCCCAATCAGCCTCGCCTCAAACAGGTGACAGCAGCGCTGTCAAATTCGTTTGGATTCGGCGGGCATAATTCGACCCTTGTTTTTGGCCCCTATACCACCGGAAAATAAAGATGCAAGAATCATCATTTGGCATTATCCCTTTGCAGAAACAGGAGGAGGTGTGGACCGTTCTTTTAATTTTACATCGCGGAGGACGGCATTGGGCTTTTCCAAAAGGGCGCAGCAACATCGGTGAAACGCCGCTTGAATCTGCTAAACGGGAACTCCAAGAAGAAACAGGGCTTGAAGTTGAAAAACTCTTACAGGAAACCCCTTTGGTTGAGCAGTATGAATTTCGCCGAAAAGGGCAAACAATTGTCAAAACCGTTCAGTATTTTCCAGCTCTCGTTAAAGGAGAAGTTCGGCTTCAGCCAGAGGAGATCCAAGATGCAAAGTGGGTTCTTTTAAAAGAAGCGGCACATCATTTGACATTTCAGGAAACCAAAGAGATGTGCCGCATCCTCATCACGCAACTAAAACTCTAAGATAGTCTCTAAATGTTTTGGAGAAAAAAACAAAAAATTCAACTCTTTGTTAGGCATTGCCACTTTACCGAGGTGAGTCAACATAAACATCGGCTGCCTGGATTTTCACGTCAAAAGTGCCATGAGAATCTGCTCAAAACAGTTGACCGTAGGAGAGTTGAGATCACCTTTCTCTTAGATGCGTTTCATCCCGCCCAGGCACCCCATTTCATCCTTCGTCAAACAGAATTTCCTGTCCTTGAAATCAAGGAAGGGAGCGAAACAGGCTCGTTTCTTCGGCTTCTTGACCATGTGATGTCTCTAGAGCTCGATCCCGATACAATCCTCTATTTTTTAGAGGATGATTACCTTCATCGAGAAGGATGGGTCGATGTTCTTTTGGAAGGGTTCACAATCCCTGAAGCTTCATATGTGACCCTTTTCGATCATCGCGACAAATACTCCTTACCCGTCTATTGCGACCTTCGATCTAAGCTTTTTCACACCTCAACCTGCCATTGGAGAACAACCCCTTCCACGACCAACACCTACGCCATGCGGTTTCAAACCCTTGCAAACCATCTACAGGTCCACCGGCAATTTTCCTTAGGGCGCCGCATCACCGCCGACCATGACAAGTTTCTTGCTCTCGGGCAGCAGGGAGCCCAGCTGATTTCGCCGATACCCGGCTGGTCGACCCATGTTGAAGCAGAATTTACATCACCTTGCTTTGAATGGGCATTCGATTGAAATTTAGGACTTATTTTTTGAGAAAAGGAGTTGGAATCTTACGTATCAGCGATTGAACTTGCTTTGTCAGCCGGCGATCATTTTTCGTCGGTTTTCTAAGCTCTACACGGCTTTCAAGAGGTGGAGCGTCCTTACTGAAAGGAGCTTTAGCTTTAAAGATCTTAGCGACTCCTGGCAGCTGTGCCTTTTTCGGTAGATTGACCGATCCTGTATAAATGTGCTTTGGTTCAACTTTCACAACGACCCTCCTCGACTTACATTTGTATGCATGAGGCTTTCCTATCGCCATTCATGCGTACTATTTTCGTCATAATAGAAACAGGACAATTTAGACAAACAAAAACCGATAAGACCACTTGTTTTCCCAGGGCATGGGTAATTAGAACAAATGTTTGAAACTTTTGCCCACTCGTGCTTATTTTCATTTCTTCACCACGGAGAGGGATGAGATTGCACAGAGGAATTTTTTCTCTGTGCAATCTCATCCCTCTCCGTGGTGAAGAAATGAAAATAAGCACGAGTGGGCAAAAGTTTCAAACATTTGTTCTAATTTCCTATGCCTTGCTTATTTTCTTTAGGGTAAATTTCAATTTTTCTTTATTTTCAGGAAAAGGTTATGCAGAAAAAGAATCCTTCATCGGCCACAAGCGGATTAATTGCGTGGATTGTTGGGATTGGTCTTTTTTTAGAAAATCTCGACAGCACGATTATCAATACTGCCATTCCTCAAATGGCGCATGCGCTTGGGGTCTATCCAATTAATTTAAAAATTGGGATCACCAGTTATGTGCTGACTTTAGCCGCCTTTATTCCGATTAGCGGCTATATGGCAGACAGGTATGGGACAAAAAGAGTTTTCTTAAGTGCGATGGCTGTTTTTCTTTTCGGCTCGGCTCTCTGCGGATTTGCAACAACGCTGACCATGCTGGTCGTTGGACGGCTGATTCAAGGGATCGGAGGGGCGATGATGACGCCAGTAGGACGTCTGATCCTCATTAAAGTCTATCCTCGTTCTCAGCTCGTGGAAGCATTTAGCCGATTGATGCTTTTAGGGCAGGTAGGACCTGCTTTGGGGCCTTTGATTGGAGGAGTTCTCACGACTTTTGCTAACTGGCGTCTGATTTTTTTCGTCAATGTGCCGATCGGGTTGATCGCTTTTTTCTTCATCTTATATTTCATGGAAAACATGACTTATGAAAACCAAAGGCGGTTTGATTTTTACGGATTTGCGGTCTTTGGCATCGGGATAAGCTTGCTGACGTTTGCTCTTACTTTGCTTACTGAACAAGCAGCCCAGACTTCTTTGGGGATTCTTTTACTGGGAGGGAGCATTCCCTTCCTCCTCTTTTATCTCTGGAGGTCTCGAAGAATAGCGCACCCCTTGCTTGATCTTAAGTTGTTTGCTATCAACACATTTCGCATTTCTGTCTTAGGCAGTCTGATCGTGCGTATTGGGATTGGAGGCATTCCTTTTTTACTCCCGTTGCTTTTTCAATTGAATTTTGACTTCAGTCCTCTCATATCGGGTCTGTGTACAGCTCCCTTCGGAGTTGCAATGCTCTTGGCAAAACCGATTGCACATCCTCTGCTCAAACGATTTGGCTTCAAAAAGCTGCTTTTGATCAATCCGCTTTTGGTTGCGGCGAATCTTTTATTACTAGCTTGCATAAGTCCTGGGCTGCCTATTTACTTAACCCTCGCTTTCATATTCACAACCGGATTTTTCTGCTCGCTCCAATTTACCTACATGAACCTTCTCAATTTTGTTGATATTGAAGAGGACGACAAATCGAAGGCGACAAGTCTGAGCAGCATTGTCCAGCTGCTAGCAATGAATTTTGGCGTATGCATGACGACAGCGCTTCTTCTCTTGACCAACTTGTCGACTTTTTCTTTTTTTATTCCTCTCTCAGCTTTTAGGCATGCTTGGGCAGGGTTAGCAATCTTGGTCGCCTCATCGGTCTTTCTCTTCCGCCGCCTCTCTCCTTTCGCGGGGAGGAGCCTGTCTGAGTAGCGTAAGTTATTTATAATTAATAGATTGCCGCTTTTTCCATGGGAAAACGTGGTTTAGTTACACGTTTTTCTATGGAAAAACGTGAAAACTTCCACGTTTTATGAGGGAATTATTGATCTTTTCCAGAAGATCGATTGCTATTGGGTAAGGGTTGGCAGCAGTTGAAGATGAAGAAAATATAGATATTTCTTGATAAATCTATACAAATTGATTTTCTAATCGAAGGAGATCATGAGATTTATCCGCTTGAAGTCAAGGCAGGAAGCAGTCAAAAGAAAAAGAGCCTCCTTGTTTATAAGGATAAGTATTCACCCTCTAAATGCTCTCGAGCAACTCTCATGAACCTCAAGCACGATGGGAATATCTATAACTATCCACTCTATCTGATCTCCCGCTTCCTCCTATTTGCGTAATTGCAGGCTGTTTTTTTCTATTTACTTATACCACGACTAGTGGTAAAGTTACCACTAAAGGTGGTAATATGTTCGAGCAGTTATTTAATAGCCGTCTTATTGAGAAGGTGCTCTTTTACATGATATCTAACGATAAATGCTTTGCTAATGAGCTTCGTCAAGCTTTTGGGATTCCTATTTTTGGTATTCAAAGAGCCCTTATACGTCTAGAGAACCAGGGAATTCTTGTCAGTACAATAGAGGGCCGAAATAGATTATATCATTGGAATCCACGATATCCTTTTCTCGCAGATTTTAAATCGTTTATCTCAAAAGCGTATTCTTCATTGCCGGACACTATTAAGAAAAAATACTATGAGAGACCTATCCGAAAACGTCCAAGAAAAACAGGCAAACCCTTGTGAAAAAAGATATCAATTGGAAAACGATTGCGACAAAAGATCTTGCTGCATTGATTTATCAACATTTAAAAAATGATGGTATTGATGCTGTTTTGGTTGGAGGCTCTTGCGTGACAATCTATTCGAAGAACAAATATGTGTCTCAAGACTTAGACTATGCTAGCTATTCCGACAACATAGAAATTAAAAATTCTCTTGCAAAGCTTGGCTTTATTCACCGAGGGAAATATTTTCAGCACCCAGAATGCGAATTTTTAATAGATTTTGTGGCTTCGGCTGTTTTCATTGGAGAGGAAGTTGTTAAAGATAAAGAACTTAAGAGAATGAAGACGAAATACGGAACGTTTAAATTGCTCTCCACTGAAGATTGTGTGAAAGATCGTCTTGCAGGTTTTTTCTATTGGAGCGATAGACAAAGTCTGGAGCAAGCTATAATTGTATGCTTGGATAACAAGGTCAATATAAAAAAAATACGTGAATGGGCAATAGCCGAGAGGCAAGAGAAAAAGTTTCTCCATTTTGAGGAAGAATTGAAAAAGGCAAAGTCATCGTCGAGACCTCTGTAGCCAGACTTCGGTAGGCCCTTGAAAAGGAATTGCCTGAAGCAGTTTTCACTTCTTATTGAAAAATATTACCAAAAATTGGTAACCTGTGTTTCAATAAAAATTGACAAGGGCTTAGGAAAAGTCGATGTCGTGGTATGTTACATTTTCGAAGTAGAGGTGTTTTATGTCGGTACACACGAGAACGCGCCATACTAGACTTGTAAAAAGAGCCTCTTTGAGCCGTTCAGCCAGGAGAAAGAGAAAAAGCATCCCGTGGCGTGAAGTCGCTAAAGAAAACATCAAAAAATACACGGAAACGGGCTTGGCATTAAGAGGAGCTCGTCTCAGAGCTGAAATGACTCAGCAAGAATTAGCTGACGCTGTGGGTGCACAACCACACCATATCTCAGAGATGGAGCACGGCAAACGATCCATCGGTAAAGAGATGGCTCACAGGCTAGCTAAAATCCTAAATATGAACTATCGGATGTTTTTGTGATGGTTATTGAGAATCTAGATGAGGAAAGCTCAAAAAGCCTTTAGGCCAAAGCTCGTCGTTACGTCCAGGATGCTGGAGTCATTGCATTTCCATTACTTATACTACGGCTAGTGGTAAAGTTACCACTAAAAGTGGTAACTTATTCGCTATCTGAAGGAGGTCCTGTTTGTAAAAGGGAAACTCAAGTGGTTGGAGAATATTTTTTTTCGTAAACGAAGTCTTGATCCAGATTAGACCGTTTTGCGTACACAACTTTTGTTTCTATGCTAGAGAATTGCTTCTCCCCAGAAGTTGCTTCCATTTTCCAAACGGCTTGCTTATAACAGCTAATTACTTTGGCAAGTTCTTCTTCTTGGTTTTTTTGTCGTATTTTATCTCGTAATGGGGCGATCAATTGTTGTACTTTTTCAGAGTCCAAAGGAAGCTGAAGAGTTTCTTCCTGCTCTTTTGCTTTCTTGATTTTGTTTTCTAAAAACTGGGTCATCAAGGGTGCTATATTGAGTAAATAAGTACGAGCTTGGCGGAATAAATCGATAGGGGTGCTCTCGTTTAGTTTTTGACGAATGGAAAGTAGGAGGGCTTGTACTATTGGAGATTTCAGTGGGAGATTAGAAAGCGACTTAGCTTGTATTTTTTCGGGATTCTCATCTGGAAGGGGTGAGGTTAGTATGAGTTGGTACATCTTGATAAGTTCAAATAGATCCTTATCATCTATTAGATCCTTATCATCTATTATCTCCCTTACGATTTGATAGAGGCCGGTGAGTAAGGTTGGATATTTATCAGGCTCAATAATAGAGAGCAGCTCCATGGCTTCTTTGATGCCATTGAGTCCTAATTTGGATGCAGGATCGGCATTGGATTTTTCTAAGGTGGCTTTGAGATTGGCAAGCAGTTCTGCATCACTAGGCATATTGGATTGGTTATAGGGATAGGTTTTTTCGAAAATGGAGGCTCTCTGCGTGAGAGTTTCTCCCCAGAAAGTGCTCGGATGTCGGGTTTGAAATTTTATCATCACATTAACCGTCTTAACAACGGTGTCAGTATCTAAGATCTGTAGCAAATCTCCAAATGCATCTTTAAATGCTTCGACAGAATTTAAATCATAATCTCCAGAGACACTCATTGGTTCCTCCTTGTTGTGCTCAATCTGCGTTAAATGCAGATCCATGATACAAAGTGGCGGTTTTTTGTGCTCGTGCTTTTTCTTTTGCAATCCCTTTTACTGTTTTCCATTCGCCTTTTTCAAAAGAAGTCAAAAGCTCTTGTTCTTCTTGATCAAGGTCTTGTTGGAGGGATGCTTTAAGATGTTTTTTCATAAGGCTTCTCCGGATGGGTATTTTTGTTTTGCCTCTCTGCTGGGAATAATGGTATAGTTTCTGAAATTTATGACAACCTGGTCTTCTTTTTTGCATAGCCGTCTTCGAACTCTCTATGGTTATGTTGATTTTGGGAACGTATTGCCCTATATCGACAAACTTGACGAAATAGGTCCCAAGATATTCCCCAATCATCTCAGTGAGTTAGCAAGAATTATCGAGGTATTTGCAATAGGGCTGATTGCAAAACCCAGAGAATTTGCATTAGGAATAGGCCTCGGTCTTGGAAGCTGGTCTTATACAAAAGTTTGTGTTCACTTATGGGCTGTAATAAAAGGTGTTCCAAAGGAATGGGTTGTTTCAAAATCAGTACGTCATGAGGTACTTATTGACCCTATTCAAGAAGAGATCTATTTTCGATATGTGATTCCAAAGGCCCTCGAATTTTTAATAAAAAAAGCCTTTACTGCATGCCAATCCAGGGAGAAAAAAATCGAATTTTTAAATATTAAGTTAATGGGTGACGGAATCTTAATGAGAGGGTACACCTTAACTGCAAAAGATATTTCCATTTTTATTTCTTCTCTCTTATTCGCGGTGCTTCACAACACCCCGAGGTGGGATTTATTCCTTGTAAAATTTCCAATAGGTCTTGTTTATGGGAAAGTCGCCGACTCTCAGGGAATTGTATGTACGATAGCAGCCCATATTATCCATAACGGTGCTCATTGTTTAGATGGCACAATGGCAGCATACGATGGAGTTGTTGTCTCCACTTCCATGTAATCCCCCCAAAATACGATTGACTCTAGACGATTTGCCTGGAATAATTACCCCTATGCTGAAAAAAGTGTGGATGGGGGTGCTCTATCTGTTGATTAGAGCTGCGGTGAGTCTTCGGTATCGGCTTCGGGTTTATGGCCTTGAAAATCTCTCCGCGAGGGAAGGGGTGTTGTTTCTGCCGAACCATCCAGCGGAAATCGATCCTGTGATTCTGACCCTTATTTTATGGAAACGGTATCAAGCTCATCCTCTTGTCGCTGAAAATTTTTATTACTTGAAAGGGGTGCATTTTCTTCTCAAACTGGTAGGGGCGGTTCCAATTCCCGATCTCAATGGAACGATCAACTCATGGAAAGAGTGGAGGGTAGAGCAGTGCTTTCAGAGGGTTGCGAAGGGGCTTAGGAAGGGAAGTGATTTTCTCATCTATCCAGCCGGTAAGCTCAAGCTAGGGGCTGAAGAATCGATTGGAGGGGCTTCTTTTGTGCATCGGCTAGTTCAAGAATGTCCGGATGTGAATATGGTGCTTGTACGTACCACGGGATTATGGGGGAGCCGCTTTTCCCGTGCCCTCACCGGACTAACGCCTGATTTTGGGACAGTTCTTTGGGAGGGCATTAAGGTTGTTTTAAAGAACCTTATTTTTTTCACTCCGCGGCGGGAAGTGACGGTTGAATTTGAGCCTGCTTCGGACCGTATTCCGCGAGGGGCTTCAAGGCTGGAGTTTAATCAAGCATTGGAGTGGTGGTATAATGAAAGAGGAAGTGAGCCTTTAACGTTGGTGTCGGACCATTTTTGGAATGAGTGTTATCCAAAAGTGACAGCAAGCGAGCAAAATTACAGGGCAGAAGCGCTTCCGATTCCCCCGGAGATTGAGAAAGAGATTCGAACTAAAATTGCCGATCTTGCCAAAAGAGAGACGGTCCAAGAATCGGATCATTTAGCAAGAGATTTAGGGCTCGATTCACTAGATCTGGCTCAGTTGCAGACATTTTTAATTGAGCGGTATGAGACGCCTTCTTTAGACCCGCTTAAGGTCCAGACCGTTGGAGATATGTTTCGAGCGGCTGCTTATCCAACGCCGGGGGTGGCTCCTGCTGTGCAAAAGAAAAAGGGTGGATGGCTCAAAGAGGGGTTTAGAGAAGGGGCCAGGCCCAATCCATTGCCTCCTGAGGGGTCTACAATTCAAGAAGCTTTTCTTAAAGTGTGCGATAGGCTAGGGCCTTACACGGCTTGCGGAGATGAACGAGTGGGGTCGATTAGCTATCGAAAGTTAAAGTTGATGGTCTTGACTCTCGCCGATCATTTTCGGCAGTTTGAAGGGAAACATATTGGGGTACTTTTTCCTGCATCGACGATTTCCTATGCTATTGTCATCGCTCTTCTTTTAGCAGGCAAAGTGCCTGTGATGTTGAACTGGACGGTTGGGGTTCGGGCTTTAAACCATTGTAAAGAAGCAGCTGGGCTTAACTCTATCCTAAGCTCCCGCTTATTTCTGGACCGTTTAACCGATGGAGATTTGGGACATCTTTACGATGAGCTGATCTTGATGGAAGATCTCAAGTCTGCGATTTCGATTTGGAGCCGGCTCAAGGGATTTTTAGGGCTTTTTAAAAAAACAGAAACGCTTCTTCAAGAGCTCGAGCTGAAATCGGTCGCGTGGGCAGATCCCGCCGTAATTTTGTTTACAAGCGGGACGGAAACCCTTCCGAAGGGGGTTCCACTCTCGCATGGCAACCTGCTGGAGAACCATCGTGCCGGCCTCTCTTGCATTCAAGTGGCTGCCTCTGATATTCTCTATGGCGTGCTACCTCCTTTTCATTCATTTGGCTTTTCAGTGACAGGGATTTTGCCTCTTTTAGCAGGGCTTAAAGTTTTTTATGCTCCCGATCCTACTCAGTACTTTGCAATGGCCCACGATATTGAAGAGAGGAAGATCACGATTCTTTGCAGCGCTCCGACGTTTATTAAAGGGCTTTTTGAAGCGGCAAAGCCTGGGCAGCTTCGGTCGCTCCGTTTTGCGGTGAGCGGAGCTGAAAAAACTCCCGAACTCCTTTTTCAATCGATGGAAAAGATGGGGAAAGAGATGCTTGAAGGGTATGGCATTACTGAATGCGGCCCTGTTGTGACCTTGACCCGGCCGAAACAGCCGCGAGAAGGAGTGGGCCAGCCGCTTCCGGGCATCGAACTCTCCATCATTGATCCAGGGACTTTAGAAAAATTGCCAGAGGGAATGGATGGAGAGATCTGCATCCATGGCCCCAGCGTTTTTCAAGGATATTTGGGAGAGGTGCCGTCTCCTTTCATCGATTTTGATGGAAAGCGGTGGTACCGTTCAGGCGATCGAGGGCACTTGGCGCCATCGGGAGCGCTGATTCTTTCAGGGCGGCTGAAACGGTTCATTAAAATTGCAGGGGAGATGGTCAGCCTCGCCGGTATTGAAAAAGATCTGCTTCGGCTTGCCGATCAAAACAGGTGGGCAGCTGCCAGGAAAAATCCAGGGCCTCCTCTTGCAGTTGCCGTCGCAGAGCGTAATAGCGATAGCCCTTTGATCATTGTCTTTGCGACCTTTGAGATTTCCAAAGAGATGATGAACGATGCTCTTCGCGCCGAGGGTTTGGGGCGGATTATCAAAGTGGCGGAGGTCCGGCTGATTGAGCAGATTCCCCTCACAGGAACGGGGAAAATCCATTATCGAGCCCTTGAGGAAATGATTGCAAGATGAGACTTTACAACACCGAAACACGCCAGAAGGAAGAGATCGCCTCCTCGATCGATCGACAGATTCGCATGTATACGTGCGGACCGACGGTTTACAACTTTGCTCACATTGGCAACTTTCGCACCTATGTCTTTGAAGACCTTCTGCGGAGGGCTCTTAAATTTTTTGGATTTCAGGTGACTCAGGTGATGAATATCACCGATATAGATGACAAAACGATTCGAGATGCTCTGAAAGAGCAGATTTCTTTAAAACAATTCACCGATCGATATACCGAAGCCTTTTTTGAAGATCTCAAAGCGTTGAACATCGAAAAAGTGGAATATTATCCGCGAGCCACCGATTTTATTCCTCAAATGATCACGCTGATTCAAAAGCTTTTGGATGAGGGGATCGGCTATCGGGGAGCCGATGGAAGCATTTATTATGCTATTGCTAAATTTCCCACCTACGGAAGATTGTCCCATTTACACTTGGATGAGCTCAAAGCAGGTGGATCCAAACGGACTGCTGCAGATGAATACGACAAAGAGCATATCGCTGACTTTGTGCTTTGGAAAGCCTATGATTCCACACGCGATGGAAATATCTTTTGGGAAAGTCCTTTTGGAAGGGGGAGGCCTGGCTGGCATATTGAATGTTCTGCAATGGCTATGGATCTTTTAGGGCCGACCATTGATATTCACGTGGGGGGTGTCGATAATATGTTCCCTCACCATGAAAATGAGATCGCTCAGTCTGAAGCCTGCACGCATCAGAGGTTTGTGCGGTATTGGCTCCATGCAGAGCATCTGCTGGTCGATCATAAAAAAATGTCAAAGAGCCTTGGCAATTTCTATACCTTGCGGGATCTTCTTGCAAAGGGGTATACAGGGCCCCACGTTCGTTATCTGCTTCTTCAAACCCACTATCGTACACAGCTTAATTTTACGTTTGAAGGGCTTGATGGCGCGGCAAACGCACTTCGAAGAGTGGCTGATTTTGCAATGCGCCTTCGGGACATCGATACCAAGACCGCCTTGCCTGCATCTGCACCGTTCATCTTAGCTGCACGAGAGAAATTCTCTCTTGCGCTTGCCGACGATCTCAATATTTCCGCTGCTCTTGCAGCGGTTTTTGATTTTATCCGAGATATCAATACCCTTTGTGATGCAGGGCAAGTGGGGCGTCAGGAGGCTCCGCAGATCCTTCGCTTTTTAGAGGAGTTGAATCAGGTGCTCGGGGTGCTTCCCCTTGAGCCTGTAGCAGAAGAAATTCCCTCAGAACTGCTAGCTCTTTTAGCCGATCGACAAAAGGCGCGGGCAGAAAAAGATTGGGAACGAGCAGATAAATGTCGGGACGAGCTCTTTTCGAAAGGGTACCTAGTTGAGGATACTTCCTCTGGAGCTCGCTTAAAAAAAAGGGTTTCATGAATCGAAAAGCGACCACAAAGGACGAATTGTTTTTATTAAAGCTCTATGAAATAGCCTCCGCTCGCGGAAGCCCTGATAAAGAGGTGGATCGGTATCTTATTGGGCGGGCTATTGGCCAAAATGATAAGGGTATTAATACGATTGTCAAGCACCTGGCTCAAGCCAACTTTGTTAAAAAGGGGCATGAAAACAGTGTTTATCTCACTCCCCACGGTATGAAGCTAGTCTCTGATTTAAAGTGACAAAAAAAAATAAATTGAGTAACAGAGGCATAAAGGGTGTGCTTTTAAAGCACTCTCTCAAGGAGAATTTCATATGCAGTCTCGGTTATCCAAGTTTTTATTGATTGCTCCCGCCCTTCTTGCAATTATTGTAGATTATTTTGGCTGGGGCCTTGTCTACCCTCTAGCAACAGCCATCATGGATGACCCGAAGCACGGTATTTTGGCTGTAGGGACGTCGCTGAAGATGCGAGACTTTTACTTAAGTCTTTCTTTTCTTCTGTATCCTCTTTGCATGTTATTTGGCGCTTCTTCACTGGGAGACCTTTCTGATATTTATGGGAGGAAGAAGATTTTGTTGCTATGCACACTTGGCATTGGATGCAGCTTTCTCTGCATGGGATTTGGAGTTCTGACAGCAACGCTTTGGTTATTTCTGCTTGGAAGAGCAATCTCTGGTTTTATGGCTGGCACAGTACCGATTGCTCAAGCTACCGTCATCGATCTCAGCGCTCCGGAGGATAAACCATTCAACCTAGGGCTTCTTTCACTCACATTTTCTGTCGGGCTTGTTCTTGGTCCTTTAATTGGAAGCCTTTTATCGA
Organism: uncultured Rhabdochlamydiaceae bacterium; assembly: GCA_963712275.1. Lineage (GTDB taxonomy): Bacteria > Chlamydiota > Chlamydiia > Chlamydiales > Rhabdochlamydiaceae > PALSA-1444. The sequence goes on along the minus strand of CAVQHD010000001.1, from coordinate 71,591 downwards.
ATTCCCATTTTGTGAATTGGTTTGGCTATACAACGCCGTTCTTTTTTTCAGCGATCCTCGCGTTTGCTGCCGTTATCTGGATTCAGCGTAAGTTTGCTCATCAAGAGAGGTATAATCCAGCTAAGAAGTTCTCTTTTTTCAGACCCTTTGTCCTTTTTAAAGAGGCGTTTCAAAATCGAGAGATCCGCCGCTTGTCGTCCGTTCTTTTTCTTTTTCAATTTGGCGTCAGTCTCTATATTCAAACAATTCTTATCTATCTGAACTCGAGATTGAACTACACCAGTGTAGGGCTTGGTCTATTTTGGGTTGTGATGGGGGTTGGCTTTATCGTCGGTCTTGCTATCTTGAAAAAGCTCTCTAAAACGGCCCTTCCATCTCCCCACATCATTTTCTTCTCTTTGCTAGGACAGGCTGCCCTTGTTGTTCTGACTTCTTTCTCTTCGCAAGCCGTTTTTCTTTGGTCCTTTGGATTTCTCTTTGCCATTATCAATCCCTGCAGCTATGCCCTTTTAATGGCCGTTTTTTCAAATACAGCTCCTCAAGAATCGCAAGGGTGGGTCATGGGGATTTGGAGTGCTGTCGTCGCTCTTGCGTTTGTTGCAGGGGGAATTTGCAATAACCTTATCCCTTGGATAGGGTTAGACCCTGTCATTTTCCTCGGCGGTCTCATTGTAGCAGCTTCAGCCGTCCTCCTGCGCCGCGCAAGCAAAAAAGTGTAGATAGTCGCTTAAAGAAGCGATGTTGCTTTTTTAAGATTAGCCATGTAAAGTGTCTCCTACAATTTTAAGGAGATGACCAGATGGCTAGTTCCATTGCTAGAGAACTCATGATAGTCCCTCAACTCTTAGGCATTCAAGAAATAAGTTGGAGCCTTGCGGCAATAGCCGCAACGGGGCTTATAGCTGAAGAGTGTTTTAAAAATTTGAAGAGTAGCTTCTTAATTAAGGGAATGCAAGTGTGTAGTAGAACGGCCCAATTTCTAATTTTTGTGGAACCTTTCAGCCGTGGGCTGTTCACAAGATCACATGCTCCACCAAGGGTTCTTTTAGGTATACGATTGGTCACTTCCGCATTCTATTCTCTCATGGTCATTCCTTCTGATATTCCTTGTCTTAAAAAGAATTTTACTATTTGTAAGTGCGTAGATGCGATATCATTTTCATCGAATACCATAGTAAAAATTTTCAATAGTATTAGCATTGGATATGCTGCTGATCGCGCTTTGAAATGGACGCCGGATTCTGGAGGGGTGATGGTACTAACGACCGCGGCCCTCTTGGCTCTTTCTGCAAAGAACGTATGGCATGATTGGAAGAACTTAAAGTCAAAATATGATCAATAATGCAGCTTCCTACCTATCATCATCACGAAGAGTTTAAAAATAGATCAGCCAAGCTTGCTGAGATTCGAGCGCTTGGGATTGATCCTTACCCTGCAAAATTCTCTCCCACCTATACAACCGAGTCTCTGCAGCATAAATATGCAAGCGGTGGACCTGGCAGCAGCGAAGAGGCTGAAGCGGGGACAACACCTCACGTGGTTTTAGCGGGGAGGCTGATGCTATTTCGGGGGATGGGGAAAAATGCATTTGCTCAGCTGCAAGACGGGGCAGGGCAACTCCAACTCATGTTCAATCGGGATCAAACCAAGATTGAAGGGCTTCCTGTATCGCCTGATCTAACGGCAATGAAGTTTATCGAAAAAAAAATCGATTTGGGAGACTTCATCGGAGTTGAGGGGCATCTTTTTCGAACTCACAAGGGAGAGCTGACCCTTTATGTGAAAAAATTAACGGTGCTCTGCAAGACGCTCCTTCCTCTGCCAGACAAACACAAAGGGCTTCTCGATAAAGAGATGAGATACCGAAAGCGGTGGCTTGATTTAATCACGCACCAGGATGTTTTGGAGACGTTTCGACTCCGGAGTCGTATTTTGCACCTCATCCGCACGTATTTTGCTCGGCTTGATTTTACTGAGGTTGAAACTCCTATTTTGCAAAATATCTACGGAGGAGCTGAAGCCCGCCCTTTTGTCACTGAAATCCATGCGCTTCACCAAACGATGTATTTGCGGATTTCTCTAGAAATCGCGCTCAAAAAATTGATCGTCGGAGGGATGGAGAAAATCTTTGAAATCTCAAAAGTTTTTCGGAATGAAGGGCTCGATCGGACCCATAATCCTGAGTTTACAATGCTAGAGGCGTACGCAGCCTACTGGGATTACAATGATATGATGGTTTTAACAGAACAGCTTTTTGAGTTTCTTGCGAAGGAGCTTTTTGGAACGACTCAAATTCAGGTTCAAGGTCAAATGATTGAACTCAAAGCGCCGTGGACTCGTATGAGCATGGTGGATGCAATTCGAGTCTATGGAAATATCGATGTGACCACCAAAACCGATGAAGAGTTGAGAAAGCTGCTTCTCGATTCCAAAGAGGTAGGGGCTGCGCCTCGTGGGATTTTAATTGCGAAATTATTTGCAGAGGTCGTGGAGCCCCGCCTCATCCAGCCCCATCATATTATCGATCATCCTATCGAGACAACGCCTCTTTGTAAATTGCACCGCGATCCAAAGCTGCGTGAGCAGAGGTTTGTTGAGCGGTTTGAAAGTTTTATCTTGGGAAGCGAGATGTGCAACTCCTATACGGAGCTCAATGATCCAGAGCTCCAACGGCAGCTTCTCACTCGGCAGTCCGAATTGAAGGAGAAGGGACATGAAGAGGCCCATCCGCTCGATGAAGATTTTATCGAAGCAATTTGTCAAGGAATGCCCCCCACAGGAGGGCTTGGGATTGGAGTCGATCGACTCGTCATGCTCTTGACCGAGGCCGCCTCTATTCGAGATGTATTGTTCTTTCCCATCATGCGCCCTGAAGAGCAGCCAGCAGAACCCACTGTCTAATCACAGCTTATCGGCTAGATTTGGCCGAAAACCCTTGAAAAGTGGCCGTATTTAGCTTAAAATTGGCCGTATAAGGGATGTTTATGAAGTTGCGAGATAAGAAAGTGGCCGTAACATATCAGCTCAGTCAAGAGAGGGAGCCGATCAGTTTAAAGAAATTAATGATCAAGCTGGGAGGCGGGTATGCTGAACGAAGTGTAAGACGGTGGATGGCTGCAATGGTTAAAGAGGGGCTCATCGAAAGATTTGGAAACAAACGTGCAACACGGTACAAATGGATCCCACCAACTGTCTGGCCGATCACGTCCTCAGAACTTTTTTTCGCAGAATCAAAAGAACTTATACAGCCACGGACCCAGGTCAATCAGTGCTTTGGGTCAGAAAGTAAAAAAATTATTGAGCGTGTAAGACGTCCCCTTTACGAACGGAGGCCTGTTTCCTATGCTGACCATTGGGTTGATGCCTACCAGCCCAATGAAAGTTTCTATATTCCCTTGGAAGTTAGATCTCAATTATACACAGCGGGAAAACGGTCAAAGCGTCAAGAGCCAGCGGGGACTTACGCCCATCAAATCTTTAATCGGTTGCTGATCGATCTTTCGTATAACTCATCGAGGCTAGAAGGCAATACCTACTCTTTACTCGACACGCAGAAACTTCTTCTTGAAGGAAAGGGCGCGGAAGGGAAGCTTGAAGAGGAAAAGGTCATGATCTTAAACCATAAAGAAGCGATTCGATACTTGGTGGACTCTGCGCCTCGATTAAAAGTCGATAAAGAGACCATTTGTACTCTGCATTATCTTCTTTCAGATGGATTGATAGAGCCTCGATATACTGGAAAAGTCAGAGACCAGGGAGTTCGCGTAGGAGGCTCAACGTATATCCCGTTCGAAAATCCAAAACAATTGGAAATGGAGCTTAGCCGTCTTATCGAAAAGGCCGCACTCATTCAGGACCCTTATGAGCAAAGCCTCTTCTTGCTGGTCCATATGGCTTATTTACAGCCGTTTTTAGATGTCAACAAGCGCACTGCAAGGCTCAGCGCTAATATTCCTCTGATCAAAAATAACCTTGTTCCCTTGTCGTTTAACGATGTTGAAAGAGAAGATTATATCTCTGCAGTCATTGCAATCTATGAGCTGCAAGAGATCCGTCCGATGTTGGATTTGTACCTATTCTCTTACCAGCGCACCTGTGCAATGTATGACGAGACAGTGAAGGCAATCAATTTTGATGAGGTGCGAGTCCGTTATCGAGGGCAGCGGCGTGCTCTTATCCGAGAGATCATTCTGAACCGTTTAGTTGGAAAAGTGATGAATGACTACCTTTCATCCCAAACTTTAAAATGGGTGAAAAAAGAAGATCGAGAGCTATTTTTTGAAGATGTGATAGAAGATCTCAACGAAATCAATCAGAGCCGTCTTTTCGGCCTTGGAATTACTCCAGAGCAACTAAGGAGCTGGCTAACACTGTCAAGAAGCTCAGGGAGCGATTGATTTCTTGCTTTGATTAGTTAAGGGGCAATTTGGTAAAACTTTTGTCATGAATTTAACCCTCGTTAACTCCTACATTCCCTGGACCACTCTCCAGGCTTCCTACATCCCCTTCAACACTTGGTGCTCCGTGGCACTCGTTGTCACCGAAATTGTCCTGAGATTGATTGTTAGCGAATTTGAATTATGCACGAATTATGCACAGACTCTCGCATGAAGACCCAGGATTTGTCATAATTTATTGATTTTCAGTGAGTTTGAATTATGCACGAATTGTGCATAGGTTCCTTTTCTAAAGTTGTGATTTTTCTTTGAAAACAACGCTCTTTGATTTTTCCGCAATTTACTGGAATCTAAGTGAATTCTGCTCAATCTATCTGAACACCCTCTAAGACACCCTAATTTCATGAGTTAAAGGTTTCCCATCACGGTAGGCCTTTATGTTTTCCAGGGTTGTATGAGCGATGTTGTGCATTGCTTCTTTTGTGAAAAAAGCTTGGTGTGAAGTGATCAAAACATTGGGGAACGTCTGCAGACGAGCCAAAACATCATCAGGAATGAAAGATACCGAAAAATCTTCGTAGAAATACTTGCTCTCTTCTTCGTAGACATCCAACCCGGCCGCTCCTATTTTCTTGGATTTTAGGGCCGCAATCAGTGCAGTTGTATCAATCAGCTGTCCTCTGCCTGTATTGATGAGCATAACTCCTTCTTTCATCTGCGCAATGGAATCTTGATTGATCATATGCATATTCTCGGGGGTCAGCGGGCAATGCAAGGTGATGATATCGCTTTCTTTGTAAAGAGTTGGCAGATCTGTATAGAAACAGCCCGATTTTTCCACCCGTGATTTGTCGATGTCGTAGCCAAGCACTTTCATCCCAAAACCTTTCAAGACTCCTACAATGACCGAACCGATTTGTCCACATCCAATCACCCCTACGGTCTTTCCATGCATGTCAAAACCAAGTAGACCTGCGATGCTAAAATTATTTTCTCTTATTCTCCAGTAGGCGCGGTGGATTTGTCTGTTTAGACAAAGCATCATTCCCACGGCATATTCGGCAACCGCATGCGGAGAATAAGAGGGAACTCTAACAACTTTAATTCTTTGGGAAGCTGCTTTAAGATCAACGTTATTATAGCCAGCACACCTCAATGCGATAAGCTCTACGCCTTGATGGCACAAATTGTCAATCACTTCCGCCGTGATTTTGTCATTGACAAAGATGCAAACAGCTTTATGCCCTTGGGCGAGGGAGCTCGTATCAGATGTCAAATGAGATTCAAAATACTTAATTTTGAAGCCATAAGAGGCATTGGCTGCATTGAAAAACTCTTTGTCATAAGATTTTGCATCAAACAGCGCTATTTTCATCTATCCTTCTTATACGCTGTCAGCAAAATTATAGGCTTGTTTAATTTGAATGATCAAGGCCGAATAAAAACGCGCTGTCTTCAATTAAGGCGTCTGTCGTTTCTTTCATTGCCTGGTTGAAATTTTGGAAAGCGGTTTGATTGTGTGTCTGGATCTCTTTAAAAAAGTGGCCGCCGATCTCTGCAGTTTTAAGGGCAGTATTGGCTCCCAGTCCTTGAAAAAAGCTCGCCGAGGCGGCGGCATCGCCCACCAATACAGCCGATTTTTGCTCATTTGAAAAAGTTTGAGCTTGCTGGAGAAAAATATCAATATCGGTAGCGACAAACGCCTTATTCTCTTCGACAGCCTTAGCTTCTTTGATCCATCCTTGCGCGGTAAGGGCTTCTTGGAGCTTGGTTTTTGAAGCGCTGAGAGGGGCTTGTATAAAGAGGATGCTCGTGGATGGCACTTTGATTCTTCTGAGAAACACATCCTTTTCTTTTATAGGAGGCGAAATATCTATGTCTGTTGAGGGATCTGTAGGATCTGAAATAAGTGCAAAAGCACCGACTGCAGTGCCTAAACAATTCTTTTCGATACCCAAAGCTTCTCTTACTCGGCTGTGTGATCCATCAGCACCAACAATGATGTCGTAGGGTATGAGTCGTTCGTTCTTCTCAGGAGTGACAATGACAGCTGTTTGGTCTGATCCAAAACCTTGAAACTCCCCGAAAATTTTCTTCACCTCTAACTCTTGGGCTCTTTTTTCAAGTTGTTCTTCCAAATGTTTAATGCGGACAATGCCCAGACACTCGCCATCACCCAGGTCGGCAACTCTCATTTGAGGGGTACTCACACTCCATTTTTCTAATAATTTTAAGGAAGGATCGAGCAGAAAAAGCCATTGAGACCTTGAATAGGACTCTCTTTTCTCTACCACGGTCGCAATGCACCCATGGGCTTTAGCTTCGATGGCTGTTGCAAGACCCGCAGGCCCTCCTCCAATGATCAAGATAGAAAGGGGGGTATTTTTTTCTCGTTCCTCTGCAAACGAGGGCAGGTTGCCCAAAAGTATAAATAAAAAAGTTATAGATAGAAGAATTTTTGTTTTCATAATGGAATTAAGTATGCCTTATTTCCAAAATATTGGGTAGGCTCATGCCTCTTTGCTCTTGCTGAAAAATGAGGAGGTTTTTTACTCTCAGCTATGCTTTTGTCAACGACACCCCACCTAATTAGGATCCTATGGCAACTAAAATAAAAGGAAATACGTGGGTCGGCAGTGAGCTCTGGGATGCTCGTAAAAAGATGCTAGAGAGAACCCGCGACCCGGTAGAAAAGTTTAAGCTTTTTGATCAAATCACAGATGAAGCTTTAGGCAGTGTTGCATTTGCAGTTTTAAAAAAATTAGCAAAAGACTCTACCTTTTCTCAGTGCACTACAGAGACCCATTTTACCCTTGGGGTATTACAGTTCCAATATATCTCAGATATTTTAACGATTATTCAGCGGTGCATCCAACTTTCAGAGGAAACGATTAAGCCTTATGCGGGAGAAAGTCGTTTGTGGTCGGTATGTCATCATCCTGACACCTATGTACAGGCGAAAATATTTCAAAGGCTCTATAGAACTATTTTAACTGAAAATTTTGCAAATAGCAGCCGCCAAAACCATCCTTTGCGCTCCTTAAATGAAAAAATGTGGGAGCTCCAATCATTTAATCATGGATCAAATTGCCCATGTTATGCACAGGCATGCGATCGGAGTAACACGTGAATATCATTCCGAAAAATGTTTTAGCAGGTAGCTGTTTTACTTCGATTCAAGCTTTCCAAGATTACTTCCGAGAGCATGATGCGCTTTTCATTCCTCCTAATCAGCCGTTGGAAGTGCGAAATATTTCGGTTCTAACGAATTTAGATAAAAATCTTTTTGATGTTGCACCGGATGAGGCAACACAACTCATATTTCAGATTCTAAACAAAATAGCTCTTCCACTGGCTAAAACAATCACATTTCAGTTCGATGCCCCAGGAAGAATTAATTATCATATTGCAAACAACATTTTTCTTAGGTGTTCAGCGGGGATGGCAGTGATAGCGCAAAAAGAGGCGATTTATACGCATCTCTCAGAGCTTTTCAAGACCATGATTGCTTTTTCCATTTCTAAGGTAGAGTTTGCCCCAAATCAAGAACTGGTCATTCTTGGGAGAACAGAAAAGGAATATGAATTAGAATCATCTATTCAAAAAAACATCGAAAAAGTTTTCAATCGGAGAGTTCCTCTAGGGTTTACATTAAATCTTAGCTTTGGAAGTGAGGATACTAACTGCACTGTTTCTAGTGGATGGACGACCTATGGAAGCGCGGCTGGGCAGAGATGTTTTACGATTCGAGCTCATCATGGAATGACCCTTTCTTTGACCGAACCTCCAACGTTTTTATTCAGCATAGAGGGTTTTCGATCGTACATGAAGATGAAAGGGAAGATGGAGATTCTTCCTAATCAAATCTTGAGAATTCACGATAAAGCCCTTTTAGATTTAGAAAAAGAATATCCTCATGTTTTTCCCCCGATACGAAGTTATGTTAAATTTGTCTTGAATCAAATAGTCGTACCTTTGGGAAAAACAATGAGGATAGACGCCTGCGGAATAGCGGGGGTTGACGCTAAATGGGATGAAGATTGGATAGAAATTGTCTCCAAAGATGGCTTTACATTGATGACAGAATTTGGGGATATTTATACCAGCCTTACAGATCTTGGCCAGTTTGCCTATCACCGTTCTTCTTTCAACCTACAGCCCAAACAGAGGCTCATCATCTATGGCATCGATAAAGCTGAAAAAAGTCAAATCGATCAATGGATTCGATCGACTCAAAGAAAGGAAGTAAAGTCGGGACTGACCCACTTTTTTATGCGGCGCAACCCGATGGGTTTTGTATGGAATCTAACATGGGAAAAAGACCTTTACAAAGGGCTTCTGTTTAAGGAAGGAGAAGAGAGATATGCTTTATTGATGAGCTCTTCTGAGGAAATGAAGCTTTCTTTAAAGAGGGTTTCTGGAGAAGGCTCTTTTAACGGAAGGCGTTCTCCTAACGAATGATTCAGCGCTCTATGCTAAGATCATCGGATCTCACTGAAGGCATTTGAGGTCAGGCTCTTTATGGAGAGTCCTGACCTCAAATGTTAAAGCGGTATTACCAATGTCTGATGTGGAAAGAGAGTCTGTGGAGATCTTTAGAAACAGCATTGAGTTTTTTAGCAAGTAGAGCTTTTCTTCGTCTAAAATGTTTTAAGGACATCGTTCTTTTCATATATTTCCTCTTAATTTGTTTTAGTTTTGTTATAACAAGGCTGCACGGAAATAAACAGTCGCCTATCTTTAATATAAACAATCAAGATTTATAATAAAACAATTATTTTAATGCGAACTATTGCAGTTAAGTCTTAAGTTGCTGATAATTAGTCTGAAATATATTAAATTCGTAACTATTCACCTACTCCCATTAGAGGAAAAAAGATCGGGCAAGGGAACGGGCACGGTAACGTTCACGAAAGAAAAGGCTGAAGACTGTGTCCGGTACAAGAAGCGCAGTATAGCAAGGGTCTGAATTGCTGATACGCCCCGCCTCGATGTTAGCGAAAATAGCTCAGGGGGCTTCTTTCGTGAACGTTACCGTGTCCGTTCCCTTGCCCGATCTTTTTTCCTCTAATGGGGGTAGGTGAACGGTCTGCTTGCTTTGCGACAGGGCATTGGGATATACTGCGCTTATTGACATAATTCTGAGGTAAACGATGACAGAAGAGCACAGACGGCTTGGAGAGACTCTTAAATCAAAGCGTCAGGAGAAAAACCTCTCACTGAAAGAGGTAGAAAATGCGACATCTATTCGTCAGTCGTATCTCGAAGCGATTGAAAATGGGACAGCGGCAAATCTGCTGGCAGGAGTTTATGCGCAAGGGTTTTTAAAGCAATATGCCACTTTTCTAGGATTTGAATTGCAAGAGCTGATGCAACACCACCCTGCGCCATTTCAAACAGTGGGGGAGAAGCATGACTTTTCCTATGGAATCGGCACTCTTGAAATGCGAGGAAGTCAAAATAGTGGGGTGAGGTGGCTGCCGAACATTCTTTGGGCAGCTCTTTCTGCGGTTATTTTAGTGCTTGCTTGGTATCTGGCCAAGTTTTTAGGAGTCTTGTGACGGGCTCGTTCTCAAATCGACTGGTCCACGAAAAATCCCCCTATCTTCAACAGCATGCCCGTAACCCGATTGATTGGTATCCATGGGGAGATGAGCCTTGTCAAAAGGCGCAAGAGTTAAATCGCCCTGTCTTTCTTTCGATTGGATATTCGACATGCCACTGGTGCCATGTGATGGAGCGAGAAGCATTTTCCGACAAAGAGGTTGGCAGCTATTTAAATGACCATTTTATTTCCATTAAAGTCGATCGGGAAGAGCATCCTGAAGTGGATAGTCTCTATATGGATTTTGCGCAAACCATGATGGGAGGCCCTGCAGGGTGGCCGCTGAACTTGATTTTAACACCCGACTTAAAACCGCTCTTTGCTTCGACGTACCTTCCTCTGAAGCCGATGAAGGGCCTTCCTTGCATTACCGACCTGCTTGTTCAAGTGAAAGAGCTTTGGGATGGTCCTGAGAGGAAAGAGCTTCTTCTACAAGCGGATCAGCTGGTTGAAGCGTTTGGCAGGTCGGCAAATGCAACGGGGAGCGAGCTTCCAACTGAATCCATTCTTGAAGCTGCAGTCGCCACTTTTTTTCAGCTGGCAGATCCCATCTATGGAGGGCTCAAAGGAGCGTCTAAATTTCCTTTAGGATTTCAAGCGGAGTTTTTACTCTGGTGGTCGAAGCGTCGCTTTGATAGCCGCGCTCTTTACTATGTCACATTGACGCTAGGTGCTATGCAGCGAGGAGGCATTTACGACCATCTAGGAGGAGGGTTTGCGAGATACGCTGTGGATGAAGAATGGACGATTCCACATTTTGAAAAAATGCTCTACGATAACAGTATTTTAGCCCGCACTTACTTGCAGGTGTGGAAGTGCACAGGCGATCTTCTTTATCAGCAAACCGCTCGTGAAATTTTAGACTACATCTTACGGGATCTCATGCATCCTGAAGGAGCTTTTTTTGCAGGTGAAGATGCAGATACGGAAGGAAAAGAAGGGGTTTTCTATACCTGGACACCTGAAGAGGTACAAAAGATCATTCCGGGAGACGACGCGGATCTATTTTGTGCATTTTACGATGTGACGTCCCTTGGAAATTTTGAAGGGCGCAGCGTGCTTCATATCGACCTTCCTCTAGAGGACTTTGCGAGAGCTGCCCAGGTACCGGTTGATGAGGTGAAAGCAAGTCTAAACAGAGCGAAAAGGACGCTTTTCGAAAATCGGCAGACCCGTCCTCGGCCGACCCGGGATGAAAAAATTCTCACATCTTGGAATGGGCTTGCCATTGATGCGCTTGCGCTTGGAGGGAGCTTTCTTGAAGAGCCAAAGTACACCCAAGCAGCAAAGCAGGCTGTGGCATTTTTGCAAAAAGAGCTCTGGAAAGAGGGCAAGCTTCTTCATCGTTGGTGTGAAGGGGAAAGCCGGTTTAATGGACTTTTAGAGGATTACGCTTTTCTGATCAAAGGACTCTTGACGCTTTTTGAGCAGGGGGCAGGGGAGTCTTACCTCCACTGGGCTATCGAACTCTCTGACATTTTAACGCGTGATTTTAAAGAGATTGATGGGGCGTTTTACCAAACTGATGGAAATGGACTTCTGCCGATTCGAAAGTGCGATTTTTATGATGGAGCAGAGCCGTCGGGGAATGCAGTCCATGCCGAAAATCTTCTCCGTCTTTATGCGATGACAGGGCAGGATCGGTTTATCAAGCAAGCTGAAGATATTTTAAAGGCTTCTAAACCTGTGATGGAACAGTCTGCGCCTGCAGCGTTTTATCATTTAATTGCCCTTTCTCGTTATTTAGAACAGATGTTTTGAAACTTTTGCTCACTCGGGCTTATTTCCATTTCTTCACCACAGAGACACAGTGAGGGAAGAGATTGCACAGAGGAAAAACTTTTTCCTCTGTGCAATCTCTTCCCTCACTGTGTCTCTGTGGTGAAGAAATGGAAATAAGCCCGAGTGAGCAAAAGTTTCAAAACATCTGTTCTAATTTCCTATGCCCTGCGATCCTCTCTTGACCAAATACGACGAAATCGTGAAAGCTAGGGAAACACTAGTGCTTAATTGAAAAGAAGGATTCTATGGGAGGCGCCACATTTACCAATCAAAAATCACCGATTCAAGAAGCTGAGCATTTAGGTGATTATACAATTCTTCGCCAGCTAGGGCAGGGAGCCTTGGGCTCGACTTACCTAGCGCAGCACCGGTTTTTGAAAAGACCTTTTGTTCTTAAAATTCTCGATGCTGAGCTGTGTCAAAATAGTGACTTTTTATCCCGCTTTGAATCGGAGGTTTCCCTTCTTGCCGCCCTCGATCATCCTAATATTGTTAAAGTTCATAATGTTTCTGAGGCGGAAGGGTATTACTTTCTTGTCACAGATCCTGTGATGGATGAGAAAGGAGAAATCTTAAATTTATATGAATATCTTAAACAAAGGGGAGGACGTCTTCCAGAGGAAGAAATTGTCCAAATTGCGAAACAAATCGGGGCTGCATTAGATTATTGCCACCAGAAGGGGTCAATCCAGGACCCTTTTGCACACCGCGGTTTAAAACCATCCAATATTTTGATTCTCAAAAAAGTATCAGGCCTCGTCGTCCAAATTTCTGACTTTGGCCTCTGCAGAATCTTAGGGTCTTCTCCTTACATGAGCCGGATTTATCAAGCGATTGCAGATAAAGTGGGGCAGCCGGTTGAAATGCTTCCTAAAAAACACCTTTCATTTTTGCACCACTATCTATTTCTAGCCCCTGAGCAACGGTGGCAAGCCGCGGTCGCCTCTGGCGCTAAGTCTGATGTCTATGCTTTTGGCGTTCTTCTCTATTTTCTTCTCACGGGCCGGTACCCTGAAGGAGCCTTTGAGTCCGTTGCTGGGATGGTGCCTCAATACAAACTGAGATGGGACTCAGTGATTCGGAAATGTTTAGCGGCAGAGCCGGAGAAAAGACCTTCTCAACTGGGAGAGCTTTTTTTAGATCTATCGGAAAACTCTTCTGCTGAAGAGCCAGAGGCTCCTGCGGTGATCTTCAAACCCGTTCTTAATCCCACAGAAATTAAACGGCCTGAGTATGAACCTGATCCTGGGGCAATATTTCAGACAGAGTCCGTTGTGGGACGGTATCAGCCTGCCACAGAGGTTAAAGAAGAGGTTAGGCCGATCTTAACAGAAATGGTCGTGATTCCAGGGGGAAGCTTTGAAAGGGGAAGCAACAAAGGGGGGCGGGATGAGATGCCCCGGCATCAAATCACTTTAAATCCGTATGCCATTGATATCCATCCAATTACCAACGAGCAATTTGCCCGATTTCTTGAAGAGATGGGAGGGGAAAAAGATTATCATAACAACGATATTATCCGTCTTCGAGAAACACGCATTAAACGGATGGGCGGTAAAATCTCTATCGAGTCTGGGTATGCTAAGCATCCTGTCGTTGGCGTCACCTGGTATGGGGCTGTTGCTTATGCAAAATGGACAGGGAAGCGGCTGCCGACGGAAGCAGAGTGGGAGGTGGCGGCCTCAGGTGGTTTTATCGATTGCATTTACCCCACAGGAATGGATATTGATCGAACACAGGCTAATTTCTTTAGCTCCGATACCACGCCCGTCATGAGTTATCCGGCCAATGGTTATGGGCTCTACGATATGGCAGGTAATGTCTACGAATGGTGTCAAGATTGGTACGATTATTCCTACTACAACCTTTCTGTCCAGGAGCCGCAAAATCCCAAAGGTCCCGTCCAAGGGGTCTATCGGGTCTTGCGCGGGGGATGTTGGAAAAGTTTAAAGGAAGATTTAAGGTGTTCCCACCGGCACCGGAATAATCCTGGTACAATGAATGGAACCTATGGATTTCGATGCGCGGCGGATGTGACGAATCTACCTAGATGACGGGCCCTTATTGGCAAGTCCCTCCAGGTACTGGAGTAATGACTCCCGTTTCTGTCACAATTCCAATATTTCCACTTAGAGGCTCTAGCTGAAAGGTTCCGCCGCTATTCGTAAACTGATAGGTGCCAGGTCCTCCAGGTAATTGGACAGGTGCTGCAAAATTATTGGTCACACTTAGACAGGTTGTAGAAGTCCCATTCGAGGTTGCTAAGATAGCGCCGGAGGGCGTTGCTACAAAGAAATTGCCATCGACTTTCCAAATTCCCTGGCTCGTCGCATCTGTTTCAAAGGTGAGGCCATAGAATTCGACGTGCGTCACGTTATTGTTAGTGATCGTTGCTATTTGCTCAGAATTGTCATAAGTTGCAAAAGAGATGGCAGTTGTACCTGATTGCATGAGATTATCTGAAAGAGTTGTTAGAGCTGTTGCATTTTGGTTGGTTTCTACGTAAACGTTCTGGGTCGTACCCCCATAGTTTTGCGAGACTCCAGATATTGCGTTGCTTAGGATAGATAAATTTGCGGCTGCATTGTCATAGGTAAAAATATTAATTCCCGCCCCTTCATCAAAGACGAGTGTATTATCTGAAATTGAGGCTGTTATCGTTGGTTGGAAGCCCTGTAAATTACTAGGATCTCCTAAAGTGATAGCGATGGGGGTAACCCAACAAGTGATCTCATTATTTGCTACGGTCAGATTCATTTGAGAATTTTCGGTTAATAAAGCCGCAAATCCGGACGCATCTGGAGTAAATAAAATATTATTTACCAGCTGAGCTGTCACGTTTGCATTATTTTGAAGCGCTAGGAAGATACAGGTGACAGAAGAGGAATCTCCTGCATCGGCATAAATTGTATTGCCTTCGATGTTTACAGAATGAGCTGCTTGAGCCGTCGCGTTATAGAACGTCATAGTGGCCACAGCGCCAAAGACATTAAAGTCATTCTGAGAGATTGTTGTCGAAATGTTGGCACAGTCTGTATATGTCGCTATTAAAAAATCTGCATTGGCAGGGGCGTCATTATTTGAGATGATGTAATTTGCATTTTGAATGTTTATCGCATTGATAAGGATACCGACATTCGTCTGATTGTTATCTGAGCCACCGGGATATATCAGGTTTTCAGTAATCAACAATGTTCCTTGAACATCAGCGACATTGATTAAAGCTTTGTTTGTTGTAGCTAAATTAGCAGGTCCTTGAAGAACGTTATTTTTAATTGTTAAATTTGTAATGGAAGAATTAGCAATAATTCCATTGCCTGTTAAAGGCTGAATGTAAAAACCTGCAATTTCATTGTTATTGGCGACAGTCACCACATCTCCGCTTCCACCCGTATTGGTCAGCTGAGGTGCAGCCCCAAGTATAATAGGGGGGATGATATCGTTGTAGGATCCGGAAGAGGTCGCAGGGATGGTCACTGTTCCATGAGTTGTTGGGAGAGAGTGAGGTATGGATGAGCCCCAGAGGCGTTGATTATCTTGTAATGTGATACCAGCGTCCAGGCCTGTTGTAGTTCCGTCTCCAGGAAAAACATAAATGACGTCGCTAGGCTGTGAGCTATTTTGAGCATCGGCTAAAGTCGAGAAAGGACTTTCAAAGGTTCCAGCAGAATGGCTCGTATTATCAACGAACCAAAATGTGTAGGGTCGATTTGTCGCGGGGTTGATCGCAAGGCTTTGTTTTCTTCGATGACCAAGAACGATAATTTCATCTCGCTCGACAGGTTGAACCATTCTCTCATATAATATTTTGGTGTTTTCACAGGAAGAAGAAGCCTTCTTTTTCTTTTTGATAGAAGATTTAGGGCTCAGAGGAATCATGAGAAAAAATTGCCCTTGAACAATATTGCGGAACACATTGTCATACGAGTAGCTCACTTCTAGTTTTACATATTCTTTATATTTTCCATTGAGGCGAGCCTCTCCTCCCCAAAGATTAGGCCCTAAGGGTCCTTTAAAATAATAAGGGCCTAGAGCACCATAGAAGCTCACATCTTTGACTTGTGCAAAATGAAAGCCCGCCTCTGCATTCGTTCCCAGCAGAGCATATTCAAATTTGCGAGTGATATACATCGAGTTGCCCGAAAAGTGATCAAATTGAGAATGATAGCCTTTGCTTTTTGTGTTTCCAATGGGAAAGTATCCATTCCATCGGAAATCCCATCGATTTCCAAGAGTTTCGATCCCGCAGCTGATCTGGTTGTAATTTTTCCTTTTTGAGTTTCGGTAGTCGTAATAGAGATTAAGCCCGTAGACTCTATCCTTGAGGATGCCCCGAATGCCAAGGCCGCCATTTGCAGCCCATCTCCCATTGTCGAAAATATGTCCTCGAAGATCGATAAAAGGCGTCGTATGGAATCTTTCCGGAGGAGCCGCTAAAAACATTTCTGCAGTTGTATAACCGGTGTTGTATCCAACCCCGTTGCCTTCGATATGGCGCCAGCCGACACGCATGTATTCAGGACCTGGAGTACATTCTTCTTGAAGCGGCTTGCTCATAAGAGATGTCGAAGCAAGGCAGAAGAGTATCCATTTAGAGGGAGTTGCAACTCTCTCTTTAAATTGTCTAAAGAATTCGCTCCTATGATAGTGCATATGACTCCTTTTTATGAGGAATAAACAAAATTCTCAAAGAAATCAAAGATTTTTACAATTTCCACTGATTGAGCCATCTTTGACTGGTAATGATGTAGAGTAGGGGCCAGAGATTTTCATAAAGACCATGTTTTATTTTTACTAGCTGCTCTTCAACCCATTTTTTATGGAGGATTCCACTGTGGTAAAGACTACCGGAAGTCACTAGATCGAGGATAGCGTCAAAGTTAGAGGTAAAACCCCTAAGGGTTGATGTTGTCGTTTGCCGTTTGGTTTTTCGCCATAAAGAGTCTAATTTTTGGATACGGCTAACGGCATTTCTGAAAAATATTCGATTATACCCATCTTTAAACGATTGAAATATTGGAATTTTTAAAGCTAATTCTACGATCGGTTGAGAAAGAATGGGATGGGTATGGGTTTGCGATGGGGACCGCTCGCTCCGCTCTGAGTAGGCAACGGCATGGTAGAGGGATTCTAATTGCTTTGCTTTTCCGGGATGGAAGGAGGCAAGAGCCTCTTTTAAATAAAAGGGTCTGTGAGGAAGGCGCTCAAGTAAAGCAGGGTCTAAGAAAGGAGCAGCTTGAGGCTGGCTTGAATTTTTTCTTCGATAGTACGCTGAAAGGGATTTGAGATTGTGCTGGATCACAGACCACCATGGCGTCCGATAAATTCCACTTAGCTGACTCAAAAAAGCAGGGATTTCTTTGAATTTCCGTTGGAGCCATAAATCAGCAAGGCAGTCCATGGGGGGAGAAGCAATAAATACATGATCGCCGCCTTGACCATTCATGATAACGTCGCATCCGGAGCTGGCGGCTAATTCGTCTAGCTGCTGATTGCCATTGTAATTAAGTAGCAAGGTGCTTGGCCTATTAGGCCTCCATCCATCTGGAAAAGGGTCTAAAAAAGAAGACTCGTGCCAATCTAGAAACGATAAAGGGGCATGGCAGGCGTTTGCAACTTCCTTGGCATGCTCAACCTCATTTGAACTCGTTATTTGGCTGTCGATATAATTAACACACATCAGTTTTTGGTCTGCAGATAGCACGCTGCGCAAAAGAAGCGTTACCCCTGAAGAGTCTGTCCCTCCAGAGAGTTGGACGCAAACCCCTTTGCTTCCCCTAGTCCAAGCTTGTGTGCATTTTTTCATGACCGCAAGGAGCTGCTCTTCAAAGGCCTCGTTATTTTCAATATATGTTCCGCGCATTGGATCGAGATTCCACAAGTACCGATGGGAGGTATTCCCAGCGCAGGTGTAGCAAAGACTCATTCCTGGAAGCAGCTCTTGAATTCCAGCAAAAGGGGTTGTTGGCAGCGCTTGATTCTGACCGATGAGATATTCAGCAAAATACATCCAGTCGATAGAAGGTTTATTTTCTAAAAGGTCATAGAGAAGGGCAATTTCAGTAGAAAATACAATTCCATCTGGCTGAATCGAATAAAAAAGGGTCGACAAGCCCAAGGGGTCTCGCACCAAAGTTATGGAGCGATTGCCTTGATCATATAGCACGCCAGCGTAACGCCCCCAAAACTCTTGTGTTAAAATTTGAGGATCCTTGACGATTTTTTGTGTGATGTCTAGAGTAAACAAGCCATTTTGATAACTCGTTTTTTCAAAAATTTTCCCAATTAATACTCCATAATTGTTGGGGAGTTGTATCGCTGGATCTTGACCCCAGGCGTCTATTTTAGGCGTGAAGATGGAGGCATCTTCTGTGAGGATTGAAGAGATATCGTTCTCTGCGAGCCGATGGAGGCGTTTAAAATCTAATGACTTACAAATGGCGCCAAAAGCACCGATTAAAAATGGCATTGTGGGACTCCAATTTTTTAAATAGATTCCTATATATCTAGAAAAGTTGTCAAAGAATATCAAAAAATGAGTACACTTCTGTAAGAAGCTGTCTTAACCCTCAGGTTTCGTCGCTTTTTGGAGGATTTTTGGCCAATTTTCGCTTTATTTGGTGGGGGTAATATACGAAAGTTGATATTACCCCCACCAAATAAAGCGAAAATTGGCTCAAAAAGCCTCAAAAATCGACAGAAACTGAGTTTTAAGACAGCTTCTAAGAGACTGTCTATCGACGAAACCTGAATCCGTAGGACAGTCTCTAAGATTATGCGTTTTTTACTCTCCTTTTTATGGCCTGCAGGCTGGCGCGCTCGATCAAGTCTTTTGATTGCGAGTTGCTTGACGATTTTGACGATTCTTTTGCGCTTGGGGATTCCCTTTGTTTTTAAGAAAATTATAGATCTTTTGTCAAAGCCTCCTTCTTTTTCATTATCTTTGATCTCAGTCATTCTGATTGGGTATGGACTCTGTTGGTTTTTTGACCAGATGATTACGCAAATCAGAATGTTTATGATCCTAAACACACTTGAAAGGACGATCCGTCAGCTAATGATCAAAGTGATGGATCATTTGCATTCTTTGACAAAGAAATTTCACGCAGACAGGCGTACAGGTGCGCTGACGAGCCAGCTCCATCAAGCCCAAACAGGTTTGGAAGGGATCTTTTGGGGATTGTTCTCATTTTTGATCCCGACGGTGATCGAGATGGGTGTGGTCGTTTCACTTATCACTTATTTCTATGGGGTTTCATTTAGCGGTGTTCTTTTCTTTGTTTTTGTAGGTTTTGTGATTCTCAATATCTTTGGACTTAAAAAAACAGCTGAGGTGCAACAGCTCCATAATGAAAAACGTTCACATGCAAGCTCCCAAATCGTCGATAGTCTTTTAAATTTTGAAACGGTTAAATATTTCAACAATGAGGAGTTCGAACATCAAAAATTAAATACGATTCTTGCAGAACAGGAGAAGGCCGGCATTCAGAAATCCCGCACAAATATTGCCATCCAAATGGGATATGCGTTTATCATTAGCCTGGGGCTCACCTTTCTCACATGGATGTCGGGTCGATCTGTTTATGCTGGAAATATGACTTTGGGAGATTTTGTGCTGATCAATGGGTATTTACTCCAATTTGCAACGCCGCTCCAATATTTTGGATACCTTTTGCATCAATTGAAACAAGGGAATCAAAATCTCAATAGCGTGTACAAAATTTGTCAGCTCCAACCGGAGATTCGAGATGCGCCGGAAGCCGTGCCTTTTGCAGCGGACTGCGTGGAAGTCTCCTTTGAAAATGTCTGCTTTAGCTACATGCAGGAGAAACCGATTTTAAAAAATGTATCTCTGACAGCTGGTGCTGGAAAAACAATTGCAATTGTCGGGCCTACCGGTTCTGGAAAATCAACGGTTGCAGGGCTCCTTTTTCGCTTTTATGATGTCGATTCCGGATCGATTAGGTTAAACGGGCGCGATATTCGCTCTTTGTCGCAATCATCACTGCGTCAAGCCATAGGGATCGTGCCTCAAGATACCGTCTTATTCAATGACACCCTTTACTACAATATTGCGTATGGCAACCTTCAATGCACCCAAGAAGAGGTTGCAGAAGTTGTAGCGCTTGTGCAATTAGAGACGCTCATTTCATCATTGCCGCAGGGGTATGATACGGTTGTTGGAGAAAGGGGATTAAAGCTTTCAGGAGGGGAGAAACAACGGATTTCCATTGCACGCGCCTTACTTAAAAAACCTCTTCTCTTCATCTTTGACGAAGCCACTTCTGCTCTTGATACCACAACTGAACGTGCAATTCAAACCAATATTGGAGCCATTTTATCAAGAACAACGACAATCATCATTGCGCATCGCCTTTCCACGATTATTCATGCCAATGAAATTCTTGTATTAGATCAGGGAACGATCATAGAGCGAGGAACGCACGAAGAGTTGCAGCAAAGGGAAGGTTTATATGCGCAGCTTTGGCGTCAGCAACAGCGAAGTGATATCTTCGAAAGGACGTTGTAAGATTTATGGAAGAGACAAATACAGTTCGGTTTTCTTTAGCTCCATCGATTTTCGCTGCCCATTTTGATGAGGCAGTGATTATTTTAGATGTCCAAAATGATCAATATCTGAACCTTGTTGAATCTGCAGCGCAGTTCTTAGATAAAATCTGCAGCGAAGAGTTTATTTTTGAAAATGAATTGTATCAAACGGCAGTACCATCTGAAGATCCTGAGTCGTTGAATGATTGGATCCTCGAGTTCCAAGAGAAAGGGTTTATCACGCCAAGTGAGGGGTCTGATCGAAAAAAAGTTGAGCCGCCTCCCATTAAGGGAGGAGGGCTTTGTGAATACAAGTGGGATACAAAACCCTCATGGAAACCGTTTGCTCAGGTTTCGATTGTTGAGCTTGTTCGTGCATTCATCCAATTAGCTTCTGTTTCTCGGATCATCAAGCGTGGAGGGATCAAAGGGATCTTGGAGACGATCAAAGCAGTCTCGCAGAAAGGAACCTCTCATCATATTCCTGAGCCAGAAGATATTCAAAAACTTGTCAATGCCCTTGATGCGGCAACAGTTCTCTACCCAACAAAAACTTTTTGCTTGGGGTGGGCTTCAACCTTTGTCTTATTAGCACTGAAGAAAAAATGGAGGTGCAACTTGGCCATTGGGGTGCAAACGAACCCCTTTTATGCGCATGCTTGGGCAGAAATCTCAACGAAAGTCATCCATGATGATCCAGAAATTGCACAGGTTTTATCAATTATCTTAAGAGAACCTCATTTCTGAAGAAGGGCTGTACGCTTAAAGCGTACAGCCATAGTGAGCAAGCGACTAGGCGTTATAATGCCTTGTAATTCCTTCTGCTGGGGCGCCAACGAGTCCAAGGGTCAGTTTTGAGGCCTGTCCTAGCACAACAACTTGAGACACTTTTTTCTGAGCATTTTTTTGTTTTTTCATAAGAACTCCTGTTTTTTTATAACAATTTGCTGCGTTAGCAGCACTTTGAAGCGTACATCTGATTGAAATAAGTTGTCAAATAAATTTTCGGATGCCATATCAAATACATGGCTGCAAATCATCCTAAAAAGGGCTCAAATATTGCTCAGCTGGATCGAGGAGCTCTTAAACGTGTTTTAGGGGTTTTTGACCTGTTTGCAATTGGTTATGGAGATTTGGGATCTTCCATCTACTATGCCTTGGGAGTGACTGCTTTTTTTGCTCTGGGCGCAACCCCTTTGGCAATGCTTCTTGCTGGCTTTGTGTTTGTTTGCACAGCGCTTTCTTATGCTGAAATGTCCTCGACGTTTCACGAGTCGGGAGGATCTGCCAGCTATGCCAGGCATGCCTTTAATGATTTAATCTCATTTATTGCTGGCTGGGGTCTTTTACTCGATTATATCGTCACGATTGCAATCTCTGCTTTCACTATTGGCCCTTACCTGATCCAATTTTTCCCAGAGCTGAAGGAAGATTCAGTTCAAATTATTTTTACCATTTGTGTGATTTTGATTCTTTTAGTGCTCAATATTTGGGGAGCAAAAGAATCGACGCGCACCAGTTTTTTTCTGATGATTTTTACCGTGTTGACCCAGCTGATTATCATTGGGGTGGGGCTGCTCACAATAGAGAATTTCTCGACATTTTTTTCACAGCTTGCGATCAATCGAGCTGGAGTCGATTCTTCTCCTACATGGAGTCAGTTCATCAAAGGGACTGCCATGGCGATGGTGGCCTATACGGGGATTGAATCAATTGCGCAGCTGAGTAGCGAGACAAAAGCTCCTATGAGAACAGTGCCACGGGCGATTATGATTGCAATGGGTGTTCTGGTTTTCATGTATTTGGGGCTATCTTTTGTAGGGCTTTCTATTTTGACGCCGTATCAGCTAGGGCATGTATATGAAGAGCAGCCGATTGCAGGAATTGTCCAGAACTTTTCTTGGGGAAGCTCTTTTTTATTACCTTGGGTTGGAATTCTCGCGGCGGTCACGCTCTTTGTTGCGGCCAATGCGGGGCTCATGGGGGCTTCTCGCCTTTCTTTCAATATGGGAGAGCATTACCAGCTTCCTCGCTTTCTGTATAAATTACACCCTCGTTTCCGGACTCCGCATGCGGCCCTTGCGCTGTTTGCCCTTTTGGCCTGTATCATTGTCGCTTTAAGCCAGGCAAGGATGAGCTTTTTAGCAGATCTCTACAACTTCGGAGCTCAAATTGCTTTTTTTTCAACTCAAATTTCACTGATTCTCTTAAGAATCAAACAGCCCGATTTACGAAGACCTTTTAAAGTCCCACTGAATATCAAAATAAAAGGAAAAGAGATCCCAATTCCTGCGGTTCTAGGTGCTCTTAGCAGTTTTGCAGTTTGGATGCTCATTATTATCACAAAACCCGAAGGGCGGTATTTGGGGTTTGCTTGGGTTTTAGTAGGTCTTGTCATGTACTTTGTTTATCGGCGAAAAAAACAGATTTCGCCAACAGCGCAAAGCACCATTGAAAAAATCAAGATTCCGAAGATGCGTCCTTTTGAGATTCAAAAAATCTTGCTTCCGCTTCGAAGCGCTCATCAAATAGAGCTGATGCAGATCGCCTCTGAAATAGCGAAACTTCATCACGCTGAGATCACAGCTGTTCATATTATCGAAGTCCCATTTTCGCTCCCCCTTGAAGCATCGCTACCCCATCGCGTGCAAACAGCGGGGCAAGTTCTCAAAACTGCTGAAGCGATTGCCCGTGATCAGGGTATTTCCATTCATTTAGAGGTGATTAGAGCTCGAAATGCAGCAGAGGCCATTCTTGATGTTGCTCATCGTCAAGCTGTCGATTTGATCGTTTTAGAATCGTCTACAAACACAAAACAATCTGCACATCTTATTGCTAAGATCTTACCTCACATTCCGTGCCGAGTTTGGATTTGTCACTCCTAAAAAGGTGTTACGCAAGGAATAAACGCGCCAGGTATTGAGGGAAAGGATGATCGCGTGGTCGATCACTAAAACAAGCCAAAAGGCATGGGGCTCCCACTGTAAATGGTGAAATCCGTAGTAAATCGGTAGGAAAGACGTTACCCAGGTCAAAGACATAAGCACCATGTAGTAGAAGGTATCTTTGGCGGCTAAAAGGAGTGCAAAAAAAGGGGCATTTAAGCCATTCAAAAGGACCCAACACCATATCCAACAAAGAGTTAATTGAAGAAGACTTTCAATGTGAGGGGGTATTTCAGAAAAAAAGAGAGAAAGAGTGGCTTTAGGGAAGACCAGAAAGGGGATCGCTAAAACAGCAGCAACGAAAAGGGCGAAGAAAACTCCTAAACGCCACCGTTTCCACAGCTTTGAATATTCTTTGGATGCTAAATAGCGTGAAATAACGATGCTCAGCGACTGAATCAAACTTTCAGAGAGAAAAGTGCTGAAGAGAGCTAAGGTTGCTCCAATAGAAAAGACCGAAAGATAATGTCCTCCTTTTGTCGTCATCACGGAGGTAATCGCAGTCCACACCAAAAGATTAAAAGCCCGGCCTGTAGCTCGCGGCGTACAAATGCGGAAACATTCCCACAGAGAGGACAATGTAACTTGCCACTTCCATGTATGATACTGGGCTTGATTCAAGCGGCTGAGAAATCCTGAAAAGAGAATCAGGCAAAAGACAAATTTAGAAACGAGACTGCTCCAAGCGGCGCCGATGGCGCCTAAAGGAGGGCAGATCGGAGGAAATCCAGAGATGAGGATGGAGTTTAAGAGAATGTTGATTCCAGATGCTCCTAATACACTCCACACAATGATCCACCGTTTGTCTTGAGCAAGAAAAAAGGAGGAGAGGACTGCCCCTAAAGGAAATAGAATGTTTCCGGAAATCAAAATCTTAAAATATCCGTTTGCAATCTTTCTTTGCTCTGTTCCTTTGAACATGAGAGGGTCGATCATCAGGCTAAGTGGGAAGATGAGTAACATAAGCAGTAAAGAGACCCAAATCATTTGCCAAACCCGATTTCCCACTTTTTCGGGCTCATTCAATCCTAGATGCTGTCCGACAAAGATTTGAGTCATATTTGCAAATACAACGCATGACATCTGAAAAAATTGAAGGGCGCAGACAGCTTGCATCCCTCCTTTCCAGCTGTCAATAGAGTGCTGCGCTAGCCAAATGCGTTCAAAAAGACCAACGACGCTTCCAGCAAGCAGCCCTATAATAATTGGGAAAAAGAGAGATGAAAGCTCTTTCCAAATTCCCTGGTCTAAGTGTTGGTCTTTAGAATGGGAAGGCATTGTTCCTTAGGTTGGTGCAAGATCAGAGGAATGAGATCCTCCAACTTAGAAGCCCACCAATTATGGAGGTTGCGATAGCCCCAGCCTAATCTGGACTCTTCCAAAGACACCATGAACGGCTGATGCTTATATTGAAAAGGGCTTTCTACTACGTAGGAAAGATAGTAGTGGAACCGGACCTCTCCAGAGCGTAGTAAATAGGAGAAGGTAGGCTTTCCTCTCAGAAGATTTTCACAGTCAAGCCCGATCATCTCTCCATGCCACGCAGGGTGAGCAAAAATTTCTTGCTCTTTTTTGATCATTTCTTGAAAATTATCACTCGTTTTAATAGATAACATTTGTTACTCCTTGTTACGAATAGATGCCCATTTAAAATCCCAACTCCTCATCGAGCTGTGACTGAGCATGTCAACTCGACTTTTCTTAATCGAGTAAGGCAGCGTACGAATAAGAGGAAGGACAGGGACCTCTTGCAGAAAGATCTCTTCTGCTAAGGCATATTGCTCAAGCCTTTTTAAAGGCTGTTTTTGCTCGTTTGCTCGATTCAAAATTTCTTCGTACGTTTGATTGCACCATCCTGGAAAGTTATAGAATCGACTCGTGTGGTGAAAGACCTGGAGGGTATAGCTTGGATCGTCTACGAGGCTGATCCAGTTCATTCCACAAAGCTGAAAATTTCCTTCCGTGAGTCGACGGAAGATTTCTTTCCAGCTGTAGGCTTCGATATAGCACCGGATGCCAAATGTCTCTTCCCATTCCTGTTTGAGAATTTGAGCGATCTTATCTCGAGTTTGCCCTTCAGCATGCAGAAGTTTTAGAGGAGGAAATGAGGGTAGATTGAGATTCAGTTCCTGCATGGCTTCTTTAAATAGAGCAATCCCTTTTTGCTGGCTCTCTTCCATCCAAGGCCCTCTTGAATGTTGAAAAGGAAGAATCGTAAAAGCAGGCCAATGACCGGGCGGCAGTGCCTGCAAAATGCGTGCGCGGCGAATACTTAAGGCAAGAGCCTGTCTGAGTTTACAGTGGTTAAAGGGAAAAGAGCGGGTGTTAAAAGTGTATGAATAGATAGAATCATTCGGTAAAACAATGATTTCTCCCTGGTCGATAGGTAAAAAAGGAAGATCCATCATTCCCGCAGGAAATCCCAGCCAGTCGATTTCATCTCTTAGAAACATCTCTCGGATCTCGCCGATCTGCGTATTTTTAATCGAGACTCTGTCTAAACGGATATTTGCAGCGTCGTGATAGGACGGATTCTTGATAAGCTCATACCCTTGGGAAACATCGTTTTTCTTGAGGAAAAAGGCTCCATTGCAAACATACCCTTCTCCTTCCTGATGAGGCCAGGTTGGTTGAGTTTGATCGATGGTTGAGTGTACAGGAGAAAATTGAGGCTGAGCGAGCAGCTCTAGGAAATAAGGAATTGGGGACTCCAGTTCGATTTCCAGCGTCTTTGCATCGACAGCACGGACGCCTAGCATGCTTAAAGGCAAACGGCCTTCTTTGATCTCGTGGGCATGTTTGATGGGATAGAAAAGATAGGCGGAAGGCGCCATAAAGTGAGGGGAAAGAGCTGTTTTCCAAGCATAGACAAAATCGTCTGCTGATACCTCTGTTCCATTCGACCAGAGGGTAGAACGGAGTTTAAAGGTGTATTTTTTTCTATCTTTAGAGATCTTGACGTTTTTTGCGACTCCAAGAGAGACTTGGCCTGCCGAGTCGATGCGCATAAGCCCTTCGAATAACATCTTTAAAATCACTTTTCTGCCTTCATCTCCTTGAACACGGGGATCTAAAGAGTTAAAGCCTGACGAAATGGCCAGCCGTAGAGTTTTTGTAGTTTCGAATTTTTGTTTCCATGCATCGATGGTTTCTTGGAAGATACTGACGAGTTCAACATTTTCAGATTCAAAAAGATATCCTAACGACATACGATTATCTTCAGTCAATTGGATGGAGATCAAGGGGTCGACCTTCAGGCATGCTTTGAGAGAATCGAGAAGTCCAGCTTCTTTAGCCTGAAACATGCAATAGATTTGATGCTCTTCGTGGGAGAATTTCACAAAACAGTCCTGAGGACGCAGCAAGCTTTCTCTTTTCCCTTCAATGAACAGCTGAAAAAGTGTGATCAAGCTGTGTAGTGGAATAGTGGCTTGGGCTTCAATCGGTGTTAATGCATAAAAGAAGTTTTCAAGAACCTCGGAAGGAATTTCATGAAATTGTTGTTTAAATTGAGTTAAAGTTTCCGCCTGCTTGAGGATGAGCCCTCCGTTATAATCCCGAAATTCTCCTATCACGTGCTTTAGAAGCTCAGTGATCTGATGCCTTGCTGCGTAAAAATTTAACGAACCGTCTGAGCGCACGATTTCAGCTGTTTTGGCGACGCGCAGCTTAAATGCATGGGCTTGAATGGGGTGCTTTTTTCTCAGATACCGGACGATTTGAGACCACCTGAGCAAATAGGCTACGCCTTGCTCTTCAAACAATTTTTGAAGTGAAAATTCAGACTTAAAAACATGGACTAAAATGATCTGAAAGGAAAATTCTTTATCTGTCTGTTCATCAAAGTGAATCATCGCTTGAGGAAGATCTGAAGCTAGCCGAATTTCCCTGCTGAGAAGCAAGATATTTTTAATGATTTCCTCGGCGTTATTTCCCATGAAGACAGAGGGCTGAAGTCTTTCAACGCTATTCACTAAGACCTCTTTAAGCTTTTCCTGCAGTTTCTTCATCTCACCAAGCAAGAGGCGCTCTTTTCCCTTTTTCTCAAATTCCACATAGAGAAATTTAAAAGGCTCTCCTTGACGCTGAAAACTATAGAGCCCTTCAGGGATGCATTGAATGTCGAGCTTAAGCTTTTGAAATGCTCTTAGCAGATGCTCTTCTGTAAAGACATCGTATTTATGTAAAAAATTGATGCCGATAAAGATTCCGAGGACGTTCTTTGAGGCAAAAGGGGAGCTCAGATGAGAAGATAAAATTCGAAGAAAAACGTAGCGGGAACCTGTACCATCCGTGATGGCTTTGAGTAAAGCCTTGCGAATAAAGTACTGAGAGAGAATTAAGCGGGAGAGGAAGCGAGCCGATCTTTGCTGGGTGAATTTTTGTCCGGCAAGGGCAAGCAGCCCTTTCGCTTCTTCAAAGATTTGTTCATCGATTCGTGAGTAGAATCGTCGTTTGAATTTGGCAATCCTTGCCTCTACATGGGCAGATTTTGATAGAGCAGGCGACTGATGATCAAGGGGCAGTTCTAGGAGATCCGTCAAAAGAGTTTGCAGCTGCTTGCCTTTAGTCTCGAGATTTAACATGGCACCTTCCCATGAAAAGAATTTAATACATGTTCCCTTTTAGACTCACTGGTTTTTTTCTGAGATACCAATAATTTTCTCCATAATCGTACGAAAATTGCTCTCCTTTAACGATTTTGCGAAGGGATAGAAAAATCAGATGAAAATACCCTTTCCAGTAGGCATAAAGGGGTTTTAAATTGGGATCGGAGCTGTGGTTGATAAAGCGGGTAAGGCACCCCGCTGTTGCGTCGATGACATAGTTTCTTCCGATTTCATCAGCAACCGGATATTCGTAGCAATAGTTGTTGAGCGGCTCAAAATATCTTCGATCATTTTTTCTGATAATACCGGTGTATTCGCCGACATAGTGATGTTTTATAATCGGCTGCTCTGCAAAAAGACCGTATCCAACGGACGCATGAACCCAGCGAATGGAGACCTCAGGGATGTAGGAGCGGAGAATTTGAGGATAGTATTTTTGTCCAAGCTGTCTTACCGAAGAGAGAATCTCTCCCTTTTTTTCTTGCCGAAGCCCTTTTAAGCGCACGGCTTTTCGCTCTTTTGCACTTTCAAACTCGATCAATGGAATGTGGCGGTAGGCAAGCTTCTTTTCAAGCTCGTCGATTGAACAAGGTTTTTGCTCAGGATAGAGCATAAATTTTTGCGGGGTCATAAATAGTAATTAAAGGATCTTAGATAGGTGAGTTTTAGCATTAAATACCCAGCTTTCTAAAAAGATCATCGGCATCTTTAGCCTCGATTAGATCTTTGCCTTTTTCGACACTTTCGATAGCTTGTAAGGTTTTCTTGTTCGGCAAATTGGCGCTATAGAGATGCTCGTGGATCCAGTTAGAAACGATCTCTCGCATGCTCTTGCCAAGAATAGCTGCTAAAGCTTTGAGCCTTTTGAGATCTTCTTCAGGAAGATCTAAGGTCATGCGTGATAAATGTTCTTTCGCAGTCATGGTTATTCCTCCATGATCTAATTATCCCAGATTTAAAGAAATAAACAAAACAAGACTCATGTATTGAAGCAGTTACTTGAAGTTGTTCATAAAGGACAGCAGAAAGCAAAAACGATCACCCATGCTCGAATATTATTGCAGGCAGATTCGGGCGAAGAGGGGCCAGGCTTAAAGGCAAAAGTTATTGCAGCCAACTTAAATATCCACGAACGGACAGTGCATCGGGTCAGAGAACGCTTCGCCAATGATAGGCTGGAAATAGCCCTCTATCGTAAGAAACATCGACAATACAAGCCAAGGAAACTTGATGGAGATCAAGAAGCTCATTTGGTTGCCTTATGTTGTGGGGCTCCTCCGGAGGGCCGCAAGGAATGGACTTTGAGATTGTTAAGCGAAAGGCTTGTCCAGTTGGAAGTGATTGATTCGATTTCCAGAAGTACGGTGCACCGCACTTTAAAAAAAATGAACTTAAGCCTTGGCTAAAATTAGTTGAGTAACAGTCCTTTAAAATGATCGAGGGGGGTGAGTGTGTGGTGGTCCATGACAAAGACTTCTTGGGGATGGATAATTTCGCAGAGGTTTTTTAAGCTTTCACACTTGAGAACGACGAAATCGACTTCGGCAAGAGAGGAGAGGAGCGAGATAAACTCTTCATCGGGGTTGGAATCTCGAACGTAGATAATGAGCTTCGAATCAGCATCTCGTGTTGCAAGTTTGCGAATGCTGCGGAAAAGAGGTGTTGTCATCCCTTGCGCGCTGTGAAGTCCGAGAACCGTATAATGTTTGTTTTTAAGCGCTTGCTGCAGGGCAAAGAGATGGTCTTCGTCAAAGACTTTATTGTCGACATCGAACTCGAGGAGTCGATTGGCAAGATCGGAAGGAGCAATCCGGACACATCCTAATTGTTCAATTACAATCCCTGCAGCGATATTGGCGAGTTGAGCTGCGTCGGAGATTTCTAGATTGTTGCCGAGGGCTACACAAATCATGGCAAGGACGGTATCGCCAGCTCCCGTGACATCTTTGACTTCTTTAGAACGGACAGGGAAATCGAGCCGCTGTCCATCCCTGGAAAAAAGGGAGATGCCAGCTTCAGAGCGGGTGATCATGAGAAGATCCGTGCTGACCTTCTTAAAGAGAGTTTCGGCGACTTGTTCAAGAGGGGTCGAAAGAGAGAGCTTGGCGGCAGCATGCGCTTCATTGAGGTTAGGCTTGAGGACTGTAGCGCCTTGATAGCGGCTAAAATCGTCTCCTTTGGGATCGACAATCACGGGGATATTGCGTGCTTTGGCCATTTCAATCACAGCCATGAGAAGCGAGTGGGATAAAAACCCTTTTCCATAATCGGAGATGGCGATAATATCAACTCCATCTAGGAGTGAAGGGAGCTTGTCGACGACTTGCTGCTCCAACTGCTCAGGGATTGAAGAGATTGTTTCAAAGTCGACGCGGAGCACTTGCTGTGCGTCGGCAATCAATCGGTTTTTAACGGGTGTTTGGTACATTGGCTGTGTCATCATGCCAGTGATGTGAACTCCCTCAGCAACAAGCGATTTGATAATGTTTTCTCCGGCAGTATCGTATCCGACACGGCCAACGGCAACAACCTGAGCACCGAGAGAAACTAGATTGAGCACGACGTTGCCAGCCCCTCCAGGACGCCCTTCCTCTTTGAGGACATTGAGGACTAAAACGGGAGCTTCTGGAGAAATGCGATGGACTTTCCCTGTTGTATAGGTATCATACATGAAGTCTCCGATGACGCAGACTCGGACAGGGTTTAAGCGGCTAAAAACGCGACTGAGTTTTACCATGGTCGATTGGGGATGAGGTGTTGTTGAACATAATCTTCAGCAGCCGTTTCAATGGTATAAGCAAACCGCAGAGGCTGAACTTGTTCATATTTTTTCATATCTGCACAGGTATAGTTTTGGTATTGATCAGCAAGGGTCCTAGGCATTTCAATATACTCGATACAGGTGGGTTTGTTCAAGGCTTTAAAAACAGCTGCCGCAAGCTCATTCCATGTAGTAGAGCGCCCCATTCCAACGTTGAAAATCCCTCCCTGTCGAGGGTGTAAAAATTGATAGGTTATCTCCACAGCATCTTTAATGTAGATGAAATCGCGGCATTGATCTCCATCTTTAAGACCCTGTTTTGTCGATCGAAAAAGTTGAATGACTCCTTTTTTTTGAATGAGGGGGACCATTTTGAAAATCATGGAAGCCATGTGTCCTTTATGGGATTCATTCGGGCCAAAGACATTAAAATATTTGAGGCCGACGATTTGATCGAGAACTCCTTCTTTCAAAGCCCAGAGATCAAACCAATGTTTAGATAGGCCGTACAGATTCAGGGGTTTTAGCTTTTCTAGAAGGGCGTGATCATCGGAAAAACCGAGCTGGCCATCGCCATAGGTGGCTGCAGAGGAGGCGTAAATAAATCGTATGTTATGCCGAAGGCAGTATTCGGCGAGTTTTTGGGTGTAGAGGGTGTTATTTTCTCGTAAGAACTGTTCATTTTGCTGCAGGGTATCTGAGCATGCCCCTAGATGAAAGATCGCTTCAATCTCGTCCTGGCGTCCTTCAAGCCATTTGTGCAATCCTTGAATTGGGAGAAGCTCGCGATAATGCTTGTTTTGCAAGTTTTTATGTTTTGCTGGGTGGTTGATAGTGTCGACTAAAACAAGGTTGGAAGTTGTCCCTTCGGCATTTAACTTGCTAACAAGGCCGGAGCCGATAAATCCTGCAGCTCCGGTGACAATGATGGTTTTTTGGGTCATTAAAGGGCCCTAAAAGGCTTTAACCCTTGGGAGGGTTTGCTTGCTCGCCCAAGATATGAAGAGTATATTGGCAGGTGACCCCTTCTTTTAGCTTGAGATTCAGAGAGTGAACGCCGATTTCTTTGATCGGTTTATTCAGTCCGATATTACGGCGATCGAGTTGGAAACCTTCTTTGGCAAAAAGGTCTAAAACCTCTGTTGAACCCACAGATCCATACATCGTTCCTTCTGGATCGACTTTGACCGTCGTCGTCAAAATAAGCCCTTGGAGTTTTGCAGCGAGTTCTTCTGCTTCTTTCCGGTCGATATCGGCTTGCTTTGCACGAGTTTCTTGAAGACGAGCCTGCATCCGAAGAGCATGCGGATTGGCTAAAACTGCTTTCTGCTTGGGAAACAGGAAGTTCCTTGCAAAACCGGGCTTTGCCGAAATCACTTCACCGCTTCGGCCGACATCTTCTACATCTTCGATCAGTAAATATTGTTGTTTCATTGTATAACCTCTTTAAATCTCAGATACAAATGGGAGTAACCCCATTGAGCGTGCTTTCTTGATTGCTTTGACAAGCTTTCGCTGAAAATAGGCAGATACTCCTGAGATCCGCCGAGGAATAATTTTACCTCGTTCGGAAATAAAACGGCGGAGCGTTTCTAGATCTTTATAATCCACATGTTTAACGCCTGCGGCGGTAAATGGACAGCTCCGTTTTTTCTTAGGGGCAAAAAGAGATTCCATAATTCCTCTTATTCAGGTAAAGGTTGAAATGCGATTTTTTCGGGAACAGCGTGTACCCGGGTTGTCATAAAGCGAAGGATATCTTCTGTGAGTCGATACTCTCTCCATAGTTTGTCCATCACATTTGTGGGGACTGAAAAGTAAAACAGCAAATAATGCCCTTCTCTCTTTTTATTGATCTCATACGCAAGTTTTTTGCGGCCTTGATCAAAAATTTTATGCAATTTTCCACCTTTTTGAGTGATATTGGCTGTCATTTTATCGATCAGCTTTTCACGTGCATCATCTGTTAAGGCGGTATTTAAAATATACATCCCTTCATAGAGATGGCTATGTTCTTTCGTCATTTGTCAATGACTCCTCTTTTTGTATTTGCCAATGTCATGGCTGGTTGAATCCCCCGTAGGATCCAACAATCGAGAACATCGGCCACATGATTAAAAACTTCTGGTAATTGCCTCTCCTCAGTGGGATCAAAAGGAGAGAGCACAAAATCTGCGAGATCTCTGCCTTCAGGATGCCCTATGCCTATGCGGAGCCTGGGAAAACAAGTTGTTGTCAAATGCTCTTCAATGCTTTTAAGCCCGTTATGACCCCCATGGCTTCCTTCTTCTTTAAATCGGATATCTCCGACTGAAAATGCAATATCATCAACGACAACAGCAATACGACTTGCCGGTGTTTGAAAGGCTCGAAGAGCTTTTTTAACAGCTTCTCCGCTGCTGTTCATATAGGTCAGAGGAAGGAGCACCCCAATGGAAAATGCCCCCAGACGTCCATGACCTAGCTCCGCAGATAAATGGTAAGCCTTTTTCAGTGTAATTCCGTGCCGTTTTGCAAAAGATCTCACAGCGCGAAATCCCACATTATGCTTGGTTTTCTCATAGGCGATACCTGGATTACCGAGTCCCACAATTAAAAAATCTTTAGTTGCTTCGTTTCGAAACGACAACAACGACTTCATCCATTTTAGCAAGGGGCTTCACTCCTTGAGGAATTGCAATATCAGATAGTTTTTTCGATTGCTTGATTCCCATATCTTGCACATCAATCAATAGTTCGTCAGGGATCAAGACAGGTAAGCATTCCACTCTGACGTGCCGGATCACTTGCCTTAAAAACCCTCCTAGTTTCACTCCCACGCAATCAGCTACCCCAGTGCAGCGAATAGGGACTTTTACGTTCACAGCCACATCATCAAAGAGCTCTTCGAAATCAATATGCGTGACTTGGTAGGTCGTTAATTGATATTGAATGTCCTTGACAATCGCTCGTTTCTCCTTTCCATCCAGCTTTAACTGAAAAATGGTGGTCCCTAAATGGCCCGGCTTTACTTGCCGCAGGATTGCCGCCATCTCAGCTCCATCGAGGGTGAGCTGAAGATTAGGCTGACCTGTGGAATAGAGGATTGCAGGGATTTTTCCCTCTCGTCGAATCTGCTTTGTGTCACCTTTTTTTGTCGAAGGGCGCACAGTGGCAGTCAGTTTCATACTATTCTCCCATTATTAAGTTTTATATGACACATCAGATGGGCTTTGAAGATGCTATTGTTTCAATAGCTCGAGCAAAAAGGGGTGCTACGGAGACGACCTTAATCTTCTTGGTCTTCCTCTTAGAAGGAAGGGGAATCGTATCCGTCACAACAAACTTTTCAATCGCACGATCTTCAAATGCACTGCCCACAAACATCCCGTGAGTCACAACCACGCGAATCTTATTCGCCCCTTGGCTAGTGCACACATAGGCTGCTGTCGCCAGTGTTTGACCGGTTGAGCATAAATCATCAATCAAAACAACGTTTTGATTTTTGACATCCCCTGCTAAGGAATGACTCTCAACCCGCTTTGCACTCACGCGGCGCTTATCGACAACACCGTCGGAGGTTTTCAATTCCTGTGCAAACTCGCGTGCACGCCAAATGCTGCCGATATCGGGGGCTACCATCACGCTTTTCTCCCACCCCTCTTTCTCAATGGCCTTAGTTAAAAGAGGCATTGCCGAAAGATGGTAAAGCGGTATGTTAAAAAACCCTTCGATCTGCGGTGTATGCAGATCGATCGTCAGCACACCAGAAGCGCCTGCCGCTTCCAATAGCTGTGCTACAAGCTTTGCAGAAATCGGATCCCCTTCTTTTATTCTTCGATCTTGACGGCCATACCCAAAGTAGGGAATCACAGCAATCACCGATCGAGATCCGGCTCGCTTCAAAGCATCCAACATGATGAGCAATTCCATGAGATAGAGGTTAGGATGTTGTGCGATCGTCTGCAAAACGAAAACATCCTGACCGTGGACATTCTCTAAAATTCGAACGCCTATCTCGCCATCTGGAAATGTCTCAATCAGGACTTTCCCTTGCTGAGTCGAAAGGTGCTTTGCAATTTGTCTCGCGAGCTCAGGATGAGAGCTCCCGGCAAATAACAAATACCTTTTCGGCTTTAGCATTGAAAAATCCTTTAAACCTATACCGGTAAAAAATTTCATTCGATGAAAAATTTTACCGGTATAGGTTCATAAGTTGGGGTGGAAGGATTCGAACCCTCGAATGGCGGTACCAAAAACCGCTGCCTTACCACTTGGCGACACCCCAATCGTAGAGGCTGTTGTTGAACTAAGCTTCTGTCGATTTTTGGGTTCTTTTGAGCCGATTTTCGATTCAAATCTTGGGGGGTCATATCAACTTTCGTATATGACCCCCAAGATTTGAATCGAAAATCGGCCAAAATAATCCCGAAAATCGACGAAGCCTTAATTCAACAACAGCCTCTTCAGACTAAGCAAGATACTTGAGCGGATCAATTTAAAGCAATTGAAGGAATTTTTTGCAACTATTCACCTACCCACCATTTTGGAGGTGAGGAAAAAAGATCGGGCAAGAGAACGGGCACGGTAACGTTCACGAAAGAGGCGCTCTAAGCCATTTTTGTTAACTTCAAGACGAGGCGTATCAACAATTCATGCTCAAATGGGGATAAAAATTTGACTGACTTTTCTTTCGTGAACGTTGCCGTGCCCGTTCCCTTGCCCGATCTTTTTTCCCCCACCTCTAAAATGGGAGGTGGGTGAATAGTTGCAAAATTTTTAAATTTTGCTTGTTGCCCTTTTGTGTGCTATAATTCCTTATCAAAATAAGAGAATAACTATGGGAACAGCTTTCTTATCGAATTTTTCTTTTAATCGATGGTTGTCAAATCCGACTTTACCCTTCTGGGGGGCTGGTTTTGCAGCATTAGCAGCAACGAGGCTTTCTCACGGAGGCTCAGAGATTGTGCTGGGAAGGCACCTTGTTTTAAATCATTCCGAACGAAAGACTGATTCAAAGCTTTTTGCTTTGCTCTATCCTCAAGAAAAAATTGACAAGATTATCGCTTCTCCTTATCAGTTCTTCCTTATCAACGGTCATCTGTGGGATCTTATTTGTAAAGTTTTAGCTGCGACCACATTTTATTTAACCTCCAATGAATCGTCTCTTGCTTCGATTGTACATCTTTTGCCTACTCGTTTAAAGACAACAGCAGTAGCCCAGGCTCTATTGCACGCTGCCCAATCTCCTAGAATCAATGGCCATTTCTTATTTGCTTTTCACATCATTGATCTTGCCCCTGTTGGAGTTAAAATTTTAAATATCTTGCTGGAGATGACCAGCCTGCATATGGGAGGTAAAAATGTCTATGTTGAAGCTTGCAGAGAAAAAACACGGCAGTTAGGGCAATGGTTAGAATCGATCTGGTATGCCCGTCTAGCTTTAATTGCCTGCGGAACGAAAGAAGGAGTTTTCAATGTCCTAGGTGCTGCAGCCTTGCAAGTATTAAAAGCGCTATTGGGAACGACTTATTATACGCTAGCGGGGGACAAATTCCTTCATTTGTCAGTGTGTGTTTTGATGGGGGTAGGTGCGAGTCTTAAATCTGCACTCACCAGGCCTTTGCAATTGGAGCAGTTGATGGATTTATCCAAAACCATTCAAACCATGCGATGGGAGAACAAACAATGTTGGGAAAAGTTGTTATCTAACCTCATGAACCCCATGACAGGACTAGGCCTTGAGGCACAACACACTGCGCATCTCCATTCTACTTTAGAAACAAAGGTTGAACAATTTTTAAACGATTCAGTTTATGCTCTTCTATGCGAAAAATGGTTTGATTTTCTTCCCTTTTATGAACAAGATTTAAGACAAATCTATTGGGCGCATGGAATATCAAAACCGATGTATGAAAATCATGATAAATTTAGATTGGAATGTATTCGTTTCACTTTCATGCTTCTATTTGCAAATCTCATTCGTTTACAGACAAAGCTTGAAAACAAAGAACTCACCTTAGCGCAATGCAATCGTGCTCAAGACATTCTCTATTTACAAGCACTCCAGAGCATCGATGGGTATGTAGATCCACAAAAAGTGGAGTGCTTTCATATTGGTGGAGATCCTGCATTAAGCTCATTTATGAATAATGCAAAACGACGAGGCGATGTTGGAGAAGTTCAATTTTTTGAACCGTTGCGCAAGATACTGCGTTTGAATCCTGAGAGGGAACCTATTCATTTGAACACCCAATTAAATAGACTCGTTCTATCGCTGACTTGTTCTCTCGAAATTGATTCTGCCCATATTCAAGCTTTTTCGAGAATGGATGGCAATAGTGAATGGGACATATCAAAAGAACGATTTTTGTTTCGCCGAAATTTGATTGAACAACACCCAGACCTACAGCAGGAGAGAGCTACTTGGTCTCTCGACACAATTATTGCTGCAGTGCAATAGCTTCTCAGGCGCGGAAAGCTTTTTTGATGAGCTGCCGATGGACCCAAAGGTATTCGCATCCGGAGCACAAGGTATAAGCGGCTGCAAGGGCTGCAGCAATCGTGCTTATTTTTTGAAATGTCTCGAGTGAAAGGCATCCGTTCGAGTAAGGGATCATTAAAATTAAAATAAAAAATGTCACAGTGGCTTGAATGATGGCCTTGATTTTTCCGCTTGTCCGAGCGGCGAGCGGAATTCCTTGAACGGCGCAAAGAGATCGCAACGTGTTGACAATGGAATCTCTCCAGAAAAAAACAAGAACGATCAGCAGCGGCAGTTGAACGGCGCCTTGGGTGAATGTAAAAAAAACAGAAAGTCTAAAAAGGCTGTCGGCCATGGGGTCGAGAACTTTCCCAAGATTGGTCACTTGGTTTCTTTTCCGGGCTAAAAATCCGTCAAAAATATCTGTTAATTCACAGAGGGCCACAATCCCTAAAAGAAGATAGGGGATGGCAGCTATTGGAATGTTCCACCGATCTGAAAAGAGGTAGAGCGCCACAAAAATGGGGCTCATGACAACACGGAAAAAAGTAAGGATAACGGGAAGCTTCATCGTCGTATGGAAATACATATACAAAGAGCAAAGAATTTTTGGTACCAATTTTTAATCTTCCTGCTTATCCTTCTGGCGCAACTGCGGGAATGGGCCACGATTGCGGGTCTGTTAAAATGTGAATGATTTCTGGTTTGGGCGCGTAAGATCGCGGGATCAGATAGAATGAGCCTGGTGGCGCTGGAAGCCAATTGGATTGTTTATCTTGTCCGGGATCCTCGTGCTGGATATAGATTGTCAAAGAGCCGTCTTTATTTTTCTTCAGTTCCGGAGTGTCGCTTCCCAACATATACCGGTCGATCGGATTGGGCGCCGTATAGTTGTTCTCTGAGTCGTAAATCGTGAGCGACCAGAAGCCGGGTTCATAGAAGGGAATCTCTTGCTTGAAAGTTATTGTGTATTTTTTAGCGCCGGTGAGAGGATTCCCTTTTTGATCCAATGAGTACATCCAGTAGATAGATTCATAGGGGGTATTGGCAGTTAACCCAAGCCGAGCAACAATGGCCCGCGTCTTGTAGTCTGCTCCAGAATTCCCAATTGTCGGAGGCGGAATAAAGGCACCTTGGTAGAAGATCCCAAAAGGCAAATGACCTAAGATCGACCCGATATTCTGGGCAGCTTTACGCATGGCTTTAAGCACTTCCGGCGCCAGCTTAGAGCGGTCCCACGGTTTTCCCAGTTCGATTCCAAGTGGTTTGAACAGAGGCAGCAGTGCTGTGATTTGGTCTTGCGGCGGAGGATTCTCATTCAGTGCGATCATCAAGAGCTCCCAGAACTGCAAGGGGTCTTTGTAATCTAAAACGCTGACAGGAAGATTGAGGTTGACAGGATCGGGCGCCGGATAGTCATAGGAGGGGACTGCTTGACTTGTGAGCTGCGATAACCTCGTTGTTGTAATCTCCTTCAGGATTTTTTGAGCTCCGGGAAGATCGATTTTCCCAGCAGCATAGATATGCACGCGTGGCTGAAGTAAAACCCAAGGCGTCGGGCAGTCAATCCGATGCATACCGGCAGGGGGCTCACCTTTCCATCCAGGTCCCGCCAAAAGGAACTTGCCCCCTTTGTAACCGGTTGCTTTCCCGCCAACATAGGAAAAAGCATTTGTCCACATATCCACGATTTCGACCATGTAATAACGGTTATCTGAATCGGGTGTTTCTAAAACAATAGGTTCTTGCCGCAAATCCATAAAACCAAAGCCGTAGATGACGTTGACATTTGGAGTCACATAACCGGCTTCTTTTGACAAGGTTAGCGTGGAAATGTTTTCCATGCGCCAGATCGAGTTAGGAGACGCCTTGGCCTTGGGGCCAATGGCATCATGGTGGCGTAGAGCATACATTGTGACCAGAGGACTACCCCACGTAGCGGCTTGCAGCGCCAGCGAATAGGTCCATTCATCCTGGGCCTGAAGAGATGGCATCGTTTCCTTAGACAGAGCAGGCTCTGAGTAGAGTAAGGCGATTCCGATCAAGCAAGTGATCATCTTTATCAGGATAGGTTTAAGCATCACATGACTTGTCATATTTCAGAGAAAATTTTAATTCAAGCAGTGATTGCAGAACTTTGCAGGAGGGGATGATTTTATTGATTGAGTTTGAAGGTGATTAAGATTCAAAAGAATTGATGGCTTGCTCGAGCTGTTTTTGAAAGGAAGGGAGGTACTCTCGAATGGTTTTCCAGATAATGTCGTAATCTACATCGAAGTAAGCGTGAATTAACCTATTTCTCAGGCCAACGAGTTCATGCCAGGGAAGATGAGGAAGTTTCTTTTTTGTTTTCTCGGAGACTCTATTAGCAGCTTCCCCGATAATTTCTAATTCTCGCAAAACGGCAGATAGAAGAAGGCGGTCTTTATCCAAAGAAGCTCTCCGTTTTCCCTTAGTAAAGGAGAGAATTGCCTTTGTTGAATCAAGCATATGGTTGAGACGAGCAAAGTCCTTACTTTCCATAGATAGTTTTTGCTTTGGATAAAACATCGCTTCGAAAATAAGGGCTTAAATCATTAGGGGTTTTCAGATCTACGGGATATCCGATAATGTCGCTTAGCTCTGATTCCATTCTTATCATGCTAAAAAGATGAGGGATATGCTTTTTTTCAAATCTCACAAGGATATCAACATCGCTTTTCTTGGTAAAACTTGAGGTTAGGACGGAACCAAAAAGAGCCAAATAAGCAATATGGTACTTCTTGCAAAAATTTACAATTTTGTTTCTTTGCAAGCGGATTGGTAGCTTATGCATCTTGTGTTCCTCTTTTATCATTTTACCTTAGAGGTTTCTATTTGAAAAGAGAAGAAGGTATCTAGCTCAGGGGACAGGCGAGCAAACAAATATTTTAAACATCCAATGCCATGAGTTTTAGGACAGCTTCTGAAACGTCCCCAAAGAAATATTGGCAAAAAATGTGGAACGTCATATACTGCATCCATTATTTGGGGCAACTCATGAAAAATAAAAATCAAACGCGCCTTCTGACGAAAAAAGAGGCAGCAGACGATCGCAAGTGGTTCATCTTGGACGCCACTGGGAAAACCCTCGGGCGATTTGCTTCTCATGTCGCTAAAATCCTGCGTGGAAAGCACAAGGTGACATTTACTCCCCACGTCGATTGTGGAGATGGAGTTGTCATCATCAACGCCAGCAAGATTAAAGTGACAGGGGCAAAAGAGGCTCAAAAAATTTATCGATACCATACACAGCACCCAGGTGGGCTGCGAGAAATTCCTTACCGTGTCATGAAGGCTCGTAAGCCTGATTATATCCTTCGAAATGCCATTGCAGGAATGCTTCCACAAAGCCGGCTTGCACGTCAGCAGCTCAAAAAGCTCCGTATTTTCGCAGACGACAAACATGATCTGAACGCTCAAAACCCTATTTGCATAGAATAATTTATGAAAAAAGAATTTATTGGTACAGGACGACGAAAAAATGCCGTTTCATCTGTCAGAATCCGTCCAGGATCTGGAAAAGTCACAGTCAATGGCCGTCCCTTCGAAGTTTATTTTCCTTTGTCAATTCAGCGCAATTCCGTTTTGAACCCTATCAAAAAAGTCGCTGAAATAAAAAAATATGACATGCTGATCCGCGTTAAAGGCGGGGGTATTGAAGCTCAAGTCATTGCATCTCGCCTTGGGGTATCTCGAGCCCTTCTACGTGAGGACGACACTCGCAAAACCGATCTGAAAGCGGTGGGTTATCTCACACGGGATCCTCGTAAAAAAGAACGTAAAAAATACGGCCTTCGCAAAGCTCGTAAGCGTTCACAGTTCTCTAAACGTTAATTCTAGAGATGAAGAGGTAGTTGCAAAACTCCCATTTGGGGCCAAATCCGCGCTTTTTGGGCAGGATCCGGATTCTGCGCAACCTGACACACCTTGGGCCTACTCTGAGCCGAGTATGTCCCAAGGTGTGTCAGGTTGCGCAGAAACCGGCCCTGCCCAAAAATCATCGAATTTGGCCTCCAAAGCGAGTTTTGCAACTACCTCTGGAGTCTTAACTTTTTAGGCTTTTTATGACACGTATAGCGATTATGCTAAGCGCTAAAATGGTGGCTTCTGCGGGCAGGACGGTAAAGCCAATAGCATTTCTTATTCCAACTCCAAACCACGCAGCACGTTGTTCTGGAGGAACTTTTCTTAAATCAACAGGATGAAAACCAGGTTTTGGTAAAATAATTTTGTCAAAAATTTGCATAAAAGCCGGATGCTTTTGGTTCTCTGGTTTTTGCAAGTACGCTTCAGCCTCTTTTGCCTTAAAATGGGCAAAAATGCATGTGATGGTAGATAAACCAATCATAGAAGGTACTATCTGACCTGCTGTAATGGGATGGTATTTTGTTGCTCGTGCAGCAACAGCTAACGCGATTCCACCTAATAATCCCAGTCCTGCCGTTGACCCAATTCCCCAAATGATTCCATTTTTAATCGGGTCATCAGATTTTAATAATCGCACGTGCCTATCCATATGACCATTCGTAAAATAGGTAACGCACTGTTGACAGGCCAATAGATCATTCGCAATCCCATACCCTACAGCGGTTAAAACACTTGAAGCAACAATCTGGATGGCTTTTGCCAAGGGAAAATTTACAAAATGGGGAAGGATACAGCCTACGCAAGAAAGTCCCGCCAGAATAAGAGGTAAAAGATACCCCTTTGGATGTCCTTCATCCAAATCAGGACAATAAGTCACATCCATCTGTTCGGGAGATTTATGTTTAGGATTAATTTCAAGAGGTACTGATACCCAAATATTGTAGCCGAAGCCTTCGAAAAGAGTTATAGGTATTTGTAAGGGTGTAGACATGCTTTACTTTCTCCTGTTGTTAAGCGAATGAATTTTAACATAATTACTATTATTATAAAATCAGTCTTTATAAGTTGTTTATTATAAACAAGATGAAATTTCTTACGATTAATTTTTTGTTTTTGATGTAAGAAAATATTTTAATTCTATATAGAACGGGTATGAAAGGGAAAGCCGCCTCTGCATCTGCCATCCATGACCAAACTGCCGTCGTTTTTCCAAATGACCTCAATGCCTATGGAACATTATTTGGAGGGCGAGTGCTCGATCTCTGCGACCGGGTATCAGGGGTTGTCGCTAAGAGGCATTCAGGTCGTGTCTGTGTGACATTGGGGATCGATTCCGTCCGATTTTTGGCTCCTGCTAAGCATGGAGATATCTTAGTCTTTAAAGCCTCTGTGAACCGTGTGTGGAAAACCTCTATGGAAATCGGGGTCAAAGTTTTTAAAGAAGATTTTCGAACTTTGCAGAGAGTTCATATTCTATCAGCCTACTTTACCTTTGTCGCCCTAGATGATCAATTAAAACCTGTCGAAGTGGCGCCTGTCACTCCTGAAACGGCAGAAGAGAAAAGGAGGTACGACCAGGCAGAGAAAAGGCGGCAACAGCGTCTTAAAAGTGGCTCTAAAGTCGAATAGTCGTTAAAATACGCTTCTATGCCGATACTATGGCGCTTTTTGCTTAAAAATTACTTTCAAGTTTTTTTACTTTGTATGACGAGCTTCATTATAGCTCTTTTTGTCATGCGATTTAAAGATATTGCAGAATTTGCCGCACTCAATTCCGACGCTTTTTCTATTTTTCTTTTTAGTTTATATCAGCTTCCCTATGTGCTTCCGCTGGCCATTCCGATCTCGTGTGTGATTGCCTCGATGCTCCTCTTTCAGCGACTCAGCCATTACGAAGAGTTGACAGCGCTCAGAGCGGCAGGCATTGGTCTTCGCCCTCTGCTCATTCCTCTGATTCTTGGGGCTCTTTTTCTGTCAGCGGTGAATTTTGCCATTGTAGCTGAGTTTGGCCCTCGGTGCCGTTTTTGGGCGAAAGAGCTGACATTTGAAATGACTTCAAATAATCCGTTTTATATCTTTAATAAAATCGTTGAGGGGAAGTTGACAAATGCCTACATCGAAATTCGGACGCTCAGAGGCGGCAAAAAAGCAAAAGATGTCTTGCTGATCCTCAATAATCGAGCCAATGAGCGGCTAGGGCTCATGACAGCGGAAGAGCTGTCCATTGAAGGAGAGTCTCTTTTAGGAAAAAATGTATCGATCATTTCAAGTGTCGACTCAGCCTTTGCAGACGATTTTGATCATCTTGTAATTGAGAACCAGCAATCGATGTCAACGCCGGCCGCTAGCCTATCCCAACTTTTGCATAACGCAACATGGCACTTAAGGCCGGAGTACCTTCCTTTTAAAGAATTGATGATTCGACTTTCGCTGAGTCAAAAAAAAATTATGTCCAATACACATGCGCTTGAAATGGCGCGGCGCCTCTCTCTTGCCTTGACGCCCTTTGCTTTTACCTTGCTTGGCGCTGCCTTTGGAATGGAGGTGGGAAGAAAATATACTAGGCGAGGGCTGCTCTGGACGGTGGGGCTAACGGCTTTGTATCTATCGGCCTTCATTGGAGCCAAAAGTATGAAGCATTTTCCTAAAGCTGCCTGGGCTCTTTATTTCTTTCCTTTCATCATTTTAGGGGTCTGTTCAATCAGGAGTTTAAAAAGAGTTTCACGAGGAATTGAATGAAACTTTTTATTGGGATAGGTTCGCAATGGGAACGGTATTTTTTTCGAGAGATTTTTAAGGTTTTCTTCTTCTTTCTCTTTAGCTTTTTTTTCCTTTTTTCTCTCATTGAATATGCCACCCATATGGATGATTTTTTTAAGAATCAATCTCTACAGATAGATACGGCTTTATTCTATTATCTCAACCAGTTTTTAAAACGGCTTGATTTTCTTGTTCCCATGGCTCTTTTACTTTCGACAATTAAAGTCCTGACGACCTTGAGTCTTCGGAATGAGTGGACGGTTTTTCAAGTGGCAGGGCTTTCTTCTAGAACCCTTCTAAGACCTTTTTTCATTGTCGCTTTTCTTTGTACAGCGGTTCTTTGGGCGAATTTCGAATATTTTCTTCCCAAAGCACTTCACCGGATTGACGAGTTTCGAATTGCACACTTCCGAGGGTCTCACCTTGCAAAACGGAAGGAACTTATCCACCTCATTCCACTCAAAGATAGCTCAAAACTCATCTATCAAACGTATCTTCCTGAAAGAGATCAGCTCTTCGATGTGCTTTGGATCAAAAGCCAAAATGAAATCTGGCGCATGAAATATTTAAATGCAAACCCCAGCAATCCAACAGCACAGTATGCGGATCATCTTGTC
Source organism: uncultured Rhabdochlamydiaceae bacterium (assembly GCA_963712275.1). Classification (GTDB taxonomy): domain Bacteria; phylum Chlamydiota; class Chlamydiia; order Chlamydiales; family Rhabdochlamydiaceae; genus PALSA-1444. Next base: position 27,213 of record CAVQHD010000001.1, on the reverse strand, counting down.
AGGTCTTCCAGTGGAATCTTTGAAAAAAAAGAGTCATTCAACTCGATTTTTTTAAGCGACTTAAAATGGCATCCCAGCATGGCTCGTAAGGGGCTCATCCCCTTTGATCAAAAACGGGTCTCAGAGCTTGCCAGCCTTATCAAGAGCCGTAAAGTATCTCCCTATGAGATGCCCCGGATTCAAACGGCTCTTGTATTTAAAATGGCAATTCCTCTTTTAGCCCCCCTGATTGTCATGGCGCTTGCTCCTGTCTGTCTTCAATCGAAAAGGGGCCGATCGGTCTTTTTCATCTACGCTTTGGGGCTGTTTGCTCTTTTCGCCTGCTACATGTTGTTAGATTCTCTAACAATCTTAAGCGACCGCGCCATTATTTCTCCTTTGCTTGCCGTCGTATGTCCTCTCTGCCTGCTCATGTCGGTCTTTGGCTGGAGATTTTGGGTCAAGATATGAGGTGGAAGCCGTTTTTAATTTCGTTTGCTGTCATTGCTTTTCTATGGGGAACATTTTTGCATCCGTGGACGCATCCTCTTTGGCAGGACCTCGATGTTGCCGTTTTTAAGATGTTGAATGGAATGTTAGAGGGGAGCCGCTTTTTTCAACTTTTTTGGGCTTTCCTCAACCACAAACGCATGGACCTGGTGGAAGATGTTGTTTTTCTCCTTTTTTTTATCTGGGGTATTAAAACAGCCCCCAAGTCTATCCGGTGGTACAAGATTGCTCAATTTATCAGCTTTAGTGTTCTGATGGGTGGCGTCATTTTTTTCATTAATCGGCACCTTCTTCGCTCCTTTGTTTTAATCCCCCGAGAAAGTCCTTCCCTTGTCGTGACTCCCTGCGTTCGACTCTCCCATGAGATCCCGTGGCTGCCCACCAAAGATGAAACCCTAGCTAGTTTTCCAGGGGACCATGCGACAACTCTTTTACTCTTCGGGCTGCTTTATTCAACCTTTGCCCATAGGCGGCTTGCGATCTGCGGCTGGCTCTATGTCTTGTTGCGGCTGCTTCCGCGGCTTGTCGTGGGCGCTCATTGGTTTTCCGATATTGCTGTCGGCAGTGTGTCTATTGCTCTCTTTTTTGTTGCTTGCGTTGTGTATACTCCAATTGGTACATTGACGACACAGGCTTTAGAAAAGTTGCTCAAGCTTTGCGGTAGGCAGGAAGGAAATGTCACTTAAGAAAAGCACATATCAGCAGCTTACTGATCTTTCGCAATCGATCTATACATGGAATTCAATGCATTATCTCTTAGATTGGGATCAAGAGACGTATATGCCTTCCGAAGCTGTTGACATTCGAACCTCTCAAACAGCTCTTGTCCTCACTTCGGCCCATAAACTCAGCACAAGCCGCAAATTTAAAAAGCTCTTACAAGCCCTGACCGACCTTCCATCAGGGGATATCATCGATTCCACCTTATCCCCAGCGCAAAAGGGAGCCGTCCGTGCTTGGCGGCAAGATTATTTAAAGGCTGCTAAGCTTCCATCTTCTTTTGTGAAAGCCTTTTCGATTGCGACAACAGAGGCATCTCATGCTTGGATTCAAGCCAGGAGAGAGTCGGATTTTAAACGATTTGCTCCCTACCTTGAAAAAATCGTGCACCTCTCTCGAAGAAAGGCCGATTATTTCGGATACACAACCCATCCATATGATGCTCTCCTTGATCTTTATGAGCCTGAAGTCACCGTCGAGACCCTATCGCCGATTTTCCAGGCGCTGCAAGAGGAGCTTCAAGAGCTTTTGCGGTCTATTTCATCAAGGCCTCAAATGGACAACCATTTTCTCAAGCAACCATTTGCGTCAGCCACTCAATTTGCCTTTGGCAAAGAACTCATGAGTGCCATGGGATTTCGGCCGGGCAACTCACGACTTGATCTTTCAGCTCATCCTATGTGCGTTCCCATCCACCCCCATGATATTCGGATGACAACCCGCATTCACGAGAACGATCTCATGTCCAATATCTTTTCAGTGATCCACGAAGGAGGGCATGGACTTTATGGGCAAGGGCTACCTCTTGAGTTTTTTGGCACGCCTCTCTGTGAGCAAGCCTCTCTTGGAATCGATGAAAGTCAATCCCGCTTTTGGGAAACCCGCATCGGCCGAAGCCGCCCTTTTTGGCACCACTTCCTTCCAAGGCTGCAAGCCTTTTTCCCAGAGCTTGCCTCTATTTCGCTGGATCAATTTTATGCGGCTATCAATACCATCGCTCCTTCTTTGATTCGGGTGGAGGCAGATGAAGTCACTTATAGCCTCCATGTCATTCTTCGATTTCAAATCGAAAAGCTCCTCATCGAAGGAAGCCTCAAAGTCAAAGAGATTCCAGAGCTTTGGAACCAAAAGATGAAAGAGCTTCTAGGCGTCACACCACTAAGCGATGCTCAAGGATGCCTTCAAGATATCCATTGGTCGATTGGATTCTTTGGGTACTTCCCGACCTACATCCTGGGCAACCTCTATGCTTCCCAGTTTTTTGATGTTTTTGCCAAAGAGCACCCCGACTGGGCCGCCCGTGTTTCGAGCGGCGACCTTGCCTTCATCACAGAGTGGCTCAAAACCCATATCCATCAGTGGGGGCGGCAATTTACCCCCCATGAGCTTGTCCAGAGAATCACCGGCAAACCGCTGAGTGAAAAACCCTTTCTTAAGCACCTTCGAGAAAAGTACGAAAAGATCTACGGCTTTTAGTGGAGTTTTTGGGGCCTAGCTGCTTATAAGTCTTTCTATTAAAATTTTTGCAACTATTTACCTAGAGATAGATGAAAAAAGATCGGGCAAGGGAACGGGCACGGTAACGTTCACGAAAGAAAAGCCAGTCAAATTTTTATTGAAAATGCCCTGTTGAAAGCCGTTGTTGATTGAGGTATAATGGTATTAGTTTTTTAATTGCAGGAGAACAAAGATGGCAGTAGTAGGGACAACAACAGACTATGGGTATAAGTCTTTTCCTCATGCGCAAGTAGCTGGGCTGCTGCCTGCACATATTAAAGAAAGGGCTTTAGAAATGCAGCCTAGAGCTTTGATAGCTGCGAACCACATCTTAGAAAGGATGGATGAAGTATTTTCGCATAGCCAAACCTTTGGACAACTCGTTATAGTTACAGGTCTATTTTTCGCCGTCTTAGGGGGTGTTTTTCTGGCTTCTTCAAAGCATTATAAACTTTCACCTTCTAGAGTAACCATTGCTAGTCATCTTGGAATGAGCCTTGTAGGTGGAATGCTTAGTTTTACCGGGTGGGTAATAAGCTTGATGGGAGGGAGAACACGAGAAAAGATCCAAGAGATCCAAGGAGAATTGTCTCACCAGTTTGAAAGAGGGGTAATAGCCAAATATTTCTCCCAAAAACTAAAAGAGGGCGAACTTTTTGCTATCCATGATCCAAAGAGACGTGACGTCTGCATCTTGGAATACAAGAAAGTAACACCTCTCCAATATGATGAAGATGAAGATGAGGTATTGACCCAATGGGCTGGTCCAGAGCATGGAGATCACTTTATTGAGATGAACGTACTTCGTGAGCGAGTACAGCAAGAGACTTCCTCTAATCAAGGAGACCAAAAGTGACTACAAAGACAGCTCCTTTACCCACCATCCTCTATTCAGAAGTGGTTAAAGAATTTAATGCTTATGAAAAAAGGACCGTTTTAAAAAAATTATCTGCAGCTTTGGCGAATTTAAATAAACAATTAGGGGAAGCCAAAAGCTTGCTTAGCACGGTTCAAAAAGTCACGTTTGGAGTCGTCGGTTTATGTTTTGCTGCTCTAGGAGCTGTCTTTTTACCTTTGCGTTCTTATAAACTTGCTCCCAATAGAATTTCCGACGTTTACCGGATTGGCGTGGCACTAGGAGAAGTTGTTAGCTTTACAGGGCTGGCGGTTTTGAGTTTAAAATGGTTTCTAGAAAAGCGTCTTGAAAAAGTCCAAGCAGAATTTGATCGTCATCTTGAAATTGAAACCATTAAGAGATTCTCAATACCGACGTTACAAGGAGAATACGAATCCTTCGAGATTGATGACGCAATCAGGAAGGAGAAGATTATTGTAGATGGCGAGGGTGCAAGGCATGTTTCCTATGCTGGGAATGTATTAGAACAATGGAAAATTAAGCAAAACAGTGAACCGAGCCGTGAGGAGCTTGAAAATAATGTTTTTAGAAACATTTCCGGCCTTGCTGCTCCAGCTAAGGAAATGGGCAAAGACTTGGAGAATATAGATGCTGCGGCTGCCAAGGCTTATTTGCGTTTTGCTGCTGCTGCTGAGGCCCATAGCCAGGCATTTCTGGAGATGAAAGATCCTGGTAAGTTCGATCGTTTTGCTGTTGCTAGTGAGGAGTTTTGCCAGGCAATGGAAGGAATTTTGCCGTTTTCACAACCTTGGTTACAACAACTTGAAGAGAAAGCACGCACAGACTCTACGCCATCCGAAGTCGATGCGCGACACTCTTCTTAAACACGTCAAAGACTTTTTAGCCCTTTATTGGAAAGAGGGGGCGCCGATTGCTGTTGCATGCTCAGGGGGCGCTGACTCTAAAGCTCTTCTCTATCTCCTTATCGAGTGTCAACGTTTTTTCAAGCTTGAGATGCATGTTGCCCATGTGGATCATGGGTGGAGGGCTCAAGGCCGGGATGAGGCGGAGTCTCTTAAAAGAGAGATCGAGGGGCTTGGGCTTCCTTTCCATCTGCACTCTTTGGCAGAGGGGCTCCCTCAAAGTGAGGAGGCGGCTCGGGAGGCGCGGTATGCATTTTTGGCAAGGCTTGGAAAGGAGCTTGGGGCTCAGGCGGTCGTGCTAGGGCATCAGATGGAAGATCAGGCGGAAACGGTCTTGAAAAGAGTGCTGGAGGGGGCGCCGCTGCCAGCCTGCGGAGGCATGAAAGCGGTTTCAGCTCAAAGAGGAATCGCTCTTTGGCGTCCTTTGCTGGGGGTTTCAAAAAAAGAGCTCATTCAATGGCTGGAAAAGCGAAGCATTGCCTATGTTCAAGATGAGACGAATTTGAGTGAGAAATATTTGAGAGGGAGGCTAAGGACGTCGATTCTACCGCTTCTAGAAGCCTCTTTTGGGAAAGCAGTTGTAAAAAATTTATGCCGCCTAGGGGATAGAGCGCAAAGGCTGGAGGCGTACTTCAAGAGGCAAACCGACTCGCTGTGGTCGGAGATTGTCCAGGGAGAGATCCACTTAAATTTATTAAAAGAGTTGGAGGATCCTGTTTTGGAGTTTTTTGTTAAAGAGTGGACGAAGCGGGAAGGGATGAGGCTATCAGCCGACGAAACCGCTCTTTTAAAGCGGCTCATTCGGGCTGAAAAACCGGCCAAGGGGCTTCAAATAGGCTCTCATCGGATTGAAGTTTGTCAAGAAAAACTTGCAATAAAACTCCATTCCTCTTATTAAAGCGCTAGGGGCACTAGCGCCTAGAGGGTGTTTGCAAAGTCAGGTTTCGTCGCTTTTTGGAGGCTTTTTGGCCAATTTTCGCTTTATTTGGTGGGGGTAATATACGAAAGTTGATATAACCCCCACCAAATAAAGCGAAAATTGGCTCAAAAATCCCCAAAAATCGACAGAAACTGACTTTGCAAACACCCTCTTAAAGACCTTCTTGGCTGGTGAGTTTTTCTTTTATCGAGAATGGCCTTTACTAAAACCCGATTTATTGGTTTAATTTTAAAAGCATCAGGTTAAATCGCATGAACGATGATTACAAGCAAAAACCCGACCAGCGGAAAGGCTTTCCAGGTGGGTTTATTATTTTTTTACTCGCTGCGCTGTTGGTTTTTCTAACGATTCAGAATCTATCGAATGATCAAGTGGCAAAAGTCTCCTTCAGCCATCAGGTGGAACATCTTGTCGATTTAGATTTGATTCAGCCAGGGGAAAGCCGCAAGATCGCTCAAAACGATAACCTCGTGACTTTGACAGGGAAATTTCGAGATCGGATCACCGACGATGGAAAAGCTCGCTTCAAATATCTCGAACTTCTCAATCGGCATAACGAGCTTGGCAGCGAAAAAGAAAAGATTCAGGACGACCTTTCCGCTCTGCAGAAAAATGTAACAGAAGCCGCCGATTGGTTTTTACATTTGAGTGGAATGACAATTCCTTCGACGGGGTATTGGGTGGTCGATCCCATCTACGATACTCCTGATCGTGAAAATGGAATTGTGATTAAGTCTCTCTCTGATAAGCCAATCGTATCGCTCGCAAAGCTCCAGCAGTCGTTTCCCCCTGCAGCAAGCGACATAGCCGGATATGGAAAAGAGCTTGAGACGCTTCTTCTAGGGTTTCGATCAGCAGCGCTTGGGATTGGAAGCGAGCCGATGAAACAGCAGCTTCGATTGCTTGAGCAAACGCTTTCTACGCCGGCAGCTTCAATGCCAGATCAGCTTGCGATTTATTCCAACATCTTAAAAGAGCTTCGATCCATCGTCGCTGAGCTCAGTGGTGAGCAAGATCATGCGCGCCTTGTGCAGCTGCGCTCTGTGCGAGGGTACCTTGCCGACCTTAAGCAGGCCTCTCAAGTGGCAGAAGAGATTGCAACTAACGATGCTCAACTCGATAAGGCAAGGCAAGCCGTTGCGAATGTGATTTGGTTTTTCAATAACCAAGAGGTCTCAACGCGGGCTTTAGAAAAACAAGATCCTGATACCTTTTCCCGCTGGTTCTCTCAAGGAAAGCAAGAATGGGATGCCTTCCAAACCAATAAGGGTACCGTTTTTAAAGTTCCTGATCAGCCTCGTAACCTTGTCTTGGAAAAAACATTTAAAAGTGAAGAACCGTCACCCAATTATCTGGGGGTCCTCTTCACTATCCTTCCGTTCCTTCTTTTAGGGTTTTTATTTTACTTTATTTTTGCCCGTCAAATGAAAGGAGTCGGAAGCGGAGCGATGAACTTTGGAAAGTCGCCAGCCAAGCTCCTCACCAAAGATCGGAATAAGGTCACTTTTAAAGATGTGGCAGGGTGCGATGATGCGAAAGAAGAACTCCAAGAGATCGTCGAGTTCTTAAAAGACCCAGGACGGTTCACAGCGCTTGGAGCCCGCATCCCCAAGGGGGTTCTCTGTATTGGAGCTCCTGGAACAGGCAAGACTCTTGTTGCTAAGGCAGTTGCTGGGGAAGCAGACCGCCCTTTCTTCTTTATCTCCGGCTCCGACTTTGTCGAGATGTTTGTGGGGGTTGGCGCAAGTCGTATTCGGGATATGTTTAATGAAGCTCGTAAATATGCGCCTTGTATCATCTTCATGGATGAGATCGACGCCGTCGGCCGGCATCGTGGAGCAGGTATCGGGGGTGGGCATGACGAAAGAGAACAGACTTTAAACCAACTCCTTGTGGAGATGGATGGATTTGACCCAACAGAAGGGATTATTCTCATTGCAGCGACAAACCGGCCCGATGTGCTCGATAAAGCGCTTTTAAGACCCGGACGTTTTGATCGCCGTGTTGTCATTGATCTTCCGGATATCAAGGGCCGCTTTGAGATTCTTAAAGTCCATGCCCGAAAAATTAAGTTAGACCCTTCGGTTGATCTCATGGAAATTGCGCGCGGAACGCCAGGCGCTTCAGGCGCGGATCTTGCCAACATTTTAAATGAGGCAGCTCTACTTGCAGCGCGCCGTAATCGGGCTGCTGTTACAGCGCAAGAGGCGCGTGAAGCAGTCGATAAGGTGAGATATGGCAAGGAGCGCAGAAGCCTTGAAATCGATGAAAGTGAGAAACGGACGACCGCCTATCATGAGTCAGGACACGCTATTGTAGGCCTTGTTGTCAAACATGCCGATCCCATTGATAAGGTGACCATTATTCCCCGAGGATTATCGCTAGGGGCAACTCATTTCATGCCGAAGAAAAACCGGCTCAGCTACTGGAAAAAGGAGCTGATTGATCAGCTCGCTGTACTCATGGGAGGCCGGGCGGCAGAAGAGATCTTTGTTGGAGATATCTCCAGCGGCGCTCAGATGGATATTACGCAAGCGACACGGCTTGCCCGTAGCATGGTGTGTGAATGGGGGATGAGCCCGCTTGGAACGGTTGCCTATGATGAACGAAATGAGAGTGGAGCTTATCTTGGCATGAATAATATGACAGAGAAAAGCTACTCCGAAGAGACCGCCAAACAGATCGATGCCGAAGTCCACAAGATGCTCGATCTAGCGCATGAACAGGCCATCGAAATCATCACCCAGCACCGAGATAAGGCTGAACTCATGGCACAAATGCTCAGCAAATACGAAACGCTTCTTAAAGACGATATCGATGAAATTTTCAATGGGTCATGGACAAACGAGAAGAAAGAGGCACGCCTAAAAGTAACCGAAGGGCTTCAAAAGAAAACGGCAGCTCCTTCTCCCGCTCGGGAAACAGGACGCCAGACTCCCGATACCCCGCAGCCTCAGCAAGCATAAGAGGCTCCTCTCAAGCCTCAGGCTGGGGCTTCTCTGCGTTATCTTGCTTAGGAAGCTCTGGAGATAAAAAGTATTTAAAGATTGGCCAGGAGCCAACGAATACATTGATCTTTTCTGATGTTTTATCATGGGTCACAGTCTTTACTGCTGCCGCTGTCAATTCCTTATTCCAAATAGAGGTTTTACCTTCATTAAAATCTTTGAAAATATTTTCTGTGGAAGACCCTTCTGCGTGTTCAGTTGATAAACTGAGATCAATCACCTTGCGCGCATAAAAGACGATAAAACCATGAACAGCCATTGAAGCAACTGGTGTCATTCCGAAAAAGGTCGAGACAAGTTTGTAAATGCCATAAATGGTTGCCAAATTATAAAATGCTGCTTTTAGATTGTAATGGATGTAAGGAATATTTTTTAGCTTTAAGGTCTCCTCCTGCTTAACATTGAGTACAGTATAATAATGTTGCGTCGCAAAATTGACAGGAGCATCCAAAAAAGGGACGAGAGCTTTTACAAGACCGTTCAGTGCTTCTGAGGCTGACATGACTCCTCCTTTGGTTTAGAAAAAATTCCCTTCCTTGTAGAGCCAGTTGCAAAACTCCAATTTGGCCTCCAAAGCGAGTTTTGCAACTGGCTCTACAAAAAATATAATTTTGTTCCACTTATTTATCCATATCAAATGATTTCTTTATTAGGCTTTAAAGAACAAACTAAACCTGTTCCCAGGTGAAAGGGACAACCTCTTGAAGAGAAGAGGCTTTTTGGTGGAGCATGAAGAGGCGATCGAATCCTGCTGCAACGCCGCAGCAATCGGGCATCCCTTGCTGCAGGGCGCTGAGAAACCGTTCATCCAAGGGGAGCATCGGCTTACCTAACCCTTTACGCTTTTCATTTGCTTTTTCAAATCGGCGCCGCTGCTCAGCTGGGTCGGTGAGCTCATGAAAGCCGTTTGCCAATTCAATGCCATTTAAGAAGATTTCAAACCGATCGGCAACACATAGGTTCCCTTCTTGCCGAAGCCTCGCCAAAGCTGCCTGTGAAGCAGGAAATCCCTGGATCACATGGAGCCCATTCAAGCGAGGCTCTAGATAAAAGCTCATGTAGAAATGGAGCCAGGTGTCGACATCCCAATCGGCTGCAGAAGAGGGGAGAGATAGCCCAAGGTCTAAACCTTTTTGGTGAAGCTCAGGTGTCTCCGTCTGAAAAGGGTCAATCCCCGTGTATTTCAGGAAGAGATCACGGTAGCTCAGGAATATTGGCTCTAGCCTACCAACGAACAATTGAGTCAGCTCCAACGTCTCCAAGGCAAGCTCTTGGAGAGAAAATCCCACGCGATACCATTCAATCATTGTAAATTCAGGATTGTGAAGCAAGCCTGTTTCTCCCTCCCGGAAGACGTGTGATAATTGATAGATATCGATTGGGTAGTCTACAAGAAGCCGTTTCATTCGATATTCGGAAGATGTATGGAGATAACCCTTCGTGCCATTTTCCAAATGAAGTGTCATCACATCGATATGGGTGTCAATAGGGGCCGTTTGACTTAAGATCGGCGTATCGACTTCTAACACATGACGCTGAGCAAAAAATGACCGGACAGCCCCGAGCATCTGAGCCCTGGCTTTAAGTGTCTCAAGAGAAGGGCTTTTAGACACGAGAGACATATTCGCCTGTACGCGTGTCAACCTTAATTTTATCTCCCTCTTCGACGAAGATCGGCACCTGGACCTCGGCACCGCTTTCTGTGACAGCCGGCTTTAAGACCCGCCCTGACGTATCTCCCCGAAGTCCTGGGGCAGTCTCAGTGATTTTCATCTCCATAAAGGTCGGCGCAGTGACTTCAATAGGCTGCCCTTTGTAGAAGACAATTCCATAGAGAACCTCTTCTATGAGCCATTGCTTGCGGTCACCAATCAAAGAGAAGGGGATAGAGGTTTGTTCAAATGTCGTGTCATCCATGAACACAGCGTTATCGGGATCCGTATATAAGAGCCTCATTTTAGTCTCGACAATATCGGCAAGCTCAAGTTTTTCCCCTGATTTAAACGTCCGTTCGACGACCCGTCCCGTGATCAGATGCTTTAGTTTAGTACGGTTAAATGGCTGCCCCTTTCCAGGTTTGACAAACTCATTACTCACCATCGTATACGGCTCGCCGTCCATTTCGACTTTGAGACCCGCTTTAAATTCATTTGTATTCACCTGCGCCATGCCACATCCTTCAGTAAAAAGAAGCCATTATGGCAAAATGGGACGTCAAAATCAAACATTTCGGAAAATGGCTACCAGTAGATGCAGTAAGAGCCATAGCAGGCCCGTTTGGTGCATCCTCGAATTTGGTTTTGCTCTGTCAACTTTTTGAGAATATGATCGAGAGTACTTAAAGATGAATCATTTGGCTTTTCACTAATAATGTGTAAGATACGATTAGAGGCCGAGTTTGTCTTTAAAACAGAAAAACGAATTTTGACTTGCGCATCTGCTGAGGTAGAAATTTCATATTCTTCATATTTTTCTTTAATTTTTTTGATGATATATTGGACAACTTTTTCCTCTGTATCAACACCCTCTTTTTGAAGGTATTTTTTTGTTCCTGTTCCTAAGTTAGCCCCGGCCCATTTAAAAAGCTCGGTTTTGAATCCAGTGACCTCGGACAGTCCTTTTGTAGGATGTTCAATGACATGAGACATGAATTCGAAATTCGATTGAACCACGGGGAGAACTTTATCTAGTGCAAAATCGGGAATCATTTTTTGAATTTTCTTTTGGACTTTTGCAGGCAGCTTGAACAAGAGCTTGATGATCTGGTAGATAACTGTTGATTTGGGATCTCCAAGGGTTTCTGCATCGATTAATGCAAATTGAACTCCTTTGTCGGAAATGACAAAAGGTAGGTTTGCATAACGCATATCATCCAAATTAGCAATTTCTATTAACTCTAAAAGTTGTAAAAGAGCAGGTTCTAATTGATCTCGATATCGATAGAAAAAAAGTTTTGTTTGAATCCAGCTGGTAATGTTCAGCTTTTCTTCTCTAACAAAAGTTTCGTTTGAGGACTTGCATAGGCAGACAGAGGGAACAACAAGATGATTCCATCCTTTTTCTTTAATCAATCGTTGCATCTCTAAATGCTTTAAAACTCTTTTTTCTAGAGCGGCAATATCGCCGCATTTATAAACATAGGAAGAATTTTGAAAAGTAAATACTTGGCTCTTGCACCCTTGATAAAAAATACGGTCTTTGGATGGAACCTCTTCCACAACAGTTAAAATCTGTGGCTCTGTAATCACTGGAGGCGTGAGATTAAGCACAGGAGATGGTGAAGGCTTTGGTGGCTTTTGATTGCTCTGGCGGTTCCATATTGAAGCAGCTTGAACTCCAAGGTTATAGATCCCCAAAATGGAGGTGATCAAGAGGCAGATGGAGTTAAGTTTTGAAAAGCGATCTAAGCAGGAGGGAGGCATGATGTTTAAGCGGCGGGATAAAGAATAGGTTGCAAGGCCTAGAGTTACATTCTTCAAGAAAATAGAGGCCGCTCTTTGATAAGAGGTCTCTGATGACTTGCTGCCAATCGCCTGATAAGGGATGGGAAGTGAGAGGATGGAATCAACAATTTGTTGGTATTTCCGTGCTATAAACATAGTATCCTAAAAGGGGTCAGTTTATTACCAATAGATGAGGTAAAAGTCATAAAAGGCCTGTTTTTTCCATCCTCGAATTTGGTTTTGTTCTGTCAACTTGTTGAGAATACGATCGAGAGCGCTTAAAGATGAATTTTCTGGCTCTTTATTAATAATTTGTAAAATGCGGTCCGATCTTGTCTTTAAAACAGAATAACGAATTTTGACCTGCACATTTGCTGAGGTAGGAATTTCATGTTCTTCATATTTTCTTTGAATTTTTTTGATGATATACTGGACAATTTTTTCCTCCGTATCAACCTTCTTTTTTTGAAGGTATTTTTTTGTTCCTTCTCTTAACGTAGCCCCATCCCATTCAAAAAACTCGGTCTTGAATCCAGTGACTTCGGTCAGTCCTTTTATAGGACATTCAATGACCTGATGCATGAATTCGAAATTTGATTGAACCACGAGGAGAGCTTCATCTAGTTCAAAATGGGGGACCTTTTTTTGAATTTTCTCTTGGACCTTTTCAGACAGCTTGAACAAGAGCTTGACGAGCTGGTGGATGGTTGATTTGCAATACCCATATCTGATTTCTGCATCAATTAATGCAAATTGAACTCCTTTATTGGAAATGACAAAAGGTAGGTTTGAATAACTCATATCATCCAAATTAGCCATTTCCAGCAATTCTAAAAGCTGCAGAAGAGCGGGCTCTAATTGATCTCGATAGCAATAGAAAAAAAGTTTTGTTTGAATTCCGCTGGTAATGTCCAGCTTTTTTTCTCTAACAAAAGTTTCATTTGAGGACTTGCATAGGCAGACAGAGGGAACAACAAGATGATTCCATCCTTTTTCTTCAATCAATCGTTGCATCTCTAAATGCTTTAAAGCTCTTTTTTCCAAAGCAGCAACATCGCCGCATTTATAAACATAGGAAGAATTTTGAAAAGTAAATACTACGTTTTTTTTATAAAAAATACGGCCTTCGGATGAAACCTCTTCCATAACAATTGGAATCTGCGGCTCTATAATCACTGAAGGTGGGGGATTGGATATGGGGGATGATGGAATGGGATTGACGGGAGCCGTAGGATTTGTAGCAGGGAGAGGAGGTGAAGGCGCCAGAGGCTTTTGTTTGCTGGGGCGGTTCCATATTGAAGCAGCTTGAACTCCAAGGTTATAGATCCCCAAAATGGAGGTGATCAAGAGGCAGATGGAGTTAAGTTTTGAAAAGTGATCTAAGCAGGAGGGAGGCATGATGTTTAAGCGGCGGGATAAAGAATAGGTTGCAAGGCCTAGAGTTACATTCTTCAAGAAAATAGAGGCCATTCTTTGATAGCTATGGGTTGGAGTATCGAGGCAGCGAAAGGGAAGATAAAGGATGGAATCAACAAATTTTTGATACTTAGTTGCTATAAACATAAAAAAACCTCGGTTTTGGAAAGAAAGTTTACCATATAGATCGATTCTTCACCAACTTTTTAAAATGGCCTAAATTTTTGTAAATTAATTATTTTTAATATATAAACTTATTTTTAAAACCGCTTCGTTTAATTTACTTATCATTAATTATTTAATTTTTAAATCAATTTTTAGTTTAAAATAAATCGATGATTTGATATTATTTATTTAAAACATAAGGATGTCAAAATGACACAATTTGTGAATATGATTCAAAATGCAGGTAAAAGCCTTGCAACACATCTGAGCCCACTTGCGCAGAAGCATAGTGATGGCACGGTTGCGTTTGTTGCTCTAGGTGCTATAGCGGGGACTGCTGGAGTAGCAATTCCTATGGTGCTCAAAGGGTGTGCCTTACTAGGAGCAGGATGCACTGTTATGGGGATAGCAGGCACGGTCCTGTATTGTCTGTATCAAATGCACTTACGCACCCAAAAGTAGAGTTGATCGACAGAAACTGAGTTTTAAGACAGCTTCTTAGTGGCTGATAGCAAAATCGATTGAAAAATCTGGAAAAAGTTCTTTAATTTTCGAAATGATTTTTAGAGTAGGATTGCACCTTTTAGCTTCAAGCCTCTGATAGCTGTAGATATCTTTGAATCCCAGTTTTTTTGCTGCCCGACTTTGAGTCATCCCCTGCTTTAATCTAGAGTATCTGACCATAAATGCAAAAGCAATCAATGGATCGACTGTGACCTCAACGATGTTTTTTGCTTTCTTAATGGTCTCATTAGGTAATGGAGCGATTTCGATAGAATCTGTAGGTTCTTCAAGATAAAGATTCAATACTTCCTGCATATTTTTATGTAATTCTAGGAGAGAATCTCCTTGAGTCAAGCACCCTGTTAATTCAAGGCATTCTGCCCAATAACCATTCCCTTCTTTATGAATTTTAAAATGATATCTCATGTTTTCCCTTCTAAAATCTTTCTAAGAGCATGCTCCATGCCGGTTTTTAATTCTTTATGATTCTGCAATAGATTACCAAAAAGACTTGGTAAGATCAACAAAAAACCTAAATCAATTGGGACAAGAAGGTTTTGGCGGGGACGATGACGGGGCCTTTGATCTTGAAACAATCTTGATGGATGTAGGGAAGGTCAAATCCAATTTGAAAGGCATGAGGGACTTGGAGCTTTTCTTGATAGTAATAAAGCCATCTGGAAATGCCTTGATGGCCGGAGGCTTTGGTTGCAACGAGAATCCACGGCTTTCGGTTTTTGGTGATGAGAAAATCAACTTCCCGTTTGTCTTTATCGCGGAGGTAATAGAGGCCGTAGTCTCCAAATCCTCGATCGGTCCAAAACTGAACGGCTTTATGAAGGTGGGAAGCGACAAGGTTTTCTAAGCGAGCGCCTGGATCATCGATGAGGGCCCAGTTCCACAGATAGATTTTAGGCTCTTTAATCAGAGAGCGGCTGAGATTTTTGGACCAGGGTTGAAGGGTGAAGCAAAAATAGAGATTTTTCAAAAGCTCAATCCACCGATGAAGGGTCGGAGCTGAGACTTTGACTTTACTGGCAAGAACAGATTGGTTGAGCGAATGAGAAGCCTCTTCTTGCAAAATCTCTGCTAGGAGTTGAATTTGGCTGATCTCTTGAATACGGCTTAAATCCCGAATGTCTTCGCGGAAGAGTTGTTCAAGGCGAAGCCGTTTCCACTGATTAAAAAACGGTTTGCTTTGCTTAAGATACGGCTCTGGAAATCCACCATAGGTTAGAAGGGCTTCGTAATCGGCAGAGCCGATTTCCCGAGGCTGTTGAATCTCTTGGCTAGGCAGAGTCGGGTCGATCAGTTCTCTTACCGAAAGGGGATGAACTCGATAGAGCAAATACCGTCCCATGAGGCTATCGCCTCCACGTTTATAAATATTCAATCTGGCACTGCCTGTCACGACAATGCGGCATTTTTTTTCGTAGGTGTCAAAGAATCCTTTGAGAAATCTCTTCCAGTTTCGGTACTTGTGGATTTCATCAAAGATGAGGATGGGAAGTGTTGTTTGCACTTCGTCTAACTTTGCTACAAGGGCAATGGTTGCCGGGCCTTTAATGATCAGGGCACGGTGGTCTTCGTTGTCCCAGTTAAAATAGAAATGAAGGGGGCTTTCAGAAGAAGCCTCAAGGCTGGTGGTGGTTTTTCCGACCTGTCTTGGGCCTGAAAGGAAGCCCATTTGCCGATGGTTGGCTAGATGTTCTTCAAGGAGAATTTCGTAGACTCTTTTCATACGACCAATTTAACGCATATGTTATTTTAGTCGCGACCAAAATAACATATGCATTAGAATAGTCGGATTCAAACAGTTTAATATTAAATACTTATCAAAGATATCGTTTGCTTTTCGAGGTCGGCGGGGGATTTGGGGGACTTGAGGGGGTAGGTGCGCTTGAGCGGGCCTTTAGAGGTGAGCCGCTCGGCCTCGAGGGTGTAGGAATTGAACTTGAGGAGGGTGTACCGAAGGGAGGCGGCAAAGGTGCGAAGGCGGGCGAGGTGGTAGAGCCAGAGAGTTGGGATGGGAGGCGTGCCAAACCGGTCTTTGAGTTCATTGAAGAGGGCATCGACTTCTTCAGGGGTTGTTGCATCTCCAAGGCGGTGGTACATCTCGAGTCGAAGAGAGATTTCAGGGATGTAGTCTTCGGGGAGTCTGGCGTCGTAGGGAAATTCCATTTTCGTCTCGAGGAAAGAGGGGTCTTGCTGTTTCTTAAGGGCGTCAATGGCACGGCTGACAAGTTTGCAATAGAGATGAAATCCAATGATCGATAGTTCTCCTGACTGCTCTTCTCCCAAGGGATCGCCCGCCCCTCGAATTTCTAAGTCGCGCTTGGCTGTTTTCATTCCCGCTCCATATCCTTGAGCTTCGAGAAGGGCGTAGAGCCGTTTGCGGGCGATTTCAGGAAGCTCTTTGAGACGGGGAACTAAGAGGTAGGCGTAGGCAGGGCGATTCCACCGGCCCACGCGCCCCCGCAGCTGGTAGAGGTCGGAGAGGCCAAACTGGTCGGCGCGGTCAATGAAAATGGTGTTGGCATTTGGGATGTCGATTCCATTTTCCACAATGGTTGTGGCAACGAGAATGTCGGCTTCTCCTTTCTTGAAGGCGTAGAAAACAGTATCGAGCTCATCTCCGGGCATTTGTCCATGCCCTGTGACAATCTTAGCTTGAGGGAGGAGCTTTCCAAGCTCGCTTGAGATAAGGTCGATCGACTCAACGCGATTGTGGATGAAATAGGCTTGACCATCACGGGAGAGCTCTCTTAAAAGGCCATTTGTAATGACGGTGGGGTCTCGCTCTGTGAGGATGGTTTTAATGGGAAGTCGATCTTGGGGAGGAGTATTGACGACAGAGATGTCACGCGCGCCTAAAAGAGAGAGGTAGAGGGTGCGAGGGATGGGAGTTGCCGTTAAGGTGAGGCAGTCGACCCCGACTTTCAGCGCTTTGAGGTGCTCTTTTGCCCGCACGCCAAATCGCTGCTCTTCATCGATGATAATGAGGCCTAGGTCTTTGAAGATGACATCTTTGGAGAGGAGCCTGTGGGTGCCGATGAGGATGTCAACAGTGCCTTCTTTGATGCCTTGAACTGTTTCTCGAACCTCTTTTGCAGAGTGAAAACGGGAGATTGCCTTGACGACGATCGGATGGTTACGCATCCGCTCGCAAAAGGTCTCGAAATGTTGCAGGGTCAAGACTGTGGTAGGAACTAAAACAGCAACCTGTTTTTTTCCATCATACACCGCTTTAAAAGCAGCCCGTATCGCCACCTCGGTTTTCCCATAGCCGACATCGCCGCACAGAAGACGGTCCATCGCTTTAGCCGAGCACATGTCTTGCTTGATTTCGGAAATGGCGCGGAGTTGATCTTCGGTCTCAGGGTAGGGAAACTCCTCTTCAAATTGAAGCAAAGTGAGGCTGTCAGGCGGAAAGAGAAATCCTCCTCGCACTTGCCGCTCTGCTTGCATTTTGAGGAGCTCTTGGGCGTAGCCGACAATTGCTTTTTGAACGCGTGTTTTAGCGCGGAGCCACTGTTTGGTCCCCAGCGTGTGCAAGGAGGGGACCTCTTCTTTTGAGCCGATATACCGGCTCACAAGATGGGATTGGGAAGCGGGGACGTAGAGTTTACTTCCACTTGCGTATTCAAGAGAGAGAAATTCGGTTTCGATGCCCTGGTGGTTCGGTTTTTTTTCAGGGCCGAGATATTTTCCAATTCCATGGTGAAAATGGACAATCAGATCTCCAGGAGCCAGTTCGTGAAAATCGGAGGGAGGTGTATGGTAGGTATTTCTCCATCGCTCTCGCCTGATCTTTTGTTTATGGGTGAGCTCTGTTATTGGGAGAAGGACAGTGGTGGAGTCAGCAAGTCCAAATCCACTAGAGAGATACCCTTTAAAAAAATGGGGGCTGGGGATTTGTTTTTGAAATATCTGCTGCTCTGGCTGGTGTTCATAGAGACATCGAACTTCCAGATCTTTTCGGTGAAGATCGATGGTTGAAATCGGAAGAAAGGGTGAATTCCACCGAGCTGTTTGGAAGGGCCGCCCAAAACATTCAAAGGTGAGAGGTTGAAGCGGATCTTTTCCTGAATAAAAGGCGCGGCCGGTTTTTTTACCGAGATGGACTTCGGAGAGCTCTTCAATCGGGCGGTCACTTAAGAAAAGGGTTTGAAATGATTTGAGCTGATCAAGAAGGGCGGGAAAAGTGACCATGGAGCGGGTTGGAAGCTTTTGAAGGGCAACCCATCGGTCTTCGAGCTCAAGGAGTTTGTCGAAGACGATAAGGGTTTCGGATCCTAGGTAGGAGAGCAGGGTCGAGTCTTCTTGAGAAACTGTTTCTTGAGCGGGGGAGAGAAAAAAACGGGAGACTTTGATGATCGATTTTTGGCCGATGGGATCAAACGATCGAATATTATCAATCGTATCTCCGAAAAATTCGATGCGGTAAGGCTCAGGCGCGCTGACAGGAAAGAGATCGATAATCCCTCCACGAACCGCAAATTCTCCTTTATCTACGACAACGGGGCAGCGGCGGTATCCAAGGCTGGAGAGGGTGGTTGGTAGGGAGTTAAAGGGAACTTCGTCGCCTACCTTCCAGACACGGCACAGCGGCTTAAAGAAGGAGGGGGAGGGCACTTTTTGCAGGGCGGCTTGCAGAGGGCAGACGATGATCGAAGGAGAAGGGGTTGTTAACAGATGGTGCAAGATTTCAAGGCGCTTGCCGACGATATCACAGCTCGGAGGAATCTCTTCGCCTGGCAGTGTTTCCCAGGAAGGGAACTCAAAGAGGTTTATCAGCTCAAAAAAGGGTCCGTCATCGAGCAGCTTGCTCTGATGGCTCTCACTGATCAAAACCAGAATATTTTTCTTCGACCTCTGCTGAAAGAGCCGGAGCAAAGCAGCCTTAGGGGCATCCCAAAGCCCTTCGATCAGCATCGATGGAATCTCTATAAGATGGTCGCGGAAGTGATCTAGAGAGGGGCTACCGAAGTCCACGGATCGTCTGATGAATTTTCACAAAAAATTGCTCGAGATGGTGGGGGGATTTCCCGCCTGCCTGGGCCATCTCAGGACGTCCGCCTCCTGCCCCGCCAATAAGAGGGGCGGCCTCTTTGAGGATTTGAGCCGCATTCCATCCCTTTTTCACAAGATCGGGTGTAAGTCTTAAAATCACCTGGCATCTCCCTTCCATTTTAAGCGCAAGTAAGATGACGCCAGAGGGAAGTTGGAGAGCAATCTCTTCGGAAAGAGGGGCAAGCTCATCCGAATCGACGGAAGCGACATAGCTCAAAAAATGGGTCGACCCTTCAGGAACAGCCGTTTTTACAAGGGAAGAGGCGAGTTCTCTTAAAACCACTTTACGGGCGACTTTGAGCTGCTGCTGCAAGGTTTTCATATCGGCTGCTTGGGTCGAGAGATTTGTTTCTAATTCTTTTAGCTGAGCTCGAACGAAACGGTCCGCTGCCGCTCCCGTGACCCCTTCAATACGACGAACTCCTGCCGCAATGCTCCCTTCTTTTACAATGCGGAAATACCCAATCGTTCCTGTCGATGAAGTATGGGTTCCTCCGCAGAGTTCCTTAGAGAAGTCAATGTCGATCACGCGCACCTTTGCTCCATAGGTGTCAAAATACTGCTTAATATCGGAGCGCCTTTGAGCGTCGTCGTAGGAGAGCTCGTACGAGGCGACGGGTCTATTTTCTCGGATTTTTTCGTTCACGAGATCTTCAACGGCTAAAAGTTCTTCTTTAGAAAGAGGTTTGTGGTGGTTGAAGTCAAACCGGAATCTCTCTGCTTCGACAAGCGATCCAGCTTGCCGAATATGTTCCCCAAGCACTTGAACAAGAGCCCAGTGTAGAAGGTGGGTGGCTGTGTGGTTATTTTGAATCTCTCTTCGTCTGACAGTTTCGATTTGGGCGGAGACGGTTTCACCAACTCGGAGCGATCCTCTGTCGCAATGGACTAAATGAGCGATGACTCCAGGGTAAGGAGATTGGCAGTCGAGGACAGAGAGCTGAGCCTTCTCTGTGGAAAGCGTCCCTTGATCGCCGACCTGCCCTCCTTTTTCTGCATAAAAAGGGGTTCGATCCAAGAGAATCATTCCGCGCTCTCCTGCGTGGATTTCAGCAGCCGGTTTGCCATCCGCTAAAATCGCCTCAACCTTTGCTGTGCAGCTCAGATCGGTATATCCAACAAACGTTGCTCCTGCAAACTGTTTATAAAGATTCTCTTCCACCGCTTGCGACTCTTTGACATGGGCCGCTTTTGATTTATCCCGCGCCTGCTCCTCCAGCAGTTGATACGACTCTAAATTGACCGTTAGGTGGGAGTCTTTTGCAATCAAGAGGATTTCTTCTAAGGGAAGGCCGTACGTATCTTTCAGTTTAAACGCCTCTTCGCCGGTGATTTCTTTGGTGGCGCGGTGCTCAGCGGTTGCAATCACCGATGACAAGATGTTTCCTCCTCTTTTTAAAGTGCGCAAGAAAGCCTCTTCTTCAAGGGTGAGAATCTCTTCGATTCGTTTTTCAGCGCTTTTGAGCTCAGGGTAGTCGTCCCCCATCAGTTCAAGGAGCCGAGGAAAGACGCGCGCGAGGAACGGCTCCTGCATGCCTAAGAGGCGGCCATACCGAACAGAGCGGCGAAGGAGCTTTCTTAACACATACCCTCGCTCAATGTTGCTCGGCTGGGCCCCATCGGCAATCGCAAAGGCGAGCGACCGGATATGATCGGCAATGACATGAAAAGCAGGGGCGTGGAGTGTATCGGTTGCGACATAGGGCCGTTTTGCAAGGTGTTCAATTTGAGCGATCAAGCTCCGGAGAATATCGGTTAAAAACAGGTTGTCAACGCCCATTTTGAGGGAGACAACCCGCTCAAGGCCGCTTCCTGTATCAATCGACTGTTTTGGTAAAGGAGACATCTTGCCAGAAGCATCTCGATTAAACTGCATAAAGACGAGGTTCCAAAACTCCAAATACCGCTCTCCAGCTGTGTCGTGTAAAATCGACGCTGCATCGCCATACTCAGGGCCTCGATCAAAGTAAAGCTCTGAGCAAGGGCCGCAGGGACCTGTTTCTCCCATCGACCAGAAGTTGTCTTTTTCATCCATCCGGACAATTCGGCTTTCAGGCACGAGCTGTTTCCAAAGCTCAAAGGCTTCGTCATCGTCTCGGAAAACCGTGATCCAAATTTTTTCGGGCTCAAATTGGAACACGTGAGTCGAAAGATCCCAGGCAAACCGGATCGCTTCCGATTTAAAATAATCTCCAAAGGAAAAATTCCCGAGCATTTCAAAAAAGGTGAGATGGCGGCTTGTATGACCCACATTATCGAGATCGTTGTGTTTACCGCCGACACGGATGCACTTTTGAGACGTTGCCGCCCGCGTGTAATCGCGGCGGCTCTTTCCTAAAAAGACATCTTTAAATTGATTCATTCCGGCATTGGTAAAAAGAAGTGTCGGATCGTCCTGCGGAATGACCGATGAGGATGGAATAACGGCGTGGTTTTTCTGCTTAAAGTAGTTTAAAAAATCAAGGCGGATTTGCTGTGATAGCATATGAGTCCTTCAGCTTGAATTCGGCATTGATTTGATAAAAAGTCGAATTGTATCCCTAAGTCCTTCAGGAGGGATGTTTTCATCCAATATCTGCCCATCTTTTGGGATGCCGATATCTTGCTGCAGTTTTTTGAGATGCGCTCCAAAAGAATGGGTTTTAAACTTAAAGTCTTTGTTAAAGAAGAGGAGAGCTTCCCGTAAGGAGGTGAAATCTGGAGACTGTGCAATATAAGCTTGGATTGCCGATTTTATTTCTTGATGTAGCTCTGTTTCTGAGCGCTCTTTTTCAGGCAGTTCTTTAAGTTTTGATTGTACAAAAGATTTACAGGCTGGATCTTTGTACATTTCTTCTAAGATTTCATAAACGCCGTCGCTGAGCGCTTGTATGTTAAGGGTATTTTCAGCTTTTTCATTGTCATTCGGAGGCTTATCCTTAAACAGACTCAATTTAAAGGCAAAAATGGTCCATGAAAGTTGATTAAAATAATGATTTTCTTCGGAAGAAGCCAGCTTACCGAGAAAGCCCTCCTTTCCATAGATCGATCTGAGAGCTGTTTCAATACCTTGCTCAGCTAAGAAGCCCGGATGATTAATAAGCTTAGGACTAATGACCTTATCATAAAACTCAGTCATTATTTTATTGAGAACATATTTGAAAAAGGCTGCTTGCTGCTTTGTAAGATTCTCCGTACTTAAGCCGCTCAGAATGGATCTAGCGGCTTCTTGAAGGGTTTGGCAGGCGGCAAGAATGTTATTACTAGAGACTGCATTGTCAGCCTTTTTTACCAGCTGCAGACATGTACAGAAACAATTCCAATCACCACCTTTAGGAGGATGAAGCTGTTCCATGAACTCTTCAGGGATGTAAAGTTGCGCCATGAACCCTTCAGGACCGTAGATTTGATGCAATGGTAAGCCAACTTTTCCTTGAGCTGTTAAATCTTCTTCTGAAGAGCGAGAGATAAAGTCTTTTAAAATGGCATCCCCTTTCTGAGCCAAGTCCTTTTTAAGTCCATTGGCTTGAAGTTGGGTAATAGAGTTGTATTCCAGGTCGTCTGATATAAACTTAAGCGCGCCTTCAATGCGTTGTTTAGCATCCGCTAGGTTTTTTGAAGGTAAAGGTACCAGAGCGCTTTGCCTTTCATACAAATCTCTCAACAAATAAAAAGGAGTTAAAAAACTCTTCATGTTTGAATGAAGGGCGTCCAGAGCCATGCCAAAACCTGCGGTAGGGAAGTAATCTGCTTTAAATAACCCTGGAAGGAAGGGTTTTAGAATAGATTCTATCTGTTGATATTTGGCAGGCAAGAGTTTGTTTATGGCCACGGAACAAATTGTAAATCCAAGAGATTGGGGGATGGTTTTGGATAGATTCAAACAAAGCACCGCAAAGCGAAGATTGAGCAGCGCCTCACTCCATCGATTTAAAAGTCCTGTCTTATCCTTGAGCCATTCGATTTGGTCATTTTCACCGTTTGTTAAGTAGCTAAGACCAATGAAGATTGCATGTGCGACGATCAGAATCAGAGGGCTTAAGAGCATGACCCGAGCTCCGAGTAAGCGAGGGATCGCAGGAATAGAATCGAGCCGTTTCAGAAGAGGCAGAGAAACCCCAGCAATTTTTTCTGATTGAGACATCAGATGAGTCAAAGAGGCGTAGAGTGAGAGATCAAGGGTGAAAAAATAAGCTGCAACTGTAAAAACTCTAGAGATTAAATCCTTGAGATGACCCCTAAGAAGGGTTATTTCTGGATGTTCGATTGCTTCTTGAACGACCTCTGGAGTGTAGGTTTGCTTCAGCCACTGGATATAGGGAGCAGAATCTTCACATCTGAAGCTAAGACTTTTCACCAAGGTGCATTCTTCTCGTCCCTTAGAATTTATCCGAGCAATCCATAGCAGCAAGCTTGAGCAAAGGATTTGCCGATCAGTCCATTCTGGGATCAGCGTCGTAACATAAGAAGCAGCGGCACGAACAAGACCAGTCATAAAAAGCCCTCTTTAAAAAAGTAAAAACAGTGTACCTCCCAGGAGAATTATTTGCAGATAAAATATTTTCTTTAAAATGCCCTAATCGGAGGTATAAACACCGAGCACACCGAGAAAAAATTAGCAAAATTTTTTCTCGGTGTGCTCGGTGTTTATACCTCCGATTTGTGTAATAAGGTTCCAAACAACTCAAGTTGTTTGAGTATAAAATCGCCTCTCAAGTTATACTACCCCCTAAAATTAGGGGTTCGCGAATATGGAACAGCCGCTGGTTAAACAACTGAGTAAAATTGCAAATACGATACGAGAACTATCTATGGAGGCTGTTCAGAAGGCCAATTCTGGCCATCCAGGGCTTCCAATGGGATGCGCTGAATTTGGGGCCTATCTTTATGGGTGTTTACTAAGGCATAATCCTAAAAACCCTCAGTGGCTGGGGCGCGACCGATTTGTTCTGTCAGCAGGCCACGGATCGATGCTTCTCTATTCATGCCTTCATTTGGCGGGATTTCCTCTTTCAATGGAGGAAATCAAGCGGTTTAGGCAGCTCCATTCGTTAACACCCGGACATCCGGAAATGCATATTACACCAGGGGTGGAGGCAACGACAGGTCCTTTAGGGCAAGGAGTCGGTAATGCCGTGGGGCAAGCACTCGGCCTCAAACTGCTAGGGGCTCGGTTTAATACCGATCAATATACGCTCTTTAACAATAAGGTCTATTGCTTAGCAGGCGATGGATGCATCATGGAAGGGATTTCTTCTGAAGCCTCTTCTTTAGCGGGGCATCTGAGATTAAATAACCTTGTCTTGGTTTACGACTCTAACAAAATTTGTCTTGATGGTCCGCTCACAGAATGTTGTTCTGAAGACACCAAAATGCGTTATAAGGCCTATGGGTGGGATGTCTATGAGGTGAACGGCTACAACTTTAATGAGATAGAGCAGACCTTTCTTGAAATTCAGAATGATCAGCAACGTCCTTGCCTTGTCATTCTTCACACGATCATCGGAAAGGGGTCTCCAAATAAAGCGGGAACTCATAAAGTACACGGATCTCCTTTGGGCTTGGAGGAGGTAGAAGCGACTAAAAAGGCGCTCGGACTTCCTGAAGAAAATTTTTTCGTTCCTCCAGCTGTTTCGGAATTTTTCGCTGAGCGGCTTAAAAAAGGGAAAGAGCTTGAAGCCGAGTGGAACCGCCTCTTTCAACAATGGAAAACCGCCCACCCTGATCTCGCGCGCAATTTTGAAAAAATGGTTCATCATGAGATCCCTAAAGACCTTGAGCAAAAACTAGCGCAGATTGAGATGAAATCTCCCCTAGCAGGACGAAATGCATCCCAAATTGTGTTAGATGTATTAGGAAATGAGCTTCCTGGGCTCTATGGAGGATCGGCGGACCTCTCGTGTTCAGACCTCACTCTGATGAAGAAATTTCCCATTGTCAGTCAGGGAGAGTGGACTGGACGGAATATCAAATATGGAGTTCGAGAGTTTGCCATGGCCGCTGCAGCAACAGGCCTTGCACAAACACAGATGATCATCCCGTTTGTTGGGACATTTTTGACCTTCTCAGACTATATGCGGAATGCCATTCGCTTAGCTGCGCTCTCTAAAGTGCAGGTGATTTATCAATTCACCCACGATTCGATCTTCTTAGGAGAAGATGGCCCCACCCATCAACCGATCGAACACATTGCAGCGCTCCGATCGATTCCTCGTCTGCAAGTGATTCGTCCTGCAGATAATTGGGAAGTGAAAATGGCGTGGATCGCAGCCCTTCGATACCAGGGACCCACGGCGTTATTGCTATCGCGCCAAGCCTTGCCTGATTTGGGCAACACGCACCGTCCCTATGCCGAAGGTGTTGGCAGAGGAGCCTATATTGTGAAACAGGAGAAGAAAGGCCCTGACTTTACTCTGTTTGCAACGGGCTCTGAGCTTTCCCTTGCACTTGATGTCGCCTCTGCCTTAGAAAAACAGGGGAAAGGGGTTCGGGTTATCTCCATGCCATGCTGGGAGCTATTTGAAGCTCAAGAGCCATCCTATCAATCATCTGTCATTGGAGGAGATTTAGGTCAGCGGGTTAGCATTGAAGCAGGCGTCAGATTCGGTTGGGATCGGTGGATTGGGCCTGAAGGGATTGCCATCAGCATGAAGACCTTTGGAGAATCAGCTCCTCAGGCCGACCTTGCCGAAGAGTTTGGGTTTACCGTCGACGCGATTTTGAATAAACTTCTAGCCACATGAATGATGTCTTTCTAAGAGCGCTTCGATGTGAAAAGGTGGACCGTCCTCCCATCTGGATCATGCGGCAAGCAGGGCGGTATCTTCCCCAGTACCAAGCTCTTCGGGCAAGTCATTCATTTCACACGCTTGTCCATACACCAGAGCTGGCCGCCGAAGTGACCCGTCTTCCGATTGATCTTTTGGGATTTGATGCGGCGATTCTTTTCTCCGATATCTTAGTGATCACAGAAGTTTTTGGATTCACCATGGATTTTACCACGGGCCCAGATGGACAAGGGCGAATGAATCTGACCCCTCCCACTCAAGAAATAGAACGTCCCGTTAATCCAACGCTGCAGTTTGTATCCCACGCCATTCGTCTTTTGAAACCCACTCTGCAAGTGCCTCTTATCGGCTTTTGCGGAGGGCCGTATACCGTTTGCCGGTATATGAAACGGCTCACTCCCGCGTGGCTTGAAAAAGTCACAGCAGCTTCCCTTGAGTACCTGAAGATGCAGGTGGAGGCGGGAATTGATGTGATTCAGATTTTCGATTCGTGGGCAGGGCTTCTTCCTCCCGACGAATTTCGGTCTCTTGCACTTCCCTATCTCACCCAACTGGTGGAGGGGATGCGCCCTTCAGGAGTTCCTCTCATTCTCTTTTGCCGCGGCTCCTCTCGCTATATTCCAGAGCTTGTTTCACTTAACCCCGCTGGGATTGGATTCGATTGGGAGATGGAGATGGCAGAGATTCGAAAACAGGTCCCCTCTTCCATTGCGGTTCAAGGCAACCTCAACCCCGACCTGCTAAAGGGGCCTCTTGCTTCTCTTCAGCTTCACGCAGACCATTTGCTCCAAGCAATGGAAGGCAGCCGCGGCTATCTCTTCAACTTAGGTCACGGCATTCTTCCCGACACCCCCGTTGAAAACATCAAGTGGCTTCTTCGCCGTGTACAAGGGTGAAATTTTGGTAAATGTTCACCACCTCTCCTAAGCTTCGCAAACGGGGAGGTAGTGAACATTTACAAATCTTCAGCTAAAAATCTTGAATTTTGCTAAGATTTATTTGATCAGATTTTCTAAGGAGTATACACATGGCTGCTTTAGCTCTTATCCCGCCCCACCTGAAACCCCACTGTCCAAGAACCCCTTGGAAAATCAGTCCGGATCTCGAAGGACGTCTTAAATCCCCACTCGTTGAAAATGGTTTCTGGAGGGCCGAAGTCATAAGCTCCGATCCCGAATTCGATTTCGTCCAGAAGCTCTTTCTCGCATCCAAGCCTGTCGGCTACGGCATTTCCAAAATCACTTGTTTGTCTAACGGCAGTCCCAAATTTGAGAAACGGCTTAGAAAGATTAACAAAGCCTCTGAGAAAACCCCTTCCAATCAGTTAGAGGGGAACAAAACTGCCCTGCAATCTTGGAAAGCCTCCGCTGACCTTTTCTCTCCCATCGAGGTTTCTATTCCCGGCACGAATC